>JAZKFT010000044.1:0-65566 GCA_040386335.1 Bacteroidota bacterium
CCTACAAATTCATGGGGATTGCCACGTCGGGCAAGAACCCGATCTCGCAATACCGATAATTTTTGGTTCTTGCCGGTGGCAATCTCTAACCTTAGTCAGCAGGTGATGATTTAATGCAGCCATCCCTACAAATTCATGGGGATTGCCACGTCGGGCAATGCCTGCTCCGCCCAAGCGGAGAACCCGATCTCGCAATACCGATACTTTTTGGTTCTTGCCCGTGGCAATCTCTAGACTTAGTCCGCAGGCAATGATGTAATGCAGTCATCCCTACATATTCGTGGGGATTGCCACGTCGGGCAAGAACCCGATCTCGCAATACCGATAATTTTTTGGGTGCTACCGAAAGCGATTAACTATACTTCTCCGTTTTCTCATCCGCGGTAATATCACCGTTACTCCTTATTTGTATCTGGGTGTTTAGTATCCATTCGTTACAGCCGCGGTTTTGCAGGTAGTTATTTACTGCATGAATCACCTGCATTACCTCGTCGTAGCTGCCTTCTACTACCGTGGCAAACGGACCCACTTCATGTTTAATATTTTGTTGTTGTATAATGGCAATCGCCTCATCTACCCATTCGTATGGATGCCGGTCCTGTACTATGGGAATGATCTGTAAGGAAGCATTGATGATATGACTGTGCATAAAGTATAATCTATCTTTTTTGCGGCAAGATAAAGGCCTTTAATAAGAAAACTGAACACCACTCCGGATACGGCTTATTAAACTGAAATAAGACTGATCAATGATTCTCCTCACCACCTCATTCCGGTTTGGGGGCTGGGTATACCGGTTGTTGATCATCCGCAAGTCTTCAGAAGTAAGTGCCCGCTGGTCGCCCCGGTAGGTGGCAGTGGAGTTGCTCCAATAATAGTCGCCGGGGAAATTGTCGTACAGCAGGTTTCGGCCGGTGGCTACATCGTATATCCTGCATTCCAGCACACCGCGGTTGTTGATGTATTGAGTGGTGACATATACGGTAGCAGTTACGGTTGCATAAACCGGCTGTGGCGGATCTGTTTTTGTTTGGCCGGTTTCCACCTGTTTGCTACGGTTAATGGTGTTTCGGTCGGTGCGCATATTCGCAAAATTGAACGAACTGTAACGGAGATCCACTACACAATCTGGTTGTATGCGTTGCCTGTCGGCCTGTTCGGCAGTAAAAAACTTTACCGTGTTATAAGAACCCGCGTTCAGATCGTTGACCATTTTCCATTGCAGGTAATCGTTCTCAAAACCCCAGTAGTTCCAGCCCTGGTTGTAGTAATCTACCCTGTTCACCACTACTTTAATGGTCGCCAGTTCCTGGGCCTGCCGCATTTTGTCCGACACATCCATATAAGTGGCGTTCAGGCGATAGGCTTCAGTAAAAGCATCGTATGCTTTTTGGGCATCCGGTCGGGTGTTGTTAGCCAGGTATTCGATACCCATTTCATAATAATCTTTGGCCCCTGCATTCTTTGCATCCTGGATATCCTGGCTAAAATCCTTTGGTGCCGGTAAGGCGGTCAGCGCTGCGGGCGACTTTATAATCGCGTCTCTCAATTGCTGCATGATCTGCAGTTCGGTAATAATGCGTTTGTATTTTTCGCCGGGGCCCATTTGTACAGCAATATCCTCCACAGCCTGCGATTTGGTTTGGAGCATCCGGTCGTAATTCGTTCTTAAAGCCTGTTTTAAAGCTTCGTCGTTCGGGCTTTTGTTCAGTTTTTCAACGGTTTCCAGCACATCTTTGTCTTCCAGGGAGTAATACTTTGCCAGTTTGCCGGAAGGCCCGCAACTAATGTTGAAGCCAATGAAGAGTGCGATGATGCAAAGAGAACAATACAGCTTTTGCATAGTGGGTGTTTTATATTGAAGGTACTCCAACTCAGGCTTTCAGAAAGTGGTTTTCTGCCAGCACCAGTTCGGCACCCAGTTTATTGGCCAGCCCTTCAGCACCCCATTTCATTACGATATCATGGTTCTATTTTAAAGGCTGGTTTAAGTAGCCAGCCCTGTTTATTCATCCAGGGTTTTATGGTATTAATATGCCAGTGATAGTTGAGTGTTGTAAGGTCACCATCCTGGTACATTTCCCCGCGGCCTTTACCGTCCAGTTCTCCAAAAGCCGTGCCGGCCGGTATATGGGGCTTTTCTATTTCATCTGACACCATATAAAAGGCAAGGGTATAGGGTAAAAAGCTTTTCCAGGTGTACGGCATCACTTTTCTGATATTGTTGGTACCGCCTTCTTTTATTGTTTCCACTTTTACCACTCCTTTCCACCAGTTGGGCCAATCTACCTGTTCGTGGATAATATCCCACACCTCGTCAATACTGGCTTTTATTTGCCAGTTGGTGATAAAGCGGTAAGCATATGCTCTGTTCATGGTATTATTTTTTAGGGTAGCAAAACATACGGAATAAAGAAAGGGGATGGATTTTTTACCAACCGTCCCAAACCTGCTTAATTGCCATGGAAAGGAAGCCACATTTTTTTTCTTACAGCATAAGCGATATCTCTATTTTTGGAAAAATCCTGTGCTGACGTGGATTCTAAAGATTTTTTTGGAACGGCGCAGTAAATAGCATTTTCCAGGACCTATACCCCAAAACCCGTATTTATGTTTTTTGAGTACAGCTATGTGTATTATATCACCATCATCCTGCAGGCAATATGTGTGTTTCACTGCATAAAAAAGGGCAATCAGAACAAGTGGGTATGGATCATCGTATTTGTTCCCTTTATTGGCTGCATCATCTATTTCTTCTCAGAGATTTTTACAAAAAAGCAAATGCAGCAGGTACAGCAAGGTGTCGGTTCGGTAATAGCTTCGGGCAGCACGGTCAAAAAGCTGGAAGACAGGCTCCGGTTTTCAGATTCATTTAATAACAAAATAATGCTGGCTGATGCCTATATGGGCGCGGGTCAGCTGGATAAGGCGATCGCCATGTACGAATCCTGCCTCTCGGGTGCTTTTACTGAGAACGAATTTGTACTTAACCAGCTCGTGATTGCCTATTCAGAAAAAGGCTGGTATGAAGAAGTGCTGCCGATGGCTAAAAAGATATACAACTTGCCACAATTCACCCGTAGCCGCAGCCATATTTTGTACGCCATAGCGCTGGAAAAATGCGGTTATACAGACCAGGCTGAAAAAGAATTCCAATTGATGAGGGGCCGTTTTTCTTTTTTTGAGGCCCGGTATCACTACGGACTTTTATTGCAGAATAGCGGCCGCCAACAGGAAGCTGTGCAATTATTTACCCAAATTCTGGAAGAGAAGGAACAGCTTTCGTCAAGGGAACGCACTACCAGCAGGGAGTGGTTTGCCCGGGCAAAGGGCGAATTGAAAAAAATGCAAAACGCGTAAGGCTTAACGCAGGACGCTTGACGCTTAATGACCCGGGGCTGATGGCTGCCTGCTAAACGGTCGGTGTGACAGTCACCATGTTTCGTGTTCAGTATCAGGCGTATAGCGTTCAGCGTTCAGCCTTTAGCGTATGGGCCTTTTCTGTTAAAAATTATTTTTTTGCCCTTTTTACAATGTTACTGTAACATTGCATCGGATTAACGCTGACCGCTCAATACATTTATCTGCTTTGTCAGCTCCTGTTTTTCCGCTCAACCGATTTATAATTCACACTATTTATTTTCCAACTGAGATAAGTGTTTTTCAACTTTAAGATTTTTGTATGTACGACATTATGCAACTGAACGAGATGCTCGTTCCTGAATTAATTGATATAGCTGAACAATTACGGGTTCCCAATCCAAAAAAATTAAACAAAACGGAATTGGTCAATAAGATTGTAGAAAAAGAAGCCATTATTGAAAAAGCATCAAAGCCATCGGCCAATGGGGATGAGAAAATTCGCCGCAAACGAATACCGAAGATTACGGAGCAGGTAACCAGTTTTGAACCTGCATACACAGCTCCGGTACAAGCTCCTCCTCCTCCTGCCATACAGGTTACAGTTCCACCACCTCCTCCGGTTGAAGCAGCCCCTGCCGAAGCTGCAATCGAAAAGCCCATTCCCAAACGGGGCCGCAAACCAAAAGAATTCAGAGACGAGAGCAACGATAGTGATGGCAATATAGCCCCGGCCAAAGCCGCACCATTTACCGCTTCCGAAAGCCAGCCGCAGGGACCGCAGCAGAATATTTCTTCAGGCTACGACGACCCGGTTCCAAATGTACAGGCCGATGAAAATGCTGCCACTACTACCGAAACCCCCGAGCAACAAAAAATTAACGCCCAACAGCGTTACCGCGATCTACCAAGGCCGCAACGTGAAAGGGAGCAGCCTGTTTTTAATATTGATTTCGACGGCATGATCCTTA
This sequence comes from Bacteroidota bacterium, assembly GCA_040386335.1. Lineage (GTDB taxonomy): Bacteria > Bacteroidota > Bacteroidia > Chitinophagales > Chitinophagaceae > JAZKFT01. The sequence goes on from JAZKFT010000044.1 coordinate 4,332, forward strand.
GCGAAGGTGTGCTGGAAATGATGCCGGATGGTTATGGCTTTCTACGTTCATCAGATTATAACTACCTGTCGTCACCGGATGATGTGTATGTAAGCCCGAGCCAGATAAAACTATTTGGATTAAAAACCGGCGATACCGTTTATGGGTCAGTACGCCCTCCAAAAGAAGGTGAAAAATATTTTGCCTTGTTGAAGGTGGAAACAATCAATGGTAAAACCAGCGAAGAGGTACGCGACCGTATCCCCTTCGATTACCTGACGCCGCTTTTCCCTTTCGAAAAACTAAATTTGTTCGATCGCAGCGATAATTACAGCACCAGGATCATGGACCTGTTTACTCCAATCGGTAAAGGACAGCGCGGATTGATCGTAGCCCAGCCGAAAACCGGTAAGACCATGTTGCTGAAGGCTTTGGCCAATGCCATTGCTGCCAACCACCCCGAGTGTTACCTGATGATCGTATTGGTGGATGAGCGCCCCGAGGAAGTAACCGATATGGAGCGCAGTGTAAATGCCGAAGTAATCGCCTCCACTTTTGATGAACCCGCCGAAAAGCACGTAAAAGTGAGCACCATGGCGCTGCAAAAGGCCAAGCGCCTGGTAGAGTGCGGTCATGATGTAGTGATTCTGCTCGATTCCATTACCCGCCTGGCACGTGCCCACAATACCGTAGCTCCAAGCAGCGGTAAAGTATTGAGCGGCGGTGTGGAAGCTAATGCCATGCAAAAGCCGAAGCAATTTTTTGGTGCAGCCCGTAAAGTAGAGTTTGGCGGATCACTTACTATTATAGCCACTGCATTGATAGATACCGGTAGTAAAATGGATGAGGTGATCTTTGAAGAATTTAAAGGTACCGGCAACATGGAATTACAGCTGGATCGCCGTTTGAGCAATAAACGCATTTTCCCTGCCATTGACCTGGTAGCATCCAGTACCCGCAGGGATGACCTGCTGTTGGATCGCGACGTACTGCAGCGCATGAACCTGCTCCGCGTTTTCTTAAACGATATGAAAACCGAAGAAGCCATGACCGAACTGATGAAACGTATGAAAGGAACCAAAGACAATTACGAGTTTTTGGCAAGTATGAGCAGGTAATCAAGCATTGTATATTTTTCAAAGGACCATCTTCCGTTTCGGAGATGGTTTTTTGCTTTCAGGTCATTTCGCCAGAAGTATTTGTGAGCCAGGCCGTTCATTTCCCGGTTTTATTTCCACATCAACCGTTTTCGGAATTGAAAAAGACAGCAACCCGTCTTTTTCGAAAAAAGATGCTGTTACATTTAGAACAGCTATGCACTAGTATGCCCTCACACGATTGAATACCAAACCTAAAAACGTTGCTTGTATGAAATATGTTTCTTTTCTGCCGTTACTCTTTTTGGTGTTTGCAGCCGTGGTTACCGTTTCATGTGCAGATAAAGCCGGTAAATCAACCAAGACTGTAAACGATTCCATACCCGGCCACGCCTGGTGGAAGGAAGCCATCGTATACCAGATTTATCCACGCAGTTTTAAAGACAGCGACGGAGATGGTGTGGGCGATTTAAAGGGTATCATTTCCAAACTGGATTATATAAAAAGTTTGGGCATCGATGCGGTTTGGCTCAATCCCATTTACAGTTCGCCTAACGACGATAATGGCTATGATGTAAGCGACTACCGCAACATCATGAAAGATTTTGGAACCATGGAGGATTTTGATGCCCTGTTAAAAGGCATGCACGACCGCGGTATTAAACTGGTGATGGACCTGGTGGTAAACCATAGCAGCGACGAACACGAATGGTTTAAACAAAGCCGTAGCAGCCGCACCAGTCCTTATCGTGATTATTATCATTGGTGGAATGCAGAAAGAGGCAAGCCTGCCTATCGCTACAGTTTGTTCGATGTGAATCATGATGCCTGGAAATATGATTCGCTTACCAATGCGTATTACCTGCATTATTTTTCAAGAAAGCAGCCCGACTTAAATTGGGAGAATCCAAAACTCCGCCAGGAAGTGTATGATATTATGAAATATTGGGCCGATAAAGGCATTGATGGTTTCAGGCTGGATGCCTTCCAGTTTGCGGCCAAGGATACAAGCTTCCCTGCCTTTCCGGCTGGGTTCGAAAAGAACTTTATTCAGTATTATGCTATGGGTCCACACCTGCATGATTACCTCAAAGAAATGAACCAGCAGGTCTTAAGCAAATACGATATAATGAGTGTAGCTGAAGGTGCCGGCAACTCGTTTGAAGATGCTCATAACCTGGTAGACTCAGGACGGAAGGAACTGGGAATGGCTTATGCTTTTGAAGCGGTGGATATTGCAAAAAGGAACGGTTATAGCTTGTTGCATTTTAAAGAGGTGTTCAGCCGCTGGGATAGCGCTTTTGCCAAAGAGGGCTGGCTATCCATTTACCTGGCCAATCACGACCAGGCAAGACTGGTTAGTCGATTCGGGAACGACAGCCCGGCCTTCCGAGATCTGTCATCTAAAATGCTGACCACATTTATTTTGAGTATGCGGGGCACACCTTATTACTATTATGGCGATGAACTGGGCATGACCAATGCCGGGTTTGAAAAAATAGAAGATTACAACGATGTAGCCACGCTAAACGAATACCAGCATCAAAAAAATATCGGTGGCGACCTGGCCAAATTTATGCAGGAAATAAAATTTAGTTGCCGGGATAATGGCCGTACCCCGATGCAGTGGGATAGCAGCAATCACGCGGGTTTCACCAGCGGAAAGCCCTGGTTAAAACTGAATGCCAATTATCAGTCGTTAAATGTATCGGCCCAGGAAAAAGACCCCAATAGTTGCCTTCACTATTTCCGGGAAATGGCAAAATTGAGAAAAGAAAGCCCTGCACTTGTTTATGGAAAATACACCCTGCTGGATAAAGATAACCCGGATGTCTACGCCTATACGAGAGAGCTGAACGGCAAGAAATTGTTGGTGCTACTAAATTTTAAAGGCAAACCTGCAACGGCAAGTACAAGCGTGGACCTGAGCAAAGCAAAAATGGTGTTGAGCAATTACGCCACACCTTCCAGGGGAAATAGTTTACAGCCCTTTGAAGCCGCTATTTATGAGCTTTAAAGAGCCCGTGACTTGCTCATAAACTGTTCTAAAAAATCAGGCAGTCAAACAAAAAAAGGGCCGCCAAAAAAATTGACGGCCTTCTATTTATTTTTCTAAGAACTCGTTCTTAATAATCGCCCAGTGTTTCGGGTAATTGAGCCAATGCTTTTGCCAGTTGTTCGTCGTTAGGTGCAATTCCATGCCATTCGTGGCTTCCAACCATAAAATCAACACCAGCGCCCATCTCAGTTTTCATCAAAATAACCGTTGGTTTTCCGTTGCCCGTCATGGATTTAGCGGTTGCCAAAGCGGCCAGCACTTCATCCATATCATTCCCTTTTTCGAGGTGAACGATCTGCCAGCCAAAAACTTCAAATTTGGCAGCCAGGTCGCCGAGGAACATTACTTTATCAGTAGGGCCGTCAATTTGTTGTCCATTCCAGTCGATGGTAGCTATCAGGTTGTCCACTTTAAGGTGTGCAGCGCTCATAATGGCTTCCCAGTTCTGGCCTTCATCCAGTTCGCCATCTCCATGAAGGCTATAAACGATGCTGTCATCCCCATTATATTTTTTTGAGATGGCTGCGCCAATAGCCACGCTCATCCCCTGTCCAAGGGATCCGCTGGCAATCCGGATGCCAGGCAGGTGTTCATGCGTAGTCGGGTGGCCCTGCAACCTGCTGTTTAGCTTACGGAATGTTGCCAGTTCGGCCACATCAAAATAGCCGCTGCGAGCCAGGGCCGAATAAAATACCGGTGAGATATGGCCATTGCTTAAAAAGAAAAGATCCTGGCCCTTACCATCCATGTCGAACGGGACGGGTGTATGGTTCATTACTTTAAAATACAGGGCTGTAAAAAAATCGGTACAACCCAAAGAACCACCCGGGTGGCCGCTTTGTACGGCATGTACCATGCGAACAATATCTCTTCTTATCTGGCTGGCTGTTTCCGGAAGACTTGTCATAACTTGATTATTTAGCCGCAAATCTAGTAGTTTGGATGTATCTTAGATACAGAACAAAAAAGAATAGTTAACACAATTTTGTAGATATCATCTTCAAGTTGTATTTTGCCGCTTCCTTAAAGCCAAAACGCAAAAACCGAAATTAATTTTACCTAATTCTGTAAGGCTTATGATATTAATTCGACTCTGTCTTTCATTGAAGAATTTTCGGTAAAAAACTGTTTATGATAGAATTAATCATTAGCCTTTTGCTAGCATTTGGCATTACGTTTTACGCTATACCCGTAATTATTGGCGTCGCCGAAGAGAAACACTTGTATGATGTGCCGGATGAACGGAAAATTCATAAAAAGCCCATACCATCACTGGGGGGATTAGGGATTTTTGCCGGGTTTATTATGGCCTTGCTGGTTACCATTCCGTTCAAGGGTACGCAGATTTCCTTTCAGTACATTGTAGCCGCATGCCTCGTTGTATTCTTCGTGGGTGTTAAAGACGATATTCTTATTATCACCCCGCTAAAAAAGTTTTTAGGCCAATTACTTGCAGCAGGCATACTTGTTTTTAAAGGCGGCATCGTACTTACGAATATGCATGGCATTTTAGGGCTTTACGAACTTTCTTTGCCCATTGCCTATAGCTTAACAATTTTCACCATTGTTGTTGTCACCAATGCCTTTAACCTGATCGATGGTATCGACGGTCTCGCAGGCTCACTGGGAACACTTATTTGTATGACACTGGGTGTATATTTTACTGTAAATGGCAATATTGAGTATGGTTGTATGGCATTTGCTTTAATGGGGGCACTAATGGCTTTCCTGATCTTTAATTTTTCCCCGGCTAAAATATTTATGGGTGATACCGGTTCCCTTATCCTGGGCCTGGTGGTATCGGTGTTGATCATTAAATTTATTGGCTTTGCCCCGACGGCTCCTGTGCTGGCTTTTCAGTCGGCCCCGGCGGTAGGTTTTGCGGTACTATTTATTCCTTTGTTTGATACGCTCCGTGTTTTCAGTATCAGGATGTTACATGGCAAGTCGCCATTTACACCCGACCGTAATCATATTCACCATATCCTGTTAGACAAAGGACTTAGCCACCGGATGGTTACGTTATCACTGGTTTTTGCCAACCTTATCATGATTATCCTGGGTGGGCTTGGTAGTTTTATCAATATCCATTTTTTGCTGGGTGGTATACTGTTACTGGGTTCTGGTACCGTTGGCCTTCTTGCTATGGCAAAAGGCAAAGCACGACTCCGTTCTGTTGCGGGTGTTGAAGAAGAGACCTCCAAAGAGGCCAAAAAGATCCGGATCATGCCGGTTGGAACCAAGGCGGCGGCAAATGATCAATAATCGGTAAGCAGTGATGAGTAATTAGCTGCGCGTTCAATCTTCTCTTTTTTTCATAGATGGTATAAAAAGTCTGTGGGCTTTTGATGTTCAATGTTGTTTTGAACTGAGGTCATTATATTTGCCTCCGCTTAAAAAAAATAATTTATGACTTCAGAAGATCTCGACATTGTATTGCTGGATACAGAATCCTCCATGGAAAAGGCTATCACCCACCTCGAGGCCGAGCTTACAAAAGTCAGGGCTGGCAAGGCAACCCCTTCAATGCTGGATGGAATCAACGTAGAGTATTATGGCAGTCCTGTTCCAATAAGCCAGGTGGCTAATATATCGGTAATGGATGCACGTACACTCAGCATACAGCCATGGGAAAAGAACATGTTACAAGCTATTGAGAAGGCAATACTCCAGGCCAATATTGGCATCACTCCACAAAACGATGGCAACTTTATCCGCATGTTTCTGCCACCTTTAACCGAAGAGCGCAGGAAAGAACTTGTAAAAAGGGCCAATGGTGAAGGAGAGCACGCAAAAGTGGCCGTAAGAAATATCAGGCGGGATGGCATAGAGAAAATAAAGAAGATGCAAAAAGATGGATTGAGCGAAGATATTTGTAAAGACGGTGAGGACAATGTACAGTCAACTACCGATAAAGCAATTGCGTTGATAGACAAGCACCTTGCCGCTAAGGAAAAGGATATTATGACGGTGTAGGAATTAGTTCATTGGTTGATTCGTTGATTAGTATTTGTACCGGTTTTTACAGATGAACCCATGAACAAGTCAACCAATCAACTAATCACTAATCCCTGCTTTCCTCCCCACCATCCTCCATGCCTTGTCCCGGATCTTTTTAAAGTCAAGATTGGCCAGATATACGCCGCTTAGGATGATAAGCAGGCAGATTATTTCTGCAACAGTAACCGATTCGCCATAGGCCCAGCCCCAACCCAGTGCCACAAAGGGAATGCCATAGGTGACCAGCGAGGCAAAAACCAGGCCGCCTCTCCGCATCAGCACGTAAAAAATAACCGAAGCAAAAGCGGTACCCAATACACCCAGGAAGCAGGATGCTGCAGTAGCTTTTTGATAAGAAGGATTATCAAATGGCAGCGAAAAAAAGCCGGTGTACCAAAGTATAAAGGCCGCAGGAATGGTAAGCACTGAAAAAGCAAAGGCAACGATAACCGTAGAAGGTATGCCTTGTAGTTTTTGCTGCACCATATTTACATTAACGCCATACAAAATGGTGGCCAGTACCGCAAATCCCGTATAGCCCAATTCGCCCAGGCCCTCATGTTTTTGGGAAACAAACAGCAGGACCGATCCGGTAAAACCGAGTATAATGCCCCAGATTTTATTGGGGGCCACCTTGTGGCCATACATCACCAGCCCCGCCAATATTACGAAAATGGGAGTGAGCGCATTGAGGGTACCGGCAAGTGTGCTGTCTATTTTTGTTTCGGCAATGCAAAACAAAAATGCAGGTATAAAACTGCCCATGAGCCCGGAAAGCACGATATACCCTGTAAGCCTGTACGGTATTTTTTTTCTCTGGGCTATTAGAAAAGGAAATAGCACCACCCCTGCCGATAATATACGGATAGCCGCTACCTGGTAGGCATTCAGTAAGCTTTGCCCTTTAGAATCGTACAGCCCTATTTTCATCAATACAAACGAACTGCCCCATATAAGGCAGAGCATGATAAAGATGATCCAGTTAACGGTTTTTTTAGACATTGCTACTCCAAAAATCAGGGAAATAAAGCGATTAAAAAGAAAATATCATTTTGAACAATTCTTTACGATGAATTGGTATCTTGACAAATTATTCAACCTAAAAAGAAATCATTATGGGAATGTTCAAAGAATTTAAAGACTTTGCCATGAAAGGCAACATCGTAGATTTAGCAGTTGCTGTAATTATTGGCGGGGCTTTTGGAAAAATTGTAACGGCGCTTACCGACAGTATTATCATGCCGGTCATCAGCCTTCTTATCGGAAAAGGCGGCGTTTCAGAACTAACATTTGCTGTAGGTAATACAGTGTTTCCATACGGCATCTTTCTCCAGGCTATCATCGACTTCATCCTGATCGCCTTTGTACTTTTCCTGGTAATTAAGGCTATCAACAAGACCAAAAAAGCCGAAGAGCCTGCACCTGCACCCGGCCCATCAAGTACGGATGCCCTGTTGATGGAGATCAGAGATGCCTTGAAAAAATAGGTCCAAAAAGATTTAACCTTTATATTTGTCCCGAGCCCCAACAAGGGTTCGGGATTCTTAACCAAATACCAAACACTGATATGAGAAAAGTACTGTTGGCACTTGGAATAGGTGCATTCAGCATCGGGGCAATTGCCCAACCCGACAAATCAATGGCCGACCTGGCAACAAGCAGCAAAGACAATAAAGATGGCAGAACAAAAGGAACCTGGACGAGAGGTGGTTTGTTAGCTGTAAATGTGGCCCAGGGTAGCAGTGCCAACTGGGTAGCAGGTGCCGAAAAATTTTCATTGAGTATTAATGGTTATGTGAACCTTTTTGCCAATAAAAAATGGGGAAAAAATGCCTGGGACAATAACCTGGATATGAGCTATGGTTTGATCAACACTACTTCAACAGGCGTTAGAAAAAACAATGACCTCATAGAATTCCGGTCCAAGTATTCTTACCAGATAAAGAAGAATTTCAATTTTGCCGCATTGGTAAATTTCCGGTCACAGTTTGCTGATGGGTATGACTACGCGGCTGAACCTAAACGTCGCATTTCCGGGTGGTTTGCACCTGCATACATTACGCTTGCTCCGGGTTTTGAATGGAAGCCGAATAACAATTTCAGTTTGTTTGCGTCTCCTGCAGCTGCCCGTTGGGTATTGTTTACCAATAGGCCATACAGCTATCAGTACCAGGGTGGTATAAAGCCTGATGGATCTATAGAAAAACCGCTTTCATTAGACTATGGTGTAGACCCAACACGCGAAGTTGACTTCCAGTTTGGTGCATTTGTATCGGCTGCTTATCAGAAAGAAGTTTTCAAGAATGTAAGCTTCAAAACCCGACTGGACCTGTATTCAAACTACCTGCAACCAAGCCCTTTGAATATAGATGTATACTGGACCAATGCCATCGTTATGAAAGTAAACAACTGGCTGAACGTTACGTACAATATTGATGTTATTTACGACGACGACATAAAGCAATTTGGCCCTAATAAAGATGCCGCCCGTACACAATACCGTTCTTTATTGGGTATTGGTGTTGCCACGCGTCTTTAATAACAACATCTTTTCCACAAAGATTTTTGCAAGTCCTCCCGGTGTCGGGGGGACTTTGTTTTTGGGCTATCTTGCCACTAAATGAGGGGTCAGTAAGTCATTAGGTCAATGGTCATTTTCATCGCTATTGGCGTCTTTTTTGATGATAATCCTCAATAAAAACAGTGACTTATTGACCATTGACCCAATGAACCTGGAGAAAGATTTATTAAATTTCAACAACAAAAAGTGAATACAACAGCATATCAAATAAAGCTTCCACAGTTTGAAGGTCCCTTTGACCTGTTATTGTTTTTTATTGAAAGGGACGAGCTGGATATTTACAATATTCCAATTACTAATATCACCAACGACTTCCTGGTATACATCCATACGCAGGAGAGCCTGAATATTGAATTGAGCAGCGAGTTCATTTTATTCATCAGCACTTTAATGCGGATCAAAGCCAAAATGTTGCTGCCTCGCAAGGAAGTAGATGCCGCAGGTAACGAGATAGACCCGAGACAGGAGCTGGTAGATAAAATACTGGAATATAAACGCTTTAAGGAAGCTTCGGCAAAACTGGCAGAAATGGAAGCTGTAAGGATGCTGATGTTCAAACGTGGCAACCTGCAGGCAGACCTGTCGGCTATAGGGGAAGAGTCAGGCGAGGGAACGGAGATACAGGCCATCACCATGTTTAAACTGATGAAGGCCTTTGAAAAAGTAATGAAAAGGGTACACGAGCGGAACCATAAGCCGCAACACGTAGTATTCAAATACAATCATACGATGGAAGGCACCAGGGATTATGTGCTCCATACGGCCAGGCAGGAAAAAAGTCTCAGCTTCGAGAAAATATTCGGCATTTGCGAAGACCGGATACATGCCATTTTTCTTTTTCTAAGCGTGCTGGAGCTCTGCCAGCAGCAATACATGACAATTATTACCGGCGAAGGCCGAAACAACTTTTTGGTAGAATGGAACGCCGACCGCCCAACGGATGTGGCCGACCTGTTCACGATTGCCGGAATGACACAGCAGCCAAGTTTGAATTAGGAAGAAGTTAGTAGTGAGAAGCGAGTAGCAAGTACAAGTAGCGACTAGTGCGTAACTGGTTGGTAAGGATGCCAAATTGGCAATTTCTAGTCTTGTATCCCACTCTTTATTGCTTGTACTTTGTCTTTGGCATTTAATTTGATGTTTAAACATTGAATTTTAAAACGAACAATTATGAAAGCAATATTTTACCCGGCTGCAGAGCGTGGCCATGCAGATTTTGGATGGTTAAATGCCCATCATTCATTCAGTTTCGGACAATGGTACAACCCTGAAAAAGTACATTATGGTGCCTTGCGGGTTTTGAATGATGATTTGATAGCAGGTGGCGCTGGTTTCCCCGCGCACCCACACGATAATATGGAAATCGTAACCATCCCCTTAAGCGGTGCCATTGCACATAAAGACAGCACTGGCGGAAATGGTATCATTAACGCAGGCGACGTGCAGATAATGAGTGCAGGAACCGGGGTGCGACATAGCGAATACAATGCCTCACCTACAGAAACGCTGAACCTGCTGCAGGTTTGGGTTTTCCCCAAGCAGCAAAACATAAAGCCGAGATACGATCAAAAAAGCTATACCGAAGCAGGTCGTAAAAACACGTGGCAGGTCGTGGTAAGTCCTGATGAAAAAGATGGAGGATTGTGGATCAACCAGGACGCGGTATTTGCCCTGACGGATTTGGACGCAGGCGCGACTATTAGTTATGATAAAAAATTTGCTGACAACGGTGTGTATTTTTTTGTAATAGATGGCAGCATAAAATTTGGTGATAAGCAACTTGATAAAAAGGATGCCATAGGTATATCAGAAGTAGATGCCATCAACATTTCTGCAGATACTGATGCCAGGATCCTGGCTATAGAAATACCCATGCTGAAATAAGGTGGAAAATAAATAGGATGCCCAAAATAACGGGCATCCTATTTTAGGTTCAATGGTTATTTTGGCCTATTCCTTTATCATTCTTACCATATCTTTTCCTTTACTGCTTTGCAGTTCCACCGTATACATCCCCGGCGCAAATGCAGACACAGCAAGGTTTATAGAGTTGCTGCCTGATTCAACGGTTATTTGTTTCGATAGCATCAGTTTTCCCAGTGCATCGGTTACACGGATAAACACTTTCTCTTTTTCTATACTCTGATATTGTAAATTGGCCTGGCTTGTAACCGGGTTAGTAAATAGCTGTAAGCGGTTTTTACTATCACCTATTCTTACTTTTACGATCTGGCTCAGCTTCATATCATTATTAAGATCCAGTTGCTGTAAACGGTAGAATAAAGTGCGGCCTTTATACTGCATGGCCTGCACATCATCAAAGCTATAGTTGCGAACGAAATTGCTGTTGCCGGCAGCTGCCACCGAACCAATATTGTCAAAATGGACACCGTCTGTACTGCGTTGCACGATGAAGTTTCTGCTGTTGCTTTCGGTAGCCGTACTCCAATAAGCTATCACCTCGTCTGCACCTGCCACTACATAAAAATTCAGCAGCGTAACAGGCAGGGCAGCATTGGATGTGAATTGCCACTCATTATCCAGGCACCAGGCACCATTGACATCTTTGGCACGTATGCCCATTTTATGCAATCCGTTAAAACCAACAATGGTAAGGTCTGCAGTAAAGGAAATATTGGAGATATCGGTACCCTGGCTAAATGGCACGGTAATGCCATTGCCATAGCCCGGATCATTATCAATATAATATTCTATCCGTACAAGATCCGGCTGTGGGGTGGGTACGCCGTTGGCATAAGGTTTTAAAAAGATCCACTTGTTGTCATGACTCCATGCACCATTGGCATCGCGGCTGCGAACCCCGATAATATGTACGCCCTGGTTAAGTGGCAACAGGTTAACATTAAAACTAAGACCGGCAAGATCTGTACCCGGTGTTACCCCCAGGCTAATGCCGTTTCCATATCCCGGATCAGTATCAACATAATATTCTACCCGGGTAATATTCGGTTGTGGCGTGGCTACACCGGTAGCAAAGGGTTTCAGAAAAATCCACTTGTTATCATGACTCCAGGCACCATTTGCGTCGCGGCTGCGTATACCAACGAGGTGTACACCCTGGTTTAGCGGTACCAGGTCCACATTAAACGAGAGACCCGGGAGATCAGTGGCGGGTGAGATTGGCAATGCGGTTCCATTTCCCCGTCCCGGGTCTGTATCTACATAATATTCCACCCGGGTAATATTGGGCTGGATAGTAGCAGCGGAACTGTAGGGCTTCACAAAAAGATATTTATTATCATGGCTCCATGCTCCGTTGGCATCACGGCTACGTATCCCGACAATATGTACGCCCGGGTTCAGCGGTACAATGTCAATATTGAAAGAAAGACCCGCAAGATCCTGCCCCGGGCTAACACCCAGGCTGATGCCATTTCCATACCCGGGGTCCGTGTCTACATAGTATTCAACCCGGTTAATATTTGGTTGCAAAGGGGCCGATCCGCTGGCAAAGGGTTTTAAAAATATCCATTTGCCATCCTGGCTCCAGGCGCCGTTTACATCGCGGCTACGTACCCCCACTATATGTACCCCCTGGTTGAGTGGTACAAGGTCTATGTTAAAGGAAGTGGAGATATTATTGGTTCCCGGATGAGATACGGTTATTCCGTTTCCGTAGCCCGGATCGGTATCTATAAAATATTCTATCCGGCTAATGTTGGGTTGTGCCCAAAGGTTAGCAGCACACAATATCAAAGCCAGGCAAACCAGGCAAATAGTCATTCGGCCCGGCGGCTTTTTTTGAATGGTATTATAATTGTTTTTCATGCTGATTCATTTAAGCCCGGCCATTCGGAATTTCCGGCAATGCCGGAATGGAAAAGTCGAAGCAGTTTGGTAATAATTCTTGTAGTGATGGCTTTAAATAGCCATTAATTATTTCCCCTGGTGCTTAAATTAATCTGGATGGTATTGCCGGGAGGATTGTTTCCTTGCGGTGAACTCAGTTGATAAATAGTAGGGATAGATGGAATGGTACTGAGTTTATAAGGACTGGTACCGGCGAACATACCAATTGGTGTGCCACCTGCCCCCACCGTTAAGGCAGGGCTCGATGCATGCAGCTGGTAACGGGCATCTGCACTGGTAGTGCTAATGGCTGGAAATGCTGCAAAAATGGTGGAAGCGTTTCCAATGGGTGTGATCACATTTCCTGTACCCGAATTCCAGGTTTGTGGCGCATTGCTGTTTAATGCCATGTTATAATTAAATACACTGTTGCTGGCTCCGTTGATTCCAAAATAGTTGGCACTGCTGCCAACAGTCGCACTCGTGTAGCTGGCAAAAATATTGTTTTGAAAAAGATAGGCACCGCCACCAAGTTCCAGAGCTGTTGCGGAAGTCATGGTGGTTCCGCCACCATTTAATGCGGCACTTAAACTGCCATCATAAGCCCAAACATTATTACTGATGTTACCGCTATAGATATTACCCGCCGCGGTAGTAAAACGTTCCATCAAATTATTGCTCACATTTAGGTTGCTGATGGTACTGCCATTGGCTGCATACGAGGTAAAGTTAAGCCGGTAATTTTCCAGGCATTGCAGGTTTGTTATGCTGTTAATGGAAGGATAGGCCACCTGAACCGTTAACTCCCTGTTTCGGCGGATGGTGATATTGCTTACGGCTACATAATAATTACCGCCATTAAAGCCCATGATGATGGAACCCTCACTGCCGGCATTAAAAATTACCTGGCTTAATGCTGTTTCACCGGCGAATGCCTGCATATCAGCATTTCCCTTTGGTGTACTGTTAGGGTTCAGCCAATTGCCCGGGCCAATAACAACAAGCCTTTTGGTAAATGTTTGGGTAAGTGTTGCTGCACCCGGGAACACCAGTATCGTATCGCCAGCCGCGGCAGCGCCGTAGGCCGCCGCAAAAGTGGCATAATCCACCCCCGCAACCGGGGCTGCAAAAAAACCAACGCGGCGAATATTTGCCTGGGAAACACCGGAGATCATAATAATGAGGAGAAGTAACAGGCCTGATTTTTTAAAGGTTGTGTTGTTTTTAGACACAGCATTGTAAAGCGTTTTCATAAACAATTTCTTTTAGAATTTGACAGATGTGATTAGGAGATTCTTTTCAAAATGAATGTACAGCCACCTGCTTTCAATTGGAATTGCCATTGAGTAAACGAGCCTTGTTCCTTTATTATTCGGGCAATATTGTAAAGAAAATGCCCGTACCAACGGTACAGGCATTCCAAATTAGGGAGGAGAGAAATGACGTTTTTGAATCAAAAAAAGCATCAAAACCCTGCTTTTAATGAATGTGGGTTTAGAATTTGAACACCAGGCATAGCCCTGCCCTAAGGCCTCCCCATGGACCATTATCATACAAAAGCGTAGCACCATTTGCATTAACGGTAGCTTTTAATTCACCAATGTCCAGGCTGTTTATTTCGTCACGCAGGTCTTGTTGTTCATCGGCTGTTAAGGGCTTGTTCGAAACACCATCAAAATTGCCCTTTGCCTTTCCGTAGTGAGCTCCCAGGATCCAAAAATCGAGACCGATATGTTTGCCAAGAGACGCCTGGGCACCTATTAGAATGCCACCGGTATTTGACGTTAGCTTTCCGGATAAATTGATGGAATTTTTTACACCCATATTGTTCTCGTAGTTAACCACAAAGTCACTGACAGTAAAGCTCCCATAACGGTAGTATGGAGCCAGGTAAAAACCGCGGCCGTAACCTTTTTTGCCGAGGTAAAAACGTAACTCAGGTGTAATGGTATAATTGGAGGTCTGTAGTTTTTCCAGTATTTCTTTTAGTTCAGGATCTTCATCTGCCAGCGCTTTCAATAAAGTGCTTTTTAAAGGCACGGGTCCTTTTGGCATGGTGCCATAACCCAGCGCCAGGGAAATACGTTTGGTAAGCACCCGCTCATACTGAAATGAATAGGTTTTCAATGCAATGCCCGGGAGGTTCATTTTGAATAAATTACGGGGCTGCTTTTCAGAGCTGTTTTTGTCTTTTGATTTTTTTGCATTTGTGTCATCTGTTTCGGTATCGGCCTGTGCGCTGAGGCCTATAGCCATGCAAATGCCAGCGGCTAAAAGAATTAATCTTTGTTTCATAAGTTGTTTCTGGGTTTAAGAATGATTAAGGAAAACTGGTTGCTGTTTTGAGAATTTTTACGGTCTTATTTCATGCTAGTGATAACCTTTGGCCGGTATGTCGCGACCTCACCGGATTGAGTGAAAATATGGTTTTGTTTCAGGTCAACAGGTCACTAACTTCTAAATGAACTGTTGACCCAAAACAACTATGTGCCTAATTGGGTGGAAGGGCAGCGCATTTTCCATCTATCTCTGCGAGGCGATTATTGATGGTGTTCACTGTAGCACCGTTGCGTACCTGGATACTGGCCGCCTGTGCATTGGCAGTGCTGATAATGCAATTATTAGGTGTGCCGCCATTGATGATCACATGCGTTTTGTTCGTCGGTACTTTACCAATATTCCAGTTACCCGCCTCATGCCAGTTAGTGCTAATTGTTCCCGTCCAGGTGGCCACTTCCAGCTTAATGATAGCAAGGGCTGTGTCGGGACAGTTCGTAGCATCGTTGGCTACCAGGCTATATACCCCGGGCAGTACAGTTGCCGGTGTAGCCGTGCTCCAATGCGCGGTGAGACCGGTGGTATTATACAAGGGAAGCAGGTTGCTTGTCTCGCCAACGCATGCATGGTATATGGTGGTGTCTGCCCCCAGGTTAATATCATTGATCACCAGGTCGTCGAAGCTTGGATCTCCTGTTATTCCCGGTGTACCGCTTACTACTCTTATTTTATAATTACTGCCAGGAACCAGGTGGCGGGGCAATCTGCACACAGTTGCAGCTCCTTTAGTACCATTTACCTGCCCAATATCAAAGGGTGATGTGAAGGCACCGTTTTCATTACTAAGTTGTATGGTAAAAACATTGCCCGGATTATAACTGCCGCTTGGATCGAATGCAAGACGGATATCTTTGCCCGCGCATAAAACAGCGGCAACGGCTTCACTGCCACCCCCCAATGGATTGTTCGTTGGATTGATTAATAAGCTATTTACTACAATCGCCTGCGGAGCAGCCGGGACACTTATCTCAACAGTGTCGATAGCGGTAAGGCTCCATTTGCCCAAAGAATCCCTGCTCCTGATATGTAAAAAATGTTGGCCTGCCGACAGTCCCGCAATATTGGCATGGAAAGCAAAATCAGCAATACTGCCGGCTGTATTAAATACCAGCGGCACCGCATTACCAATCCCCGGATCGGTACCGATAAAATACTCCATTTTGGTAATAGGTGTGACCGATACTTTGGGCGATAATTTATAAAACAGGTTGTTCGCCACCTGGCTCCACTTGCCATTTGCATCGCAGCTTCGAACATAAAAGCGGTTCAAACCTTCACTAAGGTTTGTTACATCCGGTGTAAAGCCCAGGTCGCCAAGGTTGGTGCCGGGTGCAATGGCTACCTGTGTGCCTGAACCCAAACCTGGATCGCCGTTGAAAAAGTATTCAACCTTGGTAATGTTTGCGGCGGCAGGCGGTGGACTTAATTTATAGAACAGGTTATTGGCTACCTGGCTCCACTTACCATTGACATCCTTGCTCCGGACATACAGGCGGTTAAGGCCGTCTTGTAAGGTCGTAGTATTAGGGGTAAAACTTAAGTCACTAATGTTAGATGCGGCTGAAAAGGGAACAGGCGTTGCAGCCCCAAATCCCGGATCAACATTAAAAAAATATTCAATGGAAGTAACCTGTGAAGCGGCGGGCAACGTATTGAGTTTGTAGAACATGTTATTGGCTACCTGGCTCCACTTGCCATTGGCATCCCTGCTGCGGATATAGAGGCGGTTGATGCCTTGCGGCAGGCCGGTAATGTCGGGTGTAAAACCGAGGCTATTTAAGTTTGTACTTTGGCCAAATGATACTGGAATCCCGGCACCAAATCCCGGATCGCTGTTGAAAAAATATTCAATACGATCAATATTTGCCGGTGCGTTTAATGTGGTGAGCCTGTAAAATAATGAAGTAGCAGTTTGGCTCCACCTGCCATTGCTGGCCCGGCTGCGTATGTACAGCCGGTTAATGCCCGGTTGTAATCCGGTAGTGTTCACCGGAAAATTAAGATCGGCAACGGTGGTGGCGGATGAAAAGCTGGCCGCTGTGGCATTACCCATCCCGGGATCTGTATTAAAGAAGTATTCAATACGATCTATGGGAGACTGTGCCCCGGCCCAATGAACCGCCACCATTGAAACTATTAAAAATAGTTTTCGCATGATAGTTTGGTTTAATAGTGAGGAGCCGTTAGTTATTGCTTTTTGTACTGATCGTTACGCCGATACTATTACCGCTGGCTGCCGGGGCTACATTCAATTTATAGATCGTGGGTATTGCTGGTGGCATACCGAATTGAAAAGCAGCATTGCCGCCAGTAGCGCCGCAATCTACACCACCGGTACCTGCGCCGATGGCTGCTGAGCCGGGAGTTAATTTCCAGGAAGTATCTAAATACTGAGCGCTAACAACATTTGTAAACAAGGATTCCCTGGTAAAATTAAACTGGTTGGAGTTACCGGGTTCGAGCGTAACCTCATCGTAGCTTCCAGGTGTGGTATATGTCCTCCTTTTACTTGAAGCTATCGTATTGTAAAAAATATTATTGCTTGCAGATGAGCCACCAGACAAGGTTATGCCTACTGCAGTATTATTATAAAAAGAACCGGTAAAATTGTTAGCCATACCGAAAATGGAGTTATTGAACACGGTAGATGAATGCGGCATTACCCAATTGGGTGTACAAATACCACCATATGCCATTTGTTCCTGGGACAAATTCGCGGCAATAATATTGTTAAATATGCTGGTACCCGCACAGCCCGTCACCTTACATACGACAGAATTATTAAAAACTTTCGCCTGGATACTGATGTTTTGGTTTATAAAGCAGTTTGAAATGGTGGTATTTGAACTTCCATATAGCGTGAGGTCGCCGCCAATCCAGCACCTTGAGATGCGAACATTATTGACAGAGTCCAGGAAAATGCTAGTTGAGGATACAGAAATCACTGAATTTGCAGCAGAATTTACAACCGTAATACCATCCAGCCTGGGTGCGGTAGTTGTGTATTGAACACCCGGATTTGCAGATAAAAAATACCCGGCACCTATAAGCTTTAAAGATTTAGCTAACAACAAACCTCCATAGGTTAAGGATGAATGTTCAAAATACAGGGTATCGCCAGGCTGTACACTGCCATTGTCATGGGCTTGCTGTGCCATGGTAAAGTCGGCTGTGATACCGATGTTATTGTTGATCCGCCATACTTTGGCAAACAAACTGCTGCTGGTAAGAGCGATAGCTACTGACAGTAGGAAAATTCTTTTCATAGTTGCTTTTTTGTTTTAAGTGTTTAATGGTAATCCGGTTATGCAGGCATTGACTATAGTTTTTTGCCCAGGGCGTGCATAAACGGAGGTTTTACAAATATGTATAATTCAGGCTATCGACAAAATGATTTTTTAACGATCCAGTGGTACGGCCGGGTATGCTGGGTAGCATATACCGCTCGTTTACCAATATCGAAATTAGCGCCTGTGGCTTCTTTGGACAATACCAACAAGGGGGTATTTTTAAGGCACTACCCCGGGTGTAAGCTATTTTGGCGTGTTCAAGATTTGGTGCCTGGTTTAAAACAAAAAGACAGCGCTATGACTGCCTGATGCCGATAAAACTATCACATAAGCGGCGGATATATAGGACCCACCTCGAATTTTCTACATCAAGGCTATTTACCGGTAATAACCAGGTTAATGCCATTGGCAATCGTTAACGATGAGGGTGAGGTAACGGTGACACTTTTTACAGAAGTATTAGAATTAAGTACCAGCTTAAATGGCGTTACACTTTTTACAATAACATCCGTATTCGAATCCGGAATGATGCCGCAACTCCAGTTGGCGGCGTTCTCCCAGGCATTGCTTAAGGTTCCGGTCCAGTAGTTTTTGAACAGTAGGGTATAACTATTACTGTTGACACCATTTACCACACACCGATATTTATTGCCTGTCCAGGTAGACGGTACATTATTAAACCCAAGGGTTATGGCAGTGCTTCCCGAATAATTGGAATTGTCGCTGATATTTGTATAAGCGCCATCATTAATGCTCACCTGCCATTGATAACCCACGCCTGTAATACTGGATGTGACAGAGCCATTTCCCAGGTTACTGCATATGTCAGGGGCGATCGTAACCTTACCCATATTATAGAGAACGTTGCTAATCCCTGTAGTGCTGACACTGCTTACCAGGAGATTAGTAGGGTTGCTGGAAAATGTGAGATCAGTATAGCCGGATGTGCCCGCAACATTGAACAGGATACTGAAAAGTACCGTGTTGTCAGGTATAACCTGCTGCACAAGGTTGGCATCAGTCCAGAGGAAACTAAGCCTGCCGGTGGAGCCGCTAACGGTGGGGTTCGATAGCATACCACTCAACTGTGAAACCGGGCTGCTAATACTGTTGAATGTTAGTTTGGTATTATCCCAGTTTACCGAACCTTGCATGGCAAGTAGCTGCTGAAAATTCTTGCAGGTAACCGGGATAAAAACGGTGCTGGTAGCTACATGATAAGCCGATCCCAGCGTAAATTCAGGTGCAAGTGTAGCCCCGGGAAACGAAATGGTCCCCTTGGAATAAATGACCGGGTTTACCGCAATGCCGGAAGCATTTGATAGTAGCAGCGAAGTTGGGGTATTGGCAAAAGCTACGTCGGTACTACCATTAGCGCCAGCCACAACATTAAAACTGATATTGAATAAAATAGCATTGTCTGAAATAGTTTGTGGCAACAGATTGGCATCGGTCCAAAGGAAACTGAGACGCCCCGTACTGGCTGCTACCGACGGATTGAAACTGATGCCGCTGAGTTGAGTGATGACGCCACTCACTCCATTGTAGGTGATTTTGGTGTTGTTCCATGTGATGGAGCCTTGCCAGGCCAGGAGCTGCAGAAAGTTTTTAGCAGTAACCGGAACCGTTACGGTGCTTGTGGCCACATTGGATGCCGATTCAATCCTGAATTCAGGAGCCAATGGGATGCCAGGGAAGGTGGCGGCACCATTGGTATAAACAATATCATTAATGGGATTGCCCGAAGCATCAGACACCAGCAACTGGGTAGGCGTGTTGGAAAAAATAATATTGGCGGTACCGGTTGCCCCGCTTACTACATTGAAGGTGATGGTGAACAGTACGGCATTATCGGGAAAGTTTTGAGCAGTAAGTCCATTATCAACCCAAAGAAAACTCAGACGGCCGGTACTTCCGGCCACTGATGGGTTAAACTGGATACCGCTGAGTTGTAACAAAGAGGAGCCGGCCACCTGGTAGGTTAATTTGCTGTTGTCCCAGTTGATAGAACCCTGCAGGGCAAGGATCTGACGCGCAAATTTGTTGGTAACAGGGATGGTGATGGTGTTGGTGGTTACATTGGGCGCTGAACCAATGACCAACCCGGTGGCACCAGATCTCATCGGCATCACCATACTGCTGAACAGTATAGCGATGAAAACGGAGAAAAAATATGGAAACGCTCTCTTTGTCATTGTTTGGTAGATCTGTTGGAGAAATTAACTGCGAACAATTACTTAGCTTCTAAGGATCCTGGCATGGTGTGCCTGGTAGTAAGGAAAACAGATTTTATCATTGACTGGTGATTACAAGCTCCTTTGCTTTCGTGTATTCCAATCCTATTGCCCTTAAGTAGTACATGCCTGCCACCATTCTTGCCCTGGCATTGAGATCTAATGGTATCACATTGGTTCCAATGTTTAGGTCAATATCTTTTTGGATGACCACTCGTCCGCTCATATCTGTAATAATTAATGTTACCCGCTTGCTGGTCTTCGATAGCACTGTTACCTGCACCCTGCCACTGGATGGATTCGGTGTGACGTGAATGGATTCAGATTGAACCAGTGATATGGTCGGCATTTTTTCCAGCACCACTCCATCTGTTTTCGAAATGGCATATGGCTCGTAACTGCGGTTAAAGGCTTTGGCTGGTGTGTAGCCAGTCATGATAACGATATCTTCTTTACTGATACTGCGTTTTTTCTGCAAGACAATGTCGAATATGGCGGAGCCATCTGTCAACGTTTTCATGCCATTACCAGCTTCATTCCATATAAAAGAGAGTACGCCGCGATCAGCCATGCGGTCATTAAAGTCGACCGGCAGTTGTTTGTTTTCAATAGCTGAATATTGGAAACTTGCAGTGTTGAAACCTATCGTGAACTGCATACCCATCAGCTTTTTAAAGTTCCTCACCCTTACTTTGATCCTTACCTGTTCACCGCGCTGAGCGATTACAGTATCATAGTATAACTGAACGGTGTTGGTTTCAGTTTCAATTTGTTCTGCCTCATTCTGTCCGGCTGTCGGTGTCCAATCCTGGTTCACATCACCCAGTTTTACTCCCACAAAACTCTGGTTAACCTGGTTGGTGGTAACGTTCGTATAGTTGCGGCTAAATGGATAAGGGAACGGATTGGCAGGCACGGGGAATGTGTAACTGCTGTCGACAAATGCCCAAAGCCTGTTGCCGGTAAAGCTGTTATCAATTCCAAGTATCAACCGTTTTACCGCCAGCACATCGAAGATATTCACAGCGGCATCGTTGTTCACATCTGCCGCAATGATCTTGTGAGGCGTATTGAGTAAATTACTGCCAAGTATATGCGCCTGCATTTGCAGTACGTCCAGTACATCTACACCCTTGGCCCTGATCAGGTCATTGTTTTTGTACGGGGCGATATTATAGTTCCGCATTTGCATCAGGTTATACGAATACCGGCCATTTGGATCGGTTGACTGGTTGTCAGCAGCATCGAGTGTAAGGTTAGCGGAAACTGCCGGAATGATAGCATTCATGATATGATATGCCCTTCCGGTGATGGTGATATTTGGAAGCAGGTTCACCGTAATGGTATTGGATGTTGGATTATTACTTCCCAGGCAATTGGCATTACTTGTCAGTATGCAGGTAACCTGCTGGCCGGTAGTGAGCGTTGTAGTGCTGAACACATTAGAGCTGCTGTTCTGCACGCTTACACCAGCTACCCTGAAATTATAGGTGGGAGCCCCACCACCGTTGTTGGCCGTGGCGGTAAAAATCATATTGGTACCTGTAGGCACATTATTGCCATTCACAGCAATGGATATAGTTGGTGTTAATGTAGGGTTTACCGTAACAGCCAAAGGCGAAGAGAATACATCGCAACCGCCATTTGTAACTCTTACCGTATAGGAGCCGGTGGTGGATGCTGTGTAAGACTGATTTGTCTGTCCCGCCATCAGCACATCATCTTTAAACCATTGGTTGCCACTAAAGGCTGAGGAAGTGAGCACCACATTCGAGCCCTGGCAAAATGTAATGGGACCGCCCGTACCAATTGTAGGAATTACAGGGGGAAGACCAATATTGATGACTGCGTTATTGCTGGACATATTGAAGCAGCCCAGTCCATTACCTGCCTGCACCGTATAAGTACCTGATGTGTTGGCATTGTAAGTTTGGTTGATAGCACCCGGGATAGCGACGCCATTCTTGTACCATTGGTTAAAACTGGCAGCGGATGATGTGAGTAACTGGCTGTTACCGAGACACACCCCAAACGAACCACCGGGACTAAGGGTTGGTATGGCTGGAACATTAGGGTTGATGGTAATGTTTCGTACCGTACTAAAAGATTGGCAGGTAGTAGCATTGGTGCTTCTTAGTTTGTATGCACCGGCGCTGCTGCCAATGGTGTTTGCTACTGTATAGGTCCAGGCGGTAGCTCCGGGTATAACCACATTGTCCTTCATCCATTGCGGGGCATAGCCATTGCTGACACCTGTTAATTGTAATTGATTACCCTGGCATACCGTTGTGTCGGCCATGGGAAATTGAACGACAGGTTCGGCCGGTAATGCATAAACCAAAACATTAGATCCGTTGTCTGTTCCGACGATTGGCTGGCTGGTAGAAAATACCCGAATACGATAGATGCCCTGGGCAACCCCCGGTGGAATGGTGCATATAAGACTCCCGGAGTTAACCGTGCTGTTAGTAGTGCCAATAACAGTTGGTGCGTTGAAAGTGGCTGCATTAATATCGCTCAGTTGGATCACAAAATTGTTGTTGGCATTAAATGTAACCGGGGCCGACAATTGCCATCCAACATTGATCTGGCTGCCGGCACATATGGTAGGAGCACTTACAAGCGTGCTCAACACAGGAGGTGTTCCCGGTTTGGTAAATTGCCAGCTGTTTACCTTGCTCCAATTGCCATTGGCATCCCTGGCGCGGATCACCACGTTATGCGTGCCGGGGATGATAGCAGATACATCCACATTAAAGCTAAGGTCGGTGAGAACTGTTGCAGGCGCCACTGGTATCGGAATGCCATTGCCAAGTCCCGGGTCATAGTCAAGGAAATATTCCAGTGCCGTTATGTTAGGTACAGCACCCGGAGCCGGGGCTGCGGCGTAAGGTTTTACAAAAAGCCAGTAGTTGGTCTGGCTCCAGTCGCCTTGTGCATCTCTTACCCTTGAACCTACCGTGTGTACACCGTTGCGGAGTGCAGCAATATTCAGCGGCAGGCTCACATCACTCAGGTTAACGCCCGGGGTAATACCAAAAGGTGTCGCAAGACCGAGACCTGGATCCTGGTCGATGAAATATTCAAAATAATTAATATTTACAGGTGATGCGGGTGTGGGGATGTTATTGTAAGGTTTCACGAATAACCAATAAATCGTCTGGCTCCATTTGCCATCCGATGTACGGCTGCGGCTACCCATAATATGAACGCCTTTTTCCAACGGCGTTGGATCGATGTTGATGGCAAGGTCGGCCAGGTTAATGGCCGGTGAGGCAACAGGCACATTCGTTGCATTGCCGATACCTGGATCAGTGTCGATAAAATATTCCACTTTATTCACAGTGTTCAGCGGGCCTGGCGCTAAAGTGACCAGGAAAGGACGAAACATGATCCAGAAATAATTCATGCTCCACACACCATTGGCATTGCGGGCACGTGCCCCAAAAAAGTGGGCGCCGGGGCTAATGCCCGTTACGTTAAAAGTGATGGGAATATTGGGTACGCTAGTGCCTGGCGTAATGCTGATGGGCGTACCCATGTTAAAGCCGGGATCCTGGTCAATATAGTATTCGGCATAGGTAATATTAGTCTGCGCCTGCACTTTTTGCACGCTTGCAAACACCAGCGCAGCCAACAGACAGGCGGCGAAACACGTGCGCAAAAAGCGTTGAGACATACCACTGAAATTTTGAAGTGTTTTCATACCTTATAAGTTAAGCAGCAGTATGCCGCGGGATGTTTAGGTTGGGGTGGATCAGTTGTTGTTTCGTACGCTGAAAATGACCGTGTAAGGACTAGAAGTAGCTTGCGAAGAACTTGCCTGGAACTTATAAAAAGTAGGGATGGCCGCTATACCGGAAGGCTTGTAAGGATTGGTGCCACCATAAATACCCAAATCCGTGGGTGTAGCGGTACCGGGTATAAATCCTGCATTTTTAGCCGGGCTGCTGGCCGACAATTGCCAGGCGGCATCGGGGCTGTAAAGGGTAGTACTACCGGATATATTATTAGGTACACCGGCAAAATAGGAATTGCCTGCTATGCTGATACTGAAAACATTGCCACTACTGCCCGGGTTGGTGGCAACAAAGTTGTTAAGGGCAGTGGCGGTGGTGTGGTTATTTACAAAAATGGTATTAGCTACATCGTACATGTTATTGCTACTCAGGTAACCCATTCCGTCAATGCAATTCTGGATCACAAATACGGAATTATTAAAATGGCTGGTTCCCATGGTGGCATGTTCAATAGAAGTAGGTTGAAAATTACCATACCAGACACAATTGAGTATCTGACCACTATTTATACCTACGGGTGATTGTTTACCTGATGCAGTATAACCTACTCTTGGCCCAAGACAATTTTCAATTCTGAGATTGGTAATGCTTCGGTTGGCCGTAAAGGACAGTCCAAATCCTGTTTGGGCTACATTAACCCGGATACATTGCGTAATGATCCAGTTATTGCAAACGCCGGAATTGTCAAAATTTACACTCACATCGCGGCAACGCATAATAGTAATGTCGTTAAGGGAGTCCAGAGTATTACTTGTGTTAAAACCGGGCGAGATAAGCCCCTGGAATATGCTCCCTGCGCTACCCACACCGATGGTGAACGTGGTATTGTATACGGTTCCGGGTAGTGTATTCAGCCCGGTATTTGCAATGGAAATGCTATAGGGATTATATAGGTTATAGCTGTTGGTATTATAACCAGGGCCAATTACTACCAAACGCTTGTTAACTGTGCCGCTATATGCAGCACCGCTGCCGATAGTGCTGGGAGATAGCTGGATGGTATCGCCGTTCACGGCGTCATTAGCTGCCAGTTGAAAAGTGGTATAGTCAAAACCTGGCACCGGCGTGATGGTTTGTATAAAGCCTACCCTGCGAATGGTTGCACCGGCATTGGTTATGAACAAAGCAGCAAAAAGAATAAGGAGGGAAAAGGATGCAAAACGTTTCATAATGAAAAAATTATTAGGGTTAAACGGATTAGTTGTTACCACGAACACTATAGGTTACTGGATATGGACTGGAAGCGGCGGTAGTGGATGCCGAATTAAAACGGAAAAATGAAGGGATTGTGGGGATACCCGATAATTGGTAGGGATCGGTGCCACCAAAAGCACCGAGGTCGGTAGGGAGGCCGCTTCCTGGTATTACACCCGCATTCTTAGCCGGGCTGCTGGCCGATAACCGGTAGGCTGCATCCGGACTGTTAAGGGTGGTGCTTCCCGAAATATTGTTGGGCACGCTCTCAAATATGGCATTGCCCGCAAAACTGGCCCCGAAGATGTTACCGGCAGAGCCAGGGTTGGTGGCAACAAAATTATTGAGTGGTGTAGCCGTGGTCATATTGTTGATAAAAATAGTGTTCGTCATTTGCGCCATGTATTGGGTAGAGAAATAGTTTGTGGCATCAATACAGTTCTGAATAATGAAATAGGCATTGTTTAGCGTTATACCACCTGTATACGGATTGTCAAGGCCACTGCCGCTATACTGAGAAAATACACAATTGAGGATCATGCCGGAATTTTTACCCTGTGTTCCTTCCGCTGAATTCACGCCAAAGTTGATACCCAGACCTATGCAATTCTCTACTCTCAGGTCGCTGATGCTCCGGTCTGCGGACTGGGCAGTAGCATTTTGGTTTACATACACCCGATAGCATTTACTTACTTTCCAATTGTGACATACCCCAAAATTGTTGATGTTCAAGGTGATATTTCTGCAGCGGGTGATCAAAATATCCTTGATCGAATCCAGGGGGGTGCTAACAGTAACGATGGTGGAATACAGCCCCATCAACGCAGTGCCGCTGCTGCCGGAGCCAAGGTTAAAACTATTACTGATATTGTTGCCCGGCAGTGCCTGCAGATTCGGGTTAAAAATGCCGCTGGCTGGCAGGTTATAACTGTTGTACCAATAACCCGGCCCCATAATCACCAGGCGTTTAGTGATGATGCCACTGTAACCAACACCATTTCCCGATGTTCCCGGGTAAAGCTGAATGGTATCGCCGGCAGCGGCTGCATCATGTGCCGCCTGGAAATTGGGATAGTCTGTTCCGGCTACCAGGGTAATGGATCCAAAGAAGTCTACCCTGCGGATGGTGGCACTTGCCTGCTGCCACTGCAGTACCAGGAGTAATAAAAAGATGGAATAATAGTGGTTGCGTTTCATAACTATGTTTGAAATTTCTAAGTGATCAATGTCTGCCTGTAACAGCTGGCGTAACTGCTCCAGTGACGATTAATTATTATCCTTAATGCTAAGTGTAATGGTGTAATTGCCGCCATTGGGCATTACTGCACTGGGTGCGTCCAGCCGGTATAAAGTTGGTATGGGAGGAATACCTGCGAGAATATATGGAGATGTGCCGGTGCCCCCGGTGCCACCAAAGATGCCACTGTCTGTAACGGTGGTGGTGCCAAACAAAAAGCCACCATTCAAAGCTGGGGAGCCTGCTTTCAAAGCAAATCTTCCGTCGTTGGTATACGTGTTAACACCACCGCTTAATGCGTTGGTGGGATATCCAACATACACATTAGCCATTGCAATACTATACTGGTTGCCCGTTGAGGGCAAGGTGTTGGTGATCACGTTGCCTGCTGCTGCAATAGTGGTGATATTTTTGATGAAAGTCGTGTTGTTCACACCGCTCAGACTTTGACCGTCGAATATGCAGTTCTGAACCGTAAAGCTGGCGCCATTGAGACCGAGTGAAGCACTGGAGATCATATTGCAGTTAAGTATCCTGTTATTGGCAAATGTGCCTGTAGGCGAAGTATTGAAATTAATTCCGGCGTTGATGACGGAGTTGCTGATGGTTAGATTGCTGATAGTGCGGTTGCCTGTAAAGCCGCCAGCTGGCGCACTTTGGGCCATGCTTACATTAAAGCAGGAAGTAATGGTCCAGTCGTTACAAAGACCACTATTTACAAAAGAAATATATACGTTTCGGCAGCGGCGAACGGTTATATTGTTAAGTGGGTTTACCTGGTCCACCGTGTTCAGCGTAAGGTTATTGAGCCCGATAAACTGGCTGCCTGCACTGCCATTATCGATACTAAATGTGCTGCTGTTTATAAGGCCGGCAATGATCTGGAGATTGGCATTGGCTTTTTCTGTGCCGGCGAGTGTATAGGTATTGGTAAAGTAACCCGGACCAATCACGACGACAGTCTTATTAAGCGTTCCGGAATAGGTTTGCGATCCATTGGTGTTGGGATACAAATAAATGGTATCGCCAATGGCAGATGCATCGTGGGCTGCCTGGAAATTTACATAGTCCAGTCCATTAACAGGGTTGATAGTAGCAATAAATCCTACCCTCCTGATAGTGGCATTAAGTAAACTTGTTGTTGATAGATACAGTACCAGAAGCAGGCAAGCCTTTTTCATAAATGCAGTGTTTTAATGGTTAGGGTAATATATCGGCAGGGCATGGTGAGAAAGTTTGAAGTGGGTTTGCAGGTCTCGTAAAGCCTTTGTTTGAATTACAAAATTTGAAAATTTAAAACCTTGGGAGAATGGTGTTTTAACGGTTTATCGTCGAGTGTTTTAACGGGGAGCAGTATTTTCCGGGACCCTTTTCAGAGATATTCTGTGGCGATCAGCTGAACCGTACTGTTTTTCATCGGTTCGGAATTTTACCAAATTGCTGACAATAGAGGTGGAATTAAGATGTGAGCAGCCGCGCCCGGCAAGTGTGCAAATTTTTGCGATCCCCTTTTTTGTACAAATGGTATCGCGAAAACCTATATCCCTGGTGCATTAGATCATCAGGCCAAATAAATCGCGGATTGTCTTAGGCAATGCCAACTAAGTGTTTTTTTTGAAGCGAATGCTTAGATATTAAAAGGAAAGAAAACTTTAGTGCATAAAAAAAGCAGCCGTGTGGCTGCTGCTTTTTTTACGGCCAGAGGCTGCCGGATTCTTATAAATGTTTTGCATGATACTCAACTAATGCTTTTATTTTTTCTTCACATCATAACCGGGCTGTGAATGTTAATTCATAGAATATGAAACAGCCAGGTCAACGGCCAGCAGGCCATCGACTGAATGACCTGCTGACTAATTGACTAAAAGGGCTAATTGGGTGGAAGGGTTAAACATTTTCCTTTCACATCTGCTATCCTGTTATTGATCGTTTGCAGGGTAGCGCCATTGCGAACCTGTATGCTGGCTGCCTCGGCATTAGCACTGCTGATGATACAATTATTAGGTGTACCACCCGGAACGATCACATGTGTTTTATCTGTCGGCACTTTGCCAATATTCCAGTTGCCGGGAGTATGCCAGTTGCTGCTTAGTGCGCCTGTCCACCTGGCCACTTCGAGTACTACAGCGGCAAAGGCCGTATCAGTACAACCAAATGCATTGGTCACCACCAAACGGTACGTGCCCGGTACTGCAGCTGCAGGGTTGCCTGTGTTCCAAACCGCAGTAAGACCGGTGGTGTTGTAGAGTGGGTTCAGGTTGGATGTTTCGCCGGGGCACAAATGATACACAGTAGTGTCTGCACCAAGATTTGGCGTCGGGTTACTGGTAAGAATTACCGCTGCGGTATCCTTACATCCCTGTGCATTGGTGCCAATTACCTGGTAGGTTCCGGCTTCTACGCTATCGGGCCGTGCGAGGATTACAAAGCTTTGATTGTAGAAAGCGTAGGTGAGCGAACCATCCGTAAAGTTTGGCAACAGGTTGTACCCGCGGCCGATGCAATAAACACGGTTGAGATCAGCACCCATATCCGGTTTAATGATGCTGATGGCAGCAGACGTATCGCCGATAAATGAACCGGTACTACTCATCAGCCTGATCCGGTAGTTGATGCCGTTAGGGATGCCTGCCGGTATAGTGGCATTAATCACCGTCGGCTGGTTCAGGCCATTGCCTACCAATGGTACGCTACCAATGGATACCGGTGAAGCAAATGAACCGGAAGCATTACTCAATTGTGCGGTAATGGTGTTGCCAGCTGTAAAAGCACCATCTGCATTTGCATTAACGGTTATGCCAAATGCCTTGCAAGCTGTGGCTGCCGTGCTAACACCTATCCGGAGTTTGTAAATGGTTGCGGTTAATAAGCTGGTATCACCTGCGCAGCCATAATTAATTTCTACTAGCCTTATCGATCCGGTAGTACTTGGCGACGGAGGTTGTGACCAGGTTACACCAATGCTGCTGGTGTTGCCGCCGCTCTGTTGGGTTCCGGCAGTGATCATCCAGTTCCAGGTGCTGTTGGCAACTGCAGGCACGTTATAGCCATAATTCATGGTGCCGTTTACCTGTACCGGGCCATTAATGGTTTGTGGTAACGATCTGTTACCGATAGTAAGGGCGTCGCTGCCCGACAAACCTGTTACCACGGGGTTGGTACTGCTTACACGAAACCTGAAGTTAGTACCTCCACCACCGGTGAGGGTATTAGGCAATTTACAGGCAATGATCGAACTGTTGATGCCAGCATAAGAACCAATAATTACAGGGGCTGCAAATGAACCGGTGGCATCGCTCAATTCTACGTTAAACACATTACCGCCATTATAAGTACCTCTTGCATCGTACGATATGTTCACGCTGTCCCTGGCACACATTACTTTTTTCGTAATGGCATTTACATTAATAAAAGGTGCTGTGGCTGTAGCGGCAATCGGGAAGGTGTAAACATTAGTAATGCTCCACCCGGTGCCACTCCTGCTGCGGATATACAGTTTATGATCACCCACGGAAAGACCGGAAATATTGATGGGTGAAATAAAGTCTACAAAATTTGGCGCGGGGTTTACTGCTATGGGAACCGCATTGCCAATGCCGGGATCGGTATCTATAAAGTATTCAATATTCGTAATATTGCCCGGCGGCAGGCCACTTGCGGGGTTAGGTTTGTACATAATCCGCCTGTTGGTTACGCTCCATCTGCCATCCGCATTCAGGCTCCGGATAAAAAATGAATGTACACCTACCTCGAGTGTGTCCAGCTGTGCACCAAAACTAATATTTGCCAAATCCGTTCCCGGGGTAAGCGGTATATTGATAGCATTGCCAAAACCGGGATCATTATTAAAAAAGTATTCAGCCTTTACAATATTGACCGGTGGCAATGCACTATTGCCATTTGGTTTGTATAAGATCTGGCGGTTGGTAACACTCCACCTGCCATCAGCATTTCTGCTGCGGATAAATAACTGGTGTACACCAACGGGAAGGGTGTCAATGGCTGCCGTAAAAAGGATATTCTGCACGTCTACACCTGGGGTAACAGGTATATTGACCGCATTCCCAAAGCCCGGGTCGTTATTAAAAAAGTATTCGGCTTTTACGATATTGGTGGCAGGTGCTCCGGCACCACCACCTGGCTTGTATAAAATCTGGCGATTGGATACACTCCACCTGCCATCTGCATTTTTGCTACGGATAAATAACTGGTGCACACCAATAGGCAGGGTGTCTATGCCTGCAGTAAAATTGACATTTACCAAATCTACTCCGGGAGTAACAGGAATATTGGTGGCGCTGCCAAAACCCGGGTCATTGTCGAAAAAGTATTCAGCTTTTACAATATTGCCTGCCGGTAATGCAGCACTGCCGCTGGGCTTGTATAGGACCTGCCGGTTGGTAATGCTCCACCTGCCATCCGCATTTCTGGTGCGGATGAATAACTGGTGCACCCCTACAGGCAGCGTGTCTATACCTGCAGAAAATACAATATTGGGTACATCAACACCCGCTGCGAGGGGAATATTGGTGGCATTGCCAAAGCCGGGATCATTATTAAAAAAGTATTCAGCTTTTACAATATTGGTGGCAGGAGCGCCTGCATTTGCCGATGGCTTATAAAACACAAAGCGGTTGGTAACACTCCATTTGCCGTTAGCATCCCTGCTTCGGATAAAAAAGGCGTGCACACCCTCCAAAACACCAGTAAGGGAAATACTGAATGCCTTGTCTGTAATGGTGGGGGCAGGCACGGTAATAGGTATGCTGGTGGCTAGTCCAATGCCCGGATCGGTATCTACAAAATATTCGGCCGCGGTAATATTGGGCTGAGCAGATGCCTGGAAAAACCAACACCAGCATACTATTATTGCAATAATTTTTTGCATAACAATAGTTTTAAAGCCTCGTTGTGCAACAGTATTAATCAACACCTCAATAGGATGGAAGTATTATTTCCATCAATCGGAACGGTATTAACACTGTGTCACAGTTTGGCCGGGTTGGTCAATCTTAATTATTGCTCTTGGTGCTGAAAGTTACATTTAGTGTATTGCCTGCCGGGGCAGCAGGAGCCTGTATCTTATAAATGGCAGGGATAGCTGGTTGCAGGGCAATTTTAAATGGAGATCCTCCACCAAACGCACCCATATCTACCCCGGCACTCCCGGCACCAATAGCAGGGCTGCCCACTTTTAAAACAAAGGATATGTCATCGGCCCCGCTGTTATTTACAAAAACGTTGCTCATGGTAACGCTATTTTGATTGTTATTACCTGCCGGCAACACATTGGCAGCGCCACTCATATTGTATTGCACGGTGGTATTATTGAATGTGTAGGCCGAAGTCGCTTTATTAAAGATATTGTTCTCGACAATAGAATTCGTAACAGTGTTGATACCAGCAGAAACAGCATTTATTACATTATGGGTAAATACAGCAAGTTGATTGACGGGACTTGCCGTGATGGTGGTGCCAATAATATTGTTGGTGATGACATTATTATTGCCCTGGGCAATGGATACAGAGCTCTGAATCCAGCAGTTAATCACTACCAGGGATGTACCTAGGCTATTAAAATAGCCTCCTAGATTGACGGCTCCGCCCACATAGCACCTATCCAGCCTGATATTATTGGCATCGATGTTGGCAGAGCCAACTATGTAAATATGGAACACCGAATTATGTGGACCGGCCCCACTGCCGTACACATTTAAGGCATCTACCCGGCCAATATTGGGTGAAAACTGTTGATTAGGGGTAGCATCCAAAAAGGCGCCAGTGCTGATCCATGTCAGGCGTTTGCTGGCGGTTAAAGATCCATAAGTGGTTATTGACGGCTCCAGGTGTATGGTATCGCCTGCCAAAACACTTACATTGTCGTTTGCTGCCTGTGCGGTGCTGAAATTTGCGGTAACACCGACATTGTTATTCACCCGCCATACTTTGGCAAAAGAAATACTGCAGGAAACTGTGGCAGCTAGACTCAAGAGGAAAAACTTTTTCATGGTTGCGTTTTTTTGATTTATGGTTTAAATTAGAAGGTAATATAGAAAGATTTATGTCGGTATTGTCTCAAAAAAAGTTCTTTATTTTAATGCACAAATTTTCAGCAAGCCCGGTACATCGGCAACCGTGTTTTAACTCTGCATTCCTGTTTTTCTACATCAGCAGCTTTCAAGGTAGCATGATCCTTCACCACTTAACAGAATCCAAAACTGCCCTGAATAGCCTTTCTTGGGGTCATCATTTCGCAAATTGAAATTAGGGGTAGTATAAGCCACAGGCAATACCAACAAAGTGGTATTTTTTGTAACCGTATACAAAAACCAAAACCTCCCCATTATCTTTAAATCGTTGAGTGTAAACATCACCATATCCGGTTATTGCAAAAAGCTGGCAGCATTATTACTCCTGCTGTTTTGCTTTTCTGCTAAAAGCCAGGTGAATTTTTTTTACAACGAAACACCCACCGCCATACCCCGGGGGGCTTTTAGTTATTTCATAGATACCAGTGCCAATCATTCCATTGAACGGTACCGGGCTATAGAAAAACAGATGCAGCCCATGGTGGTAAACAACATCAACCTTACGTTTAAAAATCAAATGCTTTGGTTGCGCCTGTCCTTATCACAGGTAAGTATGTTGCAGGGTCTCCGGTATTTTATGCTGCGAAGCCCACATATTAACTATGTTGGTTACTGGGTGTTCAGGGGCGATAGTTTGGTGCAATCTTTCCCCATTACCGGCGACCATTTTCCTTTTAGCAGCCGTACCATCCGGCATCCGAATTTTGTTTTTCCTATTCCTCAAAACGACCTGGCCAACACCAACCTGCTTTTACTCATCGATAAAAGGAACGAGCAGCTGAATATTCCCATACACCTGTTTACCGAAACCGGGTTTATTCAGCATAACCACCAGGACGATCTGCTGGCGGGCATCATCACAGGCATAGGATTCCTGCTTTTTGTGCTGAACCTGTTCCTGTATTTCAAAATGAAGGAACGCGTTTATGTTTTTTACGGCTTATATGTGCTGATGGCATTTCTTTATATTATCAGCGACTATGGGCTCTTGTTTATGTACCTGTTTCCAAATTTTTACCAGATGGCCGATTTTACCAGGCCCCTGGCTATCAGTTTTGCGGCGCCGCTCTATGCGCTGTTTTGCATCCAGTTGTTGGATGTGAAAAAGAACATGCCGGTGGCTTACAAATGGGCCATGAGATACCTGGCGCTATACCTGCTGGTCCTGATCTCAGGTATGACCTTGATGCGGAGTTATGGGCAACTACGGATCGTATTGCTTTGGCTAATGCAAATTTTTCAAAACATCAATACTTTGGTGGCACTTACACTGGCCATCATGGGGGTAAAAAAGAAAGTGCCTTACAGCGGTTATATCATCGCATCGAGCAGCATCCTGCTGGTTTCATTTATGTTTTTTATGAACTTTTTGTCAGGGTACATAACCGACAATTTTTTTACCCGCAACGTAATGAACCTGGGTTTCACGTTGGAAATAAGTATTCTGGCCTTTGTACTAACCCTTCGTTTCAGAGCCTATAAAGACCGGAGTGAAGCCTTACTCAGGGAGGTGAATCTGCAGCAGGAACAAATTTTTAAAAACCTCAGCGATTACCGGGAAAAGGAAATGCTGCGTATCAGCAGCCTGCTCCACGATTCCGTGGGTGCCAGTCTTTCCGCCATCCGGCTCAACCTGGAATCGGCACAACATAATAATGGAAATGGAAGCAGTGTTAAAATAGATCATTCCGTAAACCAGATCACGGAGCTGGCCAATGAAGTGCGGCAACTGTCACATAGCCTGTCGCCGATATTGCTGCAAAAAAAAGGGTTGGTACAATCCCTGGCTTCCACTATTGAAACCATTAATAATAGCAACCGTCTGCATATCCAATTTGAGTCCATTGGTTCGCTGCAACGGGTGTCGTTCCGCTATGAAATGCTGGTGTACAATGTGGTACAGGAACTCATCCAGAATGTCATTAAGCACTCCGGGGCCACAGAAGCTATCGTACAATTAATGCTTGAAAATGAACTCGTTTCCATTTATGTGGAAGACAATGGGAGGGGATTTGAAGAAACGTTCGTCAAAGATGGGTTGGGTTTTTTACAAATCAAACAATTGGTTAGGTTTGTAAATGGGAACCTGCAGGTGAGGGCTGCTGTGGATGGTGGCTCGCAGGTATCAATTGAATTCCCTGTTTTACCAGATGAGCGAACCCATAAGGATACTTATAGCTGATGACCACCCATTTTTCTCCGAGGGCGTAGTAAACGCCCTCCGGCATTACGACCAATACACCATAGTAGCCAGTGTAACCAATAGCGCCGAGGCACTCGCAGCCATCCCCGTTTACCTGCCCGATATTGCCATGCTGGATATCAATATGCCCGGCCAAAACGGGATAGAGCTAATGGCAGCGATCAAAGCCAAATGGCCGGCCATTAAAATAATGATCCTGAGCATGTACATGCCCTCCGACATTAAATTACAGCCTGAAAAAGAAGGAATAGATGCCTATGTTTTAAAAAATTCCGGTACCGAAACCTTACTGGCCGCCCTGGCAGAACTCGCACAGGGCCGGACTTTTTACGATCCAAATATCCAGTCCCAAAATCATCATTCCACAGATGGTTTTAGCCAAACGCTAAAGCTCAGCAGCCGCGAAAAAGAGATCCTGCAAATGATCAAAAATGGCGATAGCACCAAAGACATTGCCACCACGCTTTTCATTAGCGAACTCACCGTAAAAACCCACCGCAAGAATATTATGGCCAAGATGGGAGCAAAGAATGTGGCGGAGCTGATCAGGAGGAGTGGGTAGGGATTCAGAAGATTATCATCCGGCCATCAGCAATATTTTTTTCCTCCGGCTCATACCAATGCTTTCACCGTTGGTAAGTAGCAGGTTACTATAATTTAGCCCGTTTATTTCCTGAACAAACATTTTATTCACCAGGTGGCTGCGGTGCACCCTTGCAAACATTTGGGCTGGCAGATGGTCTTCGAACCAGTGCAGTACTTTGGCTACCGTCATGGGTTGGCCGGTGGTAAAAAATATTTTACTGTAATTGCTCAGGCCTTCGACCCGTATGATTTGCTCGGCCTGTACCAGTCTTACGCCGCGGTCGTGGGGTATGTTTATTAGTTTCATATTCTTTTAATGTGCAAATATGCAGATGAGGAAATGGGCAATAAAAAAATGCCGTGGTTCGCGTACTCCACGAACCACGGGCAAATGTTAGTGTGTTTTAATTGGGGGGTGGGTGATGCATTTTTCTTTAAAATCGGTTGTCCTGTTATTAGTGGTCAGCGGAGTAGTTCCACCGAAAACTATATGTTAGCCACTTGTACATCAGCGAAATTGACGATACAATTATTGACCCTGCTACCGGATAGACCATGCCCTAAGAAGTAAAAGCTTTTTTCATGATTTTTTATTGCAATCAAAGGGGAATGAAAACCTGGTACTGATCTAAGGACCATTAGCTTGTAACGCACAAATGTTGCAAAACAATGAAGTTGCAATCAATGGTATTTACACGGCTGGTTTGCCGTGTTTTAACGGGAAACGATTTGTTAAAAAACAGGTTGTAGCAGGAACTATGAGATGTTATCTTGCATGAATTGAGGATCACTCCCATTTTTTCTTCGTGAATACAGAGGTAGAGGTTTTTATTTTCATGTATTATCAAAAAAGAAAACTACAACACGCAGTGCAAATGATTCAAATGGAAAAACAGTATGCAGATGAACTCCTAAAAAGCCAACTCGAAATCCAGGAACAAACCTTCCGCAGTATCAGCCTGGAAATACATGATAATATTGGCCAGGTATTAAGCCTGGCCAAACTCAATATGGGTATTATGGGGCAGCAGACCGACAATATGCCGATGCTCGAAGATACACGTGACCTGTTGGGAAAAGCCATTAACGATTTAAGGGATCTTAGCAAAAGTTTGAGCCCGGAAAGGGTGGCTGATATTGATTTGGCGGAGAGTATACAATACGAACTGCAAAGAGTAGAAAAGACAGGTCTATACAGGACGACAGTCGATATTAAGGGGAAGGCTTACCCACTACCCAAGGAGAAAAAGATCATTCTCTTCCGGATTTTCCAGGAAGTGATGAACAACACGGTTAAACATGCTGCTGCCAGTTCGTTGCAGGTAACTATGCATTATAATTCTAGTACTTTCGAACTTCAAATAGTGGATAATGGCAAGGGGTTCAATATTCAACAGGAGCAAGGCAATATACAAGGCGGAATAGGGCTTAGAAATATGCAGAACCGTAGCACGTTAATAGGTGCTGCTTTTCAGATTCATTCGGGCGGCGGAGCGGGAACAACGGTAAACATTATTTTACCGGTGCCGGAAAGTGTTTAAACCCACACTTATACTTTTTTTTGAACCAATAGAAAATCATAGCCCATGTGGAAAGTAGCTATAACAGACGATCATACATTATTAAGAACCGGTCTTGCCAGCCTGGTAAATTCGTTTTCGAATTTTACGGTCATGCTGGAAGCCGGCAACGGAAAGGAATTACAACGCGTATTGAATCCTGAAAATTTGCCCGACATAATGCTGATGGATATCAATATGCCGGAGATGGACGGCTATGAAACGGCACTATGGTTGCGAAAAACTTACCCCCAGGTGAGGATATTGGCGTTAAGCATGATGGATACCGAGTCTGCCATCATCAGGATGATAAAAAACGGCGCAAGGGGCTATGTACTTAAAGATGCAGAACCGTCCGAACTGAACGAAGCATTGAATGCCGTAATGACCAAAGGTTACTATTACAACGACCTTGTTACCGGCAAACTGATCTTCAGCATCAATAAACTGGGTAGCGAAGAGGCTGAAATGAAATCGTTGCTAAACCTCACCGAAAAGGAGGTACAGTTTTTGAAGTTGGTATGCACCGATCTTACCTATAAAGAAATTGCAGACCGAATGAACCTCGGCGTTCGTACCATCGATGGCTACCGCGACGCATTATTCGACCGTTTGCAGGTCAAAAGCCGTGTTGGGCTGGTCTTATTTGCCATAAAAAACAATATGGTAACGCCCTGATGCAAAAATTGCTTTTACCGGCAGCGCAAACATTAAAAATCAAGAAAATTATATTGAAGGTGCTGGTAATTAAGGGT
Organism: Bacteroidota bacterium; assembly: GCA_040386335.1. GTDB lineage: Bacteria > Bacteroidota > Bacteroidia > Chitinophagales > Chitinophagaceae > JAZKFT01. The sequence goes on from JAZKFT010000044.1 coordinate 42,141, forward strand.
CACCGATACATCATAAAAAAACCTCCGCATTTTCTGCGAAGGTCTTCAGCCATAGGAAGGCTTCAATGGTTAACGGCTCTTTATGGAAATATTGGATCAAACGATATCAAAAACCAGTTGCAAAAATCACCTCGAATTTGAAGTGAAGGACCCTGTAGCAGTATTTTGGTTTTTCATAGATTTTTAACCGGATTGATAGACGGGCTAAGAGTTTGTACCGGCAACCAGTCGGTACTTTATCCTGCCATTTTGAATATCAAGGATTGTAAATTTTGTTCTTGAAAGAACATTTACCCGGACATTTTTTTTATTACTTACCACAGGGTCCTGTGTGTTGTTTTCCCTAAACCTGATATGAAATTACATTTTGAGCATGTGCAAGCCTAATCGTTATATGCAGGTCGCATTTTTGCGTTGGCGCAATGTGCGGATTGGGACAGACCGCCGCTCCCTATTCGTGATTTTCAATAAATTCTGAGATTTATTTCCGGAGATTTGCATATTTTGCAAAACAAAGAATTTGCATTATTGTATTGTGCAAAAAATAGTACTTATGGCGGAATCCCCGGAAGAATTACAACGACAATTATTTGAACGAATCAAGATGCAGTTGCCGGCTAATATAGCCCTGCCGGCAGAATTGGCATCCATGCTGGAAGTGAGTGTGGACAGCGCTTACAGGCGCATCAGCGGTAAAACATTGCTGAACCTCAGTGAGCTTCGGGATGTATGTAAAAAGTTTGGTTTAAGCCTCGATCAGCTGTTCCAGCTCGGAGAAGAATCTTACCTTTTTCGTGGCCGCGCCATGGATTACCGGCATTTTGAGTTTGTAGAATACCTGCAAAACTCCACCGAGTACCTTAAGATGCTCAACAATGCGCCAGAGAAAATCCTGTATTATACCAACCGCGACATTCCGATCTTCTACCATTTCGGTTATCCTGCGCTTTCGCTGTTCAAGCACCATTTCTGGATGCGTTCTATTTTTCAAAGCCCGGATTTTATGACCACCCGTTTTAAGGTGAGCGATACCAACGAGCACCTGCTCCAGGTAGGTAAAACTCTTTTTACCGAGTACGCCAAAGTGCCCGGTGTGGAGATATGGAATGTGGACTGCATCAACAGCACCCTGATGCAGGTGGAGTATTACCGGGAAACCAAAATATTCAGCGCTGAAAGCGATGTGGAAGCGGTGTACAACGATATAGAGCAACTACTCGACCATATAGAAAAACAGGCTGCCATGGCCGTGAAACTGTCTGTGGATGGCAAAGTATTAAACCCCAATGCGCATTACCAGATGTTCAAGAACGAATTCCTGCTGGGCGACAATACACTTTATGGCAAGGCCGGCACCATGGAATCGGCCTTTGTAAACCATAACGTACTCAATTATATTTCCACCAGCGATCCCCGGTTCTGCGAGTACACCCTTCAAACCATGAAAAACCTGATCAGCAGATCCACCCTCATCAGTGGTGTAAGCGAAAAGGAAAGAAGCAAATTCTTTTATGAGCTCCGGTCAAGACTGGAGCATAGCAGGAATAAGATAATATAAGTCAATGGACCACCAGGCATCGTGTCTGGCAAAATAAATATGTAAGTAAGATATCACTCCTAAACCGGTTCCTTTGTTGCAACCAGCAACCAACATCCGCAAACTGAGCAATCAGTCCGGATGTTTTTTTTTGTTGATACCCAAAAAATTACTCTCAAAATATTTGGTTTATAAAATAAACTACTCTACGTTTGTGACATATTTACGAACAATGAAACCGATAATACTACTTTCCCACCTTCTTTTTTTATCCATGACTGGTATGTGCCAGACATTAATCTCGGGACAGGTAACTGATAATAAGAAACAACCAATGCCCGGTGTCAGCATCAGTATAAAAGATACCTATGACGGCACTACCAGCGACAGCAGCGGCAATTACCGCTTCAGTACGACAGAAAAAGGAACGGTGGTTATAACGGCATCATTTATTGGTTATAAGAATTTTGAACAGCAGCTGACTATTGCCGATGCCAAAACCATGGTGGTAAATATTGGCATGAAAGAAGAAATGAATGAACTGAGGGCTGTAGTGATCACCGCAGGTAGTTTTGAAGCCAGTGACGAAAAGAAAGTTACCGTACTGAAGCCATTGGATATAGTAACTACGGCCAGCGCCAACGGCGATGTGAGCAGTGCTTTAAAAACGCTTCCCGGCACACAGCAAATTGGCGAAAGCGGTGAGTTATTTGTACGTGGGGGAACCGGCGCAGAAACAAAACAGTTCATTGATGGTACGCTGGTAAACAATCCTTTCTTTAGTGGTGCACCCGATCTTGCGACACGTGGCCGGTTTTCGCCTTTTCTTTTTAAGGGCACCGTTTTTAGTACCGGTGGCTATTCAGCTTTATATGGCCAGGCATTATCTTCTGCGTTGATTCTGGAATCCATTGATTTACCAGAGAAGTCTACAGCCTCAGCATCCATTTCGCCGCTTTTTGTAGGTGGGCAGTTTCAGCAATTAGCAAAAGATACCGGCAGCTCATGGGGTGTAAATTATGGATACACCAATGTGGGCCTGTACTTCGGTATCGTCAAGCAAAAGCCTGACTATTTTCACAGCCCTGAAGTTCACAATGGTGATGCAAACTTTCGTATTAAGACCTCCAAGACAGGTATGCTGAAATTTTACAGCAGTTTTAGCTGGAGCAAAATGGGCTTACGCAATCCTGATATTGATTCGCTCTCTCTAAAGAATGCATTCGGGCTTACCAACAAGTTTAACTATACGAATCTCAGTTACAAAGAAAGGATCACCAATCGCTGGAAACTGAATGCAGGACTGGCTTTCAGCAACAATAGAGACATCATTAGCCAGCAATTACAGGACCAGGCCAATAAGCCCGTAACCAATAATCTTCCCGGTTATCTTTCAGGTAAAAACTTCAACCTCGATGCCTCAGGAATTTTTGCACAGGCAAGAGCAGTGTTGGAACACAAACTACATGGATTAAGTGCATTACGTTTTGGTGGTGAATACTGGTATAGTAAAGACAAAGGCCAGTTTAACCAATACAGCAGCACAATAACCGATCATCTGACTGCTGCATTTGCAGAAACCGATATTTACCTTACGAACGATATTGCTGCAAAAATTGGGATGCGGGCCGAACATTCTTCACTCTTAAACCGTACGAACCTGGCACCCCGTGCTTCTGTAGCGTATAAACTCAACAGGAACGCACAGCTTAGTTTTGACTATGGCATATTTTATCAAAAGCCAGAAAAAAACTATTTGTTCTTAAACCAGGACTTGCCCTATACAAAGGCGACGCATTATATTCTTACCTATCAAAAAATAGTGTCGAATGCAACCTTGCGAATTGCAGGTTTTTACAAGAAATACAACCAGCTGGTAAAAACATTTCCGGATACCAGCGTAGGTGGCAATGGATATGCCCAAGGTCTGGAACTGTTTTGGAGGGATAAGAAAACATTTAAGAATTTTGATTATTGGGTATCTTATTCTTACCTCGATACCAAAAGAGATTATCTCAATTACCCCGGTTCGATCGAACCCAATTTTGCAGCAAAGCATACAGCATCGTTTGTAGTAAAGCGCTACTTCGAAAAAATGAAAACGCAGCTGAACGCCAACTACAATTTTGCTACCGGAAGACCTTACTACAATATTGCCTACAATAATAGCAGCCGCAAATTTGATATCCGCGACAAGGGACGGACTATTGATTACCACAGTCTGAGCTTTAGTGCCAACTATCTTACCACATTGGGGAAAGCCTTTACAGTAATCGTTTTCAGTGTTACCAATGTGCTGGGTAGCCACCAGGTATATGGCTATAATTATTCCTATAATGGTTTGAATAAAGTGGAAGTAAACCCGGCAGCGCCCCGCTTCTTTTTTCTCGGCGCCTTCTTAAGCTGGGGCGTGGATAGAAGACAGGATGCTGTAAACAATAATCTGTAAAGGGATTTATGATGTCGGATTTATGATTTCTGATTTGCTGAAATTGCAACGACACTAAGAAAAATATTACCAAAAATAATAAAATAAAATATCATGCAAAATTTCGAAGACAAACAACTGTACCGGATAGCCAAACGCCGGGCTGAATTTAAAAAGGCGCTGATCGCCTATATCCTCGTAAACAGTTTTTTATGGTGCATTTACCTGCTCACCGACAGGCACAGCCGTTTCCCATGGCCTTTATGGGTGATGTTAGGTTGGGGTATCGGCATGGCATTTAAGTATGTGGAGGCCTATCATGGCAATAACTGGTTCAGCCCCGAAAAAGAATACGACAAGCTGAAAAATTCGGGAAAATAAGGGTCAAGGTTCAGGTATCAAGGTTCAAGCCACTATATTCAAGGTGTCTTTTGCCAAATACATATTAAGTATCAAAAAAACAGACTAGACAGTCGCAAAAAATTATTATGAAAAAGGTTATTTTATGTATCGCCATTATTACTGCAGGATTTGCAGCCAATGCCCAATCGCAAAAGTTTGCAGGGGCCATGAAAAAATTTCTTACCGCATTGGATAGTGCCAAAACGGGTGAAGACTTGCAGAATATTGCCAATGACTTTGAACGTGTGGCCAATGCTGAAAAAACACAATGGCTGCCCTATTACTATTCGGCGTATTGCCTGGTAATGAAGAGTTACCAGGAGAAGGATAAAAAAAATATTGACCCTTTGATGGATAAGGCCGACGCATTATTGGCAAGTGCTGAAGCGCTAATGCCCGCCAATTCGGAAATAACCACCATGCAAGCCATGGCCACTCAATGCCGTATGATGGTAGACTGGAGCCGCGGCATGACCCTTGGACCAAAATGCGCCCAACTGATTGGCAAGGCGCAACAGCAAATGCCGGCAGAAAACCCAAGAGCCTACATGTTTGCTTCCCAAACGGCATACAATACACCAGAAGCATTTGGCGGCAGTAAGGAAAAAGGAATACAACTGATGAAAAAGGCGTTGGCTGCCTATACCACATTTAAGCCAGAAAGCGAAATGCACCCTAACTGGGGTAAAGAGTATGTTGAGAAAACGCTGATCGAATGGAGCAAGTAAATAGCACCAACCGGCATTTTGTCCGGCTGTTGCTACCGGGTATATTGTAGCCTGATGAGGTGGGCAAAAGCTTCCAATCAATATAAAATTCTTAACACCATGGCGCAGTCTCAAGAACCATTTAATGAAATGGATAGCCTCAGGATCATTGGCTCAATGATTAATACCGCACGTAACCAGATGACCGACAACGGTCATCTGTACCTGCTTTGGGGTTGGGTGGTATTGGTTTGTAGTGCTGGCCAATTTTTGATGCAGCATGTGTTGCATATAGGAAATCATTGGATAATCTGGATTCTGACCTGGGTGGCAATCATTTACCAGATTTTTTACCTGAGACGACACGAAAAGAAGAAACGGGTGCGGAGTTATATGGACGAGATCATAAAATACGTTTGGATTGTATTTTCTATATTAATGATACTGATGGCTTTCATCCTGGTCCGCATTGTGCGCCAGCCAGAATACATTAATCTTGTAATATTGGTATTGTACGGAATGCCCACTTTTCTTTCCGGTATCATACTTAAATTCCGGCCGCTGGTGGTTGGGGCCATTGGGTGTTGGGTGCTTTCGCTCCTGTCTTTGTTTATAACCCCGCAATATTATACCCTGCTCCTCAGTGCCGCTGTAATTATTGCCTGGATCGTACCTGGTTACCTGCTGCAATCGAAATACAAAAAAGAAAATACCGCATCATGACAGACAACGAAAAAAACATGAGTGAACAGGAAAGCCTGCAGCTCATTGCCGATATGATACAAAAGGCAAAAGGCAGTTTTCACGATAGTGGTACCAGTGCCATCTTGTGGGGTAGTGTCATTGGCCTTGCCGGGCTCATTAGCTTTGTGCAAAGCTATTTTAAGTTCAGTATCGGCTTCGATATATGGTGGCTCATATTTGCCGCCATTATTCCACAGGTGATAATTTCTATTAATGAGACACGGCAGCGCAAAGTTACCGGCCACGATACCACCATGGTCAATGCAATATGGACCGTTTATGGCATCAGCGTTTTTGCATTACTTTTTTATGTAAACGTAGTACCGGGAGTTTCCGACGCGTTTTTTGCAAATGAGGGAAAGGAGTTGACCATCAAAAATCTGCAGACGGGCACAGTTGAAAATTTTAAATTATTTATTCCAGGCCAGGTATCATTATACCTCATTTTGTTTGCCATACCTACACTGGCCACAGGAATAGGCCGGAAGTTTAAGCCTATGCTGCTGGGTGGCATCGCATGTTATATATTTTTTGTGGTTTCATGTTACACGGCCATTACCTGGGATACATTGCTGATGAGCCTTGCCGGTATTTTTAACTGGCTGATACCCGGCCTTATTTTACGTAACCGCTATCTTAAAGGAAAAGGCTGCTGATGTTTAAAGACCTCGACCCCATATTACATTCGCAGTTAAGGCTGGCTGTGGTTTCCCTGCTCATCAGTGTAAAGGAAGCTGAGTTTACTTTTCTGCGTGAAAAAACCAACGCAACCGCAGGCAACCTGAGCGTACAAATCAGCAAGCTAAAAGAGGCTGGTTATGTGGATGTGACCAAGCAATTTAAAGACAATTATCCCCTCACTATTTGCAAGATCACACCCAAAGGGATTGATGCCTTTGACATGTATGTAAAAGACCTGCAGCAGTATTTAAATAAACCACAATAGGATAAAACAGCGATGTGAAGGGATAGAAAATTTCCGGCCCCTGCACATCATGTTCATTGCTTTTTTTAAGCAGGTGTTACCTCACCCTGAATTTATATTTCCCGGTAATAACGCCCTTGCCTTTTTTATCCCAGACCCTGAACTGAACCGTATAATTATCTATTCCCGGAATTTTTTCAGAGACCCTGGCACGGATGCTTACAAACTTTGCGTCCTCTTCAGAAACGCCCGTGGCATCATAAGCTTCAAACAGGTCTTTAGCATCCAGCAACACCGTGCCGTCGCTACCGGTAACCCTTTCTGAAGCCCCGATAAATGATTTGCCATTTATTTTTGTCCAGCCCGTATCGGTATTAATGTAGCAAGTGATTTTTTCATTCAGGTTCACTACGTTACTATCCAAAGGTTTCTGAAGTTCGTCGGCCAGAAACACGCGGTTCACTTTCACATCCGTGGCTTCTAATTCGATATCGTTTTTAATTACTGCCCCGGTAAGCCCGCCACCGTCGTCAGAAGTAACGGTTTTTGTGGTCGTTCCGCTCCCTTTATCACCCCCAACGGAGCATTTGAATTCGCAACTTGTCAAAATAGTGGCCATCATCACTAGTAAAAGCTGTACTGGTTTCATATTTTCAATTTTAAAACAAAATACCGGTTGTTGTTTTATTAAACAAACCTGCTTTTTATTTCCGGATGATTTGGATTTATAATTGGCATTGTTGGGTGAAATAAAGTCCATCCCGGGCTTCATTTCTATCCCCTTAAACCAACGAGGCAGGCAAGCCATATATTTGCCGCCATGGCACAAAAAAAACTCGTTCGCTTCGCCGCGATCAAAAAATTCAGCAATGTTTTGGAGAACCCGACTGGTATGCAGGGGCAATGGCAAAGCTTTTTTAAAAATCAAAGCCCGCTGGTGCTGGAACTGGCATGCGGCAAAGGTGAATATGCGGTGGGACTTGGAAAACAGTTTCCGGATAAAAATTTTATCGGGCTCGATGTAAAGGGCAACCGCATGTATATCGGCGCCAAATATGCGCTCGAAAATAGCCTCGGAAATGTTGCCTTTCTGCGTACAGAAATAGATAAGATAGCCGATTATTTCGCGAAGGACGAAGTGGCCGAAATATGGATCACTTTTCCTGACCCACAACTCAGGCTAAGCAAGGCAAAAAAAAGGCTGACACATCCCAGGTTTTTAAGGTTGTACCAGCAAATACTTGCAGCCGGTGGTAAGGTGAACCTTAAAACCGATTCGCCGGTATTGTACCAGTTTACCAAAACGGTAATAGAACTTTATGATCTCGAAATAGTTAAGGATTACAACGATGTATACCGCCAGGCAACTGAACCGGAACTGTTGGAAATTAAAACGCACTATGAAGGCCTGGACATCTCAACCAGCGGCCGCATCCACTACCTGCAATTTGTATTACCAACAGAACCCCTGGCCAATAAAGACGAACAGCTAAAACAGATCATCAGTGAACACGAACTTAATTGAGGGGATTGATTTTTATTATAACGAAGATGGCTATGTGGTGCTTACCGAAAAATACCATCTTGACAAAGGCTATTGCTGTGGCAATGGCTGCCGGCATTGCCCTTTTAATTTTGAAGCGGTGCCTGAACCTAAAAGAAGCGAATTGCTATCTTTAAAAAATGAAAGCAAAGGAAAATTCCAAACCCGTTAAGCCTGCCAAAAAGCTGCCTGAAACTGCTGCCCCAAAACAACATTCCTTCTTTGAAGATGTGTGGGATGTAGTGCGCCAAATACCAAAAGGACGTGTTACCAGCTATGGCGCTGTAGCCAATTATCTCGGCACTAAAATGAGTGCCCGGATGGTAGGCTGGGCCATGAATTCCGCCCACAATGCGCACCCTCCCGTGCCGGCGCAACGGGTAGTGAACCGCAACGGTATGCTCAGCGGGAAAGCCCATTTCCCTTCACCGGATGCGATGGAAAAGATGCTGAAAAAAGATGGCGTAAAAGTGGAAAACGATACGGTGGTGGATTTTGAAAAAAAGTTCTGGAACCCTGCGGAGGAATTGGGGTTGTAGCATTACGACCGCCTTTGCTTACTGCTCCACGTCATAGTCGAAATGCACTACTTTCCCAGGTATGCCACCAGTCGATTGATAAAAATCCAGTGCATGAGTGTCTTCCTCATGTGCTGCCACAAAGAATTCTCCCACACCCTTTTTGCGGCAATATTCCTTTAATGACAGGAGTAACTTTTTGCCAATTCCCCTTCTTTGAAACCTGGGGTCCACGGCTATATCGTAAATGAATAGTTCGGATTTTTCAGCGTAATACATCGGCAGTTCAAACGCTGTAAGACCACCAACTATCAGATCTGCCTCCATTGCAACCAACACGATAAAACCGGGATTATCCAACCGGGTTTGCAGGTAAGTTGCTCCGGCTTTCACCGGCCTTTCTGTTTCAAAAACAGTCTCAAACAGTTGGATCATTTCCTGGAATAACAGCAGATCCTGTTTCCCTAATTGCTGTACCTGGAAATTGTCGGCATCATTTATCACATAAGAAAATTTAACCCCTTAAATATAGATCATTGACCATTGACCTAATGACTATAATACGGACTTATCATCCAATAAACAATCGGCCCGGTAACCGCCACATAAAACCAGATAGGCCAGGTAATACGGGCCAGTTTTTTATGGGTATTAAATTCAGCAATCAAAGCCCGGTAGGCGGTAAATAAAATAAATGGCAGGATTATGGCAGCCAATACGATATGCGTACCGAGAATAAAATAATACACCATCCGCCCGGGTCCGGCAACAGCCAGTTTTTCAGCATCGCTTAAAATTCCATCGAGGTTGGTGTCCCCAAATTTGGTATCGCCGGCAAGCAGGTGATGAGAGATATAAGAAACCAGGAACATCACTGACAAAATGATCGCCACCAGCATGAATTTTTTGTGCAACAGGTAATTTTTCTGTTTTACAGCCACCAATGCTGCGATTAATAATGCGGCCACCGCCGAATTAAGCCCCGCATTTATTTTGGCAAAAATGTGCACATCAAAGCCGAGGTCCACATCAAGTTTGATACGGCTTAACAATACCACGACTGCAAATACAATAAAAGAAACCGTGTATATCAGCAGCCGCGCCGTCTTATCATTTTTCTTTAAACTGGGTGAAAGCATATTATTCTTAATGGATAATTTAATAATGGATAATGGATAATTTTTGCCAACTGCCTAACTGCCAACTGCCAACTGTCTGACTGCCTAACTGCCAACTGTCTTCCTGCTTCTGTTTAGGAAAAACATCCCCACAAAAACAATTACCGGTACCAAAATCAGCAGCCAGATAATGGGCAGGTACTCTTTGAATAACGAAGGTTTGTTCTTGTCTTTTTCCATGGTGAGTTTACCAATATCATCGGCCAGGTTGCTCAATTCCACGCTGTCGAGGCCATTGTAGTAGCCACGCACCACATGATTTTTATCAAGCAGTATTATTTTTTCCGAATGGATAAAATTACTGTCTACCAGGCCGCCATCCGATGCGGGGATCCGGAATTCGTGGAGCATCAGGTCGTATATCTCTTTTTTAGAGCCGGTGAGCATGCTCCAGTTGTCGCCATTTACGGCAAAACGGTCGCCAAATTTTTTCAGATCATTCACCGAATCCCTATCCGGATCAATGCTCAGCGAAATAAACGACACGGACGAGGTATCTGTAAATTTCTTTCGCTTCGGCTCTTCGTAACTCTTTTGCAGCTTGCGGATATTGCGGGTAAGTCCGGGGCAAATATTAGGGCAGCGGGTAAAGAATGCATTCACCACCACGATCTTTCCTTTAAGACTGTCGAAAACGAAAGGCTGGCCAAACTGGTCGGTAAGTGAAAAATTACGTACCCTGTGCCAAATAGTATCGGTCGTTATTTTGCCATTTTTTTCAGTGGTGATGATTGAATCGTCGAAATAGCGGCGTGGCATATTTACCGCCCCTTCCCCGATATTTTTCATTACAAAATAACAGACCACCGGAATTATCAACGTGATCATCAACCCTGCTACTGCGCCTCTATTCATGCTTTTTTTATAAGTGGCGCAAATGTACAGGGCAATAGGCAATGGGCAATAGAAAGGAGATGAAGTGAATGACGTGCGGGTAAAGAAAGGTTTAAGGTCCAGGGTTCAGGGTTCAGGACATCAGTATTAGAAAAGGTTTCTAAATCTTGAACCCTTAGCCCTGGACCTTGAACCAGCAGCGGTCGCGGTATGCTTATTGTACACGATCTGGAAAGAATCTGAACTTTATTTTATTACGATGGTTGAAATTACCTAATTCAGGACTGAAACTATATGAAAGATAACCTGGTCACTTTTACCGATAAAGGCCTTTACTGCCCGGCGGGAAATTTTCACCTCGATCCGTGGCAGCCGGTGGAACACGCTATTATTACCCATGCCCACAGCGATCATGCGCGGGCCGGGCACCGGCATTATCTCAGTCACCCGCTTACCGCCCGCATCATGGAGGCGAGGTTGGGTCCCAACGATTATCAAACCCTGGAATGGAATACACCCATCACGATCAACAACGTAAAAGTGTCGCTGCACCCGGCGGGCCATATTCTGGGTTCATCGCAAATACGATTAGAGCAAAATGGAAATGTTTGGGTATTTGGCGGCGATTATAAAACAGAAGACGATGGCGTCAGCGGTGCTTTTGAACCGGTTAAATGCCACTGCTTTATCACCGAATCCACATTTGGCCTGCCCATCTACAACTGGAAACCGCAACAGGAAATATTTACGGATGTGCAGGAATGGGTATTGAAAAACAAAGCCGCGGGAAAAACTTCGGTGCTTATTGCGTACAGCCTGGGTAAAGCACAACGATTACTTCCCTGCCTCAGCGCCATAACAGACGCCATCTATGTTCATGGTGCTGTTTGGAATATGCACCAGGCTATTCTCAGCACCGGGATGCAATTACCACCAGTGATTAGAATAACGCCCGAAACACCCACAGCAACACTAAAAACCAGTGTAGTCATTGCTCCACCCAGTGCCGACGGCACACCCTGGATGAAGCGCATGAACCCCTACGCTGTGGGCGTTTGCAGTGGCTGGATGCAGGTTAGAGGCCATGCAAGGCGACGAAACGTAGATGCTGGCTTTGCCTTAAGCGACCATGCAGATTGGAAAGGTTTGTTACAAGCCATCAAAGCAACAGGTGCTGAAAAGGTTTTTGCTACGCACGGCTTTCAATCGGCGCTTAGCCGGTATTTAAGCGGCGAAGGCATAGACGCCGCAGAGGTAAAAACAGAATATGGAAGCGATGAAGAAACTGCAGAAAATATTCCTGCAGCTAACGACGGGATAAACGAGAATTGATTGATCAAATTAAACCATTGGCATGGAGCAATTTGCAGAACTGGTACAAGTGTTGGGCACTTCCACTAAAACCAATGACAAGTTAGATGCATTGGTAAAATATTTTAAACTGGCCAATCCAAAAGACAAGGTTTGGGTGATTGCCATATTCAGCGGACGGCGGCCTAAACGCACCGTGAACTCACGCCTGCTGGCGCAGTGGTGTAATGAGTTAGCCAAACTGCCCGATTGGCTTTTTGAAGAATGCTACCATACTGTTGGCGACCTGGGTGAAACCATCGCCCTTTTGTTACCGCCCGTCGCAATGGATGAAAATCGCCAAAAACATACCCTGAGTTTCTATCTCGAAACATTTATTGCGCTAGCCGGCCAGGACGAGCAGATCCGGAAACAATTTATCCTGGATAGCTGGGCTGAGATGAATACTTCGGAAAGGTTTGTATTCAATAAGTTGATAACCGGCGGCTTCCGCATCGGGGTTTCTCAAAAAATGATGGTGAATGCGCTCGCAAAAACGGTGGAGCTGGATGCCTCGCTGATCGCTCACCGCATTAGCGGTAACTGGGATCCAGTCACCACCGATTTTGACGAGCTGCTTAACGAAAACAGCGGCACCATTGATCATTCAAAACCCTACCCTTTTTATCTCGCTTATGCCATAGAGGATAAGCCGGATGCGTTAGGCGACCCGGAGGAATGGCAGGCCGAATGGAAATGGGATGGTATCCGCGGGCAGATCATCAAACGCAATGGAGAACTCTATGTTTGGAGCCGCGGTGAAGAACTAATGACCGATAAATTTCCTGAGTATGAAGTGCTGAAAAACAGTTTACCCGACGGCATATGTATTGACGGGGAGATCATCCCGATGCAGGATGGCCGGCCTATGCCATTCAGCATTTTGCAAACAAGGATCGGGCGTAAGAACATCACCAAAAAGCAACTTACCGAGGCGCCGGTGGGCTTTATTGCTTATGATTTACTGGAGTTAGAAGGTGAAGACATCCGAAAGAAAACAATGGAACAAAGAAGGCTGTTGCTCGAATCGGTTTTCGTAAATATTTCAAACCCCGCCTTTATTATTTCCCCTGTTATCGCATTCTTCACATGGGAAGACCTGGCGGAAACAAGGAGGCAATCGAGGGAAATGAACGCCGAGGGGATTATGCTGAAACGCAGATCATCTGCCTACCAGGTAGGCCGCAAAGTGGGCGACTGGTGGAAATGGAAGATCGATCCGCTGACGATTGATTGTGTGATGATCTACGCCCAAAAAGGTCATGGGCGAAGAAGCAACCTATACACTGATTATACGTTTGCAGTAAAAGATGGTGATAAGCTGGTAAGTTTTACGAAAGCCTACAGCGGCCTTACCGATAAGGAATTTGCCGAGGTAGATAACTTTGTCAAGAGAAACTCCATAGAGAAATTCGGTCCGGTTCGTACCGTAAAGCCAGAGCTTGTTTTTGAAATCGCCTTTGAAGGTATCGCTGCCAGCAACCGTCATAAAAGTGGTGTAGCCCTGCGTTTCCCCCGTATGAGCCGCTGGCGCAAAGACAAACCGGTTTCTGAAATAAATACCCTGGACGACCTTAAAAAGCTACTGGAAGTTTATGGAAATAATGTCAGCACCAACGGACACGAAAGCCAATAGCGAGCCAACCCCCTATAACGACAAAAGCCACCCGAAAGTGGCTTTTGTAGGATATTTTAGATAGCTATAATTTGGCTACACAATTTCAAACCTTGATTCTTGAACCTTGTCGCCTGGACCTTGATAATTTATTTCTCATGCCCCGGCTTTGCCGCAGGCTTCTCTACTTTCTCAATTTTGCTTTGGTCTTTGGTACTTCCAGCATTGGTGTTACGCATCTCTTTCCAGCTGCCGCCTTCGTATAAAAAAGCGATAATAAACCAGATGAACAGCATCAGCGGAACCACAATGGTCATGATCATATTCTTGATCTCCTCTCCAAGGTGCATAAACGATGCGGTAATGTAAAATGCCTTGGCCAGTGACAGGATGATAATGACCCCTTTAATAAGATTCCTGGCAAAACTTGGTTCGTTGAAATAGCCATACATCAAAAGACCCAAACCCAGCTCAATAGCTGTAATTCCCAATAGTATCCAAAACACTTTCCAGATATGTTTAGTGCTGGTACCTGCCTGTGGTGCAAATGAAATTTCTGATGAAGAAACTGCGTGGCTCATATTTAAAGATTCTGAATGATAAAATGTAAAGACGAAAAAACGGTTTAACCCAACCGGTTACAATAGATAGAAGCAAAGGAATACAAACACCCAAACAAGGTCTACAAAGTGCCAATAAAGTCCTGCTTTCTCAATCATTTCATAATGACCGCGTTGCTCAAAATGTCCCAGTTTGGTTTTGATGTACATCACAATATTGATGACCACCCCGCTGAATACGTGGAAACCGTGGAAACCAGTGATGCCGTAAAAATATCCGCCAAAGGCTTTGGGGCCGGGCAAATACACGTGTTCGCCTTCAGGTACAGAAAGTCCCAGGGAAGCCAGTTGCTCATGTTCTACAGCCGGACCCCATGGATTTTGTATAGTAGTTTGAGCCCATTGTTCAATGGTATATTTACCGGTTTCAGCATTTTGCACCAACACACTGTGTTCACCAGTCAGTAAGTGCGTCCACTCCCAGGCCTGGCAAAGGAGGAACAAAATGCCGCCCAAAATCGTCCACAACATATAAGTCTCTACCTTTTTCTTCTGCATGTGATGGCCTGCATGTACAGCCAATACCATGGTTACAGAACTCATGATCAGTATAAAGGTCATTACGCTCACAAACGCCAGCGGCAGGTTCGCATGACCCATCCCGGGGAACGAACTAAACACATGGTTAGGGTCGGCCCAATAATTGGCACTGAAGCGGATGGTGCCGTAACTGATAAGAAAAGCCCCGAAAGTAAAGGCATCACTCATCAAAAAATACCACATCATCAACTTACCATAACTAAGATTGAAAGGGCTTTTGCCGCCGCTCCACCATTTTGTTCCTGCCGGAATTGCTGTTGTAGACATACTTGGGGATACTGTTAAATAGCTGCAAAAATAAGCGGCCAACACCAAAAAGTCATGGTCTTGTAAAAAAATAAAAAAACGGGTTTTGGACGCAACTTTTTAGCCTGTAGACGAAAAAATAAACGTATTGAAGTAAGATACTCAACCTGTTGTTTGAGTTCGCCCCGCATTTTGTCTACATTCGCAACAGTGAAATTTCTAACCATCATATTCAGCGTTTACATGCTGGCTCTTTCCTGTTTCCCCTGTGCCGACGGGAATGAATGTGATGTGACAACAAAAACAAGTATTACGGCAGACAATGATCACAGCCGGCACAGTCATGATACCGAAAGCTGCGCCCCTTTCTGCAGCTGTTCCTGTTGTGCTACTTCTGTTATTTACCACCAGGTAGCGGTATATAAAATACCAAAAAAAGTTTTTACCCCTACCTATTTCATTTCCCCCGACACCAGGTATGCATCCGGCGTCTCCTTTTCTATCTGGCAACCTCCCAAGGTTTCTGTTTAATTTTTGTTTGATGACCGGCACTATTTCTTTTCGCGATAAAGAGGATAATCCTTTTTATCCTGGTTGAGTGCTGTTCATCCGTGGCTTGCTAAAAGCCACAACTAAAATTCAATTGTACACCTTAACCCTTCTTAAAGTGTTAGATAAAATTATCCTGTTCAGTATAAAAAATAAGTTCATCATCGGCTTATTTACCCTGATACTGATCCTGACAGGCATTTACAATGTGACCAAATTGCCCATTGATGCCCTGCCCGACATCACCAACAACCAGGTGCAGGTAATTACAACTGCTCCAACACTTGCCGCCCAGGAAGTGGAGCAGTTTATCACCTACCCAATCGAACAAACCGTAAAAACCATTCCCCGCATTACAGAACTGCGTTCGTTCAGCCGGTTTGGGCTCAGTGTTATTACGCTGGTATTTGACGAAGACGTGGACATTTATTGGGCCAGGGCCCAGCTGAGCGAAAAACTACGGGATGCTGAGCGGCAAATACCCAAAGGGATAGGCATACCCGAACTGGCACCCATCAGTACCGGCCTCGGCGAAATATACCAGTATGTCATTTTTGCAAAACCCGGCTTTGAGAATAAATACGACGCCACCAATCTGCGCAGTATACAAGACTGGCTGGTAAGGCCACAGCTATTGGGTACACCTGGGGTGGCCGAAGTAACTACCCTCGGCGGCAACCTGAAACAGTATGAAATAGCGGTGCAGCCCGACAGGCTCAAAAGCATGAACACCACCATCACCGAAATTTTTGAAGCCCTTGAAAAAAACAACGAGAACACAGGGGGAGCTTATATCGATAAGCAGCCTTACGTGTATTTTATAAGGGCATTGGGTATGGTAAAATCAATACCCGATATAGAAAAAATAGTCGTGAAAACAAATAATGGCATCCCCATACTCATTCGGGATGTCGCCACTGTGCAGGAAGGGTCGGCGCTGCGTTATGGAGCCGTTACCAAAGATGGCAAGGGTGAAGTTGTGGGTGGTATGGTGTTGATGCTGAAAGGTGAAAACAGTGCCGCCGTTGTGCAGCGCACCAAAAGCCGGGTGGAGCAAATTCGCAAATCATTGCCTGAAGGGATAGCGGTAGAACCATTTATTGACCGTACGAACCTGGTAAATAATGCCATTGGCACGGTAGAAACCAACCTGCTGGAGGGCGCATTGATTGTGATCTTTGTATTGGTTTTACTATTGGGCAATTGGCGGGCTGGTCTTGTAGTGGCATCTGTCATTCCGCTGGCGCTCTTGTTCGCCGTTTGCATGATGAACCTTTTTGGCGTAAGCGGCAACTTAATGAGCCTTGGTGCTATCGATTTTGGATTGATAGTGGACGGGGCTGTAATAATTGTGGAAGCAATTACCCATAGACTGTACCTGAATAAACAAGGCCGGCTTACCGCGGAGCAAATGGACAATGAAGTATATGTGGCTTCCACCAAAATAAGGAGCAGTGCGGCTTTTGGTGAGATTATCATCTTGATTGTGTACCTGCCCATCCTGGCGCTGGCAGGCACTGAAGGCAAAATGTTTAAGCCGATGGCGCAAACAGTATCCTTCGCCATTTTGGGCGCATTTATTTTATCGCTTACTTATGTGCCGATGGCTTCGGCGCTGTTTTTAAACAGGAACATCCGGCACAAACGCAACATTTCTGATAAAATCATAAGCGCTATCAACCGGGTGTACCAGCCTTTTTTGCATGCTGCTTTACGATTGAAAACGGTGGTGGTGGCGGTTGCTATCGGGCTTTTTATTGTGGCCTTATTAGTGTTTCGGAACCTGGGAGGTGAGTTTATCCCAACATTGGAAGAGGGAGATTATGCTATTAACTTTCGTACCGCACCCGGAAGTTCATTGAACATGGCCATTGAAACGTCTACCAAATTAGAAAAAATTCTCCTGGCTAAATTTCCGGAGGTAATAGAAGTAGTGGCCAAAATAGGTAGTGCTGAAATACCTACAGACCCGATGCCCATAGAAACGGGTGATTTGATTGTGATATTAAAGCCTAAAAAAGAATGGACTACCACGAGCGATTTTTACAAACTGGCCGATATGATGAAAGCCGAAATGGAGCAGATCCCCGGCCTGGCTTTTGAACTATCCCAGCCTATTCAAATGCGTTTTAACGAGCTGATGACTGGGGTGCGTACAGATGTTGCCGTCAAGATTTTTGGAGAAGATCTGGACAAACTTGCCGGCACTGCCAACAAAGCCGTTGGGCTGATCGGCAATATTGAAGGCGTGGCCGATATCAAAGCCGAGCAGGTTACAGGCATGCCACAGATTACAGTAAAATATAATCCGGATAAACTGGCTCTCTATGGCTTAAACGTGGGCGACCTGAATAAAGTGGTGCGGACAGGCTTTGCAGGAGAAGCAACCGGCACCGTTTACGAAGGAGAAAAAAGATATGAACTCGTGGTTCGGCTGGACAAGGACTTCAGGCAGGATATCAGCAATGTAAAAAATATTTTTGTAAGCCTGCCAAGCGGCAACCAGATCCCCCTGGAGCAGGTGGCCGATGTAAGTTTTGAACAAGGTCCTTCGCAAATTAGCCGGGAGGATGGCCGGAGACGTATTGTAATCGGCCTCAATGTAAGGGGCCGCGATGTTAAAAGCGTTGTTACCGAGATACAGGCAAAAATAGATGCCGGCCTCAAGCTGCCCGAGGGCTATTATGTAACCTATGGTGGCCAGTTCGAAAACCTGGTGCAGGCGAACAAACGCTTGTCTGTGGCCGTTCCTGTGGCGTTGGCACTCATATTTGTGCTGCTCTATTTTACATTCGGGAGCATCAAACAATCGCTGTTGATTTTTACCGCCATACCGTTATCTGCTATTGGCGGCGTGTTTGCATTGTGGCTTCGGGGTATGCCTTTCAGCATATCAGCTGGCATCGGGTTTATCGCCCTGTTTGGCGTGGCCGTTCTCAATGGCATTGTGCTTATTGGCTATTTTAACCAGTTAAAAAAAGAAGGTATGGAAAACATCATGGACCGTATAAAAGAAGGAACTACCGTAAGGCTACGCCCGGTGATAATGACGGCTGCCGTGGCCTCTCTTGGCTTTTTACCTATGGCGTTAAGCACCGGTTCCGGGGCTGAAGTACAAAAGCCCCTCGCCACTGTGGTGATAGGGGGATTGCTAACCGCAACGCTGCTAACGCTGATTGTGCTTCCCGTTTTGTATTATCTTTTTGAGAAAGGTGTCATGCGGAAGCCTTTTAAAGGAATGGTGGCTGCCGTCATTTTGACCCTCATTTTCTCCTGCGGGTTACAGGCTCAAAACGTGGAGCCGCTCACATTGCCCCAGGCGATAGAATCAGCACTTAAAAATAATGGGCAGCTCCAGTCTGGCGAACTGGATATAAGGTTACAGCAGCAGCTTAAAGGCACCTCGAATGAAATGCCTAAGACAGATTTTAATGTCATGCTGGGCCAGTATAATACCAGGGCTTTCGACCAGAATTATAGTGTATCGCAAACATTTAATCCTTTTGTTATTGGGGCAAAGAAACAGTTGCTCAGCGAAAATGTGACCGCCAGCCAACTGAACCTAAAAAGGACCCGTCAGGAAATTATCTATCAACTCCGGCAATCCTGGAATACAGCTTTATACCTGCTGGCTTTGAACAAGGCATTGCAAAAGCAGGATAGTTTACTGCAGGGCTTTGTAAAAAGTGCCGCCCTTAAATTAAAGACTGGCGAAAGCAACCTGGTCGAGAAAATAACAGCCGAAATAAAGCAGCAGGAGTTATTGCAACTCATAAAACAAAATGAGATCGGCATAGCCAATGAGATGATCAAAATTCAAACGATCATTGGTACAAATGGCAACCCTGCATTTGATGTAGCCGGTTTTATACCTGTGTCGAATAACATATTGTCCGACACATCGCTGATTAAAAACAATTCGCAACTGGCGGCTGTCTTTCAAAAAGTAAATGTGGCCATGGCCAACAAAAAAGTAGAGCAGTCTGCATTAAAACCCGATATATCAGTGGGCTATTTTTTGCAATCGCTTACCGGCAACCAGGAAGTGAACAACCAAACAAAGTATTACGACGGAACACCTCGTTTCCAGGGGGCTACGGTGGGCCTGGCCATCCCTATTTTTGCCAAAGCACAAAAGGCAAAAATAGCGGCCGCTGAAACCAACATTCTACTTCAGCAACAAAATGCTGCTTACCTGCAAACCCAAATACAGGGCCAGTTACAACAGCAGTCAAAGGAATTGGAAGGCTATAAAAGTATCATGGATTTTTACACGCAAAACGCATTGCCCAATGGTCAAACCATCACAGCCAAAATAACCAAAGGTTATCAAAGCGGTGATATTGGCTACGTAGAATATTTGCAGGGTTTACAAACAGCCCTGGACATTCAAAAAAACTATTTGCAGGCTGTCAACAATTATAACCAGGCCAGTATCAATCTCCTGTACCTGACAAACAATTAAAAATTCCGGACATGTATTTCAACATAAAAAATAATACCCACTTCTTTCGTGTATCTCTGGCAGCAAAGTTTTTTTCATTTTGCTTATTACTTTTCGTTTTTACCGCCTGCGGCAAAAACAAAGAAATAACAAAAGAGGAAGAGCACCACGAAGAATCAGCCCCTGATATGGTAGAAGTGACACCTGTACAATTTAAAGCCGCACAGATAGTCTATGGTGGTTTTGAAATGAAAAATCTCAGCGAAGTAATAACTGCAAACGGATATACCAAACTGCCCCCGCAAAACCAGGCGGATGTTTCGGTATTTGTCAACGGCGTTATTAAAAACATTATGGTAATAGAAGGCCAGGCGGTAAGGGCAGGACAAACCATTGCTACCTATCAAAGCCTGGAATACAATAATATAAGATTAGAAAGAGCCCGGCTTATAGAAGAACTGCAAGCCGCAAGACTGAGCAAAGATTACCTGGATATAGAGTATGCCCGGCAAAAAGAACTGAGTGAAGCAGAAGTGAATGCCAGGAAGATCTTTCAGAAAGTAAGCAGCGACCTTGCCATGGAAAAAAAGAAAATCGAGACTATTGGCAGCCAGCTGAGAATACTCGACGAAAATTTGAAAGTGGGTGGTAATTCGGCCTCTGCACTCATCGCTATCAGGGCGCCGATTGGTGGTTTTATTACTTCAGTCAACGTGAAAATTGGGAGTAATGTTACGCCCAATAACTCCCTTTTTTCGATAGTGGACAACCGCGAAATGCACGTGGATTTGCTGGTGTATGAGAAAGATCTTTTCAAAGTAAAAGAAGGGCAGGATGTACGTTTTGTGCTGACCAACCAGGGCAACCAGGAAATCATCGGAAAAATTTTCAGCATCGGTAAAGCTTTTCAAAACGAAACCAAGGCCGTAGCTGTTCATGCAGATATCAACAACAAAGACGCAAGACTAATTTCCGGCATGTATGTAAATGCATTGATAGATATTGGTAACGCGGACGTGAATACGCTGCCACTGGAAGCAGTGGTAAAAGCAGATGGTAAAGAGTACATATTTATAGCTGCCGAACACGAAGAAAAAGCAACAGGCAAAGAAAACAAAAAGGCTGAAGAGCAGGAAGAAACTGCAGACCACGGCATTCCTTTTAAACGAATAGAAGTTAAAACCGGTACGGTACAATTAGGCTTTGTGCAGGTAACACCTTTGAGCGAGGTGGCTGCCGGGGTAAAAATTGTGGTAAAGGGAGCTTACTATTTACAATCTACCATGACCAATGCCGAAGGAGGCGACGACCACGGACATTAAAATGTTTTACCAATGAATCATCAAATTCTTCAAATATACCTGCCGGCTTTCCTGGTACTGTACCTGTTGGTCTCGTTTATAATACCAACCTACAGAACCTATAAGCAAACCGGCATCAACCCAATAACCTTTGGCAAAAACGACACAGCACATGACTATATCGGCTTTGTGATGAAGGGGCTGATAGGGTTACTTTTTCTTGCTGTCCTATTGTTTTCACTGGGGCCAAAAATTTACTATTACAGTTCCCCCATACAATTTTTAGAGCATCAGATCCTGCAATGGGTTGGTTTGATCCTGGCGCACTTATCATTGGTATGGATTGCCATTGCCCAATACCAGATGAGCAACAGCTGGCGGATAGGTATTGATGAAGTCAATATCACAGTGCTTAAAACAACGGGAATATTCAGCATTAGCCGCAATCCTATTTTTTTGGGCATGATAGCTACCGTAACCGGCTTGTTTTGTATCATTCCCAACGCTGTTACATTTTTTACAGCCCTGGGGTCCTACATTATTATACAGATACAAATAAGGCTGGAAGAACAATTTTTAACATCAATACACGGTGAAAAATATCTGGCATACAAACTGAAAACCAAGCGCCTGCTGTAGCTGGTGATATGCACAAGTTTTCGAAACCCTCCTGGCTACGGAAACGCTAACGTTTAGAAATAGCTCCGGTAGGAGCTTCCTGTTTATAGCCACACAACGCCCCTGCTGTTTGAAGGGTCGAGTAGGCAAGGGCATTTCAGCCCAAGCCGCTCACGGAACCGTACTTGAAAGTCTCCCTTCATACGGCTCTTGTTATTCAATCAATAATATTTCATTCCCTTTTGCCAATGAACAAATAAGCTGCGGTTTGCCTTTTCGTATGCCAGATACTTTTCTTGCAACGCATTCCAGCCCCTTATTTTATACTTCGCTTTTAGCCAACGCTGTATCAGATCATTCAGGTACATAAATACCTTTAGCGCCTTTTCCGGAGTGAACAGGCTGTAGTAGTTTAGCCAGCCCCGGATTTTAGGGTTTAGCTTTTTAGCTACAACAGCTAGTGGCACATGAGTTAGCCTTGGGTTAAACACCTCCCGTATGCGCTGCCGAATATGCGTTCTGGCATTGCAACAAATACCTGCTTCAAACACCGTAAATTTCACACGCCGTCTCCGATTGGCTTGGCCACAAGGTTGAAAACTGTAACTCAGAAACGTAAAACTATTATGTTCATGTTCCTCCTGACGGTTGTGACGCTTACAGTACACCAACTTTGTTTTGTCAGGATGCAGTTCCAGCCCAAATTCAAGCAGTCTTTGCCGGATCGCTTCCAGCACCAGTTCCGCCTCATCCTTAGTTTTACAATGCACCACAATATCGTCAGCATAACGTTCAAAGGGATTGCTGCGGTAGTACTTGCCCATCCACATCTCGAATATATGGTGCAGGTACAGGTTCGACAATAAAGGACTGATAACGCCGCCTTGCGGTGTACCCTTCACTCTCTCCACTATACTGCCATCTGCTTGCTCTACACCCGCCTTCAACCAACGTTCAATGTATAGCAGCACCCACTTCTCCTGTGTATGGTGTCGTACCATCTTCATAATCCACTCATGACTCAGATTGTCAAAGAAGCCCTTAATTTCCAGGTCAATTACCCAGTCATACATATTGCAATACTGTTGACATTGAGTCAACGCATGATGTGCACTTCGGCCAGGCCGATAACCATAAGAACTGCTATGAAACAATGGCTCAAGCAACGGCTCAAGGTAGTCTTTTACAACGCCTTGCGCGATACGGTCCGCTACAGTAGGTATGCCTAACGGACGGCTGCCTCCTTGCTTTTTGGGAATGAATACCGTACGCACAGCAGGTGGAAAATAGCTGCCGGAGGCCATGCGATTTTGAATCTTGTACAGGT
>JAZKFT010000045.1:0-236130 GCA_040386335.1 Bacteroidota bacterium
AATGTAGGAATGTTACGAATTATAAATGAATTTCGGATGGTTTCAAAATCAACGGCCGGGGTGCCATCAAAATGAATTTCCGGCGGGTTTACATTCATTGGGCGGACACATAGGTCCGCCCCTACGATGCCATAAAAACGAATTTGAGGCAGGTTTACATTCATTGGGCGGACACGTATTTCCGCCCCCGGGATTCTTCCATCATTTTTTCTTAATCGCATCCACCTGTTTTTGCAATCCTTCTACGGTGGCTTTCACCCTGGTATTTTCTTTTTTCAGGTCAATAATATACAGCGTCATTTCCTCTATTTTCTCCATCATTTTGCTTTGCATTTCACCGAGGGCGATGCCACTTTTTTCAACTTCGGCTGCGGCGGGAACATTAGGCAAGTGCTGGTTTTGGGCAATGTATTCTTCCAGCGATTCCAGGGAGCGCAGGTTGTAATTTTTGGCAAACACATAATCCGGCCAGGTATTTACCAGTTGCACCCGAAGTTCTTCAGCGATTATTTTTCCCTGTACCCTTAGTTTATAACCAGTGCCTTTACTAAAATCTGTGATGTTTTGGCCCATGTAAATAACACCATCATCCGAAATACTCATGTATTCCCGAAGACTGGATGGACCTGAGCCTGCGTAGGTAAAAAAGCCCATCCTCGCCGAATAAAAGCCCGTGCCAATGGTTTTGATTGCGCCAGTGTAGTTGTTGGAATTTTTAAATTGTGTGGAGGTTACAACACCTGACGCAAGTTCAACCGGGTTGGTTATGGTAGTTATACCACTATTTTCTACTCTGAATATTTCGGTAAAAGCGGTACTGTTGCCATATCCAATTGCTGTTTTAGATGCGGCAATATCGCTGTACAATTGCAATGTATTACCCTGTACACCTATGCCATATCTTGCTGCATCGCTGGTATAGAAGAAATCTATCTTATTACCCGTTACATTATCAAAAGACAGCAATGCTTTGGGAAGCGGATTGTTAATACCCACATTGCCACCACTGGTTACCAAAGCTGCCACTCCAAAGCTTCCGGTTTCAAAATAACCGGCAATGCCGGTAAAACTTTTGCCCCGGATGCCATTACCATTGGCCCCGACACCATAAATGGCGTGGCCACTACCCGTGGAATTTTGGATTTCGAAAAGAGAGGCTCCGGGCGTAGTATTACTAGTGGCGGAATAGGGTATAGAAAAGCCCGGATTATTACTGTCGTCTGTGACTCTAAACCAACCACCTGGTTTGCGGATGTACACAAAGCCATCATCGTTGTTGTACAGCATCGTACCGTTCACAGCAGATGTCAGATTACCAAAATCAGTATTTACAATGCGGGGCAGCAAGAGGCCGCGGCTTCCCCCGCCATCAAGTTCTAATACGGCATTGGCATGGGGTACACCCGGGCTGCCAATTTTTACCTGGCTAAAGCCACTGATGCTTAACAGAGTCAGCAGGGATAGGATGAGTTTTTTCATTGCTTTATGAATTATGGGGGGATTAGTATATTAGTTGATTGGTTGATTAGTTCATTGGTGGATTGGTGGCATTACAGTTTCAGCCTTGTCACTTCTTCATTTTTCTCTATCACCAGCCAGAGTTGTTTTTTCATTTTTATTTTGGGTATGGACAATTCATAACCACCTTCCTCCAAAAAGGCTCTTACAAAGTAGCCAAGCGTTTCATTGTTGTCATCTTTTATCGAAACTCGTATCTCGTGCTTGCCATCACTGGTGAAGCTGGCTGCGTACTGGCCCTCTTTTTGTTTTACGATAGCTGGTAATGATGGTGTGTTTGCGTTGGCAACTGGTGTTTGCGCAAAGAAACTTTCTGCATCTTCCACACCCAACATTTCGGCGCTGGTGTTGGGGTTAGGCACGCCACCACTGGTACATACAGCTACGGATGCCAGGAATTTTCCGTTGTTACCACTGTAAACGGCCCCTGGCCCAAACCTTACATACGTGCCCCCATTCAGGGTAATTTCGGCATTGCTGGCACCCGTTGTAGTGGCTGTGGTATAAAGGCTGTCGCGGGCCGCATATAATTTATTGCCGTACTGGCTGTTGCTTACAGAGAGATACGGGATGCAGCCGTTTTGGCTATAGCTCATGGTATAAAACATACCCCTCCCAAACGTAGATGCGTACAGGTATTTGGTACCGCCAAAAACCACCATTTTTAAATCGGTTACCGGCGAATTGGGCAGGTATTGGCCGAATGGCAACCAAATGCCTAAAACATTATCGCGGTAATACACACCCATTTCGGTGCCCACATAAATGGCACCGCCCGGTGCGTTGTTATTGTCTTCAAACAAAATACAATGGATGGGAATATTGGGGAGGTTAAGGCTCATGTTGGTCCAGGAAACCCCGGCATTCGTACTGCGGTATACTTTTTCACCGGCTACAAAACCGGGTACGCAAATCCACACTTCACCCGAATTGTCGGGGTCCACGGCTATGCCGGTAATAAATGAGACGCTTGCCGGCGGATAATTGGGAGCCGTTCCGGTAATTGTAGTCCAGGTGGGTGTGGCCGCATTTACATTATCAGTTCGTCTCATCGTAATACCCTGCGCGGCGTAAAGCCGGTCGATATTACTCGTACCCTGCATCATGGCGTCCTGTCCTGAACCCCCGATATCCGTCCACGAAGCACCGGAATTGGTGCTGCGGCGGATTCCGCCGGCGCCGCCAAAAAATAAAGTGGTGTTTACCGTATTGTGCAGGGCGATATTGGTTACCCAATAGTCGTCACCAGGTGTAGGCTGGGTAGCCGAATATTGCATGGTGTCGCCTGTAACCGTACTCTTAAAAAAGCCCCCGTTTTGATTGCAGCCATACATGATGTTATTGTTGGTGGGATCCATCAAAACATCCATACCGTCACCTACAGCAAAAAAATCATAAATACTGCTGTTCAGTTTTCTTCTTAAATGACCATTATCCTGGGCACCGCCTATTATTTGCCCAAAGCTGGTGACAGAGGCATCAAATTTATAAAACTGTGTAACCTGTAATCCTTTGGAAATACTTTTCCAGGTGGCGCCGGTATCGGTACTTTTAAAAAGACCACCATCACAGCCGCTTAAGAGAAAATTGCTTAACGGATGTTTTACAATAAAATGATTGTCTGCATGTATGACCGGGTCACCGGATGATTTGGCAATGCCAGCACCACCATTGGTGCTTTTCCAGATAAAGCAGCCCCCGGTAAGCAACAGGTTTTCATTGGCGGCGGAAACATATAGGGAAATATTTCTCCAGGTTTGGGAAACGGCATCGCTGCCTACATCGCTGTATCCAAAAATATTGGGGAAGTTTCTTATGATTGTCCAGCCGCCGCCTGCATAGTTGGTACCGTCATAGGTGAACAAACCCTTGAAAGCGCCAGCGGTACCAGGCCCACACAGTGCATAGATCCGGTTGGCATTTGCGGGGGTTACTTCCAGCTCCATTCTATCCGTACCCGACGCCAGTGTGCGGCTGCCCCAGGTAACCCCTGCATCGCTGCTGTAGTACATGGAGCCTGAATAGCCGCTGGCAAAAACCACGCTGCTGTTACCGGGTTTAAATTCAATATCGGTAAAGCCGATGGCATTATTTGTATTGGCCCAGCTAACGCCAGCATC
This sequence comes from Bacteroidota bacterium, assembly GCA_040386335.1. GTDB lineage: Bacteria > Bacteroidota > Bacteroidia > Chitinophagales > Chitinophagaceae > JAZKFT01. The sequence goes on from JAZKFT010000045.1 coordinate 3,639, forward strand.
AATACTCCGCCAAATGCCGCTGGATGTTGCCGCCAGCATCAGGTTAGGATTTCCAGGCTGCATCAGCATTTTGAATCCATAGGTATTGGAACTGTATGCCCATATCATCCCGGTTTCGGTCCAGGTGGTGCCGCCATTGGTACTTTTATAAACGCCGGTGCCGCGTTCTCTCAGATAATGACCCCTGTTCATGGCATTACCATCACCGGTCAGTATGTAAATGATGTCTGGGTTGGTAGGGTGGATGCAGATACTAGCAACGCCAAGCCCCGGCAATGTGTCGCTGAGTGGGGTATAGCTGGTGCCGCCATCCCTGGTGCGCCATAGGCCGCCCGCAGGCGTACCCACATACCAGGTGTTCGCATTGGTGGGGTGAAAGGCAATACAAACCACGCGGCCTAAATTGCCATCTGTGCTATCGTTACCGGTGGGGCCAAGTGCCGTCCAGCCATTGCTTAAAGCATTTACTGCGTTGGGAGCATTGGTGGCTAATTGCGCCCTTTGAGCCATGGCTTTTTTATTCCATTCCACTACATCTTGCAACATGCCTTTATCGTTTAGCCTGCGTTGTGCCAACCATTCAAAGCGTTTCCATTGTTTGTACTCCTTATCCTTTTGTGGCATCTTATCAAAATAGCCATTGATCACCTCCTGCACACGTTTGAATGGCGTCTCGGGTGGCAGGTCTTTTACCAGCTCATTGAATTTTTGCGCAGGTAAAAGCAGTTGGGATAACAACAAGGAAACGGTAAAAAAAAAGCATTTATTAAAAATGCGACTTCCTGAGGGTCTCATAGCCGGCGGTTTTAGGGAGAGGTTTTACGGCTGTAAGGTGGCCATTTTTAAAATGGCTCACAATAACCCTGTCGGGTGAAATTTTTATGGCACCGTTCATCCGGAAATGGGCTTATTTCCAGGCATGAATGGGAGATTTATAAAAGCACAGAGTCATTAACCAGTACAGTTTTTAACCTATTGCATGGCAGAAATTTCTTTCACTTATGCGTCTTTCTAAAAACGGTTCAAATGAAGTTTGAAATTGCAGGACGTAGCGTGACGCATTTGTTCAATTTACAAATGGTGATTATCATTTATGGGTATAGCAGGTATTTTTTACGCATCAGTTTATAGGCCGATAAACCGGGTTCCCAGCTCTCACGGATCTCATTTTCTGATGTGCCGTCAATGATTTGTTGCCGGAACAAGGGAGAGCCCACCAGTCTTTCTATAACACCCATTTCTTTGCTTAATTTGGATTGAAAGAATTTTTCTTTATAAGGAGAAGCTTTGTACAGTTCCATTATCCATTGCAGGTTGATTTGTCTTTTTTTTCTCAGTTCTGATACATCGTAATTACGCAGGTCAAGACCGTAACAAACCTGGTTCATAAACAGCGGGGTTTCGGCCATTCCCTTAATACCGGTAGGTGTATAATTAAATTCATATTTACCCTTTAGTTCCGGGCTACCCATCATGGTGAATGGGAAATAAGTACCCCGGCCATGATTGAGATAAGTGCCTTCAAACATGCAGGTAGAAGGATATAACAAGATCGATTGCGCGGTGTTTAAATTAGGTGAGGGACTCACGGGTAACACATAGGGCATGTCGTGATTGTAATTGGCCACTGGGATGATCCTGAGCTTGCATTGCACTTTATTCGTAAGCCAGCCTTCGCCGTTTGCCATCTGCGCAAATTCTCCCACGGTGAGCCCGTGCGACATCGGTAGAGGAAACATACCGATACCTGATTTAAATTGCGTATCGAGTATCGGGCCGTCAATTAGATAGCCATTTGGATTGGGCCTGTCGAGGATGAGTAGCTCTTTGTCATTTTCATAACAGACCTCCATCAAACGCGACAGGGCGTTGATGTTGGTATAAAACCGGCAGCCTACATCCTGCAGATCATAGATCATGATGTCTACATTCGCCATGTCTTCTTTTGTAGGCTTATTTTTTTTACCATATAACGATATTACCGGGATGCCGGTTGCTGCGTCCTTTTCGTCGGCCACATGGGTGCCGGCACTGGCATTGCCGCGAAAGCCATGTTCGGGGCCAAACACTTTTACGATATTAATGCCCAGTTTCTGCAGGCTGTCTACCAAATGTGATTTGCCGATGATGGTGGTAAGGTTAGCCAGAATTGCTACCCGTTTTCCTTTTAGATAGGGCACATATTTATCAGTTTGTTCAGCGCCTGTTTTTATCTGGGCGTTGCCGCTTGTAGTAAAACAAAGGCTAAGTACAAGAAAAATAATGATCGGAAATTTCATGGCAAGATGATTTGTCCGGGAATTTATGCCAGGACAGGTTATAAACTCATTTTAATTGAACAACCTTCATAGGCATTTAGATTCCGGTGTAATTTGGCGCATGCAAACATTGGCATTAAACCTTATTCCGTTTTTGCATGTGTAGGGTCTGATTTCCCTTTCGGACTGAAAGTGGTTAATTTTACCACTTTTGTTTTCTCCCGGAAAATAGGTGGTACAGCCAGTTTGGCTTGTTCATGATTCTCTGCCTCAATAATGGCATACGCAGTGTGGTCATTATCATAACATCCCCATTCAAAATGCGTTAGAAAGCCCGCGTGATACTCTTTGAAATATTTCACTACCATCCGGCAATCTTCAGCAGTATGACTTGCAATAACAATGTAGCGGTCCATAGCGATGCGTTTTTAGATGAAGAATAAGTCTAAAAATAATGGTTTAATAGTATTCTCCGAAGCTTTCTTTTTGAAACATCGGCAGCAGCTAAGCGGGGTGTGATAGCTGATTTTAAAGAAGGAAACAGGCTTATTTCACTTCGTACTTCATCGTACCCACAAATGGAATTCCCTTGTCGGAAATGCCTTCCACGCAAACTGAAACCGTGGTTTTAGCATCACTGTTTTTATAGCTGATGCTCGCTTTTCCATCTGCATTGGTTTTTGCATCGGGTTGCCAGTAGATAGTGCTTCTCAGGTCGTTGCGGCTAAAGCCATTTGTGCTGGTAAAATCGGGGACAAAGTATTTTCGTGCTTCATAATAACCACTGACCCCGGTGTTGATCAGGGAAAGGTCGTATGCGTCAAACGCTCCGGGATGAAGGGTTAGTTGCACGGTGTAGCTCATGCCGCCACCGGTGGCTATCATCGGAACTATATACACCGTTTTTACTTTGTCTATTGGTATATTGTTATAATCAACCCGCTCGCCGCGGGTTCCCATGGCTCCTGTTTCTGCATCTGCAAAGGGGCTGGCTTCCATTGAACGGTCTTCGCGACCATCCACTACCCAGTTGGGATAAATTTTACTGTTGCGGTCTCCATAAAAAAAGAAGCCGTTATTCTCCGCATCACCAAATGCGCCCGGGTAGCGGCTAAGGATGAAGTTGGATAAGGTTTCGTACTGCTTATCCGTCCCGCTGATGGTGAACAGCGAATCTGCCTTGCCATATTTTACGCCGCCATCCACCAGACGTACCCTTGGTTTATTGCTGCCGGTTACAGTCACATTCTGGAGTTCATGTTCGTCCTTATCTTTTTGCGACAGCATCAGTTTGTTCTGTGCAAGGGCCAGTCTCAGATAATTGTTGTGCTGTACAGAAGTATCGTACACGATATTCCTGACAGATTTTATGGGATAGGGTTTTTGTAGGATCGTATCCATCAGCAGCATGCCCTCTTTTTTATTGTCGCTGTTACGGGCTGTAAGCCGAATGTTTTGTGGACCATACAGTGGAAGCCCGTCAAGGAAAAAACGGCCGTTGGCATCTGTTTTGGTAAAATAGATCTTATCGCCGCGTGCATTGCCAGCAAACAGGGTGATATTCATATCCTTCAACCCCGATTTGCCAAACTTCTTTTCCACCCTGCCGGAGATCGTAATACCCGGTTCTGGAAGGTGCTTGATAGAGAAGCCAGAATCCACCAGTCTTCGCCATAAAAATTCGCGCCATCCCTGTGTTTGCAGCAGGAGGTCCAGTTGCTCGTAACGTTTTACATTGCCAAAATTAAAATACTGCAGCGGGTTCTCAATATCGCCACGAATCTCCGATTGTAACATAAAATAGGAGACGATATGCGCATCTGAGGCAGGAATCAGGTTAGCGTCTGTGGCTGCAGCTGAAAACCTACCCTGGACTGGCTGGTTTTGTGCATCGGCGACGGCTATTTCTATGGTCGCTTTTTGCTGTGGGGCATAACTTGCCTGGTTGCCGGTGAGTGTAATTTGTAAGGGGTTGCTACTTTTTACAAACACCAGTCTCTCGCACTGCGGACGGAGTTGCTCATCATAAAGTGTAATGGCGTTGATCCCTTCCTGTAGCGCATTTCCGGGAATCGTTAAAACAGCTTTTTGACCGGATAGAACGACCGAATCTTTTACATTTATTTTACCTGTATGCCTTGCCACCACTTGTAAGGGCGTATTGGCCACCCGTGTAGCCGTGGCGGGGTCGGCCTGTATAACAACTGTAAAATTTCCATTAGCCGATTCTGTAATTTGTAGGGCTAATCCGCTGCTTAAAGCTTTCGGTAATGGCTGGCTGAATAGTTCCATGCCGTAGTATTTGCCGGTTGCGATATAGCTGGTATTCGGCATGGGTGTAAATGTGAAATTACCAAGGCCGGAATGGGACGTTTCCAACCGGGCTACCGAATCGCCGTTGGCTGCAATAATTTTTCCTTTGATATGAATACCCTTGCCGTAGGCATCCACTGCTTTAAAGGCCACAGTGCAGGGCAGGCCTGCAACCATAGAACCGCCTTCTGGGAAAAAATAAAGATGATTGGTGCCTACGGTAGCGCTGTTTATGGGTGTAGCCAGCATCACTGGTACTGCCTTTGGTTTAACGGTTTTTACTTCAGGGTCGGCTACTATTTCTATTGCCTTTTCAAAGAAAAACTGGTCGCCAAAATTCTTCATCCAGTTGGTATAGGCCCGCATGCGGAACTTACCTGCGTCCACATCTGCCGGTATCTTAAAATCGCCATTTGCCAGGCCATTCTCCAGCCGCAAGGTTTCCCTCAATACAACCTCGTCAGTAGGCGCAATCAGCTCAACATAAAGGTTGGCGGATGTATTGGACCGGATACCTGTTTGAGCATTTACAAGATAGGCCCTGAACCAAATATCCTCGCCGGCGGTGTAGTAGCTGCGGTCGGTGTGTAAGTAGGTTTTTTCAAAAAAGACCTTGAAACCCGGGGATTGCTGGGCAAAACTGCATTGGCTAAATAAGACGCCCATTAATAGTACACAAAGCCTTATGGAAGCAATAAAATTCATTTTTTCAAATGGTAAGGAGTGGCAGAAGAAAATCAATGGTGAATATAGGGGATGGTGGGGTAGGAGGCATCCTGTGCCTACATGAAGCAGACCCTTCGTCCTGCAAATGGTCCATTGACCCACTGACCATTATTAATACAAACTCACCGGCAACACAACCTCCCACTGATTAGGCTGTGTTACGCCCCGGAATTCGTTATTCAACAACCTGCTGTACCGAACGCCAATGGTGATAGGCAATTGGTTCCATACTTTGGTGTCGAAAAACACTTCGGTACCGGTAGTAGCAAAAGGATAGGTAATGCCGGTGCGCAGGCTTTTGCCAACGGTATAATCGTAAAACAGGTTCAGCCGCACACGGCGCAGATAGGCGATATTGCCAAAGCCCCAATCGGGGTACCATAATGGAAAATGATAGTTGGCACCCAGTTTCCACTGCCTGGGGAAATTGATGACCCGATATCCGCGTGAAAACGGGAAAGAATTGCTGAAAAGATATTGGTTCATGGTGTCCCTGCCCTGGTAGGCAGCGGTTAATACAAGGCTATGCGTTGGCGCCACGCCGGGCAGGTAGAGGCTGCCGCTCAGTAACAACTGACGGGCCGTGTATTGGTTTACAATGCTGCGGTAATCGGCCAGCAGGGTGTGCGCCAGGCGTGGGTAGATTTGTTGCACCGCTTTTTGAATCTGAGAACTGTAACTAAGCCGGGCATTTACATAATTAAAATCAACATCATTCAATAGTTTTTGGCCCAGTCCTGTCCAGCGCACTCTTTCTGTATTGAGTGATGATGAAAGCGTCAGGTAACGATAAGATTTACCAGATGAAAAATTCAGTGGTAGCTGTAACCCAATACCAGCTTCTGTTTCGTTGTAAAAAACAGTGGTATCTGCATTGAATGCCGCGGCCCTGCCCCAGGTTTGGTTGGCTTGAATGAAGGGCTGCAGGTACCAGCCTCCATAAACGCCGGATACTCCTGCCTTGTGGCTTTGTTCATTGGTGTTGAAGGTATAGCTGAGGGTGGTTTCCAAAGTATTCAGTACATTATTACTGATTAGGGAAAAGGTATAATTGGCACCATCCACTTCGGGCTGCCAGCTATGGACATTGAGCAGGCCGGTAGCCTTGCTATATTTTGAAACCGGGAAATTATTGGTGGCCAGGTTCGACAGGTTGTCTTTGCCGCTGATCGTATTCTTAGCGTACATCGGCTGCAATGTTTCGGCGCCGGTAATCGTGGTTCCCTGGCCGTTGCCAACGATGTCAAAAGCCCCCAACCTGGAGCCATCGGTGGTAAAGGTGGAACCGATAACCTTTCCACCGGAAACAAAGCCCTGGTAAATACCGGTGGAAGCGACTGCCAGTTTTTTAGCCCTGCCATCCGGCAGCACAAGGCTGTACATGGCATCGTTGCCGCCAGCCGACATGGAGAAATAGATCGTGTCGTTCATCACCACCGGGAAGGCAATAATGCGGCTCGCCGGGGCTAGTAACCAACGATGCTGGTTATCGTTTAATCGCCACTCCAGCAGTCCCATATCGCCGTTGGGCCTTCGGGCGGCAACAAAAACGGAGTTCCCATCCTTAGAGAATTTTGGGTGGGAATAAAACAAGGTTGAATCGGCGGTAAATTTTTGCAGTAACATCCCGCTCATATCCATCACTTGCAACATACAGGTGCTGGCCGGGTTTGCTTCTACAGCAACGATCTTTTTGCCTTCAGTGAAAATGTCAGGGGAAAAATATTTGGTTTTACTACCAATGGATTGCGTTTCCCGAGTTTCAATATTTAGCAGGGAGATCGTGCTGTAATCCCTGTTGCCCCAGCGGCTATCGGGCTTAAAAGAACTGTAAATAATATAGCCATTGTTATAGCTGTAGTAGTCATCGACGCCAATATCCTTTATGCCAATTTTCTCTTCATTGCCATCTTTTTTTAGTTTAATAAATACGGGTATTTGTTTGTAGCCCGATTTTAAAACGATCATGTCTCCGTCTTTTCCAGGATAGGAGTATTGATAATCCGTCACCGTGTTTTTAGTGGTCTTTGTAAGCCATTCAGGGGCAGTGGTTTTTTCCTGTTGCCATTGGTTTTGAAAAAAAATAAAAGCATCGTTGCGGAACGTTTTGTAGTCCACGCCGGTATGTTTTTTAATGGCTTTCTGCAGAGGATAAAAGAAGCCTTTGAACCTGGCAGCATCCTGGGTGATATTCACCCAAACCGAATCGCCATATTTTTCGCGGCCATAGGTTACCATCAGGTAGCCGAGATCGTAATGGTTAGGAACAAAATTTTTGAAACTGCCGTTTCGCAGTTTCATCCAGCTGTAATTTTTACCCTCGTAGTGCAGGCTTTTGTAGGCATTAAAAAATTGAGGTAGACGACCACGGCCCTGGTTGCTCAACACGGTTTCATTCCAAACGGCATCGCCTTCAAAAAACCAGTCGGGTACGGTGATGGCATTGGCAACGGCCTGCCCGTTTTCTCCGAATAAAATGGAAGCAAATTTCGAAAACCCTACGCGGTAATTGCTGTACTGTTGTGCATGTCGAAACTCGTGGATGGCCAGGTTATCTGCCCAGCCCAAACTGCCCAGCTGGAAAGGGTTCTGAGGTGGCGTAAGATAAAATTCACTGCGATATGGGCCGAGTTGTACATATGCATTGCTTAGTGTATTCTGGCTTTGCAAAACCACATCCACTTTACGCATTTGCCCACCCACCGTATTGCGGTAATAATTGCTGATCACATTGGTGACGGTAGCCACACGGTTAGCGGTACTATCCAATCCCTTCGGGAAAATAATGCGTGTCGAAGGGGTATTTATTTGTCGCCATTTAACGGAGGGTGGAGTGCCGCCGAATACCTGAGCATTGGAATGCACGGCGAAACTGATAAGAACAATGATTGCAATTAATTTTTTCATAGGAATGAAATAAAGATATTATCATGAATACTATAGATTCCGGAAATGAGAACAGCATTGGGACTTCCTCAAAGCAGCAAACAGTTACTCTCATTTCCCATACTTCTCGTTCACTATTTTCATCATTCTTTCAAAATAATCCATAAAACTTTCGCCTTCATTCACCGGGAATGTTTCCAGAGATGTGGCAAAGCCCTCTATTAAACTGGTGTATTGTTTAAAAGTGTCTTCCAGTAATTTTTCATCGCCTGTCTCCCAATAGTAGCCTTCGTCTTTAACCGTAAAATCCAGCAGGTATTTTTGGCTGATGTATTTCAAAATGTGGACAACCAGTTTATGTATTGCTGCCCCGGCAAACTGGGTCTTCGTAAAAAGCATATAGAGATAGGCAGCCTCTGTTTTATTTTTGGGCTTGCCCCAACATTGTAACAAAGGAGGCGCACTCATTCGCCCATTGGAGAGAAAACTAAACCAAACCGGTTCACTTTTGGGCGGTGAAAAAACAATGCCATAAAGGTTTTTCGGGTGGTACTGTTCCTTACCCAATTCTTCTGTGGCGAAAGTTTCTTCAAGTATCGTGTACTTCCAGTTGTAAATACCAGCAATGTCTTTTACTTCTTCAATCAGATCCGGTAACGATGCAGCCGGGTTAAACCGGCCACTGTAATGAATGGTTATTCCCATAATTTTTTGTGGGTCGTTTATTTTGTTTCCTTAATTCATCCACTGTTTGTAATTTGTATCCCCGCCTTTTTAGCTCAGTTGGCAGAGCATTTCATTCGTAATGAAAGGGTCGCCGGTTCGACTCCGGCAAAAGGCTCTTTTTTATATTTGTAATTGGTGATTGCAAATTGCAAATTGATATTTCTTCCTTGCTAATTGCCAATTGTCACTCTCCTCTGCCAGAACCGGCTTCAATCATTTTTCCAAAGAAAATTGCATTCAGCATCAGCTTGGTACCACCGAGCCAAAAGGCGCGGAAAATGGGGTTGTCCGCAATGTTGATGACCTTTCCGCTTCCCATGCCGTTGACTACCACCGCGGCAGAATTCTTAATGGCATCTGCATTTTCCCTGCTGATCCAGCCACTCTGCAGTGGTTTTTCAGCGTAGGTAAATGGCGTGCCATAAGGGCTCTTGCTTTTCTCCATATACACCCGGTTGGCCTTAAACATACTGATGGTTTTTTGATTATAACCGTACGCCAGCGGATGGGTAAGATCTGCACTGGCACCAAAGATGGCACCACTCATTTGCTGCGCTCCTTCCACCTGCTCACGGTCGGTGTATGGCAGGCGCTGGGTACTGTCGGTCGGGGACTTTATTTTCTTAAAAGTTGCGGTACTGATACCAGCTAGCGTTGCCCATGTTATGGCTTCTTCTGTAAGTACCAATGTGCCACCGGCCTGCACCCAGGCTTTCATTTTTTCTTTATTGAGTTCGGCATAATTTCCTCCCACCATCAAAATGGTATTATAGCCTGATAAATCAACCCGGTTAAACATGGGAATCTCCAGGTGCGAAGCCGGGATATTCATGCGCTGATCCAGTAAATGCCATACTTCACCGGCATCTGTGGCGTTTACGCCTGTGCCCACCAGCATGGCAATTTTTGGTTTGCTAAGAGAGACAAATCTGCTGCTGCCCAGGTCGCTGCCACTCAGCACATTGCCACTTTGAACTGCATACACTTTTAAAGCATTTTTTTCTGCAATGTCTTTTATGGTGCTGTATATTTTTTCACTGCTGATGGTTTGCATTTGCACGGGCACAACGATGGTGCCATAACCAAATTTTTTGGATCCCCCTGACAAAGGCATGTCGAAGGTGTTGGTAGCCACTTTGGTAATAAGACCGGCTTCCTGTAGGGCGTAGAGCGCTCTTGGCGCATATAATTCATCCCATTCAAACAGGTAGGCGTATTCAGTTTTACCACCCGCTATTTCACCTGGGGGAAACATTACAGGTCGCATTGGATTGCCATATACAGCGGCACCATTTTCAATTTCCTTGTAAGGCAGGCCAAAAGCCAGGGGCATGGTCCAACTGGTGATATCATAAAAAAGGCTGTCTTTGTACACCAGCTGTTTGTCAAAAATGGCTTTGATGACGAGTTGCATCGGCTGATCAAGCGATACCGCATAAGCACTGCCTTTTTCAAACAGGGAATCTTTATAACCATCTTTTAATTCGTTTACCACAATCTGCTGGCGCTGCAACATTTCAATAAAATGAAATGTCTTGGCTTTGTCGTTTTTGTCTCCAAACACATATCCTTTTGTATCGTTCGCAGCAGCTATTTTTTTAAAGAAATCCCGCTGGTATTCGAGGAACTCTTTGCGCAATTCCTTTGCGCCCTGTAGCGTACTCATAGCAGTAACAAACTGGTTGCGGATGGTGAACGGGAACCGCAGAATGCCATTGGAAGTTTGCTGCGCATGACCTCGGCTGCTGGCCTGCTCAAACAACACCCCGATGCCGCCGTTGATATCTGGGAAAGTAGAACCCTTGCCATAATAGAAATCGTCATAGTTCTCCCGGGTAAAGTAAAGGGAACCAATGCTATCCAAATATGCCGCGTGGAACTTTCCCAGTTTGCCCGTAAGCTCCTGGTTTTTGGCCGGTGTCAATGGGTTTACTCTTGATGGCACACCCGGCTGAAAAAAGAAACTGGCATTGCTGCCCTGCTCATGATGATCGGTGAGGATATTGGGTTTCCAGAGATGAAACCATTTGAGCCGGTTCTGGCTTTCCACATGCACTGCCGGCAGCCAGTCGCGGTTAAGGTCGAACCAATAATGATTAAAACGGCCGCCGGGCCAAACTTCATTGTATTCGCGGTCGTTGGGATCGGTTACCAGGTTTTTGCTTTTATGCTGGTTGGCCCAGGTGGAGAAACGTTGCAAACCGTCTGGGTTAAAGGAAGGGTCGAAAAGAATGACCACATGATCCAGCAGATCTTCAATTTGCTTTCCCTGTGCTGCAGCCAGGTAGTAGGCAGATAACAGGGAAGCATTGCTGCCGCTGGATTCGTTGCCGTGGATAGAGTGGCCGATATACACAACAATGGGCATTTCATCAATGTTCAGTGAACCTGATTTTGGCGCATCTGTTAGTTGCAGATGTTGTTTCCGTATCTGCTCCAGGTTGTCATGATTTTTTTTGGAAGAGATGATCAGCAACACCTGCGGCCGGCTTTCATAGCTAAGTCCCATCGTTTCTATTTTCACACGGTCGGGTGCAGCGGCAGCTATGGCCTTCATATAGTTTACCAGTCGGTCGTGGGTTACATGCCATTCGCCCACTTCATGATAAATAATGTCTTTAGGTTTTGGAATGGCCGGGTTATAGCTGACGTTTGTCGGCAGGTAGTAACCCAGGTCCTGTGCGTGGCCGTAAAAACTGAGTAACAACAGGCAGCATGGCATTATGATTTTTCTCATCAGTTGGTTTTAATGGGCTGGGAAGTTAAGGAAGCGGAATGACCCATGCACGTAGCTGAATGGATGACCGCCCGGAGTTAGTTGATTTGTAATTTATACATCAGCCACTTTGAAGGGGAGAATCTCTATGTGCTCCCATACTTTTCCTGTTATGTATGGATCCAGGCTGACCCATTCTTTGGCAGCCTCTTCACTTGGAAGTATCACTAATAGCATGGATCCACACATTTGGCCTGCGGCATTTAATTTGGCTCCGCCAATGATAAAACGCCCCGCAGCCTTTTCAACTTTCATCCGCTGCAAATGTTTTTTTCTTACCGCAAGACGACGGTTTAAGGCTTCGTCATCGCAATGATCGGTGGTAAGTACCAGGTACTGTGGCATAATCAGGACTTTTTTAGAAGAGCCAAATTAATGAATTATGATAGCCGGAAACTTTACCTGCTTTTTTAATTCGCATGCTGGAAAAAATAGTTTGCCGCATAGTAAGGAGCCAGGAAGGTGAAAGCCTGGCCTGGATTACATAGTCTATGGTCTTTTAAACAGCTTGCCCCGATATTTTTCAACCAGCCAGACTACTTCATCCGAATATTTCCGGCGAATGACGATCAACCCAAATAAGCCAACGAAAATGGCCGATCGTATCGGCAGATCGAAAAATACATTTTTGATCGTTGGAATGAACCAGATAGCGGCCACTATGATACTGCTTACAATCAGCAGCTCCAGGTTCTTAACCGTAAAAGGCTGCAGCCGGAATTTATGATGCAGGTACCACCACCTGATGCCGTTCTTAACCAGGTTTGCCAGCAGGTTTGCTGTAGCTGCTCCGTAAATGCCCCAGGTCCTGATCAATAAAAAGTTTAATGGTATGGCTACCAATGTATAAACGATAGTGCTGTAAAAATCAAATTTCCACAGATTGGAAGTTTGAATGATCTGTGCATTGAGGCCGGTGGCAAGGTCCACCAGTTTGGATAATACAATGATAATAGCCGGAATAACAATGACCACAAAATCCGGCGGAAAAAAGCCCAATACATTTTTTAGGTTGATGATCAGCAGGCCGCCGAAGAGGATACCGGCAATCATCAGGTTCATGGCTGATTTTTTGTAAATGCTCTGGATGCCATGCAGGTTTTTGGTGCGCCAGTACTCTGCCAATACCGGAATGGCTGAACCCATAATAGCCCGGTTGGGCACTTCAAGTACACTTCCAAAAAACTGGGCGATGGCAAACTGCGCAGCGTAACCAAAGCCTTTGAGGCTGCCCAAAAAAATGGTATCGCAAACAGTGGAAGCAATATTGAATACATTGGTCAAAAACAGGAACGATGTAAAACCCATGATCCTTCCTTTTAGCCTGCGTGTTACAGAACTGATCTTAAAATGGAGGGAGATGCCGCGGCATCGGATCAAAATAAAATACCCCAGTAAGACAGGTAGCAGGTAAATAAAGGCAAAAAAGGTGACAAACATGTGGGCATCAATCAGCTTAAAAATCAGAAGCACGACCAGTACCGTGGTAAGCAACCTGATCATGGTTTCTTTTAATAAACTACCCCAAACGGCTTTGCCGGAGTGCCATAGGAAAGGTTCCAGGAAAAGGTACAATACAAACAGGAACGTAAACGGGATGATGGTCCAGTAGTAATTAATAAAAAAAGGATTGTTGCGGCCAAACACCATGACGATATAAGGCTTCAACAACCAAATAAGTAAAAGTGTGAAAATGGTACCCGCCGCCGCCATACACATGGCGATAAAAGGCAGGTCATTTTTTTCTTTAGGCAGGTAATGTTTATAAAAAGGGAGAAACTTGGCCACCATGGCCTGGCTACCCAATGTAGCAAAGTACGCCGCAATAAAAGCCGTATCGTTTACCACACGGGTGAGGCCATAATAATCTTTACCAATAAGGGTTTGCAGCAACAACAGGTTAACAGCACCAAAGGCAAAGCCGACATAAATAATAATAGTAGAAAGGATGCTTTGTCGCTGTATGGAACTGGCCATTGAAAGAAAACGGTTTTGCTTTGAAGGTATGTTGCAGGATAAACCAGTGTATGACATCTGTTTACTTACATTTGTCGCCACCATTAAAAACCGGCTAAAGGTATAAGGTTTAGGGTTTAGGGTTCAAGGTTCAAGGTTCAGGATCCAGGATTCAAGGTCCCTGGGCCAGGGTTCCAGGATCAAATAACCTTTCTAATACTGGCATCTTGAACCCTAAACCCTAAACCTTGAACCTTTTTTGACGTGGAATAAACAAGGAAGCTTATGAAAGTAGTATTGTTCGCCGGTGGACTTGGTACCCGGCTTAGCGAAGAAACAGATATCCGTCCGAAACCTATGGTGGAAATAGGAGGGAAGCCGATCCTATGGCATATCATGAAAATATACAGCCACTACGGGTTCAACGATTTTATTGTTTGCCTTGGCTATAAGGGATATTTCATCAAGGAGTATTTCATGAACTACTTCCTGCACAACAGCGATATCACGATAGACCTGGCCAATAACAAAATGGAAGTGCATGGCACCAATGCCGAGCCGATAAAAGTAACGATGGTAGAAACCGGTCTGAATACAAAAACCGCCGGCCGCCTGAAACAGGTGCAGAAGTATATTGGAAACGAAGATTTTATGCTTACTTACGGCGATGGTGTTTGCGATGTGAACCTGGCCGACCTCCTGGCTTTTCATCAGCAGCATAACAAAATTGCTACAGTTACTTCTGTTTCACTTGATTCGCGTTTTGGTGGTATGGACCTCGACGTCACTGGTGCGGTAACTTCATTCAAAGAGAAAGCAAAGGACGAAAGTAAATGGATCAACGGCGGTTTTTTTGTGCTGAAACCCGAAGTTTTTGATTACCTGCAGGGCGACATGACAAATATGATGTGGGAAGAGGATCCTCTTGAAAAACTAACCAACGATAATCAGCTCATTGCATACAAGCACAAAGGTTTTTGGAAATGTATGGATGCATTACGGGATAAAATAGAGCTGGAAGAACTGTGGGCCAATAATAAAGCAAAATGGAAAGTATGGTAGGCAATCACCACTTATTGCGGCCTGTATATGAAGGAAAAAAAGTGTTCCTGACAGGGCATACCGGTTTTAAAGGTGCCTGGATGCTGGCCTGGCTACAAAGCCTGGGCGCAACCGTAAAAGGTTATGCCCTGGCGCCCGACGATGCGAATGGCATCTACAACACGCTACCCGAAGAATTTAAGATCCATTCTGTTTTTGCCGATATCAGGGATAAACAAAAACTAAGCGAAGAACTGGTTTCATTTCAGCCTGATTTTATCTTTCACCTGGCTGCCCAACCATTGGTGCGTTACGCTTACCAGCATCCGGCAGAAACTTTTGATGTAAATGTAACCGGAACCGCCAATTTGCTGGAAGCCGCGATAGCGCTGCAACAGCCATGTACGATTGTGGTCGTTACAACTGATAAGGTATATCACAACAACGAAGTGTTGCGGCCCTATTCTGAAGACGGCCGCCTGGGTGGCTACGACCCCTACAGTGCCAGTAAGGCCTGCGCCGAGCTGGTAGTAGATTCGTTCCGCAACTCGTTTTTTAATGCTGCAAAATACGCAGCTCATCATAAAGCAATTGCCAGCGCCAGGGCGGGTAATGTAATTGGCGGCGGGGATTGGAGCAAGGACCGGATCGTGCCCGACATTATCCGTTCGCTCGCTGCTAATGAAACCATACCGCTTCGCAATCCCAACGCCGTACGGCCATGGCAGCATGTGCTGGAGCCGATTGAAGGATATTTGTTGCTGGGCGCTTTGTTGCATCAGCAACCCTCAAAATTTGCCAGGGCATATAATTTTGGCCCTTTGCCGGAGCAGCATCTCACGGTAAGTGAACTGGTGGAATTAGGCATTGCCTATTGGGGTAAAGGAGCATGGCAGGATACCAGCGATCCCAGCCAGCCCCACGAAGCGGGACTTCTCACACTCGATATTAGCCTGGCAATGAAAGAACTAAACTGGCAGCCAAAACTCACGAACAAACAAGCGATCGAATGGACACTGGAATGGTTTAAACAATTCCTGGAATCCGGCAAAAGCATCACGTTGGAGCAGATAGAAAAGTATGAGGCGCTGTGTAATGGGGTTTAGTTTTTGTAAGATCCGTTTTTGTTCCCTGATTTGGCGACATTAGCGACGCTCCCAAAAGACAGTCATTGCGAAGGTTCTTGCCTGAAGCAATCTCCAGGAGTTGAAAGGTCGTTGAATCAAGCAAGACAGGCCCTGGAGATTGCTTCGGCTGGGCAAGAACCCAGCCTCGCAATGACTGAGAACCTTAAATCCCAATTCATAAATCATAAATCATAAATCCGAAATCATAAATCAAAAATCTCAAATACACGGCCCCTTCGGTTTTATAGAAACGCCGCTGACAGGCAGTTTTGTAATAACGCCCAGACCATTCGAAGACGAACGGGGTTGGTTCTTTCGCAACTATAGCGAGGATGCTTTTGCTGCCATGGCGCTCAACACCGCCTGGCCGCAAATGAACCATTCGTTTACCAAAACCAGGGGCAGTATCCGCGGCATGCATTTTCAATACCCGCCACATAGCGAGGTAAAGCTGGTGCGGTGTATTGCCGGTACGGTGCTGGATATCATTGTAGACCTGAGGCAGGGATCTGCTACTTTCCTGCAATGGTTTGGAACGGAACTGAGTGCCTCCAACAAACAAATGCTCTATATTCCGAAGGGCTTTGCACACGGCTTTCAAACACTGACAGACGATTGTGAATTGCTCTACCAGCATTCCACCATCTATCAACCCGGCGCCGAAGGTGGCCTTCGGTACAACGACCCATATCTCAGGATTGAATGGCCCATTCCGGTAACCGTTATCTCTGAAAGGGATAAAAATCACCCGGTAATTGATGGAGGGTTTACTGGCGTCGTGTTGTCATAGTTTACAAGTTCACGTGTTCACAAGTTCACGTGTTCACCAATTCACTGGGTTGTAAATTTTTAAGAATGAAAGATCAAATGTTTATGTCGCAGCATCGACTTACTGAACCCGTGAACAATGGAACGTGTAAACTTGTGAACTGAAAAACAAATCATAAATCATAAATCATACATCAAAAATGCTCTGCAGATTTTGTAAAACACCACTCGAACATGTCTTTATCGATTTGTTTAATTCTCCGGCCTCCAATTCGTTTTTGACAAAGGAGCAACTGAACGAGCCGGAAACATTTTTTCCGCTAAAAGTATACACCTGTCACAACTGTTTTTTGGTGCAGGTAGATGAATACAAAAAAAGTGATGCCATTTTTGATGCCAACTATCTCTATTTCAGCAGCTACAGCACCAGCTGGCTGAAGCATGCCAGCGACTATGCCGATAAAATGGTAGAACGTTTTGGCTATAACGAGGAGAGCCAGGTGATAGAACTGGCTAGTAATGATGGTTACCTGCTCCAATATTTTTTGGCCAAAGGCATCAAAGTAATGGGTATAGAACCCACCGCCAATACCGCGGAAGTAGCCATCGGAAAGGGAATTAAGACGGTCATTGAATTCTTTTCAGCCGAACTGGCCGATAATTTCGCCAACAACTGGGATGTAAAGGCTGATTTGTTGCTGGGCAATAATGTACTGGCACATGTGCCCGACATTGTAGATTTTGTTGCCGGTATGAAAATCATCTTGTCAGAAAATGGCGTGATTACCATGGAGTTTCCGCACCTGATGCAACTGGTGGATAATAACCAGTTTGATACCATTTACCATGAACATTTTTCTTATCTCAGCTTCCACACAGTAAAGCAAATATTTGCTGAAGCTGGACTGGAAATGTTTGATGTAGAAGAATTGCCCACCCATGGAGGCTCACTCCGCATTTATGCCAAACATGCAGCAAATACGACCCATGCAGTTACCCCAAATGTGCAGGCATTACTAGATAAAGAATTTGCCAAAGGCATGGATAGCCTGGAGTACTATAACAATTTTCAGCAACTCGCCATGCAGGTAAAAACCGATCTCTGGGAATTTTTGTTGGCACAAAAGAAAGCCGGGAAAAAGGTAGCCGCCTATGGAGCCGCTGCCAAGGGCAATACTTTGTTGAACTACTGTGGTATAAAAAGCGATCTAATTGATTTCGCTGTTGATGCCAACCCGCACAAGCAAAATAAATTCCTTCCAGCCAGCCATATCCCGGTAACAAATGAAGATCATCTGAAGGCAGAAAAGCCCGATTTTGTGATCATTCTGCCATGGAATCTGAAAGACGAGATCACGGCACAACTTGCGTACATCGGCGATTGGGGAGGGAAGTTTGTAGTGCCAATTCCGGGGGTGAAGGTGTTGTAGAAAAAGTTGTATTTTTCAGGAGTAAAAATGAAATTATGGAAGTCGTTCAGGAAAAAAAGAAAGGTGTCGGCAAAAGGTTAGCTGCTTCAAAACCTACCACTGTGGCAGAGTTCGAGCTATGGGAAGCTAAGCGCCAGCCTGATCATAATTATGAATTTTATTATGGCGAAATAATTAAAAAGCCCGGCATGAAGCAATTAGAGTTCTTTATCGTGAAATTTTTGAGCCGTAATTTTTCCAGGACAGCAGCTTATGCAGCGGGTGCAGAGTTGCTTCCGGAAGCAGATGTTTACATCGATGCATTTAGGAAACGTATCCCGGATTTAGCTGTTTTTACTTTGAAACAAATAATTGCTTCATCAAAAGCAGAAAAGGTAGTTCCGGCTTTTGCAATAGAAATTTTGTCAGATTCAGAAACCTTAAGCCATATCGAAACTAAACTCCAGGATTATTTTGATGCAGGGGTAAAGCTTGTTTGGTACATTTTGCCAAAAACAAAAAAGATTTATGCTTACACCGCAGTCGATAGCGTAAAGATTTATGTTATCGGTCAATCTGTAAAAGCCTCACCAGTTTTAACTGATTTTGAAATCAATATTGAACAACTTTTTTCAATAGGATAGCCCCAGGCACTACGACGGTTTCTTTTAAACACCCGAACTAAATTCCCCAATTGACTATTCTCGTTACCGGAGCCACAGGTTTCATCGGCAAACATGTAGTTGACGAACTGCTTCAGCTGCAAGATTGTGAAATCATTATCCCGTCCAGAATTACTAACCTGCCCGTTCATTGGTTTTTGGATGCCCGTGTTCATCGGAAGCCTTTCGATTTTGAAAACATGGATGCCCAAATCAACTATTTCGAATATTTCGAAAGACCGGATATATGCATACATCTTGCCTGGCCGGGTTTGCCCAACTATAAGGACGCATTTCACCTGGAAAAGAATTTGCCTCAACAATATAACTTCCTCAAAAACCTGGTTTCCAACGGCTTAAAGCGACTGACTATTACCGGTACCTGTTTTGAATATGGAATGCAGCAGGGCTGTCTCAGCGAAAACCTGGATGCAAAACCGGATAATGCCTACGCGAAGGCCAAGTACCAGCTGTATGAAGCGTTGGTGGATTTGCAACAACAAATACCCTTCCAACTCAATTGGTTGCGCCTGTTTTACATGTATGGCAAAGGACAAAACCCGAAAGCCTTATTTTCGCAGCTTGAAGCGGCACTGGAGCGTGGCGATGAGACCTTTAACATGAGTGGCGGTGAGCAGGAACGTGATTTTTTGCCGGTGGAAACCGTAGCTAAAAACATTGTGGAAATTGCCTTTGGAGATGAGGAAGCAGGGCTTGTAAACTGTTGTAGTGGCCGGCCGGTTAAAGTAAAGGATTGGGTATTGGATTACCTGGAGCAGCATCAGGCAAGTATCATTTTGAATCTTGGCTATTACCCTTATGCTGATTATGAGCCGATGTCTTTCTGGGGCGACACAAAAAAACTGGATCGTATTTTAAACCGGGAAATCACCCGTCAAACAGAATAATAATGGCCGAAACGTTAGGCATGCTTTGCGATAAACTGACCATCGTAAAACTAAAACAATACCATAGCGAAGATGCCTCCAGGCTTCAAAGCCTTGACAAACAGGCGCTACAATTACAGCAGGAAATAGATGGCTACGTTGCAGATGCAGTGGCGGGTAATATCCCGGTGGAACGCCTCACTTTTGCCGCGAATAAAGTATTTAAAGCTGAGGGTAACGAAGTGGCAGAGGTTGCCGGAAATGTGGGAGCCATTTTCTCCCAATTGGCCGACGTAAATTGCCGCCTTTGGCACGAAGTGGAGAAGGGTTATGATATAGAAAATGTACCTGTGGCAGAGAAAGACGTCCTTGTAAAAATGCTGGCCGTATTAAACCTCGAGCGAAACAAATGTATTGACGGGATAGACCTTTGTTTCCAGGAAATGATCATTCAAAAAAACAAGTTGTAATCCATGCATATTCGTAAAAGAACCACCTGCCGGGTCTGCGGGTCCGATTCATTGACCAAAGTAATAGATCTCGGCCCTCAATACCTGCAGGGCTCATTTGTTAAACCGGGCAAAGAGATGCCTTCCCAGCGCAAAATTAATTGCTCGCTGGTTCGCTGCAATCCGCAAATAGATGAGAATGCCTGCGGTCTGCTACAAATGGAACACAGTGTGCCCCCGGAGATTTTATACGCAGCCTATTGGTACCGTAGCGGCACCAATGCTACGATGCGCAATCACCTAAAAGGGATTGTAGATAGCACTTTGGGTTTGCTTAAGAAGGAAAACTGTACCGTCCTCGACATCGGCTGTAACGACGGGACATTGTTCAGCTACTACCCGGAGCATTTTAAGAAATTTGGCTGCGACCCAAGCGATGTGGCGCAGGAAGTAAAGGGTGCTACCGTAGTGCAGGATATATTTCCATCACCGGAATTAAGCAAGGCGATAGGCGACGCAAAAATGGATGTGATTACTTCCATAGCCATGTTCTACGATTTGGAAAGTCCAGTGGCTTTTGTAAAGGATATCAAACGGTTCCTGTCACCCGAGGGTATCTGGGTTTTTGAAATGAGCTATATGCCCAGGATGCTGGAACTGGATAGTTACGATACCATTTGCCACGAACACCTGGAATTTTACAGCCTGGCTGTTTTAGAGAAAATAGTAAGCATGGGTGGGATGAAGATCTTTAAAATCTCCTTTAACGATATCAATGGCGGAAGTATTCGTTGCTATGCTACACATAAGGAAAGTGGTTTGTACTACAGCAATGAAGATCATAAACTGATGAATGATATCCGGCAAAAAGAGTTCGACCTCGAACTCGACACCGACAAGCCTTATGTGGCGTTTCAATACCGTATAGAAAAAGTGAAGAACGAATTGCATGACTTGCTGGTGAGGTTTAAAAAAGAAGGAAAAAAAGTGCATGTGTATGGTGCTTCCACAAAGGGAAATACCATTTTACAATGGTGCGATATCAACAATATGTTGGTAGAATATGCTGCTGAGCGCAACCCTGACAAATATGGAGCCAGCACTTTAGGAACCAATATTCCCATTATCAGCGAACCCGAAAGCCGGGCCATGAACCCCGACTATTACCTGGTGCTGCCATGGCATTTTAAAGAAGAGTTTCTGGAAAGGGAAAAAGAGGCGTTGGAAAAAGGGACTGGCTTTATTTTCCCTATACCAGTGATCGATATTTATAAAAAGTAACCTGCTTTTCACCTTATAGCTTTGGCAATCAAAACGCACCCTAACCCACAACCCTATGAGAAGAATAATAGCACTACTGTCTGTTCTTAGTTGTGTCTTTTCAGCCCAGGCTCAAACTGATACAGCATTCTGGTTTGCAGCACCCGATATTTCATCTGTATTAGGTTATGACCGGCCAGTTCATTTTAGAATTTCTTCGATGCAACAGCCGTGTACCGTTACGATATCTCAGCCTGCAGGGGGAGGTTTTCCAAGTCAGACCTTCTCTATGGCTGCCAATACAACACAATCTGTTGACCTTTCAACCTGGTTAAGTAACATTGAATGTGCTCCTGGAAACGTCGTTCAAAACAAGGGTTTAAGGATTGTATCTAATAACAAGATAACCGTCTATTATGAAGTAAACGCTTTGGGTCCAAACCCTGAGCTATTTTCTCTTAAGGGCAGAAATGCATTGGGGACAAAGTTTTATATTTCTTCCCAATACTTACTCAACAATACATCGAACCACGTACCGACCCCTATTTCTTCATTCAATATTGTCGCTATAGAAGATAATACGCAGGTGACTATTACCCCCACAAAAAACATTGTTGGCCATGTGGCGAACGTTCCCTTTTCGGTAACATTAAACAGGGGTCAAACCTATGCCGCCATTGCAACCTCTATACTTGCTGCGGAGCATTTACAAGGATCGGTCGTTACATCAACCAAACCTGTAGCAATTACCCTTGCTGACGATCTTTTGAAAGGCACAGCTTATGGTGGTATCTGTGAAGATTTGGCGGGTGACCAAACAGTTCCGGTCGACGTTATAGGAACTGAGTATATAGCTTTTAGGAGTAACCTAAATGCCCCATCGGATAAAGTTTATATCACCGCTACACAAAATAACACGCAAGTGAATCAGGATGGGGTGCTTGTAACCACTATAAATGCCGGGCAATCCATCGATTTAACGGTTTCTAATCCGACAACTTATATTCAGCTTTCAGCACCTGGCTATGCTTATGAACTTTCCGGATTTCGTTGCGAAGTAGGTTCAGCAATTCTTCCAAAAATAAATTGTACCGGCAGCAGTTCTGTTTCAATAGTTAGAAGCACCAACGAGAATTTTAGTATCACATTGTTGATAAAAAATGGTGCACAGGGGAGTTTTCTTGTTAATAATGTAAGTGGTGTGATTACTGCCGCTCAATTTAGTGCGGTGCCAGGAACTGGCGGACAATGGCTGGGTGCAAAAATTTCTCTGCCCCTGGGTAGTTATCCAAATGGTAGTGTTATCAAAGTGAGCAATACAAGCAACATATTCCAGATGGGTGTTTTACAAGGAGAAGTACTTGGAGTGGGATTTGGCTATTTCAGCGACTTCAATACCCTCCAGGCCAATGCCACTTCAACGACCCTTACCCTTTGCGAAGGCGGCACCATTCGTTTATTTGGAGATACCATTGTTTCAGCAACTTACAGCTGGACAGGTCCAAATAGTTTCGCCAGCAGTTTGCAAAACCCTACGTTAACTAATGCATCTGCAATTAATTCAGGGAAATACATTTTGAATGTAACGGTACCTGGCTGTGGCAGCTATTACGATACGGTGGATATTATAGTGAACCCTAAGGTTGCAACTACAATTGATCAAACCATTTGCGAGGGTAAATCCTTTTTAGGGCGCACGGTAGCGGGAACTTATAAAGATACTTTTCAAACAGCCAGGGGCTGCGATAGTGTGCGTACCTTGAATCTTACAGTTAAACCCCGCTCGTTTTCCACTATTGATCAAATCATTTGCCAGGGAAAGAGCTATTTAGGATATACTACAAATGGAACCTATATTGACACGCTGATTGCTGCTAATGGCTGCGATAGTGTTCGCACACTACATCTTACCGTAAAGCCGAGATCGCTTACAACAATTAATCAATCGATTTGCCAGGGAGGTTCTTTCCTCGGTCGTAGTGTTAGTGGAACCTATGTAGATACGCTTGTGGCCGCAAATGGCTGCGATAGTATCCGTACCCTAAATCTGACTGTAAGGCCATTGTCATTTACTACCATAAACAGGGCCATTTGTAAAGGACAATCTTTTTTAGGGTACACTAATAGCGGCAGTTATAAAGATACTTTCGTAGCCGTCAATGGCTGCGACAGCGTCCGTACTTTGAATCTTGTTGTGAATCTTCCATCGGCTTCAGTCGTTAGCCAAACCATTTGCCAGGGCAAATCATTTTTTGGCCATACTACCAGCGGTGTATTTACCGACACTTTAATAGCTGCAAATGGCTGCGATAGTATCCGCACTTTGAACCTTACGGTTAAGCCGCGGTCTTTTTCCACTATTAATCAGGCGATCTGTAATGGAAGTTCCTTCCTGGGTCGTAGCGTCAGCGGGACCTACCTTGATACCCTTGTTGCTGCAAATGGTTGCGACAGTATCAGAACATTAAATTTGATTGTAAATCCAAGCCCGGTTACCACAATTAATCAATCTATTTGCGAGGGCCAATCTTATTTGGGATATGATATAAGCGGTATTTACAGGGACACATTTGTAACAGCGAATAGTTGTGATAGCATCAGGACCTTAAACCTGACCGTAAATAGCAAGCCAAAACCAGACCTGGGACCGGATGCTTTTTTATGCAAGACAGATACGCTCGGTATTTCTCCAGGGCAATTCCTTACATACTTGTGGCAGGATGGCTCCACTCTTGATCTATTTATTGTAAAACAGGTTGGGTTGTACTCAGTAACCGTAACTAATAATTGTGGTTCCGGATCAGACGCTATCGTTATTGCCGATAAATCTTGTAATGTCTACTTTCCTGATGCATTTACACCAGATAAAAATGGAAAAAATGACGTGTTTAGAATTTTAAATGCTACAAATTTGCAGGATTTTCACCTGGCTATTTATAATCGCTGGGGGCAAAAAATATTTGAAACAAGAGACTATACGGTAGGTTGGGACGGAACTGTGGGTGGCAAACCAGCAGAGATTGGGGCATATGTTTGGTATTGCGACTTTAAGAAAATAAGCACCCCTAATCATCATAAAGGCACCGTGATCCTGATAAGATAATTTGATTGCCGACACAGTGTAATCCCGGCAAAAACATTGCATTGAAAAAAAAGAAAAATATGAGCGATAACCCAATTCTTCAATTTGTCAAGGAGAAAGAAGAACGAATAGCCGGCTACCAGGCCAATGAACCGCTGCAGGCTGCTGCAAAAGTGTTTAATGACGAATCAAACAAGTCCCAGTACTCCTACAATTTTACCTGGATGGGACGGCCCATCATACAGTACCCGCAGGACATGATAGCCATGCAGGAATTGATTTGGGAAATAAAACCTGATTTGATCATTGAAACCGGGATTGCACACGGGGGATCCCTTATTTATTATGCCTCTTTGCTTGAATTAATTGGCAAAGGTGAAATTCTTGGGATTGATATCGACATCCGGGAACATAATCGGAAAGAAATCGAGTCGCACCCAATGTACAAACGTATACATATGATTGAGGGCTCGGCCATAGAAGATGCAACCATTAAGCAAGTCGAGAAATATGCAGAAGGAAAAAAGACCATCCTGGTAACCCTGGATAGTAACCATACACACGAGCACGTATTGGCCGAACTAAACCTTTATTCAAAGTTTGTAACACCGGGTTCTTATTTGGTTGTTTTTGATACCATCGTTGAGTTTTTGCCGGAAAATTACATGCCTGGCCTGGTAAGGCCCTGGGGAGTTGGTGATAACCCGATGACTGCTGTTAATACATTTTTGAAAGACAACGATGATTTTGTAATTGATAATAACATTAGCAACAAACTTCTTATAAGTGTGGCCCCAAGCGGTTATTTAAAAAGAACCAAATAGCCTCATCACTTTTTTGTAAACAGCAATGGGTGTAGCCGGAATGAAAATGAAAGAAAATAAGTTTACACTGATAGTTCCCACCAGGGAAAGAGCGAATACATTGTTCTATTCTTTACAAACATGTGTGGCCCAAACCTATCAAAACTTCGAAATTTTAGTTAGCGATAATTTTAGTGGCGATAACACAAAAGCTGTAGTAGAGAGTTTTAATGATCCGCGGATCCGTTACATCAACACAGGTGAACGATTATCGATGTCGAAGAACTGGGAATTTGCTTTATCGCATGTTACTGATGGATGGGTTGGTTTTATTGGTGATGATGATGGTTTAATGCCGGGCGGTATTGCGGCAGCAAACGAACTGCTGCTAGCCGATGAAACAGGTTCCGAGGTTATTTACTGGTATGATAAAATGCCCTGGTATTATTGGGCAGGCGAATACGGTGGTTCAGGAAAAGACAATCACGTTTTCTTAAACGTATTAAAAGACTACTCACCATTTGTAGCGAAAGAGCGGTTGATGAAAATGGCCTCACTTGAAGCATCATATGAAAGCCTGCCGACAATTTATCATGGGTTTTGTTCAATGGACCTAATAAAAAGGATAAAAGAAAACTCAAAAGACGGTTTGTTCTTTCATAGCTGCATTCCTGATGTTTATTCCACTATCCCCATTTCCATTTTTTCAAAATCAGTGCTATTGGCTCCGGAATCATTGAGTATAAACGGTGTCTCAAATAATTCCACCGGAGGATCATCTTTTTTTAAGAATGACTTGAAGACGGTGAAGAAATTTTTAAGTGAAGTAAATATCCCATTTAGCCACTACCTAAACCTGGATGCGTCGGACAATGTAATGCCTAATGTGAATATTTTGATTACAGACGCTTTTTTGAGATTCGTAGATTATGTGGATTCTGATTTTTCGAACAATCGTGAGGAACTACGGCCATTTTTGCTGTGGCACCTCATCAACAAAATAAAAAACGACAGCACTTATAAATACCTGGTTGATAAATTTGTTTCTTACAACCACCTGGAAAATTTCGATATCAAAGAGAATAAAATTTACAAGGCACAAAACGCAAAGCGGAAATATTTCTATTACAAGTATGGCTATAAGATCAATTGTGAAAAGTATGGTACCAAAACAATTGCTGATATAGCCCTGGTTTACCGCCAGGTAGCCAATACCCAAAATTGGGATATGGTAAAACATAATTTCGGCAGGAATTTTAAAGCCCTGAAAAGATATGCCAGGTATTTAATGAAAGTATAATAATGCTTCTTCGATGGGTATTTTGGCGTTTTGTGGCAACTACTGCTTTTAAAAAAAATGTGAATGACAGCAATCATTTTTGGTGCCAATGGGCAGGATGGCCACTACCTTACAGCACTATTGCAACAACAAAATTGTAAGGTAATCGGTGTATCCAGAAATAATAACTACCACCAAATATCCATCACAGATTTTGATGCGGTTCAGCAATTGATCGCCGAAATACAACCGGATTATATTTTTCACCTGGCAGCCAATTCCACCACAAGGCACGACGCTTTATTTGAAAACCACGCAACCATCAGCACAGGCACCCTGAATATCCTGGAAGCTGTAAAAAATGTTTCAACACATACCAAAGTATTTATTTCGGGTAGCGGACTGCAGTTTCAAAACGAAGACAGACCCATTAAAGAATCAGATGCGTTCGAAGCAAGGGATGCTTATTCAGTAAGTCGCATCCATTCTGTTTATGCAGCACGTTATTACCGGAGCCTCGGTCTGAAAACCTATGTGGGCTACTTTTTTAACCATGATAGCCCGCGTCGCTCTGAAAGACATATGGCAAAAAAAATTACCGAATTTGCCAGCAGAATTGCAGCGGGGAGCGATGAACAATTGGTTATTGGCGACATCTCCGTAATAAAGGAATGGACCTATGCAGGTGATGTAGTGGAAGGTATTTGGACTTTGGTACAGCAGGATGACATCTTTGAAGCGAATATCGCTTCAGGCCTTGGCTATTCCATTGAGGATTGGTTGAAAGTTTGCTTTGATCTTATTGGGAAAGACTGGAAACAGTACGTTCAGGTAAAGGATAATTTTAAAGCTGAATACAGGCAATTGGTCGCCGACCCTTCTCTTATTTTTTCTTTGGGTTTCAAGCCCGAAGTTTCATTTGCGCAGTTAGCCCAGATGATGCTGCGTTCCTGACATGATATGGTAAATACTGCGAAAATATTATTGGTTCAGTTGTACTCCAACGGTGATTGCCTCTATGCCACACCCGTGGCAAGGCAGATCAAACAGGATTATCCCGGCTGCCATCTCACCTGGGCCATTGTACCATTTTGTAGAAATATTATTGCCCATAACCCTTATGTAGACGATGTAATGGAAGTGCAGATCACAAAGAATGATGCGCCCGCTTTCAAGCGTTTTAAAAAGCAAATAGAACTACAGCAAAAGCAGGGCAAATTTGATCATGTGTTTATTACTCATAATTCAGGAAACAACCAGGAATACTATGATGGCTGTATCCGCAGTAGCATTTTACGGGCTTACAAGCGGCCTGTAACGGTGCCGGTTACACCTGTGTTGCAATTGACCAAAGAGGAAATACAGGCAAGTGAAGCATTTGCAAACGAACACCAGCTAGGGAGTTACAAACATGTGGTGTTGTTCGAATTTGCGCCCCAGAGTGGCCAGCTAAATATTACCAAAGAGATTTCTGTAAACATTGCTGAAGCCATTATTCAAAAACCTGGCACTGCAGTTATTCTTTCCTCGGCTAATAAGGTAGCTCATGATAATCCTGCCATCATTGATGGAAGTAGCCTTACACTCCGCGAAACGGCAGCATTAACCCACCATTGTACGATGCTTTTGGGTTGTTCTTCTGGCATAACTTGGATAACCACTACCAATGCTGCAAAGTTGTTGCCAATGGTACAGGTGCTAAATGCCAATGTGCCGTGGGTAAATCCCGTCTCAAGGGATTTTGAACGTTTTCAGTTGCCTGTGGAAAAAGTGATTGAACTGTTGGACTTTGACCATGTTAAAATTGTGGATTGTGTTATGAGCGCCCTGGACGACTTTGGCTTAGCCAGGGATCGTTATAACCAGGCCATTCCCTTGCATTTTAAAGCAACCCGTCATATTGTATACCAGCTTTTATGTTCCCTGGAATTCGGTGCTATTATGCGACATGTAAAAGTGAACCGGGAGGTGTATGGGAATAGGTTTGATTTTTACAAGGAATTGTTGTTGGGTATCTTAACCTTTCCAGTTACGTTCCTGAAAAACACCGTCAGAAAACACCTTTTTCGCTAAAGTATTTTTTCAAAAAAGGGGCAACGATCGTGATAATGTCATAAACTCCTGTATTTTCATATTTAATAAACCCATTATGCCCATTAAAACCTCGAAAGCCATTTTGGCAATTGTATTTTCCCTCCATTGCAGTTTATTGTTCGCACAAATCTCTATTGGCACTTCGGGTACGCCTCCACACCCAAGTGCCATGCTCGATGTGCAGAGCACAGAGAAGGGATTGCTTTTCCCCCGGTTAACCTCTTCTCAAAGAAGGAACGTTATCAACCCTGCAGCGGGATTAGTTGTGTATGATACCGAAAAGCAAGCACTGTATTTATTCAATGGACTTTTGTGGAAAGCCCTTGCGGTTACAGACAATACGCCGCCGACAGCAAGCATCACAGGTACTGACGTGGCAGATGGTGCAACGGGTGATGCGCTTGGAAACAATGTGAAAATTTATGGCAATTATGCTTTGGTAGGAGCTTATAACGACGATATCGGAGCCAATACAGATCAGGGTTCAGCCTATGTTTATAGATTCGAAAATGGAGCTTGGTCCCAAATGCAAAAACTTGTTGCCAATGATGGCGCATCCGGCGATAATTTTGGTGCGGGCCTTGGCATTGATAGTAATTACCTTATGATTGGTGCTCATTCAGATGATGTTGGCGAAAATTTAGACCAGGGATCAGTTTACATATTTAAGCTTGAAAATGGAAGCTGGGTGCAAAAGCAGAAAATAACCGGTTCAAACGGCGGATCAGGAGATATTTTCGGAATAAACCTTACAATGAGTAAGGGGCATGCTGTGGTTGGAGCATCAAAAGACGATATAGCTGCTGCTATAGACGCTGGTTCAGCCTACATTTTTAAATTAAATGACATCACAGGGGTATGGAGCGAAACACAGAAAATTTACCCTAATGATGTATCCGGTGGAGACACTTTCGGAAATTGGATTAGCATTAGCGGTGATAAAATAATTGTTACAGCAATTTACGATGATGCGAATGGCGTATACCGTAAGGGCTCAGCATATATTTATACTTACCAAGCAAATACCTGGGTACAAACAGCAAAACTTGTGGCAAATGATGGAGCGAATAATGACAATTTTGGAACGAATGCCAGCATCCATGGAGATTTTGTTTTAGTTGGAGCTTACAATGCCGATGCCACATATGCAAACCAGGGTGCCTGTTACCTCTTCAAATTGGAAAACAATATATGGGTACAAAAGCAAAAAATTGTTGCTGCTGACGCAACGACAAATGGCTTTTTTGGACAAACTGCGTCCTTGAAAGACAATTATGCTATAATAGGTTCTCATGGGTTTAATGGGCTGCAAGGTGCGGCTTATATTTTTCAATTAAACCCGGTCATTAACACGATGACGCAACTTCAAAAGATTACTGCTGCAGATCCTGTGTCCAATGATTATTTTGGTTATAGCACAGATATCAGTAACGGAAATGTAATAATTGGTGCCTATGGCAAGAATGGCCAAAGAGGTAAAGTTTATTTTAAGAGCATAGACTAAAGATAAAGTAGCAGATAATTTATATCACCCTTTTGCAAAAAACCAGATCCAAAACCCCGAAAATGATTTCAAAAAGAATAATAACAGCAGCTTTAATTGCATTGAACAGTGTCAGTTTTCCCTCAATCGCACAGGTTTCTATTGGCACTTCAAATACCCCATCCAACCCAAGTGCTATGCTCGATGTGCAGGGTACAGAAAAAGGACTTCTTTTTCCTCGCCTAACCTCTCAGCAAAGAAGAAATATTCAAAACCCTTCGGCAGGCCTGGTGGTGTTTGATACAGAAAAGCAGGCACTTTATTTATATAATGGAATTTTGTGGAAGGCACTTTCTTTAACCGATTTAGCATCCACAGTTACTGCCACCGGCGTGGAAGACGCGACCGGCGCATCTGGTGATGCCTTTGGAATAAACGTGAAAATAAGCGGAAACTACGCTGTTGCCGGAGCCTATAATGATGATATAGGTGCTAATACCGACCAGGGTTCGGCTACTGTGTATAAATATGAGAATGGCGCCTGGACCTTTATGCAAAAACTAGTGGCCAATGATGGGGGAGCGGGCGATAGTTTTGGAGGAGGGTTACTTATAGATGGCAACTTAATAATGGTAGGTGCTTACAATGATGATATTGGGGAAAATATAGACCAGGGCTCAGTTTATGTATTTAAACTCGAAAATGGGGTTTGGATTCAAAAACAGAAATTTACAGGCTCAAATGCAACGACTGGTGACGCCTTTGGTGGAGGCATGTCAGTGCAAAATGGCATGGCAGTCATTTGTGCATATAGGGACGATATAGGTGCAGCAACCGATGCCGGGGCAGCCTACATTTTTAAATTGAACGACTCAACAGGTTTGTGGAATGAAACACAGAAAATTTATCCAAACGATGGCACCAGCGGCGACCGTTTTGGAAATACGGTGTGTGTGAATGGCGATAAAATAATTGTTACTGCTTTTTATGATGATGTAAATAGCACATATCACCGCGGTTCTGCCTATATTTTTACCAATCAAAATGGTTCCTGGGTCCAAACGGCGAAGCTTACAGCTAATGATGGGGCATATGATGATGTGTTTGGTACTAATGCGGCCATCCAGGGAGATTTTGCGTTGGTAGGAGCATATAATGCCGATATCAGTTTTGCAAACCAGGGAGCTTGCTACCTCTATAAATTAGAGAGTGGAGTATGGGTACAAAAGCAAAAAATTATGGCAGCGGATGCTGGTACAAATGGTTTCTTTGGGCAAAGTGTAGCTTTAAAAGACGGCTATGCTGTTATTGGGTCTCATGGGCTAAACAGTTTACAGGGGGCCGCTTATGTGTTTCAATTAAATCCGGTCAATAGTACAATGTCTCAGTTGCTGAAAATTACCGCCGCAGATGCTGCAGCCAATGATTATTTAGGTTTTAGCGCAGATATCAGCAATTACAATGTCATCATTGGTGCCTACGGAAAAAACGGACTGAAAGGAAAAGTGTATTTTAAAAATATTGATTAGAAAATAATCGCCTTCATACAACAAAACCCGCCTCCAGAGCGGGTTTTGTTGTATAAATAATTTTTCGGCAATTAATCTTTACTACAATTCACGATCTCTGCTTCCATCATTTCTTTTACCATCATGGCCAGGTCGTATTTTGGCTCCCAGCCGAGTAGTGTTTTAGCCTTTGTGGGGTCGCCAATTAAGAGATCCACTTCCGCAGGCCTGAAATACCGGGGGTGGATGCCGATCACCTGCTGTCCAATAGGTACATAATATTTCGGGTTGGCACACTCCTCCACAAAGGCCTTTTCATCGATGCCAGATCCTTCAAACCGAAGCCGGATACCTACTTCATTAAACGCCATAATAATAAAATCTCTTACCGGGGTGGTAACGCCGGTGGCCAATACAAAATCTTCGGGAGTATCGTGTTGCAGCATACGCCACATCCCTTCCACATAGTCTTTGGCATGTCCCCAGTCGCGCTTGGCATCCAGGTTTCCCAATAATAAAATATCTTCCTGCCCCAGCGCAATCTTAGTTACGCCAATGGTTATTTTTCGGGTAACAAAACTCTCACCCCGCAGCGGGCTTTCATGATTAAAAAGGATCCCATTTACGGCATACATACCATAGGCTTCACGGTAGTTTACGGTAATCCAGTAACCATACAATTTTGCTACACCATAAGGCGACCTTGGGTAAAATGGCGTGGTTTCTTTCTGGGGCACTTCCTGCACCAGGCCATACAATTCAGAGGTAGATGCCTGGTAAAAGCGTGTCTTTTTTTCAAGACCTAAAATTCGGATGGCCTCAAGAATACGCAGTACCCCGATTCCATCACCGTTGGCGGTATACTCCGGGGTTTCAAAACTTACCTGCACATGACTTTGGGCACCGAGGTTGTATATTTCATCGGGCTGGGTTTGCTGGATCACCCGCAGGATATTTGAGGAATCGGTAAGATCACCATAATGCAGGTGAAACCTGTCGGCAAGGCTTTTATCAAAAAAAAGATGGTCTATCCTGTCGGTGTTCATGAGCGAACTGCGGCGTTTGATGCCATGAACATTATATCCTTTGCTTAGTAAGAGTTCGGCAAGATATGCGCCATCCTGCCCGGTGATGCCGGTGATCAATGCGGTTTTCAATGGTATTTTTTTATTGAAGTTTCTAAATCTGGTGCTGCTACAGTGGCTGTCAGCAGCTTATTTTAAAGCGGGCAAAAATATAGGATTGCCTTTTAGGATGAACTTTTTTGTAGATGGCTGTTTTATGGGTGAGCGCTTAAAATACAAAGCGGTATCAATGTAGGTCATTAAGTCATTGGTCATTTCGGGGATAATATCCCTATTGAACGACTATATGGCCAATGAATTTCAGCTTTGTATTTTCCATCGATGGATGGAACCATAAATCATCGGTCAAAATAGCGGCTTCCGAGGGCATCGATATAACGTTGCCATTTAAATGAATCAAAAAATGCCTGGGGTGTAAGGACGATTTCCTTTTGAAGTGCTGATACAATAAATTGCACAAATTGTACATAATCCCCATCGGTGCACAACTGTAATTTACCACCGGTACAGTCAGTGTCTATCCCAAACGCTCCACTTGCAAAAGATACGACCGTCGTATGCTGGCCCAATGCATCAATGATCTTTGTTTTGATACCGCCTCCCTCGAGCACGGGGTTGATAAACAGGTCGGCGGCTGCTACCAATGTTTCAATATTTTCCACCACCCCTGTTTGCTGCACCATGGGATGATGCAATTGTTCCAGGTAGTTAAATGCAGGCAGTTCATTGCGGCCGCAGATAAGAATGGTGAATGGCCAGGGACTTAGGGCCTGGAGTAGCGGAACGATATTTTTATAGATCCTTTCAACGGCTTTTGCATTAGGTCCATAATCGAGTGTGCCGTTAAAAAGCAGCAATTTATTGGTGGCCGGTATTTGAAAGCGCTTCCTGGTAGCTGCCGCCGCCGCTCCCTTATCCAGGGCCTGGTGATCTTGTGGCAGGCAGTAGGGGAGTACCATACATTTTGTTGCCGGCAACTTATAGTGCTTTATCGCATACAACTTATCTGTATTGGTTTTAAAAAGGTTCAAACCTGCTTTCCGGCAGGCCCACCCTTCGTAATACCACATGATCTTCCACCACCATTTGCCGAGGCTTTTAAACCGTTCCGATTCTATATTATGGTTGTGGATAATTACGGGTAGCCCGAGAGAGTGACCCACCTTCAAGGCGGCCCTGGCATAATAAGGATGTTCAATGCAGATATGTGTCACCCGCTCCTCTTTGCAAATCTTCTTAATCAGTTGCCGGTAGCTGTTATTGAAGAATTGCCATTTGCCTGTGGGCAACAAAGGCAGTAGTTTGTAACAGTTGCTGCCTTCGCTTTTGTTATCCCTGCTGCACAATACCACTACTTCGTAAGACTCCGATAAAGCGGTTAAGAACCCATCAATGCCCTTTTGCCCGCCAAAACGGGCAGGCAAAAATTTGTACCAGACTATATCCAGGATTTTTACGGGCATAGAAAGAAATAACTTTTGTTGACGCGCTGCTGGCTAACGGAGCGCCACCAACGGCTACTGCAAATATTGGCCATAAGCCTGTAACTTAAGCTGACCTTGTGGCACCGGCACGGATTTCCTTTCAAAAAAAAGAACTATTCCTGCATTGGGCCGCTGCCGTGGGTTCGTGGAGACACCATAACCGTCAACTTAAAGAATGCTCACTGTTTTGTAGTGCCGTAGGCACGGCCGGTTTTGTGGCCCCGGATTTCAATCCGGGGTATCGGGGTGAATAGTCGATAGAGCACCGTAGGTGCGGTGCATATAATCAGGGGCCAGTAAGGACTTTGTGAATGCCAGATGCCAACATCGGTCGTGCCTATGGCACTTAATGTCAATAACCATCTTGAAACCCGGCATTGAAATGCCGGGCAACAAAATCGGCCGTGCCTACGGCACTAAAAACCTGTCTATAACCGCTTAAGTTTACGGCTATGGTGGAGACACGAACCTTGCAGCAGTTTGCCGGTTCAACCTGCATGTAATGCATGCACTTTTTCCAAAGCCGCCCGCAAACTGCTGAGGGTAATTTCGAGCTGCATCCATTCGAGCCAGTATTGCCCGTAGGTAATAGCGGCTTTTGGTATGAATACTTCCAGCATTTTTTGTCTTGCTACCGTAAGCCTTTCACCCCGGGTGAGCATCAAATTGGCCATTGTAGTAAAACTTTCAGCCTGTTGCATTTTTTCGAGGCTTACTTCCAGCAACTTTTCCGCATTCATAATTCTGACGGTTAGTTTTTTGACCTGCTTATCGCAAAATGTGTCCTTTTCTTTTGACAGCGCAGACGATAGGGAAGTGGTCTTCGGGTCTGTTTCATCGGCCAGTTGGTCCATATAGTTCATCACCAATGAAAAGCTGACATCTAACTCGGCTCTGCCCGTTTCTGCCATGGCAAACTGGCTCCGCGAGCATTCCAGGAAACTTGCAAACGATTCCTGTGATAAACCAAACCGATTGCGGGTTTTTGCTATATCATTCATGGCAGTATTTTTTGTCAATCTAGCAAAAAAACAGTTCCGACAAAAAGTTTCCGACAATCTGAGATGTCGGAATAAAATTGTCGCATCTTTCCGACAAAATCGAATCGACATCTCAAATTGTCGGTTCAATTGTGTCGGGGAAAGTTTTGCCGGGGGATTTTTCTAACCGATTTTTTATTTTACGCTGGTTTCGGATCTCTTTATATGGGGACAACCGGTTCAGAGAGAAACACGGGGCAGACGTTCGAATGCCGGTTCGTTGCGACGAAACTTTGGTCGTTATTAAATTCCAACTTTCATTTCATGGAAAAACAGCCGGGTAAAATTGTAACCACCAGGTCGGGGAAATAGGCGGTGCCTTCAATGCCAAAGGTGTATTGAAAGGGAAAGTACCAGTGTTCCCAACCGCCATGGTTCGTGGAGACACGAACTTTGGCTTGCGGACATGAACCATTCCTGCAGTCGGCTGTTTTAATTTACCACTCAAAGAATTTTGCCACTAATCCTTTGTTAATTGGACAAATACAGCCGGTGGCAGGTTATTATTTTCTATACTTTTGAAAATCTCATGAAAAAAATCTGGAACAATATGACAAGTAAAAAAGCACTGGTGTGGTGGGTACCTTCTGTATTGATTTTGTCTTTTATAGCCGTAAAATCGTTTGGCTTTAAAAGCGAACCGGCTACCAAATACGAGAAAATAATTACTACTGTTGCTGACCTCCTGGAACAGGGCCACTTTAGCCCCAAAAAGATCGACGATACATTTTCCAAAGAAGTGTTTAAGAAATTCCTGAATGATGTAGATCCCAATAAGGAAATCTTATTACAGGGCGATGTCAACGAACTCAAGAAATTTGAAACTAAGATCGACGATGAGCTGCATGGCAGCAAATTACAGTTTGTGGCTGCAGTTAATGCCCTTTACAACAAGCGGTTAGCGGAAGCTTCCGGCATTTATAAAGACCTGTTAAGCAGGCCTTTTGATTTTGCAAAAGATGAGGTCGCCAACCTTAATGGGGACAAGCTGCCTTACCCTGCAAACGAGCAGGAGCGCAACGAGAACCTTCGGAAACGTTTGAAATACCTCACTTTGGAGCGTTATGCCGATGCTTTGGAGCAGCGTGAAAAAAACAAAGACAAGAAAGACTTTGTGTTTAAGGCCGATACGACCCTGGAAAGGGAAAGCCGTGAAAAAGTGGTAAAGGTGATGGACAAAACCTTCGATAAACTCAAAACAAAGTTTACCGAGGAGGAAAAATTTAATCTTTATATCAATACCATCGCTGCTACCATGGATCCGCATACCTCTTTCTTTCCTCCTGTGGAAAAAAGGGCCTTTGATGAGGGGCTGAGCGGACGCTTTTATGGCATAGGTGCTTTGTTAGGAGAAAAAGATGGCACCATTTATATTGTAAGTGTCGTTACGGGAAGCCCGGCCTGGAAAAGTGGGCAGATACAACCGAACGATATTATTCTCAAAGTAGCGCAGGGCACCGGAGAACCGGTGGATATCGCCGGCTATGAAACTACAGATGCTGTAAAACTGATTCGTGGCAAAAAAGGAACAGAAGTAAGGCTTACCATGAAAAAAGCAGACGGTTCTGTAAAAGTGGTACCCATTGTAAGGGATGAGATAGTGCAGGAAGAAACCTATGCCCGCAGCGCCGTCGTTAATAAAGGTGGCAGTAAGATTGGTTATATCTTCCTTCCTGAATTTTATGTTGATTTCGAAAGGAACGGTGGCCCCAGCTGTGCCCGTGACGTGGCCATTGAAGTACAAAAGTTGAAAGATGCACATGTAGATGGTATCGTTATGGACCTCCGCGGCAATCCCGGCGGATCTTTACCCGACGTAGTAAAAATGGTAGGCTTATTTGTGGAAGATGGCCCCATTGTACAGGTAAAAGATAAAGATGGCCAGCCAAGCGTTTTAAAAGATAATGATAAGAGCGTTCTATGGGAGGGGCCTTTAGCAGTAATGATCAATGAAGGAAGTGCTTCTGCATCTGAAATATTTGCGGCTGCCATCCAGGATTACAAACGTGGGATTATCATCGGAACACCCTCTTATGGTAAAGGAACCGTACAACGTTCTGTGGGTATCGACAAGAATATCGGATTTTTTGTACCCTCTACAGAACTTGGATCCATGCACCTGACCATTCAGAAGTTTTATCGGGTAAACGGAGGTTCTACACAAATGAAAGGGGTAACCCCCGATGTGATATTGCCGGATATCTACCAGTTTGCCAAGTTTGGTGAAAAAGACAATCCCGATGCGCTGGTATGGGATGAGATATCCAAAGCCGGTTATAAACCTGTGGGTAACGGTGCCGACCTGGCACTGGCGGAAAAAGCAGCGGAGCAGCGTGTGAAAGACAATGTATCTTTTAGCCTGATTCATGATAATGCAGAGTGGCTTTCCAAGCAAAATGACAACGAGTATAACCTGAACCTGGCTAAATACCAGCAGGAACAAAAGCTGATCAGGGCTACCCGTAAGCAAATAGAAACATTGACCAGCCTGCAGGATAGCGGCCTCGACATCAGTTTCCTGGTACAGGATGAGGAAAAAATCAATAAAATGGATACAGATAAGGCAGAAAGATACCGGACCTGGCTGAAGGGTCTGAAAAAGGATATTTATCTGGATGAAACCCTGTCGGTTATTAACGACGTGGTGAACCAGGCACATACCGTGCAGAAATAACGCTAACAGGAATTTAATATCGGCTATTCTATTGAGGTTCAGCGAACACCTGTATCTCAATTGGAATAGCCGATTTTGTTATTTGGCCATTATGGATATATTTGCAGCCGTTTGAAATTACTAACTAATAATGCTGAAACATGACGAGGCGTCCCGGACTACTTTTCTTAACAACTTTCACACTGGCCATTTCCCTTTTTTCCTGCAAGACAACGAAGAACGTTTACTACGCCAAAGAAATTATCGACTCTACACAGGTCATTAATATACCCCAGATAGCCATCCCTGTTGCCAGGATACAGCCCTACGATCTTTTGCTGATTAATTTTTACGGTAAAGGATTAGAAATGACGCAGCTGTTCAACAATTTCGGTGGTGTGGAAACGGCTCAAAAAGTACAATCATCCGGTTCTGAAGCCCTTAAGCCCGGGTATCTTGTGTCGCCCGATGGATATATAGATTTGCCACAGCTTGGAAAGATAAAAGTGGCTGGTCTTACACTAAGCCAGCTAAAAGCTGACCTAACAGAAAGAGCTACCCAGGCGAAGATGGTGGAGCCCAATGTGGTCGTTAAATTCACGAACTTTAAAATTACCGTGATTGGTGAGGTTGCTATACGCGGCACTGTAACATCGCAAAGCGAAAAGCTGAGCATATTTGAGGCAATCGGGCTTAGTGGAGACGTCACTTTATTCGGTTTGAAAGACCGCGTAAAAGTGATCAGGACACAGGATACCACCACTACCTGGGGCAACGTAGACCTCACTTCCAAAGATGTGTTTAAGTCTGAATATTTTTACTTAAAGCCTAACGATGTGGTGTATGTCCCCTCTAGCGGCCAGGCACAACGGCAACAAAAAGTAAGTAGTATTTTGCCTTTTGTGTCTATTGGTCTTGCCGCACTTTCACTCTTTATTGCACTCCAATCGGTATTAAAATAATCAGCTCACCCAGAACATTAGCAATGCAACCTCATAATAACAATAATAATAATTCCGTATCTGAAGCCGAAGTTACCGACAAAGGTGGTGGAATGGATCTCAGCAGGATATTCAGTAAGGCGCTCAATATTTTACCCTGGGTAATTATTTCTGTCATCCTCGCACTGGTATTGGCAAAAGTGTATTTGCGCTATGCAGTGCCGGTCTATAGTGTTAAAACACAGATATTGATCATCGACCAACGTCTCTCAGGTGGCGATAAAGGTATTATTGAAGGCCTTGGAATCAGCACCAGCAGTAATAAGAGCGTGGATAATGAAATCGAC
The DNA here is from genome assembly GCA_040386335.1 of Bacteroidota bacterium. Classification (GTDB taxonomy): domain Bacteria; phylum Bacteroidota; class Bacteroidia; order Chitinophagales; family Chitinophagaceae; genus JAZKFT01. The sequence goes on from JAZKFT010000045.1 coordinate 42,682, forward strand.
ATCCTTTTATCCTATGAACTGAATAAGCAAGTTGTAGACTCGTTGCATCTCGACCTGGAAATACAGGAAGAGGGCCGTATTAAAAAGACCTTTGTGTATGGAAAATCAGCCCCCTTCTTTGTTGATTACTGTAAGCGAGATAAGCCTGAGGAAGCAGCGGTGATCAATTTCGTTTCCAAACCTACCGGGATAGATATAGAAAACCTTGACGGCAGCTCTAAATTTTATCCGTACGGGGATACCATTTTTGTTAAGAACAGTAAATTGGTATTGTTACCTAACCATGACTTTTTGCCCAACCCAGCCAATAAACAAAAGTTGTATTTCCGCAGCCAGGATGGCATCATTACTAAATACAAAAGCATCTTAAAACCTGCGCTCACCAAGGAGTTTGGCGGGGTGTTGGAAATTTCCGTGAATGACCAGATACCTGAACGCGGTATAGATGTATTGAACAAACTGGTGGAGCGCTACCTGGCGGCCGGTCTCGACGATAAAAATGTGGTGAGCAATAATACCGTTAAGTTCCTGAACGAAAGGATAAGCACCGTTACAAAAGACCTGACCGAAACAGAACAAAGGGTGGCCGATTATATGGCAAAAAACCTGGTAAACTCGCCAACAATGGGTAGCAGGTTCTCTTTAACCATGCAGGAAGCAAAAGTTTCGGAAAAGGCAGTTACGAGTGTAATTGTGGGTATGTCGGCGTTGGATGATATAGAACGCTATGTAAAAAATTCAAAATCCACTGAAGACGTTATCCCGGTTATATTGGGTGTAAGTGAACCGGTTCTTGCCAATATGATCGGCATACATAACGGCATCGCTATCCAGCGCCAGAAAGCCAGGCAGGATGGTATGGTGACTGATCCTGTTGTACAGAACTATGATGCCCAGATCACCGACCAGCGTAAAAATATTATCCGCACCATTGTGCAGGTGAGGAACAATATGAGCCGCACCCTGGACGTGGCCAAGAAAGAAAATCAAAAACTACAGACCGATCTCGATATTTTGCCCGGTAAGGAAAATGTGCTGATTGATATGAGCCGGGAAATTTCGGTGAAGGCGTCCATTCTTGAATTCCTGATGCGTAAAAAAGAGGAAACCGAACTGACCCTCGCTTCCAACAGGCCCGATGTAAGGATCATTGAAGCGCCCCGCAAGATTGGTATGGTAAAACCCGTTGCTTCACAGGTGGTGCTTTTTGCCTTCTTTGTTGGCCTGGGGCTGCCCGTTGTTATCCTGCTGTTATTGGAGTTCTTTAATAATACCATCGGTGATCGCAAGGAAATAGAATCGCTTACCACGATACCTATCATTGGGGAGGTTATCTATAACCAATCTGATAAAGCCATTGTAATTACACCTAAAAGCCGTAGCGCTATTGCGGAGCAGTTCAGGCTAATTCGTACCAATATCCAGTTTTTAGGAGCGGAAAAAGAGGTGAAATCTGTGCTGGTGACATCTTATATAAGTGGTGAAGGAAAGAGCTTTATGAGTACCAACCTGGCAGCCAGCATTGCACTAACCGGCAAAAGAGTGCTGCTGATGGAGTACGATTTGCGTAAACCCAAGATCACCAGGAACCTGGGTATGGAAAACAATATGGGTATCTCTACATATGTTGTAAAAGGAGCAAAACTGGATGATATTGTACGACCTATTGAAGGGTTCGAAAACCTATACCTGCTGAGTTCCGGCCCTACACCACCGAACCCGGCGGAATTGATCTTAAGTCCCAGGACACAGACCTTATTTGAAGAGATCAAACAGAAATTTGATGTGCTTGTAATCGATACCGCGCCTACGGGCCTGGTGACAGATGCCTTGTTATTAGAAAGATATGCTGATATTTCTTTCTTTATCATCCGTCATAAATATACCTATAAATCAACCCTGTCTTTTATTCAGAAAATGTACACCGACAGGAAATTTAAAAACCTTTCGCTGGTGGTTAACGGTATTCGCTATGAGAACGCAAGTGGCTATGGTTATGGCTACGGTTATGGTTATGGCTACGGCTATGGCTACGGTTATGGTTACGGCTATGGTTATGGCTATTTTAGTGACGAGAATAAAAAGAAGGGTTTCATGCTTCGGCTAAAAGAAAAAATGTTCGGAGTGAAAAAACGCAGGTAATACGACCGGTAAAAAAATGATTAAGGTTACAACCCCCTGTTACCGCGGTTTGTAACCTTAATTGTTATTGAAGCATTCATTTCGGAAAAATAGTACCAAATCTTACTGTCCTTATATACCTAATGGAACTATCTAAACAAATACACCAACCTGATACTGCTGTAGAAAACGACGACCATTGGACGGAGATCATCAGGCCAAAGTCCAATTTATTCGATCTGCGTTTGGCAGAAGTATGGCGTTACCGCGACCTGGTAATGATGTTTGTAAAACGGGATATCGTTGCCAATTACAAGCAAACGATACTTGGGCCGATCTGGATCTTTTTGCAGCCCATTATGACGTCACTGATGTATGTGATCGTTTTTGGAAAAATTGCAAGTATTTCCACAGATGGTGTTCCCATGATGGTGTTTTACCTGGCGGGGGTGATGCTGTGGAGTTATTTTGCCGAATGCTTTAACAAAACAGCGACGGTATTTAAAGACAATGCTTCCATATTCGGCAAAGTGTATTTTCCCCGTTTGGTGATGCCACTGGCCCTGGTGATTTCCAACCTGGTGAAGCTGGGTATCCAGTTTATATTGTTCCTGATTGTTTGGGGATATTACTTGTATAAAGGCCAGGTGCATCCGAATGGCTACCTGCTTTTATTTCCTGTGCTTATATTACTTGTTGCAGGTATCAGCCTGGGTACAGGCATGATCATATCTTCACTTACCACCAAGTACCGTGACCTGATTTTTTTACTAACGTTTGGCATCCAATTATTTATGTATGCCACACCAGTCATATATCCTTTATCAGTGGTTTCGGCCAAGTATCCCAAAATGGCCAGTGTGATTAAGGCTAACCCACTTACGGCCATTATGGAGACATTTAGAAAAGGATTTTTAGGAACCGGAGAATTTAGCTGGGGCGGCCTGGCATATGCTGCTGCATTTACAGCGGCGCTATTGGCCATTGGTACGGTTGTTTTTAACAGGGTAGAAAAGAATTTTATGGATACAGTTTAATACCGAAAAAGACAAATGAGTGAAGTAGTTATAAAAGTAGAAGATGTATCTAAACAATACCGCTTGGGTACGGTAGGCACCGGCACATTAAGCCACGACCTCAATCGTATTTGGGCTCGCGTACGGGGCAAAGAAGATCCCTTTGCCAAACTGGGAGACACCAACGATCGTACTACCAAAGGACAAAGTGATTTTGTGTGGAGTTTGAAGGACATCAATTTTGAAGTAAAACTTGGCGCGGTACTGGGTATTATTGGCCGCAACGGCGCTGGTAAAAGCACCCTGTTAAAAATACTGAGCCGCACCACCTCCCCTACCACCGGAAACATTAAGATCAAAGGCCGTGTAGCGAGTTTGCTAGAGGTGGGTACTGGTTTTCACCCTGAACTGACCGGAAAAGAAAATATTTACCTCAATGGCGCCATATTGGGGATGAACAAAGCGGAGATAGCCAGGAAGTTTGATGAGATAGTAGATTTTAGCGGGGTGGAGCGATATATAAATACCCCGGTAAAACGCTATAGCAGCGGAATGTATGTGCGGCTGGCATTTGCAGTGGCGGCGAACCTTGAACCTGATATCCTGATTGTGGATGAAGTGCTGGCAGTAGGTGACGCCGAGTTTCAAAAGAAATGCCTGGGCAAAATGAAGGACGTGAGCGTTAATGATGGCAGAACAGTATTATTTGTCAGCCACAACATGGCTGCGGTAAAGCAATTATGTACCAGCGGCATTGTTTTGCAGCACGGCAAACTGGTATATTCCGGTACGGAATTAGAGGCCGTAAATTACTATCAAAGCTCTACAGATAGTATCTCCCAGTTTATGCATGAAGGTTCTTTGGAGACTGCACCAGGTAACTATAATATCAGAATACTTTCTTTTGCCGTTACACCTCTTTCAGGCGAAATATTATCGGTATCAAGCGGATTTGCATTTGAGCTCGTTTTCTATAATACAAAACCTGATATTAATCTGGACGCTACTTTTGAATTAAGAACTTTGGATGAAATAGCAGTGTTTCATCATGGTTCAATTTTAAGTACACAGAAAGATTCTAGGCAAGGTATCTATACAGTAAAAGGCTCATTGCCGCCGTTTTTTATCAATGCAGGAATTTATAAGTTTAACCTGATTTTTGGGGAGAATCAACGATATGCGTTATTTGCCGTGACCGATTTTATCCAGTTTGAAATTTTAAATGAAAGTATCGGTTCAAATAATAGTGTGTTGCCCGGGGTATTGCGGCCCAATATTGATTATGATGTTTCATTTTCAAAGGCTAAAGAACTAAATTATTCATGACCGCTCCCTATATCATACACTTACCCAAGACTTTGGATCCAAGGGGTAACCTTTCGTTTGTAGAAGAATACAACCATATCCCATTTAAAATCGAAAGAGTTTTTTGGACTTATGATGTTCCTGGTGGCGAACAAAGAGGAGGCCATGCTTATAAAAAACAAGAGGAAATTATTATTGCACTGAGCGGTAGTTTTGATGTAGTTATCACAAATCCAGATTTGTCTCAGATACGATTTTCTCTCAACCGTTCATATTATGGTTTATACCTGCCTCCCTTAACCTGGAGGCATATGGATAATTTTTCAACGAATTCTCTGAGTTTGCATTTGTCAAGCAGCAGCTATTCTGAATTTGATTATGTACGGGATTTTAGCCACCTGATAAATCTTGGGAAAATATGACCGGCGATGTAACAGTTTTTGATTGTTCGATCATCTATTTGCCGAAAATCGGGGACAGAAACGGACATGTAACACCTGTAAATAATTTGCATGAGATACCTTTTGGTGTTAAACGTGTTTTTTATTTGTATGACATTCCAGGGGGAGAGTCAAGGGGAGCCCACGCCCATAAAGAATGCCACCAATTTTTAGTAGCAGCCAGTGGCTCTTTTGAAGTGTTATTGGATGATGGAAAATCGAAAAAATTAGTGCAGCTTAACAGGCCTCATATGGGCTTGCATATTCTGCCGGGCATCTGGGCGTCGGAAATTAATTTTTCAGCAGGTGCTATCTGTTTGGTTCTTGCATCCCATCTTTACGATGAAACCGATTATATAAGGGACTATCAAAACTTTTTAGACAGGAAATGATAACTGTTTTTGAAAATATTTCTACCATTTTACAGACTGTGTCTCCTGCGGATGCAGCCGATATTTGTAAGCTCAGAAATAACCCTGGTATAAATAAATACTTATCAAGTTCGGAAGCGGTGTCAGAAGATCAGCAACGGATTTGGATTAATAATAATTTGGAAAAAGGGGATGGGCTTTATTTAAAAATACTTGACCGCAAATCCCGGGAATTCAGTGGAACTATTTCCATCTACAATGTAGACCGGACAAATAACTATGCAGACTTTGGTAGGTATATTTGTACGAGCCCTCTACACTCTATTGAAGCGGAATGGATGGTACTTCAAATAGGTTTTGATATTATGAGACTGGAGAAAATGTATTGCAGAACAGCCGAAGAAAATACCAAGGTTTGGAACCAGCATTACAAATTTGGTTTTATAGATGACGGATTTGAATTGCTCGAACCAAAAAAATTAGTGATAAGAAAGCAGGAACTTACCACCGGACAGTTTAGAAATTTTGATTACAGTAAGATTATTAAATTAATAGAGCGTTTTGGAAAATAGTAATAAACTTGTGCTTCATCATACAGGGTTTATAGTATCCGACATTGATAAATGGGCCGCTAAAATGTTGTTCGAACAAAAAACAAATGAGGTTTTTGATGCGTTGCAAAATGCGCGCCTTGTGTTGTATAAAAACTTTTCGCCTGTTCTGATCGAGCTGATACAGCCGGTTAGCGAAAAGTCTTTTACATGGAATAGCCTGCAAAAGAACGGTGAACATTTTAACCACTTCTGCTATGAAGTGGATAACATGGAGGTTTTGAATAGTTATATCACCCGTTTCCGGCTAATTAAAGTCATGGATCCGATACCTGCTTTGCTTTTCGAGAACAGGTATGTGTGTTTTTATTATACCCGAACTAAACAGGTAGTAGAATTTATTATCAACAATTATGAAAATTAGGGTTTTATCAGATATAACAATGAATTCGTTTGCCAGGGAATTTTCTGGTATTAAAGAAGGCGCTGAAATAGACGTTGTATATTCTGAGGATCTGATAGCAGGTATACAATTAATTGATAAAGAAAGTTTAGAAGATTTCAGTTTCGTATTTGTTCATTTCGATTGTTTTTATAACAAAAGGGATAGTGAGTATATACACCAGTTATTGGCAACGATTAATACTTTTTCCCTTAACTTGAAACCTCTTGTTATTTGCAGTAATGCTATCCACGAAGCTTTTCCAATTGGAGCTGTAAGTAAAACTTTGGGACATAGTATCCAGGCAATAATTGATGCCCGCGAAATGATCGATGAGCTAACTGCCGCTAATAATATCGTCTTTTTCGATTTTTGTAGCAGCTTGTATTCTGTTGGATATCATAATGGCTATAACTATAACCTGGGGCACCTGTACCAAATGCCTTATACCAAGCCGTTGCTCAGGAAAATGGCACTTGACTTTGCGCAGCTGATTGATCTTTATACCACTGCTGAAAAAAAGCTGTTGGTGCTTGACTGCGACAATACGCTTTGGAAAGGGATCATAGGGGAAGATGGCATAGATTCAGTACAGTGCGACCTGAATGCTGACGGTATTATCCATTATCATTTTCAACAGTTTCTTAAACAGCGTAAAAGTGAAGGCTTTTTGTTATGTATTTGTTCTAAAAATAACGAAGCAGACGTAAAGGAAGTATTTGTGAAAAAGACAATGCCCTTGCAATGGGATGATTTTATAGTAAAAAAAGTAAACTGGAAGGACAAACACCTAAACATTAATGACATATTGCAGGAGTTAAGTCTCGGCATGGACTCTTGTGTTTTTATCGATGACAGCGATTTTGAAATAAATATGGTAAAGGAATTTTTGCCATCGGTTACGACTTTTAAGTTTACACCGGACTACACACAGTTTCTTGCCCTTACCCGTGAGGTTGTTTTCAGGCGGAAAGTGATTTCCGACGAAGATCAAAACAAAACCAGAAATTACCAGGAAGAGCAAATCAGGAAGAATGAACTTTTATCATTTTCATCGGTGGATGATTATGTTAAAAGCCTGGAAATAAAGCTGGAAATAAAAAAAAATGATGTGAATGATTTTGAAAGACTTTCACAGCTAATGGAAAAAACCAACCAGTTTAATTTTAATAAAAAACCGTATTCAGTTTCCGACCTGCACAATTTTACAGGTTCCGGAAAAGGTACCATTTATTCATTAAAAGTTTCAGACAAATATGGTGACTATGGCACTGTAGGTCTGCTTTTTATAAGGGTAAGCCAGCAAATTGCTACTATAGAGAATTATATAATGAGCTGCAGGGTGCTTGGACGGCATATCGAATTTGATTTTTACAACCAAGTAATTGCCGATTTGACATCAGAAGGAATAGCAGTGGAGCAGATTTTGTTTGTAAAAACCGCAAAAAACAAACCCGCTGAAGAATTCTTAAATAAAATAAATTATGCAAATATCAACAGACCAGTTAGCGCCAATATTTAAATCTGTTTTTGGCGAAGGGGTGGAAATAAGTGCCGATTCTGACAAGGATAATACCGAATCATGGGATTCTCTTGGCCACCTGAACCTCATTGTGGAGCTCGAAGACAGTTTGGGAATTTCATTTTCCAAGCATGAGATTGAAAAAATAAAATCTGTCGGTGACATTATCGAGATTATCAAAACCAAATAGGATGATTGTTAAAATAGCCCGGTTACTGGGCCTAATACATCTCATAAAAACAAAAAAATGAAAACAAATACCCTTAGCGACATAGATATCGTAAAGTCTTACAGCACAGCCGATCATACCAATAGAAGTTCGTTAGGAGACCTGATGTTTAATTCGTCCATTCCACGGGAGGAATTGATGAACAATATTTCTTTGTTTATTGACCGGAGAAATTTGTCGAGAATTTTATTTATCAACGAATTGTACCAAAAGATTCTTCCCCTGCACGGAAATATAATAGAGTTTGGAACCAGGTATGGTACCAATCTTTCTTTATTTACATCCCTTCGTGGCATATTCGAGCCATTTAATCATAACAGGAAAGTCATTGCTTTTGACACTTTCAGTGGTTTCCCCGAGGTGTCTGAAGAAGATAAAAACAATAAATTTTCGTGGCAAAGCGGTGATTATTCAGTACCTGAACTGTACGAAGATTATCTCGAACAGGTTCTTACAGTACACGAACAATTAGCGCCCTTGCCGGGCATTAAGAAGTTCGAGTTGGTAAAGGGCGATGCCACTGCCACCATTCATGAATATCTTGCCAGCCGGCAGGAAACGATTATTGCCCTGGCCTATTTTGATTTCGACCTCTATTCTCCCACGAAGACCTGCCTTGAGGCTATTGTTCCTTACCTCACAAAAGGTGCTGTAATTGGTTTTGATGAAATAAATGTGGCCGAATGGCCCGGCGAAACAGCAGCCCTCCGTGAAGTGCTTGGGACAAAAAATTTTAGGATATATCACTCTGCTTTCAGGGCAAATGCTGGGTATATGATATTTGAATAGTGTTTTAAAAGACCTGCCACCATATAGCAGGTGGCCGGTTTGACGATCCTGCTTAAAGGTGACTGAATTTGAAAGATTAATAATGCAAGGTTTATATGCCAACAATCCATCGCAGTGCTGAAGTGGAATCCTCCAGAATAGGGGAAGGCACCCAAATCTGGCAATTTGTGGTCATTCTTAAAAATGCAGTTATTGGCAAGGATTGTAATATTAACTGCCATACTTTTATTGAAAACGATGTGGTCATCGGAGATAATGTTACGGTAAAGTCAGGCGTTTATCTATGGGATGGACTTAGGGTTGGGGACAACGTTTTTATTGGCCCCAACGCGACATTTGTCAATGATAAATTCCCAGCTTCCAGGCAGCGTCCTGTCCAATTTCAAACAACGGTGATCGAGTCACATGTTTCGATTGGAGCAGGTTCGGTAATTCTTGGCGGACTTAAAATTGGAAGTTATTCCCTAATTGGGGCAGGTGCTGTGGTAACCAAAGATATTCTGCCCCACTCATTGGTAATCGGTAACCCCGGCCGGATTGTTGCATATATTGATGAGGCAGGAAAAAAACTTCGTTGGTTGGATGATTGCTATATTTCTGAAACAGGGAAAAAGTATCATTTTAAAAAAATCAAGTGAGTGTGACAGTTTTAAATTTTTACATTTTTGATTACACTACCAGTTCTCCTGGTACCTCTATAATGTTACTCCTGATTCAGAAATGAAATTGGGTAGGATATTTTAGTAAAGCAATTTTTCTGTCGTTCGTTTTGCAAGTTCTATAGAATAACTTTTGATACCCTCCTAAACACAAACCTAACACTTGCGTTTAAGAAACTTGGGGGCTAATTACACTATTATGAAAAGTACACCTGAAGATTTTTCCTCCTTTTATTCGGACGCTATTTTGGCATTCGATGTTTTATTTGTAGAAAAAGCGTATGCCCAGTTTAGGCCCTATTTTAAAGGCAAATCATGTTTGGAACTCGGGCCTGCAACGGGATATATGACCAGGCTTTTGATTGACGATTTCGAAAAAGTTACTGTAGTAGAAGGTTCTGAATCACTGATAGCTCAAATTCCCAACCATGTAAAACTGGTAAAACATTTTGCTTTGTTTGAAGAGTTTGAACCAGGGGAACAATTTGACACCATCATCGTAAATCATGTATTAGAACACATAGAGCATCCGGTTGAATTATTATTGCGAATAAAGAGGTGGCTTAAACCAGCCGGATCACTTATAGTTGGCGTACCTAATTCCCAATCATTTCACCGGTTGGCAGCTGTTAAAATGGGTTTGCTAAAAACTGAAGACGAATTAAACACCAGGGATATTGCGCTAGGCCACCACAGGGTCTATGATTTAAAACTATTGAAGGAGCATGTATTGGCTGCAGGGTACACTATCACTGATGAGGGAGGTGTTTTCCTGAAATTTTTATCCAATCATCAAATTGAACAACAACTCAACCGAAACATAATTGATGCTTATTTTGAACTGGGAAAGGAATTTAAAGAAAATAGCGCCGAGATATACTTAATTCTTACCCTTTAATTTTTTTTTTGAATGCTTCAACCGTTTTAAATTGGCGGCCCTATTGGTTTTTAGTGGCAGATGCTACTGATGAACCAGGAAATAACCACTTAAAGAACGATAATGAAGATTCCATTTTTAGATTTTAGCCTGACACATCAACCAATAAAACAGGAAATGATGCAGGCTTTTGAGACCGTATATGATAATAATTGGTTTGTACTCGGAGAAAAAGTTACACAGTTTGAGAAAGAATATGCAGCAATTAATAAAGTCGGTTATGCTGTTGGTGTGAGCAACGGCCTCGATGCCCTGTACCTGGCTTTAAAAGCGCTGGGTGTGGGGAAAGGAGATGAAGTGATTATCCCCTCTAACACCTATATCGCCACTGCTCTTTCCGTGTCTTATGTAGGTGCGGTACCCATATTTGTTGAGCCGGATATTGATACCTACAACATAGATCCATCCCTTATAGAGGCGGCCATTACTCCAAAAACAAAAGCCATCATGCCGGTGCATTTGTACGGACAGGCATGTGAAATGGAAGCCATCATGGCGATTGCTGAAAAGCATGACATCTTTGTAATAGAAGACAATGCGCAAGCACATACTGCCACATTCAACGGTAAGATAACAGGCTGTTTTGGCCATGTAAACGCCACCAGCTTTTACCCTGGTAAAAATCTAGGTGCTTTGGGGGATGCCGGGGCAGTGACTACAAATGATGAACAACTTGCGGCTAAAGTGAAAATACTCCGCAACTACGGCTCTCAGAAAAAATATTATAATGAGGTGATAGGCTGCAATATGCGGCTTGATGAAATGCAGGCGGCTTTTTTATCGGTTAAACTAAAATACTTACCCGAATGGACCGTGCAACGCCAGCAAATTGCAGCGTGGTATAATGATTCATTGCGGGGAATTGGCGACTTGGTACTACCGACGGTGGCCAAAGGAGCTACACATACCTATCACCTCTATGTTGTACGCACGCATAAAAGGGACCTTTTACAGTTACATCTGGCAGAAAATGGTATCGGCACATTAATTCACTATCCCATTCCGATGCATTTGCAGGAAGCATACACGCACCTGGGGCATAAAAAAGCTGATTTTCCAATAGCCGAAACAATAGCGCAAACTTGCCTAAGTTTGCCGCTTTGGCCGGGAATGACAAAGGATGAGATAGTCTTTGTAGCAGCCACAATCAAAGATTTTTTCTATGAAAAGTAGTTCGCCGCTCGTTTCAATAATGGCCGTAAATTATAATAGCCGCAATTATGTTATTGAAACCCTCGAAAGCATAAAGAATCAGACATACGAGAATGTAGAACTTATTATTATTGACGATTGTTCGACAGATGGAAGTGTTGATATTATCCGTGAATGGGTAAAGACATACCCAAAACCGGTTAAACTCATCTTGCACGAAAAGAACAGGGGCTTATGTGCCACTTGTAACCACGCATTGGAAAATGCGACCGGTAAATACACCAGCATGATCGCCACTGATGACATCATGCTCCCCGACAAAATAACAAAACAGGTAGCCATATTGGAGCTAACCGGGGAAAATATTGCATTGGTTTATAGCGACGCCTATCTTATTGATGATGCTGGCAAACGGAAGTTTGGCACATACATGACAGTGCGTTCCAAATGTAAATTTGAATACCCGCCGTCGGGGAATATTTTACAACATTTTGCCCACAATAATTTCCTGATGGGCCAATCCGCATTATATAAAAAGTCAGTTTTCGATGCAGTTGGTGGCTATGATGAAGAACTTGCTTTTGAAGATTACGACATGTCAATTCGCATAGCAAAGCGATATGAAATACTTCATAGCGATGAAATCTTTGTTTGTTATCGGGTTCATAGTGAAAGTTTTAGCAGTAAAACAAGTAATTGGGATCAGATGCTGTTTCCACTTTATTTGAAGCATTTTGATGTTACTGGATTCAAGGAAAAAGCGGAAATGGTTTTGACCAATTGCTACATATATCGCGATAAGGATTTTAAAAATAAACTTGAAAAATTCAATCGAGCCGCAGGAACCAAGTACAAGTATAGCCGGTTTATCAGAGCAGGTGTCCCGCCTATATTGTTTAAGATTTTCATACGCGGTGCGGAATACTTTCATTTCATCGGCAAGTAGGAAACACTTAGGTACGATTAAATCGACCAGGATCAAGTAGGAATAGGCATTTTATTGGTCTATTTGGAGGGTGCAATCATGGCAATAGCGAACATCATTTGCCTGTTCAGGAAAAAAATGTAGTCAAACAAATAATCATTAACAGTATGTTCCATTTTTTGAAAAGGGGGCTTAGGTATTTCGAAAGAAAACTGAATCCAAAAAAAACAGAAGCAAAACGGTATAACAGACCCTGTTTAAAAATTGGTAAGTCGCTCCTCTTTGGAAGTTTCAATTTACACCTGCCTAAGGCTGATCAGTCCAGAACTTATGTTACGATTGGTGATGACTGTATGATTGGGGGTAATTTTACATTTGAATCTGCAACCGGAGAAATTGTAATAGGCAATCGGGTATTTTTAGCCGGAGGGAACGCTATTTGCATTAATAAAATAGAGTTGGAGGATGATGTATTTGTTTCATGGGGTGTATACTTTTTCGATAACGACTCTCATTCTCTTAATTATCGCCACCGATTGGATGATATGCAAAAGCACTTAGCAGATTGGAAATCTGGCAATACCAATTACAATTTTTCGAAAGACTGGACTCACGTAAAATCGGCCCCGATAAAAATTTGTAAATATGCATGGATAGGCATGGACGTAACTATTTTAAAAGGCGTAACGGTGGGCGAAGGAGCTATTGTAGCAGCAGCAAGTGTAGTAACAAAAGATGTACCCGCATGGACTGTCGTTGCCGGTAATCCCGCAACTGTCGTCAAGTACCTGCCCGAGCATCAAACACAAAAAAAATGACCTCAATCTTAATCATCGGTTCAGAAGGCTTTATTGGCGGCCACCTGGTACAACATTTTGCCGCCAAAGGCTGGGAGGTTCACGGTGCCGACATTTTAGCCCAAAGCACGGCCTGCGCCCGCTATTACCAGGTAGACCCAAAGAACTCCAGTTACACAGCGGTGTTTAGCGATCATCCATTTAATTACTGCATTTTTGCAGGTGGTAATGGCAGTGTGCCGCTCTCGGTAGAAAGGCCTTTTTTTGACTACGAGATGAATGTATACAATGTGGCCAAACTGCTGGAGGATATCCGCCAGCATAACAAAGGTTGCAGGTTCATCCACCTGAGCAGTGCAGCGGTATACGGCAACCCTGGCTACCTGCCGATTGACGAAAAACACCCGGTACAGCCGGTGTCGCCTTATGGCTGGCATAAATACCTTGCAGAAAACCTTTGCCTGGAATATTTTCAGTTGCACCATATTAGCAGCATTAGCCTTCGTATTTTTTCAGTGTATGGCGAAAAGTTAAGAAAGCAGTTATTTTGGGATACTTATCATAAATACCTGAAAAATACCGCCGAGGTAACTTTGTTTGGCGATGGTACTGAAAGCAGGGATTTTATTTATATAGCGGATATATGCAGTGCTATAGATGTGGTAATGTCCAAAGCTGTTTTCGATGGTGGTGTGATTAACGTGGCCAATGGGGAAGAAACCACCATCAAACATGCTGTGGAATTGTTTCTTGCCAATATCGACGGGAACTGCCAATTGCATTTTAATAAAATAACCAAGGAAGGAGACCCAAAAAATTGGAAAGCCGATATCACTAAACTAAGGGCCCTGGGTTTTATTCCTGGTTCCTCTTTTGAGGAAAGTATAAAAAATACAGTGAGATGGATAACAACGATATGAAGAAGGAAGAGTTGCTTTTTTTTGCTCAGAACTTATTGGGAGGAGCGCCCAATTTTTGCTACAATCTGTTACAGGGTGATAAAGAAAACCACTTTGATAAACATACGATCTTGACAGATTGTAAGGAATCTGTTTTTACACGCCGGTTTACACCCTGGGATGTAAGTCCGCACACCGTTTTCAATTTTTCTGATATGGAGATTGTGTACGATGTAAGTAAAAGGCTGAGTAAATTGATCAACAACGGCGAAGGGTTGGTGGTAGCAAGTTTTGTAGAGGAACTGCGTACACTGGATATTTTTCGGAGGCCCGAAAAAACCATTTTTTTTGTAGCACACGATGGTGGCTATGTGCCATTGGCTGTGAAATATGAATTTTTGATAGATGTTTTTATAGCACATAATATCGGCATCTACGATGAACTTGCAGCAGCCATGCCGGATCGAAAAGCGGATATTTTTTTTCTGCCTTACGGCATAAAATTGAGTACCATACACCGGCAGCCAAATTTAGATCAGCCTTTAAAAATCCTTTTCCTTGCTCGGTTCGATGTTAAAAAGGGTATTCATGACCTTTTTGAGATGGACCGGCTTCTACAGGAAAAAAGCATTGCGGTAGAATGGACACTTATAGGTGATGGTCCCGAGCGTGAACGGGTGCAGGGGCTGGTAAATGAAAGGGCAAATTTTACCAGTTACCGCGTAGATGACAATAGCGAACTCTTCAAACATATTTCAAGGCATGATATTTTTATATTGCCGTCCCGGTTGGATGGTGTTCCGGTATCCCTCCTTGAAACAATGAGCTGTGGACTGGTACCTGTTTTATCAGAATTTAATACAGGCATCAGTAAAGTAGTGCCGCCGGAAGTGGGGTTCGTGCTACCCGTAGGCGATAATCAAAAATTTGTGGACACCATTGCGGCACTCCATGCAGACCGGGCCAGGCTGGAAAAGCTGAGTTCCCATGCAGTGGAACACACCGTTGCTCATTATGATGTAAATAAAACATCGGTGGCATATTATGAATTGTTCCAAAACCACCGTAGTCACCGCAGGGAAAAGAAAAAATCACCCTTTAAATACAGGAAGTTGTTGGATACGTTAGGTGTGTCGAAACACTTCAGGCTAAAGATCAAAACAATGTTTTCTCAATAATAAACAGTCATGGTAAAATATATTCACGAGGACGATGTACATAATTTAAAGGCACCTGCTGCAATCGTGCCGGTTTTAATGGAGCTCTTTTCGCCGTCTTCGGTAATAGATGTGGGTTGTGGCACAGGCACTTTCTTAAGGGTTTTCAAAGACCAGGGTGTACAGAAAATAACTGGTCTCGACGGGAGTTGGGTTAACCGGGAAAAACTAATGATCGGGCATGATGATTTTATTGAAACTGATCTTGAAAAGCCAGTAACCCTTTCTCAAAAATATGACCTGGTGATCTGCCTGGAAGTTGTGGAGCATCTCGCAGAATCCTCCGCAGATATTATTGTTAGCTCATTGGTAAGCCTTGGAGATACCATCATTTTCTCTGCTGCATTCCCCGGCCAGGGCGGCCAGAATCATATCAACGAACAGCCAATTTCGTATTGGCAGCAAAAATTCAGGGCTTATGGTTTTGAATACTACGATGTATTGAGACCCAAATTCTGGGACAATAAAGATGTGAACTGGTGGTACAAACAGAATATGTTTTTGGTAACAAAGAATCCGCCAGCTAACGCGGATGCTAATATGCCAGGTGCCGGCAATCATGTCCAGCAACTCGTACACCCCGATGTGTACCTGATGTACAAAGATTTGTATCAGAACCTGAAGACTAAATATGAAACCATTACCGCAGGCAAAGGAAAAATGAAGATGTATTTTGGGTTGTTGCATAAAAAAGTCAAGGCCATGTTGTCGTCAAAATAAGTGCTGCAAACCGCACTAAATTGAAAATTGAAAACTGTTCGTTGATTATTGATTATTTTTTGCTGATTATTATTCCTATAAAACCCATTTCCCAGCCGGATGCCTTCCCCTCTTATTTCCATTGTTATACCCTGTTTTAACCACGGCATTTATCTTGATGAAGCCATCGACAGTATCCGACTTGAAAAGTATGCCGGTCAATTCGAAGTGATACTGGTAAATGATGGATCTACCGATGCGTTTACCAACCAAAAAGTAACAGAGCTGGAGGCCGTGGGTAACATTAAAGTGATCAATCAAAAAAACCAGGGCCTGGCTATGGCCCGTAATAATGGTATAGCGCTGGCCACCGCACCTTTTATTTTGCCCCTTGACAGTGACAACCACCTGGTGCCCGAAACCATACTGGAAGCCGCCGCCATCATGTTGAAAAACCCTGAACTTTCTATGGTGTACACAGACGCTATACAGTTCGGCGACCGTACCGGCGAATGGATCGTTGGTCCATTGGATCCGTACCGTTTATGCAATCTCAACTATATCGATGCCTGTGCGCTTGTGCGTAAATCCGTTTATGAGCAAACCAGTTACGACCCTAAGATGCCTGGCATGGGTAATGAGGACTGGGAAATATGGATCAGCCTGCTGATGCAGAAAAAGCAGTTTTACTATCTCCCAAAAACGGGGTTTGAATACCGCTGGCTGCAGTCAGTTTCCATGCGGAGTACCAGCACCAAGCCCCGTTTCAATCTCAATAAACAGTACATTTATTTCAAGCATTTCCGCGGCATGACCGGGCTTTTCCTCGCGTCTTTTTTTGGAAAGAAAGGGGATGGATTTCAAAAGAAACGCTTCAGGCATTATTACATGACTGTGTTGCTGGCGAAAACGGGGTTGCGGAAGATGAAATTGTAAACAGGCAGGGATAGAGGTTTCTAAAATGTTTCGTTCGATTTGTTCGTGGTTAAGTGAATTCTAAAAAGAGTGGACTGTTGAGGGGCTGCTTGTGAAAATCCCGCCGACATACAAAGGGAGGGCTGTAGTTCATTGGATTATGAGATTAACCGGTAAGGCCGTGGCCGCGGTGCGATTTCATTTACACCGTTCAAAAATTTTTTTAGGGTGTACATGTGTAGGGGCGGACCTATGTGTCCGCCCATGAGCGTAGGAATGTCGCATATTGAAAATGAATTTCGGGTGGTTTTAAAATCAGGGACCGGGGAACAATCAAAATGAATCCCGGGTGGGCCTACATTTATGGGCGGACACATAGGGCCGCCCCTACAGTAACACACGGGCTGTCTGTGAAAGCCCCGCCACGCACCAATTCTGAGGGCTGCTTGTGAAACCACGCCGACACACTACTCGATTTTCATTATTAACTGAACGTCAATGCAAAAATATTGGCAGAAGGTGTATCAAACGAGCCTGCTACACTTAGTTTTAAAAAATGTACAACCGCCATTATTCTTTTATTTTTGGCCAAAACAGCGGGATGGTATTCATTTGGCTGCATAATAATTACTGAGTGTTAGTGTATGAGCAATACTGTTATTAAGGTTGAAAATATTTCCAAGCAATACCGCCTGGGCCAGGTAGGTACCGGCACCATCAGCCACGACCTTAACCGGTGGTGGGCGAGGGTACGGGGAAAAGAAGACCCGTTTTTAAAGATAGGGTCGGTAAATGACCGCACAGCATCCGGCACCAACGATTATGTTTGGGCACTCAAAGACATCAATTTCGAGGTGAAAAAAGGGGAAATTTTAGGTATCATTGGCCGTAACGGTGCTGGTAAATCCACCTTGCTGAAAATACTGAGCCGCACCACCACACCTACTACCGGCAATATAAAAATTAAGGGCCGGGTTGCCAGCCTGCTGGAGGTTGGGACGGGTTTCAGCCCCGAATTGACAGGTAGGGAAAACGTGTACCTGAATGGCACGATCCTCGGCATGAGCAAGGCAGAGATCACCAAAAAATTTGATGAGATCGTAGAATTCAGTGGCGTTCAGAAATATGTGGACACCCCGGTGAAGCGCTACAGCAGCGGTATGTATGTTCGGCTGGCGTTTGCCGTAGCAGCCCACCTGGAGCCCGACATCTTAATTGTGGATGAAGTGTTGGCCGTGGGGGATGCCGATTTTCAGAAGAAATGCCTGGGCAAAATGCAGGATGTAAGTACCAACGAAGGCCGCACCGTGTTATTTGTAAGCCACAATATGGGTACTATATTGCAGCTCTGCCAGCACTGTATTTTGCTGGATAAGGGTAGGGTAGAAGAGTATGGTATTACTTCAACCGTGGTGGAAAAATATTATAACCAGTCTAAAAATCAGTCGATTACAAAAATTAAGGCCCATGCCGATATTTATGTAAAAGACATTTATACCTGCGATGCCAGCGGAGAACCACAAACCAGTTTTGCACATGATACCCCTATTCATATACGGGTGAAAATTGGCGTCAATAAATTTGATCCGATTCAAAACATCGGTTTCGTATTGCTGACGGCGGATAAACGCCGGGTGTTTACCATCAATAAATTCCTGAAAGAATTTTACATACCCGGCACCAATGAAATGCTGCTGGATTACGAAATAGAACCTAATACCATCGCACCAAATGACTACTCTTTCCTGGTAGCCCTTCATGGACACAAAGGACTGGTGATGTACGATTGGGTAGAGGATGTTTGTGAAATAAAAATTTATGACGGTGGCACCGAACTGGCTTTTGCGGAAGGCACCAACTACGGCTACATCATTGCCAAAGACAAATGGAAATCGGTGGCGGAGCAGTGATGAGTGATCAGTAATGAGTGATCAGTTGAAGGAACGTAGCTCCTGGTTGAGAACTGATTACTGATCACTGATTATTGATTACTGACAACTGATTATTGATTACTGATTATTTGATGAACAAAAAGCAACGCATCCTCATCATTACCTTTTGCATACCCTGGCCTGTGGCTGATGGGGGGAAAATGTATGTGCACACCTCGGTGAATTACCTGCGTCATTATTACGATATTACCCTGGTGATGAGTGTGTACAACCAGGCCGATCTTGACAATGTAGCCAAACTAAAAGCCATGTGGCCCGATGTGAAAATTGAACTGGTGAGCTACATCAAAAAGCTGGGTACAAAAGAGCGATGGAAAAAAAAGATCCGGGATTTTTATTACGACAATTTTTCAAAAAGGGCTGCGGCTGCAGAATCGCATGTTTTTTTCAACCTGCGTAAAAAGATCAATAATATCTTTCTGCTCAGCCCTAATTTCCTGCAAAAATGTGAACAGCTTTTTGCGAACAATGTTTTTGACATTGTACAGGTAGAATACTCCACCAATATCGCTTCCATTAATTTTATCCCCAAGGGGCCTTTAAAACTGTACGTGGAAATAGAATCCCTGTACTCCATAATGGAAGATTTTATGGCCGTCAGCAGCGATGTAAGTTTTACGAACCGCTACCTCGTTACAGCGGCAAAAAACATAGAACTGGATTTTATGCGGCGTTACGATGGCATATTTGCTTTGAACGAGAGTGACCGGCAACGCCTTACCAGATTGGTGCCTGGTCAAAAAGTGCTGGTGTCGCCTTATGCTGTGATGGACGCACATTTCAGCCAGCCGGAAAAGCTGGCAAACTGGAAACCGGAAAAGATGATTTTTATTGGTTCTGAAAACCACTATCCCAATAAAGATGCTGTGGAATGGTTTGTGAATGATATCCTGCCTTTGGTAGAAAATAACAGGCTGACCCTTTACATCACCGGCGCCTGGTCCGACGGGTTTAAAGCAAAAATGAGGGGAGTTAAAAACCTGATCTTCAGCGGCTTTATCGATGATTTGTCGGAATTGATGACCGACAGCATCATGATTGTGCCCATACGCCTTGGCGGCGGCGGCATCAGGGCCAAAGTGATACAGGCGATGGCATTTGGCATCCCCATTATTTCCACTCCACTGGGCTGTTCAGGAATTGCTCCGGCTGACGACCAAACCATTCTTACCAGGAATGATGCCCGGGGTTTTGCGGAAGCCGTTATGTTATTGTCAAAAGAGAGGGAAGTAGGGGCCAGCCTGATACAGGCCGCCTATAAAACGGCCCGTGAAAATTACGCCGAGGATGTTGCCGGGACAGTGAGACATCGCTTTTATCAGCAATTATTGCGGGAATCGGAGATGGATAATGAATAATGAATAATGAATAATGAATAATGGATAATGGATGATGTGGAATGTCAATTTTCAACGATCAAAAAGAAAAAATAGCTGGAACTGCTAATCCCTAATCCCCAACCCCTAATCCCTACTCCCTGAAACTATGAAGATCTCTGTTGCCCTCTGCACCTGGAATGGCGAAAAATACCTGGCCGAACAACTGGCCTCTATTTTTGCGCAAACACTTCCGGTCAACGAGATTGTCATCTGCGACGACAAGTCTTCTGATAACACCATCAGCATCATACAGGATTTTCAAAGCCGGTATCCGGGTATCATCAGCCTGGTGCAAAATCCACAATCATTACAGGCGCGTAAGAATTTTGAGCAGGCCATCGGTCTCTGCACCGGCGACGCTATATTTCTTTGTGACCAGGACGATCGCTGGGTTGCCGGTAAAGTACAGGCAACGATTGATTTTTTTGAAACCCATCCAAAAGCGCTGGGCATTTTTAGTAATGGCTATTTTTTAGGCGAACACGGCGTCAATCAAAATAAGACGATATGGGGCGCACTCAGTTTTTCGCCCGCCCTTCAGCAGGAAGCCAGGCCTGAAAACATGCTGGAGATGCTTTTAAAGCTCAATAATTTTGTTACCGGCGCGGCTTTCTGTATCAAAAAAGAAGCAAAGGCCTTCCTGTTTCCTTTTTTTTGTGCACTACCTCACTGGCATGACTACTGGATTGCGTTGAAGATTGCCACCAGGGATCAATTGTATTTCCTGGATGAAAAATTGATTCATTACCGGGTACACGAGTCACAGCAGACAGGTTTTTCTGAGTTACGGCAGGATAATGATGAAGCTGCATTTAAGGAAGCTGTCTGGTCGGATCATCATGACGCCCTTCGCACCGATGTACTGATGCCGTTTATAGCCAAAGGCCTGCTGCGTTGCTGGCAATTTCAAAAGCACCTGGCAACCACGGGACAGGATACTGGCAGGTTCCGGCAACTTGCTGCACTGCTCGCATCGCAACTAACACTTATAAAACAGCGGCATTTTAAACAATTGGGTTTTATTGAAAAGAAAAAGCTCTTTGTAAAATCATGCATTCGCCCCGGCAAATATTTTTATTTCAATTTAAAGGACCGGCTGGGGTTGCTGCTGGGGTGACGTGCCCAATCCAGGCTCTGAAAATCCACATAACAATTTGACCAACAGGAAAAAGCGTCCCCAATACGATTATTTTTTACTTTGCACCGCTCCAAACAACAGCCCTGAATGATTTCAGTAATAATTCCAAATTACAACCACGCAGCTTACCTGGATTTACGGATCAAAACCATACTCAACCAGACCTTTGCCGATTTTGAAGTAATTATTTTAGACGATTGCTCCACCGACAATAGCCGGGAAGTAATTGAGCAATACCGGAACCATCCCAGGATATCCCATATCGTTTTTAACGAGACCAATAGCGGCTCTGTTTTCAGGCAATGGATAAAAGGCATTGGCCTGGCAAAAGGCGATTGGATCCTGATAGCTGAAAGCGATGACTGGAGCGAGCCATCCCTGCTGGAAAACTTATACGAAGGCACCAAAGCAGATCCTGGTGTTACCTTATCGTTTTGCCAAACCCTAACGGTGTACGACAATGGAAGGTTGAACTATACCAGCATCCTGAAAAGCTACAGCGTGTTGCATAAGGGAACTGATTTTATTAAAAACCGGATCATCAATAGCAGGGGCATTGCTACGGCAGGCTGTGCATTATTCCGTAAAGACATTATTGCTCAAATGCCTGATATTTCTGACTACAGGTCGTCCGGCGACTGGAAATTTTGGATGGTGATCGCTTCCAAAGGCATGGTGAATGAATCGGCTAAATACCTGCACTACTGGAGGCGGCATGCGACCAACACCACCAATAAACCCGAGCTTTTTTTCTCAAAAATAAATGAGTTGTATAAAATTTTTTCCTGGGCCAAAGAACAGCAGTTCATCAGCGGCAAGAAATTTAAGGAACGGTGTCTCTACCTCGTGAATTTTATCTACCGTGAAAGACTTTTAAATGATCCACAGGCGCGGGCATTCCTCAAGCTGGCAAAAGCAGAAGTCTCTTTCCCGGTATTAAAAGTGAAATTTTCCGGCTTTTGTAAGTTTGTTTACGACAGGATGAACCGTTTTTTTTCAGGTAGCCTGCTCAATGTTTTTATGGTAAACAAGTACAAATCATAATGGAGGAATCAATAATTTTTAATACAACCCAATGGTTTGGCATGTAACCCGCAACCAGCCTATGCAGGGCTGTTTAAAAGTATTTTTGCTCCTTATTCCTGAACACTTATTTTTGACCGCTAACCCCATACCCGTACTTACCTTATAGCAGTATTGCCATATAGTAACAACGGCAAATTTCTGGTCCTCAATTTCATAATAGTTTCGAATGTTTCCTATTGATCTTCACAATGCAGATGTTGCAGGTTATCAAACCTTTTATTTTCTGCTGATAGTAAAAGCACTGTACCTGATCGGCTACAATTATTTTCAGTCAAGTATCAAGTTTAGAGTCCGGCTGTTTAAGGTGTTGCGGTTTCTCTACATGTTTCTTATCATACCCATGTATATTTTATGGACAGGTATCGCATTGAGACAATATTTTCTAAATGATTTTGACGATTTTAAACTGAATAAGGTCTATTGGAAAGTGGTTACATTAGGTATGGTGATGGTAGTGTCGGCTATTATTTTGTTTGTACTTCGGCCCACAGTAAACAAAGCCTTGAAATTTTTAAAGAAAAACGACAGAAACGAGGTGAAATACCAGGCACTTTTCAAGAAAACACGGACGGTGCTTTTTATGCTGATCGCTATTGATATCGTGATGTTGATGTTTTTGAACAGGGTCGTAGGCTAATAACATGAACCTGCTGGTTTGCGGTGTTTTACACGATCAAATTTGATATAAGGTTGCACAATATCATTTAATTTGCAGCCGAAAATGAACCCATCCCCAATCGCAAAAAGCACAGCCAGTGTAATCGTTTCCAATGAAGGTATACCTGGTGACGGAATGGGGTCTTGGACACAAAAAATTGCCTATTTGCTGGGGTCTTATGCCGGCAATGAGATAGACTACCTGCTCAGCGGCCCCACTAATACCCCTTTTCAATCTGCCACTACCACCCGCATTATTTGTAATTTTTCAAAAGCCGAAATCACGCGGAAATGGTTCTATCCCATAAAATACCGTTCTTACGTCAATGCGTTGAAGTCTATTATCGTAAAGCACGATTTTGTGGCGATTGTAGTAATGGACAATACCAAATTGAAGAATATTGTAAGTGATACCATTGCACAACACGGCTGGCAGCATAAATGCCGTGTTCTCTTTTTGCAGGCTGGCTTTTCCTACGAATTTACAAGGGAGGAATACAGGGATTTCCGGCAGGGATTGCAGGAAATAGTGCTGCTTACTCAAAAGTCGTACCTGTACGAGCGGAACAAATATCATGAGTATCCTTTCCTGGTGCATGTACTGCACAACCCGATACACCAGGAGCTTTTTTACCCGCTATCAAATGAGCAAAGGCATGCCAAAAGGCTGGAGCTGGGCGTAGAGTCTACGGAGAGAATGTTCTTATGGGTATCTCATGACCGGCCCAAGAAAGGTCTCGACATCATTATACGGATGTGGCCCGATGTAGTAGCGAAGCACCCGGCCTCTAAACTGATCATTGTTGGGGCCAAAAGAGAAATTGCTTTACCCGGCCTGCGTTTCGAAGGAAAAATACCCAATGTTGAAATAGCTAAATATTACCAGTCTGCAGATGTTTTTCTTTTTTCATCGCTGTGCCAGGAGGGCTTCGGGTTAAGCCTTGCGGAAGCAATGAGTTGTGGCTGTTTTTGCATCGCGTCAGACGTGGGGGGAGTCGATGAATTTTTCAATAAGAACTTTGGCTTGCTTATTCAAAGTCCCAATCAGCCTGCGGCCTGGATAGCCGCCATCGATCAGTATTACAATGACACCGGTCAGCATTTTGCACTCACCGATATCCGTTTGTTAACTTACGATGAATGGTGTAGCCGTTTTCAAAAAATCATCAACGACTCAATTCAATTTTTAATGCAATCCTCCAACCGCTAACTTCGGTCCTGATTAACTTGTAGAATCTATGAAAGGAACAGTTGCGAAAGTGCTACTCACAGATATAGGCATCCCGAATACCGGATTTGTATCGTGGCCTCAAAGGCTGGAGTATCTTACTCAACAATACGACAATAATTCCATTGATTACCTGATCTGTGGCCACACCGACAAAGCGTTCAAATCGGCTCTTACAACAAGAATACTTTGTAAACAGCCGGGGGCTATTTCCAATAAATTATTTGAGAGCAAAAGATTTGGCTCCTACGAACAAGCGTTGGCCAAAATTGCTTCACAGCACCGGTTTGTAGTTTTATGCGTAGTGGATTCCGTTAAAATTAAAAATGCGCTCTATAACTTTTTAGTTACCAGCCGCCTCGAGAAAAAAGTAAAACTGGTATTTTACCAATGTGGTTTTTCCTACTATCTCACCACAGAGGAATATTTGAAGTTTACCAGGGGAGTATCCGAACTCATTATGCTTAGCCACAATGGTTACCGCTATGAGTTTAACCGCTATCCGAATATGCCTTTCCCGGTGCATGTACTGCACAATCCTATCAACCACCAGATATTTAAACCATTACCGCCTGCCGAGAGAAAGGCGCTCAGAAAGGAAAAAGAATTTGAAGGAACCACCCGTTTTATTTGGGTAAGCCACGACAAGCCGGTTAAAGGGTTACAGGTAATACTGGAAGCCTGGAAATTGTTCTATGACGCAGGAAAAAAAGCCGTGCTGCATGTTATCGGTGTTAAGAGGGACGAGGAAATACCGGGGGTTATATTCCATGGGAAAATACCGAATAAAGAGTTGCCTTCCTGGTACCAGGCATCCGATGTGTTTATTTTTTCCCCTATGCGAAACGAAGGTTATGGACTGGCAGTTGCTGAGGCGATCAGCTGCGGTTGCCTCGGCATCTCAACTTACGGAGGTGGAGCGGTGGACTTTTTTAAGGAAGGTGAGCACGGCATAGGTATTAGCGAACCTAATTTTTTGGAGGGATGGGCGAATGCATTTGATAAAGCCATTGCAGATCTGCCGGCATTTCAAAAGGCCCACAAGGATGATCACCTGAAACCACCACCTTTCACGACTTACGATGACTGGTGTGCCGGTTTTATTGGCATCTTTGACAATATTGAAAAACGACTTTTGTAGGGGAGAGCGGTTTAGGGTTTAAGGTTTAGGGTTTAGGGTTTAGGGTTTAGGGTTTAGGGTTGCCAGAGGTAAACTGGCTACAAAAAAATGTTTTTTATCAGAGCCTTGCATTCCCTACGCCAAATCTCTGATCAACGAATCAAATCAACCAAGTAATAAATCAACAACGAAGCATGTGTGGTATCAGCGGGATTATACATTATAAATCGAAAGATAAAGAACAGGAAGCAGTAGGGCAATCGGTGGCCAATATGCAATACCGCGGGCCTGATTATTCAGATCATTATTTTGATGATGTAGCTTCATTTGGCCATGTGCGCCTTGCCATTATCGACCTGAACGCAAGAAGCCATCAACCTTTTCATAGCCAATGCGGCAGGTACGTGATCATTTACAATGGCGAAGCCTATAATTTTCAGTCTGTCAGGAACCAAATGGTGAACGGGGGTTTTATGTTTCGTTCAGAGTCAGATACAGAAGTGGTATTGGAAGGATTTATTCAACAAGGTCCCGCCATATTGCAACAGCTTCGGGGTATGTGGGCTTTGGTGATCTGGGATAAACAGGAGCAAAAAGCATTTGTGGCCCGTGATCGTTTTGGAGAAAAGCCATTTTATTTTCAATGGAATGAGCGTAAACAGCGATTTGCTTTTGCCAGCAACCTGGCAGCCATGCGGCCATTGGCAGATGGTGAGTTGTCCATAGACCCGGACGCCGTGCGCCAATTACTCAACTACCAGTTTATTGTACAGGATAAATGCATCTATAAAGGCATAGAAAAACTGCCACCGGCACACTATGCCTGGGTAAGTGGTGCAGGAATAGAAATGCAGTGCTACTGGCAACTCGACTACCGTCAAAAGCATGGCAAAAGCTATGGCGAAATGAAGAAAGAGGCCCGTGACCTTATCATCAGCAGCATCGAAGGGCAGTTAATAGCAGATGTTCCTGTTGGGTTGTTTTTAAGTGGCGGTGTGGACAGCGGTGTAATTGCCGGAATGGCCTCTAAAGTAAAAAAGGACCTGATGGCCATTACGATGACGGTGCCTGGAAATGACCTGTACAATGAAGAAGGGAATGCCGCCAAAGTGGCTAAACATTGTGGCCTTATCCACCATAAAGTACCGCTGGATGAAAGCTGCATCGGGATACTTCCAAAAGTGCTGGCGACCATAGAGCCACTGGCCGATAGTTCGCTGATACCCAGCAGTTACGTGGCACAGTATGCCGGCCGTCACCTTAAAGTAATGCTGAGTGGCGATGGTGGTGACGAACTGTTTGGGGGCTATGGTGTACCATTGAAATATTTAAGCGTCAATGGCAAAAATGGAAACAAGATAGCTGATGGTGTTATTCTGCAAACGCTCAAAAATGCCTATACCCCCGGCTATAAATTCCTGGCCGATCGTTTAACGGCCCCGCGTGTATTTAAAAGGGCTTCGCTGAGCACTTTTTTTCAAAGAAACTTTTTCCCCTACGACCTTCAGAAGCGGCTGTTCAAACCAGGTGTTACTTCAAATAATGAGTCCATTGAAGCTTACTACCAGCAGTCGAAAAAATTTACCACCAATCCTGAAGATGCATTTTTGTGGCTGGGCATACAAACCAAAATGGTAGACGATTTCCTGTTTAAAATGGATACAGCGAATATGTTTTCTTCCGTAGAAAGCCGTGCCCCTTTTCTCGATCACCGCATAGCAGAATTAACTACCGGCGCTGATATTCACGACCTGATGCCAAACGGCACGGACAAGCAGATGTTGAAGGAGATAGGTGAGGAGTTTATTCCAAGGGAAGTGTTGTACGACCAAAAGAAGGGGTTTTCGCTACCGGTGGTAGATTTCCTAAACCGCAAATGGATCGCTTCGCTGGAACAAATGGCTGCTGAAGGGCTGTCGTCCGACGCAGGAATTTTTGACCCGGCTGGAATCAGGTATATTATTGCGCTCTATCGTAAAACACAGGGACAGCCACTTGCAAGAGTATTGTATTCCATGCTGGTGTTTGAGATCTGGCTACGGGTTTTTCACCTGGGCATGGATCCGGATCTGGTTACCGAAAAATACCTTGCTACCGCGGCCGTTCATAGTTAGTCGCCTGTTCTCTTAAATGGATGGGCTAGTTTTTCCACTTAATCGTGAACTCTTTAACAAGCCCGGTGGTAGTGGCTATTCCATTGAACATAAGCACATCAATAATTGAAAGTCCTGCGATAAATGTGCTGTTGCGTTGTTCGTAAGGCAATAGCCTGGGCTGCACAAATCCCAACTTAATATTGCGTTCAGTAAATGATTCCGGCAGGTGCAAATGCTCCCCTCCAGGCGCGTTAATATAGTATGGAGCTCCAAATGCATCACAGACATACCACCCGTATTTGCTGAGCTCCGGTGAATAGCGATAATTAAAAGACGGCCGCGAGATATTTTCGTACGAAGTATTGATACCCAATTTACCAGCAAGAAACCTCGTGCTGGCTATATTATAATCTGCTAAAGATTCAGCAGGCAAATGCAGGGATTCAGAAACGAGTTCCATAGTTTGCCGGTAAAAAGGAGCTACCCTGGCGAGGTGTGCCAACTGGCTGACTACGGTTTTACGCCAGTCATTTTCTTCTGAAATCAGGCATTGATTGATATTAACGCCGAAATGGTCTTTTCGCACCGGTATTTGCAGGTACGTCCAATTTTCCCGGTTTTGGGTTAATACCCGGTTGCGGTGCATCCATGATTTTGGACAAAACTGCACGTTGTCGAGAAACACAAAATGGTCACAGGCGGCTATCAACGAAAAATAGCCCAGGTATGGAAAGAAATAAGGCTGCATTACGCCGAGGCGTTCTACAGGCCTGTTTTGGCCCGTCTCCGGATGCATAATATTTAGGGTTAGGTGAGGGTACGAATTACCCGGTCAAAATAATGCAAATACTTGACTATTTTTAGGCTTTTGTCTGCACCCCTGAAATATTTGATACAATAACTGAAATATTGAAATCCAGCATTGGCCACACCATTATTAGCAACTGGCTCGCCAGCAAAGGTCGCAAACCCTTTGCCTTTCAGCAGGAAACCTGGCTGCACATTATCGATGGAAAAAGCGGGCTGGTAAATGCACCTACAGGCTTTGGTAAAACCTTCTCGGTGTTCCTGGGTGCAGTCATTCAATTTATCAATAGCCACCCCAACGATTATCAAACTAAAAAAAATACAGGGCTCCGGCTTATCTGGATCACTCCATTAAGGGCATTGGCAAAAGATATCGGCCGTGCCATGGAAGAAGTGATACAGGATTTGGAAATGAACTGGAAAGTGGGGATCCGCAATGGCGACACCAGTATTAGCGTCAGGGCCAAACAAAAGCGGCAAATGCCGGAAGTGCTCATCATCACCCCTGAAAGTTTGATGCTGATACTGGCAATGAAAGACCATCCGGCTTTTTTTAAAACGCTACAGATAGTAGCTATAGATGAATGGCATGAACTTATTGGCAGCAAGCGTGGTGTACAGGTAGAGCTGGCATTGTCGCGAATTGTGAATTTGTGCCGGCAAAATAGCGACGACCCCGATGATGGTTCGTGGGGACACGAACCATGGTTTGCTAAAAAAATGGAAGCCCCGGTTCGCGTCACCACGAATCGGAAGCTTTGCGTTTGGGGTATCTCCGCCACCATCGGCAACCTCGAAGAGGCCAAAGACGTGCTGCTTTCAACAATTCTCAATGGAGCACCGGGCAGTTGCGCGAAGGATGAAACGGTGATTGTAATAGCCAAACTCCATAAAAAAATAGAAGTCGAATCCATCTTTCCAGATGAAATAGAAAAATTTCCGTGGGCGGGCCACCTGGGCATAAAGCTGGTGGATAAACTCGTTCCCATCATACATAAAAGCGGTACCACACTGGTTTTTATCAATACGAGGGGTATGAGTGAAACCTGGTACCAGACTTTATTAAATGCCTCGCCCGATCTGGCTGGAGCCATCGCCCTTCATCACGGCAGCATTGAGCAGGAGTTAAGAACCTGGGTTGAAGATGCGCTTCATGACGGAACCTTGAAAGCAGTCGTTTGCACTGCTTCGCTTGATCTTGGTGTGGACTTTAGACCAGTAGATACGGTGGTGCAGGTGGGTTCGCCAAAAGGCGTAGCGAGGTTTTTACAACGTGCGGGTCGCAGTGGCCACCAGCCGGATGCGGTCAGTAAAATTTATTTTTTGCCCACCCATAGCCTGGAACTGGCCGAGGCCGCCGCATTAAAAACAGCTATTAAGGAAGGGGTGATTGAAAGCAGAAACCCCATGGTACTTTGTTATGATGTATTGATACAATACCTCTGTACACTGGCCGTGGGCGATGGTTTCAGGCCGGCTGATATTTACCCGGAAGTAAAATCCACATTTTGTTTTAGTGAGATAAATAACGACGACTGGAGCCAGATCTTAAATTTTATCGTGAATGGCGGCAATGCTTTGCAGCAGTACGATGAGTTTAAAAAAGTAGAGATCATCGATGGGGTATATAAAATCACCAATCGCCGCATAGCTATGCGCCACCGGATGCAAATCGGAACCATCGTAAGTGATGCCATGCTCAAAGTGAAATTTATTAGCGGTGGCTATATCGGCGTAATCGAAGAATATTTTATCAGCCGGCTCGATCCGGGAACCGTATTTACACTGGCCGGCCGTAACCTGGAATTAGTGCAGATAAAAGACATGACGGTGCTAGTAAGAAAATCCAATGCCAAAAAAAGTATTGTACCAAGTTGGCAGGGTGGCCGGATGCCACTTAGCAGTAATTTAAGTGCATTGCTCCGTCGCAAAATTGATGAGGCAGGCACCAGTTTAGCTGACCGGAGTTGGAAGAAGCTGGAGCCAGAGTTGGTTGCCCTGGTCCCACTTTTTCAATTGCAGCAAGAGCTTTCTCACGTTCCCAAGCAGCATGAATTGCTGATAGAGCATATAGAAACAAAAGACGGATACCATCTATTTGTGTATCCTTTTGAAGGCCGGCTGGTGCACGAAGCCATGAGTGCGCTGCTGGCCTATCGCATTAGCCGGCTACACCCGATCACATTTTCAATCGCCATGAACGATTACGGTTTTGAACTGCTCAGCGATCAGCCGATACCGGTGGATGATGCCAATGCCTACGAGTTATTATCCGCCGAAGATCTGCTGGCAGACATCCAGCGAAGCAACAATGCTACAGAAATGGCCAAACGTAAATTCAGGGACATTGCGGTGATCGGTGGCCTTATATTCCAGGGAATGCCAGGCGAACAGAAAAAAGCCAGGCACCTGCAATCTTCCGCTTCCTTATTATACAAAGTGTTTTCGGAGTACGATCCCAATAACCTGTTGCTCCGCCAGGCTTACCAGGAAGTGTTGTTTCAGCAAATGGAGGAAGTGCGGCTGCGTACTGCCCTGCAGCGGATACAGGATAGTAAAATCATCATCAAAGTCCCCGAAAGACTTACACCATTTTCATTCCCCATTAAAGTCGATAGTATCAGGGAGAACCTTTCGTCGGAGAGCATTGAGGACAGGGTGAGGAAAATGTTGGCAGGATGAGGGTAACATTTACAAATGCGCTAACCTTTTCAGCTTTTGGTCAACATTCAACCGGTATCGCTCTTTTACCGGTTCAGAAAGAAAAGAGTTCCTGATAAAGTTTTCAACAAGGTTTTGTTTCGGCAAAAAACTGTCTATGATTCTATCAGCTCTTTTCGGAATCATACCCAGTTTGATAGCTAGTTCCTGGAAATTGGGCTTTCCGTAATAGCCATATCGGCTGTAGAACGCTGAATGAATGTCGCCCGGGTAAAGATTCAGCGCAACGTCCGATTCCATGGGCGTATGCAAAACTGTGCTCAACAGGTCATATGCTGGTGTCAACCTGCTCTCCCCGTTTTCATCTGTAGTCAATGAAAAATTCTTCAGGTGCGCATCGCCGTTGGAAACGACGTAATTGAATATGATCATTGTAAAGAACTGTTCCAATGCCGGCATATATGCGGGTACAAACCTTATTATCAACGAACCAATTTCCTCGTAAGAACCATCGTATTTATAGGTTTCACCATGCGTCTTTTTGGTCCTGTTGGACAGTTGTGCGAAATCTTCCTGCAATATTTTCTTTCCGTCATTGGCTACATCAAAACGCTTTGTAATATAAGCTGGCAATCCATCCTTGAAATAAATCAATGCATTGGCTGCCGTTTTAATACCGAATACCTGTTCGGCGATTTGCATGGTGAGGTGTTCATTTTCCGGCACATCAGCCAGGTCCTTTAATTGCTGTGCCGGAGGAATTGGCTTCAGGATATAACGCCTGTCTTTTTTAGATAATTCAAGCCTGTGGTTTTCCATGGTAAGCGAGTATTTCAATTGCACGCCGGAAACAGACAACTGTTTAGAATATTCCTGGTAAATACCCAGGTTTTCGGCTTTAGGCGCATCAAAATCTAATACGGACGCGATTTTGATTTTTCCAAAAAGCTTTTTCCGGCAGGATAAGCAATAACCGTCCACTATTTCCTTATAGCATCCTTTACATAGCATCATCCATGGGTTTTATAGTTATGGCGCCGATGGTGTCATCACCTGTTGTTTGCAACAACCTGGTAAAGTCATCCTCCTGGTCTATTTTCAGAAGCCTGCATTGGATGTCTTTATTGACACCTTCACTAAGCAAGCCGTAAAAAAAAGAGAACAGGTCACCCGATCGAAACTCCCGTTGCTTTTTAGGAAGGGTAAGACTGATGGACGGATATTTTTCGTTTAAAATATACCCATCATCATACCTGAAAGTATAGATGGCATTGTTGTCTTTCTCAATTTCACCTGCCAATATGCCGTTGATATAAACTGCACCTTTCATGCATCAACCTTTTTTATGTTGACTAATAATTCCATGCCCAGCACTTCCGATACTTTTTGCAAGCTTTCAAAAGAGGGATTTCCTTTTCCATTTTCTATAGCATAGATCGTTTTCGGGTTTACCCCAGCCATTTCTGCAACATCTTCCTGCTTGAGTCCGAGATCTGCCCGTCGCGAACTGATAATTTTTCCAATTTCAATTGCCGTCATCGGTAATATAATTCTGATTTTTAGAACACAAATACGTCTTTCATACCTAATTCTATAAATTCGGTACTATAATACTGAAATTTAGGAATATTGGTTAATACTCTGCCCTACTCCCATAAAACTGTATTTTGTTACTGATTTTAGACATTAGCCATTTTGAAAGCATGTTCATAAAAAAAATAAGCGTATTATTTACACTTATTCGGAAATACTATTACCTTAGCCGCACAAAAGCTTGCCATTAATCATGACCACCGATTCATCTTATGTGATTGGAGTTGACTACGGATCTGATTCCGTACGTTCTATTATCGTAAATACTGCCGATGGCTACGAAGTAGCCGCTTCTATTTTCTACTATCCGAGGTGGAAAGATGGCCTGTATTGCAACGCACCACAAAACCAGTTTCGCCAGCACCCGCTTGATTATATTGAAGGGCTGGAGTTTACCATTAAGGACTGCCTGAAAAAAGCCGGGCCGGAAATTGCAGCCCATGTAAAAGGTATTTCAGTAGACACCACCGGCTCTACACCAGTAGCCGTAGATGCCACTGGTACACCGCTAGCGATGCTGCCTGGTTTTGAGCATAACCCCAATGCGATGTTCGTGCTGTGGAAAGACCATACCTCCGTAAAAGAAGCCAGCGAGCTCAACGAACACGCTACAAAATTCGATATCAATTACCTGCAGTTTGTAGGCGGTATTTATAGCAGCGAATGGTTTTGGGCCAAACTGCTGCACGTGCTCCGTGCCGACGAAGCGGTTCAAAAAAATATTTATTCCTGGGTGGAGCATTGCGACTGGATACCCTTTGTATTGACTGGTGGAACAGATGCAAATGCTATGAAACGTAGTATATGCAGCGCTGGCCATAAAGCCTTATGGTCAGCAGCATACGGTGGCATGCCCCCCAACGATTTCTTCGCTTCCTGGGATGGATTGCTCGATGGTTTTTCTGCCAAATTGAGCGGCGAAACATTTGCCTCTGACCAGTCTGCAGGCAATCTTTCAGCAGAATGGGCATTGCGCCTGGGATTATCTACTGATGTAGTAATTGGCGTGGGTGCATTTGATGCGCATATGGGCGCCGTGGGTGGGCAAATAGAACCTTACTATCTCAGTAAAGTGATGGGCACATCTACCTGCGATATGCTGGTAGCGCCTGTAGCCGAAGTGGGTGATACATTGGTGAAAGGCATTTGCGGACAAGTGCCTGGTTCCATTATCCCTGGTATGATGGGTATGGAAGCAGGGCAATCTGCATTTGGCGATGCCTATGCCTGGTTTAGAAATGTTCTTACCTGGCCCCTGCAAAATTTGCTGTCGCAAACTTCCGTTGTAGATCAGGCTACTGTTGAAGCATTACAAAAAGAAATAACAGATAAACTGATAGCTGAACTCAGCAAACATGCTGCTGCACTGCCTTTGGACGAAAATGCAGAACTCGCAACCGACTGGCTCAATGGCCGTCGTACGCCCGATGCCAACCAGTTACTTAAAGGCAGTTTTACAGGCCTGGGTTTAGGTAGCGATGCCCCAAGAATGTTCCGGGCATTGGTAGAAGCAACCTGTTTTGGTGCAAGACGTATTGTGGAGCGCTTTAATGAGGAAGGGATCACGGTTAAAGGGTTGATCGGGTTAGGTGGCGTAGCTAAGAAATCACCTTTTATTATGCAAATGATGGCAGATGTAATGAACATGCCCATCCGCATTCATAAAAGCGAACAAACCTGTGCCCTGGGAGCAGCCATGTTTGCAGCCACTGCAGCCGGTATTTATCCTAAAGTGGAAGATGCCATGAGTGCCATGGGCCAGGGTTTTGATGCGGAATATCAGCCAGATGCCACCAACGCAGCCTTGTATGATGTGCGGTATGAAAAGTATAAAAAATTGGGTGCGTTTAGTGAAGGGTAGGGGCCCTTTCGGCTACCCGTACGCATTGTGAGGGGTGAGTGGCGAAGGAGCGTAGTGACCTGTTAGTGGCGAACTATAAAAAGGATCGGTATTGCGAGGAGGGGTTCCTGCCCCGACGTGGCAATCCCCGTGAGTTCGTAAAGACTGGTGGCATTAAATGAATACCACTCTAATTAATGGCTGGGGATTGCCACGGGCAAGGAGTGTAGTGACCTGTCAGTGGCGAACCATAAAAGGGATCGGTATTGCGAGGAGGGGTTCTTGCCCCGACGTGGCAATCCCCATGAGTTCGTAAAGACTGGTTGCATTAAATGAATACCACCCCAACTAATAGCAGGGGATTGCTTCGGGCAAGAACCCTCGCAATGACGATCATTATTTTTAATTGAATATCTATAAAATATGTCATACGAAAAAATTAAACAGGAAGCGTACGAAGCCAATATGCAGTTGCCAAAACTGAATTTGGTGCTTTTCACTTTTGGTAATGTAAGTGCCGTTGACAGGGAGTTGGGCGTTTTCGCTATTAAACCCAGCGGTGTTCCTTACGAAGACCTGACACCGGAAAAAATGGTGATCGTTGACTTTGATGGCAATACCGTTGAAGGAACCCTGCGGCCCAGCAGCGATACATTGACCCACGCCGTTTTATACAAACACTGGGAAAATATCGGTGGTATTGTGCATACGCACAGCACTTATGCCACATCGTGGGCACAAAGCCAGCGGGATATACCTATTCAGGGCACTACCCATGCAGATTATAACACCGTTGATATTCCCTGCGCCCCACCTATGAGTGATGAGATGATCAAAGGGAACTATGAGCATGAAACCGGATTTCAGATCATGAATTGTTTCAAGGAAAAGGGACTTGATTACAAAGAAGTAGAAATGGTTTTAGTGGGCAATCATGCGCCATTTACCTGGGGCAAAAATGCCGCCAAAGCCGTGCATAACAGCGCTGTGTTGGAATGTATCGCCCAGATGGCATTACTGACCCAACAGATAAATCCCAATGCACCAAGATTAAAGGATGCCCTGATCAAAAAGCATTTTGAAAGAAAACATGGTCCCGATAGTTATTACGGGCAGTAGATTGATTAGAGTTGATAGGAACGCGGATGATACGGAGTGACGCGGATTTTAACGGATTTGTATTATTCGGTTTTCTGTCAATTCAAAATAAACTTGTTTAAAATAATCCGCTTCCACCCGTAACCATCTGTGCTAACCGTGTTCCCATCCTTCCACGTAAGTCAAAGCAAGTCAATGAAAAAAGCCACTCTACTATTCTTTCTTTTTTCTTCTTCCATCCTTCTTGCACAGCAAAAAGATTATCCCATTCAATCTGTTGATTTTACACAGGTAAAATTGAACGATAAATTCTGGCTGCCTAGAATTGAGACCAACAGAACAGTGACTATTCCCGCATCTTTTGAGCGCTGTGAAAGTACTGGCAGGGTTAAGAATTTTGTAATGGCGGCCGAAAAAAGCGGCAAGTTTTGTACGGTATATCCTTTTGATGATACTGACATTTATAAGACCATCGAAGGAGCGTCTTTTTCACTGGCTGTTCACCCAGATGCCAAACTGGAAGCCTATATAGATTCCCTGGTTACCATTGTAGGAAAAGCCCAGGAACCCGATGGTTACCTATATACTGCAAGAACGATCGATCCGGCTCATCCCCACAATTGGGCCGGTAAGAACCGTTGGGAAAAAGAACGGGAACTCAGTCACGAACTTTATAATTCAGGACATTTATACGAGGCGGCTGCCGCACATTACCTGGCCACCAAAAAGAAGAACCTGCTCAACATTGCACTGAAAAATGCCGATCTGGTTTGTTCTGTTTTTGGCCCCGGTAAAATCCTGGTAGCGCCGGGTCACGAGATCGTGGAAATGGGTTTGGTAAAACTGTATCGTATTACCGGCAAGCCGGAATATTTGTCCACCGCTAAATTTTTTATCGATGCACGCGGCCGCTATCCCGGCTACGATAAAAAGAGTACCGACTCCTGGAAAAATGGCTCTTACTGGCAGGATGCCAAACCGGTAACCCAGGAAGATGAAGCCGTCGGCCATGCTGTACGCGCAGGATATCTATATGCCGCGGTTGCAGACGTAGCGGCACTTACAGGCGATGACAGCCTCCTGAAAGCCATTGACAAAATATGGAATAACGTAGTAGAAAAGAAGTTATATGTACAGGGCGGTATTGGAGCCATAGGAAGCGGGGAAAGGTTTGGTAACAATTATGAACTGCCGAATGCAACAGCTTATAATGAAACCTGTGCCGCCATTGCGAATGTGTACTGGAACCAAAGAATGTTCCTGTTACATGGCGATTCAAAATATATTGATGTGCTGGAGAAATCGCTGTACAATGGATTGATCTCCGGCATTGGGCTGGATGGAAAATCATTCTTTTATACGAATGCCATGGAGGTGAGAAATGGGCATAATCATTCAAAACCCAATGGTTTTTCAAGTGGGAGCGTGGAGGCAACCCGTTCAGGATGGTTCGAGTGCAGTTGCTGTCCTACAAACCTGGCGCGGCTGATACCCTCCATTCCCGGGTATATGTATGCTCAAAAAGATGATAACCTCTATGTGAACCTGTTCATTAATGGAACGGCTGCCATTACCATCAATAAAAAAGCGTTAGAAATTGTTCAGGAAAATAACTACCCATGGGATGGCGCTTTGAAATTTACCATCAATTCAAAAAAGCCTGCGGCCTGTAACCTGTTGATTCGCATCCCCGGATGGGCACAGAATAGTGCGGTGCCATCGAATCTGTATACGTTTCAAAACAATAATACTGCCAAGCCAACTATTAAAGTAAATGGAGTAACGGTGGATTACAAGGTGCAAAATGGATACGCCATCGTTAGCAAGACATGGGGGAAAAATGATATCATTGAAGTAAACCTTCCAATGGATGTAAGAAGGGTAGCAGCGTTAGATAAACTTACTGATGATATTGGAAAAGTGGCCCTGCAACAAGGCCCTATTATTTACTGTGCTGAGTGGGTTGATAACAATGGCAAGACCAGCAATTTGGTGGTTCCGGCCAATACCAAATTTACAACTGAATTCAAGCCTGGTTTGCTGAATGGGGTGAACGTATTGAAAGCCGAAGTGCCTGCCGTTGTCATCAATAACGAAGAGAGTATTTCAACTGTCAAGCAACCATTTACTGCCATACCATATTATGCCTGGGCTAACCGCGGCAAGGGGGAGATGATGATCTGGTTCCCGGAAAAGGTGAAAGGGATAGAGTTGTTGAGCAAGTAGTCTGAACCGGGATTTGCGTGGATTAGTGGGATTAGGGGGATTAATGGGAATAAAAAGATGAATGGAATCAGATTCTAGGAATTTACCAGGATCGCATTAAAATAACAACATCGCTATAATCCTCAAAATCCACTCAAATCCAGGTTCAGACAAGAAAAAAAAATCATAAATCACAAATCATAAATCACAAATCAAAATGATTGATCTTAAACAATTCGAAGTGTGGTTCGTAACCGGCAGCCAGGATTTATACGGTGAAGAAACCCTGAAGCAGGTGGCTGAACATTCCCAGGTAATCGCTGCGTCTTTTAACGATGCGCCGCAGGTTCCGGTTAAAGTGGTGTTTAAACCCACGGTAAAATCGTCCGATGAAATCTATGCGGTTTGCCAGGAAGCTAATGTAGCAAAGGGTTGTATTGGTATCATTACCTGGATGCACACCTTTTCACCTGCCAAAATGTGGATTCGTGGTTTGAGCATTTTGCAAAAACCGATGCTGCACCTGCATACCCAATACAACCGGGATATTCCATGGGGTAGCATTGATATGGACTTTATGAACCTCAACCAATCTGCTCACGGAGACCGTGAATTTGGCCACATGATGAGCCGGATGCGACTGAACCGGAAAGTGGTTGTAGGCCATTGGCAAAGTGAAGAGGTATTGAATAAGATCAATGAATGGAGCCGTACCGCAGCCGGATGGGCCGACTGGCAGGGTGCCAAATTTGTACGCTTTGGCGACAATATGCGTTTTGTAGCAGTAACCGATGGTGATAAAGTAGAGGCAGAATTAAAATTCGGATACAGTGTAAATACCTACGGCATCGGCGACCTTGTAAAAGTGATCAATGAAACTACCGACGCACAAATAGATGCGATGGTCCAGGAATATTCCGACACTTATACGTTGGTTCCATCTCTATTGAAAGGCGGCGATCAGCACCAATCCTTACGCGAAGCAGCAAAGCAGGAAATAGGCATGGAAGCTTTTCTGAAAGCCGGTAATTACAAAGGGTATACCGATACTTTTGAAGACCTGCACGGTATGGTGCAATTGCCGGGTATCGCCTCACAACGCTTAATGGAAAAAGGTTACGGGTTTGGAGGCGAAGGTGATTGGAAGACTTCAGCCCTGGTACGTGCCATGAAAGTAATGGGCAGTGGGCTAAAAGGCGGCAATAGTTTTATGGAAGACTATACCTATCATTTTGACCCCGCAAATAGTTTGGTATTGGGTAGCCATATGCTCGAAATCTGTTCTTCCATTGCAGATGGAAAAGCGGCATGTGAAATTCATCCATTGGGAATTGGTGGAAAGGCCGATCCGGTGCGCCTGGTGTTTAATGTGGCGGCAGGTCCGGCGCTCAATGCATCTATTGTAGATTTGGGTAACCGCTTTCGCATGATCGTAAATACTGTGGATGCTGTAGCTCCGCATAATGAGTTACCAAAATTGCCTGTAGCAAGGGTGTTGTGGAAACCACATCCCACCATGGAAATTGGTTGTGCTGCATGGATATTGGCAGGTGGTGCACACCATACCAGCTATAGCCAAAACCTCAATGCAGAACAAATGCAGGATTTTGCAGAAATGGCCGGTATCGAGTTTGTGCTGATTGGAAAAGATACCAACCTCTACCAATTTAAAAATGAACTGAGATGGAACGATGCTTCATTTAAATAATACAATACCTTCCGACCGTAAACTCAATTCTTAAAACCAATTCTTCATTTCTAAAAAACGATTGTACTGCTTATGAACAGTCTGACAACCATTGACTATGTAGTGTTTGTGGTCTACTTTATTATTGTGGCCACCTATGGCATCTGGATCTACAACCGCAAAAAGAAGGCCAGCATGGATACCCATGATTTCTTCCTGGCAGAAGGTTCGCTTACCTGGTGGGCTATCGGGGCATCACTTATTGCCTCCAACATTAGTGCGGAACAGTTTATAGGAATGAGCGGCGAGGGCTTTTTTGTGGGGGTAGCTGTTGCAGCTTACGAATGGATCGCAGCTGTAGCATTGATCATTATTGCGGTATGGTTTATCCCCATTTACCTCAAGAACAAGATTTACACCATGCCACAGTTCCTCAAAACGAGGTACAACGAAACGGTGGCATTGATCATGGCCATATTCTGGTTGTTTTTGTACGTTATCGTAAATTTTACATCCATTCTATACCTCGGCTCTGTAGCCATCGACGGGCTTTTGGGCGGTGGCTATTTGCACACGGTAATGATCGTGTTGATGGCGATGGCATTGTTTATCACGCTGGGTGGAATGAAGGTAATTGGTTACACCGATGTAATACAGGTGGCAGTACTCGTGATAGGCGGATTGGCCACGGTATACCTCGCCTTGCAGGTGGTGGATGAAAGGATCAATGAAGTAGCCAAAGGTGCAGGCAGTGCCATTACCGGTTTTAAAACATTGATGGTACAGGCACCGGATCATTTTCATATGATATTACCCAAACCGGATGTGACAACCACCACGATTAATATGCCCCAAAACCTGGATGTACAAAAATATGTGGTACTGCCAGGTATCGCCATGTATTTTGCCGGCCAATGGATCGTGAACCTTAACTACTGGGGCTGTAACCAATACATTACACAGCGTGCATTAGGTGCCAATCTTGAAACCGCACGTAAAGGCATCCTGTTTGCCGGTCTCATGAAATTAATGATGCCGATCATTGTAATGCTGCCCGGTATAGCTGCATGGGTATTGTTTAAAAACAACCAGTTGCCGGAGTTGGCCAGTGGTGGTAAAGACGGAGCTTATTCAGCTATTCTAACCTTCCTTCCATCGGGTTTAAAAGGACTTTCTGTAGCTGCGCTTACCGCTGCTATTGTGGCTTCCCTTGCTGGCAAGGCGAACAGTATTTCTACCATCTACACGCTTGATATTTACAAGAAATATATTAACAAGGAAGCCGGTGAGAAAAAGATGGTTTGGACAGGCCGCATG
Organism: Bacteroidota bacterium; assembly: GCA_040386335.1. GTDB lineage: Bacteria > Bacteroidota > Bacteroidia > Chitinophagales > Chitinophagaceae > JAZKFT01. The sequence goes on from JAZKFT010000045.1 coordinate 83,532, forward strand.
ACGATCGTGGTAGCCATGATCATTGCCATCCTCTTTACCTGGAAAGACTTGTTGGGTATTGGTGGTGAAGGTGGATTCACTTTTATCCAGAAATATACCGGATTTATCAGCCCGGGTGTATTTGCGATGTTTATACTCGGTTTCTTCTGGAAACGCACTACCGGAACTGCAGCATTGGTTGGAATGATCCTGGGTTTTGTACTAGCCATTTTCTTTAATAATTACGCTGTGGATATGTTTGGTAAAGAAACCTGGATGTACACGGCTTATGAATACCAGAGTTATGCAACCAACCTGGTAACGGGCCAAAAAGAGGTAGTAACTCATGTGGAAATACCATTCCTTATTAATATGGGTTGGTCCTTTGTACTTACGGTTCTTACGATGGTAGCTATCAGCCTGGCCGGGCCAAAAGTGAATCCAAAAGCATTTGAAATTGATAAGAGTATGTTTAAGGTAAGTCCAACAACACTGACGCTTATCGTGGTAACATTAATTCTGCTTACGATGCTCTACGTTAAGTTCTGGTAATACACCGTTAAACAAAATTTTATAAAACAAGGAGTCGCATTACTTTAATGCGGCTCCCTGCTTTTAAATTAAAAATCACCTGCAATTACACACTCAAATGAGTCTATTACTTTATGAGAACCAGGAACGTATTTTGCTGGCAGTCGATTGTATTATTTTCGGCTTCGACGGTCAGCAATTGAAGGGACTGTTTATAAAAAGGGCCCTGGAACCCGAGATGGGTAAATGGTCGCTCATGGGCGGTTTTGTAAGACAGGATGAGGATGTAAATGCAGCGGCAGAAAGGGTTTTGAGTGAACTTACGGGACTGAGCAACGTGTATATGGAGCAGCTTTTTTGTTATGGCGATGTGGATCGCGACACGGCCGGTAGGGTGGTATCCATTGCTTATTTTGCATTGATAGATATTGCAACCCACAGCCAGGAATTATCGGATGAACACAATGCCAAATGGGTGGACCTGGCAAATATGCCACCCCTTGTTTTCGACCATAAAAAAATGGTATTGGATGCCAAAGCAAGGCTGCAACAAAAGGTGGCCAACCATCCTATAGGTTTTGCTTTGTTGCCCGATAAATTTACCCTTCAGCAATTGCAAAGCCTGTACGAGGCGATTTACGAAACCACCTTCGACAAGCGGAATTTTACAAAGAAAATACTCTCCTTATCCATTCTCCAAAAGCTCGATGAGAAGGATAAGGCATCCAGCCGCAAAGGTGCTTTCTATTATATTTTTGACGAAAAGAAATATAAGCAGCTTGATAACGAAGGGCTGAAATTTATTTGAGTAGCTCTTCTTTAATTTCTTCTCTTAATATCGAGCTTCATCCCAGTCTTCACAGTAACCGTCGCACCCGGCATCAGTTTCAAACTGCCGCAGGCTGCATTAAAATTTACCTGCGGAAAATTGCTAACCCCTGAATTGATAACTACATCCGTATTGCCATCCGGCAAAACGCCGCAGTTCCAGTTGGCAGGATTTTCCCAGGCCGTGCTGGCGTTTCCGGTCCAGCTTATCTCAAATTTTAACGTGTATTCAGGGCTATACGTGGTGCCGTTTATAAGACAGCGGAACTTGTAACCATTCATAGACAATGGCGCATTCTTTAATATCAGCGTGTCGGAACCAGTTCCGCTATAAATCGCATTATTTCCAAGAAATACATAAGACCCTTCGCTGTTTTCCTGCCATTGGTAGGTATTGCCAGGGGTGGAATTACCACTTGCAAACAAGGTATTGCTTCCCGGGCAAACCGGGGATCCGCTGGTGGGGTTGATGACGACCTGGGGAGTTGTTACCGTACAGCATGCGCCGCCATTTACCTGTGCCTTATAAGCACCACCCTGCATAGGCGTATAACCAAGACTCTTACTTAATGTGAACTGCTGAACGCGATGGTTGAGCCGGTCGGCAACATACAAATTGCCTTTACTGTCACCATTCAGGGCGGCGGGGCTGTTCAGTTGGCCTGGTCCGCTGCCGGCTTCATTTCCGCCTGCAATGGTGCTGGCCGTTGCCACACCCGGTGACCATTTTTGTATGCGGTGATTATTTTGATCAGCAACATAAACATCGCCACGACAGTCGACATATATACTTCTCGGTCCGTTCAATTGGTTAGCAGCATTGCCCGCACCATTGCCGCCGGCAACCGTTGTGCCGGTTACTCCGTTGGCTTCCCATTTCTGCACCCTGTTGTTTACAAAATCATTTACATAAACATTTTGGGCGGCATCTACGTACACGGCCGAGGCGTACCAGAGTTGGTTGCTGGCTGTGCCATTGCCATTACCTCCTGCAACGGTAACGCCTGACGGACTGCCAGGAGCAACCTTTTGGACCCGGTTATTGTTGGCATCGGCTACATAAACGTTACCCAGGGTGTCAACAAAAACACCATGCGGAAAATCGAGTTGATCAGCACCGGCCCCCTGGCCAGTCCCTCCTGCAACCGTGACCCCATTAGCAGCATTCGTTACCCATTTTTGGACCCGGTTATTGCCGGCATCTGCCACATATATGCTGCCGTTTTTGTCTATAAAAACGCCGCGGGGATTATTGAGCTGATTGGCGGCAGAACCGCTTCCATTACCACCGGCCACGGTGATGCCCGCGGAGCTGCCAGGTGTAAACTTTTGCACACGATGGTTGCCGGCATCGGCTACATAGATATTACCCGTAGTGTCTGCAGTAACACTAAAAGGAGTGGACAGCTGATTAGCAGCATTTCCATTTCCATTATTACCGGCAACACTTACTGCATTTTCCTGCCAGTTACCCGTTTGAGTTGTTACCATGTTTCCATTCAGGAACCAGTTGATACTGCTGATGCCGCTGCTGGCATTGGCAGTAATGGTGCCGCCTGTACAACAGGGGGCGTTAAGAGTGGCAGTAAATAAGTTGCAGGGAGGTGCTACTTTTTCTACAATACTCAGATTGTCTATATATAGTGCATTGCCCCAATCCTGCCCTGACATAAAGTGTAAGCCGATATAATTTTTATTTGCCGCTGCCAGAAAATTGGCTTCAAATGTTTGATAGGTATTGGGCCAGTAAGTTGTCGCACCGACAGCAGTCTGCATAGAAATAGCGTTGGGTGCAGATCCATAAGCGATTTCAAATGGATAGTCATTTACCGGCCGGTTATTGTAGCCCCGGTATTTAAAAGATATTTTGTATGTTTTACCAGGTGTAAAATTCAATGCCGGAAAAAAGAGCCAGGAATTAGTGTTGGCGGGATCGCCACCATAAGCATAAAAATGCAGGAAATTACTCCCCTGGTAAGCGGTACCCGTTCTGACAGACGCATTTAAATACCAGTTGGAATAGTTGGCTTTGTCATCAACGGTAAAGCATTTTGGTATTTCGCCAATGTCATCATTCTCAAAATCTTTTGTATAAGGTAATTCTAAAAGACCGCTGCAGTCATTTCCAGATATAACCGCCAGGTTATCTATCAATAAGCTACCGCTGGGGCCACCCGACTGGTAGAATATACCGATGTAATATTGCCCGGTTGGGGTGGAAAAGCCGTTATTCAGTTGTCTGTAAGGGGATTATGAGGAACCATAATACTGATCATTCACAATTATTTTTGTCATTGAAGCCGGGTTTGGCGATGTGCCGTAGTAGATATCAAATCCGGCCCCATAAGTATCATTATGAAACATCCGGAAGTAAAATGACAGATTATAACGCTGGCCTGATACAAAATTCATTGCCGGTAAAAATACCCAACCTTTAGTAAGAGGAATTGCAGAAATATCCAGATAGTTGGATCCCCGGTATGCAGAAGCGCCATTTTTAACGGCCACTGATATATTGCCCGTTACATTCTGGCTGGTGAAACATTGAGGAGGAATTCCTACTGTTTCATTTTCGAAATCATTGAAATAAGCCAAACTAACGGCAGTATTGCATTGGGCCAATATTTGTAACGAAAAGCCGAGGCTTAATATCAGCCCGATGCAAAATGTTTTTCTGAACATAGGAAGTGTTTTGGGTTGGGATTACAAGATAGTATTTAACCCGAAATTTTCCCTAGTCAAAGCCGCCTTTTCACATCCAGCTTCATTCCTGTTTTCACTGTTACCGTTGTACCTGGCATTAGTTTTAAACTGCCGCAGGAAGTATTCGCATTCACCTGCGGATAATTGCTAAGCCCCGGATTGATCATCACATCTGTATTGCCATCCGGCAAAACGCCACAGTTCCAGTTGGCTGGATTTTCCCAGGCGGTGCTTGCCGTACCAGTCCAGCTTACACCAAATTTCAATGTGTATTCCGGGCTATATGTTGTGCCGTTGATAAGACAGCGGAATTTGTAACCGTGCAGCGAAGTCGGGGCCGCATTTAGCCTTAAAGTATCTGCACCGGTGCCACTGTACAAAGCATTATTATTGATGAATACATAAGACCCTTCGCTGTTTTCCTGCCATTGGTAGGTATTGCCTGGTCCTGCACCACTTACAAAATAGGTACTGCCGCCCGGGCAAATAGTGGAGCCTCCACTGGGGTTAATAATTACCTGTGAAGTAGTGACCATACAGCAGCCGCTGCTAACTTGCGCAGTATAAACACCATCCTGAATGGGTGTATAGCTAAAACTATTGGTTAAAGAGAATTGCTGGATCCGTTGGTTAAGCCGGTCGGCCACATAAATATTCCCCTTATCATTTACATAAACAGCAGCGGGGCTGCTCAGCTGGTTTGCTGTACTCCCCGAGCCGTTTCCGCCAGCAATGGTAGTACCGCTTGTGGCACCAGGAGCCCATTTTTGAATACGGTGATTGTTCTGGTCGGCTACGTATACATTACCGCTGCAATCAACGGATAAACCCCGCGGAGCGTCCAATTGGCTGGCACCGCTGCCCTGGCCGTTACCACCTGCAACCGTGGTGCCTGTTATAGTATTAGCGGCCCATTTTTGTACCCTGTTATTATTAAAATCACTGATATACACATTGGCGGCGCTATCTACAAATACACCTGTGGCGTAGGTGAGTTGGTTGGCTGCCGCACCTGCTCCATTTCCACCTGCCACAGTAACGCCTTGGGTATTGCCTGAAGCAAATTTTTGTATGCGGTTATTGTTGGCATCTGCTACATACACATTGCCCGGCACATCCACATAAACACCGTGTGGAAAATCGAGTTGATCGGCTGCAAAACCCTGTCCGTTTCCGCCGGCCACTGTTATGCCACTGGTGGCATTTACAAACCATCTTAATACCCGGTTGTTGCCTGCATCCGCTATGTATAAAACACCGGAAGTATCCACGAATACACCACGGGGATTATTGAGTTGGTTTGCCGCTGCGCCCATGCCATTGCCGCCTGCCACTGTTACGCCGCTGTTGCTGCCGGGAGCAAACTTTTGTATACGATGATTACCCGCATCTGCAACATACACATTGCCTGCCCTGTCCTGCGCAACACCAAACGCATTGGTGAACTGGTTGGCTCCTGTTCCGCTGCCATTGCCGCCGGCAATATTGGTAGCATTGGGTTGCCAGTTGCCAATTTGGGATGCCACTATATTGCCATTTAAAAACCAGGTGATATGACTGATACCTGCGTTGGCATTGGCCGTAATGGGAGCTCCCTGGCAGCATGGTGCGGTAAGGGTTGCTGCCAGTCTGCGAATAGTGGCAGGATTGCTATAGACCGTTCCGCCGCCATTGGTCCAGGCAGCGCGGTACTGCGTGCCGCTGAATGCATTGCCGGAGAAGATAAATGTATAACCACTGTTGTTGGCGCCGTTGATATTGGTCCAGGTAGCGCCTCCGTCAGTGCTTCGCTGCCATTGTACGGTTGCTGCCGGAAGGCCATAAGTTGCTGCAGTAAAAAGTGTAATAAGTGAATCGCTACAACTGAGTATCACGCTGACGGGATGCTGTGTGATTTCTGGAACTGATGCGATGCCACCATGTATATAAAAGGTGCCGAGGTCAGGGGTTTCAAACTCCAGGTAGTAATAGTTGTAATAAGTGCCACTAGTAGGTATAATTTGCTGACCAGTACTGATTAGTGGCACAACGCCGTCTGGTGGATTGGAAATTAAGATGGAGTCATTGTTCAATAATACCCGCAGATCTGATAATTGTTTTCCGGTAGAATCTGTAAATCGTTGCAAGTCGGCCTGGGTGAAATACAACTTAACCCGATAGTTACCAGTTGTGATTGTATTGGAAATAAACCGAAAACTGCGGTCGAAATATTTGATGCCACTGCTGTCTCTCCTCATAGCCCCGGTTTTAATGAAGGCTTTGCCGGTTACGTCACCTGCATCCATTCCCTGGGCACTTACCCGCGCAAAAATACCACCCTCCTGGAGATGATGAAAGGATTTCGCCGTATCGCCGCTCAATAGTAATGTTTGATCAGCATAGGAAGTCGAAATGGTTGGCCGTGGCCAGACATCTTCGTCTTCATACATGAATGCAGCAGTAAAAAAACGGATACTGTTGCCAGCGTTCTTACACCAGGCTGGACCGGCATCGCCACGGAAGCGAATAAAATATTTCTGACCCGGAACCAGGGCAGGTAATGCAAACTGTCCGCCACTTTCAGTTTCGCTGTAAGAAAACCGTCCGGGGTAACAAGTGCCTTCCACGCAGAATTGATAGGGGCTCGTGAGATCTAACGTTGCGCTGCTAACCAGTGTTCCAAGCGTGCCATTTGTTGTAGCATTATATAAATCATAACTGATGACCCCACCGTTTAGCAACGGGAGATAACTCACTTTGTCCCTTACCTGGAGAATGACTTTTGATTGGTTGGGGATAAATGTATGCCAGTTCAATTCTCCTGTTTCATTAAAATCTGCTGGTGTGGTAAAGCCTCCGCCACCTGCAAAATTATACAGCGACACGTTAACGGAAAGCGCCATGGATGCGTATTCAGGTGATGTAGTTTTGAACCGGATGGAGGCCCATTTACCTGGAACAATTCCGCTGCAACTTGATCTTACAAACAGGTAGTAACGGGTATCGGCGTTCAAACCGGAAAGAGACAGGCTTGAGTCGTTTATAGTACCGCTGGAAACACGCCCAATGGTTTGACTCACTTCAATGTTGGTGCGCAATTCCCAGTTATAAGGGCTGACAGAGCCGGACGGTCTCGCCCATTTAAATGTTGCTTTCGTAAAATCAAGACTATCGTTAGTTACTGTCAGCCCATTGATAACTTTAGGGCAGGACAAAGAACCATTTTCAATAATCCGGATATTATCCACCCATATTGCACTTCCGGATTCGGGGTTCCAAGGAATCTTTATGCCGATACAACCAGGGCCGGCCTGGGGAGTGAAATCCGTAGAAAAGGAAGTATAAGTGTTCCTCCAGGATGATCCGCAACCTATATTGGTGGTCATACCGGCATTTGAAGGGCCTGAACCATAATACACGGTAAAATCTGTTGGATAAGGATTATACGGTGTATTTGTATGTTGGGAACGATATTGAAATGAGATAGTATATGTTAGCCCTTCGGCAAAGTTAAAGCGCGGCAAAAATAACCACCCGCTCCCCATATTCAGGCTCCCGGGCGAAGCGGATACTTTCAAACTCTTAGTGCCCTGGTAAGCATTTTCAGATTGCACACTGCTCAATAAAGAATCACCGGAAATCTTACCAATCGTGTAACAGGTCGGTATCACATTTACCGTTTCATCTTCAAATCCGTTAAAATAGGGGATCAAAGCTGTAGGACAGCCGGTATCCGGTACAACCGGCGCGGTACCATAAATGTAAAATGTCCCTAACTTATCTGTTTCAAATTCCAGGTAATAATATTGGTAATAGGTACCCGTTACCGGCATGATGGATTGCCCGCTTTTAATATACGGGACTACACCACTTGAAGGGTTGGTGGTTAAGATCGAGTCATTGTTGAATAATACGCGAAGGTCCTGTAGCTGATTGCCGGTTGTATCTGTAAAACGCTGGAGTTCAGCCTGTGTAAAATACAACCTGACCTTATAGTTTCCGGAAGTAACTACATTGGAAATAAAACGAAAACTCCTGTCAAAGTATTTCCTGCCACTGCTATCCAATCTCAATGCCCCCGTTTTAATAAATGCCTTACCCATTACATTTCCACCATTCATTCCCTGTGGATTGATACGACCAAAAAATTTGCCATCCAGACGATCATGAAACGATTTCCAGTCAGTTCCATTTAAGGCTCGTGTTTCAGTTGTACCAATTCCTGTCCAAACATCGCGGTCCTCGTACATCAATACGGCCCTAAAAGATTTGATGCAATGCCTCGCCTCCCGGTCACAAGCTGTGGTCCCTGTCCGGAAACGGATAAAATACTTTTGACCCGGAATGACTGTCGGTAAATCTGTTTGCCCTCCAAATGGTTCGCTACCGCCCAGGAAATCGGTGTAACAAGTACCTTCAATGCAAAACTGGTAGGGTGAGGTAAGCGACAACCAATTGCTGCTGACCAGGCCGCCAGGAGTTCCGTCAGGCTTGGCGGTATAGAGGTCATACATCATTCCTGCAGCAGCACCCGACACGGTATAGCCAAGTTTGTTCCTGATCTGCAAAATGACCCTGGATTGATTGGGGGTAAAACTGTACCAGTTATTATCTCCGGCTTCCATGAAATCGGAAGTGCCAATCACTCCCGTACTCACCATAGGGCCAAAACTATAAGGAACAATGTTTACGGGGAGTGCCATGGTAGCATATTCAGGCGACCGGGTTTTAAACCGGGTGGAAGCCCAGGTGCCTGGAGTAACCCCATTACATTTTGTCCTTGCATAAAAATAATAACGGGTATCGCCGTTTAACCCGTTTAATGTGATACTGGTGTCAATTCCGGATCCGTTGGAAACCAGTCCTACAGGTTCTCCCACTTCTATATTGGTGCGCAGTTCCCAGTCGTATGAGGTGCCGCTGCCCGGAATATTTGCCCATTTTAGATTGGCCGTACTAAAATTGAGACTATCGTTCGTCACTGTGATACCTCCGGTTAAACCTGGGCAGGCTGTGGATCCATTTTCGATAACTTTTATATCGTCGAGCCACAATACGGTTCCAGATTCATAAGTATAGTATACGCGAATTCCAATATACCCGGTTCCGGCTGGAGGTGTAATGTTCACAGAGAAGGGGGTATAAAAAGAACTCCAGGCTGAACCACAACCTATATTGTTTGTCATCCCGGCGTGTGTTGGGCTGGAACCGTAATACACCTGGAACCTTGTACTGTAATTACTATAGTTTGTGGGGCTGGGCAGGGCGCGATACTTAAATGAGAGATTATAGATTTGCCCCGCGGTGAAGTTCATCGCCGGAAAAAATAACCACCCGTTGCCTGACATGATGCTATAAAGTGCACCCGCTACTTCTAATCTTTTTGAACCCTGGTAAGCATTTCCTGCCCCCACTTTAGCTGTTAAAGTGTCACCCCCACCAGGGATTTTCCCGAGCGTAAAACAGGTGGGCATTGCATCCACTGTCTCATTTTCAAATCCATTAAAATACGGAAAGGAAACGGGGGTAACGCATTGTGCAGTGACTACTGTGCTAAAAACGATGGTCAATAAAAGCAGTACGGCGGGTATTTTTTTGAACATAGGAAGCGTTTTGGGTTGGGATACCAAGATAGTAAAGATCCGTAATGTTATACCACAAAATAGCAGGCCGGTCGAAACGTTCTTGCGCGCTGCGCCAGTGTGTTTAGGTTAATGTTTTCATTACAAACTACCGCCCATAGTTTAAGTTTATTAGGATGAGAAAGAGCTGGCAATTTGCGGTTGCTAAATATCGGGGAGCAGGGGCACCAGAGGATTATGGGTGCTTTAGTGCACTGCTGAATAGCGGGGTACTATCTGCATACGAAAAAGGGGCGGTTTGCACTTACCCCTTGTTTTTGCCGGTAAGCATACTGGGCTACTGGCAAAAGGTTCAGGAAATCAACAAATAAGAAGCCGGTTAATTCTTTCGTTTGATATCTAATTTGCCCGAGCTTTTTACGGTTAAAGTGGCCCCCGGGTCTAGCTTTAAACTACCACATACCGCATTGGAACTGATTACCGGGAAGCGGGTTTGAAACTGATCCGTTTTAATAATGACGTCGGTATTCTCGTCTGGCAGTATCCCACAATCCCAATTGTAAGTCCCCTCCCAACCTTCGTCGAAAAAGCCGGTCCACCTGACTGCAAATTTTAACTGGTATTCGGGGCTGAGAACGTTGCCATTCACAACACACCGGTATATATTTCCATACCAGGATGTTGGTGGCTTATTTAGCCAGATGGAATCGGTACCGGTGCCGCTGTACACTCCTCCATTTACGATGTTCACAAACCCTGATCCGTTATTGACCTGCCATTGGTAAGTATTGCCCGGGCCTGCATTGGCGGAGAGAAAGTAGATACGGCCACCGGGGCAAATAGTGGTACTATAACCTGGGTTGATGGTGTTATCCCCGGTCCAGTTATAGCATCCGTTGACAAAAAGCGGGCTGGCCTGGTACACACCGGGAAGCAATGGCTTAAAACTATAAGTGGTTGGAAATGAAAACTGTTGCACCCTGTTGTTTAACCGGTCAACAACATACATGATACCCTTGTCGGTATTCTCTCCAAAAATGGCAGCCGGTGCAGCCAGTTGGTTGGAATCGCCTCCCGCACCATTGCCGCCGGCGATAGTTTCACCCCACACGGAACCCGGAGGCCACTTTTGTATGCGGCTATTATTTTGATCGGCCACATATACATTGCCGTAATAATCAACAAACAGGCCGCGCGGTGAATCTAGTTGATCAATGCCACTCCCGGCGCCATTTCCACCGGCAACTGTAATACCGGTAACAGCTCCGGCCGCCCATTTTTGGATACGGTTATTGAGAAAATCATTTACATACACAATGCCCGCAGGATCAACAAAAACACCCGTTGCATAGTTTAACTGGTTAGCTGCACTGCCACCGCCATTACCACCTGCAACTGTAACCCCGGTGACATTGCCAGGTGCAAACTTTTGCACACGGTTATTGTTGGCATCGGCCACATAAATATATCCCGAGTCATTTACTACGACACCGTGAGGAAAATTAAATTGATTAGCAGCAATACCAAAGCCGTTACCTCCGGCAACAGTACTACCTCCCGTTGAATTTGGAAGCCACTTTTGAATCCTGTTATTGCCTGCATCGGCTACATAAATATTTCCGTTGGCATCCACAAAAACCCCACGGGGATTATTAAGCTGGTTGGCCCCGGCCCCGGCTCCGTTGCCGCCTGCTACTGTAATTCCATTATTATTGCCTGGTAAAAATTTTTGTATCCGATGATTGCCTGCATCGGCTACATACAAATTGCCCATGGCATCTTTTGTAATACCAAACGGAGCATTAAACTGGTTCGGTGCAGCACCAATTCCGTTGCCACCAGCCACAGTTTTGCCGTTGAGATTCCATTCATACATTTTGACATCCATTTCACCCCTGCCATCCAGCCCTAAATACATACCCCTGAGGCCAATCTCAGAACTCACAATAATATTCTCATTTCCGCCGAGGCAACATGGTCCGGTAATCGGTAAAACAGGACTCGATTTGATTGTAACCAAATTGCCCTTAAACGTGGACGTGCCACGAGGTGTAGCTACCGTTATATAGCCCTGATGCGCTTTATTAAAATAGGCCTTAATACTATTAGAGGATACAATCGAGAAAGAATCGGCAGACATAGTACCCAGTTTAACGGAGGTAGTACCGTTAAAATGGGCACCTGAAAGGTTAACAGGTGAACCGGCACAAACAGAAGTGCCGTTAATAGCGGTGATGGATGGCCCCAGCAAATCCGGAACCATCACACAAAAATTAAAATTAATTACTGAGCCCAGGCCTTTGGATGCCAGCCTCAGGTAATAAGTTTTACCAACCGTTAACCCTTGAATAAATTTTTCACCATAGCCCAATGGAAGAGCGATGAAATCGCAACCAAAGGCGGTAGGGGTATTACAACTGTCCTGGTAAACTGCATTTACCAGCCCCGTAGAAGCACAGCTAACTACTTTATAGTTCTTAATTTTAAGAATGGCCGATGTGTGTAATGCAGTAAACTTGTACCAGACATCATCATCAAAATCAGTGTTATTACATAGGGACGGATTGCCCGAAGGGCTGCCATAAAATGTGCTTACAAATCGTCCTGTACAACTATCGCTGTATGTGGTTTGCAAAATTTCGACTACCCCGCTACACTCGTCATTAATTCCCGGCGTTCTAAAAACAATTGTAGCTGTTGGGCTGTAGGGTGGGGTAGAGGCCTCACCACAATTAGAAAAAACTCTAAAAGTATAGCTGGTATCTGGCACGAGGTTACTCACTACCATTTGATTACCGGTAACAAATCCGCTGTCTGCAAATGGATGACCGTTTCTTTCAATGCGCCATTTAAAATTCTGAACAGTATCGTTGCCATTATCCGGGTTGAGTTGCCAATTAAATGTAGCGGATGCCGGAGTGAGATTACTGACAGTAAGATTGACCGGAGCCGGACATGAAGGCGATAGTTTTACCGAAAGATCATTAATGGTAACGGTAGTTGGGCCGTCTGCGCCGTAACCCCACCCAAAATAATAAGTACCCGTAGTTGGCGGGGTAAATTCGGCATAAATATAACCGATCAGGCTGCCGAACGGTGGCCAGTTTGCATCAGATTCTTCCTTCATCATCCAAAAAGCCATTGAATCTGCACTGGCTGCACGACCAGCCTTTAGCGTTATAGAGCAGGCTTCGGTATCAGTGCCATGCATATATCTGTAATATCTTACCCGGTATGTTTTTTGGCCGGTTAGCAGTATGCCGGGTGAAAACAGCCATAAGTTTTGCCGGTTCCCGGTGTACCCACTAGTCATGCCACCTATTGCCGCTTGTTCCGGGGAAACAGTCCACCTGTTGGCGCTGTCCGGTGTTAAACAGGCGTTGCCTTCACCAATAAAATCTTTATAAACAGGGATGATCGGGTTTGAACTTTGCTGAATGCGCCTGGTGTTACTGTAGAAAATATTTCCTCCGCAAATAGTCTTGCGCCGGTACCAGGTTTCGGCGGAAATAATGGTATTGAGTGTATCATGGATAGCGCCGGGGATATTTGAATACACAGTACCATCGGGCGACAGCTCCCATTGATAGGATAGCATGGTCGTATTTGTAATGCCTTTGATATAAAGCTTTACGGGTTGACCATTATTACAAAAGAATCTGGTGCCAAAAATGGTACCGCCGCTACTTAGCTCGTTGATGTATATTTTTTTGGGTGTTGAATATCCGTAGTCAGTTCCGCACCCGGTTTTTCTCCGGTACCACCGGCTTAGGCCCTGGGTTTGGGTTAAAGAACGATCTGAAGCTCCGGGAACATCCGTCCAGTTAATAGTATCAGCACCCGATTGCCATTGAAACGTAAGGCCCCCGATATTAATGCCGGCAGCGCCCGAAACCGTAAGGGTATAGGGTGTTGCCGGGTCGCAAATGCTGGTGAACGTCGAATTGGTGACGCCGCCCGCCGGTGCACCAGTACATGGCAGTAAGGCATAAGTAATGGTTAATTGGGGTTGCGAATCGGCTGCTGCTTCAAAACCATAGATACTGTAATTGTTCGACCCCGACCTGGCGAAGCCTATATTAACAGGCGATCCGGAATTAGCCGCTAAAAAAGCCAGGCCCGCAGCGTTGAACGTATCGGTATTGACGCCATTGGCCAGCCAGTTGCTGTTATTGAAACTGCTACCTGATCCACATTGCGCAAATAGGGATGTGCCGTTAGTGACAGCCGGAGATCCTCCAAAACCATACAAATCGTTATAAGAATCAGAGCTGGTGGCATTAAAGGTGGTAAAACGAAGCGAAGCACTAATAAAATTGACACCGGCGGGGATGCCTGATAAATCGAATGATGCCCAACCACGATTTGCGGAGGAATTATTTAGGTTGGCCATTACACCGGGCGTTTTTATACCGGCACTGCTAACCGTACCTGAATTATAACTACCAGGGGTTCCAGTGCAGTTAATCGTTACAGTTACCTGGGAAAAAACGATACAGTTCATCAGCAAAATGCTGGAAGTCAGGATAGCTCTCATGACATTTGTAATTAGCATAAAGCTATTCCTGGCCCATCTGACATTTTATGACAACCATCATCTTTTAGCGTGACAATGGTCACAGTCACTTAAACAACGGTTATCAGCTCTTCCATTTCACATCCGGTACTGCATTGTGCCTTTAAATGACAGCCCAAAAATTATTTAATAATCTGCCGATTCTACCTTTTTTTAAGTACGGGAGATATTTCGTTGTGAAAAACAGGATACTATTTTCAGCCGGTTACGCAGCTCCCTTAAGGTCTAAAATCTATAATCTGTCATCTAATATCTCTTATCTCCAAATCTTCCTTAATTTTCCACCCATTCTCAAAACCAGCTATGCGGATATACAGCCTCCTGATCATTTTTATCGCGACTTCCTTTTCCCTTTTTGCCCAAAAGAAAACGGCGACCATCAGTGGGCTAGTGGTGGATGAACAGGATAAGCCGATGGCGAAAGTTTCCGTTGGCATTTTGGGGAAACAGGCAGCCGTAAGTACTACCAATGACAGCGGTAAGTTTTCTATAACGGTGCCTTCAGGAAAAGCCGTAGCATTGGTGTTTAGCTATTCGGGTTATAACCAGCAGCAAACCAATTTTTACCTCGTTAATGGGGAAGAAGAAACAATCACGATCCAGATGGTGAAAGGCTCCTTCATACTGCAGGATGTTGTGGTGACCAATAAAGCCGAAAGAACACAGACAGGTCTTATCAAGATCAATCCCAAGCTAGCTTTGAATAATCCCACGCCGCTGTCAAGCATTGAAAGCATGATACAGATTTTTGCAGGCAGTGCCCGCAGTGAACTCACCAACCAATACAGTATCCGGGGTGGCAGCTTCGACGAAAACCTAATTTATGTAAACGATTTTGAAGTGTACCGCCCTTACCTGATCCGCAACGGGCAACAGGAAGGATTGAGTTTTATCAACCCCGAAATGACCCGCTCGGTCAATTTTTTCAATGGCGGATTCCAGAGTAAGTACGGCGATAAAATGAGCAGTGTGCTCGACATCACTTATAAGAAGCCAGACACGATCAGCGGCAACAGCGGTAGCGCCTATATCGGGCTCCTGGAGCAGGGCGTGCACATCGAAGGCCTGCTGGCGAAAAACAAAGCGACCTACAATATCGGCTTCCGCAACCGCAACCTCAAAGGCCTGCTCGGTTCTCAGGAAACCAAGGGGAACTATGTTCCTTCCTCCACCGATTTTCAGGCTTATATTACCTGGCAGCCACGCACCAAATTGCTACTCGAATTACTGGCCAACCTGGGTAGCACCAAATTCACCCTGTTCCCCGAAGAAAGCAAGCAAACCACGTCTGTTTTTTCGCCGCTCTATACCCAAAACCTGGGTCTCGATATTTATTTTGAAGGACAGGAAAAAGACAAGTACAATACCAATATGCTGGGATTGAGCGCCACTTTAAACCTGTCACCCAGGTTTAAACTCAAGGGTATGTTGAGCCGCTTTCAAAACAAGGAACAGGAGAACGTAGACATTGCCGGGGCCTACCTTTTCGGTGATCGTGATTTCGACAATACCCAACCTACTTTTGGCCTGATCGTAAACCCTTTGGGTGCCGGCGTATATCAAAACTTTAGCCGCAACAAACTGGATGTACAGGTGTACACGGCCTCGCTGAAAGGCACATTGGAAAAGGACAAACATTTTATCCAGTTCGGCAATAGTTTTTCGATAGAAAAAATAAGCGATGTGCTGAAGGAATGGGAATACCAGGATAGCGCCGGTTATGCCTTGCCCAACCGCATTGGCCCATTAAGTTTGTACCGCAGCATTAATGCCAGGAGCGAACTCAATATTGCCCGCCTCCAGGGCTTTATCCAGGATAATATACTGCTCGGCAGCAAGTTCACTTTCAATGCAGGTGTTCGCTACAATATCAATAACCTCAACAATGAATTCCTGATTTCGCCACGGCTGGGTTTCAGCTATAAACCCACCCAATGGGAAAAGAAAGACGTTATATTCCGTGCCTCTGTGGGTATCTATAACCAACCACCATTTTACCGTGAAATGCGCCGTCCGGATGGCAGTGTAAATACTGCGCTTAAATCACAGAAAAGTTACCAGGTGAGTGGTGGTGTGGATTATGCTTTCCAGGTGCAGGGGAGGCCGTTTCGCCTCAATACTGAAGCCTATTACAAAAGCATGCACGATGTAGTGCCATACGATATAGACAATGTGCGGGTCCGGTACTTTGGAACCAATAGCGCCAAAGCCTATGCATATGGCATTGAAGCCAGGTTGTATGGAGAATTGGTGAAAGACGCCGAAAGCTGGATCAGCATTGGCCTGATGAACACAAAGGAAAACCTGGAAGGCGATTTTTACCAGAAATACTTTAACGCCGCTGGCGAAGAAATTACCGGCAGCACCAAGGACCAGGTGATAAAGGATTCTGTCAAAACAGATATTGGCTGGCTGCGCCGCCCAACGGACCGCCGCTTTAATTTTGGCGTGTTTTTCCAGGATTATCTCAGCACCAACAAGAATTTTAAAGTATCGCTCAGCATTATTTACGGTACTAATTTGCCCTACAATATCGCCGGCAGCACCAAGTACCGCAATGCGCTGGAGATACCGAATTATATCCGCACCGATATAGGTTTTAGTGCGCTTTTGCTGGACGGTGACCGCAGTAAACGCCGCAGTCACAACCCTTTACGTAATTTTGAAACCATCTGGGCCAGCCTCGAAGTCTTCAACCTCATCGACCGTGCCAATACTATTTCCTACGCCCTGATCAAAGATTTTGCCAACAATACCTTTACCATCCCCAACAGGCTTACGCCGAGATTGATCAATTTAAAACTGGTGGCCAGGTGGTAGATTGGATTTATGATTTGTGAATTTAGATTTGAGGCAATCGATTTGCCTTGCACCCCGCATCCCACCCCTGCTTTTGCCTGCGGCAAAATCTGTCCCCGCCAGCGGGGAATATTGCCGCAGTGTCACTTCGCGAATTTTTGTAGTGCTGTGATAGGACGTAACAAATAGTCATAAACCTACAGCATCTTTTTTTCGTAATTGATTTACCATTTGCGCAACCTTTTAATTGGCACGCAAACCAACATTTCATCTTACTTTGCACCGCTTTTTAAAGATGCGTAATGACAGACCTTTCGAAATTTGACTCCGATGGAGTGGGTAACCCGAATAACAACATTTTTGGTTTACCGTTTACAGAAGAAGAATCACGGTTGGTAATAGTGCCGGTTCCCTGGGAAGTAACTGTGAGTTATGGTGGTGGTACAGCCCGAAGTCCGGAGCATGTGTTCAAAGCTTCGCTGCAGGTAGATCTTTTTGATCCAGAAGTACCCGATGGCTGGAAGCAGGGTTTTTATATGCGGCCCATCGACAAAAAGATTCTTTTAAAAAGCGACTACCTGCGTAAAGAAGCTGAGCTCTACATCGATTTTATTTCGAAGGATGAAAGTGTGGAAGGAAACAAGTTTATGTGCAAAAGCCTCAAGGATATTAATGAAGGCAGCAAATTCCTAAATAATTGGGTGTACGAACAAACCAGCGCCCTGTTAAAGCAAGGCAAACTGGTGGCCCTGCTCGGTGGTGACCATAGTACGCCGCTTGGTTTTTTTAGGGCCATTGCAGAACACCACGGCGAATTCGGCATTTTGCAGATAGATGCCCATTGCGATCTCCGCGAAGCCTACGAAGATTTTAATTATAGTCACGCCAGCATTATGTACAATGCCCTGGCGGAAATACCGGAATTGAAACGCCTCGTGCAGGTGGGGGTGAGGGATTATGGTAAAACCGAATGGGATATGATCTGCGGCAGCAATTACCGCGTTATTACCTACTTCGACCGGGAGATAAAAAGCCGCCAATACGAAGGTGAAATATGGGCAAAGATCTGCGATGAAATTGTAAGTAAACTGCCACAAAAAGTGTACATCAGCTTTGATATAGACGGGCTGGATCCCAAACTTTGCCCAAACACCGGAACACCCGTACAGGGCGGACTGGAAACCGAACAGGTCAATTACCTTTTTAGAAAAGTGATTCAAAGCGGCCGCCAGTTAGTGGGCTTCGACCTGAATGAAATTGGTGTGGGCGAATACGATTGGGATGCCAATGTGGGCGCCAGGGAACTGTTTAAACTATGTAATTTGTTGGTGGCTTCTAATACGCCGCCAGTTGAAGTTTCACAGGTTTCTTAAGGGTCAAGGTTCAAGGGGCAAGGTTCAAGTTTCAAGTTCTAAGGTTCAGGGTCGATTAGCTTCGGCATATATTCTGCGACGCTCACGATATTTGAATCAGATGTGCTGGCTTGTATAATCTATTCTTTGGAATGTCACAAAAGACAAAACTTTGCCCGGGATCAGGCGGCGAAAGTTGAAATAATAACTTTGGTAACAACACGTTTGCCGTTATTCATCGCAAGGCTGTATTTTCGGCCCTTTAATCAATAAGTTATTTTCCCTTACCCATGAACAAGCGCTCGTTCAATGCCAAAGTGCGGCTGCATCAAAAGGCCATGAAATCCTTTTTGACCAAAGTAGAGAAGAAAGCTTCGCCACACCTGGACGCACTTGCAGAGGAAATAAATGTAGAGGTATGGAAAGAAATAGAATGTCTTAGCTGCGCCAACTGTTGCAAGGTGATGACACCCACGTTTAATAAGGAAGATATTAAACGGATCTCCCGGCATTTTAATATGAGCCAGGATGCGTTTAAAGAAACTTACCTGAAATACGAAAAGAAAGATAAGGACTGGCAAAATAAAAAGCAACCCTGTCAATGGCTGGACCTTGGTACGAACATGTGTTCCATTTATGATATAAGACCCGCCGATTGTGCCGGGTTTCCCCATCTTACCAAAAAGCCCATGACCGACTATATCCACGTACACAAACAAAATATCCAGTATTGCCCCGCCACCTACCGAATGGTAGAGAAAATGATGGAGCGGAGTATTGTTTAGTGGTTAGGTGATTAGGGATTAGTTGATTAGGGATTGGGGATTAGTTGGCCAGATGGACTAATCAACCAATCAACCAATCAACTACTCAACCAATCAACTAATCCCTAATCCCCAATCCCTAATTACCTAACGAATTGACAAACTCCTGACATAACAAGCAGGCCACCCACTTACTTTTGCCGAAATTTTTTAGATGAAGTATATCTTGTTTTTTCTTTTGGCGGCAACTTTTGTTTCCAACGCCCAGCCAGTACGCCAGCCTGTTGCCGATTCTTTGCAATATGCCAATGAACCACATTTTAAAAATATCCGGCAGTTAACATTTGGAGGTGATAATGCCGAAGCCTATTGGAGCGCCGATGGCAAATACCTGATTTTTCAACGAACCAATGCAAAAGACGGCATCCTTTGCGACCAGATGTTTATGGGGAAAGTACCCGAAACAGCAAGCGAACCCTTTAACTACAAACTCGTAAGCACCGGCAAGGGCCGCACTACCTGTGGCTATATTTTAAACGACAGCAAACATGTGTTATACGCCAGTACCCATCTTGGTGCCGACACTTGCCCGCCTTTACCAGACAGGGCAAAATATGGTAATCGCTATATCTGGCCTATCTATGAAAGTTTCGATATTTTTATTGCAGATACCGATGGAAAGATTACTAAACGTCTTACAAAAACACCAGGGTATGATGCGGAGGGAACACTGAGCCCGGATGGTAAAAAAATGTTGTTTACCAGCATGAGAGATGGAGACCTGGATCTGTATATCATGGATATGAAAACAGAAAAAGTAACCCGGATCACTAATACACTTGGCTACGATGGCGGCGCCTGGTTCAGCCCCGATGGCAAAAAAATTATCTGGCGCGCCAGCCGTATGAAAACACCTGAAGAAGAAGCGGATTACAAAGACCTGTTGAGTAAAGGTCTGGTAGCACCAACCAATATGGAAGTGTTTACCGCAAATGCCGATGGTAGTAATCAACAACAGATCACCCACTATGGACAGGCCAACTGGGCACCTAATTTCTTGCCTGATAGCAAAACGATTATTTTCTGCAGCAACCACGAGTACAAGCGTGGGTTTCCTTTTAATATGTACACGATCAATGCCGATGGTAGCAACCTGCAAAAGATCAGCCGCGATAAGGGTTTTGACGCTTTCCCAATGTTTAGCCCCGATGGCAAAAAGATTGTTTTTTGCAGCAATCGTAACAATGGCGGTACGAGGGATACCAATGTGTTTGTAGCCGATTGGGTGGAGTGATTTGTTCGTTCACCGTCCATTGCATATTCAACATTATTGTTATGTTAGGGTCGGTTGCCTGTGGACGGTTGACGGTTGAGGGTCAACGATTGACCGCACAACAAATCCATAATTTGATTTTTGATCTTAACAGCGTTTCTTTGTAGCCATCTACTAAGACTGTACTGTTAATAAACCACTCAAAAATCAATCCTCATGGAACAAGGTCTGCTGCATCTTCACAATCTATTGCGTTGGATCATCCTGCTTTTATTACCGATTTGTCTTTTCCAGGCATTTGCAAAAAATAGAGGCATTGCCAGAACCAGTCTTTTTTTGCTCATCGCTGCCCATATCACTTTTGTTATTGGTATTTACCAGTGGTTTAGCAGCAGCAAGGTTGGGCTCGCCATCCTTAAAAATATGGAGTACAACTTTGGCGCTGTCATGAAGGATTCATTTGCCAGGTTCTGGGTGGTAGAACATTTTGTAGGAATGATCATCGCTATAGCCCTTATTACCGTCGGCCGTGGCAAAGCGAAAAGATTTCAATACAAGCCGGCGGCCTGGCTATTCCTGTTGGCATTAATCATTATTATAGCTGTTGTGCCATGGCCATTCAGGCAATTGATTGCCCGCCCGTGGTTTCCGGGGATGTAGATTAATGTGGAAATGTGAAAATGTGGAAATGTGGAAATGGAAAAGAAACCACATACTCAGATTTGTCTACTTATCCGCCTGTCTACTAGACAAGGTGTTGAATCAGGAGGTCATTAAAGTTTTGCAGGGACGATATCTTCAGATCAGCAGCACCCCATCTTGCATCATTCGATAAATGATTGGCTGGCACCACTACGCATTTCATACGCGCAGCTTTGGCGGATATCAGGCCATTAAATGAATCTTCAAAACAAATACAATCGGTGGGGGATACAGTTAGAGCTGCGGCACAGTTAATATATACCTGGGGATGCGGTTTTCCGAAAGGCAAATGCTCGGCTGTTGAAATGGCCCCCAGCACTTTACGAATCCCAAGTTGGTCTATCACCACATCCGCCAGCACCCTGGGCGAAGATGTAGCCAGGCCTATTGCACAATTCTTTTTTAGAAAATACTCAATGATATGCTGCACGCCGGGCATTACTGAAGGCTGGCGCTGTATCTTTTCTTTTACCAGTTCAATAATATCATCCACCGCCCGGGGCTGCAGGTGTTCCTGTAGTTTAAAATGATTGAACCAGTGTTCTATAAATTCTTTGGTCCGCAGACCAGTAGTGGTTTCGTATTGTTTGAGGGTTATTTTCAGGTGATATTGTTGAAAAACTTCTTCTGCTGCCTGCTGCCACAATGGTTCGGAATCTATCAAAAGCCCATCCATATCAAAGATCGCTGCCCGTATTGCCATACTGTTTTTATTTAGGCCGCAAGTTAGTTGATTGATGATTAGGGATAAGGGGTTAGGAGTTAGGGATTGGTTGATTAAGGATTAGTTGATTAGGATTGGTAAGCACAGCTACGAACTAAATTGCTTTCTGCATAACTGCAACACACTATTTATATAACCCTATCTAGTCATTTCCGCCCAATTACTAATCCCCAGTCCCTAATCCCCAATCGCCAATCGACTAATCAACCAATCAACTAAAGACCTAATTTGCAAGTGGAAATAACGATTGACTACCATGGCTTTATTTAAGAACATAGGAGATCTCTCTTTTATCAGGGGGTTGGTACATGCTACAGTGGGCTTTGCTTCCTATCCAGGCCTTACGATGGTAAACAACCTGGAAATAGAAGGGATGGAAAACCTGGAAGGCCTTCCTAAGAATAATGTACTTTTTGTGAGCAACCACCAGACCTATTTTGCCGACGTGATCGCATTTGTGCACATTTTCGCTGCCAAACGTTTTGGCTTTACAAAAAAGTTAACGAACCCGTTTTACCTCCTGTGGCCCTTTACCCGGATAAAATTTGTAGCAGCAGAAGAAACAATGAAAAGCAATTTCCTGAGCCGGATTTTTGCGCTTGCTGGTGCTGTTACCGTAAAGCGTACCTGGCGTGCCGAAGGCCAGAACGTGCAACGTAACCGCGATGAACACGATACCAAAAAGATAGATGAAGCTTTGCAAAAAAACTGGGTGATCACATTCCCGCAGGGTACTACTAAACCCTTTGCACCAGGGCGTAAAGGCACAGCACATATCATTAAAAATAACCAACCCATTGTAGTACCCGTGGTGATTAACGGCTTTTGGCGGGCCTTTGATAAAAAGGGCCTGAAGTTTAAAAAGAAAGGCAGCACGCTATCAGTCACTATTAAGCCGCCACTGCAAATTGATTATACCCAAACTACTGATGGCATATTAGATCAGGTGATGGATGCCATTGAACAAAGCAAGAAGTTTATGCTAAAAGGGAAACATCATTTGTTGAATATACTGGATAAGTAGGTCTTACTTCGCCTCCTGTTTTTCAAGCGCCAACAATCCCATCAATGCTGCCTTGTAGGGTAGTTTTACACATGAAAATTAGTGACATGGGTAAGGTTTTGTGAATCGTAGGATGAAAACAGAATCTATTCCAGGCTTTTCAAATACTCTTGCGAAAAATGACCATATTTTTTTTCCCGTTTATGGTCAATTATCATCCAGTCTTCAATTGCTGTTGATTTGATAATAACGGAATCTCCCTCGATAATATTTTGTACAGTAAAGGGCTCGTTACCTAGTATAGCCTCAAAATTATTGCCATTTATATCATACACATAGCTCCACATATGTTCGGTTAGTCCCGAATCTGAAAAGGCCGATTTTACAAGGAATTCATAATCGTTATCAGTGCTCTTTATCCTGAATGAGTCTAAAAACTGGTGTAGTTGGGATTGGGCGGAATCCTGCAGATCTAAAAACCGGCGGTCATGCTTTGACAATTTAACCGTACGGTCACTGGAATCTTTATTGAATGTAACAGTGCCATTGTCCTCCTGGTTATTGTTGCAGGCCGCAAGACTCATTAGGATTACAACAATGGCAATTGTCCTTGGGTACATATTTGTTGTTTTGTGGCTAAAATAGATTTTCCTGGCGAAGAATTAATTTTAGCCGAAGGATAATTAAAATTGGCCTGCGATACAGGTAAACTTGATTAAGACAATAAGGTAGGTCCCATGCGATATTGCGATGAAATTATTGCTTCACCAATTAAAGATTGTTCCATCCTTCATTCAAGCGTCGTGTCATAGCAAGATGACACCCGCATGCTGATATTGGCGAAAGCGGGCAATGTGTTTCGGGTGAAAGGGAATTTGAAGTTTGTGGATTGGCTGGTAGACAATAACCTCGATATTTACCGTTATTAGCCTGCACCAAGCTTTCGACCCATGCACAGTATGCGCAAGAATGTCATTCCCTATATATTGTGTGGTGCATTATTATTTTCCTGCAGCCCGTCATTTGAATTTTCAAAGCAGCATGTGATGCTTTACTCAATGGATTTTGCGCAGGAAAATTATCGCATGTCTGAACCCAACAGCATGTTTATTTGCCGGGACGACAGTAACATGGTCGAGGTACGTCATCCTTTTGGTTCATATGATAAACGAGGTGTGATGGACAGTTTGCCCGGAGAACTTAGATACAGCGAAGTCGATACGCCATTTTATTCAGAGATACCATACCGTTACTTTAAGCAGGGCAATCACCTTGTGAAACAGTTGGGAACTTCGGAGTTAAGTCGCCAGATTCCATTTTATTTTTCCGGCGAAATGAAAGTAAAACCATTCGAAACATATAATTTATGTGACATTTCAGGTGGAACGGTATGTTCGACCAGTATAGCCCAAAAAGATACAGTCATTCTATTTCAACATCATAAACTCCACTGTTGGATATTGAAGGAAAAATATCTAAGCTTGGGGCCTGCACCAACTTTGGAATTCACTACATACCTCGAAAAGAAAACAATGCTCCCTTTAAGAATTGAAGAGAAGGCAGTGGAAACAATAAGGCACGGCAATGGATACTCGTCCTACCTTATGGTTTATGCTGCAGCAGGCTATATCAAGGTAAAAGATTCAATTTCAAAATATTACCGGGTGAAACATTGTTATTCCGAAGAATAGGCTGTATGCAGTAGTAACGAGGAATGGCAATGGAAGAAAGGTCCACTGCCAAATAGTGTTTCACAGTTCTGCTTCCCTTTTTTTACATTTGCCACATCAACCCCTTAAAAGCATTTTCATCACTCAAAATCCATCCGCTATGCCATCATTCGATATCGCCAGTAAAGTAGACCTGCAAACCCTTGACAATGCCATTAACGTGGTAAAAAAAGAAATCACTAACCGTTTTGATTTTAAAGGAAGCCATGTAGAAATAGACCTTGATAAAAAGAATTTCATATTGAAACTGGAAGCCGACAGCGATATGAAAATGGACCAGATCACCGATGTGTTGATCAGCCGCAGCATGAAGCAGGGACTGGCCGCCGAAATATACGATTTCAGCAAGGAAGGCTACCAAAGCGGTAAGCACTGGAAAAAAGAAGTAACAGTCCGTAACGGCCTGAAACAGGAAGACAGCAAGAAAATAGTAAAGATGATCAAAGACAAAGGCCTTAAAGTACAAGCCGCCATTATGGACGATATCATCCGCGTAACCGGTAAAAAACTGGATGACCTGCAGGAAGTGATTGCCGCATGCAATACCGGCAACTTTGGTGTGGCGTTGCAGTATGTGAATATGAAGTCGTGACTGAATAAATAGTCATTGGTCATTGGGTCAATGGTCAATGAGCTCAATTAAGACAATGTAAAACTGAAAATTGGGGAAGTCAGCCGGCTTCCATTTCTTCTATTTAAGGACTGTCAACAGATTTTGGAACAAGGATGATTGAAACAATAAACCCTTCTCCGGAGAGGCACCCTTCTCCGCGGGGAGAAAGGTCGGGGATGAGGCCTCTCCTGCGCACTGTTAACCTTCACCTCCATTCGTTTCCTACCTTCGCCACATGAACACAGAAGATTCCCACATCGTATCAATTCTCGAAAAGCTCGGCATTGCCCAACTCAATGAAATGCAGCTCGCTTCCATTGACGCCAGCAAAACCGCGAAGGATATCGTGCTTTTATCGCCCACAGGTTCCGGAAAAACCCTGGCCTTCCTGCTGCCTGTGCTGTTGGATCTGCAAGAGGGAATTAGCGGCATCCAGGCATTGGTCATTGCCCCATCAAGAGAATTGGCCCTGCAAATTGAAAAGGTTTTTAAATCGATGGGAACGGGTTTTAAAGTGAATTGCTTCTACGGCGGCCACGATGTAAATACAGAAATCAATAACCTGGTGCAACCGCCGGCTGTACTTATCGGCACCCCCGGTCGACTTGCCGAGCATATCCGGAAGGGCAATTTTGACATCACAACCATTACTACCCTTGTGCTGGATGAATTTGATAAAAGCCTCGAATTTGGCTTCGAAACAGATATGGCCTTTATTGTTGGCCAACTGATTAATCTTAAAAAAAGGATACTGACCTCTGCCACTCAAACAATTGATATTCCGGAATTTACGGGGATCGTCGCTGCTACCGAACTCAATTTTCTAACTGAAGAAAAGGGTACTGGTCTCGATTTGAAACTGGTAAAAGCCGACAGTAAAGACAAAACGGAATCCCTCTTAAAACTCCTGGCTGTGATCGGTAATGAACCCACGCTGGTATTTTGCAATCATCGGGAAACGGTGGAGCAGATCAGTAAGTTTCTTTTCAAAAAAGGGTTGATGCACGATATCTACCATGGCAAGCTGGAACAATACGAACGCGAAATGGCCATTGCAAAATTCAGGAATGGCAGCAACAATATTCTTATCAGCACCGACCTCGCCAGCCGGGGACTGGATATTGACACTATGAAGAACGTGGTGCACTATCATATTCCCGCCACCGAAGCGGCATATACCCATCGCAATGGCCGCACTGCCCGGATGGAAAAAGAAGGCACTGCCTACCTGCTGATGAGCGATGAAGAATACCTGCCGGGCTATATCACATCTGCCCCCGAATGGCTGGATTTACCGTCCCAGGCCAAGCTGCCGCCCAACCCCGCCTGGACAACGATCCATATCACCGGTGGGAAAAAAGAGAAGATCAATAAAATCGATATTGTAGGGCTGCTATTAAAAAAAGGGGGCCTGGCCAAAGAAGAGTTAGGCCTGATAGAAGTAGGCGACCATCATAGCTACGCCGCTGTAAAAAAGCAAAAAGCCCAACAGATCGTGAACGCCCTGGGCCAGGAGAAGATCAAAGGCTACCGGCTTAAACTGGAAATAGCCAGGTAGATATTATTGCAAATTGCAAATTTATAATTTCCCATTGACCATTGCCCCTTGCCTATTGCCAACTGCCAACTGCAAAACTGCCCACTTGCCTTTATCTTTGCCCCTCAAAATTTTGTTCGTTCTGTAAACGTCCTTAAAATTTTATTTGCATGGCACAACTACACAACCGGGTTTCCAATGCGGAACTCAAGCAACTCATGTTGCAGGAAACAGAACCAAGAACGACCCTCAGTTTTTATCAATACCACCCAATTGCCGACCCTCAACAGTTCCGTGACGAACTTTGGAAGGGGTTAACTGCCCTCAAAGTTTTTGGACGCATTTATGTGGCACACGAAGGCATTAACGCACAGGTAAGTGTTCCGGCTTCGGGTTTTGAAGCCATGAAGGAGTACCTGTATACTATCGATTTTCTCAACGGAATGCGACTCAATATTGCGGTGGATGACGATGGAAAGAGTTTTTGGGTATTGCGTATCAAAGTGCGGGAAAAGATCGTGGCCGATGGCATCAGCGATCCCAGCTTTGATGTAATGCATAAAGGGCAATACCTTAAAGCCGCAGCATTTAATGAGCTGAGCGAGAAGCCGGGCACCGTAGTGATCGACATGCGGAACCATTACGAGTACGAAGTGGGCCATTTTAAAAATGCGATAGAAATACCCAGCGATACGTTTCGCGAACAGCTACCTATGGCAGTGGATATGATGAAGGGCAAGGAAGATCAGAACATCATCATGTATTGCACCGGTGGCATCCGCTGCGAGAAGGCCAGCGCTTACATGCTCCACCACGGTTTTAAAAATGTGTTCCATGTAGAAGGCGGCATCATCAATTATGTAAACGAAGTAAAACAGGAGAGGTTGGAACAGAAATTCATAGGCAAGAATTTTGTTTTTGATGAACGCCTGGGAGAGCGGGTTACGGAGGACATCATCAGTAAATGCCACCAATGCGGCCTGCCTGCAGATACGCATACCAACTGTAACAACGATGCCTGCCACTTGCTTTTTATTCAATGTGAAACCTGTGCTGCACAACACGATGGCTGCTGCAGCGATGCCTGCCTTCATGAGTATCATTTACCGGCTGAAGAACAGGCCGAACTGCGAAAAGGCAGGAGTAATGGCACAATGATCTTTAATAAAGCAAAGCAGAGGCTGAGACCGAGGTTAGGAGAGAGAGAAATGTGAGAAATGTGGAAATGTGAGAAATGTGGAAATGTGGAAATGTGAGAAATGTGGAAATGTGGAAATGTGAGAAATGTGAAAATGTGGAAATGAGAGAGAGGTGGAATTATCGGCCTTTTTCTTCTATTTTCTTCATCCTTGAAAACGGATAACCATTGCATCCTTTGCGTGGGTTTTTGCGGTCGGCGGCGGCGGTGGCTTCGGCTGCTTCTTTATTGGACGCGTCATATAACGTCAGGCAAAATCCCCACAAGTAGGGCGCCATATTTTCAAATTGCATATAGTCTATCCTTGTATAAAGGCCCTTATCTGTCTTATTGGCCGAATCGTTTTTTGCGATGAGGTACTGGTCTTTTACATTCCATTTAATGATATGATACTTGGTAGTTGGTAATTGCGTCCATACACTATCTGTGATTTGATAGCGAATCCCATAGTCATCGGTAAAATCCCCGATCAGGAGTGTGGGTTTGGCTGCTTCCTGCGCAGCAGACCCTGTGGCCCAAAACATCAGCGCCAGGAATGCGGATAATATTTTCATGAATGCAAGTAAAGTAAAAAATGCGCCGCGGCAATTATTCAAATTAAACGCCTGTTAAAATGGTATAGCTTTATCCCTTACTTTCACAGTTCGAAGCTAATTGTTGAAAAAAATACTGTCCATATTACTACTGGTAACAATGATGTTTTATAGCGTAGGGTTTTATGTGGCCTACCGCTATAATATTAAAGCAGTAAAAAGGGAAATGCGTTCTGCGATTGCCTCCCGCCAATATCAGCCAGATGAGCTTTTCATCATCGAAATTCCACTTGAAAATAATGTTCCGACAGCCCCTTATTTTGAAAAAGTAGATAAGCATGAGTTTCGGTACCATGGGCATATGTACGACATTGTAAAGACCCAATTGGACAAGGATAAAGTAACCTACACCTGCATCAGCGATAAAGAAGAAACGCACCTGATAGCTGTATTTGCCGATGAAGTAATGCGGCAAAATGATCACCCACTTGCGGGTAAAAAAGCGGTGACGCTAATTAAATTCTCGTCTGCCTATTATACTTTTTCAGAAAATACATTTACTCCTGTTATGCAGGACGCAACCATACATGTGAATACAAGGATCGTTGCCGACAAGCTAACAATCGCCTATCTCAATATCCCTTCGCCACCACCGTGGCTTTCCTAAATCCAGCATTTTACAATTTGGTATGGTTTACTGAGTCAATGGTCATTTTTATGCACCACTGGCAGTATATGGCTATTGTAGTTTCTTGCGTTATGCAGTGACTGCATGATTGCTGTTGCATGATATTGTAAAATCTCCCTTTTCTATTTACTGGCCGGGATATATGGCGCAGTGTTTACCCGTGGGTAAATATTCTGCTATATAGCCCTGTTTATTCTGCCATTTTAAAACAATGTCGCAGGAACCGTGATCAGCGCCCGGCGCTGGGCGGTATTGTATAATTGACGATTGCCACAACCGGCAACTGTCAATCCAATCCTAATTGCTAACAAAAAAAATATTGAAACCATGAAGCGTTTGATCATGATAGCTGCCCTGGTATGCAGCACACAACTATTTGCCCAAACTTTAAAAGGACGGGTATATGATGCCACAAATAACAGCCCCTTACCCGGTGTATCCGTGTCATTTTCAGGTAAAGGCGGAACCGTTACCGATAAGGAAGGTGTGTTTTCCGTAGACTGCGGTAAAACCAAAGAAGTAACGATTTCTTTTATTGGTTATGGCAGTTTAAAAAAACAAATCAAAAACTGTACAGATGAAATCAGCATTGCTCTAACACCATCTAACAGCAATCTGAATAACGTGGAAATTACAGCCACATCCAATGAGAACAAATCGCTATTGTATCAGCCTTCGTCTATTACCAAATTAACCACAATCGAACTGAAACGCGGTAATGGATTGTTTTTAGACGATGCCATTAATGGCAATGTGCCCGGTGTTACGATGAACCGGAGGTCAATGAGCGGAGGGCAGCAGTTTAATATCCGCGGATATGGAAATGGTTCAAGAGGTCCGCGTGGTGTTAGCAGCAATTTTGACGGTCAGGGTTATAAAGTGTACCTGAACGGGATACCTGTAACAGACGCTGAAGGCATCACCACCATGGACGACCTGGACTTTGGGTCTGTGGGTAACGTAGAAGTAGTAAAAGGCCCGGCCGGTACATTGTATGGCTTAGCCATAGCCGGGGCGGTAAACCTGAGTACCATCAATCCGGAAAAGGGTAAAACCTCTGTTGGCCAGGAAGTAATGTTTGGAAATTATGGTTTGCAGCGTTACACCACCAATTTTCAAATGGGAGGCGACCATTCATCCATTTTGCTGAATTATGGCCACCAGAAATCAAGCGGCACATCGATCCACAATGCATCTAAAAAGGACTTTGTCAACTTCATTGGTAATTTTCAGCCCAACGAAAAACAGACGATCAATACCTATGCAGGTTACAGTAATAGCTACGACGAACGTTACGGTGAATTGACCATTACACAATACGAAAACAACGATTATAGCGGTAACCCGGAATACACTAAAAGAAATGCCCATAGCAATGTGATCACTTTCCGTGCCGGTGTGGGACATACCTATAAATTCAGCAAAAACATCGCCAACACTACCACTGTATTTGGCACAGGTTTTACCAGCAACGCCAGTTCAGCCGGTGGATGGACCGATAAGAACACTATCAACTATGGCCTTCGCTCTACATTCGATACGAAATTTTCACTGGGCGGCGGAACCACGTTAAGCGGTCTCACCGGCGTGGAAACACAACGCCAGGATGCAGATGTAATTGGCTTCAACCTGAAGGCAGATCCCAATGATCCCAATCCGACTGTTTATACTTACGGGGTAAGTCCTTATTGGGTAATCAATGCCAATACTTCCAATGTTGTAAGCACCAGTAAAACCACTTCATTGTTTACCGAGTGGAGCCTGGCTTTGCCGATGGATTTTTCTGTTACTGCAGGTGTAGGTGTAACCAATATGAAAATCAAGTTGAGCGATCGCTTTAATCCAGCCATCACTACGAGACCGGCTAATTACGAAAAAAACTATACCGGCATGGTTTCTCCTCATGTAGCCATCAATAAAGTTTTCAGCAAGCAGTTCTCTTTGTATGCATCGTACAGCAAAGGGTATAAAGCCCCGGTAAGTTCTTATTTCTACATTACCACACCGGCTGTTACCTCACCTGCTACTCCTGCAACCGGCAGGGTGAACGAAGTGCTGAAACCAGAGATCGGTAACCAGTATGAAGTAGGCACCAAGGGCCAGTTAATGAATGGCAAACTGGTATACGAACTAGCTTATTTTCATGCTGATTTTTCAAATAAAATGACTGCTGTTTCGGTGGTTTCGCCGGCTTCTCCTACCACTACTTTGTATTCTTATGTGGTAAATGGTGGAAATCAAAAGCATAGTGGTATTGAGGCCCTGGTAAAATACACAGCCTACCAATCTAATGCCGGTTTTTTCCAAACCATTCGCCCGTTTGCGAACCTTACCTATTCTGACTTTAAATACGGTAGTAATTTCACGATCCAAAAAACAGTGCTGGCTTCCGGCGTGGAAGATTATAGCGGAAAAGCGGTTGCCGGCGTATCTAAGTATGTAGCAAATCTTGGCCTGGATCTGAATATGACCGGAGGTCCGTATGCGAATGTCAGCTATCAGTACAAAGACAAAATGCCGATTACTTCGCTGAATGATTTGTATGCTACGAGCTACAATTTATTGAATGCTAAAGTAGGGATACAACGTAGCCTGGGCAAGCATTTTGATATGGATGCCTATTTTGGGGCAACCAATCTTACAGGTGTAAAATATTACTACATGGTTTTTGTAAATCAGTTGCCTGATGCTTATATAGCTGCAGCAAGAACCGCTGTTTTCTTTGGTGGCCTGAACCTGAAATATAATTTCTAAGAACATAATATGTACATGCAAACCGGCGGGGTACCGTTTTTCCAAAAACAATTTTTGATGGGTTTTTTTGGAAAAAAAGGGCCGGTACCCTGCCGGTTTCATAAAATTATAAGACCATGAAAAAGATCATGATTATTGCTGTACTGGCAATGCTGTTATATTCCTGTGGCCGCTTTGGCAATCACGATACAAATGGAAAAAAAGACCAGCGGATCGTTTGCCTCAGCAAGCATTTGACGGAGTTTGTATTTGCATTGGGTAAGGGGCACAATATTGTTGCTGTGGACCTTAGCAGCACATATCCCGACAGTGCCAAACTGTTGAAAACGGTGGGCTATCACCGGGCCCTCAGCCCGGAAAGTATTATTGCCATGACCCCCGACCTGGTGATACATAGCAATGATATCGGCCCTGAAAATGTACTGCCACAAATCACTAGTGCAGGGCTCAACATCAAAGCGTTTGGCGGGGCCAATACATTTGATAGTGCTAAAATATTGCTGCACACATTGGGCACTTTTTTGGGTGAAGAAAAACGGGCAGATTCCATATTGCAGAAAATGGATGCGGATCTTGCGAAAGCCAAAGCGGCACTCCGGGCAAAGCAACTTAAAGACACGCCTACGGTGATGATCATCCATTTTGGCCGCGCCAACAATATTTATTTTGTAATGAGCGGCCGCGGCGGGGTAGGAGATAAAATGATTGCGCTGGCAGGAGGTAAAACAGTAAAGTATGATGCCAAAGGCGCCCGGCAGATCAGTGCCGAAGCAGTGGCCGTCAGCAATCCCGACATTATTATCGCCACCGATTACGGCTACGATCAAATGGGCAGCATGGAAAAATTTGTGACAGGTGTACCAGGAGTGGCCCTAACCAATGCAGGGAAAAACAAACGCATTGTTCGTTTTGAAGAGCACGACCTTATCTATTTTGGGCCGCGCACCGGGGAAAATATTATCAAATTAATGAACCTTTTACACCCGCTGGTCAATGCTGCAACAAAGTAAATTTTTCTTCCCGGCGCTGGTAATTATTTTATTGATAACCATAGTGTCAGCCATCGCTTTTGGTGCAGTGTACATTCTTCCGTCTGAAATGGGATCAGCTATAAAGCATTTTTTCCAGGGTAAGGATCCTGCCAGTATTTACGAAGGCGTTTTTATACAACTGCGGCTGCCAAGGGTATTGCTCTGTGCCATTACCGGCGCCATACTTTCCGTAAGCGGCGTGCTGATGCAGGGCTTATTTCGTAACCCCATCGTAGAACCCGGGCTGATAGGAACCAGCGCCGGAGCGGCTTTTGGTGCATCAGTAGTATTTGTATTGGCAGCTGGCATGAGTAAGGAAGTTAAAAGTATTGCCGGACCGTTATTGGTTCCTGTTGCTGCCTTTATCGGCGGGCTTTTTGCTACTTTCCTGGTATATTCTTTGGCCAGGAGTCAAAAGAAAATTTCTATTACCTCTCTCTTATTAATCGGCATCGCTGTGAATGCTATCGGCCTCAGTGGCACCGGTTTTATGAGTTATATAGCCCGCGACCCACAGGCACGGAGCATTACGTTTTGGAACCTCGGTACTTTTTCCGGCGCCAGCTGGCTGCAGGTTTTTATCACGTTTGGAGTTGCCGGTATTGTTTTCTTTTTATCCCTCCGTTATTCCAAACAACTCAATGCATTGATACTCGGTGAAGAAGAAGCGTCCTACCTCGGCGTGGACCCTGAGCGGTTAAAAATGAAAGTAATGATATTGAATACTGCCATGGTTTCTGTAGCTACAGCTTTTGTAGGTGTTATCAGTTTTATGGGGCTGATAGTACCTCACGTGTTACGATTGTTGATTGGCAGCGATAACAAAAAATTATTGCCTGCTTCCATGCTGGCAGGCGCCATACTGCTTACATGGGCCGATATGGGCGCCAGGTTACTACTGGCTCCTGCAGAGATTCCTATTGGTATTATCACTTCTCTTATAGGAGCACCGATCTTTATCTTTTTGCTGAAAAAATTTAATGTGTTACAGGAGAAAGGAGGGTTTTATGCTTGAGGTAAAAAATGCAGGCTTTGCCGTCGGAGAAAAGTGGCTGGTAAAAGATGTCAGTTTCCGGTTTATGCCCGGTAAATGCTATATGCTTTGTGGACCCAATGGCGCCGGAAAAAGTACCCTGATGAAAATGTTGAGCCTGGAACTACCTCCAAAAGAGGGTGCCGTGCATTATAACGGCCACCCGGTTAATTACCGGAGCAAAAAAAGCTATGCCAGGTACCGTTCTGTCTTAAGCCAGGCGGTAGATATCAGCTTTCCGCTGAGTGTGGAAGAAGTGGTATTGATGGGCCGTTACCCGCATTTTGATATCAAACCAACCAAACATGACTTTGCCATCTGCGATGAAGCCATCAGCATGCTGGACATTGAAAAATTTCGTAAACGGAATTTTCTGACACTTAGCGGCGGTGAAAAGCAGCGGGTGCAATTTGCCCGTGTGCTGACGCAAATTTGGGAGCCCCCGAAAGAGGGCTGTCGTATTTTGTTATTGGATGAACCCATATCCAGTCTAGACCTGAAATACCAGTTCGATTTTCTCCACCATGTCAAGAAATTTAAAGACGGACGAACTATTGTTATAGCTATTCTTCATGACCTTAACCTGGCGCTGAATTATGCCGATGAATTGCTGCTCCTAAGCGAAGGACAACTCTTCGCCACCGGATCACCCGCAACTGTACTTGCTCCGGGAAATATTGAACAGGTGTTTCATTTGCGAACAAATCTTCACAAAATGCCCGGTGCCAATTTGTTGTGGATACACTAACCGGTACCCGCCCGAAACCTACCGTTAAATAACTATACTTTCCATTTTCATTCGCCGGGAAATACCTTTTACTCATTGGTATATTTTTTGTTCCTGCTTGTAAAGGAATTTTATATAAAACTTACAAGTATGAAAAAAACTAAGCTTCTCCTACTGGTTAACCTGGGCCTGTGCATTTTTTTGTCCGGCCAGAATGTTGGTATCGGGACTTCTACACCCGATTATAAGTTGGATGTGGTAGGAATTATTCATAACAGCTCCAATGCTTATTTTGATGGCTCTGTAGGTATTGGCACAACATCCCCGGGTTATAAACTCCAGGTAAACAATGGTCAAATAGCATTGTATAATTCTACTGATGCAAAAACCTGGGTATTAAACTACAACAGTAGTTCCAATTATTTTGCTCTAATGGAAGGGAGTCTAAACAGGATAGTCGTAACAAATGGGGGGAACGTGGGCATTGGAACTTCTGTACCTGATAACAGATTAGATGTGGTTGGGTCTGCCCAGATTACCGGCAATACTATCATTGGGGGAGCTCTTGTAGTCAATGGTAGTTATGGAGTTGCTTATAATGCCAACGGTAATGCCAATTTAAAGATTTACACTTTTACAACCCCAAAATTTACCGCTATACTTGGCCCACATCAATTATCTGGAGAAGGATCTGTGGGTTTTGGCGGAGGATTTGTCAATCCGCCAAAGGTATTTGTAGGCGATATAGCCTTAACAGGTGGCGCAAGCGGGCAATTGTACATGGTACAGTTAATATTGTATGATTGTACCAACAATAGTTGTAAAGCAAGGTTATTAAATAATAGTTCAGCCTCTGTTAACTATGATATTTATTGGAATATTATGTGCGTGGGTAATTAATTAATCTATTCCGGTAAAATGCAGAAAAACCCGTAATTCACTTATTACCCACTGTTGGAAATGAATGAGTTTCTGCGTTATGAACCCATTAGTCCACGGATAATCTTACAGTTTTCAATGATGCCATTTAAGACTTCTTCTATAAAAAGGTTTTCATACTTGTCATAACTGTTTTCGCTAAAAATGGTGGGGCGGTAAAGCAGGTAGTGAATTTTTTCGCCGCACGGGATTTCGTATTCCTGTAGCAGTTTTGTGTATGCGAGTGTGTCGTCCAACCGTTGGTCTTCAAACACATATTCTATAAACAGGATGCTGTTGAGTTGCATTAAACGGGTTATGCAAAAATTCCAGCGCATCTGCATATTCATTCCACTGCGCCTCAGTGAGCGAGGATGAAGGACCTTTAAAGGCTGCGATATTTTTTGTAGCCGCATCCAGCGATTGCATCATTCGGGGGAAGATATCTTCCATAAATGTCCAGGGTCGGTTTAAAATAAAAGCAAGGTGATGACTATTTGCTCAAAAGCTAAACGTAGCTTTTGTATGTTTTGCCTGCATCAAATCTATGCCATATTTCTAAGCTGCCTATATGGTTTCAGCGGGGACCAGACGCAATGGAATCGCCTTTTCACGGACCAATTGCTTTGATGGATGCAAGCCTGTTTTTTTTAAAATTGGTCTGTGAATTTGTCATTTATTCTGCCGTTCCAATACGATCCCGCCTTACATTTGTCGTCCCTCATTTGGACGGTTAGCTCAGTTGGTTAGAGTACTTCGTTGACATCGAAGGGGTCGTTGGTTCGAATCCAATACCGTCCACTAAAATTGATATCAAAATCAATGTAAGCCCAAAGACGAGTTTTAGTATTGTCAATTCATGTCCCGATCGGGTCAATTCATTCCCTTATGTGTTGCCGTTTTTTTTATTGCGAGCCAAATTTGTTCCATAAAAATAGCCCACATGAGAACTGTCCTCCAACTGATATTCCTGCTGCTACCCTTTTTTGCTAATGCCTGCCCGGAAGAAGAGCCATCAGTATTGTTACAATTCATACGCCATTTCGCACAATTCATACGCTTTTATGGCAATTAATGACCTGGAAAATCGGCTAATGCCACAGATTTTATATTTTACAGGATGGCGTTAAAAAGATATAGTAAAAAGGAGCCGCTGGTTTTTGTTTGGGTGATGGTTCCTTATACCATCTTTATCAATATGCTGGTGCTGGGTACCTGTATTTTCGATTCGGTTTCCTTATTCGCCAGGAGTTTTTTATCCAGCGCTATTTACCTGTTTTTTGTGTACGCGATCTTTGGCATCGTTGCGTTGTTGATTCAGAAAAGATTTCCGTCGGCAGGGGATATGTTCAGGCGTATCGCTATCATGTTGCCCGTTTTTTATGTAATGAACGCGATTATGGTCCCCGGCATTTTTTATATATATGGTCAATGGTTGTTGGTGAGCTGCACACCCAAACCCGGCATGACCGGGCTTACTATTTTATATGGTTGCGTGGTGAGTACCATTCTTACATTTATCAATGAGGCGATTGCTAACTGGGAGGCCTGGAAAAGGTCGGTCACGGAAACAGAAAAACTAAAAAATGCTTATCAACGCAGCAGGGTATTAGGTTTGAGGGGACAACTCAACCCCCATTTTTTGTTCAATTGTTTCAATACACTTTCTGGTTTGATACAGGAGAATGAGGATAAGGCCGAGAAATTTCTCAACGAAATGACCAAGGTTCACCGCTATTTATTGAGAAGTGATGATGACCTGCTGATCCCGTTGGAACAAGAGATAAAATTTGCTGAATCTTATTTGTACCTGGCAAAAGAACGCTTTGGAGACGCCATTGTTTCGTCGGTTGATGTTGATCAACACTTACTTAAAAAGAATATTCCACCACTAAGTATGCAGGTAATACTAGAAAATATTATTTATACCAATGCCTTGAGCAAAACCGATCCGCTACATATCCGGATCAGTTCGGCCAATGAACATGAGGTGATGGTTACCAATTCTATTCACGGTAAAACGGTGGTGCAAAATTTAAATATAGATGAAGGGCTGGATAACCTTTTGAATAAATACCGGATGCTGAATGCAGACAATGTGGTGATACATGAAGATGGCAGGAACAGGACGCTGCATCTTCCTTTATTTGACGAAAAGGAGGGCAGCATATGAAATTCATAAAGCCGCCCAAATTGCATCTTTACAGTTTCATCATTTCGATGCCACTGATCACATTTACCTACATGTATATTATGTATGGCCAGCGGGTGTGGGCCGATTGGAAACCATGGGTAATCAGCTGGCCCATCATCTATTTCATCGGGTATTTTTCCTGGTACGGTCATGTGCAGTACGATCATTATCTGCAGCAGAAATACCCGTCACTCCAGCAAACCGGCCGGAGAGTTACCTTCAAATTACTGGTGAATCTGCTGGTGATGACACCTTCAGTTGTGATCATCTTTTTCGTGTTCCAGGGTTTTAATGTTTTGAATTACCAGGTACAGTTAAATGACCTGCAATATGGTTATCTCCTGGGCCTGAGTGTGAACCTGATTTTTACCACGATGTGGGAAGTTATTTACATCATCGAAAAGTACCGGGAAAGCCTTGCGGAGAAGGAAGTGTTGGAGCAATTACAACTCCACCAGGAATTTGAAGTGCTGAAACAAAAGGTTAATCCGCATTTCCTTTTCAATTGTTTCAACACCCTTTCGTCACTGATCTCTGAGAACCGTGACAGGGCCGAGGTATTTTTGGATGAACTGAGCAAGGTGTATCGCTATCTGCTGCGCAATAACGAAGACAGCATCAGTACACTGGATAGTGAAATGGCATTTATCCAAAGCTATTTTCAGTTACTGAAAACGAGGCACGGCGACGCGGTATTTATGCAAATGGAAATCGACAAACAGTACCGTAAATACCTGCTGCCTTCACTGAGTTTGCAGATGTTGGTGGAGAATGTGGTGAAGCATAATTCGCTTTCGAAGAATCATCCGCTAACCATCGAGATATTTACCACCGTAGGCAATAAACTTGTGGTGAGCAATAACCTGCAACGCCGCGTTGCCAAAGCGCCGGGTGGCAATGTGGGACTGGACAATATCAAGGCAAAATATGAACTGCTAAACCAGCCCGGATTCCAGGTGGTGGAGGATGAAAAGAACTTTATGGTAGTGCTGCCGCTAATCTGGAATAATAATATGGACCATAAAAAGCCTGTTGCTATCGAGCAGCGAAATGCCTGATAAGTAAATGTCTTCAAGTGAAGAACAATGCAGTCGTAAAGAATCAATTTATATGCCCTTATATTCCTTATATGGTTGACCAAAAAGCCTTTAGATGCCGGCGTTTATTTTGTTTTTTATTTTTAACCATATAAGGAATATAAGGCCATATAAGCCGTATTTTTTCAGATTTATGGACCAAGACACGTGCTTAGGCATGGTACAAATAATTCAAATATTATAGCTCAAATTTCAAACCAAACGACATGAAAATTTTAATAGTTGAAGACGAAGAACTCGCAGTAAAAAAACTCCAGAAAACGCTTTCCGCTATAGACATTAGCTCCGACATTGTAGGTGTCACTGACAGCATCACCAGTACGGTTAGCTGGTTGCAAACCAATACCCAGCCCGACCTTATACTCATGGATATTGAGCTGGCAGATGGGCAGAGCTTCGAGATCTTTAATCTTACCGATGTAAAGAGCCCGGTGATTTTTACAACATCGTATGATGAATATGCACTGAAAGCATTTAAGGTGAATAGTGTGGACTATCTGCTAAAACCGATTCAAAAAGAAGAATTAGAAGGTGCCCTCAATAAATTTCAGAAGATAAAAACCAATGCTGAAGTTAACCTGGACAACCTGGTGAAGGAATTGCGCATCAAACTGCAGCCCAAAGAATATCGCAAGCGTTTCCTGGTAAAACATGCACAAAAGCTGGTAAGTATCGATATCGACGATATCAGTTATTTCTACAGTGACGGCCGCCTGAACTTCTTCAAAACCAGTGACAATAAAAAGTTTGTAGTGGATTATACCATGGATGAACTGGAAGATATGCTGGACCCTGCCAAGTATTTTCGTATCAGCAGATCATTTTATGTATCAGTCAATAGCATTGATAAGATAGAAGACTATTTTGGCAACCGATTGATCCTGCAACTCAAGCCGGCAGTGGATAAAGAGGCCCTGGTAAGCCGCGAAAAGGTGACAGATTTTAAAAAGTGGATGGGCAAATAATAGAAGTACTAGTTTGGCAATGCGCTACCGCTGTCCTGGAAGATCCAATGCTTGGATATGTACAAAAGCACCGTCCTTCTCCGCAAACGCAGTAGCATCCATTTCCCTTCTCCAAATGGAGAAGGTGGCTGAAAGCCGGATGAGGCAAGGATAAGAGGATGAGGCGAATCCACCGAATGACGAAAAGCTGTAACTACAATGTCACCGCACAGGCAATTTCAAAATCAACGAAGAGTTCGTCTTATGCAATTCCACCCCCGATTCTGCCTCGATAGACTCCATCCGTTTTACAAAGTCCTTACGCTGTAGTAGGTTGTTGAGCTGCTGTACGTCAAATACATCGTTGTTGAACTGGATCGTGTACACGAGTAGGTTTTTATCTACCCCGATATGAATTTTGCAATCGCTGGCGCCTGCCTTCAGCAATCCTTCCAGCGTGGTTTTGAAGAGAATAAATGCTTCATGGCGAAACTGCATATCCAGTTTTAGGGTCTTAACTTTATCATCCACCAGTATTTCGATATCTGCGCCATATTGATGATTTAAAGCTTCTACAAACTCCCGCATCTTATACACCGTTTTTTGCATGTTGTCATTGGACGGGTCAATGCTCCAAAGCATGTCGTCCATTGCCGTGATCATATGACGGCTTTTGCTGTGTATCTGTTCAATATATTCCTTGGATTTGTTGATGTCCTTATCGGCTTTCAGCTTCGCCAACTCGCTAAGAAAGTTGATATTGTTAAGGGCTGTATTCACTTCCTGGTGCAGGTTTCCGGCAATGTCGCTCCTCATTTTTTGAATGGCTTCTTTTCTTTTCTTGCTTTCACGATAGATCCAAAACAGGATGCCTGCTACCAGCAGGGTAAGTAAAACGTAAAACCAGGCAGTCCGCCAAAACGGTGCATGAACTGTGATATGCAAAGTCACTCTTTGGGTCGCTTCGTCTCCCTGCTCGTCAAATGCCCTTAATAAAAATGAATAACTACCGGCCGGCAGGTAACTGTACACGGCCTGGTTGCTGGCATCAGCCGTTTTCCATTCTTTATCCAGCGACTCCAGCTTGTATTGGATCTTGAAGTTCTCATCATAATTAAGCGAAGAGAATTCAACCACAACGGTATTTTCCAGGTAGCTTAAATCGACTTGCTGTAGTTGCATGATAGAATCCACAGGCAACGATTTATTCATCACCACAAAGCCGGTGATCTTAACATCAGGCAGGGTGGTACTGATATTCATGCTGTCGGGGTGGATTACCACGAACTGTTTGTTGGAACCAAATACCAGGCGTCCATCGGGCAGCGTTGCAGAAGCCGCCGTAATAAAATTTTCATTGCCAATTCCGTCCCGCTGTCCATATCTTTTAAGCAGGTTTTTCTGCAGGTTGATCCGGTACAAGCCATTGGACGTAGCCAGCCAGATATTGCCACGCTTATCCTTTTCCGCAGATGCAATAAACCCGCTTAGTCCTTCTGTAATTGCCGGGATGAAAGTCTTATGAGTATTCCGGTTATAACATACCAGCCGGGTGTTGGTACAGATCACCATAATACTGTCATTATAATCCAGAATGATCGCGCCTTTTTTCTCGGGTAATTGGTAAGCGCCCGTGGTATCGGAACTAAAATGCAACAGCACCTTATCTGTTCCCGGGTCGATCATATACACGCCTGATATGGAAGTTACTACCCATACGTAACCCTTATGATCCACGATCATTTTAGTCACCTGGTCTCCTGGCACATGGCTAAATCTTTCAATGCCATCATTAAAATTCTTCTGCCCTTTGGCAGCCACCCATTTAAATACGCCGGTGCGTTGCATCCCCAGCCAAAGATTGCCATACCGGTCTTCCACCACCTGCCGCACCGTTTTGCTTTCCAGTGCCGGCGGGTCATGAAAAGTGACCGATCTTTTGGCCTGGTCAAAAGCATACATGCCGGGCTGGGATGACATCCATATCGTATTGCTGTCTTTTGACGGGTACACAGACCAGGCAAAGGGTCCACCGTTTTCATCGATCCCTTTGATTCCTGTAGCAATAGGATTGAAATTTTTATCATAACTGTATATCCCTTCGCCCCAGACACCTGCTATGAACGCTCCATAATTTGTGGAAATGAATGACATAGGGCTGCCTTCACCTGGCCGGTTTAATTTCCGGTTGATATGCTGCACATTCAGAAATCGTTTGTCCCGGGGATTAAAGCGATACACTCCATTGTTGATGGAAGCCAGCCAGAGATTCCCGTCTCTGTCTTCACACATGCCGCCTATATGTTCAAAATCAATGCTCCGGTCATTTTGATAACCATTGTAGACCGGCTCAAATGTATTTTCCTTATCCAGGAATTTTGCCAAAAGCCGGGTGCCTTTAAGCCACACGGTACCATCTGGCTGTTCAAACAGGCCATTGATTTCGTGGTAGTTGCGGAGGTAATCGTTAAACTGGTAATGGTTCACGTCCAGGCTATCTGTGACCAGGTTATAGCAATACACATAGGGCAATACGTTTTCCCAGTTTACGGCCCAAAGGCGGTTTTTTGTGTCGACATGCATTTCCAGGATAACTGTTTTGTCGGCCAGCCTATCCAGTATTTTTTCATGAGCTACATTATGGCCTGCATAACTTAACGTGCCTGT
The DNA here is from genome assembly GCA_040386335.1 of Bacteroidota bacterium. Lineage (GTDB taxonomy): Bacteria > Bacteroidota > Bacteroidia > Chitinophagales > Chitinophagaceae > JAZKFT01. The sequence continues at coordinate 125,991 of JAZKFT010000045.1, forward strand.
TGACTGGTCATAAACTGCGAGACCCTTATTCAATATACTCATCCAATATTTGTGGGTGCCCGGTTGTTGGCAAAGGCGCCAGATCGGCCATCCTGGTTCCAGTTTAAAAATGGTTTGATCAAACGAAAATTCATTTTTTTGTGGATTCCATACCAGCACTTCGGCACCAATAAGAAAAAAGAAAACATTGCCATATTCATCGGCATAGAGGTGCTTGCTTTCCTGGTTCAGCGATGCCATATTGCGCGGACGAATGCCGACCGGGTGAAAGGAAAAATCTTTCCTGGAAAAACTGCCCACGCTGCCATCGGCAAGCAATAACCAGAGGTTGCCTTTTGCATCTTTTATGAGTTGCCAAACCTGGTTGATAGGGAGCGAATTTGGGTCAGCATTGCTGTGCCGGAATGTTTTATAGCGGGTGCCATCGTAACGTTGAAGGCCATCGTTGGTGGCTATCCAGATATAGCCGTCTTCATCCTGTATAACAGAATTGGTTTGGTTCGACACCAGCCCGCCCGAGATCGTATAATGCGCAAATGAATATTGCCCCGACTGCTGAGCCGAAGCAATATTCAGTAATGATAATAAAACCAGTACAAGTAAGAAGCGTGTCAAAAAATAGTGTTTTTGCTGACAGCTCAAAAGTAGTACCCCTTTGTTGTTTACCAGACCAATTCATACAGCAAAAAACGCAATTCATACGCCATTCAATGCGGATGAAGTAAGCGGCGATTATTTATGGGAAGGTTTTTTATTTATATCCGGCACTTGTATCCATGCCGGAACAACATTTGATACAGGTTTGGTTGATTTGAGGAATGCGTATACAGCTCTCAAATCCTCATCCGTCATGTTTTTATAGGCAAACCAGGGCATTGGCGGAAGCAGGTCGCGGCTGCCTTCCATGCCTTTAAATTTACCTTTGCGGATTGCCCGGATAAAGTTTTCCTCGGACCAGTTACCAATACCGCTTTCATCGCTGGTAATATTGGCGGAAAACGACATACCCCAGGGACCAACAGCGGATGTACCATCGCTGCCCAGCATGGCAATCCATCCATCTTTTAGCACATCCATATTTGCATGTGCTATTGGCCGTGTAGAAGGGTAGCCGGAGAAACGGAGCTCCGGAATAATTTCCGGTCCATTGGGCCCCATTTTCTTGGGTGAATGACAATCGTCACAGCCGGAGATATTCACGAGGTATTCGCCTCTTGAGATTCTTTCTGTGCTGTCAGGTCCAGCAATTATTTTCTCCCTGGAAGACCCTGCATCATTACAGGAGCAGGCTACAATGGTAAGGATGCTGCTTACAAAAACAAGCATAATAAATAATGTTCTACGCATGATTGATAGATTTTACTGTATGGTGAAAGATGTATGGAAGAATGAAGGCACAAGTTGATAAATAGCCAAAGCTGTATCAAGCCATCGCTGTATCAGTTGTTGAATTGAATGTATGAATTGCTAAATGCTTCAGGCGCTATGTTGCTGGTTAAACCAGGAATACAGGGTGATTTTTGTTGCTTTTCTTTTTCTTTTGGAAATAAGGATCACCTCCTGGTTTTGGAGTGTCATTGAATCGCTATTGGGCATTAAACACTTACGGATATACCGCATGTTGATAAGATGGCTGCGATGCGTTCTTACAAAGCCTTTTTGGCTCAGCAGTGCCTCGAAGTGCGCCAGCAGCTTGGCTACTACCAGCGTTTTACCATCCTGGAAATAAAGCCGGCAATAATTACTGATCGCCTCTATTCGAATGACGGATTCACAGGCAATTATTTCAATGCCATCAGAAGTGGGAAGGAGGAATAAACCTGGCTGGCCGGATGCCTGTTTGTGTTGAGATGTTATCGGGAACATATAGTTATTTTTTAAAGAGACTTCTGTAGTCGAGAGGAGACATGTATTTTATCAAAGATTAGCAGGCATGAGCAGTTTATTGTGGCATATGTCGCCATAAATAATAACCCGCCTTGGTTTGCACCAGCCCATTAAAATATACAGGGCCGGTAGTTGCAAACCCTGCAGTGTAGATAGAATTAGTGGAAACGCCCACAGCAATACCGCCACTTTCATCGTGATTTGCGCAACCGTGTTGCTCCAGCCAGCTATCAATGGTGTTGAAAGGGTTGGTGGCATTAAGCCTGATAACCACTTCATCGCCAAAAGCCGTGGGCCGCAGCGGGAAGTCACGGTTAATTACTGAAAGTGTAGTCGGGTTGCTGATCGTAGCATTCAGGTACAGGTACGGATAATTGTACACGATTTCATCCATATAGTCAGTGGATGGTGAATTGATGGCGTAGGCATTCACCTGGAGGCTGGGAGAAATGGTGATCAGCATGCCATCAACATCACCTTTATTAGCCAGAGTTGTGGAACCAATGTTTGTGGCACCGGTAAGGAAGTGGCCTAAAATGTACATGGTGCCATCCAGGTAATTTACGGCTATATCCCTGGCGATCTCGTAAAAGCCGCCTCCAAATCTTTGAGCCCAAAGCGTGTTACCGCTTACAGTGTCCAGTTTACATACGAATATATCGCGGGAAGTGCTGGCATTGGTTAACGACACATTGTTGATGCCCAGCGTAGGTGATGTGAAATCGCCGGTGGCATATACCGCGTTGCCGTAGGTTGCCACACCATTGATCACATCGTCGCCCGAACCCTGGAAAAACTTACACCATTTGGTAACACCGCCGCTGGAGGTTTTGGTGATATACGCTTCTGAACTTCCTGGAGCCGAATTGTTCTGGTACGGAAAATCATAATATCCCATGTAGGTTCCTATGCAGTAGCCCACGGTGTACACATTTTCAGCAATGTCGATAGCCAGGTCGTTTAAATAAGTGTTTCCGTTACTCACTGTTTTTTTAGCCCACGATACGTCGCCTTGCGGGGTTAGTTTCATGAACAGAACATCCTGCCCGCCGGTATTGTAAAACACTTCGTTATTTACAGTAATACTACTGCTGGCAAATTCCCCGCCTACAAATACATCCTGGTTTGCATAAACTGTAAGTGCTGTGAACATATCCAGGCTGGTGCCTCCAAACTTTTTCGCCCATAATGCCACCCCGTTTTTGTCATACTTGGCTACATACATATCCGCAGCGTTATTGAGGGAGGTAAGCGTGATGTTTCCAAAGTTTACGGTGTTGTAGAAATAACCGGCCGTGTACACGTTGCCCCAGCTATCAGCGGCCACTTTTTTAGGATGAATTTCTCCTCTGTCCATTTCGGCGTACAGTGCAAACTGGCCATAGGCTCCACCCGGGTTACTGTGCTCCTGGCCCAGGGTTACCCAGCGGCTGCCATTAAATACTTTTACATTCCTGAACGTGGTGTCAAAGACCATTAATCCCAAAGCAGGATTGGGAATAGCGTGAATGGCATCAAAACTCAGGCGGGGTGGAAGAAATCCTTTGTTCACGGATTTAACATCCAGCATGGCGCTGGGGTGGGGACGGCTGCCATCTGGATTAATGGCAACCTGCGCGTTTGCATAAAATGCTAACAGGTAAAGAATGACAGATAATAATAATTTCATGGTGGTGTTTTTTAGATTTGTGATGCAAAGAAATTGTCCGTATACCGCACTGGAAATGGCATTGGAAACGAATTGTGAATTTGGCTGTATGAATTGTGTTTGCCACTAAATCACCCAAAAGACAAAGGCCTCTCCGGGTGGGAAAGGCCTTTGTGAAGGGTGTGATGATATGTATGAAACAGGGTTTTTAAAGTTTGATGAATTCGACCCTGCGATTGGCCATCTTTCCTTCCTGGGTGTTATTGTCGGTTACAGGCTGGGTCTCACCCTTGCCTTCCGTTTCTATCGATGCAGCAGCGACTCCAAACTCTGTTACAAGTAAGTCTTTCACTGCAGCTGCCCTGCGTTTTGAGAGTTCCATATTCGCGTTATCATCGCCATCATTGCTTGTATGGCCAATTACTTTAATTTTTACTGTTTGATTGTCCTTCAAGGCCGTCCCAATTTCGCTGATCACACCAAACGACCCGGGTTTGATAACAGCCGAGGCAAAATCGAACAGGATGCCCGTTGTGGAGAATCGGCCTTCGTCAATCAGCTTATGCCTTGTGTCGGGTGCACCAGTAGCCATTTTAATATTGGACAGGTAGATGCCGTATTGCTCCTCATTGTAATTTGTATGACCCACATTAAAGAATAACTGGTTTAGTTTGTATTTGGTACCAACGGCCTTTGGCACGTCAAATACTTTCGTTTCATTGATCCACATTCTAAACCGTTCTTTTTGCACCTGTATGGCTATATGAACAGGCTTGCCATAGTTTTTTTCAAGTTCGCTGTAAGGTTTGGGCTCGCTTTTAAAATAGCTGGCAGCTTCGGAGAATGATTCAAGCACCACACGGCTTCCACCAAATTCAGCAGGGTAAATGGTGGCCATTACCGCTGCATTTTTGTTGTATTCTTTCAGGAACGAATTGTCAGTCCCCGGCTTGCCATTAGTGGCAAAAAAACCGCAGGAAAAAGGGGGATACATCCAGCCATTATTTTTCAACTGCAGGATCAGATCAAATTCAGCCGTATAATTTTCAGTGAACTCTTTTGTATTAGCCGTGAGGTAGGTGAAGGGATGATGAACCCGCAACCATTTGCCAGGCGATTTTTCCAGTGTTACTACTTCTCCCGAGCCGCTTGTATTCCACCCGGTAGGCAGTTCTCCAATGGATTCGCCCGCAAAATCTTCACTGTACAGGATTTTCTCACCAGGGATGAAATCGTACTTAGCAAAACTTTTAACTGGTTCGTCAGTAACTGATACCGGCGCTTGTGCGGTGACGGCGGGTTGTGGTCCCGGCGCCTGGTCTTTCTTTTTACCTTCTACCTGGTCAAGGGTATTGTCAATGGCTTCATTCACTTTTTTATCGGCCCGCTGGTCCACTTTGTTTTTTATTTTCTTAAGCAATCCGCTCAGTTGGGCATTGGTAAAAATGGGAGCCAGGGCAAGGATGGCGATCACCAGTTTGTTTCTCATGATACAATATTTTAAAATTTGAGAAGCGAAACTATTACCGGTATAAAGTACAGGTCAGCGCATGCTGTATCAATTGTACAAAGTGATGGATGAAGTGCAACAGACAATAAGCGTTCTTGCTGGATTTATGCCAGCCATTTGTCGCTTAAAAAAAATAGCTTTGAAGCTTTAGTGTATAGTCCTTTTATTTTCATTCAAAATATCTAACTCCTGCAATGCGAAAACTTCATGTAGTTCTTGTTCTTTTTACCATGCTGATCTCTACAATTGGTACTGCTCAGAAACCAGCTCTTAAAGCCAGTTTCAAGGTAGACTACCAGAAATTTACCTTACCCAATGGCCTCGATGTGATCTTTCATGTTGATCGGTCGGACCCTGTTGTTGCGGTGTCATTAACAGCGCATGTAGGTTCTGCCCGGGAGAAAGCCGGGCGTACAGGCTTTGCGCATCTTTTTGAACATCTCTTGTTTCTTGAATCGGAAAACCTGGGTAAAGGTGGATTGGATAAAATGTCGGCAAGAATTGGTGGCTCCGGTGCCAACGGTTCTACCAATACAGACCGTACCAATTACCTGCAAACGGTTCCCAAAGACGCCCTGGAGAAAATGCTTTGGGCCGAAGCAGACAAACTCGGCTGGTTTATTAATACCGTTACCGATCCGGTGCTATCAAAGGAAAAACAGGTGGTAAAAAATGAAAAACGCCAGAGTTACGACAACGTGCCTTATGGCCATACATCCTATGTCATCGACAAACATATTTACCCAACTGACCATCCCTACAATTGGCAAGTGATCGGTTCGTTAGAGGATCTGCAAAATGCCACTCTGCCCGATGTAAAAGAATTTTTCAACCGTTGGTATGTACCGAATAATGTGACCCTTGTGGTGGCAGGAGACTTTGATCCGGTGCAGGCCCGGAAATGGGTTGAAAAATACTTCAGTGAAATAAAAAGGGGAGAAGCAGTTGCGGCTATGGCCAAAAGGCCTGGAATAGTGCCCGAAACCGTAAAGCTTTACCATGAGGACAATTTTGCAAAACTGCCCGAACTAACGATGGCATGGGTAACAGTAGAAGATTATCATCCTGATTCTTACCCGTTGGAGGTGTTGGCCCAATACCTTTCCAATGGTAAAAAAGCGCCGCTATACAAATTATTGGTGCAGGACAAAAAGCTGACATCCGATGTAAATATGTTCAACCAGACCAGTGAACTGGCCGGGCAGATGCAACTGTCGCTGCGAACTTTTGCTGAAAAGGATTTGGATGAAGCTGCACCTGCGATTGCTGAGGCTTTTGCAACATTCGAAAAAGAGGGTATTGCAGAAAAAGACCTGGCGCGTATAAAAGCAGGGCAGGAGACCCGGTTTTACAATTCGCTTTCAAGCGTACTGGGTAAGGGTTCCCGGTTGGCCCAATACAATATTTTTGCCGGTAGCCCCGGTTTTATTGAGAAAGACATCAATAGTATTCTTGCGGTAACAACAGCCGATGTGATGCGGGTGTACAATAAGTATATTAAGAATAGGAACTATGTAGCTACCAGCTTTGTACCTAAAGGCAAACTGGCACTGGCTCTCGAAAATTCTAAAAAGGCAGATGTGGTGGAAGAAGCGATCGTGCAGGGAGCTGAAGAAAAGATCGATGCTTCTGCAAAAGTGAATTTTCCACGCACGGCTTCCAGTTTCGATCGCAGTAAAGAGCCAGCTTACGGCGTAGCACCCGATGTGAAAATCCCGCTTGTCTGGACCGATAAACTGGCGAATGGGCTGCGCATTTATGGGATCGAAAACAATGAAGTACCACTGGTGCAACTGGAACTTGTGATGAACGGAGGCTTATTGCTGGAAGACCCCAATAAGGTAGGCGTATCCAATTTAATGGCCAGGATGATGACGCAGGGAACCAGCAAAAAAACACCGGAGCAACTGGAAGAGGCCATCGAACAGTTGGGAGCCACCATCAATGTGTCGGCCGGAGCGGAGTCCGTACGCATCCGTGTAAATACGCTTGCGAGGAACTACCAGCAAACGCTGGCGTTGCTGCAGGAAATATTGCTGGAACCGCGTTGGGATGCCAACGAATTTCAATTGCTGAAACAGGGTATTATCAGCCAGATCCGTCAGCAGGAGGGCAACCCAACGGTCATTGCCCAAAACAATTTTAACCAGCTGATCTACGGAAAGGATAATATTCGCTCTAAAAATATTTTGGGCTCGATTGAAACCGTGAATGCCATTACCCTCGATGACCTGAAGGCTTTTTATGCTAAAAGTATATCCCCATCGGCAGCCCGTATTCACGTGGTAGGCTCCCTGGGTAAGACAGCAATCACAAGCTCGTTGGGGAGCATGGCCACCAACTGGAAACCGAAACCGGTTGTGATACCGGCATATGCTACACCAAAAGCGCCTGCTGTTTCAAAAGTTTATTTTTACGATGTGCCTGGTGCCAAGCAATCGGTAATACGGTTTGGTTATCCAGCCCTGGCTGCCACTGATAAAGACTTCTACCCTGCAACAGTAATGAACTATATACTCGGCGGCGGTGGTTTTGCTTCGCAGCTCACACAGCAACTGAGGGAAGGAAAGGGGTATACCTATGGCATCAATTCCGGCTTTTCAGGAACAAAATCCGCCGGGCCGTTTGTCATTGGAAGCAGTGTGCGATCCAATGTAACTTTTGAGTCTGCACAGCTTATAAAAGAGATACTGCAGAACTACGGAAAGAACTTTACAGAAAGCGATTTGGAGACAACCAAAAGCTTTTTGATAAAAAGTAATGCAAGGGCTTTCGAAACGGCAGGTTCAAAACTCAGCATGCTGGAAAATATCAGTGAATTTGGCTGGAAACCCGATTATGTAAAAGACCGGGAAGCGATTGTAAAAAACATGACGGTGGCGCAGATCAGGGAACTGTCACAAAAATACCTGGATGTAAATAAAATGATCTGGCTGGTGGTAGGTGATGCCAAAACACAACTGGATGGGCTATCGGAACTGGGATTTGGGGAACCGGTATTGTTGAATAAATAAACGAATTCCAAACACAATGAAAAAGGTGAACGATTTTGGTTCACCTTTTTCATTAGAAGATTTTTGCCGGGAAGCATCCCATCCCCGCTCATTTTAACTCTGGTTTTCAAAGTATTCATCCAGGTTGGTCAATGCAGATGCAAAGCCTGTTTCAAAGCCCATTTCAACTATTTTTTCGAGATCAGATTCGTTTGTAAAACTGATTTCTACTATCACCTGGCTCCCGGTTTCTATTGGTTCAAAATCTATTTTCCAGGTCATCACAGGCATTTCCCTGTTGATATTTCCCAGGTCGTCGCAAAACGCGTCCCTGGTCTCCATTCTTTTATGTTTTTCTATTTTGGTAAAGTCTACCCGGGCCCAATGCCTTGTATTATCCGGGCCTACCATGGCGTAGAGCCAATAGCCGCCAACTCTAAATTCCATGCTTTTCGTTTCTGCCTTCCATGGTTTGGGAGCCCACCATAGGTCCAGCAGTTCGCTTTCTGTCCAGGCGCTCCATGTTTGTTCGGGCGTTGCATTAAAGTCCCTGGTAACTGTAATTTTTTTGGCAGACAAATCTTTGGTGATTTGTATCTGGGGAGTAGTTGTCATTTTGTTTTTGATTTTATTTGATTTAATACGTTGTCTAAATTGTTGTAACGGCTTTCCCACATATTGCGGAACTGCTCAAGCCATTTGTCTATCTCTTTCATTTTTGTTGGATTGAACTGGTAATAGATCTCCCGGCCGTGTTGTTGCTGCTCCAGCAACTGGCACTCGGCGAGTATTTTAATGTGTTTGGAAATGGCCTGCCTGCTGCTGGGAAACTGTTCTGCGATCGCATTGGGGGTCATCGCCTGTAGCGCTATCAGGCTTAAAATAGCCCGTCTTGTCGGGTCGGCTATCGCCTGGAAAATATCTCGTCTCATGGTCGTTCGTTATAAATAAGCAACTGTTCGGTTGCAAATATATGCGCAATCATTCAGTTGCGCAATATTTATTTAAAAATTTTTTTGAAGAATGGGAGCGAGGGTACGCCTTCGGTAAGTCTTATTTCATTATGGAAATATGCTATCAGGTAATAAGTGCAATGGTGTCAATCTAAATTATTACAAAAACGGAGGGTGTGCCGGCGGGGTTTTCACGGCGGTCACTTCGAATTTCAGGAAACTTGCGTGAAACCCCGATGAGGCGGGTTCTGCCAAAATTTAAAACTGTTGCTTCAGAAATTCTAAACTTCTTAAATTTAAAGGTGTGGGCTACCAATGTTATAATTGCATCCCAGGTCGGGGTTTCACAGGAAGCCACTGATAACTCAGTACTACCGCTGTGAAAACCCCGCCGGCACATCGTCTGTTTTGCAAGATTAACTTGCCGCTTATTGCGGGATGGAAGATTTTTTTTGGTAAACGTTCCCCTTTAATAAAAGGCGAACTGTTTTAAAAACCAGGAGAGTGCTAGACCTTTGGAGCCATTTGCATTCCCAGTTGCTGGTACATATTCAGAAAGTCATAATTATTCCAGGCTTCTGCAATTTTTCCGTCCGCCAACCTTGCCATCGACATTCCTGAAAAACGCACTGGTGTACCACTTGCTGTATGAACAGCGCTGACAGTGGTGCGGCCGGCTTCAAAATCGTCCTGAGAGATCACGTCTTCCACATCTACATGGATATCGTGAAACTGGCTCAGGAAACCTCTGAAATAGGCTTTGAATTCCTCAGCCCCGGCAGGCTGGTTTTCAACGATGCCGTGCGCTTTTGTATCAGCCGACATAAATTTGTCAATCGCATTTTCATCGCCTTTGTTCCAAACTTCATTAAACCAGTTGTAAATAAAACTTGACGCTACGTTACGCATAAGATAAGATTTAAGTGTGATAAATGATTTTCGATAGGAGCTGGTTAGAAAACCTGGATAACAAGATAATTGCTAAAATCAAATTATCAAAGCCACGGAGAACCCAATTGAGAATTTTTATAGTGCGGGTGAGCAGGGGTTAATTCTTAGGCGCTTATGTTATCCGTGCCTTTTTTGCATCCAGCCGGCTATCTTGTAAAAAGATTCCGTTCCACCCCACGTTCCTTTAAAATTACCGGCGATTTTACAACCAACTAACATGACAAATACACTGATTCTTCGCATTGCTATTGCCATTATTCTAATGACGCACAGCATTCCAGGAATGTTCGATGGCGGCGTTAATGCCTTCGGAAACCTTTACTTAAACCAGCAAGGTTTTTCGCCAGTAGGTGTGCCTGTTGCCTGGGCCATTAAGATATCACATGTCGTTTGTGCCGTGTTGATATTGCTCAACAAGTTTGTGAAACTGTCGGCGCTTGTCACCATTTTTATATTGATCATGGGCATCATTATGGTGCACTTTAAAGAAGGCTGGTATGTGGTAGGCGGCGGCAGAAATGGGGTGGAGTATAATTTTCTGCTGATTTGCGTACTGCTAACTATTATGTTTCCAAATGGTTTTGGAAAAAAGGGAGCCAAAGTGTAGGCCCCTAGTTCCATAGAAAAAAGGGTATAGAAATACCCCTTCGTTTCCTAATCTATATACTGAACCTAGAATGACTTTATATTCCTGCCAATGCGTATATCAGCGCCTGTATTACTTCACCAGAATTTTCACCCTCGTGCCTTCCCCGGAACCATTGAGTACGAGGTAATAAACCCCAGGGGCCAGGATGGCAGGCATAGTTAGCTCCGCAGTTCCGCTTATTTGTACGTTTTGTTGTTGCATGATCCTTTGCCCGGCAGCAGTTTCTATTTGCCAGTTGTGGATGATGAAGCCATTGGCTGCCTGCAGGTGTAACTGTCCGCCCCGTGCCACGGGATTGGGATATACCTGTACCATATTAGCTTTTCCGGTTATTTTAAGAACGATCACATTGCTATAATTTACAGCCCCGCTCTTGTCCGTTTGTTTTATGCGATAAAACCTGTTGCCTGGAACCGGCGAAACATCAGTGTAAGTAAACTGCGTGTTCAATGCATTGCCGGTTTGCGTATAGATCGTTGTAAATAGATTATTACCAGTACCAACCTGGAGTTCATACCGGTTGCCATCAAAAGCCTGTGATAGTTTCCAGTTGAGTCGTGCATTATTGTTATTTACGGAACCCTCCAGCAGTATATCCGACAGCGGCAGAATCACCGGTTCGTTATTGGCTACAATAAAGCCGCTAAAGCCAGTCACATTAAAACTTACCTCCCAATAATTGTTGACACTATTCCAAACAATATCATTCTCCAGCGGGTCGATGCTGACACCCGGTACCGGATAGGATAATGGCACCCCTGAACCATCGTTGCTTTTGCCACCGTATTTAATAATCCTCAGGTTGTTCTTACCGCTATAATCATCCGGGTACATGGGTAGGTCGGGCCCATTATACGGGTAGCTGTTCGATGCGTCAAATTCCTGTTGTAAAAAATACAACGTGATCCTTGCCGTTGCATTCGCGGCATTGGCAGCAGGAGTTATTTCATAATGACGTTTTACATAAGGTTTGCCGTTCACAGTTGGCTGCACATTTTCCACCCATACCCGCGCATCAATACTGCCACTTACCGGGGTGGATCCATTAGGAATAACGCGGGCTACCAAACCACAGTTCCCATTGGTTATGATCCCATTGTTGGCTGTGACATCTGCTATCGTTATGGTGGATGTGGTAGCTGGTGACAGGCTGGTATTGGTGCTTACCGTAATAGTTTGCGATGCCGTATTGCTGCAACCGTTAATGTCGGTGCCCGTTACGCTGTATGTGGCAGTAGCGCTGGCAATAAAGGGTGTTGCATTGGTTATCCCGCCAGACCAGCTATAGGATGCTGCACCCGTTCCGCTTAGTGTTACAGGTGTACCAGCACATATGCTGGCTAATGGAGAAACGATAATGCCAATAACCGGCAATGGATTTACCGTAAGCGTGGCCGGGCCCGAGGTTACAGCAGGGCTGCAGATGCCACTGGCTATACATTTAAATGTAAAACCATTCATGGGTGTTGTTGCAGCGTTTATGTTAAGGGTATTGGTGGTGCCGCCTGTGTAAGCTGCTGTATTGGGTACATTCACAAAACCGGAACCATCATTCACCTGCCACTGGTAACCGGTAGCATTGCTGGCTGTAATGCTAAACGAGGCAGTGCTTGAGCCGTGACAGGTAACAGCATTAGATGGCGACACAGATATCGTTGTTAAAGTGGCCCTGGTAGCCTGCACTTCATAAGCGCCCATGTCTGCTTTGGTGCCAAAAACACGTAGACTGCCAGCAACATCGGTAGTAATGCCAGCCGGTATATCCGCATTGTTACCAGCTTCAATAACCGGGCTGCAGACAGTTGGCCGCAGGCCATCATCTGCCGTCCCCCAAATGCCATCGGCACCAATCGCGTTGCTGCCACTGTTAAATACCGGATCAATATTCAGGTTTCCTGTGCCGGAAAATACACCCGAACCCTGTACGATGGAATAATTCACCACCACAGTTGCGATGTTGTAAATTTCCGGCATAAAAGTATTGGAGCTATTGTCCCAAAGGATACAGTTTTTTAACGTGGTTGTTCCAGAGTTATTTGCTACACCACCGCCATAGTCAGCCGTGTTTTTAGAAAATGTACAGTTGATAAGGGTTGCTGCCAATCCCTGGTTAAAGAACCCTCCGCCATAGTCGGGGCCGGTATTGCCAAAAAAAATACAATTGGTAATAACCGACAATGCAGAAGAATTGTATATGCCGCCGCCATACATACTGTTGGCCCTGTTGGAGGAAAAAATGCAATTGGTGATAACAGGCGAACCCCCGTAATTAGTCACGGCTCCCCCGCTGCCGGCAGTATTAACGGTGAATTTGCAGTAGCTAATGGCCGGCGAAGAGTTGTTATTAAAGATACCGCCACCAAGTCCTGCAGTGTTGTTGGAGAAGCTGCAATTGGAGAAGATGGGCGATGAGGCATCGTTATAAACAGCTCCGCCAGCGTTGTAGCTTCTGTTGCCGTCAAAGTAGCAGTTTGTAATGGCCGGATTTGACAAAGTGGTGTTATATATAGCAGCGCCGGATCCTTGATGAGCTATGTTGCCTGTGAAACTGCAACCGATGAGGCTGGGTGAAGAAGATGCATTGAATATGGCTCCCCCATTTCCCTGTTGATTGATATTATTTGAGAAAATGCAGTTTATAAGAACAGGGGAAGAAGCATTGTTATAAAGGCCTGTCCCCGATCTTCTGTCTATAGAAATACCAGAAATGGTGATACTGCCGGAATTGAAGTTGACTGCATTGCCAATCGTAAGCCCATTTAGCCTGGCTGTGTTATTGATATTTACCCCAATAAGAATATGATTGGTCGTCTGGCCATCCACACCGGTTAAAATGGTGGTATGGCCACTCACACGCTGGCTGGTATCGGTTTCAGTACCCGCAAAACCGCCATAAATAGCCAACCCGTTTCTAAGCGTAAAAGCATAATCCTCAGCTGTACTTCCACCGGTACTGCCCAATGGGTAGGCGGTTGGGCGATACGTGCCTTCTTTTATCCAAACCTGGGTGATGGCGGAGCAATTATGGGCCAGCGACAAAGCTTCCTGCACGGTTTTAAAAGCCGTGCCCCAACTATTGCCTGTGCCACTGCCGGCTTTACCGCCGTCAACATACAATATGGGTGGATATACAAACAGTGTTGCATTGTTGGTGGTAACAGCAGGGCTGCAGGTTCCGCTGGCTATGCAGCGATAAGTGAAGCCGCTCATGGAAAGGGTAGGATTATTGATGGTAAGCGTATTGGTGCCGCTGCCCGAATAAAGGCTGCTTGCGGGCACGTTCACAAATCCGCTGCCCGGGTTTACCTGCCATTGGTAGGTAGTAACATCAGATGCAGCCATCGTTATTGAAATGCCGGAGTTTGAACAACCACTCACATTGACTGGCTGAGAAGTGATGGCAGGTACAGGCAGTAAATGAAGCGTGGCCGGATTTGAAATAGCCATGCGGTTACAGGTCCCCGTAACGATAGAGCGAAACCTGTAGCCTTCCATGGGTACCGTCACGGGATTAATAGTAAGGGTGGCTGTGCCAGAGTATGGTGCTCCGGCCGGTACGTTTATAAAACCTGAGCCCATATCTACCTGCCATTGATAGCTGCCTCCATTTGACGCACTCGCAGAAAATGACACACTGCCTCCGGGGCATACAGTCGCATTTACCGGGTGGTCGATAATGGCTGGAGCAGGCGTCTTGGCCGATTGAAATTCAAAAGCGCCCATATCTACAATGGTCTCGTATATGCGTAGGCTGCCATCGAGGTCTGTGGTAACACCGGCGGGCAAGGAAGCATTATCCCCGGTATTGACGGCAGGGCTACAATTAATCAGCCGGTAATTTCCACCAATGATGGGTGCCGTGGCAGGGGGAAATGGATTTTCAAAATATGGATTGCTGTCCAGCGCCCCACCGCCACTACCGCCCTGTATGATGCAGTTAGTATATTGAAAGCCTGGGCCTGAGTTACTATACATGCCATGGCTATTGCCATAAATGATCGTGTTTTTAAAAGACGGAGCAGCGGAAGAACTGTTGTAAACGATACCATTTGTGGTTGCCCTGTTACCCGCTATGGTGCAGTTTACAAAAAGCTGTGACAGCGACGAATTTAAACGCAATGAACTCCCGGAGGCGGCTACATTACCCGAAAAAAGACAGTTGGTTACCGCTAAGTTTCCGGAATTAACCATTGCACCACCGTAAAAGACAGCGGTGTTGCCCATGAACTGGCTGTTGTTGATCGTCAATTGGCTATTGTTTGCGATAGCCCCACCTTCCTGCTGTGTAGTATTGTTAGAGAATCCTGAATTGGAAATAGTGGTGAGACCTTCCAGGTTGTTTATGGCACCACCGTTGCCAACCGCGGTGTTACCCAAAAAACTGCATTGATTTACCTGTAGAACAATGTTGTTTGTATTGTAGATGGCCCCGCCTGTTCCTGCAGCCTGGTTGGCAGTGAAGCTGCAAACGTTGAATCGGGGTTGGCTGTTGTCTGTGTTATTGATGGCTCCGCCGTTTATGCTGGCAGTATTGCTGATAAATGCGCAATTATTTAAAACAGGATTGGATTGGTCATTGTACAATGCCCCACCGTGCCGGCTGTTGTTGCCGGAGAAACTGCAATTGTTTAAGGTGGGCGATGATGAAAGAATCATAATGGCGCCACCATTATAAAAACTGTTATTATTGGTAAAGCTGCACTGGCGGAGGCTTAGTTTGCCGGCATTGGCATTGCCACGCATGGCAATAGCGCCACCACCATCGCGACCCACCTCCTGGCCATTGTACGTTTTGCTGCTGGTGCCATCGGCATTGCCCCTGGTAAAAGTAAATCCTTCGAGCACCACACTATCGGCACCTGCTGAAAGACCTGCAATTACTAATATATGGTAGCTGTTGTCGGCAGTATTGCTGGCCGTGCCTATATCGCCGCTCAGTATGGTTGGGTAGGCCGTAATATCCCTGTTGCTGCCGCCACTTGAATACCCGCCATATATTTTAATGAATCCTTTCGAAATCGCAAACGCCTCATCACGGTCGGTGGCGCTTTGTGTGCCGGTAGGGTAATAAGTGCCCTGTGCCACATAAATGGATACTTGTGAGGCGGGGCATTCGTGTGCAGCGATCAATGCTTCGCGCAGGGTTTTATAAGCCGTGCCCCAGGTGGCACCGTTGCCTGAACCAACACGGCTGGCATCAACATACAAATTCAAGGCGGCGGGCAACACGGTAAGGGTTGCTTCAGCCGATATGGTGGCAGGCAGGCAGCCGCTTACCACGCATCGGTACTTATAGCCATTGAGTGCAAAGGTTGCGGGGTTAATTGTAAGTGTACTAGTGGTGGTGCCTGAGTAGGGTGTGCTGTTAGCAAGATTGGTATAGCCACTGCCGGTATTCACCTGCCATTGGTACCCGGTGGCGTTAGATGCCGAAACGGTGTAGCTATGGCTGGCCGCGTGACATAAGGTGACGTTTGCAATATTGGATGAGTTGATGACGGGTAAATTGGATGGTGTAAGGTATTCGTAGGCACCCATATCTGTGGTGCAGCCAATCGTACGAAGGTTTCCTGTTAAGTCACCGGCGATACCGGTTGGTATAGCCGCATTGCTGCCCGCATTGATGCAGGGGCTGGTGGAGGACAATTGGTAATTTCCGCCAGTGGAAGGAGCATCGTTGAACCCGGCGGCATTGACGAACTGGGGATTGGTGCTGCCAATTCCTTGCACCACAGAAAAACTGATAACAGGCGTAGCTGAATTATTGGAAATGCCGTTGTTGTTGCCATAAACGATGGTGTTGGTGATAATGGGATTACTGGCAGAATTGCGGATGCCACCCCCGTTAAACGGGGCATTATTTCCTGCAATGGTACAGTGCTCAATGCTGGCAGGTGAGTTCGCTGCCAGGCAGATGCCTCCGCCATAATCGGCAAGATTGCCCGAAAAAAGGCAGTTGACAAACAGCGGGCTGCTGGCATTTACAAACACGGCGCCGCCCGCATCGCTTGCCAGGTTGGCACTAAAAATGCAGTTGCGGATGCTTAGCTTTTTTCCATTGTCGCAGCCCCAGACGGCCAACGCCCCGGCCCGGTCTTTCCCTATAGCTTCACCACTATAGCCCTTGCTGCCGCCATTGTTGGCATATCCCCTTTGAAAGCTAAAACCATCTACAATCACACTATCCGCTACGCTGGAGAGGCCTGCAATTACCATGATATGATAGCTATTGTCTGAATGAATATTGGCGGTAGCTATGTCGCCGCTGAGTATAGTAGGGTTATTGGCCAAATTGCGGGTGCCACCGCCGTTGGGGTATCCGCCATATATTTCAAAACCGCCCCTCTTTATGGTAAAAGCACTGTCACGGTTAGTGGAATTTTGGCTACTGCCAGTTGGGTAGTAAGTGCCTTTAGCCACATATATTTCATGAATAATGCCATTGGCGTTGGCAGCCTCTACGGCTTCGGCGAGTGTTTTAAACGCTGTGGCCCAGCTCGTGCCTGCACCCGATGAGGGCCGGCTGGCATCTACATAACGCACCTGGGCATTTGCTTTGTGCAAAAACAGGGTGCTTAACAAAAGGACGCTGAATGGTAGTAAAAACTTTTTCATACAAAGGGAATAATTAGGGAAGAGATAGTTTTGGAATTGGTTGCCTGGAATGACCGTTGTTAAAAGACCCTGACCCGCTTTTGGCAGTTACTGCAGGTGTACAGTTTTGCGTTAAGTAAACGGGGTATTACCCATTTCAGCCATCGCCATTTTTTGTTGTTTGGCGCAGGTTCCAGGTCACCGCCGCAGGATGGACAGCAAATGCCAATCACCGTTTTTTTGATCTCTATATCCTGTAGGTTTTTGATAAGCATAGTGGTTACGGCCTCATTAGCCTGCACTAATGTAGCCGCCACTTAATTGCAGGAAACCGGGTTTGGGATGAAGGCATGCCGCGGAGGGGTGAACTGGAGGTTTATTGTGAAGTAGGTTAGAGGTATTTCGGTCAAAAAGGCTTTTGGGGCTTTGCACAGATCGGTCATATGAAAATGCTGAACCAGCAGCCCGACTATGCCATAGAAGTTGTACGGCGAATTTTGAGGAGATTATCAAAAGTATTGCGCCTTTTAAAAAAGTAGTAACCAATAATGATAAAAGATTTGGAATGTTGGTATTATACGTCAATCTTAGCGTTGGTGGGATGCCAACCGACATTCTAATAACCTATATTGCTAATGAAAGAAAATAATTTACTTGCTTCAGTAGCACTGTTCAGCGAGTTGTACAATAACGACAAGTATTCAAGTATTGCAGACATAATTGCAGAGTTTATTAAAGGGGCAGTTGTATCAGAAAATAAATGGAATCTAAATTCAACAGAACTTACACATCTTCTTGAAAAAGTTTATGAATTTAAAATCCCTGAATCTGTAGTAAGAACAACAGTTCGAAATCGGCTGAAGGGTATTGTTACATCTGCCCATGGTCATTATATTTTTGACAATAAAATTGCAGCAGACTTTGAAAAGATAAATGAAGGATACAATTCAATACTAAAAATTCAGCAAAATATCGTTGAAGGTTTAGTAAGCTTTATTAAGACAAAAGAAAAAGATCCAATTACCGAAAGCGATAAGAACTTAATCATAGAGAACTTCAATAAATATTTACTAGACAATGGTGTATCAGAAAAGTATTCTAAGTTAATAAGTGTTTTTGTTATTAAAAATCAAAGCAATCAGGTATTTACAGATAATTTAAATTTAATACGGGAAGGGATGATTTTATATCAAGGCATTAGATATACTGCGGATATAAATGAATTAGGAAAATGGAATACTGAACTCACAATATTTCTTAGCACGGAGCATCTCTTTAATTCTTTAGGATTTAATGGAATTCTCTATCAACAGATATTCGATGATTTTTATAAACTTGTTAGTGAAATCAATTTAGCTAATAAGAACAAGTATGGAGAGAAGCTAATTCAGTTGAAATACCTGGAAGAAACAAAAGATGAAGCGGACTCATTCTTTCAATCTGCTGAATTAATTCATAAAGGGGCTTATGCACTTGATCCAAGCAAACCTGCAATGAAGTCAATTTTAGAAGGCTGTAGAAATTTAAGTGATGTAAGGTCTAAGAAGGTAAGATTTGAATTGGACTTGAAACAGAAAGGCATAACTCTGCAAGAATTTAATCAATCAATTTATAATTATACAGAATTTGTTGTCGAAGACGAAAATGTTTTAAGCCATCTAAAAAACGAAGCAACAAAAAAAGGCAGGCATTTTGATGAAAATCTATGTCGCCAGTTTTTTAGGATATTCACTAAAATAAACTATTTCAGAGGTCGTGAGAGTAAATCAAAATTTGAAAAGATTGGGCATATTTTCATAACCGGAAATAGATTTGCTCTTTATCTGGCCCATCAGTCTAAAGTTAAATTTCTTGACGATGACATCCCATTTGCAAAGGATATTGACTATATAACAAATAAATTTTGGTTTAAGCTTAAAAAGGGATTTAGCGAAAAACAAGGACTTCCTAAATCATTTAGTGTAATTACAAAGGCTCAGTTGGTTTTGTCCTCACAACTAAATCAAACTATTTTTCAGGAGTATAATAAACTCCAAAGACAATTTAAAGAGGGCGTACTTACGAAAGAGGAAGCAATTGAAAGAAGCTATGAGCTTAGAGAAAAGCCAAGTAAGCCAGAGGATATAACGGTCGACAATATTGACGCATCGTTGGACTTCTTGGATACAGAATCATACTTTGAAGATTTGTCAAGGGAAAAGGAAAAGAAAGAAAATCTTTTAAGAGAAACCTTATTTCAATATGAAGAGCTTCAGAAAGAGATTAATAGACGAGACGAAATAGAGAGAGAAAACGAAGCAGCTCAAAAATCAGAACTGCGGGAAATAGAAAAACAAAATTACGTTACGAAAAAATGGAACAGTTTTAGAAGCCAACAAATTGGCAGTCTTCTTTATTTTCTTTTAGTATTTTTCTTGACAATTCTTCCAATAATAATAGGGTTCATCTTAAAAGGAAATAAAGTACTAAATGAATGGCTTGAACATATCGGTAATAGTCAAATTTGGATTTGGTGTTTTTTGACAATTGTTTTTTTGGTTGAATGGTTTGGGCGGGCATATTTATTCGACAAAGAAAAAATAAAAAATGGTTGGATTTGGTTTAAACTGATTTTCAGACCAAACAAGAGAAAACAATTAAAAGAAGCACAGTTCGCTGACTATGAAAATGAATTTCAAGAACAAGCCAACAAATAAATTTTGTCACACATCCGGCATTATTCAAACTGGGCTTGACGAGTAGGCCATGACTATTGCCAAAGTGACGTCATGAAAATCTAAAGCTGGTTCATAGATAATCCATTTTACCCGCTAATCCCGAGTGCCGCATGCAGTAATTCTTTATACGTCTTACCTAAAGGCAACGAATGGCCAGCTACAACGACCTCATCCGTCAGCAGTCTTTCCACCTGACGGGTATTGACGGCATAGCTGCGGTGGATGCGTACAAAAATGGTGGGGTCAATTTGTTCCAGCAGGTCGGGCAGGGTAGAACGCACCAGCACCTGTTTGCCATCATTTAATTTCAGGTGTACATAATTACCATCGCTCTGGAGGTATAGTATGTTTGCGTAATATACTTTGCGGTAGCCCTGGGCTTCTTTTACAAAAATGGCATCTCTGATTGGCGAGGGGGTGGAATTTGCCGATGGCGGCAGCGGTTTCGATTGGTTATAATTGCTGAGTGCAATTTCAATGGCAGAAAATAAAAGCCCCTTGGTTACCGGTTTGGTAAGATATGCCATCGGCCTTACCATTTTCGCCCGTTCAATTGTGGCAGCATCGGCATTGGCTGTAATAAAAATGTAGGGAATGTTATATTGTTCCTGCACCAGCCTGGCAAGATCGATGCCATCCAGTTTTCCAGATAGTTGTATATCCAGTAAAAGAAGGTCCGGTTGTTCGTTGTCCAGGAAATTGACAGCCTCGCCATATTTGGCGGCATGCCAGAGTACCTCATATTGCAAGTCTTCCAGCATCAAAATGATGGTGTCGGCGATGATCATTTCATCTTCAACAATGCCAATCCGGAGTTTGCTCATAATGTGGTAAGCTGCTTGTTTTTTTGAAGTCAGTCCTGGTTTTGTCTTTGTTCCAGGTTACTGAAATGCAGCGTGAATTTAACGCCATCCTGAAAATAATAGCTCATCTCTCCATTTAATTGCCGGCTAAGCTGGTGTATGAGCCGGGTGCCCAGCGATCCCTTTTGTGCCGCGAGGTTTGCTTCGCCGTCCACTGTTCCGTTATCGGCATAGGCGAAACCGTAAGTTCCATTGCCATCATCCGTGAGCGAAATTTGAATTTCCCCCTTATCCATTTTTACAAACGCATACTTAAAAGAGTTGGTGAGCAATTCATTCAAAATAAGACCCAGCGGTAAAGCCGTTTCAATGTCCAGCAAAACCGGTGCTATGTTTTGAACAATGCTGATGCCCCGGGCTTCCGAGGAAAAAACATCTTTGATATGGGAAGCCAGTTCGCTGATGAAACTTTCCATTTCTACGCCTTTCAGATCTTCGTGCTGGTAAAGATTCTGGTGGATAAAAGCTATGGATAAGACCCGGTTCTGGCTTTCTTCCAGAGCCGCCCGTGTGCCATCGTCGGGTGTTCTGGCTTTTTGTAATTCCAATAGTCCGCTGATCACCTGCAAATTATTTTTTACACGATGATGGATCTCTTTCATCATCAAGTCCTTCTGCGAAAGCAATTCTTTTAACTGGTGTGTGCGTTTATCCACGGTTCTTTCCAGCGCTTGTTTTGAAGTTCTTAATTGCCGGGTACGCCACTTGAATATTGCCCAGATCAGTAGCAGGGCCAGGGCGGCCATTGTTACAATAAACCAGGTTCGCTGCCATATGGGAGCCTGTACCGTAACGGGTATTACTAGTTCGGTAGCCGACCATTTGCCATCGGTATTCTGCCCCCGGATGCGCAGGCTGTATGTGCCATTCCGAAGCCCGCTCACACGAAGCGTGTTGTCCGAAAGCAGGTTCCAGTCATTGTCGATGCCGTCGATGCGGTATGCATAATGGCGATTGCCTTCACGGTAGTCGAGCAATACAAAGTCGATCGTAAAAAACTTGTCGCCGGGCATCAGCAGGATCTTCCCTGTTTCTGCAAGTTCAACACTGCGGTCGATGAGCTTGTTTTCACTGCCCGAAAACTGGTTGAATGAAACAAGCCGCATAGGCTCATTGGCCTTTTGTAGAGGGTCGGAGAAATCTGCCGGATCAAAGGCCGTAACACCATCCAGCCCGCCAAAATACAACTTTCCATTAGCCGCTTTAAAGGAGGAAATGGTGTTGAATTCGTTATGTGTAATGCCCTGTCGCGTGGTATAGTTTTCAAAATGCCGGGTGGTTGTATCAAAGCAACTCAAGCCATAATCGGTACTGATCCAGAGGCGGCCAAAACGATCATTTTCAATCCGGTACAGGATATCGGATAAAAGACCATGTGAAGTATTAAAGCTGGTAAACTGATGTGTTTTATCATTAAAGTAAATAAGACCGCTGCCATTGGTAGCCAGCCAGAAGCCATTGACATCGGGTAAAGCATCGAGGATCACAAAATCCGGCAATTTGTGCAACGAATCTTTTGCATCGTTGCAGTAATAATTTGAGATCAGGTGGCTCCGGATATCGAGCAGGTACAGGCCATCCCTCGCAATGATCCAATAGTGATCAGCGTCTTTTCGGGTGATGCGGTAAGCATTTTTGATCGCCTTACTTCCGCCATTAAAGCTTGCGTCTTTTAAAGTAATAGAATCCACTTTGCCCGTGCGTAGATTGCCCGTCAGCAGTTGGTCTTCTGCACCCATCACCATCATGGAGTCATTTGCCTTCGCAACAGACCAGATATTGCTGGTGATCTCAACAAAAATTGATTTTGGCTGGTTTGTGAGGTCGCGTTGAAAAATGACCAGTTTGCCAGATCCAACATATAGTTGTCCCGAGTCGTAGAGTAACCCAAAAAGGATACGGTCAAGTTCCCTGCCATTGACATGATATCCAAGGTTGTCCGCTTCGTACACCCAGTTCCAGAGGTTGGCAAATACTTTACCGGCCGGCGTTACGGCAATACCCCTTGATTGGGTTTGCCTGTCATCACCGAACTGTGCTTTTGTGAAGTACTTTTCAAAACGGTTTTTTTCAACAGTCATTTTGTAAAGACCGGCACTCGTACAAATCCAGTAATGATGCTGGGCATCTTTGTAAAATTCATAGATCCCAAGCGGGTTGCTGAGTAGAATCTCGCCAGGCGCCGATAGCCTGATATTGGCAGAATCAGTAAACAACCAAAGTCCCATTTCCCTTGTAAAAGCGAGCCTTTCACTCGTGTTTCCGTCTGCAGTTACCAAGTCCCCTTCCATTTCCTGGATGCGAACCAGCCCAGGTTCAGTAAACCGCCCCTTTTGATCGATCAGCAGGGTTTTGCCTGTATTGTCTTTCACCAGCAATTGCCCCTCGCTGGTGAATCGCAGGATTCTGAAGTTGATTAACGGGACATTTGCGTACGGGGTGATATAAACAGTGGGCTGTAGCGGCATGATAGCAGCCTGGTGCCGGAAAAGCGGAACCAGGTTCATATTCAGTGTATCTGAAGGATCGTTTTTCAAAGGTTGGCCAATTAACTGAAATCCATTAACGCTGAGCCGCCAGTATTGAAAAGGTTGTTGTACTACAAAGCACAGGTCATTGCCATCGTTTGCTATCCAGGCAACACGCTCTTCATTAAAAGGCATCGCCGGGAAAGCTTCTTTAAGGGTTTGGATCTTGTGGGTAATCGTATGCATTACCTCCGCTTTTAAACTGATTCTTGTTCCGCCCTGTTTGCCATATACTATTATGAGCCGCTGCTGGCGGTCCTTAGCAAGTTGTACCACTTTGTCATCGGCCAACCCATGGGTGATCCTTGAAAAAAGTTTAAACTGTCTTCCGTCAAAGCGGTTCAGCCCGTAGCGTGTGCCCAGCCACATAAATCCATCGTCGTCCTGCAGCGCACAAAAAACTTCGCGGCTGGCCAGGCCTTCTTCTACAGAGTAGCGGGTGCTGGAAATAATGTAATCAGATGGCAGCTGTTGTGTAAATGCCGCCGCAGGCCATATGCATAACAGCATCAGCAGGTAACGGAACAGTCGCCTTGATTGGAGGGCCATGCAACAAATATGTAAAAAAAAAGGCAGTCGCAGGCAAGGATAAAGTTTGGCGATTCAGTGATTGACTACTTTTCCTGCGCAGCGTGCATTTGAAACAAGATCTGGTTTGAATACCCTTTCTCCTGATTTGCGTGTTGGCGATAATCACATTTGCGAATGGATCTCCAGGAAAAACAGGTGGCAGTTAGCAGAAGCTGTCGGTTTTCCGGAAGTTCCGGGCAAAGTTGGTTCTAATCGCATATGCTCTTGCAAGGTTTTCGTCCCGAAGGGATGAGGTTTTTGCATGGGTCTTTGTAGTATTCATTTTTTTCCACCAATGCCCCATTGTGTGCCCTGATGATTAGCTCTACCGATTTGTATTTTTTATCAACACATGATTCTTTCCAGAAAGACCAGACAAGGCAATCCAGTTCATAGTCATATTTAAAGTCAATGTATGAATCCTTGTTCAGGTAGCCGTTAGAATTAACTTTGGCTACTTCGATGGCATGCTTCATTGATATGATATTATTCTTGGAACTATCTTTTTCAATATTTGGCAGTTCGATTTCTTCAATGACCTTTCCATGCTTGTCTAATACAATTTTGGCTGTAAAACGTGCAATACCCAGAGATGTATCCCGGAAAGCAAAACATAGATAATAGGTGTGTGGTTGCCACTGATATTCATTTCTATAATTCTCCATAAATTGTAGTCTTGCCAGATTTACTATCTGCCCACTGGTCAGCGTAAGCCGGGAATAAAATGAACTACCCAAGCGGCGAATTAAATGCTTTACCACTTTATCCCTGATATCTTCCGGAAGATCCAATAAACTTCTGGGTTCTTTAGGTTCGTAGCTGCCAAAAGAATGAGAAGAGCAGTCTTTATAAATCATCCCACTAATTTCTGTATAGTGGTTTTTATTTTCTGTGATATACAGGATAACGGCTCTTTTACTTTTCGGATCAAAATTTACCATGATCCGGTTGTATTCCTCGTAATCAATAAGTACCTGGTAGGTTGATTTCAGATCATAATCAATAGCGTCTATTTTACCAATAAAATTACCGAAGGAATCCGTTTTATTGATGTCTACAACCTTATCCTGATCTTTTAAAATGTATAGGTACAAATCTTTAACGGGCTGTTTTGTGACAACATCTAGCACTGTAACATTTACTTCTCTTTGTGCGGGTACCTGGATCGGGTATAAAAGCAATAATAGCAGAACAACTGTTTTCATAATCGTTATTAGGTTGGTTCAAAATATGTTTCACGGCATTTATTACAGTGGATATCTAACATAAATAGCAGGGAAATATTGTAATTGCCATGAAAAAGATAGTTGACAACTTTTATCTTAAACGGAAGAGGTAGTAAATGAGTAGGCAGTTAAATCAATTGTTTCAGCTACCGCTAAATATATCCTCAAAACCGTTAAGTAAACGGCTTTCAGCAGCGATGGTGTTTATTGATAATTCTGTGCACTAAACCACATATAGTAACCAGTCACTGATCAGAAATTAACACCAGTTTCAATCATGAAAAAACTAATTGTACTATTCGCTCTACTTATAGCCTGCCAGTACCTGGTGGCACAAAACGTAGGCATTGGTACCATAACCCCTACTGAAAAATTACATGTGGCTGGTAATATTAAAATCGACACCTTAAAATCTAATGCTATCAGGTTGTCAAACAATGCGGGGAGCGGAAAAATATTGACCAGTGATGATGCCGGTAATGCCAGCTGGCAAAAGATCAGCAACACTGCTCCGGCTCAGATGATGGTGCCCGGTTCTGGCAATATTGGCTACGGCGTATGGGGTGATTGTGCCACCAATGGCAATATCAGCGAATACCAGCCTGTGGCTGATACTACCAGTGTTGGCGGTTTAAGATTTGGATATTCCGTTTCTACTTCCGGAAATTATGCCATAGTAGGCGCCTGGGGCGACAATGTGGGCGGAAATGTATCACAGGGCTCAGCTAATATTTATCAATACGACGGGGTTCAATGGGTATTCATGCAAAAACTAACGGATGCTACCGGGGCTGCGGGTGACGAATTTGGGTACTCGGTTTCCATCTCTGGCAATTCTGCTATTGTAGGAGCACGCAAGGATGATGTTGGTGCAAATGCCGATCAGGGGTCTGCTATTATCTACCAGTATAACGGAACCAGTTGGGTGTTCATGCAAAAAATAACAGATGCAGCTGGTGCTGCAAATGACTATTATGGACATTCGGTTTCCGTCTCCGGCAACTTTCTCATTGTAGGTTCTCCTGGCGACGACAATGGAGCAAATACCAACCAGGGTTCAGTCATCTTTTATGAATACTACAATGTAATAAACTGGGTACCGATTCAAAAGACAGTGTATGCACCCGTCGCCGGTAGCAATTTTGGAAATTCAGTTTCCATCTCTGGTAACCATGCTATTGTTGGTGCTAACGGCTTCGATGTAGCGACCATTAGCGGCTCCGGTGAAGGTGCGGCAATTGTCTATCAATTCATCGGAACAAATTGGGTATACACACAAAGAATAACAGATTATGCAGGTGCTGCAAATGATTATTTTGGGAGTTCGGTCTCCATTTCCGGCAACTATGCTATTGTAGGAGCTCCTTATGATGATTTTTCCGGTATGATGGACTCTGGTTCAGCCAGTATTTTTAAGTGGAATGGCAGCAATTGGATATTGATGGAGAGATTGAATAACACTACTCCCTTTGATACAGACCTTTTTGGATTTTCAGTTGCTATCTCCGGAAATTATGCTATGGTAGGATGTTTGGAAGATAATATAGAGGTCAATAATAATTTCAATAATGTGCAGGGTTCAACCAGTATTTACCAGTCGGTAGGCAAAGGTTGGCAAAGGTTACAGTACCTAACCGACCCTGGTGGCAAGGGGGGTGATGGATTTGGTACATCAGTTTCTGTTGACGTGGTTACAAAACGGTTTATAGTCGGAGTTCAGTATTATGCTAACGCAACTGGTAAAGTTGTATTTGGGAAAATAAATTAACCACCATGAAAAAAACACTATTGCTTTTATATGTACTGATTTTTATTCCGTATTTCCTGTTTTCTCAAAACGTAGGCATTGGCACTAATGAACCCTTTAATAAACTGCAGGTACAGGGCAACCTGCTGGTGGCATCACCAACAACTACTGCAAACAGAGCGCCTGGTGCAGCACAAACAAAAACGATGGTAAATGCAAGTACCATTGCTTTTTTAAATACTGATTCTACAGGTATTATATACGACCCGGGTGGTCCTGCCGGAAATTATTTGGCCAACATGACTGCGAATGTAAATATCCCGGCTTCAACAAATACAGGTATTGAGGTCTCCATTGAATCAATAGATCTTGGTACTGGGGACTCCTTAATTATTAAAGAATATTCCTCTGCCACCAATTACCTCCTGGCGGTCGGTAATAGTTTCACCACTACCGGTAAGTGGGTATTTAATTCTTCGGTTTTGTATATAATTTTTAAAAGCAACGCCGATGCCGTAACAGGTGCTGGCTTTTCTTTATTAATTAAAAGATTGTATAATAACAGTGCTTCATTGCAAGACGTATCGGGCGCAGCAGGCAATGCATTCTTTGTTGATGTTAAGAACGGGTCTTTAAGAAGTGGATCTATAAATAACGCATCTCGTGGAGACTATTCGAATGCTATGGGATTAAATACCATTGCCAGCGGAAACAGCTCAACTGCAATGGGGCGTACTGCCGCCGCCAGCGGAGATTATTCAACTGCAATGGGAAACGGTACAATTGCCAACGGAGACCGTTCAACTGCATTAGGAGATAACACAACTGCCAGCGGGACAGGTTCAACTGCAATAGGAGTTTCTACTACCGCCAGTGGCGACAATTCAACCGCAATGGGGTTGTTCACAACTGCCAGCGGAACAAATTCGTTTGCAATAGGGCGTACAGCAACCGCCAGCGGCGATTATTCAACTGCAATAGGGTGGTTTGTTAATACCAATAACTACGAAGGAAGTTTTATCATAGGAGATAAGTCAACCAATACTGTAATGACTTCGCCCAATGAAAATAATTTCCGGGCAAGATTTGCCGGGGGGTACAAGTTATTTACCAGTGCCAACCTGGCTACCGGCTGCACTTTGTTTGCTGGCGACAATGCCTGGACAACTGGTAGTAGTGTACACACTAAGGAAAATTTTTCCGCAGTAAATGGCGAAGACTTCTTAAAAAAGATAGCAGGTCTTTCTTTAACGAGCTGGAATTACAAAACACAAAACCCAAAAACATTTCGTCATTACGGCCCCATGGCGCAGGATTTTTATGCTGCTTTTGGAAAAGATGAATATGGAAGCATTGGAAATGATACCACCATCAACTCAGCCGATTTTGCAGGAGTAAGTTTTATCGCAATACAGGCATTGGAGAAGAGAACACAAAAGATCGAACAGTTGGAAAAGGAGAATGAAGCATTGAGAAAAATGCTGAATCAACTACGAAAAGAGGTGAATACTTTAATTGGTTTTAAAAAGAAAACTTATAAGCAATGAAAATATTAGTTTTATTTATAGCCATTTTTTTCTTTGTAAATAAAATAGTAAAGGCGCAAAACGTAGGTATCGGCACCAGCCTGCCCCAGGCCCGGTTGCATGTAGCAAACAGTAGTGTGCTCTTTAGCGCAATTGGCGATATGGATCCAACACCTGGCAATCCTCCCATACAAGGCGCAGGGAGAAGAATGATGTGGTACGCAGACAAAGCCGCATTTCGTGCAGGCTATGTTAATGGAAACTACTGGGATAAAATTTACATAGGTAGCTATTCTTTTGCAACCGGATATAATACAACTGCTGAGGGATATGGCGCTACCTCGATGGGAAATGGCACAACCGCCAGCGGCACTATTTCAACTGCATTAGGAAGAAATACAACAGCCTATGGAGAATATTCCACCGCAATGGGATATATGACAACTGCCAGTGGATTTGTTGCAACCGCAATGGGGGATAATACAGAAGCTTTTGGGGAATTTTCAACCGCCATGGGACATTTAACAACCGCCAGTGGAAATTATTCAACAGCAATGGGAAATTCCGTTTCTACAAATAATCATGAAGGCTCATTTGTAATCGGAGACCATTCAACCAGCACTGTAATGTTTTCCGCTAATGCAAATAATTTCAGGGCAAGATTTGCCGGGGGATATAAATTATTTACCAGTGCGAATTTATCCACCGGCTGTACGCTGTTTGCAGGTGATAATGCGTGGACCACGGGCAGTGATGTACGATCAAAAGAAAACTTTTCGGAAGTGGTGGGAGAGGAGTTTTTGAAAAAAATTGCAAGGTTCCATCTTACAAGTTGGAACTATAAAACACAAAACCCAAAAACCTACCGCCATTATGGCCCGATGGCACAGGATTTTTATGCTGCTTTTGGAAAAGATGAATATGGGACGATAGGAAATGATACCACTATTAATTCCGCCGACTTTGCAGGCGTGAGTTTTATTGCCATACAGGCATTGGAAAAGCGTACTCAAAAAATTGATCAGTTGGAAAAAGAGGCTTTTAAAATTAAAGAATTGCAAAAAGAAAATGCTGAACTAAGAGCGATGTTACTGGAGTTGAGAAAAGAAGTTGATTCTATTAGGATTATGAAAAATGAAAATTTATAAACTATGAAAAAAATAATTTTAGTAATCATCCTGTTTACTGCCACACATGATATGGCGAAGGCACAATCCGTTGGCATCGGCACTGCAACACCTAACGCCCGGGCAGCTTTGGATATCCAGAGCAATACCAAAGGTTTGCTGATACCCAGGATGACATCTGCACAGCGGGATTCCATTTCGCCGGCACCGGCGGGATTGTTGGTGTTTGATAATACGACCGGTTCCTTTTGGTTTAAGGGTAATACCAACTGGGTTGAGCTGGTGGATACATCGAAAAGTGGCTGGAGACAAAACGGTAATGAAGTGTATGCCCGTCCCAATACCAATGTGGGCATTCGTACCACCGCCCCAAAATTTCCGATCGATATTCATACGAATGACGCCATGGATGGTTTTGCGATGCGGTTGCGAAATCCCAACATAACAGCAGGTACTAAAACCACGATATTGCTCTCCAGTTCCTACCTGAGTTTTTTTAATGGTGCGGCGCCGGCTGTTGGCATTACTGCACTGGCTGGTGAAAATAACAGCCAGCATTTATTATTTTCTACCAGCAGCTATGTGCACATACCGGTAGAAAGAATGCGGATAGACAGCAGCGGAAATGTAGGCATTGGTCTTACACGTCCTGAAACAAAGCTGCACATTTCAGGTGGA
Source organism: Bacteroidota bacterium (assembly GCA_040386335.1). Lineage (GTDB taxonomy): Bacteria > Bacteroidota > Bacteroidia > Chitinophagales > Chitinophagaceae > JAZKFT01. Next base: position 156,158 of record JAZKFT010000045.1, read on the forward strand.
ACCGATATTACACTTGGCGGCGGCGGGTATTTTTTATTGGGAAATTCCGGCGGCTCAAATATTGTAATTGACGATAATGAGATACAACAGCGAATTAACGGTGCAGCAAGTAAACTCTATTTGCAGAATGGCGGGGGAGGATTGCAACTGGGTACCGGCACTGGTACTTTTAATTTTGGTACCACGGGAGAACTTTCACGGAACGGCATTACCGGCACCGCAGATATTTTGCCGATTGCCTACGGCAAAGTATTGTTCGACGGAACAAAACTTGGCGGAACAAATAATTTCACCGTCTCCAAAACTTCTGTAGGAAATTATGTGATTACACTGCCCAACGAAGTCAATGTGTATTTAAACCAGGACAATTATTCCATTATAGCAACACCCTTTAAGAAACAGAATTATTCCGGGGAGTCGTTTGCCGCAAATATTCTTACCACAATTAATAGTAATAACACCATCACAGTTTATGTAAGAGAATTTGATGTGAACTATGTCAATTATAGCTGCAATTGTTATAACGAGACTGCATCATTTACCTACATCACAGGCGCGCCAAACTATGCACCAACGGATGCCAGTTTTAGTTTTATTATTTACAAACTCTGAGATTAAAATGAGTACGCCATAATTCCATTGTAAAATAAAGAAGATATGAAAAAACTGCTTTCGCTATGGATAGGACTTATTTCTGGCATATGCCTGATGGCACAATCAGTAGGCATTGGCACTACCACGCCTGACCCATCAGCAGTGCTGGATATTAACAGTTCAAAAAAAGGTGCTCTGTTACCCCGCATGACAACCGCAGAACGGAAAGCCATCGAAGGTCCTGAACCCGGCCTGATGGTATTCGATACCGACAAAAGAACCATCATGATTTTTGAAGGCACAAGATGGGGCCAGTTGGTGTACAGGGATTCTGAACAGATGACCGAAACTATTTCCAGGATTGATACTTCCGGTCAAAGCCTCGACAAATTGGGCACCAGCGTAGCAATCAGCGGTGAGTATGCCATTGCCGGAAGTCCATATGCCGATAATGGTGCTAATGCTGACCAGGGTGCTGCAATTATTTTTCACAGGGAGAATGGTAGCTGGGTTCAGCAGGCTAAAATTCGCGCTTCCGATGGAGCAGCCGGCGACCTGTTTGGTTTCAGTGTTTCCATTAGCGGAGACTATGTAGTGGTGGGCGCTTACCAAAAAGATGGCACCGGTACAGACACCAGCCGGGGCGCAGCCTATGTATTTTTAAGGACAGGAAATAGCTGGACCCAGCAAGCAAGAATTATGGCATCTGATGGCGCTGCGAACGACCATTTTGGCTATAGCGTGGGTATCAGCGTCGACAATATCATTGTAGGGGCGCCGGATGATAACGTAGGTGCGGAAGCTGACCAGGGCTCCGTGTATTTTTATCACAGGAACAATACGGTTTGGTCACAGGATATCCGGCTTAATTCCTCCGGTTCAGGTGCTTATAATCATTTGGGTTTTAGTGTAAGCATCAGCAGCATTTACGCGATTGCAGGTTCGCCTGGAAATAGCGCAGCCTATATTTTTTTTAGAGGAATACCCACCTGGTCGATAGTTGGCGGGTTTATAAAATTTGGTGCATTTGGTAGTTCCGTTTCTATTAATGGTGAAACCGCAGTAGTGGGTAATTATGCGGCATTAAATGCAAACGGCGACGTAAATGTGGGCCTGGTTTATGTGTTTGTCAGGGGCAACCTTGGTGTATGGGTAGAGCAGGCCTTTATTCAAAACCCAGCTAATCACGAGGAGGATAAATTTGGTTTCTCAGTGACCGTTTTTGGTAATACAATGCTGGTGGGTGCGCCGGCCGGCAGTGCACAGCCCGCATTGCCGGGCACCGTTTATCTATATACAAAATTCGGAACCACCTGGGGATTTACAAGAAAAATCGACGACAGTTCCCCGCAATCTTACGGCCAGTTTGGAAAAAGTGTAGCGATGGATGGGTTCAATTTGATCGTTGGTGCAAATATTAATAAAGGGGAAGTGCATTTTCTGAATTTGGAATAAATTGGGCGATACGAGAACGGGTTCGGTTCGAACTAAACTAGCCGGTATTGCGAGGGTTCTTGCCCGTGGCAATCCCCCGCTATTTATCAGGCTGCCATGGACTTAGTATAACCACATTAACTAAACTATGGGGATTGCCACGGCCGGCACGAACCGGCCTCGCAATGACGTACAAAGACACCACACACACCATAAAACCGGGACAACCCTTCCCGGTCCCGTTGAAACCCTTAAATTGGTGTATTGATAAAAACAGCATTTATATCTTGTTGCTTGATGCTTGCTGCCCTGCATTCGTACGGCCAGTTACCTGATGCGCATGTGCAACTGCTGGTGGAGAAGGCAGGTCTCATACAGCCCAACCAGGCCGAGGATATCATGCGTGATAGCAAAGGCTTTTTATGGTTGCTCACGCCTTCAAAAATTCAGCGTTTTGATGGTAAGAACGTATTGTCTTTTGCCTTCGACGACCGTTTGTTGAGTATCCAGGAGGATCATACAGGAACTATTTGGCTGGCAGGCCGTCAAAATGTCTTCCGGTTTACAAACATTCATACCAGGTTTGAAAATGTGCCCGGTCTGAGTAGCAACCAGGCGAAGTTTCGGGCTATCCTGGCCGGCCCCGAAAAAAGAATATACCTGCTTACCACCGAGGGCATTTTAAGATGGAATGATACGACTGAAAAAATGGAGCCCATTGGCATCAAACCGTTTAAAAGTGCCGGTAATTTTGCCTTTCTGAAATCATTTGATAACTGGCTTTTTTACCGGGCCGATAACAAAGTCCTGGTTCGTTATAACATCATTACCCGGGCCAGCGACAGCCTTACTGTTCTGGAAGCAGATCACCTCTTTCCGCTGAATGCGGACAGCGTTTGGGTGCGGCAAAGTATAGGAGCCACGGCGTTGGGTTCTTTTGTTACAAAGACCGTGGTTCCGATAGTTGAAGATCAATTTACAGAAACCTTTACCGATAAAAGGTTTTTCATCACTGGTGGATTTACAGGTATGACTGGTGATTTTTTTGCCGTACTTGACGACAAAGGGTATTACCGTTATAGCGCTGCTGAAAACAGGTTTAAAAAAATGAATTTGTTTTACAATGGACGGCCAATATTGGGCAAGCCGTTATACGGTGTCCGCAATTACTGCAGGGAAGCAAACGGCGTTGTTTGGCTGGCCAACGAAGAGGGCTTTATTTATTTTAATGCCACTACTGATGGACCCGGTTTGCTGCGTAGCAAAACAAATGAAGCCGGTTCGCAATGGAATAACGACGTAAGAAATTTTGCTGAAGACGATATGGGCAATATCTGGTTTGGTACTGCTAATGGCTTTTGTAAATGGGAAAAGGCTACCGGTAAAGTCATTAACTGGACCCCCAGGTTTGGATCGCAAACCTATCTTAACTATCCTTCCGTAAAATCCATGGGGCTGAGCAATGGTAAAATTATTGTTGGCCAAAGTGAATGGGGGTTCTGGATTTTTGATCCTTTGCGCGAAAGTTTTGCCCGGCCGGTGTTTGAATCAGATAGTATTAAGGTCAAATTTGAAAGCTCGTTTAATCATAATATGCTGCGGCTGCGAAATGGAAATTTCCTGATCCTTTGCCAGGGGTTATGGCTAATGGATGGGAAATCTTTCATGATAAAGCCTATAAAAGCTTCCACCACCTCCAGGTCGTCCCGCAAAGCAATTGAAGACGAACAAGGAAGAATTTGGTTAGTGGGCCCCGACGGTATTTCCGTTTTGGATAAGGATTTCCAGGAATTGTACTATTTGCAGGATAAGGTTAGAGGCAGGTGGTTTAATGCCATTTTGCAAATCGACGAACAAACCTTTTGGGTGGCAGCGAAAACAATTTACGAAGTAAAGTTGCAGGCCGGTAAACAGCTGAGCATTCGCCCAATTCTTCCTGAATACAGCAATGTGCATTTTTCGAACCTGTTTAAGGACTCTCTGAACCGGATTTGGCTATGCCACGAAGATGGGATCTTTCTTTACGACCCTAATAGTAAGCGCACTTTAAAACTTGACCAGGACGATAATGTTCCAAATTTTTATGCCGGTGTCAGCAATAGTTTTCGCGGACGCGATGGTGTCGTTTATTTCGGCAGTATGAATGGTATCACCTATTTCACTCCCGAAAAAATTTCTTTTCAAAATGAGCAGCTGCAAGTACACATGTTGAATGTGACTATTAACCACGACGATTCTTCCTGGATGTTGCAACGGCCTTTACACAGTCTCCGATATGATCAAAATGCTGTTGTATTTGATTTTGTAGCGACTTATTTATACAGCCCCGATAAGGTACAATACCGCTATCAACTGGAAGGAGCAGACACCAACTGGATCGACCTCGGACATAATGCATCTGTTTTTTTTAATTCATTGCAACCAGGGAAATATAGGTTCCATGCAGCGGCCTCGGTTAACGGCACAGATTGGTACGCCATGGAAACGCCGTATTCATTTGTTATCAACCCGCCGTTCTGGAAATCCTGGTGGTTTACAAGCATACTGTTTGTTGTGATTGGGGTTGTGCTGATGTTATTTATTAAGCGAAGGATCCGGCTGGTGAAGGAAAGGGAGGCTGCCAAAACAGCCATGCAACAATTGAAAGCTGCCGGTTACCGGGAGCAACTGGAAATCGAACAAATTATTAATCATTTTGCTACATCCATGAACAGTATTACCAGTATCGGCGAGCTGGCCTGGGATGTAGCAAAGAATTGTATCTCCAAATTGAATTTTGAAGATTGTGTGATCTACCTTAAAGATGAAAACCGGAATATACTCATCCAAAAAGCTGCCTGGGGCCCAAAAACTACGGAAGAAAATAAGATCATTAACCCGATAGAGATACTACCAGGCATGGGTATTGTTGGCCATGTAGCGATGACAGGTAAGGCCGAGATCATATCCGATACGTCGCAGGACGACCGGTATATTGTGGATGATATTTACCGCCTGTCGGAGATCACGGTGCCCATTATCAATAACGGGAAAGTGCTGGGCGTGATAGATAGCGAACATACCCAAAAAGATTTCTATACGAAAAGGCACCTGCAAATACTTGAAACGATCGCATCTCTTTGTGCCGGCAAAATCGACACGATCAAAGCAGCACAACAGATAAGGGAAAAGGAGATGGAACTGTTACGCCTGCATAAAGATGTAGCTACTTCGCAGCTCACTACGCTTAGGATGCAGATGAACCCGCATTTTATATTCAATGCACTCAATAGTGTGCAGCATTTTATTTTGCAGGGCAATGTGGTGGAAGCAAATAAATACCTGTCACGGTTTTCCAAACTGCAGCGGGAAATACTGCATTGCAGCAACCAGCAGTTTATCACGCTGGAAAAGGAAATTGAAGTATTGAGTTCCTACCTTCAACTGGAGCAATTTCGTTTCGGGGAAGGTTTTGTGTATGAAATCAATATGACCAACGAAATAGAACCGGTGGAAATCAAAATTCCTCCAATGATGCTGCAACCCTTTGTAGAAAATGCGATCTGGCACGGGCTGATGCCACTTAAAACGCAGCGGCAATTAACCATTCACTTTGATTTGTATACCGATGATATCCTGCTGGCCACCATCCGGGATAATGGTATTGGGAGAGATGCTTCGGCACGTCTGAAACAAACAAACGGTTCACTGAAAAAGGAACATGAATCAAAAGGGATGGGCATCGTGCAGCAACGGCTACAGTTGTTGCAACAACAGTATGATAAACCTTTTGATGCCACAATTACCGATATTACCGATGTGAATGGAATGGTACAGGGCACCCAGGTAACACTGAAAATATTTATAGGAAATACAAAATCATGAATAAACTGAAAGCATTGATCATTGATGATGAAACCACGGCGATACAAACCTTGTCGCTGATGATACAACATTATATACCCGAAATAACCACGCTGAAAACCACTACGGATGCGCATGAAGGTTTGCAGCTGATCAACAGCTTTGGGCCACAGTTGTTGTTCATTGATATCCATATGCCGGTAATGAGCGGGTTCGAATTGTTGAAGCAGGTTCCGCAGATTAATTTCAGCATCATTTTTACCACTGCACATGACGAGTATGCGATCGATGCCATCCGCTTCAGTGCGTTGGACTATTTGCTGAAACCGATAGATGCCGACGAACTACGAAATGCCTTCGACCGGTTTAAACAGCAACCGGGTAGCCATGGCGCCGGCCAGCCACTGTACCGAAACTTTATGTACAACCTGCAGGTAACAGATAAAAAAGATTTTAGACTGGCTCTGCCCACAGTGACCACTACTTTTTTTTATAAACCGGAAGACATTATCCGGCTGGAAGGCGAAGGCAACTACACCAAGTTTTTCTTTGCTGATAAGACCTCATTGCTCACGGCCTATACGATCAAACATTACGAAGATATCCTGCTCAACTACGGCTTTATCCGCATTCATAAATCGCATCTGGTAAACAGGGGACACGTAATCAATTATCTCGCCGACGGCATGCTGACCATGAGCGATTTATCCAAAGTGGAAATATCCCGGAGAAGGAGAGAGGATGTGATGGACTTGCTAAAGAGCCAATAAGGAATGACCGTCCCAACCGTATTTTAGCTGTTACATTTTCACCAACTGAGCAGTAGTTACTTTATTATTGATCGTTAATTTAAGTACATATGTGCCTGGCGGAACATCGGCATATATCCGCAAATTGTTTTCTCCTGCCTCCAGTTTCCTGTCGTATTGAATCATAACGTTAGCCTGTATATCCAACAATTCAATTTTGACATTAGAAGTTTTTTCAATTGATACCAACACGGTAAACTCATTTGCAAAGGGATTGGGAAAAACTTTTAACGCCGGCTCATCAATTATCCTTTTAGGTTTTATGGAATCAACCACTGCCAATGATGCGTTGTAATCTGCCGCTATTGTTGTTTTGCTTTTTAACTGCCTGACAATAATTTTATCAATTTCCCAGGCTGATTTCTGACAACCCTGGATACCAATGGTATTGCCGCTTATTGGATCGGCAAACTGTTTGAAATACTGTTTGTCGTTGATGTTGAAAATTACAAAGCCGTCCTTTTGCACCAGTTCATATTTATTATACTCATTTGCCCGGTATAAGTTTCTGTCCAATTGCTCCTTTGCCTTTTTTCTTAAAGAATAATTCCAGCCTGCATTAAAGTAATCAAGCTTTACATCGCCTTTTAAAAGAAAATTTAATTGATAAATACTGGTTACTTTCCTGGAGATGGTTTTATCCCAGGCTCCCCACTGTATGTCAAACATGTCTACGATATCGCCACCGCTGAGAAACTTTGCATATACTGTAATGGAAAAATCTTCCGAAGTGTTTAAGTCCTTAACTTCTTTTTTGTACCAAAGACAGGCACGGTCGTCATAGTTTTTTTTGAACTTTTCCCAGCGAAGCACTCCATTATTGATAGCAACAGAAAACGAAGCATCGCTTTCCAACCGCCAGCCATTTTTATTATTCTTAAAGTTTTCCGACAACAGCACTTTACCCTGGGATATAGCTGTGGAACCACTGAAAATAATAATCAAAAAGGGAAGAAATTTTATCATGCCGTAATGTAGAAAATATTACCAGACCAACAAGTTATACTATAGACAAAGCGAAAAAGCTGAATACAATGTCGTTTTATAACAAATGGCAGGATGTCAATTTCGTTATCATGTTTCATGGAAAAGAGGCTGGCGAACTGAGGAGTACAAAACGCTTACAATACTACTCACCACTGCTTCATTGCTGTACCCACCACCTGCACAAGGTTGGTGGTACCAATACTGCCTGGCGTATTGGATACATCTCCGGTGCCATAATAGCTCGAGCCTCCCGTTGTAATAACACCTAACTGGTTAGTTATGGGTGTAAACACGGCTATATTGGACGGTCCTCCAGTGGACGATTTTTGCGTGGGGCGTTTCAGTACATAATAGTAAATGGTATTGATTGCGGGAGTGCCTGCAATATTGGGTGTACTGGCTCCGGGTGCGGGAATATCTGCATACCCGCTGGTCTGCGAGGTGCTACTCATTTTTAGCTTCAGCCCTTGCATCGTCGAGGGGGCTGCTGCGTTAATACCTGTGCGAATAGACATTGCAATGGGATAATTACCGGCTGGAAACACAGACTGCGTGAAAAAGTTTTCAGTTACGGTATGACCTCCCGACCAGGGATTGTTTGGGGTGGTATTCATTTGGATTGGACTGGCAAAATAAGTACCTACACTATTGAGCCTGTTAAGCAGTGCATTGTACTCAACACCTGTTATCTGCAACCATGTGTCTGTAATTGCTGCATCGTAAGCGGCACAACTCGCACAGCCGGTACTGGCAAATGCATTCCGGATGCCATCACCTGTCAGCGTTGGAGCGAGACTAATCACTTCCCAGCACGTAGTACTGGCTGCGGTATTGCCGTTGGCGATTATTTCCAGGCTGTAGTTAGGCGGAATATTCAGTGAAGATACATTGTCGATTAACACAGTGCCTGTAGTGTTGAGGGCAATTGCGTAGGTGTTGCTATTGTTCCTGATCTTGTATATGCGTCCCTTATTCAATACGGCCGCTGCGGGCAATGAAAAAATGCCCACACCCGGACTGGGAACGGTTGTTTGGTTCCACACGATATAATAATCATTAGCGAGAATGGTATAGGTATTCGCGGTGACGGACGTGTAGCCGCCAGCCATAGAACCGTTCACAGTAAGTGTGGAACCAGGTGTGTCGGTACCAATGCCCACATTACCCTGGGCGGTAGCATACATTGTCATTCCGGTTAGGGCGATAAGTGTAATCGTTGTTCTCATATATATATATATGTTTTAACCACCGTTAAAAGCCAGGGCATAAAGGTAGTTAAGTGGATTCCAAATGGGCCAGATCTGTGATGGTTGTTTGCTGAAGTTTCAGGTTCTTCCTATTCCTCTTATTAGTTACGATTGGCGATGGCACCGGCCGGGACGGATAGGTTCCATCGAAGCGGCTTCACAAAATGAGACGGTGGTCCGTTATTTTTAGAGTGGTTGATGGTGTTATTATCACCGGTTCGATCCTGAGAATCAGCCCGTTTACATAAGAAGTTAATCTCCACATTTAAAGATCGTATTTAGAAACCCTGAAATGTAGTCAGCATTAAAGTAAAATGGTTTTTTATTTTTTAACCAGACCAGTTACCCGCTGTGTTCCATGCGGTCCTAACAGCACCTGTACAGGTTGTTTGTGCGCATCCATTATTTGCTGAGGATAGCAGCAAAATAGCAAACAGCAAAAGAAAATGTTGAGTGGAAAATACAGCTAAAAGCTTCATGAAGGGCCAGATTGATTGTCAGGATTAGCAATTGGCTACTCAAACCGAATAATGGTAAAGGTAACCGGTGCTGCTCCAGGCGAAATATTATTATTCAGCCAAACCTACACTTCCTTGCTGGTTTGGACCTGTTGTGTACGTCATAGGCCACCTTTACTAACTTGTTATACTTGGTTGGGGTTTCTCTATCACCGGCCCACTGTCCGGCATAATTAATTACATGGTTAGAGATTGCATTTATGTGAATTCTGCCCTACATTGTATCACTTAATTGATTGAATATTGTTGCTTCAGCCTGTTATCATAGCCATTTTAAGAGTCAGCTTGTTAAATATATGTGTTGTCTTCAGCTGCCTTGTTGCAGGGCAAAAAAGCTATCGCATTAGTACCAATAATGGACTTTCTACCAATAACCTGACAGTCATCATTAAAGACAGGCACGATTTTATGTGGATGGGTTCCTTTAACGGCGTGCAGAAACATGAGGGCGCCAGGATTACTGTTTATACGGCTGCCGGTGCAGATTCCCTTTCTCTCAGCAGCAATGAAGTGCACCCGGTTTTTGAAGACCGCGAAGGTTTTATCTGGGCAGGCAATATCGCAGGAATCGACAGGATAGACCCGCAAACAAAACTTATCCGGCACTACCCATCAAAAAGCATGGGATTTATTTACTCCATTTTCCAGGATAAGTACGATAGTATTTGGGTGGACAGCGATGGAGGCCTTTTCCGGTTGAATCCTGAAACAGGCATCTATTCGCAGGTAAAGTCGGGCGGTACTACGAAGGAGGGAATCCCTGAATTTGTTTCAGGGTTTAAAGCGACTGTAACAACTGACGCCGGCATCTGGCTGTATACCGTTGGTGGTATGGTGTTTTATGATTATGCATCTCAACAGTTTTTTCACCGCTACAATAACCCTCAAAAGAAGGAAATATTTGACATTGAACCGGGTTATAAAGCAGGGGCGAACGGTGAGCTCATCACCGATGGAAAGGGCCATCTTTTTTTTATCGCAGAGAAATCCGTTTTGATAAAGTATGATATGTTACGCGATACCATAACCCGCTTTCCATTTGCATTACATCCCGAAGCCTGGCAGTGTTGTTATGCAATGGCAATTGATTTTCACAATAATATCTGGATCGGTTTCAGGCAGGCAGGAATATTAATTTTCGACCAGGCTACCCAAAAATTCAACCCTGTTTTTTATGAAGGTGTCAACAGCCTTATTGGCAGTAATTACGTGTATTCGTTTGCAGAAGATTACCAGCAACATATGTGGGTGACTACCTCCAACGGCGTGTTTGTTATCGACCTGTATGACAACGGGATAAAGGAAATTACGATCTCTGAAAGAAAGGAAATCATTGATTATGGCGGCGGCATGCTTACAGAAGATGACAAGGGAAATATATACCTGCCCCATAGCCGTGGCGGCATGACCGTGCTGGAAGCCAATACCAGCACTTTAAGTTATTACCCGGTGAGCAAGGGCTTCAGGTCCTATAATTTTTTATTCCAGGATCAGTCCCTGAATCTCTGGATGGCGGCTGACAAAAATTTATATCCCGCCATATTTAAACAGGGAGGGGTAAGCATAGATTCAACAAAAATGATGCTTCCATCTGTAAAAGCTTTATCACCCAAACCCGTAGTTTGGGCCGACAAAATTGGCACCAACCTATTTGCAAAAACGCAGGACGGCCAGATTTTTCCGTTTATTAACGGGGTTGCAAGACCGCCACTGCAGGGGGTCGGGTGGCGAAAGCAAATGTGTTTATCTGCTGATTCTACCTGCCTGTTTTATTTAAACAGGAACCTGGATATTGTCAGGTATCATATTGCGGGCAATACGGCAGATACTTTTTCTAAAAAGCCACAATTACACCAGGTCGAATTTGACTACTTTGACACACGGGATATGGTAGACGATGGCCGGGGGCAGGTTTGGGTTACCACTCAAAACGGGTTGATCCGCTACCGGTTAAAGGATCATACTTCCCAGGTTTATACCCTAAAAGATGGCTTAAGTAATGCATTTAGTTTTGCACTTTGCCGCGACCGGAACAAAAATATCTGGGTGGCCTCGCTCGGTGGGATCGACCTCTACAATCCTGAAAAAAACAATTTCAGCACCCTCCATTCACTGCCTTCCACCAACTACCAGGATGCCCTGGGTACCGGGATCATTCTTAAAAATGGTAACGTGGCATTCCAGGTGGGCAACAGGTTGATTTTGATAGACCCGGATAAAGTTCCTGCACGGTCGCACTCTTCGATGCAATTGAAGGTACAATCCATCGAAGTAAATGGCCGGCCGGTGGATGCATCCCAAAAATTGTTCATTCTTTCTCATTACGAGAACCAACTGCGGGTAAGGTTTGGCCTGCTGGATTTTGAAAATGCATCCAAGGTGAATTACTTCTATAAAATGAATGGGAATGGAGGCGAATGGAAACCATTGGGTAATCAATCTGAGCTGTATTTTTTCTCTTTGTCACCGGGCAAATATAAATTGCAAATAAAAGCGGTAGATGGTTCAGGTTACCCGGTACAGGGTGAGCAGACCCTATCTTTTAATATCCACCCGCCATTTTATAAAACGGCATGGTTTCTTTCAATACTGCTGCTGCTGGCATTTCTTGGCGGGCTGTGGCTGTACCTGAATTTCCGCAGAAAATACAGAAATCAAAAATTGCTGAATCGTTTTATCACATCCCTCTCAGGCCAGGCGCATGTGAACGATATGGCCATTGACATTGCGGAAAACTGTATCAAACTCCTGGGCTTTAGTCAATGTACCGTGTACCTTTTAGATGAGGATAAGCGGGCATTGGTACCAACGGCTGGACGGAGTGCTCCCGGTGCTGGAGACGACCATTTTTTAAATCATACTACCCTTGCACTGAGTGACGAGCGGCTGGTTCATATAGCACAGAAAGGCCATGCATCGGTCATCCGTAGCAGGGCTGGTGAAAGCAAATACCTGGTAAAGGAAACAGGTTCGGAACTGTTTGTGCCGATAGCGGCAGATAAAAATGTCTATGGTATGATCTATTCCTGTCACCACGCCAGCCAGTTTTTCACCCGGCAACAGGTATGGGTTTTGGAGAAAGTGGCTGGAGTAAGCACACTGCGTATCAGCAAGTATTTTACGGAAGAAAGGCTGCGCAGCAAAATAGCACAGGACCTGCACGACGACCTTGGATCTGCGCTTTCCAGTATCAACATTAATTCCAAAATGGCCATCAAAAACACCACGCCCCAAAAGGTGAATGAGTACCTGCAAAATATTCAATTCAACTCCCGCCACATGATGGAAAGCCTCAGCGATATCGTGTGGGCCATCGACCCCCAAAACGACACGCTGGAGCAACTGATCATCCGCATGAAGGAGTTTGCAGCTGAAATACTGGAGCCACTGAATATAGAATACCGGTTTACAGAGGAGTTGCCCCGCGATGGTATGGAACTCGATCTCACCCAGCGCAAGAACCTGTACCTTATCTTTAAGGAAAGCATCAATAACGCAGCTAAGTATAGCCAATGCAAAATGGTGGAAGTGCAGTTAAAAAACGATAGCCAGCAAACCCTGTTATTTGTAAAAGATGATGGCAAAGGATTTGACAGGAGCCGGATAAAAGAGGGCAACGGCCTTGGGAATATGCAGGAAAGGGCTTCTGACATGGGCGCTTGTATAGAAATCCTAACCAGTGAAGGCCAGGGAACAGTGGTGCAGGTAAAACTGGCTTCACATGATTAGGGTAGTATGATTGAATCATTAACGGTCCATCTTTGCATATTCTATTATGAAGGCAGGAATACTTGTATACGAAGACAATACCAGCTTACGGGAAAGTATTTCCGGGCTTATAAGCCTTTCTGAAAATTTTTCACTGCTGGAACAGTTCAGTGATGCACAGGCTGTGGAGCGCCAGGTTAAATTTCATCGGCCCGATGTTATCTTAATGGATATCGACATGCCGGGAACCAATGGGATAGAGGCGGTAAAGCAGATCCGTCGGTTCAACAGGGACGTCGCCATTATTATGCTTACCGTTTTCCAGGACAGCCAGCATGTGTACGATGCCATCTGCGCCGGAGCCTCCGGATATTTACTCAAGAAGCATATCTCGGAAAAGCTTACCAGCGCGATACTGGAAGTATTGGAAGGTGGGGCACCCATGAGCCCTGGTATTGCGAAGATGGTGATCCAGCACTTACAAAATTTTTCCCCGGAAGCTAATAAGTACAATCTTACTGCAAGGGAAAAGGATATTCTTACCTCTCTTTCCAAAGGCAATAGCTTTAAACTCATCGCTGCGGAACTGATCATCAGTATCGACACGGTACGCACGCATATCAAAAATATTTACGAGAAGCTGCAGGTGCACTCTCAAATAGAGGCCGTTTCCAAAGCCGTATCTGAAAGGCTGGTATAGCTTTTTCAGGTTTTTCACTTTCTCCTTCACATCATCAGGGTATTTTCTCAGCGCAGGCAAGCATTCATCTTTGGCATCAATACTAAAATGCCAATTATGAGAATGTTTTTCGTTGTAGCCTCGGCCTTCCTTTTCTTACCTGGCTCTGTTTTACAAGCCCAATCTGTAGGCGTAGGTGCCAATAATCCCGATGCCAGTGCCATGCTGGAAGTAAGAAGCACGACCAAAGGGCTATTGATACCAAGGGTGGCTTTGACCAGCACCGCATTGGTAGAACCCCTCACCTCACCTGCTACTTCATTATTAGTGTATAATACGGCTACGGCCGGATCAGGTCCGACGGCTGTTTCACCGGGTTTTTATTACTGGAACAGCTCAGACTGGATTAAGATTCAGACATCCGGCACTTCTTTCGATTGGAAGATCGATGGCAATGCGGGCACGGTGGATGGTGCACATTTTATCGGCACTACAGATACTACTCCATTCAATGTCAGGTTTAATAATATCAAATCCGGAAAGATCGATTTTAATAATGCCTTCTGGGGATATTCCGCTGGCAATAATACCACAGGAGTTGCAAACGTAGCCATCGGACCCAATGCAATGGCATCTGGTGTAACCGGTGATTCTAATACCGCTGTTGGGCATAATGCGTTGTTAAATAGTACAGCTGCCTTCGGTTCAGTTGCGGTAGGGGCAGGGGCGCTGCAAAATAATACGACCGGGGGACGGCTTACCGCAGTAGGGTCAGGAGCACTTTTCTCTAACACGACAGGTGCCAGGAATGCTGCTTTTGGTGGCAATGCATTAAGGGCAAACACGTCTGGAACTGATAATACCGCCCTGGGACGCGGCTCCCTGGAAAACAATACCATAGCACCAAGAAATACCGGTGTCGGGGCAAGAACATTGACCAGCAATACCATTGGTTCAGGTAATACGGCTGCCGGAGCTAATTCATTGTTCTACAACACTACAGGAAATTCGAATACTGGCATCGGGACATACGCACTGTACAACAATACCGAAGGGAATAACAATACCGCCACAGGGGTAAATGCACTCAATTTAAATACAACCGGCTTCAACAATACCGCCGCAGGGGTAAATTCACTCAATTTAAATACAACCGGCTACAACAATACCGCTGACGGGGCGTATGCTTTAGAGAAGAATCTAACTGGTGTAGGTAATACGGCAATTGGTATTTCTACGCTGCGAAGCAACGGAACCGGTAATGGGAACGTTGCTATAGGGCATGACGCGGTTTTGAGCAATACAGACGGTTCATACAATGTTGGTATAGGCTATGCCCCACTCCGTGCCAATATAACAGGTGCATACAATGTAGCTATAGGTTATGCCCCTCTTATTGCCAATACAACAGGTTTTAACAATATCGCAATCGGCAACTTTGCCCTGGGGTCTAATACCAGTGCTTCAGGTAATATTGCCATCGGCGGAGCAGCTTTGCAAGGGAACACAACAGGTTACAACAATACTGCGATTGGTGACTCTGCATTGGCTGGTCTGCAAACAGGGTATTCTAATACGGCCATAGGTTTCAAGGCAGGGGCGAACATTACCGCTGCCGCTTTTGAAAATACAGCCATCGGGCTGCACGCGATGCAAAATGGTGCAGGGTCAGGTAACATTGCTATAGGAACACTCGCCATGCAGAATGCCGGTGGTTACTCTAATGTTGCGGTAGGAAAGTCCGCATTGCAGAATAATAATGGTTCGCATAATACAGCAACCGGTGATTCTGCATTGTTGAAGAATGCCTCAGGTAAGCAGAATACCGCTACAGGCAGTTTCGCACTGCAGGAAAATATTACAGGATCCAATAATACAGCTATGGGTGACAGTGCCCTGCGGTCGAACAATACCGGATCTTATAATACTGCTATTGGAAGCAATTCGCTTCGTGCAAATACAGATGGCGAGAGGAATATCGCGATTGGCCAGGCATCGCTCATGGCCAACACCAGCGGTGATTTCAATGTAGCCATAGGGGATAGTGCACTCAATAAAAACACTGCCTCCGGGAATGTTGCCATCGGCAGGTCCTCCCTTCTGACTAACATAGGCGGATACGAGAATGTAGCTCTTGGCAATTTTACTTTAACAGCCAATACCCAGGGATTTGCTAACCTGGCATTGGGCTATGGTTCCCTTTTTCTAAACACTACCGGTGATAACAACGTGGCCGTGGGGCCACGGGCAATGAGAAATAATATAGCTGGCAACCAGAATACTGCAGTCGGTGTACTGGCAATGCAGGATAATACCGGGGATAATAATACAGCGATCGGTTATTTAGCACTGACCGATATCCAGGGTGGGTTAAATAATTTTGCCGGAGGAGCAAGCTCTTTACTCAAAAATATTTCTGGTTCCAGCAATACAGCAGTAGGTGACAGCTCAATGCACACAAACGTGTCGGGTAGTGGCAATACCGCTGTGGGTGTCAATGCCAACGTAGGATTTAATAACCTGACCAACGCAACGGTTATTGGCTACAACGCCACCGTCAATGGAAGTAATAGGGTCCGTATAGGCAATTCGTTAGTTACCGTTATCGAAGGGCAGGTTGCTTATACTTTTCCTTCCGATGCACGCTTTAAATACAATATAAAGGAAAGTGTTCCCGGCCTTGATTTTATCACCCGGCTTAAACCTGTCACTTACTATTTTGATGCAAATAAACTGGATGATTTTACCCGCACAGGTATTGTCACCAATGGCACCGTGCACACAGTTGCTTACCCCGGCGATGTTCAGTTACACACCGGCTTCCTGGCACAGGATGTAGAAAAACTTGCAAAAGAATTGGGATATGAGTTCGACGGTGTGCATGCGCCACAGAACGACCGGGATCATTATAGTCTTGCCTACAGCCAATTTATTATGCCCCTGGTAAAAGGGATGCAGGAGCAGCAAACCATTATTGAAGCGCAAAACAACAGGATCGGTACGATGAAAAAGCAAATCGACCGTCTTGCACAAGACAATGAGGAATTGAACAGCCTGAAAGAACAGCTGGCGGCACTATCCGCTATTGTAAAGCAATTATCAACCAATAAATAAAACCATCAATCATGAAAAAGATCTATGCGTCCGCGTTAGTTATCCTGTGTTTTATGGCCGGCCAGGCACAAAACATAGGTATCGGTACTACTACTCCAAACAGCAGTGCCCAGCTGGAGATCAACAGTACGTCAAAAGGCCTGCTCATTCCCCGTGTGGCATTGACAGGGCTAAGCGATAACACAACGGTGCCGGCAGCTGTTACTTCGTTGCTGGTGTATAATACAGCAACTGCCGGATCGGGTGCTACGGCAGTGTCACCCGGTTACTATTACAGGAATGCTTCGGCCTGGATCATGCTGCAAACCATTAACTCCCCGGGCATAGACTGGAAAATGACCGGCAATGCAGGAACGGTAGACGGCACTAATTTTATTGGCACTACGGATAATGTGCCGTTGAATATAAGGGTTAACAACCAGCAGGCTGGCAGGATCGATCATATCTTGTACAATACCTCTCTGGGATACCAGGCTGCTGCTGCCAATACCACAGGGTATCAGAATACCGCGATGGGTTACGAGGCATTAGAAAGTAATACTATTGGTTTTCAAAATGCTGCTTTCGGATTACAGGCATTATGGAAAAACACTATTGGATTTAACAACACGGCATTGGGACTTGGTGCCCTTCGTCAAAACACAGAAGGAACAGGTAATACAGCATCAGGTGTAGCAGCACTTTTTGTGAATACAACAGGGAATAACAATGTTGCCACCGGCGTGGATGCATTACATGACAATACCGAAGGCAATAGCAATACTGCTGTCGGCTTCAATGCTGGTCATAACAACACGACCGGATCTTTTAATACCGCTATCGGATTCAATTCACTTCGTTCCAATACAATCGGCGAAAGAAATATAGCTATTGGGCATGCATCCCTCTACAATAATGTCTCCGGACATTTCAACGTTGCGATTGGCGATAGCGCACTCAAAAACAACACTGCCTCCTGGAATGTAGCCGTTGGAAGGTCCTCCCTTTTGACAAATACCATTGGTATCGAAAATGTGGCGCTCGGCGGTCTTACATTAACAGCCAATATCGACGGATCCGGGAACTCCGCCTTAGGCTATGGCACCCTTTTTCTGAACACTACCGGGGATAACAATGTGGCCGTAGGAACCCGGGCCATGCGAAATAATATCAGTGGCACACAAAATTCGGCGGTAGGCGTGGAAGCCATGCGCAACAATACTACTGGTATCAACAATACAGCGATGGGTTATTTCGCTCTTTACTCGAATTTAACCGGCCAGGATAATGTAGCTGTTGGTTGGAAAGCACTGGAAAAAAATGACTTTGCATGGTTTAATACGGCCATGGGCTCACGGGCTTTGAATGTGAATACAGGCGGTGAGAATAATACGGCAATTGGAAACAGTGCCCTTGTGGCTAATATTTCCGGTCATGAAAATACCACAGTTGGTGATAAGAGTATGATGTCAAATACGACAGGTATAGGCAATACGGCGCTTGGTGCGGGTGCCGATGTGAGTGGCGGTGCCTTGACCAACGCAACGGTTATTGGCCACAATGCCACAGTCAGCACCAGTAATAAAGTCCGCATTGGCAATTCATCTGTAACAGTTATTGAAGGGCAGGTCGCTTACACGTTTCCTTCTGATGCGCGGTTCAAATACAATATAAACGAAAACGTACCGGGACTTGATTTCATCACCAGGCTTAAACCTGTCACTTATTATTTCGATACAAAAAAGCTGGATGATTTTACCCGCACGGGTATCATCAGCGACAATACGATCCGGACTGTATCGAACAATGGCAGCCTGCAATTGCACACCGGTTTCCTGGCACAGGATGTAGCAAAACTTGCAAAGGAATTAGGCTATGAGTTCGATGGTGTTCATGCGCCGCAGAATGATAAAGATCATTACAGCATCGCGTACAGTCAGTTTGCAATGCCACTGGTAAAAGCAGTGCAGGAACAGCAAGTACAAATAACGGAGGCCAAAAAGGAGACTGATGTTATCAGGAAAGAAAATGAAGAATTAAAAAAGCGCCTGGCTGCAATTGAGGAAGTTTTGAAAATGAAACGATAGGCAATTGATAGTGATGCAGTTTCAAGCAGTTCCAAGGATTCAGGCTGATTATTGTACCCTGAGGTACATCGCTACATCATACCTTCCGTCCTTGTTCTTTTCTGCCTTCAACATCAGTTTAAATGTAGTGGGCGATGGTTTCCATTCGCCTTTTATGAACGATAGCGTTGGCAGGTTTAGGTCATAGTTGGCGAGCTGTAAAATGCTTGACATGCCTTCGGCAATCATATCCTGCTCGGAATAATAATTGATAGTAATACCGGGCATGGATTTCAGGGCGCCATCTACCTGGCCAATCCATTTTTTCATCATGGTGGCGGCGGCCTGTTTACTGAGGTTTTCAGCAATGATATGATCCATGGTGCTGCCATAAATCCAGGTGCGGACCGAATTGGGAAACAATCCTTTGGGAACGGTGGTGTCTTTGATATTCCGGTTGACTGAATAAAACCAGTTCGCATAGCAAAACCGGGCTCCGGCCAGCAAGCTCTGTAGTTTATCGGAAAAACTTCCTTTTACCGGGTAGGTCAATTGCTCTTTGCTGAGTAATATGTAACGGTATTTGTAAGCAAGTGAATATCCGCCCGGGGTCGTATATACGGATAGCTGTAATGTGTCGTCGTTATTAAAGCGATTGTAGAACAGTTCTCCACCCAGCCCTTTATGCGACTGCTTTTCTGAGAACAGGATGTTGCCTTTGCGGGGTAACTCATATTGTACGGTACCGGCGTCAGCTTTTATCATTGACAACACTGCATCACCTTTCTTTACGGGGAAGGCAAATCTGCCCACCTTCATACCATTTTCCAACACCGGCGCCGTGGATGTTACAGCCGATTCACCTGATTTGATGGTGGCCGAAAACAGCGGGTGGTTGCCCTGGGCATTTGATATAGCAGGCAGGGCTAACACACATGCCAACGCAAGGAAATTCATGAAAATAGAATGGGCCATGAGTAGAAACTTTGGCCTACAAGAAGCGATATTTTTTCAGTCTTTTCTCTACCCAACAGTGGGTATTTAATGATGTGCATGTAAAACACAAATTATACTATGGCTTTACGTAGCACCAATGTGCTCATACACCTGGCGTCATTCACATTCACCGTTTTCAACGGCTCGATAAGTGTCAGCCTGTGTTGCTTCAGCAAGCTGCCCAGCAGTGGACGGGTCAACAAAAAACGTACAGAACCATCAGGGATATCATAAACGCCAGCCGTTATTTCTGAAACACTGTTTTCGATTCCTATGTCCGACGTCATCCTGATAAATAGCGATCCTCCCGGTTGTAACACCCGGACCAATTCTGAAAACATCTGTAAAAAATGAGGCGTACTTCGTGCAAAATGCAAAACCGCACTACTGATAATATGATCAAAATAGTTGTCAGGAAAAGGCATGTTCTCTACAGCCGCCACCAGGAATCTTTCCTTAGGAGTGGAAGGATTGCTCGTTTGTAATTGCAGGATGGATTGTTCGTTACTGTCAATTCCGTAGATGGTGATATCATTTTGTATAAACCAATGCATATTCCGGCCACTACCGCAGCCAGCATCGAGGATGATATCTGTCGGAGTATATCGGTCTTTCAGTACCTGATCAAGGAGGTAGATGTCGGTATCGCCCACCAGGGATTTTAGTTGGTGATGGTCTTTCAACAGGCAGAATTTTTTAGGCTTTTGCAATGCTACCAATTAATCTGAATTTCCCATTATCATACCTGGGTTATTCCGGTAAAAGGCTAGAAGAAGCGGATTAGCCTGGCTATACGATTTTCACAGCCTGGCAACTGGAGCTACCTGATCATATCTGTATCTACCGGCAGATACCCCAAATGCCTGGTCAGCACCCTGACAGGGTTGGCGTTCACCTTCTGGGTTTTGCGAGCCCCAAAAAATAATTGAAAACTCTTATCGGTGTATCATTTTTCTATAAACAAACCGTAAAGACCAACTTGTTATAATCTTCGGGTGTCAGCACCCTGACAGGGTTGGCGCTCACCTCAGGGTTTTGTGGCTTATTGCATCACGGCCGTCAATAGGCTTACCTGATCATATCTGTATCCACCGGTACATACCCCAAATGCCTGCTGAGCGACAACACCTGTCCTTTATGATGAAACTCATGGGTAATCACATGGCTAAACATTTTTAATGGTGTTGCACTGCCTTTTACACCATTGATCTCGTACGAAATCTCCGCCAACTGCGGTTCCTTGAATCGCTCAATAAATGCATACATGATAACGTCCACCTGGTCGAATAGCAATCCTATATCCTGGATCGTTTTTTTTGATGCATAGCTGGTAGTCGTCATGTTTTGCCGCATGCCTACCTGGCCGATCCAATACTCGTACACGTTGGCAATATGCACCAGCAGGTTCCTGGCGCTGCCGCCCCTGCCAAAGGAACTGTTTTCTTCCAGGAAATTAACAGGGCTTATGCCTGCGCAGAAATCGAGCAATACTTTCCTGGATTGCTTTACGAGTTCGTATTGTTCAGTTGCGTAAATGAAAAATGGGTTCATAAGAATGGTTGATAGGCTAACTGGTACCGGGTATAAAATTATGCGGTCGTGGTGAAATAAGTGAGGATGCAAGATCTGGGGGGACCCTGACACTGCTGGCGTTCGACCTGTCAGGGTATTGAAAGCTAATACACCGATTTTTTGGTACTTTTTAGCCACATTGCCGCACTTTAACGGCAGGCAGAAGTTTCATAGCTATTGCCTATGAATGTATCAGTTTTATAAATAGAAATTATTGAAAAGAACCTGTAAGTTTGACCCATTCTTCAGCCAAAAAACATCAATAAAAATGGAAACGAATACACCACAGGACGCCATAACTCCTGATGTAAGCGAAGCAGCTGCACTAGATGTAAACGAGAACACTGCTCCGGAAACGAATGCCAATGCTGCCCCGGAAGTAAAGCCAGCCAGTAAATGCCCGTTTTCTGGGGGCGTAGCTTTTAAGCAAGCTGCCGGTGCCGGTACCAGAAACCGCGACTGGTGGCCTAACCAGTTGAAACTGAATATCCTGCGTCAGCACTCGTCTTTATCCGATCCGATGGGAGCGGGGTTTAATTATACACAGGAATTCAATTCCCTCGACCTGTCTGCTTTGAAAAAAGATATCCTGGAACTGATGACCACATCGCAGGCCTGGTGGCCGGCAGATTATGGAAGTTATGCCGGATTATTTATTCGCATGGCCTGGCATAGTGCCGGTACCTATCGCATTGCCGACGGACGCGGAGGCGCCGGGGCAGGTATGCAGCGTTTTGCACCACTCAACAGCTGGCCTGATAACGCCAACCTTGACAAAGCCCGTTTGCTTTTATGGCCCATTAAGCAGAAATATGGCAAGAAAATATCCTGGGCCGATCTGATGATATTGGCCGGTAACTGTGCACTGGAATCTGCTGGTTTTAAAACCTTTGGTTTTGCCGGCGGTCGTGCAGATGTTTGGGAGCCGCAGGAAGAAGTGTATTGGGGTTCTGAAAAACAATGGCTGGGAGACGAGCGCTACTCAGGCGACCGTGAATTGGAGAACCCGCTGGCTGCTGTTCAGATGGGACTCATTTACGTAAATCCCGAAGGCCCTAACGGAAACCCTGACCCTCTTTTGTCTGCCCGCGACATCCGAGAAACTTTTGCGAGGATGGCAATGGATGACGAAGAAACTGTAGCATTAATTGCCGGTGGACATACATTAGGTAAAACCCATGGTGCCGCCAATCCCGGTGAATTCGTGGCTGTGGAACCGGCAGGTGCCGGCATACACGAGCAAAGCCAGGGCTGGAAAAATAGTTTTGGAACCGGTAACGCAGGCGATACAATTACCAGCGGACTGGAAGGAGCCTGGACCAAAACGCCATCGAAGTGGAGCCATAATTTTTTCGAAAACCTGTTCGGTTACGAATGGGAACTCACCAAGAGCCCGGCAGGAGCTCACCAGTGGAAACCAAAGAATAATGAAGGTGCAGGTCTCGTGCCTGATGCGCATGATGCAACTAAAAGTCACGCGCCATTTATGCTTACAACTGACCTGGCACTTAGAATGGACCCGGCCTACGAGAAAATTTCAAGGAATTTCCTGGAGAACCCGGCGGCGTTCAACGATGCATTCGCCAGGGCATGGTTTAAACTGACCCATCGCGATATGGGGCCCAAAGCCCGTTACCTCGGAGCAGAAGTGCCTGCTGAGGAATTGATCTGGCAGGACCCGATTCCCGATGTTACCCATCCGTTGATCGATGAGCAGGATATTGCTTCATTGAAGGCCACGATCCTTGCTTCGGGTTTGACAGTATCTCAACTCGTTTCGACCGCATGGGCTTCTGCATCCACTTTCCGTGGTTCCGATAAACGGGGTGGTGCCAATGGCGGCCGTATCCGCCTTGCCCCACAGAAAGACTGGAAAGTGAATAACCCGGCCCAATTAGCTAAAGTGTTGGAAACCCTCGCTGGCATCCAGGCAGATTTCAATAATGCAAACGCCGCAGGCAAACAAGTTTCAATTGCGGATTTGATCGTGTTGGCTGGAAGTGCTGGTGTTGAAAAAGCGGCCAAGAATGCAGGTCAGGATCTTACGGTGCCCTTTACACCTGGCCGTACCGATGCATCAGATGCCCAAACCGATGTTCATTCCTTTCATGTGCTGGAACCGCTGGCTGATGGCTTCCGGAATTATGTGAAAACAAAATCTGGGTTGTCTGCAGAAGAAATGCTGGTAGATAAGGCGCAATTGCTGACATTGACGGCACCAGAAATGACCGCGCTGGTAGGAGGGATGCGTGTGCTGAATACCAATTTTGATCAATCACAAACTGGTGTGTTCACGAAACAACCTGAATCGCTGACAAATGACTTCTTTGTGAACCTGCTCGACCTGGCAACTACCTGGAAAGCTGTTTCTGAATCAGATGATGCCTTTGTAGGAACGGATCGTATTTCTGGCAGCATCAAATGGATTGGCACCCGTGCTGATTTGATTTTTGGTTCCAATACCGAACTGAGAGCTATAGCGGAAGTTTATGGCTGTGAAGACGGAAACGAGCAATTTGTAAAAGACTTTGTGGCGGCCTGGACTAAGGTGATGAACCTGGACCGTTTTGACCTCGCATAATTTTTGATACCAAGTAAATAACAAGAGGTGGCCTTCAACTGGCCATCTCTTTGTTTTTGGTGTGATGCGAACAGACCGCGAAACCGGGCAATGCTGGCTGATGTGAAATATGAGGTGGTGAGCAAATTAATTAGCTTGTTTCGTCAATTTTTTCAAAAGCACTTTGATCTCGTCGATCTCATTTTGTTGTGCTTCCTGCTGCTTCTTTTGCTGAAGGATATAAAGTGTCAGTTCCTCCACCTTCGCAAGCAGTTTCACGTTCATGTCTCCAAGGTCTACACCATTTTTTGTTACTTCTGCCGTGGTAGGGATTCCCTGCAAGTGTTTGTTGATTTTTATATACTCGGAAACTTCGTCCAGCGAACTCAGCTTATAATCTTCATCAAAGACATAATCCGCCCAGTTATTGGCAAGCGATACCCGCAGGCTATCGGTAATAATACCCCCGAGTACATTCAGGGTGCGGTTTCCTTTGAAACTATATCCAGTGGGATTGGCGTTACCCAGTAATATTTGCCGGGTGGCGAAATTGCCATAAATAAGGGTATTGATTGTGTCATTCGAAAGATAAAACTTGTTGCTCCCGGTTTCGTTGGCACCTGCTTTATTACCAATATACACATTGCCGCTTCCAAGTGATTTTGCTACTGCTGAGTCGCCGATCGCTACATTATAACTGCCGATAGTGTTTGTAGTAAGCGCAGCGGCGCCGAACGCCAGGTTTGAATTTCCAGATGTATTACTTCTGCCAGCTAAACGTCCGTAAACTAGGTTATCGTGACCTGTTGTGTTTTCATACAGGGCATGGGCGCCGGTGGCGATATTCTTCGAGGAAGTGGTATTAAAATGAAGTGCTTCATATCCGTTAGCAGTATTATACAATCCCACGGTGTTTGAATAAAGCGCCTTGTTACCGTTGGCAACATTATAATTGCCGGGGGTGTTATTATAAAGTGCCTGGTATCCGTTAGCCG
Source organism: Bacteroidota bacterium (assembly GCA_040386335.1). Classification (GTDB taxonomy): domain Bacteria; phylum Bacteroidota; class Bacteroidia; order Chitinophagales; family Chitinophagaceae; genus JAZKFT01. The sequence goes on from JAZKFT010000045.1 coordinate 181,259, forward strand.
TATTATACGATCCGCCGGAGTTTAAAAAATGGCCTTGTACCCATTGGCCACATTGGAATTGCCGGTGGCATTGCTATAGAGCGCCTGCGTTCCCGACGCAACGTTCCAATTGCCCGATAAGCTATTACGCATCGTACCGTAGCCTATTGCGATATTGTTATTTCCTGTAGTATTCAGATACAATGCACGGTAGCCAACAGCACTGTTAGCAGCACCGGTGGCATTGCCCAAAACCTCCTCACCAACCCCAACATTAAAGGTACCGGTCACAGGTGCCGAGTTAAGCTTATAGGAAGTATTGCCTTGTGCACAAATGGTATGTGAAGCCAGTAAAAGCAAGCAGTTGCCAAGGGCTCTTTTGAATAGAAAGTTGACAATTGGTGTCCGGACTGTTTGAGCGTTTGATATGGTGTTTGATTTTGTCATTCAAAGCTTCGGAAACAAAATGATGGTCACAATACTGGTTCATTGAAACGCATGTCTGGTATGGCGAAATGACTGATACTAATAGTGAATAATGCGGAGCCATTCCCGGATATTTTTTATATGATCATTTCAAACAAGCTGGCTGGTCGGGCCATCTTTTTATTGTACCCCTGTTAAAAGAATTCTCCGTGTTTAGCCGTATTGTCCATCACCTGTAATAAAAACGCAGGAGGACGGCCTGTGCAGAATTGTTATTTCTGGATTGTTTTTTGATGAAAATCTGGGTTCTGCATACCTGTTAACGTTATAAAGTACCATGTCTGCCAGTATAGGAATCTATAAAAACACGCTTATGAAAACGTTGATTCTATCTTCATGCATCACGATTTTTTTGAGTCCTTCCTTCGCTCAAAAAGTAGGTATTGGAATCGCTGCACCCCAATTTAAACTGGATGTCCGTAATGGCAGCATCAACACCGATTCGGTATACCGGTTGGGGGGCGGTACTTTCTTATCTGGTAAAGGCGGTAATTGCCTGGTAGGTGCAGGTGATGGGGTAGCTATCACCTCGGGCATTTTTAATATCGCCATTGGTCTCGCACAGGAGGGGGTGAGTTCCGGAAGTCATAACATCGGTCTCGGCTTCAATGTACTTGATAATAACGGCACTGGCAGTCATAATATTGGCATCGGGTCGAGGGCACTGGAATATTATACGGGGTCTGACAATATCGCCATTGGCCGCGATGCCCTGGGATTTTGCAGTACCGGTAATTCAAATACCGCGATCGGTATTCGTAGCCAGTCACTTGTGAATTTGGGTAATTTCAATACGGCACTCGGCTACTGGACGTTGACACAGCTTACTTCTCAAGGCCACTCGACGGCAATAGGTTATGAAGCACTCAAGGTGAGTACGGCGTGGTCAAATACTGCTGTTGGCTCACAGGCCTTACAATCCAATACCACAGGCACTTACAATACTGCCATGGGATGGAGAGCGCAGGAACATACTACCACCGGTGAACGTAATACCGCTGTAGGAACCATGGCACTTTGGAACGCCACCACGGGTGTTCAGAATACGGCGATTGGATACACAGCGGCAGGTGGCAACAGCACCGGATCATACAATACTGCAGCCGGTGATTTTTCGCTCAACGGTAACCGCTTCGGAACTTCCAACTGTGGTTTTGGTGTGAAAGCGCTGTATTTTAACGAAGGTTCACAAAACACAGCCATAGGCACAAATGCCATGTATAGCACTATCGCTGCTGATTTTAGTACTGCAGTTGGATTTAATGCGGGCGCTAATTATGAAGCAGGCTGGAACAATACGCTTATAGGCGCAGAAGCAGATATCAGCTTTAACGGCCAATACAACGCAATAGCCATTGGGAACCTTGCCAAATCTGCTGATCATAGTAAAGTCCGCATCGGAAATTCAGCGCACTGGTCCTACGAAGCTTTTGCCAACTGGACAAATATTAGTGATGGGCGTTATAAGAAGAACATTCAGGAAAATGTGGTGGGCCTGGATTTTATCATGAAACTAAGACCCGTCAACTACCAGATGGATGTTACCGGTTTAAGCGCCAAATTCAATGAAAGAATCAGCAGGGAACATGATGAAAACATGAAGAATGCATGGGCAGAGAAAGAAAAGATGACCTGGACCGGATTTGTGGCGCAGGAAGTGGAATCAGCGGCGAAAGAAACAAACTTCCAGTTTAGCGGCGTAGATAAACCGCGCACTGAACAAGGGGTGTACGGACTTCGTTATGCGGAGTTTGTAGTGCCGCTGGTAAAAGCCGTGCAGGAACAGCAGCAAACCATTGAAGGACTGAGACAGGAAAATGAAATCCTTAAAACAAGATTGGAGAAATTGGAAATGCATACCGGTTTAAAGGCCGGTAATCCCGTTTCAAAAAAATGAAGGTAAACAGGCAGGCGCCCCTGAAATACAGCGCCTGCCTGCCCGATATGCATAGAACACGTTTTATAATACTTTTTTGGGTGGCAAATCAAAAGCGATCGCTTCGTGTTCAAAATGGCCATTATGTGATCCATCACAAAATGGTTTGTTATTAGACTTGCCGCAGCGGCAAAGACTCAACACTTCCCGGCCTTGTAGATTATATACTCCTCCGTTGCGATCCACAATTTCAAACTCGCCTTCAATTTTTAAAGAACCGTTATTGTTGACTGTAATTTTTGTTTTTGACATGTGTTAGATTTTTTTTCAAAACTAACGGGTAAAAGGACAATTAGATCAGGCTTTAAAAAAAGGGGGCGGGATGTTTATGCGATTATTGGTCGGTTTTCGCTTTTTGCTTCTTTTCTTTTTAAGATCAATGAACTGATAAGTGTTACAATCAATCCTACCGGCAGAATCTCGACGTATGTCATCATTGCATTAAAAAATGGATTTTTATACATCCTCGCAAAATCTGCCATTTCCTTTGCTTTCTTGTCTATTTCTGTTTGACTGGCTCCGCTTGCCTTCAATTCTTCAAGCATATGTGCTGAATATTTTTCTGCAAAATCGGGTATGAACAAATAATAGTCAACCAGCCATGCAGCAACATAAATGGTGGACGCGATCAAAACGATCATCATGCCAATTTTGAATGCCTTGCCAAAACTGATAACGCCGCCATTGAATTTATTTCTGTAATTACGAATGCCAACGAACACCAGTGAAAAGGCGAGGAGCATCGAAGCATACCCGATGAGCATACTGGTGCCGTAATCTACATTGCCTTCACAATGGCTGATGTAGTTGACAGAGAACAGCATTAAAGTAGAAACAATGGCGCCGGCAATAAGCCCGTAGATGATAATATTCTTTTTCATTTTGTAGTTTTTGTTGGATCAAATCTGGCTATTGCGCAGCTTTTTCCACTCATACTTTTGGCCATTTTTCTGTTATGCGCCTAGTTTCATACCAAAGTAGAAGATCTCAGGGGATGAGATTCAGCCTCTTTGCTTTTTCAACCGCCTGCGTACGTCTTTTCACATCCAGCTTTTCAAAAAGATTTTGCAGGTGTGTTTTTACGGTGCTTAATGAAACGAAAATGGTTGTGGCAATTTCTTGGTTGCTAAGCCCCTTTGCCAACAGGCTCAATACTTCCAATTCCCGTTTACTTAATTCAAGCTGGGAAATAAGTGAAGTGTCCGGAACAAAATTTTCATTCCTTTCTACAAACACTTCTTTTTCTACCACAATTGTTTCAATTTTTGGTTTGGAGAGTTTTAAGGCAAGCCAGATACCCAATGCGGTAAAAATGACCGCAATAAACCCAATGTAGATTTCAAATGAATGTTCGAATATGATAAAACGAAGCTCCAGCCATTTGAGAAGAAACAACAGAATGGCCAGGCTGATGCTGTAAATGATTGTTGATTTATTCCTTAGCAATAAGTTTTTGATACCTGCCATAATACTAATGTAGATATTCAATTGCATTCAATCACTATCCTTCGCTAAGGCAGGCCTACAGAACTTTGTGGTACTGCTTAAAACCCATTAATACCCAAAGCTTGCACTGCCATTATTAAATGGATACCGGTAAAGAATGCGTTTGTTTAAACCGGAACCGGCTGTATTGCCATAGGTACCGGTTTCTAAAAATTGGCCATTGTTTAAGATGATGACCGTGGCATTAGACTGTGCATTCATTTGCGATACCGCCATATTGTAATAGGGTCGTGTATTATTGGTGACGGCACTGTTTTCGCTGGTTCGCAGCATGTACCGCAGGTTGCTGGCATATTCGTATAAATACAAACCGCCGTGACCATATATAAAATCGGTGCCGACGGTGCCCCAATCTTTATAAATTTCTGCCATGCGGAAAATGATCTGCCTTACGCCGGTAGCATCCAGGTCGGTGTTGGCACTCCAGAATGCTGCGGCCATGCCGGCAGCATTTGGTGTAGAACAACTGGTGCCGGTAAATGCACCATAGGTTTGCGTGGTGGTGGCAGTAGGAGCAATCACTTTCGGAACCAGGTTGCCGCTATTGGTAGGGCCCCGGCTGCTGTAACTGGTCACAATACCGGTGCTGCCACCCGCACTTGCATACTGGTTCAGGTTTACGGCTCCCACGGATATGCAATTGTTATTGGTGGTGTTGGAGGGGCTGGTATTACTACCGGTTGCTATTTGGTATTCATAGTCACTCACACCATCCTGGTGGGTAAAAAATTCAAAAGTCGCGTTAACCGTGCCTTTTTTCTTTACTGCAATATAATAGTTGCCTGCTGGCGGATCAATGCTGATCTCTTCATACGCAAAAACACCAGTATTGGTACTGGAACCCACCACGTTGCCGGTGGACACGCTATACACATACACATCATAATCCACGTTAATGACGGGTGCCCAGGAAAGGGCTACATGTATGCTGCCGTTGCCATCGTAAGTAATATTATTTTGCTCATCGTTGCCATTGAAGTTGTGCCAGTCATCGGTGTCACCATCGATAAAGCTGCCTTCCCAATGGCTTTCTGCCCGGTTGCCACTGCTGGTAAAAAAGAGCCGGCCACCATCAATAAAATCATCCACCGCATCACTGTAAGCACCGGTGTTGTCGTTCCATCCCGTATTGTAGCGGCTCATGCTGTGGGTTATAATATCCACGTCGTGCGTCTCACACAAATCAACGGCCTGGCCCATTTCCGTTCCATTAAAAACAACGTACAACTCGTATGCAGCATTTGGGGCGTGATCGAACACTGTTTCCAGGCAGGCGGTACCATGCACACCGCCAGTATTTACACCTGCAATAGTACTGACTGCGCCATTGGCCCAGATATAGGTCGGTGTGGGGCAAACGCCATTATTGATACGGGTCTGAAGGTTGCTGAAAGCACCGTCAAAAACGGCGATGCGTCTACCTGCGCCGCCACGGCTGGTACCACTCACATAACTATCGCTGTTTTGTTGTACCGGTCCTTCGTTATCGTGTTTGGGAAGTAAAACCAATTCCATATTATATTCTTCCGGCAGGTGTTGTGCCAGTGTCACGGCCTGCTCCAGCTTTATCCAGCAACTCGACCGGTTTTTCCAGGTACCGGCCAGCTCAAAACCCATGCCCTGTAATATCTGGCCGTTGATTACATCCCGGGCTTTTTCCATGTTCTGGTCTTTGCGGTAGATCACTTCCACATTTACCTGGCGGGTAGATTCGTTCAGGCGAAACTGCATGCCTTTGGCCCTGGTGAATGCGTCTTCGGGATAGGTTTCTGCCAGCCTGCCCACCTGGTACAGGGCGCATGAAATTCGGAGATCTGCAGGCATTTCGGCATCAATGATCTTTTGCCAGGCCGCGTTTTCTTCCTGCGCATGTGCTCCCGTAATCAGCAGCATGCCAGCCAATATATAGATAAGTATTTTCATGTACTGTTTTTTGGGAGTCATTATTGAATGCTGAGCAACAGCAACACCATGCCTTTTTCACCGGCTTTAAGGCTGGTCATGGCTTTGCCAATAATAGTGCCGTGGCCTTTTTTAGCACTGGCTGCTTTCATGGCATGGCCTGCAATGGCCGATGTGGTAAGCAAATCGCCGGTTGCAATGGCACCATGTATGGCTTCGGCCATTACATACACGCGGCCGGTAATGGCTACAGGTAATGCACCGTTAGCAATAGTATTCCTGTGTCCCATCATCATGCCCGGTTTAATCCCGTTTGCACCGCTGATAACACCCGCTACTTTTTTATCATAAGCCTTGTTGCTCACGATCAGTTTGCCAGGGTTGGCTTCATCTAAACATACCAACATACCAGCAACCGGCAGCGTTGCTCCCGCAGGATTTACATCAAAATTCTCCGCAAAGTCGGCACCCCCGGTAATCTGCAGTTCATCCACAATTATGCGGCTGCGGCCGGTATTGGCATAGTCGCCATCCAACTCCATAGTGCGGGTATTGCCCACAGGGTCAATAAATACAATTTCACCTCCATGATTGGTAGCATCAGATCCGCGGATGAGGATGGTGCTGTCGCCGCCATCTTCGAACATCAGTATTTCGCCCGCCCCGGTAAAGCTGTTGGGCCGCATCATTATGGATTTATTACTCAACACATCATCCATACGAAAGCTACGGTTGTAGATATGTAGCCCTTCAGCCGGGTTTATAACTCCCACCCCCATAAATGCATTGGTTGTGTTGAAACCAAAACGCCAGGAGCCCCCGGTACCGGAACCAAAAATCCCCGCTATGTCATTGTTATACTGCCCGAAGAAAGTGCCTTCCGTATTATCGCTTTTATTGAGCCAAAGGCCTGATGTTTCGCTATTGTGGCGCAGACGAATGCGTCCGTTCACATCAAAGAGATAAGCAGCGGTGCCGTTCATACCGAGGCCAATACCCACATTACCATTGGCCATGATAGACATGCGCACATTATTATTCGTAACAAAATGGGTTGGGATATTCTCAAAGCCCCAAAAAAAGTTGAAGCGGTTGGCTGGTAGATCGGTCTGCCATTGCAGGCCCACCATGGCTCCCTTGCTAGCATCAGCCTGGCCCGTACCATCAGTAGTGTACTGCGTCGATGAAAGAAGGTTGGCGGAATGCACATGTAGTTTGCTTTTCGGTGAATTTGTACCCGCACCAACATTCTGCGCCTGCGAAGTCAGTGCGCAAAGCACTGCTGCAGTAAGTGTAATAAGTTTATTCATTTTGAAGTATTAAGAACGTGACAAAAGAAATCGGCACTGCCTGCTTATGCGCTGCCTATAGAGTGAAAATAGGGTTATATATGATAAAAAAGTTGATTTGCCCGAAATTTTTGGCCGGGCAAGGGGAATACCTTCACTCGAAGTAGGGGAGTATTTTAGGTGTGCAGCAGAACATATTGCCGGTTGGTTCCTTAACAATTGGTCAGCACAAGGTGACTTGCACAAAAAAACGGCTTCATTTCTGAAGCCGCCTATTGTCAATGCACCCACAAAACTACCTATAATGTAATAAATTCAATTTCATACTGTGATAACCATGTAGATCCTTCCAATCCCCAGGATGCTGCTGGTGTGATTTTCAACCAGTAAAACATGGTGGCCGCCACGTCCACCGATTTCAGCAACTGGCTCACCTTTGTCGTACTGGTGTTAGGTATGGTAGTACAAGGCACTTCGGTTTGCCCGTCCCAGGTGAAACCACCTCTCAGAACGAAATCTTTACCCGCACCTGCCGGAGCCTGGTTTTTCAGACGACCGCCATAGCCATCGTTGGCCGGCCAGTAACCGATCAGGTTGGCATATTTAGGGTGCGTGGTGAGGTTGGTATTGCACTTATTGCCTGCAATTTCTGCATCGGTGAGCGCTGTATTAAATATTGATATGTCAGCAGTGTAGATGGTCGAGAAGCCCTGCCCAGGGTCAGCTCCATGGCCAATTAATAGTTGCGAAGTATTTGTAAATGTGCCGCTGTTGTTGTATTGTGTGGTGATTTCGGTCTGATCTGTCCTTACACCATCAGTATACCTTCTGAGCCATTTTTTAGAAGCGCTATCAGCAAACACCACGGTAATTGTATGCCATTTGTTATCAAATACATTTGGAGTTGTCCCTTGTATACGTGATTCGCCACCTGTAGTGGAGCGAACAGAAATCGCCCAGGTTTGACCGCTTGTAAACATCGACCAGCCAGGAGTGCTTGGCCATACAGCCATTTTACTAAAAAAATGTGGGTACGCACCAGATGTGCCTTTGACACTCAACTGAATCGTTTGTTGCCCGGTTCCCGGATTATATAAACCGCCGTCATCAGCGATCTGTGCTTTGATGGCAGCTGCGTCACGATTTTTTACCTGAATGCCACTGAATGCACCACCACGAATGAGTTCCTTCTGTTTCATGCGCTCATTATAATAGAATGAGATAACGTTGGTCTCTTTGTCAGAAGGTCCGCCGTATGTGTTGCCCGTTCCACCATGCGTGCCGTTTACAATTACCAGCCACTCTTCCTGCTTATTATAATCGGGGCGTGCTTTTAAAGCGGTCATCAGTTCGCCGATATAGCCATCCACTTTCAGCACCGCATCTTTATAAGCGGCAGCACTGGCAGAAAAGCTGCTGGCACGGCCGGCAATAGCCGCACCATTAAAATGAACGATTACCAGGTCCGATTTCGGATTTTTTAACCGTACGATGGCCGAGTCTTTTACTGCTGCATCGTTGGCAGCCAACACTTTGTCTTCCACCTCCGGAACAAGGCGATTATTTAGTGTAGACCAGCTTGATATTAAAGAAGTACGGGTATCAGATTTTGAAGAACTGAGGAGGTAGGTAAAGATCGATGGGTAAATAGCAGGAGCGTCGTGCGGAGCACTTCCCAGTGGCTGCGTGTAAATGAATGAACTGTCCTGGATCTTATGCCGTGAGAAAGATATCCCCGACACCAGGGACTTCCAGGAAGCCGCATCCGACGTGCCTTCGTCTGAAACTGCTTCATAGCTGAATTTACTATGCGTTTGCATGCCCACCAACACCGGCGGCTGAATCGTTTTGTATTCTGCGCCTACGGCTCCATCAATGCCAATGATCAGCACTTTGCGGGACGTCTTTTTCAGGGTATCCGTATTGTTTTCAAAATACGGTGGAATATCCTTGTATTTTTTACAGGCCGGCAGCATCAACAGCAATGCCGGTACGGCGGCCAGTAAACCTGTTTTTATCCACTTGTTCATATAATATAATTAAAGTGTATGAATGAATGATTAAGCAACTCTTTATGGTTTGATCACGTTGATCTCAGCCAGGGCTGTGTTGTTGATATCGGGTGCTGTTCCGGTGTTATAAGTATCAGCAGCTGTGAGCACCGATACCCGGAACCATTTGGTTACGATATTGGCAGGCAGTAAAAAGTTTTGGGCGGCATCAATTCTCTGGAGCAGGAAAGGACTGCCACTCACCGGTGTCCAGGTAGTGCCGTCGTTGCTTATTTCCACTACCAGGTTTTTAATATTGCGGCCTCCGCCCTGGCGTTGTGTAAAAGTAAAACCTTTAATAGGAAGGTTCGCATTATTGTTCATGTTCACCGTAATGCGGTGAGCAGGTGCCTGGTTGTACACGGTATGCCAGTAGGTGGTGGGATTGCCATCGGTTAAACCGGCCAGGCTGCCTTCCTGTGTAGCCGTGCTGGTAGCAGTAACCGTCCATAAGGTTCGGCTGTACGGATCAAAGGTGGTGGTACCACCGGTACGGTTAAGCGGGTTGTATTTCCATATTTCCTGTAACATCAGCGGGTATTTGGCACTCATTTTCGCAACGGAAACATTGCTGATCAAAATACCCCATTTCTGGAAAAATATCTGCCAGTCCTGGCGGGTGAAATCGCAGATGGCTTCATATACAAAATCATGTTTATCAATATCCGACAGGGAGATACGGGTTGCCCTTCTTGCTTTTTTGTACAGTTCACCCATAAAGGTCCAGCCATCAGGCTGTCCGGGGTAACCCCAGTTTGCAGGTATCTTGTCAAACATCTGAAGGAAAGGTGTCAGGCGGCTGAATGGATCGTCAATACGTGCATCGGTACCGTCAAAAGTTTTGGTAGCACTTACATCCAGCGCAAAAGCCAGGGCACTGGGTATGCGGGTACCTAATGCAGGGTGTTTAGCTGGCCATGCGGCCGGATAAATAGCTTCCTGGCGGTGAGCAGCTTTAAATACAAACAGGTTATTGCTGGTTTCTCCTAATGTTGACCAGCTCCAGTAACGGCCCTGCTGGTTGTTGTGACCTATCTCGTGGAAAGTACCCCAGCAGCCACCGCCGCGCACTTGCGAAATATCTGTAAACTCGTCAAACCAACCAAGATCATTAAATGTAACTACGGGGAAACCGCTGTGACCATAGCCAACGGAAGGTTTGATATCCTGTACCACGCGCCAGGGCAGGAGGGGCGCCTTATCTACCGGATCAGCCGGGTTACTGCTCAGACCTTCCCATTGATAGAAGTCGAGGTTTATGGCATCATTCCACTCATTCATCAATGCGGTGGGGGTTATGTTAGACCTGGTAATGCAATAGTCGCGGGGAACAGTAAAGATCAGGTTCTCACTACGTAGTTCCAGCCATGGAACACAACTGTTCTGGATAAGTGTTTTCCATTCTGCATCCGTGGTTTTACCCAAAATAAAATCCGGTGATTTGCACACATTGCTAAACACCAGGTTCACAGGCGTGGCAATGGGTGTACCAGAATAAATGTAGATGTGACCGCCATAAAGGTTGCGTATATAATTGCGGCCTGCAGCCAGCTGCGTTCTTGAATAAATGACTGCATCCCGTGGCGCATTTTGTATAGAGGACAGGTTGTCGGTCCAGGCGCCTACCTGTGCCGAAATGGAATAATTGCCAGTTGGTACATCAATGATCACCAGTTCGCCTGGAGCCGCATACAAACCCGTACTGAACTGTGCTTCCGGTGGCACGCTGATACGCAGCTCTTCTTTCACCAGGTTGTAATTCAGGTTCATGGCGAGCGTAAGGTTATTGAGCCTTGGCTCCGAGCTGCACACCAGTCCGGGAAAAGTACGAGCCTGTGCATACTTGCTGGCGTCGATATTTTTCACGTTGGTATCCACCGTAATATTCGGCACCGGCTCACCATCACCCGGAAAACCATCCTGGTAGTTGTACGCATATTTTTTGCGGCATGCAAACAGCGAACATAGCAGTAATAAGCAGATCCCTGTCTTTTTAATATCGAAACGAAAGTTCATGTGTAGTTCTTTATGTTTGATTTTGCTTGTGTTTATTCTAAAGCGAAATGACCGGGTTATAGGCCACAGGCTCAAATGTTATCCCCCCAGGTCGCTGAAACCCGGTATCCAGTTCTTACCATCCAGGTTCCAGGATGGCGGAGGTGTGATGCCCAGCCATTGGTATATCTGAACCGCGAGGTCAACGCCATTTGGTACGGTTTTGTACACAGCCTCACTGATTAGCGGGCACACGCTGCCAGTTAATTCATTGAAACTGCCGGCAGTATAGCTTTCAATTTCCAGGGGCCGGTTGTTCGGGCTCTTATCTAACATTTTCTTATCCGCTGTAACCTCGGTGCAGGGCCAGAAGCCAAGCATCTGACCTAGGTACGGGTCGCCGGCTTCTATTTCGGTTTTGCAGAAATTGCTACCGATATATGTTCCGGTGAGGTCGGTGTTGTAGATGCGCACATCTGTTACATAATAGTTTTGAAGACCGGTAACATTATCCGGAGGCAGGTTACCCACGGTAAGTGGTTGCGGGCTGTTCAGGTTGCCATAGCTGGTGATATTACGGTTGGCGTCTGTAATGCCAGTGGTGTATAAAACGCCATCAGTATAGGTGTACACGTTACGAAGAGCGCCTTCCTGTTTGATAACCACGGTAAGTGTATGCCATTGCCCGTCTGAAATTACATGACCGCGTATCTGGCGGTTGCCCAACGCTACCTGGCCAATATTTATTTGCCAGTAGTTGCCTTCCATAAACAATACCCAGCCCGGTATACCGCCGGTGAAACTTGCACGTTTAGACAGGAAAGCGGGATAGTTGTAAGAGCCCGTAGGTACTTTTACTTTGCACTGAATGGTAAAACTTCCGGTAGCGCCCATATCATACAAATTGCCACCGGTATTTACTTTGGAGCGACGGTTATTAGCCATTGTACCGCTGTAGAGAGGCGATGTACCGATATAAGGTATCTGGCTGCCTGGTCTGGTAGGATTGCTGGTTTTAAAACGGGGATTGTAACAGAAGAAAATGGTATTGTGGCGGGTATCATCAAAAGCAGTCCAGGGCGTGCCAACAGGGGTGTACACGGTATTGCTGCCTTTGTTGCTGGTGATAATCACCATCCAGTTTTCATCTTTGAAACTGGTGCGTGCACGCATTGCGGCCAGTACCTCACCGATATAAGTGTCTACCTGTACGATTGCATTTTTGTAAGCGGCGTTGGTGGCACTGTAAGCATTGGCTGCGCCTGCCTTATCCACACTGCTGAATTGTGCCAGCACCAATGATGGGTTTTGTCCCGCGAGTTCGGCCTTTGCTGCGTCTTTTACTGCCGCGTCATTGTCGGCAAAGCTTTGTTTTTGCGTAGCGTCAATAGCCAGGGTATCGGCTAACGCAGGTGTGGAGAAGAAAGCTGCGGACCGCAGACCTGGTTTTTCCTGCTTTATGCGGGTGAAAAGGGAAGGATAGTTCGCAAAATTGTTACCGGTAAAGTTGGCTCCGTTTACATTGTGCTTGGGGGCATTTACACCAGTTAACAAGGTGGCCCATCCAAGTTGGTTGGAGATGGCCGTGTTAGTGTAATTGTTCAGACCATCCCAGCTGAAAATTGAATTGTCTGTCAAACCATAGAGGGTAGAGTTCGAAGCCAGGGCGTTCTTTACTTCAGTGCCAACGGCACCGTCAATAACGATGACCAGCATCTTACGTGTTAATGCAACTGGCGGTGTTTCTGTACCAGAACCTGGCAGGGTATTGTCGAATTTTTTGTTGCAGCCAACCAGCATTGCAACAAGGCCCGCAACCAGTACCAAATTCCTGGCTGTTATTTTACTGATGAATGATACATTTTTCATACTATCTGGGTTACAGGGTTAAATTAGTTTTCGATGCGGAATTTTACAATGTTGGCCACTTCCTTTCCATCAAAACGATCGAAAGAACCAACGATGATAATGGCCGGCATTCCATTGGAACTGGTGAGTTCCACAAAGCTGCTGATGGTACCACGGAACAAGCCAATATTGTTATAGCCGGCAGCCAGCGTACCGTCAGCATTCAGCACAAGTAAACCGGGACGTACCACACCGGCGTATTTATTAAAACTACCGCTAACGAGTATCTTTCCGTTATTGATCTGGCCTGCATAATTTACAACACCACCTTCCAGTAGTTTAAAGTTGAATGAGGCATCTACAGCTCCGTTGGCGCCGATCATCACTACACCACCGGCCGCAACACCATTGTAATTTTTGAATCCGCCGCTCAGCAAAATTTTGCCGGTGGTAGCATTGAAAGTGATCTTGTTAATTGAACCATCTGCGCCTACATTACCCATATTAAAGGTTTCATCCAGTGTGCCATCGGTGGCGCTGATACGGGCGATATATTTTGCAGGCTTACCGTTGAATGTGGTGAAATTACCCACAACGATGATTTTGCCATCTGCCTGTTGAATTGCATCATAAATATTGCCATTGGCACCCGCATAACTGGAATTCAATGTACGGTCGAAATTAAAGGTGGAATCGAAGGAGCCATTATCATTCATGCGGATGATCTGGCGTGCTTTTGTCTGATCCAGGTAGGGACCGCCCTTGGTAGAACGTTCATAAAAAGTGCTCACATGATAGCTGAAATTACCGGTGACAGTAGCTTTAGCAGTGGTGGCATTGTAAAACAAATTGCCAATACCTCCGAGCGTACCGCCATTAAATCCAGGTACAACGTCCTTATCGTTATTCGGGAAGTTGATAGGATCCGGGTTTACTACGTCTACTACCATGGTCTCCAGCGTACCATCAGCATTCAGGCGTGCCATATTGTTTACATTGCTCATTGTATCATATCTGTTGAAGTAGCCGGCCACCAGGTATTTGCCGCTTGCCAACTGTATAACTTTGCTAACCATTGAGTTGAAACCTGCTTTACCAACTTTCAACTGGGAGGCGGCCGCAGCATATTCGCCATTTGCGCCCAACACCGCTATACCACTGATGGTAACAGTAGTGCTGGCCATGTTCTGGTAGTTATTGAAACTGCCGTATACCATGTAGGTGGTGCCGTCTGCGCGCCTGAAGATGCCGTTAATGGGACCGGTTGATCGGTACGAATCGGCGTTGAACAAAGGGTCAACGGAAATTTTGCCCTTCACTGTAAACGTGGGTCCAAAATAATATTCGCCATTAATGAGTACAGAAGACCCGCCGGTACTGGCGTTCAATGGCACTTTCACTCGGACTGTATTTTCTTCCACACTCACCACTTCGGCTTCGGTCTGGTTGATGAAGAATTTGAAGGTGCCTTCTTTTCCTTTCAAGCCATTCAGGTTGAAAGCTACCACAGACCCTTCGATCCCGGTGGCAGGAGTTGGAGCCCCATCTAAAAATTTTACCAGGGGCTTGGGAGCTTCGGGGTAGGGGTCGATGGGGTCTACCTTGGTTTTATTGCATGCTGTCAGCATACATGCCGCCAGCATGGCTATCAGTGCAGAAAATGGTATTTTATTTAATGTATGTTTCATTGGTCGATTTCAGGTGAACTGCAGTTATATAATGGGGTTGCCAGGTTAGTCGATGCCCTTGTCGAGTGCATTTTCAAGGAACTGGTTGGGTTCAAATCCAAAAAAATGGCTGCTGTAACGCAATGCATGCACATAGCCGTTTGTAGGCGCAATGTTTGACGATGCAACAGTGGCAGAATACCAGCTGCGTACATCACGGGGGGCGGAAGCAGATGGGATGAATGATAGCTGCAACTGCCTGTAACCCGCGTACCGAACACCACCGGCATCGTTGTAAATAACGCCTACATTCATGAGGGCGCCGTCGTAAGAACCATAGATCTGGCCGGGATAAGCGGATACATTATTGGGATCCAGCTGTGGGAAATCGTTCAACGACTTTTTACCTTTGAACAGGTAACGGGAGAGCTGGTTACGCCATACTTCGGGTTTGATCTGTTCCATCCGGAATACCTCTTTGCGGCCCAGTGAACGCAAGCGGTCGTTGATATATTTCAACGTGAGGTTCACGCTGGAATCGGCTGGTGCAAAAAAGGTAATGTCTTCCTGCGAAAACACCGACTCCATGCCCGCCAACTTTATGATCTTCGAGATCGAATCAAAATATTGCGGTTTTGATTTCAGGTACTGCAGCGCGTTGCCATCATAGTTTGGCGTATGCTTGCCGGTGTCCGTATAATAATCTTTTTTACAGGAAGCAGCCAGCAGCACCACTGCTGAAAGCATTATTCCGAAAAAACGCGTGTTGAGAATCATATGAAGTAGTTTACTATTTTTAAAAGGGTAGGAGTGGGTTCTGCTATTGATATGGTAAGTTACTGATTAAGCTTTACAACCAAAATCCCAAACAACTTACCGGTTTTTTACTGCCAGTATGTGTTCAATGTCATCTGTGGGTTATTAACCAGGGCTGATGCGTTGATCGGCCAGGTCCAGCAGCCACTTTTGTACTGATCAACAGTACAGTGATAACCGTATTTGTATCCCGGATCGATAATGCGGCGGGTGCGCACTACATCGTACCAATAGTGTCCTTCACCCTGCAATTCGCGGCAGCGTTCGAAAAATATATCATTCCGCAACTCGTCGCCGTTAGAAGTTATCTGTGGTGCTTCAGCACGGTCGCGAACCTTGTTGAGCATTTGTTTGGCCTTCGTCTCGTTACCAATTTCAGCCAGCGCCTCGGCTTGTAACAAGAGGGCATCCGGATATCTGAAGATGATCATGCTGGCATCAAAGCCAAAACCATCCAGCGCAGTCGGATCGGTGTTTACCAAAAATTTGCGCATGCGGAATGTTTGGGTATTGTTGTTGTAGGTGCGGAAAGTGGTGGGATCAAACCAAATATTCGCACGTTTATCGGGCTGGCCGGCCGGATACAGGAATTGCATGTAGGTGTAGTCGTAAAACAACTGCGAAACACGGGTACCGGTTCCAGGCAGGTTGTAAGCAACGAGATCATAAAAGGTAGACCAGGCAAATGATTCGCCATAGTTGGCATTCTGCGGCACTTCAAACAAACCTTCTTTTGAACGGCCTTTGAAGATCTCACCGGAACGCTCCAGTGGCAACATGGCATAAGCACCGTCATTTTCATTTTGAATTTCATCGCCTAATGCATCTACTTTTTTATAGTAGTCTGTGTTATTGCCAGCATCAAAAGAAGCAAGCCACATATTCATATGCATTAATAGTGCGATAGCTGAACCGCGCATGGCACGAACTGATACGAACACGGGATCCTTATAGGTCCAGGGAAGGTCGGCTTTGACTGCTTCCAGGTCTGCCACACAATTTTTCAACACATCTACCATGGGCATGCGTTTCAGCGGGGACGAATTATACGGGTTTGTATAATAAGGCACGTCGCCGAACTGGCGTAACATAAAGAAATAGGTCATGCAGCGAATGAAGACGGCCTCACCTTTATAAGCTTTTTTATCCGCTTCTGTCAGCGTTGCATCCGGTACACCGCCGATACGGTCAACAGCAATGTTTGCAGCGGCTATTACTTTGTAATACTGCTCCCACTGTGTAAAGCGGATGAAATTAAACAGCCGGTACCAGTTGTTGCCGGTAGGTACTTCTGTTAAAAAGTGGCGGATATTATTACCTGCCAGGTCAGCGATATAATAACGGTCGAAACCCACTTTATTCTCAAATACCGGGGCACCACGGCACTCGCCGGCAAATGGAATAAACGCAAACTCGTTACCGGTAGATCCTGCTGCTATTCTCATATTCAGGCGCGACACCGATTTGCGCATTAACTCGTACATACCGTTGGTGAAATTTTCAACGTCGGCCTTTGTCTTCCAGAAATTGTTACCCGACAGATCGCTAGGCGGATCGAGGTTCAGGAATTTTTTGCAACCAAGGGAACCGCTCAGTACAACTGCCAGCAGGGTTATTTGAATGATACGTTTCATAACTATTTATAAAAAAATTAAAACTGAATATTAATACCGGCAGCATAACTGCGTGCTGCGGGATAGCCTCCCGAATTGTCGCGGCCAAGCGCAGTTACCAGCTCAGGATCGGGACCACTGTAGTTGCTGAATGTGTACACATTGTTGGCCGTAAGCGTGAGCCTGCATGAACTCATGTGCAGGCGCTTCAACAAGTTACGCTGTACATTATAAATAAGTACAATGTTGTTTATTTTCCAGTAGGAGCCGTCCTCTAAAAACAATGTCTGGTTCGTGCGGTAAGGCAGCAATGTGCTGGCCCTCCGGAAATCATAAGGATTGGGGTATTGTGCATTCGTGGTGCCGGATGTTTTGTCGTTTGCTACCGGTTGCCAGTAATTATAATTGTTGATCGGCAACATGGAATTGGTCGAAGTAGGGCTGGTATAATTCTGGAATTGCTGGGCCATTGAAGTGTTCAGCAGGTCGCGTACCAATGTATAGGAGCCATTGATACTCAACTGGAATGCCTTGTACGACATCATAGAATTCAAACCACCGGTTACACGTGGCACAGGGTTACCAATTGCCAGCAGGTCGTTATCATCGATAATGTAGTCGCCGTTTACATCCGTCCAGCGTGGGTCGCCGCCCTGGAAGTAGAAGGGGTTGCCCGCACCAACACCAAGTTGCATTCTGCGGCCGGTTGATCTGTTCACCGGTACATCCGTAGTGCTGCTGATAACGCCTTGTGTATGGTAGAGCAGGTTACTTAGTGAGTTACGACCGATTTTGTACACGACCGGCACACTGCCACCGTTGTCTGTGATGTTGATGGTCATCTGGCGCAGGTCATTGGGTAAGCTTGTAAGCACATCCCTGTTTACCGCACCATTTACAGAAACGGTCCACTGGAAAGGCCTGGCTTGCTTAAATAACCGCACGATGGCACTCCATTCAATCCCGTAGTTCGCCAGGCTGATGGCGTTCGTTTTAAGTGTTGTAAATCCGTTCACATTTGCAAGGGCAATATCTATCACCTGGTTATCTAATGTGCGGTAGTAGGTTTCCACTGTTCCCTGGAATGCATTGTTCCAAAGGCCAAATTCAAGGGCAGCATTGGTTTGGGTCTGTGTTTCAGGAAGGAAGGCTGTATTCGGAACCGTACCGTAATCGATGGCTACGGTTGGGTTATTGTTGTAAGCCTGGCCCACAATGTATTTACCATACACATCAAAAATGCTTCCGGTAGGGCTTATGTTACGACCCCAGCTTCCGCGGATGGAACCATAACTTAACCAGCCTGCATGGTCAAACCATTTTTCCTTATTGAAGTTCCAGCGGGCGCTTATTGAAGGGTTTTCTGAATAACCTTGTGAAGGGCCGTTCGTGGAAAGACCATCAAAACGGTAGTTGAAGTCAATGACATATTTACGATCGAAGTTGTACGACAGGGAGCCACCATAACCGTGCTGGCGTTTGTCGGTAACATTATTCAAAGTACCACCCCTGGAAACGGTCCAGCCATAACCCACCGGTCCTTCTATCTGGTCGTTCGCTGTTTGCACGAGATTAATGGCATTAGCCTTGAAGCCGTAGGCATTGATCTCGTTAAAGGCGTAGGCACTGAAATTATGTAGTTCACCAAGTGTCTTGATAAAACCCAGCGTACTGCGATTATACAAAGTATAGGTATGGTCGTTGTAGCTATAAGAACGTGATGAACCACCATTCAGGAAAGATGGGGTGAACTTATCCTGCGTTCCTGATATTAAATTGTAGCTCAGGATATTGCCGAGGCGAACACCTTTGAGCGGTTCATATTGCAAGTCGAGACTGGCTGAAATATTGGAACTTTTATTATTGTCCCGAACTTTCGCAGCTGCAAGGGCGGCACTGTTTTCAGAGAAAAGCGATGGCGGCGGCAACAACGATGAGGAGTTGGCAGTTGATGCAATTCCTGTTTGCACCAGGCCAACACCCGAACCATTTTGTTTCTGACCCAGCAAACCCGATAGGTTAACCAGCATCCGGAAACGGTCACTCGGTTGGTACAGCGCATTCATGCTCAGTGTATAGCGTTTAAAGCCGGTGTTAGCCACAATTCCACTTTCCTGGTAATAGTTCAGGTTGGTTTTATAGTTGAAAGTATTGTCGCCCCCGCGGATGCTGATATTGTGCTGGTGGTTGTATGTGGTACGGTAGAAATAATCCTGCCAGTTGGTAGAGTTGTTATAATAAGGATTCAGGCTGTCGGATAAGAACGAGGTAGAATTGATCAAAGCCTGCGCTGCCGCCAGTGATGTATCGTAAGCAAGCATTGCGTTGATGCGATTCCTGCGTTCATCCGCGCCTCCAAGAACCTGGCGCAATTTAGGTGGCGTCTTTACAAAAAAGTTGGATGAGTACTGCACAACCGGCACTTTAGACTGACCACGACGGGTGGTTACGAGGATAACACCGTAAGCTCCACGACTACCATATTGTGAGGTTGCGGCAGCATCTTTCAGTACATCCATTTGTTCAATATCTTCCGGAGGTATTAATGCCAGCGGGCTGATACCCGGGCCACCACCCTGGAAACCATATTCGTAGTTTGAATTGGCATCTACAGGCACACCATCAATTACGAAGAGGGGAGAAGTAGGCGTCAAAAAGCCATCAGAGCTGATACGTACACTGCTCAGACCACGCAGGTTGATCGTTCCCATAGCACCTGGTGAACCGGTATTGTTCTGGATGTTCAAACCGGCGACTTTACCCTGCAACAACTCGATCACGTTTGACACCGGAACATCTTGTAACGTTTTACCGCTCACTACCACGCTGGAGCCGGTAGATACTTCACGGTTCTTGCTTTTAAAACCCTGTACCACCACTTCCTTCATTGCTTCGTTCTCTCTTAACACCAATTCGATGTCAAGGCTGGTGGTGGCGGCACTCACCGTCTTGCGAACGGTGGTATAGCCTACGTGGCTGAAACTAAGTTCAGTGCCGGGAGCAATGCTCACACTAAATGCACCTTTGTCATCGGTATAGGCGATGGGCTTTGGGGGCTTACCCGCGGTAATGGTTACCCCGGTTTTGCCTCCATTTACTCCTTTTTCCTTCACCACGCCACGGATCACTATCTTGGCCTGTTGTGCCCAGGACCTGTTACCGGCCGAGATCAATACAAGTGATAATATTATAAACGCTGCTCTCATTGTTTGTTGGTTTTGCGTTGAATGGGTTTATGCCAGTGCGTTATTAATCGTTGATGAATTTTGGATTGTCGTTTTTAAAGGCGAAAACAATCTCCCATTCACCTTTTTCAAACAGGGCAAAATCTAGCCCGAACACCGCGTCTTCGCGAACATTGCCAAAGCCGATGCGGGAATAGCCGAACCGTACCCTTGCACGGCTGCCATCGCTGTTGGTGTACCTGGTGGGATAAACCACCAATGGTACCGGGAAGGCGGCATCGTAAGTAACACCCGTCGTCGTTTTTTTCATATTAAAGCCGTGTACCAGGTTGGCCCAATCGGTGTTGGCGAACATGGCAGGATCGATCGGGTTAAACAATGTATCCAGGAAGCGGAAGGTGATGCTATTGCCGGCACCGCCCGTGGTATTTACCAGTTTACGGATATAAACCTCGATATCGTTGCCACTCATATAGCGGTTGGTTGTAATGCCTTTCACATTCTGAAGAACACTTACGTTTACACCGTTACTGGTCGGTTGACCGCTCACCGGGTTAATATTGCTTGGTTCATAAGGCCGTTCGCGGAAGGGCATTAACCGCAGATTTTTGTAGAAGCGGCGGCCGCCACTGTTGCTCAGTTCCACATCGAACAGGTAGCCGCTGTCGGGCTGGGGACGGATAAAACTTGATTTTGCTTCGGCCCACATGGTGAATTCACCGCTGTGCGGACTTACTTCAAATAAAGGGCGGAACTGCATTTCACGTTTTGCTTCAATCTCAGCGATCGATTTCTCGGCGCCATTGTAGCCGGCTTTCCAAACCTGAACTGGAAATACGTTGGTAAGTTCGGGTGCAGCATCGCCATTCCGGCGACGTGGGTTCACAATCGAAAAATCTGCAGGGAAGGTGGTGCTGCCTTTGTAGAAATTACCTCTGAATACAGTGGTGCGGCCAATTATGGGCTGGTAGTTGTCGATAATGAATTGCGAATCGGCGCCTACCGTTTCCCGCTCCTGCGGTACGAATTTCTTACAAGCCGTAAGCATGCAAAGAAACAGGGCAGGTAAAATAATTTTTTGTATGATGTTGTTCTTGTTCATCCTCGCTGGGTTATTAACGCTTTTTAATAATGGTGAAGCTGTGTTTTGCTGTATCTCATCGTTTGTTGATGCGGCGGATAAATCCATTACCGAAGCCAAAGTCATGACCGGGAGGTAGCAGGTTTACAATCGCGTTATCCGATTTAATGTCCACAGTAATCGTGGTTACCCGTATCCAGTTGCGTACAAAAATGGAGTTCTGCGGATCGCTGAATATGATCGCCTTTGGCCCGCCGTTCAGGTAGCCGGATGCATTGGTACGCACCAGCTGCATCTGCATATCATAGTTGTAGCGCAGCGATGAAAACAGGCGGCCATCTGTTAATCCTACCAGCCCTTCGCTTGGTTGTTTTTCTTTGATAATGTAACGGCAGAAAAAGGTATCCAGCACTGCACTGTCCATGGTGGCAAGAGAAACCGCCGGCATGGAAGGAATAGAATCTTTGCGTGCCTGGTTAATGTTTTGCAATGCCAGTGCAAAGCTGCGGTTGTTGATGGCAAAAATGGTAATGTTCGCCTTACTGATCGTGTCACTCATGCCTTTCAGCCGGTTGATGACCAATAGCATGCTGTCGTACACACCGGTTTGCGAACGCAGGTAATCCAGGGCATTACCGTTGTAGGTACCAGCCGTGTTCTCATAATCGCGGTAAGTATCATCTTTTTTACAAGCTGTGACCAGGACCAGCATTGCCAGGGCAAGGGTGCAGATCAAACCGCTATATTTTAGACCAAGTATCTTCATATTGAATGATTTATTTAATAATTCATTAGGGGTAGCAAACAACGAGCATCCTGTTTCAATTGATCCCTGCTATTGCTGGAAATTTGCAGGTTCCAACTTTCCTGTTTCGCCTATTTCCAGAAGGTGTTTTGCACCAGTTTAGGGTTCCGGTTCAACACGTCCTGTGCGATGGGCCAGTAAATACCATCACGGTTAAGCAGGTCGTTGAATTGGGGGTTATTCCGTTTCAACCGGTTAAAACGAACCTGGTCGTACCAGCGCCATCCTTCACCCATCAGTTCTTTTCTCCTTTCTGCAAAAATTTCAGTCAGCAGGTCGGCTGAGCTGCCAACCAGGTAAGAACTGGTACCGCGGTTACCACGAATGGCATTTAATTCCGCAGCGGCCAGGTTAGATTCGCCTAAAACAGTCAGGGCCTCTGCACGAAGCAGCTTTATTTCTTCCAGTCGGGTAAATAGAACTGATGAGTTGAACACAGCGAATTGACCACCGGTGACAGAAGTGGCGCCGTTTACTACCCGTACTTTTTTGAACACGGGTATCTCGGAACTGTAATTCTCAAAATATGCGGTGAACTGCAGGCGGGCCCTGGTGGAAGTGTCCACGCCAAAACGTTGGTCATAAGGATTATTACCGGGAAACACAGTGTTGATCACATCTTTCGGAACATATATATCCGGCAATTGCTTAGACATGGGATACAGCGTGGTATTTGCCAGGGTGAGTTGCTCAAAATGTCCGTCACTGGTGGTTTCGCCACGGTTATTGATAAAGCTGAAACCCAGTAACTGGTTATAGTTTCCGCCACGTGCGTTGAATACACCGCCGGGATTACTACCATCGCCCACAAGTTGACCAGTCGTTAAGAGGGTCAGGTTGCATTTGGTGAAATTGTTAACGATATATTCTGTGTACACAGCGACATCAAGGTAGCGGCCCTGCCATGCAGAAATATGCGCCAGCACTGCATAAGCTGCCAGCCTGTTGAAAGGGCCATTCAGCCAGGTGGCCGTGTTAACGCCATAATAGTTAGGTGGAAATAGTTGCTCGGGATCGGTGCCTGAATACAGGAAAGGAAGGCGGGGCGCAGCTGCAATCAGCTCTTGCTCAGCAAACGACAACACGACATCTTTATTGGTGCGGGGCAATGCCTCGAAGCTGCCTTCGTTGCTTTTGGTAATAAAAGGAACATCACCCCAAATGCGTACAATATAGAAATAGATAAATGCACGAATAGCACGGGCTTGCGCAATATCGAGTTTGTAGTAGGCTTCGGTGTAACGTTTGTCTGCCATGCATCCATTCACTCTTTCAATAAAGAGGTTACAGGCATTGATCACCGCGTAGAAACGGCGCCAGTCAGTGATCCCTTCTATGGCGGGAAATGATGCATTGAGGTTCCCTTCCACAATAGCACGCAAATCGGGGCGGTACACGGAGCGGAAGTCTCCTGCACGCAATTCGCCCCAAAGCCAATGCGCATTGTTTGCAGCGACCGCTGCGCGGGACAATCCATAGAGACCGATCAGTCCGCTGCGGGCATCTTCATAGGTTGTCCAATGACCGGCTTCGTCGGCCTGGCGTGAAGATGATATGTCCAGTTGCTTGTTGCAGGAGCCAAGCGTAAGCAGGAGGCTGGCTGCAAACAGAACCGGTAATGCAATCTTGTTTAATTTAAACACGAACATAAAAAAGCGTTATGAAAAATATGTGATTGAAATAAGGATTGTACTACAGGCTTAATTTAAAACCGGCGATCAGCGACTGTGTGAGGGGAAGGCCATAACCCGTGTATACACCGTTGTAATTCACCAGTTCGGGGTCATCGCCCTTAAATGAAGTGATGGTAAACAGGTTGGTAGCGGTGAGGTAAATAGAAGCGGCCTGGAATCTTTTTTTAGCTTTTGCCAGGCTGTGTTTTGTTTTGGTAAAATCATAGCTGATAGATACCGTACGCAATTTCAGGAAAGAGGCATCATCCAGGAACAGGTCCTGCTCCAGGCGATATGGCACAACAGCACTCCAGGGGTTGTACATAGGGTAGCTGATTAAGTCCATTTTCTTTTGCCAGAAAGTGATCTCTTTTACGGAGTTGATATCATTCTTTACTTCTGTATTGATGAAATCGAGGCGGGAAGCGGCATACTGGTTCAGTACTTTACGACCCAGTGACACATAAAACTGGAAGTCGAGTGACAACGCCTTGTAGCCAATGGTGCTACCAAAGCCACCGGAAAGCTTAGGCAAGTAACTGCCTTTTAAAACTTTGTCTTTATTGTTGATGACAAAATCGCCGTTTACATCTGTCCACTTAGGGTCACCGGCTTTTAACGGTACACCCTGGAAAGTCAGCGGCTTGTTTGTCTGCGGATTTACGGGCACTTCTGAATCGCTGTTGTAGATGCCGGTATTTTGATACAGCCAATAGCCGTCGACAGGTTGTCCGACAGACAGCATGGTGTTACCGATGATGAGTTCAGAAAGGCCACCGGGCAAGGCTTTGAGTTTATTTTTATTGTAGTTGAAATTAGCGGTGAATGTCCAGTTAAATGCATTTTTACCTGCCGGGAACAAGTCGGCTGCAAGGGTAAGATCTATGCCCCTGTTTTGTACGGCCATCCCTGTTTTGTAAGCGCCCGTATAACCCCACTCGGCAGCAACCGGTACAGGGAGCAATTGGTTTTTGTCATCGCGGTTGTATAGGTCCAGCGCCAGTTTCAGGCGGTTGTTCCAAGTGCCGTAACGAACACCAACATTAATGCGGTCGGCATAGGCCCATGGAATACCATAGCCTACCCAGCCGCTGGTGTATGGACGGGAAAGACCAGGAATACCTGCATAAGAACCCAATGTAGGCTCATTGCCCCAGCCCAAATCTACCCGGTAGTGCGGTCCTGCGTTAAACCGGTCGTCGCTTAACAATTTGCCGAGGCGGCCCCATGATGCACTAAGTGACAAGTCGTTCACTTTAGTGGAGCCGGCCAGCAGGTGTTGTTTGATATTCCACTCTGCACCGGCAGAATAGCTGGTGTACCAACGGTTATCGGGCTGCATGTTAGATGAACCATCTCTTCTTACAACTGCATTTATTTTCAGTGCATTACCCAATGTATACGTGGCATTTCCAAAGAACGATGCCAGCCTTGTCTGCATTTTGCTTGGGAAATAATATACCGCGAAACCAGTGGGTAAAAGGTAGTTGCTACTGCTCGCGTCGCCATTCACCACGTTGATCTTGATAAAGTCATTGGGACCGTTGTAGGCAAAAGCGTAGTCAAATTTGTAAATATCGGCCTGGAAGTTTTGGCCACCTTCAATGAATAATTTTTGATTGTTGCCCAGCCCGAACTCATAGCCCAATGTATTGCTGGCAATAAAGCGCTGATTGTACCCAAAATAGCTGGAAACGAAATTGTTACCTTCCAGCAGGGTGGCAGGCGAAAATGCGTCGCGGATGCCTTCGTTGTAGTCAAAAGCGATTCTTCCATTGTATTTGATCTTGTTGATATTGGCAGAGATCGCTACGTAGCCTTGTATTACATTGGAAGCGTTGTCGTCGATGACTTTGTCAAATTCATTCAAATAACTTTGGTACCGGTTTTTATTCGGTGTCAGCGGATTGGTCAGGTCTGGAATATAACGTTGTTCGGCCAACCGGTCGCGAATGTTACGGTTACGGGTGCGCTCCATGCGATTATAGTTGATCATGCTGGATACCATGAGCCATTTGATGGGCGCCACGTTAATGAAGAAGGAACCAGTGTAACGGTTAATATTGGTCGCATCTGCGCTGGAAGCGTTTTTTGTAGCACTGGTAAAGAACCGGAAATTAGCCCGGTCCGATCCGCCGGTAAGGCTAAGGTCGGTACTAAAAAGAATGGGATTACTGAAGTATAGGTCTGTCCAGGTTGCCGGTCCATAATAATCGGCGTTGGTGCTGTCGCGCAGGTAAGGTGCGTAGTTCAGCCGGTCGTTT
The DNA here is from genome assembly GCA_040386335.1 of Bacteroidota bacterium. Taxonomy (GTDB): domain Bacteria; phylum Bacteroidota; class Bacteroidia; order Chitinophagales; family Chitinophagaceae; genus JAZKFT01. The sequence continues at coordinate 207,355 of JAZKFT010000045.1, forward strand.
ACCGTGCCATACTTATCATAGAATGGAAGGCGGAAATTGTTTTCATATGCGGCATTTACCGGGGTGATAGCAGGTTTGCCAGCGACGCCGGCGTATGCGTTCACACTAATCTGGCGGAAACCGGAATGTGCATTTTTGGTGGTGATCCAAATAACGCCGTTGGCAGCCAGTGGTCCCAGTGAAGCCAGGGTTACCGGGTCTTTGATCACTTCAATGCTTGCAATATTGCTGGGGTTGATAGTAGCCAGCAGGTTAGTGGCAGTACCAATCCGGTTAAAGTCGTATTTCTGAATTTCATATGCAAATGGGTTGTCCTGCGTCAGCGGTACGCCATTCAGGTACACAACCGCTTGCTGGTCGTACAATTCGCGTTTACTGAGCAGTGGTGCTGCAACGCCGCGGATAAAGATGGGTTGCTCGGTTCCGGGTTCGCCGGTGGACTCCTGTACATAAGTACCTGCCGCATTACCTTTCAGCAACTGCTGCAATGAAATGTATGGCTGAGAGGAGACGTAGCGAAGCGGTACATGGTTTACGTGCGCCTTTGGTAAATTGCCCGGGGCCGGAATGATGGTAGCTCCGTTGGTGATTTCAAAAGTTGCAGGCGGAGCCAACTTCGCAGAGTCTATTTGCGTTTGTGCCTGAACCAGGCAGGCGCTTCCCGTAAACATTCCTGCAAATAGCATTTTGCCGAATGCTGCTGATAATTGCAATCGTAGCCTCATGTCTGTTTGTTAGTTTTTTGGTGGTGGATTGTGAAAAGGTGTGAACAGTACCTGCGTAGCCTTGGTAGGTCATCGTAATTTCTCCCTCATAGTCCCTTAGCCTGGTTGATTCTTGTGCAGCAACAGCCTGTTCTTTTTCCTTATCGCTTTCCAAATATGATAACAATGTTTTGTTCTGCAACGCACAAACGGTTGCGCAAAAACAGCCTCAGTACGGGGTTTACAACATAGGGAACACGGGTATATTGCGTCGTCCTTGTAATGCAGGTACAGTAGCCGGGAATGTAGGTATGCGGGCGAATGCGAATACCCGGCAGAGGAAGTTTAAATAAGTGTATTATTTACGCTGAATCAGAATGGTGTAAACACCAGGATTTTCGTGTCGGTCAGGGGTGGCTTCCGGGAAGTAATTTGGCTGGCTACACTGCTACATCACTGTTGCGTCTTATCAAAGAAATGGTGCTTTGCGCCAATTAAATAGAACTTAAAAATTGAGTAAAAGTGAAATATAGCCTACAAGCAGTGACAACATTGTTCTTGCTGATTACAATGATCACTACGGGAAAGAGCCAGCCCGTTGTTGTAAAGAACACGGATACGATCGCTAAAGTAATACCGGTTAACTGGGAAAGGTTCCAAAAAAAGGCTCCCGGTGATAAACTGTCCACTACCGTAAAAGCAACCTTGTTGAATGCCAATCGGTTTGCACTCACAACCTGGTATCGTGATATAAAAAAATACCAACCTGATTCCAGCGGCTACCTGGACTTAAAAAGCAAATCGAAAGTTAATGAGTACCGGTACCGTTTCCCGGCCGCCATGTCGTTCGGACTAGCCATCGCCATTAAAACGGGAATATATGAGCCGTCTGTAACAGGAGTGCCTTTGCAGGAAGCAAAAGATATGACGATCCTGTTGGCCCGTTCTGTTGCCTATGATCATAAAGTGAACAGCACCCGAAAGGTTTGGGGAGGAGATTGGCAGGCGGCACATTGGGCCTATTACTCAGGATATACGGCCTGGCTTTTATGGGATGACTTTTCACCAGTGGATCAATCCTATGTTACACAGATGATTATTGCAGAAGCAGATCGTTTTCTTCAAACTGCTCCGCTTTATTATAAGGACAGTGCCGGAAAGGTACTTTTTCCCGGCGATTCCAAAATCGAGGAAGATGCCTGGAACGCTGAATTGCTTTACCTGGCTGCAGTAATGTTACCGGGTCATCCGCGTTCTAATAAATGGCTATATAAGGCTGTTGAATATATGATCGCAGCAACTTCTCTGCCTTCCGATTTGCACAACGAAAAAATCATACACGGGCAGCCGGTTAGCAATTGGGTACACGGGTACAACCTGGAGGAACCCGGGTTTGTCATCAATCACGGTATCATTCATCCGCAGTACAATGCGCTTGCATCCATGATCAATGCTCCCATAGTATTCTCATTGGCTGGAAAAAAAACACCGGAGGCTGGCCGGTTTAATCTTGATAAGATCTACTATTCCGTAACCGCACACCAGTTTGCTTCTCCGCCTTATAAAACACCGGGAGGCACGATGTACCAGGAAGGAACCCCGGAAGTATACTACCCTGAAGGCTCGGATTGGGGACTGGGTGTGTATGATAATTTTGCCAACCTCGATATTGCCGCCTTTACTTATGGCTGGGATCGTCTTGCGAAGAAGCACAAAGGAAAATATTGGGCAAAACTACATATTGATAAAGTACTGGCGCAACAACAGCGTTTTGCCGACAGGCATACTTATGCCGATGATAAGGAAAATAGCTACCTGGGTAAGGAAGAAGCCATTGCTTCCCGAATGGGATCGGCATGGATGGCTATTTGGCTACAACACCAACTGCCGGCTGTTTACGATAACAAACCTATTGCCGCCGCGCCTAAGAATTAAGAGAAAGATATTAGCTACTTCAATAATCCTTCTGAGATCGCTTGTTTTCGTAATCCATTAATAATACTTGCATCAATCCAATAAATATCAAACCCGGTTCCTGTATTTCTTCCAAAAAACAAGTATTGTCCATCAGGCGAAACCCTTGCAAACCGTTCCGTCGCTGCTGAATTTATTTGGGGACCCATGTTCATAGGAACAGCCCAGTTTTTATTCTTATCGCGGAAGGAGATATACAAATCACCGCCTCTTTCAGGGCTGTTTTGACGGTCCGATTCAAAGATCAGGTAGCCTTCATCAGGAGCAATAAAGGGGCCGTCCTCATATCCCCTGGAATTGATATGAGACGGTAACGAATCTGTTTTCCCGAATGGATCCGTTTTATAAATATTCCAATCAGGATTTCTAAATGGCCCGACCGTATAATACCGGGTGCCATTTTCAGAAACGGAGCTGGCATAAATATCTCTTTTATATGTATTTGTATCCAGCAGTTTTGCCTGGGACCATCCCTCTGGTATCCGCGTTACATACCATAAAGTGTTTCTCCTGGTAGCGAATGGACTGCTCTTCCTGTTAGAGCTAAAAAACAAGCTGTCTCCACCCATTGAAAAATTTGGGTATACTTCATTAGCAGTTGTATCGCTGAATGAGGGAGTATGTGGCGAAGACCATTGGTTATTTGCAAAATTCATTTCTAACAAACAGGTCTGGTAGGAAGGCATTTTCATAATGGCCCAAAGAACGGTTTTGCCATCGGGCGAAAATGCAGGTGCACTGTGTTCGATGGAATCTGTGCTGATAATTCCCGGGGCAAATAAACTGGCTGTCTTTCCTGGCGGCTTTTGTTCCAGGTAATTAACAGGAGATCTTTTTTGTGCCGCTAAACGTAAAACGAAGAACAGAACAAATAGTAAAGTAGTGGCTTTGATATTGGGTAACAGGAAATGGATCTGGCTGCCGGGCATAACTTAGAGGTTGAAATACTAAAGCTAAACATCAAAGTTTTTACACAATTCACCGTTTATCAAAAAGCATACTTCGTATAGTGGTGTTGCAGCAGCGGACGCTGCCAGATAGTAGGTCCGGGGGGACCCCCGAACCATTGTGGAGGTTTGTATTCATTGACAAATTATGGAAGCATGTCTTGCTATTTGCTGCCACTTTCCATTTTTTTTCATCCAGATATTTGTAAAACGTCTTTTGTATATCTGCCCGGCTTTTAAACCGCCTCTATCGTTTTTGGAGACAATGGTTTCGAGCCCCATGGTGATGACGATGTCTTTTTGAAATTGCATTCTTTCAATGATTTTTTCATAAATACTGTAGTCGATCATTCCGGCTTTCTGGATGAGTAAAATAGAATCGCGGGTTCCGGTTGCTTCGTTTCTAGGTGTGTTGACCAAAAACTCTGGTGCCCAAAGTTGTTTTAGCGTATTAGTATCTCCATTTAGAATTGCTTTCGCACCGGTCTGTTCCATGGCCCGTATTTCAGCTTCCAATTTAGAGTGGTCTTGTGCATAACCTGAAATGGTCGAAATCGCAAATGCGACCAGGAAAATATACTTTGTCATACAGTGAGGTTTTTATCAAACAATATACTCTAATTGAGATGAATAAGTGTATAGTGATGTGGTACGTTTTTATGCACCAGGAATATCCTGAAGTTTTTTTAACCTTGGGTAAATGGGGGGGTGACATTCTGAGGGGGTTTACTTCTTTCGAACATGAAAAAAGTATGACTGCGATTATAGCACCCAATTAGGTTTATCATGTTCCTGACCTAAAACGGGCTTGCTATTTGTATGAACCCGTTATGCCAACATCCCGTAGATTGCCGGGAGAATATTAATTTTCGGGAACTGATGAAACTAAAGGGAATTCAACTGATGAAATAGTTGAATTGTTTGTTTACAAAAAATAATGGTCAACTGTGATCAGTAAAACCAGATGTAGATTCTGACCCGGTATATGATTAGTAAAAATTACACTGATGGATATAAAATTTGAATTGATTTTTGTTTCGAAACTTGTGCTCTCTTTTTTGCTGGGGGCTTTTATTGGCCTTGACCGGGAGCGGCATGGCAGTGCGGCCGGCATTAGAACTTATGCGGCAGTTTGCATAGGGGCAACGCTATTTACCGCCATTGCCCATCATCTTCCGGAAGATGACGGCGGCGGCGTTTCAAGGGTAATTGCCAATATAATTACCGGTGTAGGATTCCTGGGCGCGGGTATTATTTTTCGTAACAACAACACAGGAACCTCGCATGGCCTCACCACCGCGGCTACTGTTTGGGGTGCTGCTGCCGTAGGCGTAGCAGTAGGATTAAATATGTTTCTGATAGCAGTCGCGGGCTCAGTGGCCTTATACCTTTTGTTGTCTTTGCACAATTGGAAATGGTACCGTAAATGGAAAAAGAGGATGCTGGATTTATATGAAGATGATGAAGGGGATAGAAATGATTGAGGGACCTGGAAGACGCAAGGGTTGCCGTCCATATTCAAGGTGTTTATTGTTTGAATCGTAATATTTGTGGTTTATAGGTATTTACGAGCAAATTTACAGATCTTGCTATTGAACCGTAAAGCGTTTTTGCAAAATTCACTTCAACAGTGTCAACATGACTCAGTTGGTCGGGCAAAAGTTTTCGCAAAGAGTTTCGTTGGTCTGGCATCACAATGAGTCCATCCATGACAGTTAAAATATCCATTCCAGCTGCGGCTGAATCAAGATATAGATTTAATAGTTCATGCCTTCGCTGCTGAAGTTTTTTCTCAGTTTTCCATGTTCTCACCACATGAAGTCGGGTTTCATTCCATTCAGAGTAGGCGGGTGGTGCTTCACCGGGCAGCCAATTTGAATACGAAAATATTTCAGAATCATCGAGTTGCACGAATTCCTTCCAGGGTCGTACCATGTCATCAATTATTACAGTTTGCCTGCTGCATGAGAGTAATAAGAAGCAAAATGAAATGAGAATTAGAAGGCGTGACATAATTGCGATGGCATAATCGTGAAAGTACGTAACATGAATAACCAATTATCGTATTTTTTGCTCTTTTTGGCGGAATTAATGGCAACGGACTGGTGTAAGCGTCTTGATGACTAATTGATTTTTGCAGCTGTTGTAATTCGGAAATTAATGTGCAATTCAATATCCGATGCCGGGACACCAAAACCAAACTTAGATACAGTGGATGTGGAGAGGAGCTGAAGTAACTTTTATAACTTTCAATTACCGCCTCTCCATCTGTTGTGACAACTAATCATTTTTTGAATTGAAACTGAATTACTCACTGTACATTTAGCCATTACCTATAAAATAAGAAACATGAAAGGATTATTGTACTTGCCCCTGGGCTTGTTGTTGGCAGTTGGTTGCAAACAAGCTGCTGATACGGACGCTAACCGGGTAGTGATCACGGGGATCGACAGCTCTAAAAAGCCCGGCGACGATTTTTTTGCCTATGCCAACCACATTTGGTACGATACCGCTCAAATACCCGCCAGTCAATCAGGGGTGGGTTCTTACTCTTTCTTGAATTATCCGCAGCGCATGCGTCTGCAGGCCATCCTGGATAGTGTTGCAGCAAGCAATAGCACTGCCGGGAGCATCGAACAAAAGGTAGGAGATTTTTATGCGTCCGGCATGGACACAACGGCGATTAACAAACGGGGTTATGAACCTATCAAACCGCTGCTCACCCGCATTGATGCCCTGGCTGATCTCCCTTCTTTTTTGACATTGGTGGCTGAAGAACAAAAAATGGGTAATGGTTCCATCATCGGTTTTGGTGTAAGTCCGGACGACAAACAAAGCACCGTCAATATCGCCCAGTTGTATCAAACCGGGATTGGGTTGCCGGAAAGAGATTATTATTTCAAAACAGATCCGGCAACTCTCGCCATTCAAAGCGCTTATAAAAACTACCTCACCAGCCTTTTTCAATTAGCCGGATACGACGCCGCTACTGCAGCCAAAAACACAGCTGTTACTTATGAAATTGAAAAACAATTAGCTGCTTCACACAGAACAAACATTGAACTCAGGGATGTAAAAGCTAACTATAATAAACTGGCCGTAACGGCGCTTTCAGCAAAACATCCTAACATCAACTGGACAAAGCTTTTGAATGACCTCGGAGCAAAAGTTGATTCAGTGAATATTGGGCAGCCAGCGTACTATGACAAACTGAATGCGATGCTTCAATCGGTACCGGTGAATGATTGGAAAACCTATTTAAAAGCGAATGCGCTCAGCTCTTATGCGAATTATTTAAGCCAGCCCTTTGTTGATGCGACTTTTGAGTACACAAAAATGCTGACGGGCCAGGCTGTTAAAAAGCCGCGTGCTGAAGAAATGACACAGGCAGTTGATCGGTCCCTCGGTCATGCATTGGCACAGTTATATGTAAAAAAATACTTTCCCGAAGATGCAAAGAAACGTATGGGTGTATTGGTAGACAACCTGGAAAAAGCGTTTGAAGCACGTATCAGCAAACTGGATTGGATGAGCGATTCCACAAAGGCAAAGGCCAAAGAAAAACTTCAGGCTTTTACCGAAAAAATCGGTTACCCTGATAAGTGGAGAGACTATTCAAATGTGGAAGTGAAGAGGGACGCATATTTTGAAAACCGTTTGTCGGCTAATAAAAATGACTACAACTACAGCCTCGCCAAACTGGGCAAACCTGTCGATAGAACAGAATGGTTCACCACGCCACCTACAGTGACTGCGTATAACAATCCTCCCGGGAATGAAATCGTTTTCCCTGCCGGGATCTTGCAATCGCCTTATTTTGATATTTATGCCGATGATGCGCTTAACTACGGCGGTATTGGTATGGTGATCGGCCATGAGATCACGCACTCCTTTGACGACCAGGGAGCACAATATGATAAAGTGGGCAATGTGACCGACTGGTGGACAAAATCAGACTATGAAAAATTCAAAGCGAAAACACAGCAGGTGATTGACCAGTACAATCAATTTACGGTGCTCGATTCGATGCATGTAAAGGGCTCCTTAACCGTGGGTGAAAACACGGCCGACATTGCCGGCGTTGCCATTGCTTATGATGCCTTTAAAATGACGGAGCAAGGAAAAGACACTACCAAACTGGATGGCTTTACACCCGATCAACGTTTCTTTATCTCGATAGCCAGGATTTGGCGCGTAAAAACAACCGACGCGTTTATGCGTACTTATGTAAATACCAATAGCCATTCCCCCGCAAGATGGCGTGTGAACGGACCATTGATGAACTTCACGCCTTTTTACAACGCATTCAATCTACAACCGGGAGACAAAATGTTCAAACCCGAAAATGAAAGAATAACAGTCTGGTAATGGCTCCGACGGCCATGGTTCCTGTCCTCCATAATCGTCAAGTTAAGAATCGTTTTACAGCGACTGGGTTTTCAAAAAAGATGTCGGGGCGTTGCATATGTCCCCCGCTGGCGGGGGATTTTTTTGCCGATAGGCAAAAAATGGGGGTGGGACATGGAGGCGCAAAAGAAGATATACGACCACGAACCATATGCAGCTCTAATGGAGAACATTAGATGGCGAAGTCCCAAATAGTCTGGCGGCAACTAATATCCCGAATCATGCCACGACGCCCCGTTCGCCACCCCCGTTTTTGCCTTGCAGGCAAAAATTCCCCCGCCAGCGGGGGACATATGCGACGTCCCGACATCTTATTTGGGCACCAAGTCGCTGCCAGGTATTCTGGGCCTTAAGTTGACGTTTATGTTGTCCCCAGAAACCATACTCCGCACCGATAAAAATGCTACTTTACCGGAAGCCTTTTTGATTGTTGATCACCCTGACTCCATTGCTTTCCGAGTAGATGGACATGGCGGTGTCAGCATTTTTATGTTTTACCGGATATCCCTGGTGAGATGTTTTACCAGGACGGAGTATGCGTCGTGTCCCCTGAGCCCCGGAGACAGACCATGATGGATTTCTGCATTCTCTTTTTTATTTTTAGAAACTGGTTCGCCATAGAATAAAAACGATTGCATGAAAAAAAGTCATTTCTGCCTGCTGTGCCTGCTATGCCTTCATTTCCCGTTTCAATTTGTAATTGCCCAGGAACAAAATGAGAATTTAAAATGGATGCAGGCTTCTTTGCCCGCCGTACCTGAGTGGAATGCCTGGCAACAAAAAACCGGTGAGCTGCCACCCGACTTTAGCAAGCTTAAAAAATCGAATTTATTACCGGATCCTTTCCAATTTAATGACGGACGTATTGTTGGAAACATGAGTACCGACTGGCCAAAACGGCGCAGTGAAATTCTACAACTTTTTGAAAAATATGTCACTGGCAGTTTGCCTCCTAAACCATCCATTACCAACATTGTGCAGTTAGATGAAACCAAAGGCCAGGGTTGTTTGGTTCGCAATGTTCGCGTTGAGTTTGGTCCGCAGGGAAAAGGAAGTGTTCGCATAAGGCTTGTGATTCCTGATGCGCCTGACAGCAAAAAATTCCCTGTAATGATTAGCCCCAGCCTTAGCGGTTGGAGTACACCAGTTATCCGCCGTGGATATATTGCTGCAGGTTATGCCGGTAACGATGCGATGGACGATGCAGCGCCATTAAAAGATCTTTATCCCGGTTATGATTTTGCTACATTACCACGAAGGGCCTGGCTTGCCGCCATCGTTATAGATTATCTCGCAACGATTCCCCAGGTTGAAATGGAACATATAGCTATTAATGGTTATTCACGTGATGGTAAAATGGCCACCATGGCGGCGGCCTTTGATAAACGCATAGCGGCAGTGGTGGCGGGCAGTACTGGGGTAGGGGGAATGGTGCCCTGGCGTTTTGCCGGCGAACGTGGCGGTGGTGAAGGCATTGAAACAACTACAAGAAATTTTCCAACCTGGTTTATTCACCGCTTACGATATTTTTCTGGACATGAAAATTATTTACCTGTTGATGCCAATTTGTTACTTGCCTTGATTGCGCCAAGGGCTGTATTAATGCAATGGGGCTATACAGACCAGGTGGCCAATGGTTGGGCTATGGAACAAGCCTACCTGTCAGCACAAAAAGTATATGAACGCCTTGGCCAGCCAAAAAAGCTGGGTTTGTTGGCTGTTCCGGGTTTTCATGGAAGCAATGACCAGGAAGCATGTATGGATTGGCTCGATCTGCAGTTTGGGCGAACTAAGAAGGAATGGAATAACCACATCGTTTTTCCATGGGATTTTAATAAATGGCAGGCCGAATCGGGAGAAAAAAATAATGTACAAAAGTTACCGGTCAAAAATATTGCAGAACCCATCGCAGCATCAAAAGCAGAATGGGATAAAAAAGTTGATGCGTTATTGACTTCCATAAAATGGATGCTTGGAGATGTGCCTCCCTTTTTTGAAGCAACTGACAATGCATTCAGGGGCCGGCCGGGAGTGGTACCTGCAGGCCCGACTGAAATCGGTAAAGGAACAGTTGGTAACCCTGGGCAATTGGCACCTGATGTTCCATCATGGGTGATTTCCAATGGTGGGGGATCCTACGGATGGCGGGCACCGGAGAAAAACGAAGTGGCTTCGCGACGCATTCGTTTCAGGGGTGTAACCGGCGATTTATATTATCCTGCAAATACACCTAAAGGGAAGCAACTAAAAACGGTTATCTGGCTACATGGTTTTCATTACCCACTTGGTTATATGTGGGTGTATCGCAGTGATCTTCATCCTATACTTGCATTGGCAAAAGCAGGGTATGCTGTTCTGGCTTACGACCAAACTGGCTTTGGTACGCGTTGGAGCGAAGCGGAACATTTTTACGAACGTTTTCCCCATTGGTCGCAAATGGGTAAAATGATGGAAGACCTGCATAATGCTGTTGATGTGCTGGAAAAAGATTCAATGGTAGATGCCAAAAATATTTCTGTGTATGGCTTCTCTATGGGTGGCGCACTTGCTTTGTATGCCGCGGCATTGGATAAACGAATTGCCGGTGTGGTTGCTGTTGCGGGGTTTACGCCTATGCGGACTGACACACCCAATAAAGGAATGAGTGGAATGACCCGCTACAGCCACTTGCATGGCCTGGTGCCACGCCTTGGATTTTTTGCCGGACATGAATCAAAGCTGCCTTACGATTTTGATGATATGATGGCATTGATCGCACCACGACCGGTATTGATCGTACAGCCATCAAGAGATAGGGATGCAGACCCCGCCGCAGTTCGTAATGCTGTTAACCGCGCACAAAAAATTTACAGCTTTAATAACGCAACAAATAAACTGGAACTCCAGGAACCTGACGATTATGGCAGGTTTACAGATGCCACACAGGAAAAAGCCATTGAATGGATGAAAAACAATTTTTAATTTTTTATAAAATGAAACAAGTAACCACCACTACAATAAAATCAAAAGTTGCTTCCTGGCTTTTATCATTATGTATAGCTGCAGGCATCTTTTTTTCTTTTGCTTTTTCTGATGCCGATCCAAAGGTTACTATCAAAGAAGATGCAGAGACCTATACCCTGGATAATGGTATTGTCAAAGTCCGCATATCAAAAGTGACCGGTGACCTGGTTTCATATCGTTACAAAGACATGGAGATGTTTGAGACAAAGCTGTCGCCTGAAACAATTCCGCAACCGCAGGGAATTGAACCTGCTAATAACCCCAACTGGAAAAATCCAACAATAGGAACGCACCAGCATGGTTATTGGTCGCATGATGTGATGGGCGTTAAAGGCTCCGCACCAGCCATTCCATCCATCACTATTGACCCTGCTAACAATGGAGGGCAAATAGCCGAGGTTTCTACCAAAGCAATTTCCAAAGGACGTAAAATGGGAACAGGTCCCGGAACAGCAAAGGATGGAGACCTTACAGTTGATATTGAAATCCGGTATACACTGGAACGCGGTGCTTCCGGGGTGTATACCTACTGCACATTTACCCATAGCGAAGATTATCCGCAGGGTGGTTTTGGCGAAGCAAGATATTGCGCAAAGCTTGGTCCCCAGTTCGATTGGATCAGTGTGGCTGATGATGTACACCAGGCTTATCCCAAAACGTTTAAAGGCGATAAATATGTATACACCACCAACCCTACAGAAAACAGGGCATTCGGATGGAGCAGTACTACTAAAAAAGTAGGATTGTTTTTCATCAATCCCTCTATGGAGTATATGAGTGGCGGCCCTACAAAATATGAACTAACCGGGCATTTAAATACCGATGCAGTTGCGGCACCTTGTGTGTTGAATTATTGGCGCAGCAGTCATTATGGTTCCGCCGAAGCTAATATTGCAGCCGGTGAAAAATGGGAGAAAACCATTGGTCCATTTTTTATTTATGCCAACTCGGCGTCGAACCCCGATGCCATTTATTCAGATGCAAAAGCACAGGCTGTAAAGGAAGCTGGAAAATGGCCATACAATTGGGTTGAGGGAGTTCCTTACTCCAAAGCGAAAGACCGTGCGAATGTAAAAGGAACATTGGTTTTGAAAGATGTAAAGCCATTAAAGGGTTTTAAAAATTTCCGGATTGGTTTAACTGCCGGCGAATATGTTTCGCCACGGGAGAAACCCGAACCTAAAGTAATTACCGGTTGGCAGCGAGATGGCAAGTTCTATCAATTCTGGACCAAAGGAAATGCTGATGGAAGTTTTGAAATTCCAAATGTGCGCCCGGGAAATTATGTGTTGTATGCTTTTACAGATGGTGTGTTGGGCGAATTTGTAAAATCGGATATCATTGTTGAAAAAGGTAAAGCATTGAATTTAGGTAAACTGGAATGGACACCTGTTCGTAAAGGGAAACAGTTATGGGATATAGGCATTCCGAACCGTAATGGCTCTGAATTTCGGGGAGGCAATCAGCGCAGGGATCCTGAAATCTCATTGAAGTATGCGCAACTTTTTCCTGACGATATAACCTATACCATTGGCAAAAGCGATTTTACTAACGACTGGTTCTATCAGCACGTGCCGCATAACGAGGATACAGCCGCAAAGGCGCTGCCATTTTATGGTGTAAGAACCATTGGCAGGGCAACGCCTTTTACCGTTGCATTTGACATGCCTGCAATGCCCACGGGTAAAGCTTTTCTACGTTTTGCCATTTGCGGAACAGGAACAAGTACGTTGGATGTAGAGGTGAACGGGCAGCCTGCCGGTAAACTCGAAAAACTTACTGGTGATGGCGTAATCACCCGTCATGGCGAATCCGGTTTGTGGTACGAAAAGACATTGGAGTTTGATGCATCGCTGATGAAGAAAGGTGCCAATACATTAAAATTAATTGTGCCGCAAGCGCCGGTTAACAATGGATTGGTTTATGATTATATTAGGCTGGAGCTTGAGGAGTAATTTTTTTGGAGGCATTTTGTTTCGAAAATCAGCAACAGCATAGATTTTACCAGATGGGGAATGTCATTAAAGTTGACAAACTGAACAAATTAGGGAATGAGCCCAACGGGCTCACATGTTTATAGAAAAATTAGTGAAATTCTGGCGCCGACTCCAAAGGAGTCGAATGTGAAATTGATGTTTGATTGAACAAGAAGGAGAAGGGATTTATGGCCTGTCAAGGGACATTGCTATTAAAGCTGGACTTGATCCGGAAAGGAGTTTTTTCTCCTACCAGCAGGCCTCAGGCAATTCACATGCGACCCTTTTAGGGTCGTTGAATTGTAGGTGTCATTATCTATAAACATGTGAGCCCGTTGGGCTCATGCCCTGGTATTTTCGGCTTGCAATTATTGACATTGCCCAGCTAGAATGAAAGCCGCTTGTTATTGTAGTTACGATCTTGCTTTGAAAACAATACACTTAATCCCAACTATTTCATCAATGAACCTGACTAAACGCTTCCCTAAATCCCTTTGTTTATTATGTTTCCCTTTGTTTGTTTCAACCGCTGGAATAAAAGCCCAACCCACCAGGAAAATAATTAATATAGACAAAGACTGGAAGTTCACCCTAGGGGACGTAACAGACGGGCAACAACCAAATTTTGATGATAGCAAATGGCGAAAATTAGATGTACCGCACGACTGGGGCATTGAAGGAAAATATGACAGCCTGAGTATTACAAAACGGGGCGGTGGTTATTTACCTGCCGGCATTGGCTGGTACAGAAAGCAACTCATCGTTCCCACAACTTATACCGGCAAGCGGGTATACATTGAATTTGATGGCATCATGTCCAATAGCGATGTGTGGGTTAACGGGCACCTGCTCGGGCACCGGCCTTTTGGATATGTTCCCATTTTATACGATATAACCGATTGGCTAAATTTGGGCAAGCCCAATATCATTGCAGTAAGGGCCGATAACACAGAACAGCCTGCGTCACGCTGGTATGCTGGTGCAGGAATATACAGGCATGTAACCCTCAACATAGTTGACCCGGTTCATTTAGACCGCTGGGGTGTTTTTATTCACACACCCGAAATAACAAAACAAAATGCCAGGGTAACTATAGAGGCATCGGTAACCAATCAATCAAAAAAACCGGGTCAGCTAATGGTTCAAACAACCATCACTTCACCATCAGGTAAACAATTAAAATCAAAACCTACTGCGCTTACTGTTGAAGCAGGACAAACAGCAAAAACGGAGCAAACGATCATGGTGCCTCACCCGGAGTTATGGGATATTGAAACACCTAATATTTATAAAGCCAGCACCATTGTCACCCTCAACAATAAAATTATTGATGACCAGGAAAATACATTTGGCATACGTGACGCCAGATTTGAAGCGGAAACAGGTTTTTGGCTCAATGGAAAAAACATAAAAATATTAGGTGCATGTGTACATCCCGATGGGGGAGCAGTGGGTATGGCAGTGCCCATGTCGGTATGGGAAAGAAGGATACAAAGACTCAAGGAAGTTGGTTGTAATGCCGTACGTGGCGCGCATTGCCCGATGCAGAAGGAGTTTTATGATTTATGCGACAGGAGTGGTATCCTGATGATGGATGAAGCTTTTGATACCTGGACGGCTGCAAAACCAAATGGTCAAAAAGCATACAATTTATATTTTAACGAATGGTGGGAAGCCGATACCCGTGCACAGGTGATAAGGGCACGCAATCATCCCAGTGTTATTATCTATAGTTTGGGAAATGAAATACGCGACGATTTGAATAGTGAAAAAGGAAGACAGCGTTTTTTAGATATCCGGCGGGTAACTAAAGAAGTGGATTCCACCAGGCCGGTAACGATGGCCTTGTTTAACCCGGTACGCATGAAATTATTTGAAAATGGTTTTTCTGAACTACTGGATGTTATTGGCCAAAACTATGGTGAAGCAGGTTTGCTTGCTGTTAGAAAAGGACGACCTGAAAGAAAAATTATTGGAACCGAAAATACACCCAGCCGTTCGGCCTGGCTGGCTATGCGTGATAATCCTGCTATGTCGGGCGAATTTATCTGGACTGGAATTGAATATTTGGGAGAAGCTGATTGGCCCAAAATTTCCTGGAACACGGCGCTGTTTGATAGAAACGCAGGTTGGAAACCCCTGGCATGGGAACGACAAAGCTGGTGGACTCAAAAACCAATGGTGCATATAGTACGAAACGAAGATACCGGCCGTGGCTTAACAGATGATTGGACTAAATGGTCCGATACTGTAAAAAAAATCAATGCAACTGTATATAGTAATTGCGAAGAAGTGGAGCTTTATTTGAAGGGCGTTTCATTGGGAAAGCAACCGGTACCTGCTGATGACGGACCGAATAAATGGGTCGTTGATTATGCACCGGGAACCATAAAAGTGATTGGACGCAATGGTAGCAAAGATGTAGCAATACACCAGCATATAACGGCCGGTGCTCCTGCAAAATTGATACTGAAGGCTGAGCAGCATGAAATAGGAAATGATTGGGAAGATGTTGTTTATGTGAACGCCACCGTTGTAGATAAAGACGGTATTCGTTGTCCCAACGGTGCTGCAAAAATTAAATTCACACTATCAGGGCCTGGTGAAATTATAAGTGTAGATAATTCTGACCCGTATAGCCACGAAATGTATAAAGGTGATGAAAGAACGGTATTCAAAGGGAAAGCGCTAGTCATCATAAGAGCAAAGGCGAATGCAGGAACGATCAGGATTACGGCTTCGTCAGCCGGGTTGGAAAGCAGTACAACGGAGGTGAAGATTAAAGGGAGAAAATAGTGCGGCATTATTTAATATCATTTCAAATAGAAAATACAACAGGATATGCCAAACAGGTATAAATATTGGATGACGGCGTTGTTCATCGGCCTATCATCTTTTGCCTTTTTTAAAAAAGATAAACCCACTATGTTTTTTATTGGCGATTCTACAGTGCGAAATGGAACGCTTGGCCGTGGCGATGGCGGCTTGTGGGGTTGGGGCAGCTTTATTCAAAATCTTTTCGACACGAATAAGATCACGATTGCCAATAAAGCTTTTGGCGGTACCAGTAGCCATAGCTTTTATACCAAAGGTTTTTGGGCAAAGGTGGAGCCATATATAAAAAAGGGTGACCTGGTATTGATACAGTTTGGCCACAATGATGGCAGTGCCACCACACGCAGGGGTATTGGTGATGACAGCGCCGAAGTGACGAACCCTGTTTCAAAAAATGTTGAAATGGCTCATTCTTTTGGCTGGAACATTAGAAGATATATCAGGGAAACAAAGGCCAAAGGCGGCATCCCGATTGTATTGTCCCTGGTGCCACGCAATATGTGGAAAGACGGAAAGCTGAACCGCGTGGTCGGTGATTATGTACAATGGGATAGTGCAGTAGCCGCTCAGGAAAATGTACAGTTTATCAATCTCAATAAAATAATTGCCGATCATTACGACGAGTTGGGTGAAGAAAAAGTAAAGGCTGATTTCTTTAATGATAAAGACCATACCCATACGATTGAAGCTGGGGCAAAGTTTAATGCCGCCTGTGTGGTGGAAGGATTGAAAAAATTAGAGAGGAATCCGGTGAAGAAATATTTGTTGAAATAAGTAGGATCTCGGCGTAACAGCCTCCCACGTAAACATTATTGCGAGTGTTAAGCCTTTCGTCAGCAAAATATAATGGTGATGCCAGGTTTATCTCACAGTCCTTGCGAGGCTGGGTTCTTGCCCAGCCGAAGCAATCTCCGGCATTTAGTTGGAGCCGGCCCTAAAAAGTTTTTGACAGTTGATAAATAGCGGGAGATTGCTTCGGGCAGGAACCCTCGCAATGACTGGCAAATCAGGATTATCGGCGGATTGACAAAACCGTCGAAGAAGGGTTCTGGTTGACAATGCAATGAATCTATATCATATGGTTGCGGCGTCTTTGTCGATGGCAGCGGACGATTCCCTGTTGAAGGTCCGGGAGGCCCCTCGAACAATCGCAGCATTTTATACCCTTACGCCAGTTGCAAAGCTATTTGCTTTCTAAAAACCTGTTCCAGTAGTCTATTTCACTCTCCTTTCCCACCAACAGCCAATCCTTCTTGTTTTTTATGACCCCATAATAAATATCTGCATCTCTTTGATACAGGTCATACAAAATCAAATTAGCAGCCCAATCAGTGCTGTCGCTTTTTAGCCACTGTAACCACTGTTGGCTACTCACTAATTTTAATTTGGCTTTTTGTTTTGTTGGTATGGCAACCTCAATAACGCATTTTGAAGGAGTTGCTTTGTTTGAATCCAATAATTGCATAGAGTAGCGCCGAAATCCATATCTAACTGTCATGTTATTCACAGGTAATCGCACTTGCCCCACAACTTGTGTCAAAATACAGACTAGAAGAAAACTGACAATTAGTATCTCTCTTTTTCTTTTATTCATAAATAGTTGAACTAAAAATTGCGTCCTACGAATATGGCATATTGTAGGGTTAGAAGGAACCTCAAACTATCGTGCATGTTTTTCTTTTTCAGCATTGTTGAGGTTCATCGGATATATATCTTGCCTGTAATTATCCATTTGTCGCTCATTCTTCACCACGCGTAGTTTAATTGGAATTAATAACACCGTAAGAACTAAGATAAATCCAACGTCTGTTTGAAATGAATTCTAGAAAGGAAGGAAATTTATAAAAAAATTGATCACCATTTTAAGCGTTTCTTTTGGTGTTTTTGGCCAACCTGATTTTGTTAAAACCTTAGTGTCCGATGCACCTGTCTTAGCGCTTTCCTTAGTTTCTACTTTTGAGGTTGATGGTGTTGATGGCATGTTTTAATATTTTGACGCTAACCCGAAATTAAAAATTATTTCCGGCATTTGTTGGTTTACTTAGAAATAGGTTGCGCATGACCGGCAACACAAATTATGAGTGGTTTAGTATAGCGGCAGCGGACGCTGCCATATTATAGGTCCGAGGGGGACCCTCGAACCATCTTGAACAATTTTAAGACTTGCGTTAATTTAAAACAGTTTTTTACACGAGTTCAATATCCATCGTTTTTATTAATCCGTCCTCAAAACTGTAAATATGTTTTACGGTACCATCAAACACTGTACTGCCTTCTAAATCTTTTACCTTTTGTTGAACCAGTACCTCCAATCTTCCATTCGGCCTTTCGTTAAATCCAATGGGTTCCACATTCGGATTGATCTCTTTCCATTGCCTGGTCCAGTATTGTTTTATTTCGTCATGACCGCTGATATAGCCACCTTCCCAGGCCTTTGACCACTGAACGTTTGGTTGCATTGTTGAGAGTGCCTTGTCAATATCTCTTTCGTTAAAAGCAGCATAGGCGGTCTTGATTAAATCCTCGAATGGGGTTGTCATAATTTTATTTTGTTTAAATGTAATGCGAAACTCCGAATAAGATATGTGTGCAGACCGCTGGAAGGCATCCTGGAATTATGATGGAAGTTATTGAAAGCTACAACAGGTAGAGGAACACAAACCTGCGGATACATTCCCAAGACACTATAACTCTACTATCAGTTTTACATGCCTTCCGTGCTTAGATTTTTCTTTTAAATGAGGTGTGGTCTATGAGTTAATTTCAACCATTAATTTAGCTTTGGTTGTCTACAACTAACAAACCTGCCACCAGTTATGGCAACGAAATAGCCAGAAAATCATGAAACTTCTTCTCACTTCCAGTGGTATCAGCAATACCAGTATTCAGAACGCGTTGGTTGAGCTTTTGGGCAAAACCATCGCCGAATCGAACGCCCTTTTCATTCCCACGGCCATATATCCCTTTGCTTACGGCGCCCGTTATGCCTGGCATCCGATCAGCGGAAAAACGCAATCGCCGTTTTGTAATTTGGGTTGGAAATCCATGGGATTGCTGGAACTCACAGCACTCCCAAGTATTGACAAAGAAGTGTGGATACAAGCGGTGCAGGATGCTGACGCGCTGCTGGTATGGGGCGGTGATCCCTTGTATCTAAGCTATTGGCTGCAACAGTCCGGGCTGGCAGAGCTATTACCATCGTTGCTGCTCAAAACGGTTTATGTAGGCGTAAGCGCCGGGAGCATGGCAGCAAGTTCCATTTTCGGAGAGACTTATGGCGGTCCCCGCGGCGGAAGGGGTGAGCCGCTAACAACGGAAACTATTACATTGTCTACGCCCTCCGGGGAAATACAAAGACCATTCGTGAAGGCCCGTGGGGCAGGATTGGTTGCATTTGCGTTGATCCCGCACCTGGATCATAAGGATCACCTGGACGCTTACGATGCTAACGCAGCAATATGGGCTTCGAAGCTACCGGTACCCGTCTATGCTATCGACGATCAGAGTGCCATTAAAGTTGACGGTGATATTATTGAAGTAGTCTCAGAAGGGAAATGGAAATTGTTTAACGCTGATAACACTGGTATGGGCGTTTAAAGACATTCGACGATCTTGTAACAGTAGCGGACGCTGGAACATTATAGGTCCGAGGGGACCCTCGAACCATCGTGGCGTTTTTGGAAGCTTCCGCTAAAATGGGGCTACAGCACCTTTATTAACTGTCGCTTTCCTGCTTTTTGAAGTAAGCGAAATAGAAAATAATCAAAGCAAGTAAAAAAAGCATAGTTCCGGAAATAATTGATGTGATCACAGACTCCTCAAATATCTTTTGACCATTCAGTGAAATTGACCTGACTCCCGGGGTGAGTCCGTTAGCAAATGGAACTGTTGTGTCAACAACTATGGTGTATAAGGATATAGTGTCAAGTGATTGAACAATTGTAAAATCTTTCGAACTCACATCCGAACCCAAATCTATCCCATACCTGGCGCCCCAGGCGTTAACATCAAAAGCAATTGCATAGTTGATACTTCCGTTACTACCTGGACGTGCATCAATATCCGGATGGTATATTTTGCTCGTCACAGACTTCAATCGCGCAGGTGTTAAAAGCCCCCGGTAAAACAAAAGGATGCCGCAACAAAGGAAGACAATTGCAATTGCGGTTCCACCAAGTTTATCGAATATACTGATCGAAGGGTCGCTCATAGTTGCCAAGGCTTGTATTGGTTGAATTATGGAAATCTAAACCAAAAATGCATTAAACCAGATCGTGGCTTCCAGAAAGTTTTCTGTGTTTTTGTGCAGTGGCAACGGACGATACAGTATTATTGGTCGGGGGGCCTCAAACTGCCGTGAAGTTTTTTGAGAGCATTTGTTAAATGGTATTGCCGTCTGCCCCTGCCTATTGTTTAGTCATCTATTCTGGACCGATCAGCATTTTTTACATAAACTGCCAGTTTTGTAAAGTCAGAAAAAACAGGACTTAAAAGCGCTACAAATTTTAACTGATCTTCTTTTGTATTAAAATGGGCATAGAAGCCACCAGCTTCCGGATCGAAATGAGTTCTCTGAAGTAAATCTGGTTGAATCTTTTCCAAAATCTGGGTTATGTGGCCTTCCCAACAATATCCATTTCCTTCATATCCAAATTCTGCAAAGAAGTCAGCGTACTTTGGATATACTTCCGGCCTTTGCAAGCCTGCGACTACTGTAAAACGATTAGCGTCGTCATAGATCTCAAATGGAAAGTAGTTTTTCAATTGACTGTTGCTATCTTTTTGTGATACTAACGGTGAGTCGATAGCAGATTTATTTGGCGGGTTCTGATGAGTGCCGGGTTGGGAACAGGAAAGTCCCGTTATAAATAATACAGTTATAAAAAATGTTTTTCTTTCCACCAGTATGATTATTTGATGCTTTTTGTAAGTGAGTAGGGTTGCTGCGAAGTAACAACCATCTGCGATTGCAGACGTTTTTTAGTTTTCTTTTTATTGAAAAACAAATAACAAATAGAAACCTCACTGGTATCAACAGATTTGTCATCCGGCGATGCAGGATAACAGAGTAATTTCTTTCGAGACGAAGATTCGTCAGTTTCTAAGGTGTCTGCTCTGGCCTTGTGTGTGGGCCAGCGGGACTCGAAGCAACGAGGGGCAATGTAGAAGCAGCGGACGCTGCAATATTATAGGTCCGGGGGGGACCCTCGAACCATTCCGGAGGTTTCCGAGCATGCGCCAAATCGGGGCAGCAACGCAAATCATTTTGTGACAATTTTATCGTGACATTTTAAATTGTCACAAGGATATTGTCACAATTTTAGCTGATTAAAAATTACCTGGATGCATTACTTAAAAGAAATACGCCTGCAGTGGGGTATATCGCAGTGCGATTTTGCAGATCTGCTTGGCTGCAACAGAAGCCACCTGGCCATGGCAGAAACCGGCAAACGCCGGTTGCCGTATGCAGCCGAGAGTATGACGCACCGGATGGAAGGTACCAAGTCCAATCAATTGCAACCCTACACAGCTGCAGTAGCCGTTCCGGACGAAGCCTGCATTAAGGCACTTGAGCGGGACAATAAGGAGCGGCATCTAAAGCTATTCCGGCTCGAAAGATCAGCAGAACAACTGGCTGTAAAAGTGCAGCAGTGCCTGCACCTGGTAGAAATGGCTGCAGTTTTGCTACAAACCGAACCGGTAATGGACGAGATACCACGCATGCGTTTGGAAATACTGGAACGGCAGGCCAAAAAAAACCTTGGTAAATGGCAAAAAAAATGGCTGCTATGCCAGGTGGAAATTGCCGGACAACAAGCCGCTATGGCAAAAGCAGCGGAGTTGAAGGGTGGGTGATGGGGCGATATCGTGAAGTTTTAATCCTCTTATGTATATTGAACTTTAAATCATGCCCAAAACCGATGTCCGACACCATTACCTATTCCTACGCTTCAGCTTCGGCTTTGACAAAATCGGGTAGGGACGATTCACTCTTTCTTTCAAAATACAGTGAAATTGAAAAGAAAGAAGCTCCATGCTTTTATTATGGCAATTTGACTGAGCCTTATATTACTGCCCGTTGCCTTATTGCACTTTCCAACGTGGTTCAATCCAGCTTTAATCTTTCACCTTTTGAGATCGCCAAATTAAAAGATCCTATCGTTACTTCAGGCAATGATACCATACGGTTTGAAGGTTTTTCTCACTGCGCTGGGGTGTATGCAAGAGTGGATATATTGCCGGGCAGTCACGATGGTGAGTTCCTGGAAAATGGAACGACGAATGTTGATTTTAACCAACCGATGATTTCGGCGCTTAGCCGGATCAACCGGGGTGAAAGAGTGATATTGTCAGTGGGTAAAAAAGATGTAGCGCTCGAACACAATTTGAATAAAGTAGTAGAGCGTAAAGTACCCCTTCCGGTAAAATGGATTAAAGGATTAGCCAGTGTTCAAATATTCTTATCACAGGCAGAAAAAGCTTTTTCATTCAATAGAGTACAAACTTTACAATTGTTTCAATCCTTACCATCCGGTAAACCTAAAACAGACTATTACCTGGTTATCCGGGGAAATAAGCCGTTTTTTCTGCAATCAAAACTCCTGATGCGATATGTATTGGCGGAGTACACCGGCTTAAATTACTGGAATCGCTTGTGCCCCTAGCTAATGAATTGAAGGTTTTTCCACATCCGGATATGCAGTCTACTACATGGCAACTTTATTTTGGTGCCGTCAGGTTTAGCCTCACGCTGTCAAGAGATGCCTGGCGTGGATTCTCCGGCGAGGGCGCGGCCCTGGAGTCGCTGGTAGAAGATATTTCTGACGACTGGATATCGGCATTTGATAAATACAGTTATGCCAACCAGGCATTTAATCCTGTATGGCTTGCGGTCTCAGAAGGCATTGACTTAACTAAAATGGACAATATTACCGGCCGGCTTTCAGCTATGGGTTTATTGGGATATGATGTGGATGAGAACCAATTTTTTTACAGGCGGTTGCCCTATAAACTGAGCCGCATTTTAAGTTTAAACCCACGTATGAAAGCAGCGGAAAAATTACTGGAAGAAAACAAAGTCGATATTATTTCAAATACAACCGATCGCATTGAAGCCAGGGTTGCAGGAACAGGGGTTAACCATACGGTTGTAATAGAAGGCGAAAATAGCAGGTGCACCTGTACCTGGTTCAGTAGTAACCAGGGGGAACGGGGCCTTTGCAAACATGTTCTTGCTGTAAAAAAGAAACTAACATATTAAATACATATTGTGACTGAAAAATTTTCATCCATTATCACCAGGCAGAATGAAGAGGAATTACTTTCCTTTCTTCGGGATCTTACAAACGAAGAAAAAAAGCTGCTTGCTCAACCTATAAAACGATTGCTGAAGGAATACAGCCAGTTTGGCTCGCTTGGGGGGAATTCGTATGGATATATAAATGGAACAAATGAGCAACGGATGCTGCTTCAAATGGCAGCCTTTGTTTGTTTCAACCTGGCAGATTATGAGAAAACCCTTTATTCTGTGTCGTTAGTTAATAAAGATTATTTGGGTAAAATCATTGACTGGTGCAGCCCTGGTTGGTTAAGTGACTTTATAAACAAACAGGCTTCATCGGATTTCTTACCATCTTATCTCAACTATGATTGGATAATGGAGCTAAGCGGAAAAGGTGTATTGCGGCCAACAAAAGAATTGATTGCAAAAGCCCTGACATCAATAATCTATAAGCAGAATGATGCAAAGACATGGGTGTTAACGTACGAAAAGCTTTTGAAGGAAACAATCACATTGGATGAACATGTATGGTATTTATTTGAAGCAGCATCGGACGTTCATTCCAGCGGTCGTTATCTTCATTTCGAAGAAAAAAATGAGATGAGTGAAGCAGGTTGGATTGGCGTATTTAAAAAAATCTCGGCAGCGGGTGATATAGACCGGTCACGGTTAATCAAAGAATCATTGCTGGCAGCGAATCGTAATTTCAATAAACTGTTATCCGGCTGGTTTTCCCAATTGTTTGTAGAACTGGAGCCCGGTAAAGAAGAGATCCTGGATCTGCAAAAGGAATTATTCAGTGTACTAAGTTCCCCTCATAGCAAAGTTGTAAATACTGCTTTGCAAACCATGAAAACTATCGCCAGGGAAAAGAAGTTTGATGCCAGTTCGTTTTTCGACGCTGTTCCATTATTATTATCATCCACTACAAAAGCGACCGTACTTTCCACACTGGCAATTGTAGAATTACTGGTTCAGGACTACCCGGCCTATAGTGAGAAAATTCAATTGATGGTTTGCCAGTGTTTTATTCATTTGGATGAAACGATACAATCAAAAGCTGCAAAATTTATTGCGAAGAATGCGCATGTAGAAAATATGACCCTGCGAAATGAGATTGCTATTTTTGATATGTCGCTATTAACAACGCCGCGCCAGTTATTAGGCGCTTTTACAAACAATATTTCTGAAAGTCGTGATGACAACGGGCATGAACGAGCCTTAGAGGAAAGCAATCCGGTGCCAACAAATGAAATACCCTTTCCGGCCTCCATCGATGATCTCTTCTTTCTGGCTAGCCAGGCTTTCGACAATAATGAACCCTGGCATATTGATCTTTTACCTGCCGCTTTAGTACATTTTCATCCACAGATAACGGACGAAACAATTCAAAGATTCGAACCTGCATTTCAACGGGCGTTGGGGCTATTGAAAAAAGGAGGCCGCTCTTCGAACGGGCATCTCGATTTTTTGTTGGCAATTTTCTTTATCGACTACGGAAATATATTAATTGGGGCGTTCCCGAACGGGAGTGAAAGCATTAAAAAAGTATACCGGAGCTATGATACAAAAAACGGCGAGAACACCGCCAGTTTTCTTGTGTCACCCAATACAGGCTTTTATACAAAAACATGGAAAATGCGGGATGAAATTGAGGCCTATCTGCCCTATAAATTGATTCTGTCAGAAGCATTGGATAAAATCGCACAGGGTTGCAACCTTCCATTATTAAGTACCCCTACGCACGAGCCTTGCTGGATACACAGATCAACATTGATAGACCGGCTAAGTATATACCAGCAAGCTGGCAAAGAACCGGGTGCCATGGATTTGCAGGTTGCTATTTCACGTTGCAGGTTAACGGATGATGTGAAAGTAGAAGAAATTTTAGCACAAAAACTGACAGGAGAATTCAGAAATATCCTGTCGTTCCTGTTGAGCGGGGATACCGGACCAATGGGGCCATTTTGCAATAAAGCTGCGTGGCTGGTTGCGTCTGTTACCAGGAAAGAAAAAAGGAACTGGCCAGAATTTGAATCTTTTCCCGGTTATCAAAAATCGATACATATTTATACGGAACCATTGCAGTGGCATTCCATAATTGAGAACTATCGCTCCGAGCAGTACGATCATGCTACAAAAAAATATATCAAAAAACCTGCAACCCGGAAAATATCAGAAGTGCTGCGCTATGCTGCGAACGGAAATGAAATGAAGTTTGATAAAAAAAATGCCAGGCCATTTTTAGGAAAAGGTTTCACAATGCTGTACGAATGCATGAGCTTCCAAATACAATATTATTCAGTTGAACACAACGATTTGAAGCGGATCATGGCGCTAGTTCCGAACAATCCCGAGTGGGTATTGGCAGATGTTTTTAATCATTGCCTGAATTATGCTGAGTTTTGGGAAGAGTCAAGCAGAAAAGCAGTTGTTTCAGTAATCCAGGTATTATATGAGATATGGAACTGGCCGGGGGAAATGGCAAAACTTTTTCTAGGAACCTGTATGCTCAGCGCAGATAAAACGATCATTAATATCGCGGGTGAACTATGGCTAAAAGCGGTAGCTGAGAAAAAGATCAATAATGCAGCACTTGGAAAAATAATCGGGCTTCATGAACGAATAGAATTAATGCCTCTTAAACGATTCACAGATCTGGCAATGCAACGCCTGTTCCGGAACTCACCGCTGCATAATAAGGAACTTCAAATACTGGTCGAAAATGTACTTCCGGAATTACCGGATGAGCCAATCAAAAATCTTAAAAAGCTGCTAGAACTTTACAGGGAATTGTTGATTATTAACGAAGCCTCCCTAGCATCCCTGGAAATTCAAAACCGTTTAAAAGCCTGGGAAAAAAACGCGGGGTTGCGAAACCTTGTTGGGCAATTGGGAAGTGCATTCTAAAATGAATTGTCCACGTTTTTGTGTAGTGGCAGCGGACGCTGCAATATTATAGGTCCGAGGGGGACCCTCGAACCATTGCGGAGGTTTCAGAGCATGCGCCAAATCGGGGCAGCAACGCAAATCATTTTGTGACAATTTTATCGTGACATTTTAAATTGTCACAAGGATATTGTCACAATTTTAGCTGATTAAAAATTACCTGGATGCATTACTTAAAAGAAATACGCCTGCAGTGGGGTATATCGCAGTGCGATTTTGCAGATCTGCTTGGCTGCAACAGAAGCCACCTGGCCATGGCAGAAACCGGCAAACGCCGGTTACCGTATGCAGCCGAGAGTATGACGCACCGGATGGAACGTACCAAGGCCAATCAATTTCAACCCTACACAGCAGCAGTTGCCATTCCGGACGAAGGTTGCATAAAGGCACTTGACCGGACCATAAGGTGCGGCATCTAAAGCTATTCCGGCTCGAAAGATCAGCAGAACAACTGGGTGTAAAAGTGCAGCAGTGCCTGCACCTGGTAGAAATGGCT
This sequence comes from Bacteroidota bacterium, assembly GCA_040386335.1. Classification (GTDB taxonomy): domain Bacteria; phylum Bacteroidota; class Bacteroidia; order Chitinophagales; family Chitinophagaceae; genus JAZKFT01. Next base: position 233,928 of record JAZKFT010000045.1, read on the forward strand.
ACAACTTTGCTGCAAACCGAACCGGTATTGGACGAGATACCACGCATGCGTTTGGAAATACTGGAACGGCAGGCCAAAAAAAACCTTGGTAAATGGCAAAAAAAATGGCTGCTATGCCAGGTGGAAATTGCCGGACAACAAGCCGCTATGGCAAAAGCAGCGGAGTTGAAGGGTGGGTGATGGGGCGGTGATTTTTACCCGGGCGGAATAAACAATATCGTGGCAGGTTGCCTGAGTTTTTTACCGGGGCGGAGTATGGTTCGTTGGGAAAAGAACCATAGCATCATTTTGACCATCGTCAAGGTTTACCTCTCATCGTTAATTAAAGTCTTCCAATACTGCTTTGTTACAATGCCCGTATAATAACGGCCCGAAAGAATAAAATGTAAAATCAGCCAAAGCCACATGATCGGGTTACCCAGTGGAATTCTTATATGGAATCGATCCGAAAATATAGATGAGCCTGGGAGACCCACGCTGAATGATAATATCCCAATCAACCCTAAGAAAATGGTTAGCCCCAGGAAGAGCACACCCCAATGATGATGCCTTTAAAAAATAAATCCATTGACGGCAAGAAATAAAAACCCCAGATAATGTTGCCATTGAAGAATATAACCAGCGCTAAGCATTGTAAATGCTGAAATTGCTGCCGATATGCAGATTATCAAAAATGGCAGGTAGTCGAGGGTTTTCTTTGTTGTCAATTTCATTTTTTTTGAACAGCGACTCAGAGTACAACTTTAGCCAGCATTCGTATAGTTGGTATTGCTGGCAATGTAATGTAAAAATGCATAGTACCAAATGCCAGATCGTTCATGGCTGGTGGCTCTGCTGCGGTTACTGGTTGCGGCAGCGTTACGATATTATAGGTACAAGGGGAGCCTCGAACCATCGTGGAGTTTTTTGGAAGCTTGCGCCAGGTCGGGTTAAGCGGAAATATTACGGGGACACATTAATTGAGGATTAGTTTTTTCGGTTGTTTTATTAATTCCTCAATATCTCTTTTGATTCTTTTAGCATTTGGGAATTTTGGATCAACCATTAAGCAAGCCTTAATTGAATTCAAAGCATGACTCAATTTTCCGATCCTGATATATGACGTTGCCAAATTATAATTTACCTCATCGATGTCCCCTTTCTTATTAAGTGCTTTCGTTAAGTACTTAATTGCTTCCTGATCTCGCTCTTGTCGTTTTAGAATAGCACCAATAAATACATAAGGCATTGTTTCATCCGACTTAAGCTTCAGTGATTTTTTATAAAGTTCTAATGCCTCCGAAAGTTTTCCTACCTGCAACATTAAATGACCAAAGTATGAATAATACAAGTGCTTATAACTTTTGGGAATTTTATTTACAGCAATTTCAGAATATACTTTTTCGGATTCGTTATAAAATCCACATTGATGCAATGCTTCTGCATACCTGAATTGATATGAAGTTGAACCTGTTTTCTCAAAAATTGATTTCCAATAATGCATTTCCGAAAATGGAAGATTTCTATTTGAATAGGCTTTGGCCTTATTTACTGCACTCTGTAATTTCATAACGCATAATTGGTGTAAGTCATAGGTTATCTCCAACGCCTGCATATTTGTAAAGGCCGGGAATAAAAGAACAAATGTTTAACCCTTATACAAAGGTTATAGGGTTACTTCCTGTTTATTCCTTTCGAAGCCAAAACCTTTTCAATCGCTGATATTCCGCCAGAAAAAGGATTTCCGTTTGCGATGGTAAGTGATCCGTTATTCCACTGTAATTTCAATGCGGGGGAACTGGAACCGAGCTGCATTTTTCGCAGCAGGTGGACAGAATCAAGAGAGGAAAGTATATTTTCTTCTGCATCTAGCAGCTTATTGGAGGAAAGATCAACAATGCAAATGGATCTCAGTTTTTCCGGGGGAGTGGAATTTATTTTTTTCCTGTATTTCATAACTCGCCAAAACAGTGCAGCGAAGAGAATACCAAGGCCAGCCAATATAAATCCAGGGGTTGTCGTCGTATCGGGTGACGCATTGAAAACAAACAGTTGCAGGATGCCATTCGCCAAAAGAATTAAGGCAAGCAGGCCGGCTACAAACAGGAAAGTGGTTGTCCATTGGGCAGGCTTTTTACTTATGTACAATTTATTCTCATTCTCATAAACGTAAACACCCGAGATAGCCCGTCATTTTTCGTTCCAATTTTTGGGTTATAGTGAT
>JAZKFT010000046.1:0-110705 GCA_040386335.1 Bacteroidota bacterium
CGGTATTGCGAGATCGGGTTCTTGCCCGACGTGGCAATCCCCATGAATTTGTAGGGACAGCTACATTAAGTCAATACCTGCTGACTAAATGTTGGGGATTGCCACGGGCAAAGCCTACTCCGCCCAAGCGGAGAACCCTCGCAATAACGATCTCATTTTGTATAATGAGCAAATATTATATGGTAAACTAGCATTTATTTGCAGGCACCCTATTTCAACAACTGATAAGCCACAAGGCTCAACACATACGCCAGCCCCGTCATGTACACCAGGCTGATGACCGGCCATTTCCAGCTTCGGGTTTCCCTTTTAATAATAGCCAGCGTACTCATACATTGCATAGCCAGTAAATAAAATATCATCAGCGAAATACCGGTGGCAAACGTGTAGACTTTACTGCCATCGCTACGGGTGGCGGTACTCATTTTCTGGCGGAGGGTACTATTGTTTTCATCGGCATCATCGCCCACGCTGTACAAGGTGGCCATGGTGCCTACAAACACTTCCCTGGCCGCAAAAGAGGTAATCAATGCAATGCCTATTTTCCAGTCGTAGCCCAGCGGCCGTATTGCCGGCTCAATGGATTTGCCCAACAAGCCTGCGTAACTATTCTCAAGTAATTCGGTCTTGTATTCCTTGCTCAACTGCAGCGAATCGGCCGGGCGCTGCTGTTGTAATTGTGCGTATTTACTGGTTACCTGCTCCATCCTTTTGGGCGGCCCGTAAGTACTCAGCACCCATAATACGAGGCTGATGATCATGATGACTTTACCCGCTTCAAACACGAAAACCCTGGCTTTTTCCACCATGGTATAAAACATGTTTTTCCAGCGGGGCGCACGATACACAGGCAGTTCGAGTATAAAAAAACTTTTTGCGTTGCTTTTGATAAACCATTTGGCCACCCAGCTAACAAGCAGGCCAATGACCAGCCCGCCTGCATAGAGGGCCATCATTACCAGGCCTTGCAAACCTATAAAACCAAGGAAATATTTATTCGGTATCACCAACCCAATAAGAATGGTAAATACCGGCAACCTGGCGCTGCAACTCATCAGTGGCGTAATGAGTATGGTGAGTAACCTTTCTTTTTTATTCTCTATGCTGCGGGCACTCATAATGGCGGGAACAGCACAGGCAAAGCCACTGATCATGGGCATCACACTCTTGCCATTCAGCCCCACTTTCCGCATCAGTTTATCGGTCAAAAAACTGATACGCGCCATATAGCCCGTATCTTCCAGGAGGGTGATGAGGCCAAACAGGATCATGATCTGTGGCACAAATACGAGGATACCACTGAGACCGGCGACTACCCCGTTGATCAGCAGGTCGGCAAACCAGCCGGCCGGCAATATACCCCCCAGCCAGCCACTCAGCTGACTAAAGGTCCACTCAATGCCATCCATGGGAAACTGTGCGAGGAAAAAAATGCACTGGAACAACAGGAAAAGCACCGCCAGCATGATCAGGTAGCCCCATTTGCGGTCGAGTAAAATATTATCGAGTTTTTCAGTAAACAAGGTTTTTTGTAACGGGTCGGCTTCCACCACAGTGGTTTGCATTACCTGCCGGATGCGTTGGTAGCGCTGCAGGATCTCTTCAGCCTGTGTTTTGGTGGGGTTAAACTGGTGGTCTTTCTCTACCTGCTCGATGGCCTCCTGTTCCTTACTTCCCAGCAAAAAATGTTCATGGTTGATCAGGTAATGGACCGCTGCATAATCGCTGAGCTGCGGCATCATCCGGTGCATGGCTTCCACCGGTTTGGGTGCAAGGGCTTTAGTGTCGATAAAATTACGGGGTGGTGTTTTGCCCAGGTTATGCGCAGTTTGTTCTAACGCCTTTTTAAGCTGGGGAATGCCCTTGTTCTTGCGTGGATTGATAGTGACCACCGGAACACCCAATTCCCGTTCCAGCCCGGGTATATCTATTTCGGTGCCGCGTTTCCCTGCCAGGTCCATCATGCTCAAAGCCACTACCACCGGTATTTTCAGGTCGATAATCTGGCTGCAAAAAAGCAGGTTCCGCTTCAGGTTGCTGGCATCGGCCACCAGCAATACGATATCCGGCTTTACGTCCTGGTCCTGTCCTATCAGCACTTTGTAGGCCACCCATTCGTCGGCCCGTTTGGGGTAAAGACTGTAGGTGCCGGGCAGGTCAATCATCGTGGCTTCCATGCCGGGAGCCAGCAGGCATTTGCCCGTTTTCTTGTCCACCGTAACCCCGGGAAAATTTCCCACCTTTTGGTTGAGACCGGTAAGGGTATTAAACAAGGATGTTTTGCCGCTATTGGGGTTGCCCACCAATGCAATATGTAAATTAGATGACGCCATTTTTAGAATAGCGGTAAATGTAACGGGTTGCGGGGAGTAAGGGTTACGGATGCAGGAAAAAGGTTTAGGGGTTAGTGGTGGGTTCTTCAATGTGTTTGAGAGGGATTTTGTTACCTTTTTTTTAAAAAAAGGTAACATTTTATTTCTGCCTACTTTTGCTAAATCCAATTATACAAATGCCCATCATCCATAAACACATTGAAAACGAATTGACCCGCTTAAAGGCAGGTGAACTGATTTTTGCCAGTGATTTCCGAACGGCCGGCACAGGCGGCGCTATTAAAATGGCCCTGTCAAGGTTAAATAAAGAAGGGAAAATCAAAAGGCTGGCCCACGGCATTTATATAAAGCCAAAAACAGACCCTTTGTTTGGCTTCATATATCCATCGCCGGAAACAATAGCTGAGACTATTGCCGAAAAAGAAAAACTAAAAATCACGCCTGCGGGACCTTATGCACTGCACCGGCTCGGGTTGAGTACACAGGTACCAACCCAATTTACATACCTTACAAATGGCACTCCACGACAAATAAGGGTTGGTAAAGCAATTATTAAATTCAAAACAACGAATCCGAAACGGCTTGAAAGGGTAGGCAAGATAAGCAGCCTTGTCATCCAGGCGCTTGAAGAATTAGATATCAAAAAAATTGACGCTGATACAGCTTACAAATTAAAGGCATTGCTGCTGCAGGAAGACCCCGCGAAATTAAACCATGATCTAAAAATTACCACTACAAGAGTGAGCGATTTTATTTTTACATTGCTAAAAGGAACATACGATGACCGGCTGGTTACAACTAACAAACGAACAAAGAAAGATTAGTACCGACCAGGCTGCCCTGCTTAGTGGTATCCAGGCTAAGGCCATAGAAAAAGACTGGTGGGTTACCCTTACACTAGAAGCCTTATTTAAAATGCCCGTCGCAAAAGATATGGTTTTCAAGGGGGGCACCTCCCTTAGCAAATGCTGGAAGCTCATACAAAGGTTTTCAGAAGATGTAGATATTGCCTTATCTCCCGAGGCTTTTTCTATGAAATATGAAGCAAATCCGGGTAGCGGATATCTGTCAAGACTAAAGAAAAAAGGTTGCGAATTTACCAGTGTACAATTAAAAATGGCATTGCAAAAACAGTTTGCAGAAATGGGCATTCCTGAAGGCACAGTTATCGTTGAAGCGGCTGTAGTAAACGAAGCCATGCCTGATACCGATCCGCAAACATTGCTTGTGAAATATATTTCCCTGTATGATGATAATCCTTACCTCATGGATGAAGTGAAAATTGAAGTGAGTGTAAGATCGCTCAACGAACCCCACAAAAATATGCCCGTTCATTCTCTACTGCATGAGATATATCCGAATACTGCCTACGATGAAAGTCCTTTTACAGTAACGGCGATGGAACCGCAAAAAACCTTCCTGGAAAAGACCTTTTTATTGCATGAAGAATTTATGAAACCGGCAGCAGGGAAAATAGTAAGAACAGACCGGATGTCACGGCATTTATATGATATTGAAAAAATAATGGATACCCATTTTGGCTGGATGGCCCTGGAGAACCAACAATTGTACGATACGATTGTTAATCACAGGGAAAGATATTCAAGGTACAACTGGCTGGACTATAGTACACTTGGCAAACAGACCTTGTCCTTTCTGCCACCTGTAATGATGTATGAAGAATACAAAAAAGACTATGGCGATATGAAGGAACATATGATCTACGGTGACACATTAGTGTACGATGATGTTATAGAACGGCTCCAGGTTTTAACCGAAAGATTCAGGAAATGACAATTGTGGTTTGCCTGCGCTACTTAAGTTTAAGAGAACTATGAAGTGGGGAATTGGCTGTGTGAATTTTCTCTTTTTGAACTATCGGATATCAACTGACCAAATTGACTACAAATACACTTTTGATTTGCTTTTAAAGAAATATCTGTAGTAAGTTTTTTCATTTACCTTGTACGTTTTTTTATAAAGACCTAACCCTCTTTAAACAACCCTTCCTATGCCTGCCAGATTCTTAAGACTATTTGTATTACTTAAAAGTGGCAAGATGGCCATGTACATGGGCCCGGATATCCAATTGGCTCCCTACCGCTTTTTTGCCAGCCTGCTGGACAGGATAAAAGACAGATCTCCGCTTTCCGTCGCATCCGCTGAAGTTATCAAAGAAAGCACCCAAACTAAAAATATAAGGGTGCTGCTTGCCGATGATGACAGTGATGACAGGGAACTTTTTGAAGAAGTAATAACAGGCATCAGCACGCAAATACAATTACAGTCTGTAGAAGATGGTTTGCAATTAATGACCACCTTACATGCAGAGAACGAACGCCTGCCAGATATTATATTCCTCGACCTGAATATGCCTGGCAAAAGTGGCAAAGATTGCCTCAGGGAAATCAAAAATAATGACCGGCTGAAAGACGTACCCGTGATTATTTATTCAACTTCGTTTAACCTGAAAGACATTAACGATACGCATGCTATCGGGGCTAATTTGTATATCCGCAAGCCCAATACATTTACCGGCCTTATTGACGTCATTAAAAAAGTGCTTTCCCTTAACCTGGAAGAGTATAACCCAAGGCCATCCAGGAACAATTATTTCCTCTCCACCGACACCATTTAAATAAAGGACAGATGGAACATCCAAATGGCAACATCATACCAAATGCAGCACCCAAACCTTCAAAACTTGATCTAAAGTATTTGCCGGCCTATGCTGCATTTTTACTGCAACACCATTTGGAAGATTTTGTGGTCGACCTCATCAGAACATCCCGTGAAGAAGAAGTACCACTGCTGAAATATTTCTCCTCCTATTCAGAAAAAGACCTGGTAGCATTTGGGATACAATCGAATACCGACTTGCTGACGCTGTTGGCGGAGAATAAACTGGAGGAGTTTGTACAGAAATCAACCACCGATTTTGTAAAAAATCAGCTGCCCATTATCGACCGGGAGGCCATTATAGCAGAAGACATCACCATTATTTCACTCGTAAGAAGACGGGTCTTCCGTAATTTTTTATACCACTTTACTACCGATTTACGGCATTTCAGCCATGTAATGGAAGATGTGGACAGGTTTACCGCAGCCATAGAAGCAGCCGCATTTAATGCTTACAGCAAGATCCAGCAGGAAAAAATAAATAGGATCCACCAGGAACTGGAATTACAACACGAGGAATTACTGGAAGCTCAAAACTTGGCCGAAATGGGAAGTTTCTTTTGGGATATAAAAAATGGTCATTCCACTTATACACCCGGCGCACTCAGAATTTTTGGGCTGACCGGTCCCAATGGTCTGGACGCTTTCTTAGAATCTGTGCATCCGCCCGACCGGCCCAGACTGCTGGCTGCCATTGATAAGGCGTTAAAGCAGGATGGCCTGTACGAATGTGAATACACTTATAGCAGGGAAGGGCAGGATCGGAGAATCTGGTCCCGCGGCAATGTACTTTTTGCCGGAGGCGCACCGGTTAGCATGAAAGGCACGGTCATGGATATTACCAATGAATACAGACTTTTGGAGCGCCTGCAGCATAGTGAGAATCTACACAAACAGGCTCAAACGCTTACACATATTGGCAACTGGAGCTGGAATATTCAAAAGAATAAGATCATTTGGTCGGATGAGATGTACAGGATCTACGGATTGGAACCACAGAGCGAAGAAATTACATTTGATCGCTTTATGTCGCTGGTTCACCCGGACGACAGGGAGAAGCGGCAACAAGAAATTCAGCAATCACTCCAAACCGGTGAGGCAGCTGATTATCTGTTACGCATCATTAATCCTGGTGGCGCCGAAAAGATGCTGAAAGGGAAAGGCGAAATTATTAAGGACATCTATGGCCAACCACTGGAGCTGAATGGCACCTGCCAGGATATCACCAAAGAATACCTGCTGAATAAAGAACTGCAGGAAAAAGAACAGAATTACAGCCACCTGATCAATAATGCGCCGGATGCTGTCATCGTAATTAATAGCAGCAGCGTTATCACCTTATGGAACCCCAAAACAACCGCCATTTTTGGATGGACTTCGGAAGAAGTAATTGGTAAACAACTATCGGAAACGATCATACCCGAAAGATACCGGGAGGCGCATAAACAGGGTATGAAGCGGTTTTTAGACACCGGGGAAGCCCATATTTTGAATAAAACGCTGGAGCTGACTGCCTGTAATAAAAACGGGGAGGAGTTTTACATTTCCATTACGATATCGCAAACCACGCAAATGGGCGCCACCGCCTTTATTGCCTTTATCCGGGATATTTCCGAACAGAAAAATATCCAGCTGGAACTGCAGAAGAAAACCACTTTACTGGAATATAAAAACCTGCAGCTGGAAAGGATCAATGAAGAACTGGAGTCTTTCAACTTTGCCGCCAGCCACGATCTGCAGGAGCCACTGCGTAAAATTCATACCTACGGTAGCCGGATCACCGACAGGGCAAAAAGCATAATGCCCCCACCTGTTTTAAACGATTTTGAAAAAATACTTGGCTCTGCCGCAAGAATGCAAAAACTGCTGGAGGACTTGCTCAGTTTTTCGCAGAATACGCTAAAATCGCAGGATGCGGAACCGGTAGATCTGAATGCCATGATCGGGGAAGTGAAAAATTCTTTCATTAACGATGTGGAAGAAAAACTGGTGCAAATACATATGGCAACATTGCCCATCGTAAAGGTGGTGCGTTTCCAGTTTTTGCAACTGTTCATTAACCTGCTTACCAACGCCATTAAATACCAGCAGGAAAATGTCCCCCCTGAGATCAATATCAGCGCAATGGTTGTCGGCAGCAACGGGCTCCAGGTAAAAGGAATGCTTCCCGGTAAAAACTATTTAAGAATCAGCGTTACCGATAACGGGATCGGGTTTGAGCAGGAATATGCCGAAAAAATATTTGACCTTTTTACACGGCTACACAGCGGGGGTAAATATTCCGGCACAGGTATCGGGTTGGCTACCTGCAAAAAAATAATCCACAACCACGAAGGCTTTATTACGGCCGAAAGCACATTGGGCAAGGGTGCTACATTTTTCATTTACCTGCCAGAAGAAAGCATTGTACATAAGTAAAATCTGCACGTTGGTCATTAGGTCATTGGTCAATAGGTCATTGAGACAGCCGGATTTCAAATGCTATAAGTTATTGACTCAATGACCTAATGACCTAATGACCCAATGAACTATTGACTCAATGACCCAATGACCCAATGACCAATGACCTATTGACCCAATGACCAATGACCTATTGACCCAATGACCTAATGACCTTATGACTTCGTCGAAACCAAACATTTCTAACCATTGGGTATTATAGGTACCTTACCGGTTGGTTGCCGCAAAAACCCGCCCAGCCGAAGAATGGGTACCGTTTAAAATAAACTCCCTTATTTTACAAGGATTAAAATCTAAGAAGATGACAGACCGCAAATTATGTATCGCCGCTTTTATAGCAATGGTTGGGCTCATATCGTGTAGCGGCGCTGGTAATGAAACATACACACCACCTATCAACAATGAAGGAAATGTGTATCAGCAACAATCACCTGCGGCAGTGGATTCTTCATTTATCAGGGGTATTCAAACCGGCAATCCTTATGGGGTTACGTCATCCAGTCCCGTATACAATCCCCAGGGTAATACTGTAAATGCGACTCCAACCCAGGCGCAAACCCAATCAGCCACCGTGGCTCCGGGGATGAACCCACCTCATGGACAGCCGGGGCATCGCTGCGATATTGTAGAGGGCGCTCCACTAGACAGTAAACCAACTGTAAACCCTGCAACGACTGTTGCCGCTACCCACCCTATTTCGAATCCCGCAGGCGTAACCACAAATCCACCCCAGGCGATCCAGCCTGCGGCTGCGGGAATGAACCCCGCTCATGGACAGCCAGGGCACCGCTGCGACATTTCTGTAGGCGCTCCACTCAATAGTAAGCCCATTGTAAACCCCGCAACAACTGCTGCCGCTACAAAAGCCAGTCCCAAACCAGCGATCGCAACCACTACTACTACGCCACCACAGGCTGTAGCTCCGGGTATGAATCCTGCCCATGGACAGCCCGGCCACAGGTGCGATATCAGCGTTGGCGCACCATTGAACAGTGCCCCTACAACACCTGCAGCTGCAACTACCACCACTCCGCCAGCGGCGGTTACTCCTGTAAAAACGGATAGTACGAAACAATAAATGCAACAGTAATTCTGCCCGCTATTCAATGCCTGAAATTCGTTTGCGACCCGTTGGGTTGAAAGATCTGGAGATTACCAAAAAAGTGGAAAGCCCGATTATTGGATTGTTTTCCCAAAAGGCATCAATGAAATTTCTATCAGCTTAAAATGCTGGCGGGCAAATGGTAGACCAATAATGGTGATGGCCAGCAGGATTCCAAAAACCACATGCATCAGAGCCGTGTACCAGCCACCGCAGCAAAGCCAGATAATATTGCATACCAACGACAGGCAACCCGTATCTGCTGTATTGCTCACCACCTGTTTTCCAAAAGGCCAGAGCACCAGGCCGGCCAGTTTAAAACATTGCAAACCCCATGGGATACCGACTACAGTGACGCACAATGCCAGACCACCGATAAGATAACCAATAGCAGCAAAGAAGCCGCCGAAGATGAGCCAGATGAGATTGCCGAGGAGGTTCATAGGGATGTTTTATTTAGCGACCCTTTGTCGACAATATACGAACATTGGTTGCTTACCCTTTAAAAATTGAATCTAGATGAAACTGTAAGAATTCGTTTCTAGGATAATATTTTTGAGCAAGTAAATAATAGCTAAAAGTGCGACCAAATTTTCAAATGTCTTCCTGAAAAGAATATTTTTTGTCTGAAGATATTAGCTTCCCCTGCAGTAGATATTTCGCGACAGGTTATGAGCGTTTATAAATACATACCTTGTTTCTACGGATCATTAATGTGCCGGAATGTTTTCAATAAGGTTATGTCTATGCATGGCCAAATATTCAAAATTGTATTGGCTTAAGTTGTGAATTCTTTCCTTGCCTGTGACACCAATCTTTACGAACTCTTTTTCCTCAATCCTTGTCGACAAAATTATTTTACCGGTATTTTCGAAACTAATCAGATTTCTATCAAACAGGGCATCATAAGTCGGGGACAGCAATAGTCCATTGTGGACATCTAATCTTTGATTGTCGTTAGCTTTAACCCATGGTAGTATATGGGAAGCAATCAAGACATTTATTTTATCAAATCCAGTAACAGCACATTTGTATTCCCACCTATGGATTATCCGTTTCCTATATGCACCATGTCCGATACGTGAAGTAACCAGACCTTGCCTTTCAGTGGCATTTGGATTGATCTCATAATCGGGATCTGCATCAGCGAAAACAGGCAGCATATCAAACAAAGACCGTTGAATTGGAATAACAGCACCCATTTTCTTAAAGAAAAATCTGATTCCTTGCCGCATTTGTCCGGCCCTGTCCGGCGTTTCAAAATAATCAGAATCAAACAACTCAACTTCGCAAATAAACCTAGCCTCTCCATTGCCTTCAGATTCGAAAAGAAAGACACGTTTTCCTCGATTTATATGTTCCCTAAGCGCAAGGTTCCCTTTAATAAACCTCATATCCCCTAACTGTCCCTCTCCAGTATAACTAAATACATTAGGATTATCCCACCCATCTTTGTAACCATGCTGTTCACCTGTCTTTCCAGAAAATATAAAAATATACGGATGACTTGCAGAAGGAGTTATTCCACTTTGCCAGTTACCCCCATATTTTAAGTGAATATCTGTGCGCCTGTTATATAGCTGATTTGGAATAAATGGCAATTGCAACATTGTTCTTAAAATAACATCTTTTAAGGCTGAACCGGAAAACTAAAGATAGTCCATTCTCATTTGTTAAAATATTTCATCACCACCTCCCCAACCCACCTACCCATATCCACCGGAACTGCATTCCCAATAAGTCTGTATGAACTCCTTTTGTTTACGAAATGAAAATCATCTGGAAAGCCTTGCAACCTTGCGTACTCCCTTATCGAAAACGGTCTTATCCCAAACTCATTTGCTCTGTCTTTTACAAGCCTCGTACTTAAATCCTTTGCATAATGGGCTACGCAGGTTGGAGCTATCGCACCATCTAGTTCAGGGTCGATGATAATTGGAAAATCTCTGTAACCACCTTTGATCCTTTTAATTACATAAGCAGGTAAATCAACTGCTGGATTCTGTTCTAATATGCTTTTTATGGAAGGCACTTTACTTTTTGGGTTTGGTGCTGCAATCGTATACTTTTTTCTGGATCCAATTAGTATCAACCTTTTTCTCCGTTGTGGTAGCCAGATAGCTGCATCAACAGGACAAAAAACCTTTACATAGTAATCCGGCAGCTTAGTCATTGCTTCCATTACAACCTGAAATTTTTTCATGCCTGGTACGTTTTCTACAACATACATTTCCGGTTTTTCAATGGCAATGTGCCGAAAGAAATGAAGGAATAAATCATCGCCTGTACGGGTACCATGTATGTCTGCAATCGGCGAATATTTTGTGCATGGATAAGTGCCGACAATTATATCAGTTGACGGTTGCTCCAAAACCGTTTTGTCTTTTATGTCAGTTGTTAATATGGAATGCGAAAAGTAATGACTGTTCATCGTCATACAATCAGTTGCTTCCGGATCAAGGTCAAGTGACTGAACTATGTTTACCCCGGCCTGAATCAATCCTAATTCCATTCCGCCACACCCCGAAAAATAGCCTTTGGCTGTTGGTTTATACATCATTTTGATTTTTGCAAATTTGGAATTTCTACACCTAAAAAGATGCATGCTTTAGGACACAATGTAGCAGGTATATTTGTCGGTACATTTGCTTTTAAGTCACGTTTGAAAAATATTAAAAATGAGTCTTGATTGGACAAGGGAAGAAGTAATATTCATAGTAGCTGACTACTTTGCAATGTTTGAAAAGGAACTAACCAATCAGAATTACAATAAGTCAGAACACAGGCGTACACTTTCAAATTTTCTCAACGACCGAGAAAATGCAATTGAATTTAAGCATCAAAATATTAGTGGTGTATTAGCACAAATGGGCCTGCCATTTATTAAAGGATACAAACCATTATTTCATAAGCAGCAATTACTCGAAGACGAAGTAATCCTCTTTTTAAATGCTGCCAAATCTATTTTTGAAAAGGAGTTTTTAAAGTTTGCAAATGATAAAGCAGAACAGATAAGCAAAGAAATTGACTTTGAAAAAATTGTAGCAAAAAGCCCAACTAAATCCAAAGCGACATATAAAGAACCAAGTTTTCTACCCATCAAAACTAATTATCTGGCTAAAGAACAAGATAACCGTCTCTTAGGTGAAAAGGGTGAACAATTGGTTTTTGATTATGAAAAATGGAGACTGATAAAAGCTGGCAAAGATAGTCTTGCCAGTAAAATTGAATGGGTATCAAAGGATAAGGGTGATGGATTGGGGTATGATATACTTTCAAGAAATAACAATGGTACTGATAAGTTTATTGAGGTAAAAACTACAAAACTTGCTAAGGAAACTCCGTTTTATTTATCCCGTAATGAACTTGCCTTTGCGTCCACTAAGGGTAAAGAATTTTACTTGTACAGAGTTTTTAATTTTAAAGAAAACCCACAGTTTTTTATTAAACAAGGCACGTACGAAAGTTTTTGCCAACTTAAACCAGAATCATACATAGGGTTTTTCTAAGCATTATCACCAGAGTGGCGAGAGTTGTTCGGCAACCCTAGTCCGTGCAGGTATTTCCGTACCAACATTTCAGGCTTTGTATTCTTGCCCTTAATGCGGCTCATATTGTAGCTGCGGGTTGCGGTATCGTGTACGTCGGCCATTAGGTATCGTGCAAAGGTATTGGGCTATTGGTATGCCAGGTTTTATGAACTGGAGAATGGGGAGGCTTTTTAATGGAAATTGGGGTTTTCCTTTTTGTATCGGGGCTCGTAAAACCCTGGCGGGGCGAAAACCAGCCCCGACAGGGTGGGGCCGCCGCCAATCCCCAAAAACCGCTTAATTTCCACCCATGAAAAAAATGATGTTGGTGGTGCTGGCTGCCACGATGGTTGTAGCTGGTTTGGCACAAAAAGACAAACCGGCCTATACTATTTACAATGCCAAAGGCAAGAAGGTTGCCTATAAAAAAATGCTGAGCCGGCTGATGGAGCATGATATGGTGTTGTTCGGCGAATTTCACAACAATGCCATTGCGCACTGGCTGCAACTGGAAGTGACCAAAGATTGTAAAGCAAGCCGCAGCCTAATACTCGGTGCCGAAATGCTGGAGCAGGACAACCAGCCGCAACTCGATTCATTTTTACGCGGTACCCTTAGCGCTAAAGGCCTCGACAGCAATGCGCGGCTCTGGAAAAACTATCCCACCGATTATGCGCCGCTGGTAAATTTTGCCAAAGAAAACATGATTGGTTTTGCCGCCACCAATATCCCCAGGCGCTATGCCAGCCTGGTGGCTAAAAGAGGATTCGGGGTTTTGGATAGCTTGCCTGCCAAAGAAAAAGCATGGATAGCACCACTGCCTATTGCCTACGACAGCAGCCTTCCCGGTTATAAAAATATGCTCACCATGATGGCCGGCCACGGTAGCGAAAACATTGTGAGGGCGCAAGCTATCAAAGACGCTACCATGGCGCATTTTATCTTGAAATATTACAGGCCCGGCAACCTGTTTATCCATTACAACGGCAGCTACCACAGCGAAAACTACGAGGGGATTGTATGGTATCTTAAAAAAGCCAGGCCGGATTTAAAGTACGTCACCATTACCACGGTGTCGCAAAAATACCTGGCCACCCTGCTCCCGGAAAACAAAGGCAAGGCTGATTTTATTATTGTGGTGGATGAGGATATGACGAATACTTATTAGGGATTGGGGATTAGGGATTGGTTGATTAGTTGATTAGTTGATTGGTTTTGGAGGGTTACAAATTTATAAGGTGAAAAGGGGCAAGCCAGGTAATAAACTTGCCGCCCGCACTACCACCCCTGCTTTTGCCTGGCCGGCAAAAGCTGTCCCTCCCGATGGATCGGGACGGGGAATATAGGTCCGGGCTGCCTACAAATTTCCTGCTTTCATTGGTTGATGAATGCATCGATCTCCCTCACCCATTACGACGGAGATTTCAAAATTAGTTGGAGGTACAGCACATTGTTCCCCGTCCCGATCCATCGGGAGGGACAGCTTTTGCCGACCAGGCAAAAGCAGGGTGGGAAGGCGGCGGCCTGGTTTTTAGGGCTACACCTTCCTATCTCTAAAAGGCCTTATACCTTTCTCTTGTTCCTGCACCTCAATCCAATCCAAAATCACTTGCTGCACATAGGTGATATGCTCCAACACCTCATCGTCCCAAAATCGCAACACGGTGTATCCTGCAGCTTGAAGATCTTGTTGTTTTCGTTTGTCCTTTTTCACCACATCGGCTTCAAAATGGGTGGCACCGTCTAGTTCTATCACCAGCATTAACTCCTTGCACATAAAATCGGCGATGTAGTGGAGAATGGGGCGCTGTCTTCTGAAAACATATCCTTTCATCAGGCCCGCTTTCAGCACATATTTCCAGAGGCATGATTCGGATTTGGTCAGGGTTTTACGCAATTGGCCGGCGTGGGGTTGCAAGCGGTTGTTGTAGAGATAGTGGTTGTTTTTATTGGAGGGTGACATGAGATAGATGGTTTGGCTTTTACTATAATTGACAGACGCCGACTTTACCACCCCTGCTTTTGCCTGGCGGCAAAAGCTGTCCCTCCCGATGGATCGGGACGGGGAACATAGGTCGGGTGCCATCGAGTAAAGGCCATCATGCCGGGTGCGAATAGTAGTACGCATCAAAAAAGGTGAGTAACAATGCTCTCCTTTTTTGGTATGAAGTCCAAATATGTTACACGGATAAACGAAAATTAGTTGTGGATTGAAAATGCATGCATCAAACTTAAATGCCCGAACCCGGAAACCCGAACATTGACCCTACTTTTTGTTATTAAAATGCTTGCCCATATCCTGTGCCTTTCCGGCGTCTTTCAGCGTGCCGATCATAAATACAACTACAAACACCTGGAAAATAAGGCCGTCGCCGAGGCGGATACTTTCAATTTTGAATACAAAATCTACTGTTGCCAGGGAGGCGTACAATAAAATACCCACGACGATCGCCGTAAATGGTTTTGATTTTGTCCAGATACCCAACCCTATAAAAATGGCTGCTATTACTATAGAAATTAAAATGGTTTCCATAAGCGCCTTGCTTTTAAACAAGACTGCGGCTGTTATCCCAAATACGAGCTGAATGCCCCCTACAACAAACAATTGGATGCGTGAAAACCGGATACTTTTCTCATAGGCCTCCTGCGAGAATTCTTCTCCTTCAAAAATGGTTTCCTGCTCATTGGTTTCTTCGTTCTGCCTGCCGTTTCCACCTTCCAATGATTTTGGGTTACCCATGTAGTAGTTTTACCGGTTGTCGAAATTCTTTTTCATTTCCTGGGCTTCTTTGGCGTCGTTAATAGATTTAGCCAGGTATACGATAATCACCACTTTCATGATAATTCCCTGACCAATCGAAGCCGGGTCTATGACCGCATTTAATATATGCAGTCCTACAAATAGTACCAGCCCTGTAACGATGGCCGTATAAGGCTTTGATTTCGTCCACATACCCAAACCAAAGAAAATAGCCGCCAGCACAACAGCTTCAACGATGACAATAATAGCTTCGTCGCCGCCCTGCATTGCTCCAATAATAATACCAAACAGTAATTGCATGCCTGCCACTACAAACAACGCTGTACGGGCATTCCTGATGCTCTTGTCGTAGCCTTCCAGCGAAAACTCTCCGTCTTTAAAAATGGTGTCCTGCTCGTTGGATTTTAGCTCGGTAGCAGAATCCTGGTTGGGTAGTGATGTTTGGTTATCCATGTTGGTATATTTTAGCAAGTATAAAATAATTAACCGAAACCATTGCACCATGCGCATTATTAGTTACAACCTCAACGGCATTCGTGCCGCCATTAAAAAAGGATTAATAGACTGGATCAAAACCGATCCGGCAGATATCATTTGTTTCCAGGAAACCAAGGCTACACAGGGTGATGTAGACATTAAAGAACTGGAAGCCATGGGCTTTCACCATCACTGGTTCAGCGCACAGAAAAAAGGCTATAGTGGCGTAGCAGTTTTTAGCAAAATAAAACCCGACCTCGTAAGCACCGGCACCGGCCATACCGACAGCGATTTTGAAGGCCGTGTGCTGCAGCTCGATTTTGGTGATATCCGGCTCATCAATGCCTATTTTCCCAGTGGTACAGCGGGAGATATCCGCCAAACCTATAAATACCAATGGCTGGATGAAATCTATGAATACCTGGATGAGATGAAGAAGACCCATCCCAAACTCATTCTCTGCGGCGATTATAATATTGCCCATAAAGAAATCGATATCCACGACCCCAAAGGCAATAAGAACTCCTCCGGTTTTTTACCCGAAGAGCGGGCCTGGATGGATAAGTTTTTAGGCAATGGCTGGATAGATACTTTCCGCCATTTCAATGCAGACCCGCATCATTACAGCTGGTGGAGCCAGCGCTTCCCAACGGTAAGAGCGCAAAACAAAGGCTGGCGCATCGATTATATCACCGTTACCGAACCATTGAAAGCTTCTCTCAAAGGAGCCACAATATTACCCGATGTAAAACACAGCGATCATTGCCCGATATTTTTGGAACTGGAAGCGTAATGCAGAACGAATAATGCAGAACGCAGAACGCTGGACGCTTGAGGCTTGCGGCTTTGGGTTTGGTGCTGTATAAATACGAGGCCCGGTGATGCAGCTTTGATTTTTTGCCCCTGGTCCCCTAAATGGATGCCTCTGTGCAGATACCCGGTCTTGTTTTAAAGAAAAGGTTACAGGTGGGAGCTTGTTTGGTTTGTCCGTTGGGGCAATACGAATATGGAGGCAACATAATGCAACAGACAGGTTACGGCGCTGGCGTAGAAAATACAGTTGTTTATCATTCAAAAAAAACTTGCAAATCCTTGCCAGGCAAGCATGATAGCGATTTCAATGGAAAATTAACCTGACGCCAATGGGTACCTACGAGAAAGGCGGTGATATATTTTTAACATACGGACACTGATTCTACAAAACGGGTAGAGCCTACGGCACATAGCTGACGCCGTTTCAAAATAGGCCCATGTTATTGATCCGGGCAGGGTTTAAACTATAACGATGTAGCTTTGTCTATGGAACCGGCATAAGAATTTACCCATTCCAAAAATTGCCCTGCATGCACCTCGACGATCAGACATTGTTACACCAGTTTCGTGACCCTTCCACGAAGGAACGGGCCTATACGGCCATCATAAAAAAATACCAGGAAAAGCTGTATTGGCATATCCGCCGTATGGTAGTGCAACATGAAGATGCGAACGATGTGCTGCAAAATGTGTTCATCAAAGTGTGGAAAGGGCTTGAAAATTTCAGGGAAGACAGCCAATTGTATACCTGGCTTTACCGGATCGGTACGAATGAAAGCCTCACATTTTTGGATCAGCAAAAGCGTAAATCTAGTCTGAGCCTGAGTGATGATGAGAACGGGCTGGAGAATATGATAAAGGCCGATACGAACTTTGACGCCAATAAACTCGAGTGGAAACTACAACTGGCCATTCAAAAATTACCGGAAAGGCAGCGGTTGGTTTTCAACCTAAGGTACTACGACGAAATGCCTTACGAGCAAATGAGCCGCATATTAGAAACCAGCGAAGGAGCTCTAAAAGCCAGCTACCACCACGCAGCAAAAAAAGTGGAGGAATTTATTCTTAAACATGCGTGATGGCAACGCCCCAGGACTCAGAAAATTTTATCATAGCTAAACTTTTAACAAGTTAACAAGTCTTTAAAACCGCAATGACAAATCGCACACACATATTAAATGAATTGGAAAGCATAGCGCCGGCGCTGATAAACGCCCCGGTTATGATGCCTTACCAGCTTCCGGATGGATATTTCGAGTCGTTTCCTGCTGATCTGCTGGATGAACTTGGGATAGATGAAAACCATGCCCTGGCGCCCCAATTAGTAATGGCTTCTAAAGAAAATTTGTACGAAGTGCCAGCTGGTTATTTTGAAGGGTTGGCGGATATCATCCTGGACAAGATTTATAAACCGGAGGAACAGAATGATGTGCCGGCCGGATATTTTGATTCGCTACCCGGTATTGTACTCAACAGGATACATGGCATGGAAGTACAAGAGGAACTGGAAGAACTGGCGCCTGTGCTGAACACCATCAATAAACAGCCGGTAAATTTTGTTCCCAAGGGTTATTTTGAAAGCCTCGATACAACGGCACCAGTAGCTAATGAAGAAGCCAAAGTGGTTTCAATTAAAAAGAAAAGCAACTGGGTAAAGTATGCCGTAGCGGCATGTATCATGGGTGTCATAGCTTTTACAGCCATTAGTATTATTGGAAAAAATGGAGGGGGAGGTGTTGATGAAATAAGCATTACTGAAGCCCTCGCCAAAGTGGATGACGCAACGATAGAGAATTACCTGACAACAGACGAAACCCTTGCCGAAGTCAATAGCATTGCTTACGAAGCCGTAAAAGATGGGGAAATAAAAGAATTTTTGCAGGAATTTTCGGATGAAGAACTGAAAGAGTACCTGAAAAATGAAGGTGAGGATGTAGGGAATAACTAAACACTTAAAACACAAAAATACACGAACATGAAAAAGCTAATAGTAGCCTTGCTGATAGGAATTGCCCCGCTGCTAAGCCTCCATGCCCAACCAGAAGAAAGAAATGAGGATGCCATTGAATCGCTGAAAATAGCTTTTCTCACCAAGCAACTGGAACTGACACCCGAGGAAGCGCAGAAATTTTGGCCGGTGTACAATCAATACACTACCGAACTTAAAAAAACACGAAAAGAGCATAACGGCAACGATGGCGAACTGAAACTGCGGGAGAAATTATTGAATGTGGCCAAACGTTTTCAACCAGATTTTATCAGGTGCGTAGGCCCTAATAAATTTAATCGCCTGCTTAAGTCTGAAGGTGACTGGCGGCAAGTGGTGAAAGCAGAACTCGAAAGGCGCCACCAACTGCGCCAGCTTAAGAAGAACAGGCCGGGTGGCCTTTAATGAGCAGGTTTCAGGGCTGCATTCAGCAGCACATTCTGCAGTAATAAATTGATATCACTGGTTTCATTTTTAATATGCAGCATTTGCCCATTGGCTTTTAATACCAGCGGTGCAAATGCTGTACTTGTTGCGGGGTCGTTGCCCACTACAACAGCTGTTAGCAGAATGTCTTTGTTAGTCATTGCGCGTTCCTCATCTGCCAGCTTCAGTTTAAAAACACCATCTGTAACGACAAAGAGCTGGTTGTTGGCGCCAGCCACAAAATGTTCCCTGGCCTGGTCGTAGGCCCTTTGCAAACCAGCACTGATATTGCTGGCACCCCCATTAGCACCCAGGATTTGAATGGCATCCAGTATCTCAGATTTGGTTTTTGCAGGTTGACCACTGAGTATGGTTTCCACGCCGCTGCCAAAAATTACAATACTTACTTTATCGGTATGTCTTAATTGGCGCACCAGGCGGTACATGCTTTTTTTCAGCAATAACATTTTGCGGCTTTCGGCCATGCTGTGGCTGATGTCTAAGAGAAACGTGATGTTGCTGGCTGAATGGATATTTTGTTTGAATTGGAATGCGGTATCGGGCTTGTCGGTGGGTAGCAGCAGTGGTGAGAACCCTTCGGTAGAATCCGGTTGCTGCAGCCTGATGCGGAAAATATCAGCCTTGCCATAAGTGTTTTTTTCTGACACGAAATAGGCATTGTTATCAAATGGATCTATGATAAAATTGTATTCGTTGGTATTGGAATTTACCGCCGGACCAAGATTTTTAGGAGCCGACCAATTCTTAAAACTGGCGTCCAATCGTTCGCACACGTAGATATCACTTTCGCCCAGGCCCCCCGGTTTATCGCTGGCAAAATAGAGATAACGCCCTTCATCATCCAGCCAGGGTGTGGTCTCGTTAAATGCTGAGTTAACGGGCGACGGTAGCCTGATGATGATGGGTGGCGAAAGTGTACTGTTTTCATTCAGCAGGATGTAAATATCGCTTTGGCTGCCGTCGCTTTGACTCCAGGCATAGAGCTTAAAAAAAGGGTGATAAAAGGGAAAAAAATTATTACGCTTGTAAAGTGAGTCAAGGGTTTTAGAAGATTTTTTTTCAAGGACTTCGGGGGTAAAATCGTCTTTTGCTTTGCGTTCATCATAAACGGAAACGCCGCGACCATACATCAGTTGTTTATTGTACACACTATAAGAACCGCTCACCAGGTATTGGTGGCTGTTCAAAGATTGCAGCATATACTTAGGTTGGTTGATATTGGGATTAAGCGCTTTGATTTTCTGTTTACCGGTAATGCGGCCAATAGAATCCATCACCGTTTTCCAAACTTCCAGTTGCTGGTTAACGCCGCTGCCCTGGCTAAAAAACAAAGTGCTTCCATCAACAGAAAATACTGGTTGTACCTGGCTAAATTGGTCGTTGACTTCCGTGCCCAAATTCTCCCTGGCACCCTTAAAAAGGGGCTGGGCATCTAATGATTGATGAGCGAAGAACAAGAAAAGGAGGAAGGAGGAGGTAAAGGGCTTCATAGGGTTATTTGAAAATGGTGGCGGCATTTGCAGTGGTTATCGCTGCAATTTCTTCAGCACTGGTACCGTACACCTGAACGAGTTTGTCTACCACATATTTTAAATAGCTGCTTTCGTTTCTTTTTCCACGAAAGGGAACCGGGGTAAGGTAAGGAGCATCTGTTTCAAGGACAATATGTTTCAATGGAATATCTGTCAACACTTCAGCCAGTCCTGATTTTTTATAGGTCACCACACCGCCAATGCCGAGGTAAAAACCGGCTTCGATAATATCCTTTGCATTTTCGATACTGCCCCCAAAGCAATGGAAAATACCAAACAGACCCTTGCCGGCATAGCCTTTAACCACATCAATCGTTTCCTGCATGGCATTCCTGGTATGGATAACGATGGGCAGTTTGTAGTGAATGGCCCATTCGATTTGTGTATGAAAAGCCTCGTACTGTGCGTCTTTAAAACTGGTGTCCCAATAAAAATCGAGACCAATTTCGCCGACCGCAGGAAAGGGCCGTTTTGCAAGCCAGTCCTCCACTATTTTCAATTCTTCTTTCCAATTTTCTTTTACATAACAGGGATGCAGTCCCATCATGGCAAAACACTGGCCCGGGTAATCCTGTTCCATTTGGATCATGCTCTCTATAGCCGAGCTGTCAATGCCTGGCAGGTAAAATTTTTGAACCCCGGCAGCATTGGCCCTCGTTATCATTTCTTTCCGGTCGGCATCAAATTCCTCCCCGTAGAGATGGGTATGTGTATCCGTCAAAATCATGCGGCGAAATTAGGGCCGGCATGGAGAGCGTCCAAGGGATGTTTTTGACTGTGTTGTTTTATTGCCGTGCCAAACAAATACATATTCATGCTATTGTGGCGGCGATTGAGCCACCGTAGATTTGCTGTACAAAAAATCAACCACCCCAGTGATAAAAGTACTCTTATACGAAGACAATCCGCAGTTGCGTGAAGGCCTGTCAATGCTGATCAACGGATCGGACGGATTTGAAGTGGTGGCGGCATTTAAGAATTGCGACAACGCCCCGGATGAAGTGGATATTTACCAGCCGGATGTGATCCTTATGGATATAGACATGCCTGGTACCAACGGCATACAGGGCCTCAAAAACATACGGGAGGTAAACGATAAAGTGAAGATATTGATGCTCACGGTCTTTGACGATAACAAAAACGTGTTTGAAGCGATCAAGAGCGGGGCCAACGGCTACCTGCTAAAGAAAACACCACCCGGAAAACTGCTGGATTACATAGTGGAAGCCAACAGTGGTGGCGCCCCCATGAGTTCGAATATTGCCACGCAGGTATTGAGGATGTTTAGCGATATGAACAATACCAAAGGTGTGGATTATGCGCTCAGTGACCGGGAAAAAGAGGTGCTGCAATTATTGGTGAACGGATTCAGCTATAAGATGATCGCATCGGAAATGTTTATAGCCATCGATACAGTACGAAGCCACATCAAGAAAATATACGAGAAGCTGCACGTGAACAGCAAGAGTGAAGCTGTAGCAAAAGCGTTTAAAGACAAAATTGTGTAACAAAAAAGGGCAGCGTGTAGCTGTTAATCTGTATCAAACGCCCATTAGTTAACTTAGCTTTCACATATTTATGTGGTTGTAAACGTTAAAAATGACATTACTTTTACAATCTAAAAAGTACGTTATGAGAAAAATCCGGACATCAATAGCAGTACTAATTCTGTTCGCTATCACCGGCGTAGGCTGCCAGGCATTATCTAACGGCATAGCAAAAAAAACCTCTTGTTGCGATAAATTGGTAAGTACTTGTACCGGCAGCAAGATCATAAGCGAAGATGAGGAAACCAGTGGTTCTTCTTATAGCACTACCGGTAGTTCTAACGATATCCTTCACAACCTGCCGTTTTTAACAATAGCTGAATAACAATCATAACTGATATATTAAACAGAAACGCCCCGTTATTTCCGGGGCGTTTCTGTTGTTGGCTGGATTAGGAAACCAACATGATTTCTTTAGTGTTTTCAGGATTGTACCGCACCCTTATTTTACTTCCGGTATGTATAAACCCCAGCTCAGCCGGTGAAAATACCTGGCGGGCTTCGGTAACAAAATTTCGGCCGCGGTCGGGCTGCACCTGAACTTGCATGCTAACTTGCGGCTGTTGGTTTACATAGAGACCCGTTTGTCTCATATTCAGAATAATAGCGTCTGCTTCTATTCCCGTTTTGCGAAGCAGTTCTTTGGCCTTTTGTTTTTTAAAACGGGGTGCAATAACAAATGTTAGAACGATAGCCATTATTACCAACGAGAAAGTAATAATGATGGAAAAGGTTTGTGAATCTATCATGAAGAGTGCCATAAAAAATGTTTAAGTCGGTGTACTGTGTATGTGATCAATTGAATGAACCACAAAGAAAAGCCCCACATCAGCGGGGCTCAAAAGCAATGATTGAACGGGGAGTTTGGATTTTCTATGGGAGTGTAAGGGCCAAGGTTTAGGGTTTAAGGGTATGTCATGAAAATTCTTGACAACTGGATTAATGCGTCGCTCTTAAATCACAAACCTTAAACCTTAAACCTTAAACCTTAAACCTTAAACCCTAAACCTTAAACCCTAAACCCTAAACCCTAAACCCTAAACCCTAAACCTCCTTGCATTTACCTTAGTTTCAACTGCTGCAACACCTCATCCTTTTTTCTTCTCGATAATTCTATTTGTGAACCATCGTTGAGTACAATATGTTCCTTATCGCTGCTGAGCCGGCTGATAAAGGCCGGATTAATAAGGTGCGATTTGTGGGTTCTTAAAAATTGAAAATCTTCCAGCATCTCTTCAAAATGCTTAAGTGTTTTGGAGGCCAGGAATGGCTTTTTATTCAGCAAATGAATGTGGGTGTAGTTACGATCAGCCTCCAGGCGGATGATCTCGTCAATGGTAAAAAAATGGGTGCCTTCTGTAGATGGCACAGCAATACGAAAATCTTTGACTTCTTTTTTTTCAATGTTCTGCACCAGGTTCTGGTACAGTTCTTTTTTATGGATATCGCTTTCTTTTTTCTCCAGGTGCCGCTGCACAGCGGCTTTCAGTTCATCAGGATCTACTGGTTTAAGTAAATAATCCAACGCACTAAAACGTATAGCCTGGATGGCGTATTGATTGTATGCGGTGGTAAATACCACATCAAACGAAGGATCCCTTACTTCGAGCAGCAAATCAAATCCATTTTTATGTGGCATCTCCACATCCAGGAACACAATATCCGGCTTGTACACCTGCAGAATGCTGATGGCACTATCAACCGATTCGGCCTGGCGGGTTTCATCTATCTCAGGGATAAAATTTTCTACATAATGACGGAGGATGTTGCGGGCCTTTAGTTCGTCGTCTACGATGAGTACTTTTATCATAACAACAGTTTTAGTGAGTTTTTAAAAATGTAGAGAGTTCAATAATTACTTTGGTTCCGATGGCAATCCCTTCTTCGTTGTATTTGTCAACAATATTGATTTGAGCATGGTTTCCCTGTAATTCAAGCAAGTCCAACCTGTCTTTGGAAATACGCATTCCTTTAGATTCGTGGCGCTTTGTTTTGCTCTGCTGTTCTTTTATTTCCAGGGCTTTTTTGCGGCCAATGCCATTATCATCTATCACACATTCAAATACATCTTCACTCATTCGGGTAAACGATACAGCCAGTGTTCTTTCGCCATCTTTGTGCATCAGGCCATGCCACAGGGCATTCTCCACATAAGGTTGCAGCAGCATGGATGGTATTAATATTTCATCTGTTTCCAGCTCTTCGTCTACCTCGAACGTGTAGGAAAAACTTTTTTCGAAACGCATCGCTTCCAGTGCCAGGTAGAGCTCCAATGTTTCTTTTTCGCTATCAATGGTTACAAGGTCCTGCCCGGAATTGTTCAGCACCATGCGGAACAGCTTTGAAAATTTATTCAGGTAATTACTGGCTTCACCATACTTCTGCGTGACGATGCATTCCTGTATACTGTTCAGGCAGTTGAACACAAAATGTGGGTTCATCTGTGCCCTTAATGCCATCAGCTGGCTTTCTGCCAACAGCTTATTGATCTCCAATAGTTTTATCTCATTTTCCCTGGCCAGGGCTTCGGCCTTGGCCTCGGCTATTTTGTTGCTGCTGATGGAAGCTATGGTGGACAAGGCTTTCAGGTGATCTGCATTAAAGAAGTTCTTTTGCCTGTGTTCGCTGTCAATAACACCAATGACCTGCCCGTCGTGTAAAATCGGTACGGCTATTTCCGACATCCGACGTTCGTCATCTACTATATAGCGTTCATCTTTTGTGGTGTCTGCAATCAGCAATGGTTTCCCCGTTGCTGCAACGGTTCCTACCAATCCTTTACCTAAGGGTATTTCCAGCGGGTTGTCTATTTCATGGCCCTTTGGGTTCTTGGGACCAAAGGCTGCTTTTTGTACCATCACCTTTCTTTCTTCATCTAAAAGATATACAACGCAGTCTTCAAAATGTAATTGAGAAATGCAGTTACGGGCAATGTCCCAGCAAATTTCATTTACAGAATTTTGTCCATATACCGAGTTGGCAAAGTAGTCAATGGTTTTGTCAATATATCCTTTCTGCTTCCGTTTTAAGCTTAAAATATAAAACCTCCATACGGCAAATGCTGCCAGTAAAGCCAGGATGCCAATGAACCACCAGGTTTTCCAAAAAGGCGGATCGATAGTAATATGTACAACTGTCTCCTTTTCTATCCATTGCCCGTTTGCATCAGTACATTTTACTGAAAAGGTATAGTTACCATTGGGTACATTGGTGTAAGCAGCCGTTTGGCGGCGACCACAATAGACCCAATCCTTATCGAACCCCTTGAGCCGGTAAGCATACTGCATCGAAATAATGTCGCGGTGGTTGGGGGAAGAAAATTCTATAGTAAAAAAATTCTGATCATAGTTCAATTTTAGTGAGGGGTCAACCGGGGCGATAGGTACTTCTTTTTCAAAGACGCTGATACCTGAGATGATTGGGGCGCTTGGTGAAGAGAATTTTCCTACCGCTGACAGGTCTATCACCGCTATTCTATGCACCATGGAGCCATAGAGCTTTCCGCCTGCGGTTATCATGGCACCGCTGGGATCGTGCGACGGCAAACCCAAATCCAGGTTAAGTTTGGACACTGCTTTGGTTTTTGGGTCTATATAGTGCAGTCCATCGCTGGTGGTGGCCCAGAGCATCCCAGCCTCATCCATCAACACATCCGATACGTAAGGCACCGTTAGCCCGTTATCCGTAGTAATAGAATCGATTATATTTCCTTCGCTGTTTAATTTAAGAAGCCCCTGGATTTTAGTAGCGACCCATTTGTTATGCTGTTTATCTTCTATCACTTTCAGCAATACCTGGTTTCCCAGCGTTTCCCGGGTAAATGTGTTGGTGCCTGGTTTTGAGAACCGGCCGGTTGTTTGATCAAAGATGCGGACTCCCTGATAGCCATAGCTGAGCCATATTTTTCCATCGGCAGCCTCCAACATAAAAAGGGAGTTGGTGGGACCAAAGCTGCTGTCACTTATTGTGCTTTCGTCAAACCGAATGCATTTATTCGTGACGGGGTCAAAACGGTAAACGGCATCTCCCCAGGCGGCAAACCAGATCATATTTTTCCGGTCTTTCCTGATCCACATTACCGACCGGTTCTTTATTTCGTGGCCTTTTGGGTAATATTTAAAAGTGGAAAAACGAGCTGTAGCCGAATCAAATATTTGTATGCCATCTCCCGTACTACACCACCATTTGCCATTGATATATTGTATGTCGAAGAACCGGGTTTGCTTTGCTTCTACACCGGGTGTCGCGTATCTTTTTATGTCCCCTGTTTGCTCATTCCAGAGATAAAGGCCGTCATCTTTGCACGCCCACCAGGTATTGTGGCCTGCCTGTGTAAAATTGTTGATTTGGGTTGCGGCACCTCCCGGCGTCGCCATGTTTTCAGGCAGCTCCACGATTGTTTTTAAAAAATGCTCAGGAGACAATTTGCTTACACCATTGGCTCCTGCTATCCATATATTGTGTTCGCTGTCTTCATAAGCCTCGTGAAACATACCAATAGGCAATTTGTAGGTTGTTGGCGACTCATCGGGTAAAATAATAAACTTCCCCCCCGGCTCCCTTACAAAAATTTTTCCGGACCAATTGCTGCTCCAAAGCCTGTTTTTGGAATCTACGCTTAAACGATAACTGTGTGCGGTTAGTTTCCGGTCCGGGGTATTGATATAGCTGTAATCTTCATCAATACTGTTTGTCTTAAAATTAAGCCTGGCCAAATAATGCCCGAGTTTGGTAAACCAGAGGTTACCGGCATGATCAATGGCCATTGCCGCACATAAAACCGAATCTACCAGGCTCCAATGCATGGGATTGTAAGCCGGTGAATACAGTTCTCCATTTATAAAATCAATAAAATACTGCCCCTTTGCGGCACCCACCCACATACCATGCCTGAATGTATCCACCACAGAGGAAGCGCCGATGATAAACTGTGAGTTTAGCAGCGAAGCCTTCGGATAAATTGCGGACACCGGTACAATCTTGTCGTCTTTATATACAAACAACCCCACCTGGGTGGCTATCCACAAGCGTCCCTGGTTGTCTTTCCAGAGCTTTTCAATATTAGGATTGGGGACCGCAACATTCTTTTCATTTAATATAGTTATGGGTTCAAAGACACCTGAAACTTTATGATAGGAAAACAATCCACCACGGCTGGCTATCCAGATTTTATCAGGTCCGTTGCCGGCGATGCCGGTAATGAACTCGTTAGAGAGTCCCGGGAATTTTTTATTGATGCGGTTATATACCTTAAAGTTGCTGCCATCGTAACGGCAGAGCCCCATGGTGGTGCCGAACCACATAAACCCTTCTGTGTCTTTATACACGCATATTACTTCCTTCCCGATAAGACCATCTTTAGCCTGGAGGTTATTGAAAACAAACTGGGCATCCGGCAGCAACGGAAACAGGTAAATAAAAGCCAGTAAAATAAGGCGTTGTCTCATGTACGATTGGTGGGTGCTGCGGTTAAGATATAAATATTGGCCACAACCGTCAAAACAGCCAAAGCAATTTTCCTGCGGCGAATATGATTTAATTAACGGCGGTCTTCATTTTTTTGGTGAGAATGTTTTTTGCATGCTTGTTGCCTTTAAGAACCAATACCCTCGCCTTTGGTTTACCTGTATCCACCGTTTATTCATTGTATTTTGTATGGGGTAGTGTGAGTATAAAATTTGCCTTGTTAAATCAACATCTCAAAAAAAATCACACCCCATGAAAAAATTATTCTTTCTGGCCATAGCTGCCACCAATGTATTGATATGCATAGCGCAGGGCCGTGTAGGCATTAACACCAATTTCCCCCATGCCAAAGCTGCTTTCGAAATTGTGTCAGCAGATAAAGGCATTATGATCCCGAGGATTACAGCAGCCTCAAAAACAATGATGTTTCCCCTGCCCGACGCCACAGCGAAAGGTCTCCTGGTGTACCAAAGCGATGGTGTGCAGGGGTTTTATTTTTACGATGGCAATGCCTGGAATTTTTTGAATAATGGTGGTGTTCAATCGTCAATGTGGGCTGCGAATGGTAACCATATTTATAACACCAACAGTGGCAATACCGGTATTGGCAAAAGCAACCCTTCAGAAAAGCTGGATGTTTCAGGCCATATCAATATTGGCGCCGACAGCAGCTATAAGATTGGCGGTGTTTCTATTGTGAGAACCCTGTTGGCCAACAACAATTTATACTTCGGAAAAGATGCAGCGCAAAACAGCAACGCCGGTACACAAAATGTCTTTCTAGGTAATGCAACCGGGGTGGACAATAGCGGAGGCAACAACACTTTCCTGGGCCACACTGCAGGCAATAAAAATACCAGCGGTTATTCAAACCTGTTTGCGGGAACTTTTGCCGGAATTGAAAATCTTACCGGGTTTCAGAATACGATATTGGGGGTTAATGCCGGCGCGCTGGCTGCTGCAGGAAACAACAACGTAATGGTGGGGGCAGCGTCCGGGTACAATAATACCGGGGTACAAAATACTTTTGTTGGCTCCTACAGCGGGTTCGGTAATACCACGGGTGTAAACAACGTCGTTATGGGGCACAAGACCGGCTACAATAATAAGTCGGCCCACGAAAATGTATTGATCGGGCACCGGGCAGGGTTCATGGATTCCACAGGAGGAAAAAATGTAATGATTGGCTACGATGCCGGCCTCAACAGCAATGCAGCCGAGGCAGTGTTCGTGGGCAACCAGGCAGGCGGCAACGCTGTAAATGGTGTAAACAGTACTTTTATCGGTACCCTTAGCGGCAACAAAAACCTGGGAGACGACAATACTTTTATGGGTTACAGATCTGGTGAAGCAAATTCTTTTGGTTATAATAACACAGCCCTCGGATCCTTTGCAGGAACACTTAACGACTCCGGTTATTTGAATGTTATGGTTGGTACGTCTGCCGGGTATAACAGCAAGGGTGGCAACAGTAATAATTTTTTAGGCTACCAGGCTGGCTTTAGTAACCGGGGAGATAAGAACACATTTATCGGAACGGTTGCAGGCCGGGCCAATACTACCGGCAGCAATAATACCTTTATCGGAACGGGTGCCGGCGAACTTTCAGCCACTTCCAACGGATCAGTGGCAATCGGTAAAGATGCCGGTCGTAGTGTATCTGGTATCAGCAATACTTTTATTGGTACAATGACTGGTTTTAAAAATACGAGTGGAATAGAGAATATTGCACTCGGCTATGCGGCAGCTTATAACAACACCTTTGGGAATGCCAATATTTCTATCGGTCATTTAGCCGGCTATTCAATGGTCATCGGAAACCACAACACTTTCCTGGGGTATAAGGCAGGGAAAAATTTCACCACCGGTACCTACAACACCATGATCGGGGATGAAGCAACAGTAGCCAATCATTCAGATAGCGTTACTGTTATTGGCGCTGGTGCTTACGCTCAGGGAAATAATATTGTTGTGATAGGTGATACACTATTTGCCTCGGGAATTGGCATTAAAGATCCGTCACCCAAGCAAAACACTTTTTCAGTTAATACCCGAATGGTCTATCCGTACGAGGAATATGTGGAAGGCAATAACCATCCGGAAGCATTTTACAATCACCTGGCTTATAGTAACCCCATTATCTATGAAGATTGGATACAGATAGATCCATCCAAAAAAACATTTTACAGAATATATGCCAATACCAAGCGGAGCCTGGTGATACCGGCAAATCTCAATTCAGGGAAAAGTTATCAGTCGGAACTGGGCCAGATTATCTATATCATGGTCATGTTTGGAAGCAAGGATATCAGGTTGCATTATGGAGATACCGGCCTCGAATGGAATTCCTATCTCGCCCCCAAACAAACAACTGCCCATTCAGGAGAAATTCTGCAGTTTATGTACGATGGCTACTATTGGCGCCAACTGTGATAAAACCAATCTTACGTCTGCACAGGCCAATAAGTTGAATGGTAAAAGATTTTACAGTTCATCTTATTGGTCTTCGTTATTTGGCAACCGTTGCCCGCGATTGTTTTAAAAACTCCTGGTCGCTGTAAAGGATTTTACCATTAAATTGTTGGGTCAAAATAGAGGTGCCACCTTATTTCAGTTCAAACAATAAAAATCGCCATATGGGAGGAACATTGCAAATTAAGAAACAGGCTAAAAAATACGATGCGGTTATTGTCGGTTCAGGTGCGGGTGGGGGCATGGCTGCGTATGTATTGGCCAAAGCCGGGCTAAAGGTTTGCCTGCTGGAAGCCGGCCCCGACTACGATCCGGCCAAACATTCCTCGCAATTAAAAAATCCATGGGAATCCCCACGTCGCGGTGCCAGCACCAAATTCCGGCCCTTTGGTGATTTTGATGCCTGTTATTGGGGATGGGAAATAGATGGTGAACCGTATACCCATGCTGAAGGCACCACGTGGGAGTGGTGGCGGGCCAGGATGTTGGGTGGGCGCACCAACCATTGGGGCAGGATATCGCTACGCTTTGGCCCAAAAGATTTTAAACGAAGAAGTATTGATGGTCTCGGCGACGACTGGCCCATCGGCTACGAAGACATAAAGCCCTATTACGATAAAATTGATGAACTCATTGGTGTGTTTGGTAGCAATGAAGGTTTGGAAAATGACCCGGATGGTATTTTTTTACCGCCACCAAAGCCAAGGCTTCATGAAATGTTTATTAAGAAGGCAGGAGCTGGAATGAACATACCGGTGATACCTTCCCGGTTATCCATCCTCACCAAACAAATCAACAAAGAACGCGGTGCCTGTTTTTATTGTGCCCAGTGCGGAAGGGCCTGTAAAGTATATGCCGATTTTTCTTCCTCATCTGTATTGATAAAACCGGCATCAGCTACCGGCAACCTGGATATCGTCACCAATGCCATGGCCCGCGAAGTGCTGACTAATAAAGACGGGCTGGCCACTGGCGTATCGTATGTAAACAAAACGGACATGCAGGAATACCAGGTGGAAGGCCGGGTGGTGATACTGGCCGCTAGTGCCTGCGAAAGTGCCCGGCTGATGCTGAACTCTGTTTCCACCAGGCACCCGAACGGGTTGGCAAACAGCAGTAATGTGGTCGGTAAATACCTGCATGATTCAACCGGTGCGGCTTTGGGTGGTGTGTTGCCACAATTGTTTGGCCGTAAGCGTTACAACGAAGATGGGGTAGGTGGAATGCACGTGTATACCCCCTGGTGGCTGGATAATAAAAAGCTCGATTTTCCAAGAGGCTATCATATAGAATATTGGGGTGGTTTTGGCCAACCGGCTTATGGTTTTGGTTTTGATATACAAGACCAAAACGGTACATACCAGATCAATGGAAAAACCAAGGAAGCCGGTGGTTATGGAGTGTCGTTAAAGGAAGACTATCGCTACCTGTACGGTGCACGGGTAGGAATGGCTGGTCGTGGCGAAAGCATTGCGCTGGAAACCAACTATTGTGAGATAGATCCCACGGTTGTAGATAAATACGGCATCCCGGTTTTGAGGTTCAACACCAAAAACAGTGACTACGAGATTAAGCAGGCCAAGCATATGAAGGATACTTTCCGGGAAATGATGCACAATATGGGCGCTGTAATTACATGGGGCGACGAGCCCAATGAAAAAGACCATGGGCTGGCCAATCCTGGCAATATTATCCACGAAGCCGGAACGGTACGAATGGGCAATGATCCTAAAAAATCGGCGCTTAATAAATGGAGCCAGGCGCACGATTGTAAAAATTTATTTTGTGTGGATGGCGGCCAGTTTGTATCGCAAGCGGATAAGAATATTACCTGGACCATTCTGGCCTTATCGATGCGGGCAAGTGAATATATTGTTGACCAACTGAAGAAGCAGAATTTGTAAAACAAACAGTAATGAGGAATGAGTAATGAGTGGCGTGCAATTAAAATTCCGGGTGCATAACGCTTCTCCCATACTCATTATTCATAACCCATAATTGATAACTCATAACTGATAACTGATAACTCATTATTCATAACTCATTATTATGGACAGACGTAAATCCATTAAAGCACTCATTATAGGCACTGCCTCTTCTGGCGTGCTGATAGAAGCATGTAAAACAGCAGATGACAAAAAGGTGGCGGCCAATACAGCAACCGCACCGGACGAAGCAGACAGGATGGAAGAAGAAAAACTGGTCAATAAAAAACTGAAGGATGAGAAGTTTTTTACGCCCGAAGAAATGGCGACCATTGCCATATTGGCCGATATCATTATACCAAAAGATGCAACCAGTGGCAGCGCTACCGATGCCAAAGTGCCCGACTTTATTGAGTTTATTGTTAAGGATATGCCCCGGCACCAAACACCGATGCGGGGTGGCCTGCGCTGGCTGGATATGCAATCGCTCACCCGTTTTGAAAAACCTTTTGCTGATATCAGCGAAAAACAGCGACTGGAAATAGTGGACGAAATAGCCTATCCTAAAAAAGCAAAGCCAGCCATGAAACAGGGTGTTGCATTCTTCACGTTAATACGGAACCTCGTCGCCACCGGTTTCTATACTTCTGAAATTGGCATTAAAGATATCGGCTATATGGGCAACGTGCCCAACCAGTGGAACGGTGTGCCGGACGATGTATTGAAGCAATATGGGATGGCTTATTCGGAGAAGGAATTGAAGGAGTGTATGAGTTATTAGGAAAAGTAAAGCGGTGAAAGTTTGAAGTTGGTTTGAGAAGCGGCCAGTTTTAAGAAAAGTATCGGCAAGGCACAGGAAGCCAGTACCCATAACCAACGCCTCGTTGCTGCGAAAATGAAGTGTTTGTAGTGTATTCAATTTTCCTGTTCCGCTCGATGTAAGAATTTTAAGAAAGCATCCAATTTAAAAGGAGCTTAATTTTTAAGCAAACTGCGCCTGCATTAGTTTCTAAAACCTTCCATTATCTTTACTCCCATGAAAGAGATA
The DNA here is from genome assembly GCA_040386335.1 of Bacteroidota bacterium. Taxonomy (GTDB): domain Bacteria; phylum Bacteroidota; class Bacteroidia; order Chitinophagales; family Chitinophagaceae; genus JAZKFT01. The sequence continues at coordinate 32,580 of JAZKFT010000046.1, forward strand.
ACTTTTTTAGTACACGAGGCTGAAGAAGGCGGTTATTATGCGGAGGCCGTAGGTACAGGAATTTTCGCCGAAGGTGATACTGTGGCAGAACTAAAGCAAAATATTAAGGGTGGGATTGATTGCCATTTTGAAAATAAAGATGAGGCACCCTCTTTTGCACATCTTCATTTTGTAAAGGATGAAATAATGGCTTTATGAAAACGCCGCGGGATATTTCGGGCAAAGCGATTATTAAGTGCCTGAGGGTATATGGTTATCAAATTGTCAGGCAGAATGGTAGCCACATAACAATAACAACCGAGCAAGCTGGAGAGCATCATTTAACTATACCCAACCATGATCCTATTAAAGTGGGGACAATAAACGGAATTATTTCCAGTGTGGCAACCCATTTTAATATTTCCAAAGAGCAGGTAATGCAAGAGTTATTTGGGTAACTCGCCGGCTTGTCTCATAAATCCTTCGACACTGGCGCATGCCTCCCGGCATGTGCTGGCAAATTACTTGATTTAGAAAATTGGCCATCACGAAATTCGTAGCCAAGTAACGCCCAGGCACAGGAAGACAACCCGCAAAGCCCACGCCTCATTCCTACGCCAATGAAACCCTGCCACAGATAAGTAAAGCGCAGTCAGGCTTGTGGAAACCCCGTATTACCCCTGCTGCTGCCCATCCTCGCCCAAGCCTCTTCAAAATCTACATACAAACTTTTGTGGTTGTTAGGGTCTACATACACTGTAAGATCAAGGTCGGGGCGGATGAGACTGTAATAGATGGGGTCAATACATTTTTTATAGGATGCGGGGAACTGTTCTCCAAGGCTGGTCTTGATATCCAGATCCAGTATCACCTGTGGGATACGATTTACCGTAAGGTTCGTCCGGCGCATCTGTAGTACACGGGCTTTGCCTTTGATGCCATTGGCTTTCAGATCGGCTACTTTTTGAGCGGCGCGGCGGTAGAAGTATTTGATGGTTCCAAACAAGATAATCGGCCACACAATAAAAAAGCCACCCATGGCATAGAAAAATTTATTGAGTGCAAAGCCATCATCTGTAAGTGAACCTGGCGCTGCAAAATAGCCGGCTACCAGCATGCCGACACCTACCAATGTAAATATGACCTGTAGCAGGTTGAAGACGAAGTTATTCTTCATGGCGGTATTTTCTTTCGCTTAAAATTACAATCTAAATTTATTCCAGCGCCAGGGTTTGTATTTGACGGCATGGCAGCATCTTTCGCTGCTACCCCCGACCTTTGCCTGGTCATTACTCAATTTGTGACATCATCCGGTTCAAAAACAAGTAACGGCCAGGCACAGGAAGCAACGCACAAGGCCCGCGCCTCATTCCGCCAGTAACAAGCAAGAAAGCCAGAAACAAAAAACGGGGCTGCGGGCCCCGTTTTCAATAGCATGCTTTTCTTATTATTTACAACAAATACCTCGTACTCAAAAAGTGCGAGCTCTGATCATTGATAATTTCGTTGATCATCTTTTTGTTCGGTTCGTTCAGTTTGGCTGCCACCAGCGAACGGATGGAAAACGAACGTAATGCATCTGCTACGCTCAAAGTACCTTCCGCACTGTCTTTGCGGCCGGTGAAAGGGAATACGTCAGGTCCACGCTGACACTGGCAGTTGATATTTACACGGCTCACCTGGTTTACCAATGGGTCGATAAGGGCAGTTACTTCATCTGCATTATTGCTGAAAATACTCACCTGCTGGCCATGCGGCGAATCAATCAGGTATTGAATCGTTTCTTCGATATTGCTGAAAGGCACCACTGGAATTACAGGACCAAACTGTTCCTCACGATAAAGTTTCATCTGGTCGTTTACCGGGTACATGATAGCGGGGTACACAAATGATTCTACGGTCGTTCCACCGTTTTCATTTACGATCCTGGCACCGTGTTCTATCGCATCATCAATACATTCTTTCAGATAAGCTGGTTTGTTGGGCTCGGGAACAGGGGTCAGTGCTACACCTTTTTCCCATGGCATACCAAACGGCAGCTTATTTACTTCGCCACTGAGTTTTTGTAAAAATTCGTCTGCAATACTTTTATGAACAAAAATGATTTTAAGCGCGGTGCAACGCTGCCCGTTGAACGACAAGGAGCCCAGCACGGTTTCTTTTACTGCCAGGTCGATATCTGCTTTGGAAGTAATGATAGCAGCGTTTTTGGCATCCAATCCAAGTATGGCCCTCAGCCTGTTTACTTTGGGATGTTCCTTCTTTAATTGGTTGGCTACTTTGCTGCTGCCGATCAGTGTCAGGCAATTGATCTTCCCGGTTTGCATCAGCGGTGTTACGATTACATTCCCGCGACCATAGATGGTGTTAACAGCACCTTTGGGGAAACATTCCTGGAAGGCCTTTAACAGCGGGTAATGCAACAGGGTACCATGTTTCGGCGGTTTGAACAAAATGGTATTCCCCATGATCAAAGCTGGGATCAGGGTGGTAAATGTTTCGTTGAGCGGGTAATTAAACGGTCCCATACACAACACTACACCCAGTGGGGAGCGGCGTACCTGGGCTACGATTCCTTGTTCGATGTCAAATTTGGAAGAGCTGCGGTCAAGGTCTTTGAGGGCATCGATGGTGGCATTGATATACTCCACGGTGCGGTCAAATTCTTTTACCGAATCGCTGTACGATTTACCGATCTCCCACATGATGAGTTTTACCACGATGTCTTTTTGCTCCATCATTTTGTAGGTAAATTTCTCCACGCACTTGATGCGGTTGGCAATGCTCATGGCAGGCCATTCGCCACGGCCATTGTTATAAGCCGCCACGGCAGCATCCAGCGACTCCATGGCTTCTGTTACGGTACAAACCGGGTAAGAACCAATGGTTTTACGAACGAGGCCTTCCGTGGTAGCTATGCACACAGGAGAGTACACGGTATGGCAGTCACCGGCCCACTGTTTCATCTGGCCATTGCTCAGGTATTCTTTCTGATTAATTTCTTCCGGTAGCCTGAAAGCTTCGGGTATCGCGTCTTCCGCTACAAATTTGGAGCGGATCTCTTCTTGCAAACTCATTGTGATGGTTGTTTATTATGATTGATAAATGGCATTTTTTAGAAATGCATTTTCAATGGGGCAATCGATGGTTCTATATCCTGCGGTCCGATGTTATCGGAAGACGTGTATTCCCTTTGTGGATTGGGGTTTGGCTTAGGGCGGTAGCGGCTTGGTTTTAGAGAAGTCAAGCTTTCAAAGCTTGACTTCTCTTTGAAGATTGAGTCCTCTTCGGGAATATTACAAATTATAAATCAGTAATAGGCTTGTATTTAGGTACCAGTATTTTCATCACGGTCCAGGCTATCAGGTAAGCAACGGCACAAAATGAGAACATGATCGTGTACCCTGTTTGAACATGACCCAGTGCTTTATAATGATCGAATAATGCGCCACCCGATTTTGATACAATTACACCGCCAATACCGCCGGCCATGCCCCCTATACCCACGATAGAACCGACGGCTTTTTTAGGGAACATATCGGATACGGTAGTGAAAATATTGGCACTCCAGGCCTGGTGTGCGGCAGTGCCAACACCCACCAGCAATACAGGAACCCAGAAACTAATATAGCCAAACGGCTGTGCCAGCAATACCACCAATGGGATCACAGCGATCATCAGCATGGCTTTCATACGGGCATCGTACGGCTGCAGGCCTTTGTTGATAAAATAAGTGGGAAACCATCCACCGCCTACGCTACCAATCATGGTGATGGTATAGAGGATGGCTAATGGGAAAATAATGGCATCGCCCACCATACCATATTGTGCTTTCAGGTAAGCAGGTAGCCAAAACAGGAAAAACCACCAAACACCATCCGTCATAAATTTGCCAAATACAAAAGCCCAGGTTTGTTTGTATCCCAGCAGCTTCATCCATGAAACTTTTGCAGCATTTGTTTCTGCAGTGGCACCCACTTCGGGGTCGTTCAATTTGTCGGCGGTAATATAAGCGTACTCGGCAGCTGACATCCGCTTTTGATTTTCAGGTTTCTCATAATATATCAACCAGAACATCAGCCATAAAAAGCCTACTGCACCAATAATTACAAACGCATATTCCCAGCCCCAATGGTCGCCGATCCAGGGTACCGTAAGCGGGGCGAGGATAGCCCCCACATTGGCGCCCGAATTAAAAATGCCGGTGGCAAATGAACGTTCTTTTTTAGGGAAATACTCGGCCGTGGCTTTAATGGCTGCCGGAAAGTTACCGGCTTCACCAATGGCCAAAACAGCCCGGCTGATCATAAAACCGGCTATGGAAACAAACGATATGGCAAAAGATCCAATGCCCACAAACCCAAGTACTGTCGCTGCTCCCTTACCCAGAGGTATCGCCAAAGCATGCAACAATGCGCCAATTGACCAGATGATGATAGCCCATACGTAACCCTTTTTAGTACCCATTTTATCGATAATGCGACCTGCAAACAGCATGGAAATCGCATACACGAATTGGAACACCGAGGTAATATTTGCATAGTCGGTATTCGTCCAGCCAAATTTTTCTGCCAGCCGGGGTTGCAAAAGGCTTAAAACCTGCCTGTCTAAATAGTTAATGGTGGTAGCAAAAAAAAGCAGACCACATATTGTCCAGCGGTATTTACCCACTGATGCTTTTAAATTTCCAATCGTTGTTTGGCTCATGGTATGGCAAGTGTTATTAGGGTTTGATATTTATATGGCGTTCAATAGAATTGCAAACTGAAAATCTAAAATTGATAACCATGGTTATTTTTTCAATTTCCAATTTGCAATCCCCAATTTGCCCAATCCTACATCACCTCGCCTCTCAGTTGCTGAATCGTGGTTAGCACTTCCCGGGTGAGGCTTTCTATTTTCGCGTAGTCTTTTGTTTCCAACAATTTTTTGCTGATCAGTTTGCTGCCCATTCCCACGGCGCAAACACCGGCCTTAAACCAGGCGCCCATATTATCCGGGGTGGTATCTACGCCGCCTGTGGGCATAAATAAAACATTGGGAAACAGTTCTTTAATGGCACTCATAAAATCCGGCCCCAGTATATTTCCGGGAAACAATTTTACAAATTTTGCACCAAGGGTTTCAGCTGCTATGATCTCGCTGGGTGTCATACAGCCAGGTACCCAAAGCATATTGTTTGCGTCAGCTACCGCTGCAGCTGTAGGTACCAGGCCCGGAGAAATGATATAGTCTGCACCGGCATCTATAAACTGTTGTGCCTGTTCGCCATTTTTAATGGTGCCTACACCCAGGTACATACCTGTAAGTTCGGTTTCGCACAATTGCTTCATGGCCTTAAAATTACTAAGGGCTGCCTCGCCGCGGTTGGTGTACTCCACCGTGCGGATACCTGCACTGTATAAGGCTTTCAGCACATTGAGGCTTACTTCTGTATCCTTATAAAAATAAAGGGGCAATATTCCCTGCTCGGGAATTAACTCTAAAAGGGCTGATTTTTTATCCATATAGTTGTTATTAAGCGAATGTAGCGGCGGTTGTTTTTAAAACGGCTAAGGAACAATAATGAACAGCAATGTCTTCTGAAAAGATGGACCTGGTGAGGGCATTTTTGTTTCAAAATCCGGCAGCTGGCAGCAATACGATCTTACACGACAATGATATTTTAATACTGTTAGAATGCCCCATATTTTTACGCAAACGTTACCGGATTTTTTTGTGTGATTATGTTCATTTCTGCGGCTACCTTTAACCACTTTTTTAAAACAGGGTTTCAAGATAAATACAAATCAATCAATTTCATTTTTTACTTAAAAACAAACCTACGATCATGCCAAAAAAAGTTGTAACACTAGGAGAAATCATGCTCCGCTTATCTACTCCCGACTACAAACGTTTTGTACAGGCCGACAGTTTAGACGTAACCTATGGCGGCGGTGAAGCTAATGTGGCCGCAGCTATTTGTAACTACGGCGAAAACGGAACCTTTGTTTCGAAGGTGCCTAACAACCCTATCGGGCAAAGTGCCATCAACCACCTGCGTCGCTATGGAGTTGATACACAGTTTGTTGCCCGTGGCGGCGACCGCCTCGGCATTTATTTCCTGGAAACCGGAGCCTCTATGCGTGCCTCGCAGGTAGTGTACGACCGCGCCGGCGCATCTATTGCCGATGTGGATGCATCAGAATTTGATTTTGATAAAATATTTGAAGGGGCAGATTGGTTCCATACTACCGGTATTACTCCCGCCCTGAGCGATAAAGCTGCTGCCCTTGCTTTGGCTGCTTTGAAGGCTGCCAAAGCCAAAGGCATTACTACCAGTATTGATCTTAATTTCCGTAAAAAATTATGGACCAAAGAAAAGGCCCGTGAAGTAATGACCGGCCTTTGCGAATTTGTAGATGTATGCATTGGCAACGAAGAAGATGCTGATTTGTGCCTGGGTTTCAAAGCCAAGGATACCGATGTAACCAAAGGCGAACTAAACCTGGATGGCTTTAAAGACGTGTTCCACCAGATGAAAGAAAAATTTAATTTCAAATTCATAGCATCGTCATTACGTGAAAGCCATAGTGCCAGTGATAACGGCTGGAGTGCGCTGGTTTATAACGGTACTGATTTTTATCATACCAAACAATACAGTGTTCGTATCGTGGACCGTGTGGGTAGTGGCGATAGTTTTGCCAGCGGCCTGATCTACGGCCTGGTGACGGGAATGAGCATGGCTGATGCTGCCGAATTTGGCGTAGCTGCTTCTGCGTTAAAACATACCATTCCAGGCGATTTGAACCATGCCACTTTAACCGAAGTAAAAGAGCTGGTAAAAGGCGATGGCAGCGGAAGGGTACAGCGTTGATTTATGATTTCGGATTTTTGATTTATGATTTGTTGATGGCCAGAAGTCACAATAGTTTGGAAGTGTACAATTGATGATGTGGCAGAACCAGCAGTTTGGACAAGCTATAAAGCACCTTCCCTCTCCGCCAGGAGAGGGAAAGAGGGTTAGGCCTAACCACGAAATAGCAACAGTTTCTGTAAAATCCGCCCACCAATTGTTGGGCGGATTTTTCAATTTTTTTCACCGAAAATTCTTTAAAAAATGATCTTAGATACTTTAGCGAACATTGGCAAATACGCCTGCCTGCACCCGCATTTTGCAAAGGCTTTTGTTTACCTGGAAGGCCTGGATCTGGCCACATTGGAGGTAGGTAAATACGAAGTGGATGGCGATAATATACGTGTGATCGTGTCTGATAAAAATGGGATGACGGCTGCTGAATCCATCGCCAAGTTCGAGTGCCATGATAAACATATCGATATCCAGCTTTGCATTAGCGGCAAGGAAACAATGGGCTATAAACCGCGTAACGGTTGTAAAGACCAACGCGGCGAATACAATCCTGAAAAAGACGTGGTATTTTATAACGATGCCCCGGATACTTATTTCGATTTGACAGATAACCAGTTCACCATTTTTTGGCCAGAGGATGTGCATGCTCCCATGATTGGGGCAGGGCCGATTAAGAAGTTGGTGGTGAAGGTGAAGATTTAACCAATCTAAAAAATCCAGTCATTGGCAGGTTCTTGCCGAAGCAATCCCCCTGCTATTAGTCACCATGGTATTGATTTAATGCAGCCAACACTACAAATTGCCGGGGATTGCCACGTCGGGGCAAGAACCCCTCCTCGCAATGACGGGACTTTTTTTAGTTAAGTCATTGCGAGGTTCTTGCCGAAGCAATCCCCCTGCTATTACTGAGCATGATATTGATTGAATGCAGCCAGCACTACAAATTCCTCGGATTGCCACGTATGGGCAAGAACCCCTCCTCGCAATGACCGGACTTTTTTTGGGTTGCTTGCCGAATCCAGCAACTTGCCGAATCCAACAACTTGCAGCGCCCGATATCCTACTGACCCAATGCCTGCCTCATGAGTTCCTGCATATAAGCCAGCCCCTTATTTCTTGCAAATGCAATATTTTTTTCCGGGATCGACTCCGGGTCGGGGAAATTCTCCAATGCGTTGGTGATACTGTCTTCGCGTAAAATATGCAGCATGGGGTAGGGGGAACGATTGGTGTAGTTAGCAGCATCCTCAGGCGATTCTCCGGCAAAGCAGTATTGCGGATGGAAACTGGCAAGCTGATAAACGCCTTCGTAGTCTTCTTTTTCAATCAGCTTTTCGGCGACCTCCACCAAATCCAGGTAGGCGCTAAAATCCCCAAAATTATCGGGCAAAATGATAAAGGTGGTCTCTATGTCTTCTCCTTCGTCCAGGTGATAAATTTCCTGCATTAATTTTTCCAACACAGCTTTTGTATTTGCCGAAGGCAATACGGTATAACGCACTGTTTTTTTTAAAAGCGCCTTTGCTGCAAATGGGCAAAAATTACAGCCAATCACAACCGACTGAATCCAGTTGATGGTGTGTTGTATAATGGTAGTATCGGGAGTAGTGTTTTCTATTTTGAAATCGTATTTGCCAGGTGGAAAATGAATACTTTTTATCGCATAATATGCCGCTTAATATTGCGGTGAAAAGTAGTGATGGCCAGCGTATGCAGAAAGGGGTATAACATTTTATCCCTGAATGGAGAGTCGCTTTTGTAAATGGTGTGGTGCGTAATTTCTGTAAAACCTTCTGGTGTTGATTGTAGTCGTATTTGCTGGCTGCCAGCGGATTTTCCATGCGTTAGGTAGCAGGTCTCCAGGTATTTTTCTGCTTCATTTACTGCTGTTATTTCGTGGCCCACAGCAATATTTACCAGGCCACCCAGCAATGCCAGGTTTATTAAAACGATCTGCCCTACTTCTGCGCCATCGTAGGCATCATCTACATAGCTGAGCGCATTTTTTCTTTTTGAATATTGCAGGCCAAAACTCAGCATGCCATTTCCCCAGGCATCTTTAGGGTGTAGTGTTTTGTAAGCCTGCCAAACCGTTTCGATGTCTTTTTTTACAAGAAAGGTTTTGGTATGATGGTGAAAAGTTGCTATCGCCGGATCGGCCCTGGAAAACGATTGAAGTTGAGCAAAATCTTTAAGCTGGTATAACCGGTGCTCCTCTATAAATTCCCTGATCTTTTTTTGCCGGATACGGGCAGGGTTTACTTGTTTGCTGGTATTGGGTTGGGTTATAGCAGGTGCTGCTGGTTGCATCAGGAAATCGTTTCGGTAAAACGCCAAATATAGAACTTACGCTTATGCGGACATGTTTAAACTATAGGTGAGCAAGTCAGCCGCAAAACCTTCTTTATTAAAACCATCTTTTCGTTCGCTGTTTTTTATAAAGCCAACACTTTCAAGGATATGCCAGCTAGGCTTATTGCTGCTAACGGCTTCTGCATAAATGGTGGAAAGCCGTGTGTTTTCTTTAGTCATGGCCAGGAGTATTTGTACGGCCTGCTTTGCCAGCCCCTTGCCCCAGTGATCCCGATGAAGCAGGTACCATAATTCTGATTTCCCTGCGTCTAGATTTATCTGTTGTAAACCACAAAGACCAATGATCTCCTGATCGAAGCAAATAGAATAAGGTCCGTATTGCAACGGGCTGCCTTTTTCTATGGCCAGGAACATGTCTATAAAGATCCTAAAAGAGACAATGTCAGCAAAGGTTTTAAAGTTGGTGTACTTCACATTTTCTGCATTGCTGAATATGGGCAACAGGGAGTCGGCATGATTGATCGTAGCTGGCGCTAATTCTATGGAGTTGTTCGGCATACGCAAAAACTTTGAGGCAGGTTATTCACCCAGCATCTCTTTTGCTTTGTCTAAAGCAGCAAAAAACTGGCTCTTCATCTTTATAGCTTTGGCTTTCTGATCTTCAAAATAAGCGGTACGTTCTTCGGCTGTTGGCAATTTGGGTTCGGCATTAAAACCTTCCATCCAATCGTTCATGCCTTTTTCTGCAAGCTTTAGTTCAAACAACAAAGAGTCTACCCGTTGCTTAAATTCCTTCGCGCCGGCTAATCCACTCTTTTTGATAAGCATAGCCGCAGAATCTGACCGTTGTTGGGCTTTTCTCTGGTACCCTATCAGCTTGCCCATTTTTGGCATTACTTCATCATGTATCTCTATTGCGGCGTTATAGGCACTGTCTTCTTTGGTTTGTACTTTTTTGGTAGCATCATTGCCAGGGTTGGCGTTGGTGCCCGCCTCTTTGCAGGCAAAAATAATGAGCGTGGCTATAGCGATAAAAGTATAGAGCACTGGTTTCATAACATGTTGGTCTTATCCTGCAAATATCATGGTTTGTTAAGGTATTTCTACATCTTAGTAAGTAATGGAAATGCCGGCCCCAAGACCCATGTCGCTATCGTAGTGAGTGGATAAGGAAAGGTATTTGGTAAGGATGTACCTGAAGCCAGCCATATATTCCTTGTCGGTATTGAGCATAACATTGAATCGTAGCCTGCTGGAGACCGGGATATCTTCCCTGCTCAACTGGAAGCGGAATTTTCCATTGCCATCAATCCTGCCATCAGCCACAAATAGCATGGGTAGCGTATACGCCACACCTGCTACCACTGTGCTACGTTTTTCCTTATTGCTCAGCTGGCCAAACATATTTTTGTCATCGCTGCCGAAGATATTTTTTTCCTTAGGATTATACGCTTTGTAATGGTAATCATAGCCCACATATGGATACCACCATTGGTTCCTTCCAAGGTAGCGGCCAATCATCGTTTCGCTTTCGTAGCCATGCCTGTCGTGCATTCCCAAATGCCAAAGGGTACTTATTTTCCATCTCGTATTAACGATCATTGCTTCCCCATCACTGCCATTACTTTCGAGCCCAATTCTCGCCATGGCATGAAACATCCGGTCGTCACGGAATAATTGTCTTTGGGCAAGTTTGGGATTAGGGATTTCAGGATTGCGGGTCGAATTTTCATACCTGAAAATTCTGCCCATGCCACTCATCATATGGTACAATATATGGCAATGAAAAAACCAATCCCCTCCCGGCTCTGACGCTGCAAATTCTATAGTATCCCTTTCCATGGGCATGATATCAATAATGTTTTTCATGGGCGCATATTCGCCCTGGCCGTTCAGCAGCCTGAAATCGTGGCCATGCAGGTGCATCGGGTGACGCATCATACTATTGTTGAAAAGTACAATTCTGAGGTTTTCACCTTTTTTAATTAGAATTCTGTCGGACTCTGATACTGTTCTGTTGTCCAGTGTCCATACATAACGACTCATATTTCCGGTTAAATCAAATTTTAGTTCCTTAAGAGGACCGGCCGGCAGCGATGTTTTTTCGGGTGCCCGAAGCATGGTATATTTTAATGAAACAATATCGGATGCCTCAGGCTCCATTCCTGCCATATTGTGGCCACTATGATCCATCGGCAAAGCATCTACCCCGTTCTTTTCCTTTATCGTGGAAACGTTGTCAGACACTTGAGTCTTTTTTGTTGGCAAGCTGTCTTTTTCATTTTCCGGGCCAGTAATTTCCTGGTACATTACCGTGTTCATATCCATTACCTGGTTCGCCATTTTCATACCAGCCATTTCTATCATGCTCCCCCTCATATCCATCATTTGGTTCATCATTTTCATGCCGGCAAAGTATTTAAGCCTGGGAAGCCTTGCAGCAGCCATTTTCATTCCGCTGCCCAGCCACAGGGAAGCTGATTTAGTGCGGTCTTCCGGAGTGACCAAAAATTCGTAGCTCATGTTTTCGGGTAGGGTTACTACAACATCGTAGGTTTCGGAAACGGCTATTATTAACCTGTCTACCTCAACTGGTTCCACATCGTTACCATCGGTGGCCACCACCGTTATTTTACCTCCCGCCCATGTGAGCCAGAAATAATCAGATGCCCCGGCATTGGCTATGCGTAATCGTACTTTATCTCCTTTCTTAAATTGGGGTTGCTCATTTTGATTTGCTCCATTGACCAGGAACTTGTCATAAAACACATCACTTACATCCATGGCATTCATTCGTTTCCATTCGTTGGCCAGTTTGGTTTTGAAATACCCTTTTTTTATTGCCTCCCCATAACTTTGGGTACTGCCTTTTTGTATCGCAAACCAATCAGTGGCACTGTGCAGGCTGCGGTCCACCTCCCGTGGTTTCATATCTGTCCATTCGCTAATCACAACAGGAAGGGTTGGGATATCCCATTCCTTTCTTTTGTTCATAATAAAGGCGCCATACATGCCTATCTGCTCCTGCAGTCCGGTATGGCTGTGGTACCAGTGGGTGCCATGTTGTATAATGGGAAATTTGTAAAGAAATGTAGCACCCGGCATAATGGGCATCTGGGTAAGGTTGGGTACACCATCCATCCTGTTGGGGAGAAAAAGGCCATGCCAGTGAAGGGATGTTTCTTCCCTGAGATTATTGTGTACATATATTTCAGCTGTGTCGCCTTCGGTGAATATGAGTGTGGGCATGGGTATTTGCCCGTTTACTGCAATGGCCCGTTTTGATTTGCCGGAAAAATTTACCATGGTGTCGGCGATGTATAGATCGTAACGAACTGTTCGTGGAGGCGTGTTGTTGACAATGGTTTTTACAGACCCCAGGTTCTTCTTCGCCAGTTTTATATTTGCTGATAGCCCGCTGTTATCATCCGTATTTTCGCCATGCGTATCACCATGTTTCATATCATGCCCTTTGTGCTGATTTGATGTATCGGATCCAGCTTTTTCGGGTTCCAGCTTCATCCCACATTTAGGGCAGGTGCCAGGTTTGTTGGAATGTATTTCCGGATGCATCGGGCAGGTATAGGTGACCTGTTGTTTATTGCCGGGTTTTTCAGCAATAGATCCAGGTTTTTCCGGCACTAATTTCATTCCACATTTAGGGCAGTTGCCGGGTTTGGCAGCATGTATTTCAGGGTGCATCGGGCAGGTGTAAGTGATAGTCGCCATTTCTTCTTTCGGTTCCATCTTCATGGAGTCCTTGCTTTCCATTTTTACAGGAGCCTTTTTAGGCAATGGTGCAGCCTTTTTTGGAACCGCCGGCTGCTTCACTGCTTTCGGTTTTTCCTTTACCAATTTCATTCCGCACTTAGGACAGTTGCCGGGCTTTGCAGCGTGTATTTCAGGATGCATGGGGCAGGTGTAGGTTACAGCCTGTGCCGTGGAATCGAGGGAATAAAAGTTTATAAGGAAGGTTATTAATAGGATTCTTTTCATTTATACTTTTATTTTTTCACTTTCAACATACTTGCATTGATGGCTACTACAATAGTGCTGACAGTCATTAAAACGGCACCTGCGGCGGGGCTTAACAAAATGCCCTGGTTATACAGAATGCCGGCTGCCAAAGGCAGGGCAATTACATTATAGCCCGTGGCCCAAACCAGGTTCTGTATCATTTTACGATAAGTCGCTTTGCCAAATAAAATCAGGTTCACCACGTCTTTAGGATTACTGTTTACCAAAATGATGCCTGCTGTTTCGGCAGCAATATCGCTGCCACTGCCTACAGCAATGCCCACATCTGCAATGGCCAGTGCCGGTGCATCATTTACGCCATCTCCTGTCATAGCCACAAATTCACCCTTGCTTTGCAGTTCCTTTATTTTCTCTAATTTTTGGTGTGGCAATACTTCACCCATAAAGCTGTCCATTCCTAAAGTTTCACTCACAGTTTTTGCCACTTTGTCGTTGTCTCCGGTAAGCAATATTGATTTGATATTGTTCTGTTTTAAAACCTTTATGGCTTCTGCAGATTCGGGGCGTATCTCATCGGACAAAGCTATATATCCAGCCAGTTGGTTATTGATAATGACAAACACAACCGTTTCTGTGTCGTTGGCAATAAAGCTTTCGGGAACGGCGATGTTGTTTTCCTTTAAATGGCCGGGGCTAACCACCAATATCTTTTTGCCCTCTACAGTGGCTTCAACACCTTTACCCGTAATGGCATTAAAATTTTCTGTGGCTGGTATGGTGATGGATAAATCCTTTATTTTTTTTAGAATACCTGTTGCAATCGGATGCTCGGATTTTTGCTCCAGTGCTGATGCCAGGCGAATGATTTCATTTTCGCCCAGGTCTTTTTGTAGAGAGACAATTTTAGATACCTCAAACTTCCCCACGGTCAATGTCCCGGTTTTATCAAATACGATAGTGGTGATTTTCCTGGCGTTTTCAAACGCAGTACGGTTTTTAATGAGCAAGCCATTATTTGCGGACAATGCTGTTGATTTGGCCACTACAAGAGGTACAGCCAGACCTAATGCATGCGGGCAGCAAATTACGATCACAGTAACCATTCTTTCCATGGCAAAGGCCATCGTTTGACCGGTTACATACCAATATAGAAAGGTGGAGATACCGGCAACAATGGCAATGATCGCCAGCCATTTCGCAGCTGTATCTGCCAGCAACTGTGTTTTAGATTTCGACTTTTGGGCATCATCCACCAGCTTTACTACCTGTGACAGGTAAGAATCTTTTGCAGCATGGGAAACGGTGACTTTAATAGAGCCGTTACCATTAATGGCACCGGCAATTACTTTATCACCTTTTACTTTTTGTACCGGCTTTGATTCACCGGTCAGCATGGATTCGTTGAGATAGCTTTCGCCTTCAATGATGATCCCATCGGCAGCTACTTTTTCTCCGGGCTTTACAAGAATGATATCGGTCTCTTTGAGTGTGTCGGTCTTTACATCGTGTACCATATCCGGCATCACCATGTGGGCATCAGATGGCATCAACTGCACCAGCAATTCTAACTCCCTGGACGCACCGGCAACAGATTTCATTTCAATCCAATGCCCAAGTAGCATGATGAGAATGAGGGTAGACAGTTCCCAAAAAAAATCCATGCCCTGCAAACCAAACACAATCGCTACACTGTACACATAAGCCACCGTTATAGCAAAGCCAATTAAAAACATCATGCCTGCACTTTTTGCTTTTACCTCATCAGTTAAACCTTTCAAAAAGGGCCAGCCTCCATAAAAAAATGCGATAGTTGTCAGCGCAAATAAAACATACTGAGAACCGGGAAATTGCCAGTCAACATGCAGCCATTCCTGTATCATCATTGATAGCATCATGATGGGGATAGTTAACACTAACACCACATAAAAACGCTTTTTAAAATCAGCAATCATCATAGCGTGGTGGTTGTGACCTTCATGGTTCATGGGAGGATTTGAACCATGGTGTTGAGGAGAGACAACAGATAGGTTTTTACCTTCTTCAATCACGATTAAGTTCATTCCACAAATGGGACATGAACCTGGATTCTTCTGCACTATTTCTGAGTGCATCGGACATGTGTAGTTTTGAATTTTATGTTCCATAAATATCTGTTGCCAAATCATTCAACCATTCTGTGGTTTGGTTTATAAACTAATAGAAATAACGCATCATGAACTGCGGTTAATATTTGATCCCAACTGGTCCTCTTTATTTTGTTTCTTTTATTAACACGGGCATGGGCAGTGCTTTACCCAAACAGGGGTGCCTGATTATTTTGCTATCCTATATTGCCGGCCTGTAAAAGATTACGCCATCCTTATTTCACCAGAACCGATAATTCCATTTCACATTTTGGACATTTATCTCCTTTCTTGCCTTTTACTTCTGGGTGCATTGGACAGGCATATGCCTGCTCTGTTTTGGGAACAACCGGTATTGAATCAGTGGTTTTAGTTTGGCTTTCAGTTTTGGTGCTGCTGCTTTCGCAAGCTGTTAAAGTGGTGGCAGCTATTAAGAAGCCGGTAATTGCCTGTTTCATTTTTAAATTTTTAGTTGTTTATGAATTGTATGGTTGTTCCCATGCTATTATCAGGCTACTTATTTTTTAATTGATTTTCCCATTCGGCTATTCGCTTTTTTAATGCAGGTATTGCATTGGTCATTTTCTTCTTCTCCCCCAGAATAAGTGCCTTCTTTGCTGCTTCTATTCCATTCTTATAATCTCTTAAATCACCCAAAATTTTTTGCCGGAGATTGGGATAATAGAAATTTTCGCTGTCTGTTTTTTCTGCCTCGTTTAACCAAAGAACAGCTTGCTTGTAGTCCCTGCCGGTAGCGTAGTAGTAATTGGCTGCCTGGTATTGCAATTCGGCATTTTCCTCTTTATTGGCAATCAGCCGCCTGTTGATTTCTGCCATTATCTTTTCATCGGCCGGGCTTTTAACAGGTATTTGAACGATGGTGTTTTCCCAGGCAAGGGTGAGAAACCCGCCGCCCTTATTTGTAATTTCATTTGATTCGATGGTAAATGCTTCGTAGAATTTTTCCGATTTGCCGGCAGGTATTTTAAAGCGGTGAACATCTTTTTTACTGTCGTATCCAAAAGCTCCATGCAGTGCTGTATCGGTGTTGAGTACGATTGTCCATTCGTTTTCCGTTGGTATGGTAAAGAGAGCATACTTGCCGGCGTTAATGGATTTATTTCCCATTATCATTTCCTGGGTAAACTCAACTGTAGTACAACCGCTGGCTCCTGTACGCCAGAGACTATCGAATGGCACAAGGCCACCAAAAATTTTACGACCCCTGGCCATCGGGCGGGAATAATTTACTTTGATTTCGCTGGTGCCCAACTGTTGTGTAAATGAGGCTTCAGGGCTTGGGGGTGGTGTTCCAATATTTATTTTCTCCTGCGAAATTACTCCGGCAGAAAAACAAATCAGAGACATGGTCAGTAATTTTTTCATTGATTGGGTTTTATATTATTGTGAAGTGCAAAGCACAACGAGCCGGAATTTCCTCCTTTTTAAAACAGGGTTATCAGCATTACTGCACTCATTGCTATCATCACGGCATCTTCAATAATAGTAACGGTACTCATAGGCAGGTTAAATACTGCACCAAGGCAGGCACATTTTATTTTACGCTTGTTCAAAACGCTTTGCAACACACCGATGATGCTGACGGACATTACTGCCAAGGTAACAATATTAGTTAGCAAAGGCTCAAAACCAGTGGCATACGCAATACCCAAACTTAACTCAATAAAAACATAGATGAAGCCCCATGATTTTACTTTTTTGGCAACCACATCGTACATGGCATAGCTTTCGGTAAAGGCTTTTAAATCAAGCATTTTAAAGAAAGAGAACGTTAGAAAGAACCCTGCCATAAACGTATTCATGGCTTTCATCCAGTCTAATTTTTTTCCGTTTGTACCTGCAATAAGCGCTATGACAGATATGTAAGCAAAAATCAAAAGAATGGGTTTGTAAGTGGAGAGCCAGTTTTTAGTTTGCTCTGCAACTTCGTTGTGTTCCAGTGCTGTAATGGCGTATTTTTTCTCAAGGGCATTTTGCAAAGCGGCAAGCGGAATGAGCTTATCCATTGTAATGGTTGCGCTTTGGTTTTCCTTTGAAACTTCCACGGCGGTAATATTTGGCAACTTGAGTAAACTGCTTTTTACCCCGGCTTCGCAACCGCCGCAGGTCATGCCTGTAAGTTTATAGGTATGTGTCATTTTTTTATTCTTTGTAAAAAAGGCCCATACCTGCCGGTACAGGCCACTTATTAATGCTGTATTGTTTTTTGCTTCATTGTAAACTAACCAGCGTGTGCAATAGCCGGTGAACAGCTTTCTATCGCTGGCACTACAGCTAACCCTTTTTGCTTTTAACTGGCGTTAAATCCATGCCACATTGGGTGCAGTTACCGTCTTTCATACTCATCTCATTCGGATGCATGGGGCAGGTGTATGCTTTCATCACGTCTTTTTTCATCTGCTCTTTTTTTGAGAGACTCAGGTTTTTGCCACATTTGGCACATACACCTTTTTCATCGCTGATTACGTTGGGGTGCATTTTGCAGGCGTACATGGATGGCACTGTAGTTGTTGCTGTCATATCCATGTTACACTTGGTACATTTACCTGGTTCGCTACTGGTTTCTTCAGGATGCATGGGGCAGGCGTAACCTTTCACTACATCCATTTTCATTTGCTCTTTACCAGAGAGGCTTAAATTTTTACCGCACTTGCTGCATTTGCCTGCTGCATTGCTTACCACATCAGGATGTTCGGAGCAGGCATAGCTGGCTATTTTCAGGGTAGTAGCTTTTTTGCCTTTCATACTGCCTTTGTCCTTTTGCGAAAGACCTGTAAACGATACGGTTACTGCCAATAGCAGGAAGATTAAATTTTTCATTTTATTGTTTTTTTTTTGAAATTAAAATAATTAAACTTCTAATGGCAATAATCGGGCGGGCTTTGCTTTGGGACCATTAACAGACCATAAGGAAATTGCCAGCGATCAGCCGGAAGCCTTTTTTTTCAGCACAAAACTAAATGGGGAAATTGCGGGTATTGTTGTGCAATTGCGGGTATATGTTGTAACATTTACAGGTCGTCAATATTTTTCCGCTTATTGCCCTGTAAATTTTTATAAAATGAAGGGGTAAGACCGGTTGTCTTTTTAAATTGGTTGGAAAGATATCCTACACTGCTGTAACCCAAACGGTATGCGATTTCAGAAAGTGTCAACTCATCATACACCAACAATTCCTTTACTTTTTCTATCCGTTGGGCGATGAAATATTTTTCAATGGTTTTTCCCTCTACTTCAGAAAAAAGGTTGCTTAAATAATTATAATCCTGGTGTATTTGCAAAACAATAAATGTTGAAAGATTTGTTTTTATATCGTGGTCTGAATGGTGTACCAGGGTGACGATTGCATTTTTAATCTTTTCGATCGTTTGGCTTCTCCTATCGTCTATGAGTTCGAAGCCTACCGCTTTTAGGGCTGTGTTTACCGCTTCAGACTTCTCTTTGTTTAATGTTCCCCCGATTTCCACCTGTCCTAAATCTATTGAAGAGATTTTCAGGCCGAGGTTCTCAAGTGCTGATCTCACCACCATTTTACAGCGGGGGCAAACCATATTTTTTATATAGAGTTTCATGCCTGTTACAAACTTTTGGTCATAAGTGTACAGCCTGGTGGATATGAATTTTCTTAAACTGTGCCGCCCTTAAGAACTGTTCCACCACGGCTCTTGCTTTGGCATCAGCTTTTTGTAACAACTGCTGCCGTCCTGCTTCTGCGAGTAATTTTCTTCTTGCCGATTCCTTTACCAGTGTTACTTCTTCATTGGTCCAGGTGCCTTCTTCATAAAAAGTTTCGATGCCGGAAGGGTTTAAAAATACATCGGTTATCCTGGCCGGTGGCATGGCAATACTGACTGAATCATCTTCCACAAAAACTTCTTTGTCCGATAAGTTTTTGAGGTCGATGCCTGCAGTTACCCTGCCTTTAATAATCAAAACAATTTCCTTTTTCATCACCACTGGTCTGGGTACGAGCGAAAACGGGTTGATCATAACAGGAACACTGGACGAAGTGATCGAAGAAGAATCCACTACAATTTCCTGGTACATAGTGGCGGTATTGAGCTCCGCAATGGATTTTATTTCTTTGATCACCAATGGGGTATTGTCAATCAAAACCGGTTTTGCTTTAAACCAATTGCCGATGCCTGAGAATATCTGCAATCGTTGGAAAAGCAGGATGATCAGTAGCACCATCAATACCAATACCAGTGGCCGCCTTATTAAGTTATAGAATCGTTTCATTGTGTTTGTTTTTTAGGAACGCACCATGTAGGGACACGACTCGGGGCGTGTTCCTACATGGTGCGTTCCTACCTCGTCCAGAAACTACTTTCCGGTAGTTTGTCATAACTCAGTTTTACTTCTTCAAAACCTAACTGTATTAAAAAATTTGAGAAGAATAACTGGGTGTTTGTTTTGGCCTGTTCTAAAATGCCGAGTTCGTTTCCGCTATTTCTTATTTGCTGCTCCGCCTGTGCCAGCAATGCATCTCTTTCTCCGCTGGTAAACTGGCTGCGAAAAAGGTCTACATCCTGGAAGGCCACTTTAATGTTTTGTGGTGGCAGGTTTACCGAAAGAATTTTTGGTTGTGGCAGTTGGATGCTGATCTTCTTGCCATCGACAATAATATTTTTTTCTGTAAGTGCCGATAAGTCAATGCCACCCTTAACCGTCGCCTCGGCAGTGATGAGAATTTTGCGGTCGCCAAACTTGTACCAGGTCTGGTTATCATTAGCCTTAACCACTTTGGTAATGGTATATTCCACGGTGGCCAGTTCCTGCAATTCCTGGAGGGTAGCCATGGTTTCAGCGGGTGACGGAAGTCTTTTACCGCCGCAGGAAGCCAATAACAGGGCCATTCCAAACGATATTATTTTTCCGTGAATCTTCATGGGGGGCAAGTTACAATGTTCATTAGGTTTAATTTTCGGGCTGTTGTGTTATGTTTGGGTTGTAAAAAGATTAACTTATGAAGAAATATGCGGTGATAGTGGCGGGTGGTGTTGGCAAACGGATGAACAGCGATATGCCAAAACAGTTTTTGCCGCTGCATGATAAACCGGTACTGTATTACACGCTCAAGGCTTTTACGGATGCGTTTTCGGAGATAGAGATCATACTGGTACTACCGCCCGAGCATATAGCCCTGGGAGAAGAAATACTGGATGCCTATTTCGACCGGAAGCAGATAAAAATTACGGCAGGCGGTGAAACCCGTTTTCATTCGGTAAAAAACGGGCTGGAGCTGGTGGAAGAAGAGGGTATTGTATTTGTGCATGATGGTGTTCGCTGCCTCGTTACGCCTAAGTTGATCCAATATTGTTATGATACGGCGCTTGAATATGGTACAGCCATCCCGGTGCTGCCTTCCAAAGACAGTGTGCGTATCAAAACAGAAACCGGGACTCATTCCGTAGATCGTAACAATGTGCTGATGATGCAAACCCCGCAAACCTTTCACAGTAAGATCCTGTTGCCGGCTTTCAATATTGATTTCAAAGAGAAATTTACCGACGAGGCCAGCGTAGTAGAAGCTTATGGCATACAGGTGAAGCTGATGGAGGGTGAAGACATCAATATTAAATTGACCAGGCCTGTAGATATGCTGGTGGCGGAGCAGTTAATCAAATTACGTATGCTGGCTGACTCCAAAGGATAGGTATGAAAAAAGCCGGTCATCATAATGATAGCCGGCTTTGTTCATTAAAAGAGACATATCATTTTCCTTTTAGCCTGAGTAAGGTAGTGTACAATTTATCAATCTCCCCGCAAGTATTATAAAATGCCAGCGATGGCCGTACCGTAGTTTCCTGGCCAAACCTGCGTAAAATAGGCTGCGCACAATGATGGCCCGAACGAACGGCGATCCCTTCCTCATTTAAAGCAGCACCAACATCTTCAGTTTTGTAGCCAGCCATTACAAAAGATAAAACGCTTGCTTTATCTGGGGCAGTTCCTATCATTGTCAGGCCGGGCACTTGTTTCAAAATCTTCGTGGCATATTCCAGCAGGTAATGCTCGTATTGTCCTATAAGATCAATGCCAATTTTATTTACATAGTCAATAGCTGCGCCAAGTCCTACGGCGTCGGCAATATTGCCTGTACCCGCTTCAAAACGGCCTGGTGCCTGGTGAAATTCGGTATGCTCAAAGGTTACATCTTTGATCATATTGCCGCCGCCCTGCCAGGGTTGGGTCGCATTTAGCAAATCCTCTTTTCCATATACCACCCCAATGCCGGTAGGTCCAAACACTTTGTGGCCACTGAATACAAACCAGTCTGGGTTGAGTTGTTGCAGATCCACCCGCATATGGCTTACTGATTGAGCACCATCGAGGAGCACTTTCGCACCAGCATTGTGAGCCATCTCAATAATTTGCTTTGCAGGTGTAATCGTTCCTAATGCATTTGATACTTGTGTAAAAGATACCAGTTTTACTTTCGGACCCAGCAGTTTCGCATATTCACCCAGCAACAATTGACCATCATCATCTACCGGAATGACTTTGATCTTTAAGCCTTTTTTAGCAGCCAGCTGCTGCCAGGGAACAATGTTAGCGTGATGTTCGAGGTGACTCAGAATGATCTCATCCCCGGCCACCAGGTTTTGTTCGCCCCAGCTTTTTGCCACCAGGTTAATGGCTTCTGTAGTACCCCGCACAAAAATGATCTCGTTCACCGAACCTGCGTTGATAAACTGCCGCACTTTTTCACGGGCAGACTCGTAGGCATCGGTAGCCCTGGCTGCCAGCTCATGTGCAGCCCGATGAATGTTGCTGTTTTCGTGCTCGTAAAAATAGCTGATGCGTTCAATCACCTGCTGTGGCTTTTGGGTAGTGGCCGCGTTATCCAGCCATATCAGCGGTTTCCCGTTTACTCGTTCTCTCAATATTGGAAAATCTTTTCTTACCAGGTTTACATCAAAAGGTGGTGCCACACCAGACTGTGCTTTTTTGGCCAGCAACTGGTCCGGTAAAAAGTTCTGGCCCTGGTAGAGATCCTGGAAAGGATTCACTTTTGGTAGAAAATAGAACGACGATTGCTCAAAAGATCCGGGCAATTGCGGCGCTGTAATAAAAGAACTGAAGGATGCCAAAGCCTCTGCCAAACCCTGTTCAAAACTATTGTCGCTGGCGTAAGGCAGTTCTTCACGGGTGGCTGTTTTGTTTTGCTGTTGCAATGACGGCTGTTTCCCGCTACCCGCTACAGATGCAGGAATTTTGCCATCCGAAAAATGTGGATCGTGGTGGCTGGTTTGCGGATCGTTGATATCAAAGTCAATGTGCTGCTGGGGCGCACTGGGCGACTTGCCACTGCCAGCCACAGATTGCGGCAACTTACCGCTTCCTACATAACCGGAATCGTTTTTTTGCGGTTCTGTATTTTGGGTGTCAAAATAATTTCCAGAAGAAAAGCCATTTCCCTGATGTCCGGTATTTGACGGTACTGACAACAGGTTACTGTTGCCAAAAGACGGGCTGTTACCGGTTGAACTATTTTCAAGGTCAATAAAATCTATTTGCTGCAAAGCGGAGCCGGATGAGATGCCGGCGCCCGAACCGGAAGGAGCCGCAAACGGGGATGCGATGCCTGGATCAGGCGGACCGGCCTGCAAGCCGGGTGCCTCTGTTAGATAGCCCTGGTACCCAGCAGGCGCATGTCCCTGCGAAACCATTGGAGGAGCAGGGGTGGATGGAAGGCTGCTTCCCGGCGGCGCTTTAAAAAACTGGTTCGCCAGTTGGGAGATCAGTTCTATATCCGGAAGACCGGGACTAGTATTTGTACTCATGATATTTACCTACTTCTACATCGTCCAGGACAGCAATGGCATCATCTACCAATACTGCCAGCGAACAATACAATGAAACTAAATAAGATGCGATAGCCCTTTCGTTGATACCCATAAAGCGCACAGATAAACCTGGAGATTGCTCCCCGGGAAGCCCCGGCTGGTAGAGGCCCACCACACCCTGGCGGCTTTCGCCTGTACGCATTAGGATAATGGAAGATTTACCGTTTTCAACCGGAACTTTATCCGAGGGTATTAGCGGGATCCCGCGCCAGGTAAGGAATGGCGAGCCGAACAAACTAACCGTTGGTGGCGGCACACCGCGACGCGTACATTCGCGGCCGAAAGCAGCTACTGCCAGCGGATGCAGCAGAAAGAAACCGGGTTCCTTCCAAACTTTGCTGATCAGTTCATCAAGATCATCGGGCGTGGGCGCACCGGTGCGGGTCTTGATTCTTTGTGAAGCAACCACGCTGTTCAGCAGGCCATATTCTTTATTGTTGATGAGTTCGCTTTCCTGTCTTTCTTTAATGATTTCAATGGTTAGGCGAAGCTGCTCGCTGATCTGGTTGTAGGGTTTGCTGTAAAGATCCGATACCCGTGTATGTACATCCACTACCGTATTCACCGCACTCAGGTTATACTCCCTGGGGTTCTCAATATAGTCTACAAAGGTTTGCGGCAACGCCCGTTCGTCCCTGGCCGAACAATCTACTTCCACATTGTCTGCATCCTTTACTTTGTTGAGACGGTACACGCCTGATTCAACCGGTATCCAGCTCATAAGATGCGTTAGCCAGCGAGGGGTGATTTTTAGTAATTGCGGAACAGTACGGGTGGCAATGGCTAACTGCCTTGCCGCCACATCGCCCAGGGCGGTTTGTTGTGGTTTAATTTTTTCAGGCATAATTGAAAACTGTTTTTGATAATAAATGTTGTAACGGGGAAGCTTCGGATTGCAAAGTAGAATATTATTTCGTTGCGTGTGTAAAAGTCTACTAAATTAATAGACTATTTTATTTCCTTTGCCGGAAAGGCATTATATTGTTTAAAAATAGACAACTGATTTTAATAAATAAACATCAATTATGGCTGGCATTTTAGACCTTGTAGGGAATACCCCGCTGGTAGCATTAAAAAAGCTGAACCCCAATAAAAACGTAACCATCTACGGCAAGCTCGAAGGTAATAACCCAGGGGGCAGTGTAAAAGACAGGGCTGCTTATGGCATGATAAAGGGAGCGCTCGACCGTGGTGAAATCACACCGGGCATTACGCTGGTAGAAGCAACCAGTGGCAACACCGGCATAGCGCTGGCTATGATCGCCAGCCTGTTTAATGTGCCCATCGAACTGGTGATGCCCGAAGATGCAACAAGGGAGCGGGTACTGACAATGGAAGCTTTTGGTGCCAAGGTAACACTGACGCCAAAAGAGCAATCCATGGAAGGTGCGATCGACTATGCCAATGCCCAGGTGGCCAAAGGCGGGTTCCTGATGCTAAACCAGTTTGGTAATGCAGACAACCCCGGCATGCATTACAAAACCACGGGCCCGGAAATCTGGAGAGATACCCGTCAAAAGATTACGCATTTTGTTTCTTCCATGGGTACTACGGGTACTATTATGGGAGTATCGAAATATCTGAAAGAGCAAAACCAGGCCATACAAATCGTAGGCTGCCAGCCAACGGATGGTTCAAAAATTCCTGGTATCCGCAAGTGGCCCGAGGCTTACCTGCCCACCATATTTAATAGAAGCCGGGTAGACCGCGTAATAGAAATTGACGAACAGGATGCCCGAATCATGTCTAAAAAACTAGCACGGGACGAAGCCATTTTCAGCGGCATGAGTAGTGGCGGCGCTGCACATGCAGCTATTGAATTGGCCAAAGAATTACATGAAGGTGTGATCGTGTTTATCGTTTGCGACCGTGGAGACCGGTATTTGAGTTCCGATTTGTTTGATTGATGTAACTGAATTGGATGGCTGCACCCAATCCCCTATTTTCCCTGTCATATGATACGGAACGACATTCTTTGGAAGGGGATTCTGGAAAACCTGTTCGGCTATTTTCTGCGCTTTTTTTACGCGGAACATTTGCCTTTGTTCGATTTTAAAAAAGGTTTTGAGTTCCTGGACAAAGAACTGGAGCAATTGTTCCCTGTTGAAAGCATGGAATGTCCAAAGTATGTAGACAAGCTGGTAAAAGTATTTACAACAGGTGGTACAGAAGAATGGATATTGATCCACATAGAAGTGCAGGGTTATAAAGACAAGGATTTTGCCAGGCGCATGTTCACTTATTTCTACCGTATACTGGACAGATATGGCAAAAAGGTAGCGGCAATAGCCATTTTTTCTGACGCAGATGGAAGGTATAAACCATCGTTTTTCGAATACAATTTTCTGGGAACGAAAAACGTGTTTGAATTTAGGACTTACAAGATTTTAGAACAGGAGGAAAAGCTGCTGCTAAAGGATCCAAATCCATTTGCAGTGGTCATTCTCACGGTATTGTTAGCCTTAAAAAACAAGGAAGTAGCCGACGAAAAGTTGATTGCCCTAAAAGTTCAACTTATCCGAAATTTGCTACAGCGGAAAATTCCCACTACAACCATCAGGGCTCTATTTAACTTCATCAACCAGTATGTCGTATTTGCGAGCAAAGAAAATAGCGCTAAATTTGAAAAAGTAATCGAATCATTAACAGGAAAACAAACAACCATGGGTATTGAGGAACTGATACTGAAATTGGAAAGAGATAAAGGGAAAAAAGAGGGTTTAGAAATGAAAGACCGAATTTTCGTAACCAACCTTTTGACCAATACCGATTTTTCCGTGAATAAAGTTGCAACACTTGCAGATGTCACGAGGGGCTTTGTATTAAAAATCAAAGCTGAATTATCTAAATAATACTACTTCTTCACCAACCTCGCCGGCCACGGCAATTCATTCCATTTTAAAAAATAATACGGTTCATTAATGGCTCCGAATTTTCTGTAAAAATGTGCTATGCCGGGGATATCGCTGCCTTCAAAGTCAAGCACAAGGCCGGTTCCGGCAAATTCCTGTATCAGTCTATCGAACAGGAGATGATTGGCTTCAAAGATTCTGCCATTGGGCGGCGTGGCAGAAATGAGATTATAAATACGTTTTTCGTCTTTTAAAAAGACACCACTTGCCAGCAATTCTCCATCGGGCAATTTAACCTCCCTGGTAAAAGCATAACCCATATTGTAAAGCTGCACACAGAGTTTTATAAATGTCTCGTAATCATTATCTGTTACATGCGGCACCCTTTGCCCATACAGCTGTTTGCTGAAGTTGATTACTTTTTCAACATCGTTGCCTAAGACATATTGCAGGTCAAATTTTTTGATGCGGTTTAAAGAGTTTTTTTGCAGGGATACAGTGTAATCCTTTTTAATGTCATCGTAACCATTCTGCAACCTGAGAATATAGTTTTTGCAAGCCGCAACACTCTCCTGGCCGGAGCCGCCGTTTGCATGATTTATAAAAATTTCGCCAAACGAAAAATGCTTTTTGCATGCGGTGATAAAATCAGCAACGACCGTTTCTGTGATAACTGCTGTGCCAAAGATGCCCAGCTGTTGGCAAAACGGTGGCTGGTACAGGTATGTAATGCCAAATTTTTTCCTGTGTGTCAGCGGCATCAGAAGGCTGTAATCATCATTTACCAATGCACTCCATCCCGGGCAGAGATGATCGAGATAGATGCTCCACCCATAGATCAGCCCGTTGCTACTGTTGCGGATGACATCATCCCAGCGGGCTTTGTCTATTTCTTTATTTTGTAGAAAATGGATGTGCATCTATGGGGCGAAACTGTAAAGACTTTGGGTTAATTATGGTCGTGCCAACCAGCATTATACATTGAACGGAGCTTCACCACTATCGCCCATACTAGAATAAAACCCTGGCATAAAGAAAAGAAAAAGTACTGGAGAAAACGGGTGAACATCTAAACCCTAAACATTAAACCAACCAACTAACTCACCACAACTTTACCCCTTCTATCACTGGTTTTATATTTTGCAGATCAATACTGAATGTTACATTCTTTTGCCACCACTTTGCCCCATTCAGTTCGTTGGGTTCTTTAAACTGTTTGCTCTGGATAATCACCCAGTAAATGTTCAGGAACTTCAATACCGGCAGTTGTAAACCGATACTGTACAGAAACCTTGGATCGGGATTGTTTTCCTCCCAGGCTTCGGCATAAGTGCCGATGTCCGTAAATACTTTTAACGGCACATCACCCGGTAACACAGACAAAGGATTGATACCGGTTGGCACGTCGAAAGCCATATTAAGAGCGGCAAGCCAATTGTCAGTACGGCCTGGTCTTTGGCTGCTATAGTCGCTGCGGTATTTAAAGCCACCGTCACGTATCATGATCTGTTTGCCTGCAAAATTGGTGTTCTGGTTTCGTTCTATAAAAGGGTTGCTGTAGGTATAGTCATCTTCACCATTCGCACCATACATTGTGAAATGATAGCGGCTGTTGCCGAAGCTCACCTTGTCTGTTTTCGCCTGGGTATAGATGATTTTTCCGGCAAAGAACCGGATGTTTACACCCTGCTTTGCACTGTAATTGAAAAAGTAATTTCCTGTAACGGTTGCCCTTACGAGATCGCCGGTTTTCTGCAACTGTGCCACTGCTGTATATGGGTACAAATGGCGTTTATTTTCTATACCAAAATTCAGCTGGTGCACTGCCCGGTTTATGGTATTGCCTTTAACGGCATAATATTGAAAAGTGTCCTGTGGCAGCCGCCGCTGTTTATAATCGAACTGGCCTTGACTAATAAAAAATGATTTCCATTCTATCCATTTAGTGATATTGCTGGTGGGGCTGCTTTTGGTAAATTCAGCCTTGATGGATGGCACCACTTTGAAAAAACCACGATAGATCTTTTGATACTGGTCGCCCTCGCCATCGTCGGTGCTAAACTTAGCAACGGTCAATGCAGGAGTAATGCTGTGAATTTTTTTTTGGACCGGAGAATTGGCAGGAGCGGTATAGAAAGAATAAGATGCTGCACCGATAAAACTGAGCTGCTTAGAGCCGGTGGCAAACATAGGTGCCACCGCAAATTTAAACGGATTAGTGGGCAGCCCGATATTGTGTAGCAATGCACCGATCATAAACTTATCATAGGCATTAAAACCAATGGCAGGTGCCACTGTAACATATTTTGCCCTGCCATCGAGTGGAGGAAGCAGGCCCACAACTTTCACCGGCTTTGCAGGCTCGGGGTTATTCAAGCTGCCTTTCAGATGGAGTAATTTAAACAGGTCGTCCAGGTTTTGACCACTCCCTTTTTCTGCAACCTGTTTAAAGTCTGCAGGCTCAGGGTGTTTCATTTTCCATTGGCTGAAATAGGCCTGCATCAATTCCTTCATTTTTTCTTTGCCAACGGTTTGTTCCAGTTTCTCCATCCACAATGCGCCTTTGGAGTAGGCCAGGGCCGCGTAGTTGCTTTTGGTAAGCGCCTCGCTAGTGGTTTCCATGGGTTGATCTTTTCTTGATTCTATTAAGGAATATAATAATAATTCTCCGGGATCATCGGGCAACACGCCGCCCCTGAATTCTTTTTTTGGTTTGCTAATGGGCACATAATATGCAGCACTATACTTTCTTTCATAATAGCTGTTCATGCCTTCATCCATCCAGGCATGGTCGCGTTCGTTGGTGGCTATCATGGCCTGCAACCAGTTGTGGCCTACTTCATGAGCAATTACAATATCAAGGTCTCGTTCATCACTGCCCGGCGCATTAATGAGTGTAACGTGCGGATACTCCATACCCCCGATGGCAGTCTTTGGCGGAGCACATACGATACTTATAGTTTTATAAGGATAGTCACCCAATTGCTCCGAGTAAAATTTCAATGAACGGGTGGTGTATTGAATGCTGTTTTTCCAAAGTTTATCCTGGGAAGGCAGGATAAAGGTGTAAGCATCTATTTTAGGATTGGTAGGCAGGTTTACTATTTCATGCTGTACCATAAAACGCTTGTCTGCAAACCAGGCAAAATCTATGACGTTATTGGCTTTGTAATGGATGGTTTTTGTTGCAGCATCTGAAGGCGGGAAATTATCTGCACCGTTCTTCTTCTTTGCAAAAATGTCCTTTTTCTGTAAGGGGGTTTCTATTTTCGGCGCCATATTCCGGCTTAGTAAAAACTGCTTTTCGGTTTCCTCCTGCAGATCACCGGTGGCAGCTACCACATAGTTTTTGGGCAGGCTAATAGCCACTTCGTAGTTACCAAAATCATTGTAAAATTCGCCCTGGTCCAGGTAAGGCATCGGGTGCCAGCCTTGCTTATCGTACACTGCCGGTTTGGGATACCATTGTGTTACCTGGTAACTCTGATCTATATGGCCGCCACGGCTAAAATTCTTTGGCAATTTTATGTGAAAAGGCGTTGTAATGATAATGCTTTTACCGGGCAACAGTGGCCGCGGCAACAGCAGTTTGGCAATATCAATATACTGTGGATGATCTTCTAATGTGGCTACCTGGCCTTCTACTTTAAAATCGAGTTTGTTAATATAGCCACGGTCTTCGCTATTGCTGAAATAGAAGTCCGAATTGTCGAGTTGCTCCACCATTTGCTCGGCGAAAGCGGTCTTGTCGTTCTTGAAAGCATTTGGCCAGAGATGGAACCAGATAAAGCGGAGCGTATCAGCGCTGTTGTTTTTGTAGGTAATGGTTTCAAAGCCATCGAGGGTATGCTTCACGTCGTTGAGCGACACATTAATGTTGAAGTCTACCTGTTGCTGCCAGTAAGGTTTTTGCCCAAAAACATAGCCTGACAGCAGGAAAAACGATAGGAAAAATAAGAAGGACGATTTTGAAAATATTTTAGACATATGGTTCTTTCGTCCTTGGTGGACTTGTACTGTTAACAGATATTTTTTCTACAGAACTTTTGTTCAGAAATGGAGCCCTTCCCTTTTCAATTTTTAAAGATAAATTTTTTACCCCTAC
This sequence comes from Bacteroidota bacterium, assembly GCA_040386335.1. Taxonomy (GTDB): domain Bacteria; phylum Bacteroidota; class Bacteroidia; order Chitinophagales; family Chitinophagaceae; genus JAZKFT01. Next base: position 62,654 of record JAZKFT010000046.1, read on the forward strand.
TTTCCTTTACCAGTGAAAATGATCCTGATCGTATGGATCATAATCTTAAAATCCAGCAGGAGACTGATGTTTTCGATGTAAAGAAGGTCGTACTCCATACGTTCCAACATTTCGTCTACGTTGCTGGCATAACCATATTGCACCATACCCCAGCTTGTAAGCCCTGGCTTAACCTTTAGCAGGTACTTGTAATAGGGGTTCATGGCATTGATCTGGTCAATATAAAATCTCCGTTCCGGCCTGGGGCCTACCAGGCTCATGTCGCCTTTTAAAATGTTCCATACCTGTGGCAGTTCGTCCAGCCGCCATTTACGCATCGTTCTTCCCCATTTGGTAATGCGGGGATCGTTGTCACTGCTTAGTGCAGGCCCGGTGGGTTCTGCATCAGTGATCATACTCCTGAATTTCCAGATCATAAAAGGTTTGCCTTTGAGGCCAACCCTTTCCTGCTTAAAAAAAACAGGCCCGGGGGATGATAGTTTTACCCTGGTAATTACAAATAGATAAAGGGGTAATAACATAAGAGGAGCAATCGTACTAATGGAAATATCAATCAGTCTTTTGATGTTTTGCTGCCATGCCGGCATCAGGCCGGTATGGATGTCGATAAACATGCCGCCCACCACGTTATTGGTCTTTACACTTCCATATAAAATGTCGAGGGTGTTGGGAACTAATTTGATGGCCACATCTTTTTCGCTGAGCCGGCTGATCAGCGGGGCTGCCAGTTGTTCTTCATGCTGATCAAACGCAATAATGACCTGTTCAATATTTTCAGCTTCAATAATGGATTCGGCATCGTTAACAGAGCCTTTGTAAGGAATCCATTTTGAAAGTCCGTTTTTCCCGGCCCCATTGGTGGTAATAAATCCAACCGGGTACAGACCGGTGGTATAGGCCTGTTTGCTGAGCGCTTCGTAAGCTTTTACAGATTTGATATTATTGCCTACAAACAAGGTCCGCATTTGTACTTTGCCCCGCCTTATTTGCCGTTTTACTACCGATAAAACAATAGCCCTTCCGGCAAACGTAAAGCTGAAATGCAGGCCCAGCAAACAAAAAAAGGCTTTGTAGTAATAATTGTAGTTATAGTCGAACCTTGTATCATCTATAAGCAGTACAAAAAAGATGAGCAGGCTGCCAATGAGGCTGGTGATAAAAGTGGCCGTGAATTCATTGAGCCGTGATTTTTCGTACAGGCTTGTACGATAGCTGCCCGTTAATAAAAATAGGATCAGCCAAAAAAATGGTATAATAAACACCACCCTCCAGAAAAAGGGATCGGCAAGAATAGAGTTCATGGTCACCTCGCCAAAAATGAGCTGTCTCCGGATGGCATAAAACAAGCCCCAACTCAGGATGGCACTTAAGAAGTCGCTGGTAGCGTACCAGTTCGTTGATATTGGTTTGGATGGATTGATTGGCAGTTAGTAGATTGGTTGATGATTTAATTTGTGGGCTGTTTCGATGCCTGGCCGCAGCTTTACCAATAAACGGAACAACCGGTCAGCTAATTACTAAACTGCCCATCTTTTCCAGAATTTGATGGGCCACATCCATAGCCATGAATCCGTCCACTTCGCTTACGGCTGTTGTTTTGTTGTCTTGTATGGCCTGCACAAATGATTGAAGTTCCATCAATATGGCATTGCCGTCTTTTACTTCCGGAGTAGCTACGGCAATGGTTTTTTTACCGCCATTGGGCGTTTCGAGGTCAAAAGAAAACACACCTTCGTCGCTGGCTTCATGAATTTTTATGATCTCCGTTTTTTTGGCCAGGAAGTCGATGCCGATATAGGCATCCTTCTGGAACAACCGCATCTTCCGCATTTTTTTCATACTGATACGGCTGCTGGTGAGGTTGGCTACGCAACCATTAGTGAATTCTATGCGCACATTCGCAATGTCGGGCGTATCGGTCATCACGGCCACACCGCTCGCACTGATATTTTTTACCGGGCTCTTTACCAATGCCAGTACAATGTCTATATCATGTATCATCAGGTCCAGTATCACACTTACTTCGGTACCTCGGGGGTTAAACTGGGCCAGCCTGTGCACCTCAATAAACATGGGGTTCAGCTGATATTTTATGGCTGCCAGGTAGGCCGGGTTAAACCGCTCCACATGGCCTACCTGTACTTTTACATTGGCCTCTTTGGCCAGTTTAATGATCTCCCTGGCTTCATCCATGGTATTGGCCAGCGGTTTTTCTACAAAAACATGCAGGCTCTTTCGCAGTGCCATTTTTACCAGTTCAAAATGGTGGTTGGTGGGGGCCACAATATCTACAGCGTCGCACTGGTCCATCAGATCTTCCGCGTCAACAAAACGTTTCAAGCCATATTTGTCCTCTACTTCTTGCGCATTTTCATCGTTTGGGTCGTAAAACCCCACTAATGTTGCGGCCCCGATCTCTTTCCAGTTGTTGAGATGAAATTTTCCCAAATGACCAACACCAAACACGCCTACTTTAACCATGGCAATTTTTATTTATTGAAAGGGCTAAAATTAAAGCCAAAATATTAAAACAGGCCTGCTGGTTTTTTAAGGCCCACTGTTAAAAGTCAGAGAAAGGAAGATAGATCACCTTCTATTGGCTGGTTTGATTTTTGCAACGCATTGCCATCCTTGACCTTATTGCATTAGCAAAAAATCATCATAAATACTGGCGAACTCCATGTATATTACTTTCATAAAGGGCTGTTGTTGGATCGGTTAGCAAAGCCTTTGGATGCGCTGAATGCATAATTCTTTCATCTAACTCAAACCAACTGATTATGAAGAAAGTTTTCATTTCTCTGTTGCTTCTATCTCCCTGTTTTGTCATGGCTCAATCGGTAGGTATTGGTACAACAACGCCCAATACCTCTTCTGTGCTGGACCTTGGACCCAGTGCCAAGCCTTTGGTATTGCCCCGGCTTAACGGCGATCAAATGACCGGCGTAACAAACCCGGCCACTGGCATGGTGGTATATAACAGCAATGAGGGACAATTGTACGCCTATATGCGCTATCGCACTGGGGTGCTTCCAAGCATGAGTAATAACCGCTGGCAACCATTGTCTACCGGACCGCGCATGCTGGCCTGGGGCGTAGTAGACAGTTTTGGTACAGAGATCAATGGCAGCCTGAGTTATACCGTCACCTGGGACGCTACCAATCACTGGTACCGGCTCGGCCTCACCAATCCGCATGAGTATTATAAAGACAGCATGCTACTGATGGTAACTGCCGTAGGAAATGGTTCCTGGGACCAGGCCGTTTCGACCGGTGAACTGATAGAAGCAAGTGCCCGGCTGGCCAGTATCAAGTTTACTGATGTTTCGAGAATTGTAGGAGGGTTTAATACGCTGGAATCCCGGCGAAGAAGTGGTTTTCATTTTGTGTTATACGATCTGCGAAAAGACCCTTACTGAGAACCGAACCCGCTGTAGAGAAAGGAGCAGGTACTCCGGCGGTGTTCATAAATATTTAGTGAGAGATATCATTGAAGTTAATGACATTGCAATTTATTCAATCGTAAATAAAACATGCAATCATTAGCAGTATTCTGTGGATCCAGGGCTGGAAGTGACCCGTTATTTGTGGCACATGCGGTCAGGCTGGGCCAATTAATGGCCGAAAAGAAAATCACACTTATTTACGGTGGTGGAAGTGTAGGCATAATGGGCGCTGTAGCGGATGCAGTAATGGCGCATAGCGGAAGGGTGGTAGGCGTAATACCCGAATTGCTATTGGCCTGGGAGGCGCAGCATCTTGGTATTACTGAACTAAGAGTAGTGCCTGATATGCATGTAAGAAAGCGAATGATGTACGACATGGCCGACGCTGCCATTGTACTTCCGGGCGGACATGGAACCCTGGACGAGTTGTTTGAGATGCTTACCTGGAATTCATTGAAAATACACGACAAGCATATCTACATTTTGAACACCAATGGGTTTTATGACCACCTGATAGCGCACCTGCACCAGATGTTTGCCTCTGAATTTTTGTACGATAAAATAGAGAGCAGGATCACTGTGATTAGTGAACCTGAGGAATTATTGGGGTATTTGTAGGTTTACGCCTTATAGGAACACGCCTCGGGTGTGTTCCTATAAGGCGAGAATCAATTCCTTTTATGGCTATGAATAAATAACCCGTGAATGCTCTTGTTTTCAAAAGCATTACGAATGGCAATTGCAAAAAGGTCAGCCACAGAAAGCACTTTTATTTTAGAGGAGGTTTGTTTTAAAGGAATGGTGTCGCACACTACCAGTTCTTCCAGCACACTGTTTTCAATATTCTCGTAAGCCTTGCCGCTAAGTACGGGATGCGTACACATGGCCCTTACGCTTCTTGCACCTTTATCTTTAAGCAGTCCTGCACTTTTGGCCAGGGTGCCTCCTGTATCACAGATATCGTCTATCAATACCACATCCCGGCCAGCCACGTCCCCAATTACCGTCATGCTGGCTATTTCGTTGGCACGTTTACGGTGCTTATCACAAATAACCATTTCTGCATTAAAATAACTCGCCACTTCCCTTACGCGGTTGGTACTGCCTACATCAGGTGCTGCAAAAGTGAGGTTGGGTAAATTTAGATTTTCGATATAAGGGATAAAGATGGCCGAACTATCCAGGTGATCGACCGGGATGTCAAAATACCCCTGTATTTGCGGGGCATGTAAATCCATGGTAATGATCCTGTCTGCGCCGGCTGCCGTAAGCATATTAGCGACCAGTTTGGAGCCAATAGCCACCCTTGGCCGGTCTTTTTTATCCTGCCGGCTAAAGCCGTAGTAAGGCATTACCGCTATTACTTTATAGGCCGATGCCCTCCGGGCTGCGTCAATCATCAGCAGCAATTCCATCAGGTTATCGGCTGGGGCAAAAGTGCTCTGTATTAAGAAAACATAGTCACCGCGAACACTTTCCAGGTATTCCACACCAAATTCACCATCGCTGAAATGCTGAATATTGATGGCACCGAGCTTTGTGGCAAAACTGTTACAAATTTTTTCAGCCAGGTATTGCGATTTTAAACCTGAAAATATTCTAGCGTGTTCGCTCATAAAAAGGTGGTTGACGTTTGGTAATAGTGGCCGGTTGCGGCAGCCATTCACCGCAACGGCTCATCCGTGTATTATTATTTATCGGGTATGCCTGAACTCCTATATTGCTGCGAAGATATTGGTTTGGTCCGGCCCTCAAAAAATGATACATGGAAAATTTATACACCACTCCCAACTCTATAAAAAATTGGGCTGAAGATGACCGTCCCAGGGAAAAGCTACTGCAGAAAGGCCCGGCATCTCTCAGTAACAGTGAACTGCTGGCTATTTTGATCAATAACGGGACAAAAAACAAATCGGCTATTGACCTGGCAAAGGAAATTTTGAAGTTGGGGAAGGATAACCTGAATGAATTGGGCAGGCTGAGCGTAAAAGACCTGCAGAAAGTAAAAGGAATAGGGGTGGCTAAGGCGGTATCAATAGCGGCTGCGTTGGAAATTGGCCGCCGCAGGCAGGGCGCCGAAGCCCTGGAAAAGCCCATCATGAATACGAGCAGAATGATAGCTCAATACCTGCAAAGCATTTTGCAGGATGAAATGAAGGAGGTTTTTGTCGTGCTTTTTCTAAATGCAGCCAATAAGATAAACGGCTACCACATCATCAGCACCGGCGGTATTACCGGAACCGTGGCCGACCCGAGGCTTATCATAAAAAAGGCTTTAGAGGAAAATGCCACCCGGATCGTTCTTTCTCACAACCACCCATCAGGCAGTACGAGGCCCAGTGAAGCAGACATTTCCCTCACAAAAAAGATCAGGGACGCGTCTAAACTTATGGATATAATGGTACTGGACCATATTATTATTGGTAACGACCGGTACTACAGTTTTGCCGATGAAGGCCTGATGTAAATTTCGATGCACGCATAGTGAGCACTAAACTTTGATGTCAAAATGCGCCTATAATGACGCAAAGCCCCTACTTTAGCCCTGCACCAGCAATTGAAGCGATATGAAATGGGTATTCCAAATTAAACATAAGTTGAGAGCAGGGTTGCTCCTGTTAGTGATAATCATCACGGTATTGTTGTGTAACATCAGTATCCGTCAAAGCTTTTCTACATTGGATCAAACTATGACCTCGCTGTATAACGACCGGCTGATGCCAGCTACCTATATTTTTAAAATGGCCGACCAGGTGTATGCCCGCCAGCTTAAAAGTCTGCAGACGGGTGTTGCTGGTATTACGACGCAAAAGCAAAACGACAGCCTGGTGCACCTAATGGATGTTTATGCCAAAACATGGCTTACAGAGCATGAAAAAGCACTTTTTTATACCCTGCAAAAGCTGGTGGTACAAATGGGTAAACTGGAAACCGAAAGCCTAAAATCCACTCCTGTTCAATCGGCCCCCGAACTTCAAAAGGAACTCAATGACACCTATATGCAAAGCATCGCTGTGCTGGACCAGTTGAGTGAAGTGCAAATTAAAGAAGGAGGCGTGTTGCAAAAGGATTCAAAAAAAGTAATTGCAGGCACACAAATACAGTCACAACTGGAAATATCCTTATTGGTAATACTTGGTATTGCTGCCTTTGTATTGATCGCTGCAAAAGAGAAATTGATTCCCAAGGAAAGAAGCCGGGAATGGCTCAACTAGGTTAGTACAGCTGTGTTAAAAATATAATATTGCCTTTATTTATTTTACCCACCCCGGCTACGAGGCAAAGGTTATCAGGTCTATAATGTTTTTAAAGACCCAGCTTCGCTTTAGCCGATCCATAATTCAAAAAATCGATGGATCCGGGGTAGGATTGTATAAATGATGATTTGGCCGCAAGAATAATAAGATCCTGGTAAATTTCCTGACTACCTGCAGTGCGGGTAACAAATAAGGTGGAATTAGGGTTAGCTGTTTTCAGGTAATAACTGTAGGCCACGCCATTTGCAGAATTTGCCGGCAAGTGAATGTAGATGCCGGAAGAAGTTCGGAGGTAAACATGAAGACTATAACTGCTGACATCACCTGCATTCATGCCCTTTACCAAAACGCTTAACCCGTTAACAATTTTTACTTTTCCATAGTTAAACTGTCTCGCATTGCTGTTGGTTTGGATGACTGAAGGCTCCCAGCTTACCGGGTCGGTTATGGGTGCTACATTTTCAGGTGGTACTGTTGGAAGCCCGTTATCTTCCGGGTGATTTTTGCCGCATCCCGCAACGTAGAGGCACATGGCTGCTATGAATAGGATAGTTATTCTCATAGAAATTAGGGATTTCAATGTGAAAGTAAGCTAACCTTTTGGTCCAAACGGTTCTTTTTTGCACAGATCAATAAGTTTTGGCCGCAAATAACTTAAGGATATGACTAGCCGGATAGCATTTTTGCAGAGCGTACGCGACCGGTATTCTATAATGTTGAAATGAAAATGGGCTGCCTCATTCTTTGAGACAGCCCATTGATCATGTAAAAACCAGGTAGTATTATAAACCAAGTCTTGTTTTTACTGCATTATAGTCTGTAAAGTTTAAAGATGGGGTCATGGAAAGCAGGATGGTGTTTTTTGCTAATACAATGATCACGTCATCAAATACCTCGCCTGTGCCAGCTGCCCTTGTAACAGTTAGATTACAAAAAGGATAAGCTGCCTTAAGCGAATAGTTATAAGCTGTACCCAGCGCACTGGTACCTGGGAGATGGACATATTTGTTCCCGGATTTAAGATAGATATGGACGCTGTAAGTACTCATGATTTCGGGCGTAACATTCGAAAGTGAAAGATTCATACTTCTGGCCACCTTAACTGCCCCATAATTTAGCTGGATGGCATTGGTCAGAATTTTAGAAACACTTGGCGGATAGTTTACCGGATCGGTTACTACTGCTGCAATAGTAACAGGTATTGTTGTTGTTTCACTGTCGGGCTCTTCGGGGGCCTCTTTACTGCAGCTGATAAGGGATGTAAGTAAAACCAAGGAGAGTATAAAGTTTTTCATAAGATATTCAATTAGGGTTGTAGAAAGATACGATAATTCTTTTGTTATAGTTTATTAACAATCAAGAAATACACCATTTTTAACTTAAGTGTAAACCGGGCTGTTTTTGGTTGCTTCATGGGAAATTATATCCACAACAAGGGGCTGGGATTTCGTTGTTGGCGTCATAATTCCCCTTATTTGCTATTTTGCAGGCATGCTTCATAAACTGTTCATACAGAACTACGCGATCATAGACGAACTGAAGGTTAATTTTCATCCCCAGTTCAATATTATAACCGGTGAAACAGGCGCCGGCAAAAGCATACTGGTAGGCGCCCTGGGCCTCGTGTTGGGCGAGAGAGCTGACAGCAATGTTTTGCGTGATCATGGAAAAAAGTGCATCGTCGAAGCCAGCTTTCATTCAAAAGTGAGCAAGGAAATAAAACAGTTTTTTTTGCAGGAAGACCTGGATACAGAAGATACGATTACCATACGCAGGGAGATAGCGGCCAACGGTAAAAGCCGAAGTTTCATAAACGATACACCGGTGAACCTGGGCCAGCTAAAAGAACTGGCAAGTATGCTGGTAGACCTGCACCAGCAATTCGACACATTGGAGCTGGGCGATGATGATTTTCAAAGAACTGTTCTGGATGTTTTGGCGGCTAATGGAAATATATTACAGCAGTACCAAAATATCTTTAGGCAATTTTCAACCAATAATTTGGAATTACAGGCACTAAATGATCAAAAGGCTCATGCCAGTAAGGAAGTGGACTATTATACCTTTTTATTTAAGGAGCTGGCCGAAACCGGGCTGAAAGAAAATGAATTGGAATCCCTGGAGCAAGAGCTGCAGGTGCTGAGTAATGCCGAAAATATTAAATTGATACTGGCTGCCGGCAGCTATGGCTTAAACGATGGTGAGCAACCCCTGGTGCAGCAGCTAAAAATAATTGTGCAGCAGTTGCAAAGCCTTAAAACTGGTCATCCGGATATAACGGCCGTGACAGAACGGCTTTTATCAGCACAGATAGAATTGAGTGATATAGCCGGTGAGTTGGAAACCATCAACGACCGGATCAGCCTCGATCCTGAACGACTGAACATCGTGAACGAGCGGCTGGCCGCAGGTTACAAACTCTTAAAAAAACACAATGTAAAAACTACAGCCGAATTGCTCACCATACAGCAGGAACTTGAAGCCAAACTGCAGCAGGTGCTAAACATTGACGAAAGCATTCTGGAAAAGGAAAAACTGGTGGAACAACTTAAAAAAGACGCTGTTTTAAAAGCCGGGATGATCAGCGAAAACAGGAAAAAGATCATTCCCGACCTGGAACAAAGAGTAGCGGGTTTGCTGAAACAGGTTGGCATGCCCAATGCTTTACTGAAAGTGATAATGACGCCAGCCGGCCTGCAGCTGCACGGCAGCGATTCCGTAGAATTTTTGTTTGATGCCAATAAGAGCGGGAAAATGGAACCCTTGCGCAAAGTGGCCAGCGGCGGGGAGTTGAGTCGCCTGATGCTTAGCATTAAAAGCATCGTTGCAAGGAGCATGCAATTGCCCACCCTGATATTTGATGAAATAGATACCGGTATCAGCGGCGAAGCGGCGAGGCAGGTAGGTACCATTATGAAAGACCTTGCAAAGCACCACCAGGTCATCAGCATCACCCATCAGCCCCAGATAGCGGCCAGGGCCGATGCCCATTTTTTTGTTTTTAAAAAGGAAAAGCAGGGCATGGTGCAAACGGGTATTAGACAATTGAATGATGATGAAAGGGTAGATGCGATCGCCAATATGATGGCAGGAGATAACCCATCGGTAACGGTATTACAGAACGCGAAAGAGATGCTGCTGCAGTAAATTCAATCATGGCTGTAGCAGCCCGTACTCAGTCGATTATTTTGCCTGTGCCGGTACGGCAGTTAAAAATATTACCATGCTCATCGCCATATTCAACCCCACTGTCCTGCTGCCGGTACTCTTTCTTTCTCTGCCGTTCTATTTTTTTTCCAAATTTTTAGAAAGAAAAATACAACCCAGGAGCAGTGGAAGGCAATTCCTGTTATGGATCGCCGTCGTACTTCTTTCAGCATTTGTTTACTTCTTTGTTTTTGGTTCGCTGTATGTTCAATTTATTCATCACAGGCTGTTTGGCAATTAGTATTATTTTAGCGAGTTGGCTGAAGCCAACGGCAATTGATAGAGGCTTTTGAAAGGAAGCCAGATAGTATTGCTGCATTTCCAACGGAGCGTCGCCAATGTTGCCCAACCAGGGCTATAAAAGCTGGCTCAACAAATAAAAAACCAACCATGAGCAACAACTTATTGCAAGGAAAAAAAGGCATCATCTTCGGTGCCCTCAACGATCAATCCATTGCCTGGAAAACAGCCCAGGCCTGCTTTGCACAAGGTGCACAAATTGTACTCAGCAACGCCCCCATTGCTTTGCGCATGGGAGAAATAAATAAACTGGCCGAAGAATGCGGCAATGCCCCCGTTATAGGCGCCGATGTTACGAATATGGACGATTTGAAAACCCTGTTCTCAAAATCGATGGAACATTTTGGTGGCACGGTGGATTTTGTGTTGCATAGTGTGGGAATGAGCATTAACATCCGAAAGGGAAATCCTTACACCGGGTTGAACCACGAATTTGAACACAAAACCCTGGACATAAGCGCCATGAGCCTGCATCGCGTATGCCAGGTGGCATACGAAATGGACGCGATGAGCGAATGGGGCAGCATCGTGGCACTTACTTATATCGCTGCACAAAGGGTGTTCCCGGATTACAGCGAAATGGCGGATGCCAAATCCCTGCTGGAAAGTATTGCCCGCAGTTTTGGCTATCATTATGGCATTAAGAAAAAAGTACGGATCAATACCATTAGCCAAAGTCCCACCCGTACTACGGCAGGCAGCGGTGTAAAAGGTTTTGATGGCTTTATTAACTATGCCGAAAAAATGAGCCCGCTGGGAAATGCCGATAGTGTGGACTGTGCCAATTATTGCGTGATGATGTTTAGCGACATGACCAAATTTGTGACGATGCAAAACCTGTTTCATGATGGTGGTTTTAGCTTCACTGGTGTGACCCAGGCAGTGATAGATCAGATGGAGAAATAGGTCAGTTGGCAGTTGGGCAGTTGCCAGTTAGCAAACATGGGCGATTTTTCAGTGGAAATTTCTGAACAGAATTGCCAACTGCCAACTGCATAATTGCCAACTACATTCACATCAACAAGTTTAACCTTAAAGCATGCATTGGACCGAAATAGTTGGCCTTACCGGCTCCTTTCTCAGTAGCGTTACATTTATCCCGCAGGTGTGGCAGGCCTGGAAAACAAAGAGTGTAGGCGATTTAAACCTTACCATGATGCTGATAGTGGCCACCAGTTGTGTAGTGTGGCTGGTATATGGTGTGGCGCTGATGCTGCGGCCGGTGATTATTTGCAACAGCATTATTTTCCTGATGGCTGTGCTGTTGATCTATTTCAAGTTTAGTTTTAAAAAGAGATAAGCGCACAAAGTTTGTGGCACAAAAAAGCCCCCCGATATTTTAACCGGGGGGCTTTTGTATGTTAGCTTCTGCCCATGGCAGGAAATATTTTTAATATTCGTCTTCGTTGAAGAAAAAGTCGTCCTGGCTGGGGTAATCGGGCCAGATGTCTTCCAGGCTTTCATAGATTTCGCCGTCGTCTTCGAGTTCCTGCAGGTTTTCTACCACCTCGATGGGTGCACCGCTACGGATAGCGTAATCAATCAGTTCATCCTTGGTGGCCGGCCAAGGTGCATCTTCCAGGTGTGAAGCCAGTTCTAAAGTCCAAAACATAGTATGCCCTCCAATTTTGTGCAAATGTAGCCGTACAATTGAAACTACCAAACAAATAAGTTGGCAGTTATGCAGTTTGCAGTTGGCAATCCGGTTGGCAGTTGATTAGTTGGCAGTTGGCAAGCCAGTTGGCAGTTGATTAGTTGGCAGTTGGCAAAGCAAATCGGGGTTAATTTCTTTTTCTTTCTTTGTTTCAAATAATCATTCAGGGAGGATTCTTTTAGTTTTATGAAAATTGCTTAAAACAACTGCCAAAACAAAAAAATGAATCTTCATAACAAAGTTTACCAACTGCCAACTGCATAACTGCCAACTGAACTACTGCCAACTTCTTACATTTACCCATCATTAAACCCAACACATGCTCACAGGCAAGGGAATACATAAACGATACGGTTCGCTGGAGGTACTAAAGGGAGTGGACCTGCACGTAAACAAGGGAGAAGTGGTGAGTATAGTGGGTAGCAGTGGCGCAGGTAAAAGCACTTTGCTGCATATACTCGGCACTTTAGACACTTGTGATGCCGGCAGCATCAGCCTCAACGGCCAACGGATAGACCAGTTAAAAGGAAAAGCACTGGCCTCTTACCGCAACCATCACATGGGATTTGTATTCCAGTTTCACCACCTGCTGCCGGAATTTAATGCACTGGAAAATGTGTGCATCCCCGGCTGGATAGCAAAGCGGAGAAAAAAGGAAGTGGAAACCAAAGCCATCGAATTATTACAGATACTCGGCCTTAAAGACCGGCTGCAAAACAAGCCTAACCAACTGAGCGGCGGCGAACAGCAGCGGGTGGCCGTAGCCAGGGCCCTCATTAATAATCCCGACATCGTTTTTGCCGATGAACCCACCGGCAACCTCGATAGTGCCAACGCCAAGGAACTACACCAGCTTTTTTTCGACCTGAGACAGCAACTCAATCAAACATTTTTAATTGTAACACACAACGAAGAATTAGCCAACCTCAGCGACCGGAAACTGGTGATGAAGGATGGATTAATGGTAGATGGATTTTAGATGATCAATAGTAGGTAAATTGTTTGGAACCGTGATTGATACCGGCATTTATACCCTGTTCAACGACCGGCTTACTTCTATCCAGCGTGTACCGGTCCACAAGAGCATCATCGTATGATTCGCCCTGAAAGTAAACACCTGGCCATCATCCAGCTTTACATTACCTCCGGCGTCGTTAAAAAGTTTCGGGCCGGAGCTGCCGTTCGATTCGTCGCCGGCAAGTATCAGTACCTGGCCATTTCTTAAACCATTGGAAAGGGTTATTGATAATTCATTGCCAAGACCCGCCGGAAATCCCCTTGTAAGATCGATGTACGATCTGTCGCCTACATTTACCACAGTAAAACCCGCACTGATAGTGGTAATTGCGGGTCGTAACGTAACAGCTCCATTAATATCCAGGGCTGTGGCGGGTGCATCCGGCAGGATGTTAATCCCCAATTTTGCATTGCCATTACCAATATGCACGTTTCCGGCAGCAATGTCGTTCAGTACTACATCAGAACCGTTTTTTCCGGCACGGATATAGGTCGTTTCGTCATCATCGTAGTTAAAATGGCTGGCATTCGCGGTACCCCAGAATAAAGCAGTTCCGCCAGTTGCCGTACCTCTTGCCACTGTTAAGGTGCCATCAGGAGCGGCGCCTCTGATACTTACCTGCCCGGTATTATACAGGCTCAGTGTTCTTAAACCAGCAGGAGCATTGGCATTGGCAGTGCCAACCGGATACAGGTCGAAATGCATTACACCCGAAGAGGGATCAAAGAGTTGCAGAACAGCAGATCCGTTTGCCATATACTTGGTGACCGACGGATTATACAGGTTAAAGCCAACAGACGGAACATTCCGCTGTAGTGAAATACCGGCACCATCGCTGCCAAATATAGCACTGGTAGTGCCGCCGGCCACAGCGCCAAATACTTCCAGCCTGGCCTTGGTAGGATTGGTAGTTCCGATACCTACATTTTGTGAACGGCCGATAAAATACAAATTGAAAAAGAGCGAAACAAGGGTGATTTTTTTCATAAAATTTTTAGCGCCTAAGCATAAGGGTGAATTAATTTATAATTAAGATGTCGCATTAGCGGCAGACATACAATATTTATGCCTTTGCACACGTACCGCGACCGGGCCTAAAATTTTGTTTGGTAACCGGTATCTAAAACTGGAGTAGTGCCGGTTACGAATGGTAATTCTCACCATAGCCCGGGATTTATTTTTATGAATTTTGTTACCAATCCCTAAAACAATCCATCTTATAATTTCGAAACAAAATTTGGCAGGCATAAAATGGATTTCCATTTCTCAAAAATGCCTCTAACTTTAAACAATAAAAAACACAAAAATGAAAACAAAAAATCTTGTACTTGTTGTAATCCTGGGCGCTATTTTGATCCTCGGCGGATGCGCCTGCAAAGGTTATAATGGCATAGTAAGTGAAGATGTGAAAGTGAATAAAGCCTGGAGTGATGTTCAGACAGAATATCAAAACCGTAACGATCTTGTTGGAAACCTTGTAAATACTGTAAAAGGTGCAGCCAATTTTGAGCAATCTACTTTAACTGCGGTGATAGAAGCAAGGGCAAAAGCAACCAGTGTAAATATTAATGCCGATAACCTTACACCAGAAAAGATGGCGGAATTCCAGGCGGCACAAGGTCAGTTGAGTAGTTCGCTTAGCAGGTTATTGGTATCTGTGGAAGCATATCCTACCCTTAAGGCCACTGAAAATTTTACCAAATTACAAGGACAGTTAGAAGGCATCGAAAATAATATTAAAAACTCCAGGAAGGTTTTTAATGAAACCGTTCAATCCTATAATATGAAAGTGCGGACTTTTCCGATGAATCTTTTCGCTGGAATGTTTGGCTTCAAACAAAAAGCAGGTTTCCAATCTGACCCCGGTGCCGAAAAAGCACCCGAAGTAAAATTCTAAGCCCGTCATAGTATGAACAAGAAAAAAATTGGATTGATTGCCCTCATTTTGGGGGCAATCATTGCATTGGTCTTTTATTTTGGCTACAATTCTTTTGTTAAACTGGATGTAGACGTAAACGCTAAATGGAGCGAGATTCAAAATAATTACCAGCGGAGGAGCGACCTTATTCCAAGCCTTGTAAGTATAGTAAAAGGAAGTACTGACTACGAAAAAACCGTACTGCAGCAAATTGCAGAAGCCCGCGCAAAGGCAGGCCAGGTAACTACTTCAAACGTTAGCTACGATGCCTTTCAGCAGCAGGAAGCTGCCCAGGCGAATGTTACCAATAACCTCAATAAGGTAATAGCGGTAATAGAGAAATACCCTGACTTGCAAAGCACCAACCAGTTCAAAACCCTCCAGTCCCAGTTGGAAGGAACCGAACGCCGGATAAAATTTGCACGTAAAGATTTTAATGAAGCCATTATGGCCTATAACAATAAAGCACGGAGCTTTCCCTGGAACATTGTGGGCAGTATGCTAGGGTTTAAGCCAAAAGACGGCTTTACATCCGATGCCGGGGCAGAAAATGCGCCAGAGGTGAAGTTTTCTAAATGATGGGTTACAGTTAAAAATGTGGTTCCCTTTTGGGCGTTGGCAGTAAGTTTTTTTACAGCCAATCATGAGCGGTTGTGTTTACAGCGAATTGAGATTTAGCATACTATTTACCCAACACGCCACATCTTTGGAACACCAATCACCAAACCCTGTTCCATTATGGAAACCCTTACCCTGATTGCCCTGGTTATCATTTTGGTTCTTGTTATCAGTATAAAAAGCAGCACTTCAGAATATATTCAGAACCTGCAAAAAGATATCTGGCGGCTCCGGGATCAAATACAATCCATGGAGCGTTTACTCCATAAAAACACCGAAACGCCTGCGGCACCTGCACACCAAAAACCGGTACCAGCAAAAGATACAGTTAAGGACGAAACTGAAATTTTAGAACAAAGGCCGCATCCGCCCGTTGAAGCCCGCCCAGTTAGTCCGCCGGTTTCTATTTCTCAAACTTCAACAGTATTGGAGGAAGAAAAACCCAAACCGTATATAGAAAACAAAACTATCCCTGCCAAATCCAGCCCCCCTTCCATCCCTCCCAAACCCGGTTTCTTTGAGCGCAATCCCGACCTGGAAAAATTCATAGGAGAAAACCTCGTCAGCAAAATAGGTATCGCCATCCTTGTTTTGGCCATTGGCTTCTTCGTAAAATATGCGATCGACAACGAATGGATAGGCACTGTTGGCCGTGTGGCCATCGGTATTTTATGTGGCGGTGTTTTAGTAACATTTGCCCACCTGCTGCGCAAAAACTATAAGGCATTTAGTGGTGTGCTAATCGGCGGCGGTATCGCTGTATTTTATTTTACAATTGCGCTTGCATTTCACGAGTACCGGCTCTTTACGCAACCGGTAGCATTTTCCATCATGACGGTGATTACCATTTTTGCGGTGGTATTGTCGCTACTTTACGACAGGCAGGATACCGCCATTATTTCGTTGGTGGGTGGTTTTGCCGCACCATTTATGGTGAGCAATGGCAGCAACAATTACATGGGGCTTTTTACCTACCTCACCTTGCTAAATGCCGGGCTGCTTTTTATTGCCTATCGTAAAGCCTGGCGCCTGCTCAATTTGCTGGCTTTTATTTTCACCGTAGTATTATTTGCAGCATGGATGGCATTGCTGCCATCGGAAGCGGGACCGGAGGTATACCAGAGGGGATGGATGTTTGCCACCATTTTTTACCTGCTGTTTTTCGCCATCAATATTGCCAATAATATCAAAGAGAACAAGCGCTTTATAGCATCTGATTTTGGTATCCTGCTGGTGAACACAGCCTTGTATTTTGCAGTTGGCTTGTATTGTGTAGAAATGATGGGCAAACCACAATACAAGGGCTTTTTTAGTGCCGCCCTGGCTGCCCTCAACCTCGTTGCAACCTACCTGCTGATGCGGAGCAAAAAAATTGACAGTAACATTTTATACCTTCTGATCGGCATTACGCTCACGTTTGTTTCCATCACGGCTCCGTTGCAGTTAAACGGGCATTATATAACCATTTTCTGGGCGTCGGAAATGGTGCTGCTGTACTGGCTCTACCGCAAATCCAATATTCCTATCATTCAAATATCATCGCTTATTATCGGCGTGGCCATGCTGCTTAGTTTGCTTATGGATTGGGCTACGGTTTACTTCTCCATTTTTACAGTTAATTACAACAATTCGATACCCATCGTTTTCAACAAAGGTTTTATGACAGGGATTTATTGTGCCGCTGCTTTACTTGTTTTAAGGGTATTGTATAAAAAGCCATCAACAGAATTCGGGTTTGCGAAAAAAATGCAAACATCTATGTTACGCGTTTTACTGGTAGCATTCCCCATCGTATTGTTTATAACCGGATACCTGGAAATAGACCACCAGGTTACGAGCCGGCTGCAAGTGGCAGGTTTGCAAAGGCTTTACCTGTTGCTGTACGCTTTGGCTTTCTCTTTTGTGTACCTGCGTGTTTCCAATGCATTTATACAAACAAAAAAAATCGTCAATATGTGGTGTTGCATTTTGATAACCATCTATTTATTATGCCTGCCTGCTACCATGCAACTGCAGCGGCAATTATTATTTAAAACAGGAAGCACCATGCCGCATTTTATGGCACATTGGCTCAGTGCAGTTTTGCTTATGGGAACTTTTTATTTATTGGCGAAATATATGGCCGGGCTAAAACTGCACAAAGTAGTTGGCGCAGGTCCGGGCATCTGGATATTGGCTTTGGCGATGGTGGTATTTGTAAGTTGCGAATGCATGATGCTGGTCAATTCGCTGTTTTATGCACAGCCCGATAATTTAGAAAGATTGCAAACCATATACATCAGAACAGGGTTGCCAATTTTATGGGGTGCATGTTCCTTTGTGTTTATGTGGGTGGGAATGAAATACAAATACCGCACGTTGCGGATCATATCACTTTGCCTGTTCAGCATTACATTGGTAAAACTGTTTACCTACGATATACAAAACATTTCACCTGCCGGAAAAATTGCAGCTTTCTTTTGCCTGGGTGTACTGCTCCTGGTAGTGTCGTTCATGTACCAGCGGTTGAAAAAAATAATTATTGAAGATGAAAAAACTACTGCGGCTTAGTATCACCATTGTCATGTGCCTGGTGCTGTGCGAAGGTTTTGCACAAGATCAGTTCAGGTTTGCCACTACCACTGATACAGTAGTGGTTGATGGATTTTATAAGATCAACCTGCTACCCGCCATTGTTGCCAAATGCAGGCCCACACTGGCTGATTTACGTTTATTGGATGCCACCGGAAAGCAAGTACCGTATATTATAAAGGATGGTGAGATACAATTTGAACAAACCCAATTTGAACCATTTAAAAAACTATCCGAAACAACCGATACCAATTACGGCACAAAGGTGTTGATCGAAAGCAGCAATGGCGAAGCCATCGATAACCTGGTATTGATCCTTAAAAATTCAACGGCCGATCGCACCGTAAATGTCAGCGGCAGCAGCGATGCGCAACGTTGGTATATTATTAAAGAATTTGTGAACCTGGAAACGACAATGGCAATTGATGACGGCCATTTTGTGCAGTCCATTTCTTTTCCAAAAGTCGCTTACAAATATTTTCAAATTACATTTAATGGTAAGCAACGGGATCCGATGTTCATTGAACAGGTGGGTACGTATAACCCGGTAAGGGGTTTAAGAAATTATTTCACCATTCCTACGCCCCAAATAATACAGCACGAAAGTAGCAATAAGTACAGCTATGTGCGACTGGTGTCAACAGAAAATTATAGGATTGACAAACTGCAGTTATTTGCCAGTGGCGCCAGGTATTATCAGCGCAATATTTTGTTTTCTCTTACCAGTCGCTATAACGACGGGCTGGCAAGTAAAAATGCCATTCTCAGTTCCAACTCCGATAATATCTTTTTCCTGAATCTAACAGAAACCCACAAAACCGACACCATCTATATCCGTGTACAAAACGACGATAATCCTGTATTGCATATTGATTCAGCAAAGGTTTACCAGGATGCCTATGCCATATATGCCTGGTTAAAAGCCGGACAAAAATATAAGCTGGTGTTTGGAAATGATAGCCTGCGGGCTCCGGTCTACGACCTTTCCGCATTTAAAGACAGTATCCAGATAGGCACCCCTGTACTCAACACCGGAGCTATTACAGCCAACGCTATTGACACGGTAGTTCCATCCACAAAATCCCAGGCCTCAAAAATTTGGTTATGGTCAGCCATCTTTGGGGTATTGGCCTTATTGATTTTATTTACTGCATCCTTGCTAAAACAAATCAATAGAAAAGATGACGTGGGGTAAGCCTGTTAAATACGAGATGCCGGGGAAACCCCAGCAAGTGCGTTTAAAAATGCCAGCTATTTTACAAACCAGGCAACCGCAATATTGCAGTCGTCTGAATTAGGAACGAATCCGACCCGTAAAAAATCATACAAAAAAACCTTTGCTTGTTCTTATCATTGTCGTGAATTCTTAAAACAAGTTCGGCATGATAAAACTCCGGCATTGGCATATGGACGATGCGGCCGCATTGGCGCAAATGCTCAACAATAAAAACATCGTGGCCAATCTTCGCGATGGTATTCCATTTCCGTACACTATAAAAGATGCGGCTGATTTTTTGGTAAATGCCACCATCCCCAAATCTGCGATTCATTTTTGCATAGAAGTGAACCGGCAGGTAGCCGGCAGTATTTCTATTTTCCCTAAAAACGATGTGTACCGTAAAACCGCCGAGATAGGATACTATGTGGCAGAACCTTACTGGAAGCGGGGTATTGGCACCAAAGCCATTGCGCTGGCCACTGAGTATGCCTGGAAGAACCTGGACGTGGTAAAGCTTTACGCGGAAGTATTTGAATTCAATAAAGCATCCATGCGGGCTTTGGAAAAAAATAATTTTCACCTGGAATGCATCCGCAAAAAGCATGTCATTAAAAACGGCCGGTTTTGGGATGATTGCCTTTGGGTGAAATTTAAGCCGGGGATTGAGTTATAAAAAATCATATCTATTTCTCGTAGAACTCAATGGGCAGATCATCGGGATCGCTTATAAAAGTAAACCGCTTGTTTGTAAATTCATCAATGCGGATGGGCTCTGCAATTATATTGTGCGATCGTAAATTTTCAACTACCAGGTTTAGGTCGCTCACTTCAAATGCAATATGCCGCAAGCCGGCGGCTTCGGGCCTTGATACCCGCTTTGGCGGATCGGGAAAAGTGAATAGCTCAATGATATAATGGCCGTTCAGGGCAAGATCCAGCTTGTACGATTGTCGTTCCGCACGGTATACTTCCTTTATAATTTCCAAACCTAAAACCCCGGTATAAAATGCCTTTGACTTTTCATAGTTGGAGCAAATGATAGCCGTGTGGTGAATGCGGTGAAGCATACATGCGTTTTTTTCAGTAAACAATTGTTTGGTCTCCTGCTAATCATCATAGGGTAAACAAGCACCTTATAATTTCCCCAAAGCTGCCCAATAAATGCCACCATAGATATGATCCAGGAATTGCTGGTCGCTGTAGATCGCTGGCAAGTGGCCTAAGCCAGTATAGAAGGCCCGGCCACCATCAAATTGATGGTACCAGCTAATTCCATGAGTGTCACCCATACTGCCAGGCTTTTTCGGGTTATATGATTTTTCGTCTATTGACATTAAATATTTCAAGCCAGTCACTTTTTCCGGTCCGTATTCATACCATTCATCGGTCCATAATTGCCCGGTTTTAAAAGTTTTCATTCCCGGAAAATTATCGTCAATTACCTGGAGCCTCGTAGTTTGTATCATTGGGTGGGATACAAACATCCGGCCTACCAACTGCGTATACCAGGCCCAGTCGTACTCCGTATCGGCGGCTGCGTGGATGCCAACGTAACCTTTGCCGGATTGAATAAAACGTTCAAATGCTTTTTGCTGTGCGCTGTCAAAAATATTGCCGGTAGTGTTCAGGAAAATTACCACATGGACAGACGCAAGGAATTTATCATTGATGAGTCCCGGATCTTCCTGTATGATGAGGTCGAAATTATTACGATCGGCCAATTGTTTTAAGGCCTCCACTCCATAATGGCCAGATGCATGCTGCCATCCCCTGGTAGCCGTTACCAATACGGCTTTAAATTGTTTTTGAGCAGATATTGAACTGCTGCAACTGCAAATAATACACGCTACGGCCAGCCATTTTTTTACCAATTTCATAGGGAATTATTAAAGAAGGATTAATCAAGTAAATCGTTACGGAGCATGAATGTAATTCAAACATGGATTACAAGGTTTTCATTTTTTTCCTTAGGTTCAATGCTGTTTGGTTACCGGCAATTTTCTGCACCCATTCATTTTAATGAAATAACTTGACGCCACTGCGCTGGCTTAGGGGAATACAATCAGTCATTTGAAAAAAACAGGGCCGTCAAAATAATTGGCGGCCCTGTTTGATTTTAGTAAAAGAATTCTTCTGATACAATCTTGCCATCTTTCACTTCGTACTTACACATTTCTTTCATGTTCATACGACCCATACTTTTCATGGTGGCGTCGATCCCCATTTCCATAAAAATGTAGTTGCCAAATACAACGGGTTCGTTGGTATACGCACTGTGCATTTCCACTACATCGCTTTGAAATTGTTTTCCTTTCTCCTTAATGGCATCCATGCCACTGGCTGTTTCTCTTTCGCCACGCATATTGCTCTCCGTGCTGGTGGCATCGTCAGAATATAGCTCGTTCTGAGCGGTGCCGAACTGGCCCTCCTGGCCTAACTCGTAAAGGCGATTGGCAATTTCTTGTGTTGTCATGATTTTAATTTTTGTTTGTTTTTGGAAGATTATAAAAGTAAAAATGTCTTTCAACAATATTCCGTCTTTTTGAGTGTTTTTATTAAGTTAACGTTGCCTAGTTTTCGGTAAAAACCATCATATTTTATTGGATAGGGAATTTTTATCTACCAGCGAATGAATTGTCTACATTACAACCCGGTGGTAGCTGATTTGCGCCAGAACTTGCCATCGGTTATTTTCGGGCGGAAATGAGTATTTTAAGGATGTCCGAGGTTACTTAGAATTAGAAGTATTTGAGTAAATGTAACAGGACGAGGTCCCGCGACTATCTGGGAAACATAGTATGACCATCGTAATATGCAATTAGGAATAGAATAGTGCTAAGAGCTGTTGCTGTAATTAATAAGCAAATCCCGTAAATAGATGAAATCCATTTTAATATTAATGGTACTCCTTTTTTTTAACTGTTCATCTAGTGGTCAAAATGTAAACTGTGAAATTCTTAAATCGCTGTTGTCAAATGAAACTTGTGTAAAAATATTCCAGTTACATTATGGGGGGATTCAAATTATTGTTAGTGACTCAGGCTA
Source organism: Bacteroidota bacterium (assembly GCA_040386335.1). GTDB lineage: Bacteria > Bacteroidota > Bacteroidia > Chitinophagales > Chitinophagaceae > JAZKFT01. The sequence goes on from JAZKFT010000046.1 coordinate 84,907, forward strand.
TTATCTTACCAGTTGTGATACCATTTTTGTAAATAAGAAACCAATTGTTATCAACCATGACACTATTAAGGAAGACACAACCGGATTTGAGCGACGCTCAAGGGACATAATAATTTTGAAAATAGAAAGAAAAAAAGGCGCTTATGTTTTAAGTGTGCGGCAGTATTTTAGTGGGGCAAGTGGCTTTATTTATTTTAGAAAGGTAAATAAATACAATGTCAAAGTTGCCAGATTTGATATTGGTTTCTATTGACAAGTTTATTTTCTTCCTTCCGCCACGAGTCTCCGCGTCTTCTTTCCACCACGAGTCTTAGCTCATCAGCTTCCCAGGCGAGTCTCTGCCCTGGCCTTGTGTGTGGGCTTGCAGGACTCGCCGCATTTTAGTCGGACATCCAAGCCTAACTTTCGAAGGAAACGGAATACAACATTTACAAATACCTGATTAAATGATCCATCACAATTTTGTAAGAAAAGTAACGGGCAGGCACAAGACGGAGTCTTGCGCCTACGTGGCTAATTGAGAACACTAAACAATTGCAGTAGTGATATTACAGCGACCTGCCACCTGCCTAAATCATACCTTCTTTTCCACTTGTGCCTTCAAGTATTTCCTGCTATTCAAAAACTTCAACAATTCAATCAGCAACAAACTCACAACCGTAACAGCAACTATTACCAGCATCGGCTTCAAGCCCAAAGCGGTGGTTTTAAAAATAGGTTGTAAAAAGGGAACGTACATGATCAGCAATTGTAGCGCAACTGTTAAAGCAATGGCGCCCCACATCCCTTTGTTTGCAAATATGGCTGAAGAGAATATGGAATGATACACGGATCGCACAGACAGGGCATTGCCGAGTTGTACAAAACAAAGGGTCGTAAATACCATGGTATGCTGGGTAAGCACATCAAACCCCTGTTGAATAGCCCACCATTGAATAAAGATGGCCGACATGGCAAGGATGATCCCGGTTAGCAGGATCTTTTGAACCAGGCCACCGGCAAACAGGTTCTGTTTGGGAGGACGCGGTGGCCTGTTCATAATATCTTTTTCTGCCGGTTCGGCCACCAGCGCCAGGCCGGGAAGACCATCTGTCACGAGATTGATCCAGAGGATTTGTATGGGTAGTAACGGAATGGCGAAACCCAGAAAAGGGGCGATGAAAATGGTGAGTATTTCCCCCAGGTTACACGACAGTACATATAGAATAAATTTCCTGATATTTTCATAGATTCGTCTGCCTTCCTTTACCGCTTTTACGATGGTGGCAAAATTGTCGTCCAGCAAGATCATGTCGGCGGCTTCCTTCGATACATCGGTGCCGGTGATGCCCATGGCAATTCCTATGTCGGATTGTTTCAGGGAAGGGGCATCGTTTACACCATCGCCGGTCATTGCTACAAACTCACCATTGGCTTGCAGCGTTTTTACAATATTAAGTTTTTGCTCGGGGGATACACGTGCATAAATGGATGTTGTTTTTACAATATTCGTATAATCCTCCGGTGAAAGCTTTTCAAGATCGGCCCCGGTTTTTACACCCTGGTGGCCTGCTTCTATCATGCCCAAACGTTCAGCAATAGCCGTGGCAGTGAGCGCCTGATCGCCGGTGATCATCACTGTTTTAATACCTGCAGTTTTACATTCTTTTATGGCCTCAATTACTTCTTCCCTCGGCGGATCTATCATGGCTGTCATGCCAAGGTATTCGAGGTCTTTTTCAATATCTGCTTTTAATTCGCCGGGATCCTGATCAAATATCTTATAGCCGAAAAACAACACCCGGAGGCCTTCCGCTGCCCATTTACGATTTTCGTCCAGCCATCCGGCTACCTGGTCCTTATAACTTGCAGCCAGCACTTCAGTCATTTTTTTTGGGGCACCTTTGGTGAACAAGATCCACTTGTCGCCATGTTTGTGAAGGGTGCTCATCCGCATTCTTTCACTATCGAAAGGAACTTTTGAAATAAGTGGATACTGGTTGTCAGCTTTTTCTTTGGTATGACCTTTTGCCACTGCATGATCTACCAGTGCCGTTTCTGTTGAATCACCAAGCAAGCCCTCCTCTGCAAAACGAACCTCATTGTTTAAGATCATTGCATGGTGTAGTAAATCCTCCTTTTCCGGCGCTGCATGTAGCTTTTCTACCGTCATGATATTTTGCGTAAGCGTCCCGGTTTTATCGCTGCAGATATAGGTTACGGAACCCAATGTTTCCACGGCAGGAAGTTTCCGCATCAGGGCATCTTGTTTTACCATACGTTTTGCACCCTGTGCCAGGGCAATTGTGATAACTGCAGGCAAGGCTTCCGGCAAAGCAGCCACCGCCAGCGATAGGGCGGTTAGAAACATTTCAAAACCCGGTTCGCCCCGCAGCATGCCAATACCGAAAACCACCCCGCAAATCACGATAACAATCACTGCCAGCTGTTTACTAAAAACCGCCAGCCTTTTTTGCAGCGGGGTTTTTTGCGATTCCACTTCCAGCATACCTGCTATCTTGCCTATTTCTGTATTCATGCCTGTGGTGGTGACTACCGCTTTGGCTGAACCATTGCTTACGATGGTCCCTTTAAAAAGCATATTGAGCTGATCCCCCGGCACCAGGTTTTCTTCCGGTATGGGGTCCGCTTTCTTTTCTATGGCGTGGCTCTCCCCGGTAAGGGATGCCTCATCCGTTTTTAGGGCACTTATTTCCACAAGGCGGGCATCAGCAGGCACGATGTCGCCTGCTTCCAAAAGGATGATGTCTCCCGGCACCAGCAGCCTGGCCTCCATTTTAGCGGGGTTGTTATTGCGCAACACCATGGCGTATTGAGCCGACATTTTTTGTAACATCCGCACCGATTGTTCAGCATTATATTCTTGCGAATAGCCCATCCAGGCATTGGCGATGATAATGGCCAGGATCACAAATGCGTCGGTATGTTCGCCGACAAAGAAGGAAATGCCTGCGGCAACGATCAAAATGATGATCATGACATCGGTAAACTGGCCTGCGAGAATGGCGAGCCTGCTTTTCTGTTTGGCCTCTTGCAACACATTTTCGCCAAACTCCTGTTGAAGGGCTGTAACGGTTTCATTGTTGAGGCCGCCGGGTCCGCTTTTCAGCTGTTGTAATGTTTCTTCTTTGGTGAGTTGATAGAATGTTGGCATAAGGAATACAGATATGCCGGAAGATAGACAATTATCATACCCGTGAAATGAAGGAAAGAAGTATAACCCGACTAATTTGGAAGTGCCTGCCTTTCAGACTTTATTGGCAGAACGCCATTACCTGCTCAAAGGTACAGGCACCACCGGTAAACTTTCATTGCCTGCCGCGTTCACGCTTTGCACCGCAAAAAAGTAATTGTCTTTTGAGATGGGCATTTTAAACGCTGTCTTGTCGGTAAAGATTTTCTTTTGCCAAACAGCACTCGTGGTTTCACGTATTAAAATATAATAGCCTTTAACAGTTCCTGCTTTAGGTGCCTTCCACATTAACTCGGTGTTGTTGGTAAGGTTCCTGGATTCTATTTTTACCTCCTGTGGCATAGCCGGGGCTTTGGCAAGATTTGCCAGGCAACTAAGATTGAGAGCCGTGTTTTTTCGCAGTAATTCAAAGTCCATGAATTCTGCCAGGTCGCCATATTGCCTGCCATTCTCCACTCTAACATCCTGGTGCTGGTGGTCATAATTTTCGTTCATCTCTGTAATTCGAACGGCGGCAAATCCTTTCAGCACAAAGGGTGTATGGTCACCGCCACGCAGAAAGCGATCGTTCCGGTACACCATCACCACCTGCAGATTGTCAACATACCGTTCGCCCACTTCTTTTACATAACGGGCCAGTTGCCTTGCTTTGCCATCGTTTTCCAAACCGTAGCTGCGTATAATGCTGGCGGCTTTTTCTGTTTCGAAACCGGGCAGCCCTTCACTAAAAACACGTACTCGCGTATTGTCGATGATATTAGTTTCGGTGCTGTTATTGCTACCCATAATATCGTTGTTCAGCATGGCTTCGAGGTTCCATTTTTTATCAACCATTTGTGTGGCCAAAAAATTAGCACCCAGCAATCCCTGTTCTTCGCCGCTCACTGCTAGAAAAATGATGGTGGCGCCAAATTGTTGCTGGCTCATGATCCTGGCACATTCGATCACAGCAGCCACACCACTGCCGTCATCATTGGCGCCGGGTGCATCACTTGTTTTATTCATCACATCGCTTACCCGGCTATCCAGGTGGCCGCTGATCAAAAAGATACGATCGTCGTTGGGGTCTGTCCCCTTAAGTATGGCCATGGCATTGCCGAGATTGGTCGGTTCACTGATACGTTTGCCGTCAGGTTGTAAAGTAGTTGTATCCACATAACAGGTCATCCGCCCTCCGGTTTTTTTGGCATACGAATTAAACTTGTCCACCAGCCAGTTTCTTGCTGCACCGATGCCTCTTTTTTTGTCGGTAACCGTGCTCATGGTTTGCCGGGTGCCAAAACTCACCATGCTGTTGATGTAAGATTTTAATGAATCGCTGTTTACCTCGTTCACCATTTTTTCTATTACCGGATCTCTCTGGATAATGGTTTGCGATTGTGCAACAGCCACCAGTATAATGGCTATCAGGAGAAACAATGTTTTTTTCATGCTGTCTTTTTTGTCATAACCCTTATGTGCAAAATATTGTTGTAAGGGGCAAGTGATAAAAATAATGAAGAACCGGCCGGATTTAAAATAAAAAGATGAACGGTGACAGGGAAACAAAGACAGCCAGTTTTATACTACCGCCTGGCAATGCTGAATTATATTAGAGGTGAACGATTTTATCCGTCGGCCCACCAGAATATTTTATATTAGAGTTAAATTGACCAACATTGTACCGGCGCCTTTTTTCTTTGGGATTTTTAATGCTGTTTATCTGTAATGCTTCATCGCAAAGCAGGCAGACAGACAGCCTGCTTGCCATACTTAAAAATGCAAAACCTGATACCAATAAAGTAAATACATTGTATCAACTCAGCATTTTACTGACCAGGAGCAATGTAAGTGAAGACATAATGAAAAATGCATCGGAGGTACTGGCAATTTCTCAAAAAGAAAATTACAAATGGGGAACCGGCATTTCATATTATGTTATCAGTCTTTGTGAATATGCAAAAAGAAACTACGAACAGGCATTAACTACCCTTACCAATGCCGAAGGGATGCTCCAGGAGTGCGGAGATAAAAAGAATACCGGCAGATCCATGTACATGCGGGCAAATATTCTTTTTGATTTGGGAGACTACGCCGGGTCAATAAAAAACTGTATCAACGCTTTGGAGACCTGGCAGAGTATAGGATACCAGGCACTTTCAGGTCCATGCAGCCTCGACCTGGCATTATCTTATACTCACCTGGGTAATTATACCAAAGGGGTTGAGTATACCTATAAAGCCCTTCGGATTTCTGAAGCGTTGGGTGATAAAAAGGTGATGGCACAATCTCTTCATTTTATCGGGGCGCTATCTTATGGTTTTGGCGAGTATGAAAGCGCAATGAAAAATTTTCTGGCAGCATCTGCTATTTACCTTGAACTTGAAAATCAATTTGATTTCGCTCAAAATAATAATATGATTGGCCAGGTTTTATTAGACCAGGGCAATTACACCGGTGCTTATCAAAAGTTTTATCAATCATTAAAGATTTATGAAGAGCCGGGTGCACCGGCCTGGGGAGCCCCCTGGGGCTATTCCTGTATCGGAAGTGTGTATGAAAAACAGGGAGACTCAGCTAATGCGGCAGGTGCAAAAGCATTTGCCATAAAAATGTATAAGGACGCCTTAAACAGTTACACAATTTCTTTACAAAAGTTTGAGGCAATAAAAGACCCGGCAGGTACAGCAGAACGAAAAATATTCGTTGGAAGAATTCATTTCAAACTGGGGCAGCTTTCCATTGCTAAGAAATACCTTCTTGACGGATTGGAAATGTCTGGCAAATTTGGGGAGAAGCAATACCTGGTATCCGGTTATTTATATCTTTCGCAGATAGACAGTGCCGAAGGCAGTACAGGGAAAGCCTACGAGCATTATAAATTATATGCCCTGTATCGTGACAGCATGTTTAACCGGGAAAGCTCACAAAAACTTTCACTATATAAAGTTCAATACGAGGTTGAAAAGAAAGAACAGGAAATAAAATTGCTGGCCGCAGAAAATAAATTGAAAACTGTGACTGCTGAAAACCAAAGCCAGCAGAAAAAGATTGCTTATGCAGGTATTGCTCTTATTATAGTACTGGCAGCACTTGGGTTTTTCAACTATCGAAAAAACCAGCGATTGAAAGGAGAGCGGACAAAACTAAAAGACCGCCTTCTCATCAGTCAGGACCTGCATGATAATATTGGCTCCACCCTTAGTAGTATTTCCGTTTATTCACAGGTGGCAAAAATTCATTCCGAAAAAAATGATAAAGAAGATTTGAATGAACTGCTGGAAAAAATAAGCACCACCAGCAACGAAATGGTGACGGAGATGAACGACATTGTCTGGGCCATCAATCCCCGCAATGACAGCATGGAGAAAATTATTCAGCGGATGGAATCGTTTACGAGGCCACTTGCAGCAGCAAGAAATATCCTGTTCCGGCTTGTGTACGAGGAATCTATTGCCAGGCTTCAATTCGATATGGAAAAGAGAAAAAACTTCTACCTCATCTTTAAGGAAGCAGTAAACAACTCCATAAAATATTCCGGCGCTTCTACATTAACAGCCCATATCTCAATCGCCGCCAATCAATTAATGCTTACAGTAACGGACAATGGGGTAGGCTTTAATCCTGAAGCAGAAATGTCGGGCCATAGCATTTCGCTTGGCGGCAATGGGTTGAAAAATATGCGTAGCAGGGCTGCTGAATTAAATGGCAACCTTACCATTACCAGTCAGCCGGGCAATGGTGCGGAGATCACACTTTTTATGCCTCTTAGCTGATTTGCTTCCTGGCCTTTCATGCACCGCGCCATCCCCATGTTGAGGTATTGCCCGGCTTTTAGCTGCCCGTTACTTTCACCAGCTAAAATTCCATTAATGAAAAAGATGGCGGTCTTACTCATATCTACTACAATTATTGCGGTACCGGCACTTGCCCAGAATGTCGGCATTGGTGTAACAGTCCCCACGCAAAAATTAGATGTGGCTGGTAATGTAAATCTGAGTGGCAATCTTATGGTAAATGGTGTGGCCGGCACTGATGGACAGGTGCTGGGCATGAATGGAAATAGCATGCAGTGGATGGATAAAAGCAGGTTTAAAAATTGGGCACTGTATAATACTTCGTCTGTTTTTTCCGTACCCGCAGGTACTAAAGAAGTTATGATAGAAATGTGGGGCGCCGGTGGTGGTGGCCATAATCCCGGCGGCGGTGGCGGCAGCGGCGGTTATTTTATAGGGCTGATACCGGTTACGGGTATCCTGAATATCAATATTGCAGTTGGCATAGGTGGAACCGGAGCCAGTGCTGGAAATTCCGGTGGACCCGGGGGTGTAAGCAGTTTTAGTTGTACGGGTTTTAACGTATTTACCGGTGGCGGTTTTGGAGCTGATAGTATTTCAGCCAATAATGGCAATACCAGTATGAATATGGGTGGGTTCGGTGGCCTTGGCTTTTTCTCCAACTCTACCATACCATCCAATTTTACAAATTTCTTTTTTATAAAAGGCAATTCCGGTAGCCCCACACAGTCAAGCTATGTGCAGGTAACTGGTTCTGTTTTTGGCGAACAGACATTTGGCGGCATCGGTGGTGTGGCTCCTCTTTCCGGGCAGAAACCCAGCCCATCTTCATCTGAATTAAAATTTGGCAGCACCATAAACAGGAGTATTTATGTGAGTGCAGCACAAGCCGATTTTGGTAGTGGTGGCTCATGCAATATTATCAATGCTGGTTCCGGGGGTAATGGCAGGGTAGTGGTATATTATTGATTTTCTGTAATATCCCCACATTCGGTGATTGTACCACCCAAACACCGCATCTACATTGCCTACCTAAATTTTCCTGTATGAAAGTCATAGTCAGTTGTCTTTTTGCCCTCACCATATGCAACACCATGGTAGCACAAAATGTCGGAATAGGTGTACCGATACCGGCTCAGAAATTGGACATCGCCGGCAATCTAAAAATAAGTGGTGCAATAATGCCTGGCGGTAATGCCGGTACTGCGGGCCAAATATTAATCAGCAACGGAGCAGGAAATACTCCCGTTTGGGAGGGCCCGGTTGCGTTTATGGCTTACCAGGCTATGGATGCGAATGTTAGCAGTAATGCGTATGGTGCGTTGTCTGCACTCACGGAAGTATTCGACGAAGGGAATGACTTTAACAACAGCGTCTTTACTGCCCCGGTAAATGGGATCTATCATTTCGAAGCAAGTGTTAAATGGGGAACGAATAATTCATCTTCAAATTATTCGCAGACATCTATCGAAAAATGCGACAATGCCGGAAGTCCTTGTACAAAACTTGCTTCCAGTAAAATGAATAACCAAACGTCTGCGCAGCATTTTTTAAGTGCAACTGTAAAGCTGGTGGCCGGCGATAAAATCAAGGTCTTCGTCGTTCACACAAATTCCGAAGGTAATTCAAGAACTTTAGAGGGCAAGGATCCCGACTCCGCCGCTTTCACCAGTGGTAATATCAGCACTTACTTTTCAGGTCATTTGGTAAGGTAGTATCATGCAGGTTGATAACTTCCTGGGTCCAAAACCAGGTGCTGTTGAACGCCCGCTTTTCAGCATTGTCTGAAAAGATATCATCCCCACATTGTGGTATTGTATTGCCTTAGTCACAACGATACTTTAGCAGTCTAAAATTTGTACCATGAAAAACTTTTCCGTCATTTTCGTTGCCCTTGTTCTTTGCATAAAACTTGATGCACAAAATGTGGGAATCGGCGTAACAGCGCCCTCACAAAGATTAGATGTGGGAGGGAATATTAAATTTGCCGGCGCGTTAATGCCAGGCGGCAATACCGGAACTGCTGGCCAGGTGCTCACCAGCGGCGGCGCAGGTGGTGCCACTACCTGGGCCAATACAGCTTATACCGGGGCAGGTCGTTTTTGGATCACACCGGCTACCAATTCGCGTTCTACCGGCAGTGTCAGTGGCCGTGGTGGCTGGAACCTGGATGGTGCCGACAATGAACAAACCCAGTCAGACTCGCTGGATTTCCAGTCATCCAATGAAAGTGGCACGGATTTTACGATTAGCAACCCCGGCCTGGTCAATAATTACATTACGATCAACAAAACCGGGTTGTATCATTTTGAAGGGTCGGTACGTTATTTTGTTACCGCCAACCTCAGTGTTATCTTGTTGCCAAGAGCTGCCATGTATTTCCTGGCTAATCAACCTGCGTCTTCAGATTTGAACCTGCTTTTATTTGAAGATCGCATGGATAAAACCAACGGATCAGAAACCGCTGGTGGTACGAATAATTATAACTACACGGCAAGATTTTCTATCAATATCCATCTGCAGGCCAATTCCACAATAGCTTTTAAAACCGAGATCAACCTGCTTAGATTTCCCAGCGCTACTGACCTCATTGCCATGGGCGTTACTTCGGGCGGCTATATCAGCGGCCACTTTATATCAGAATAAAAAATTATTTTCATGAAAAAAATGATTGCCACAGCGCTGTGTACAGCGATGTGTAGTTATGCCTTTGCCCAAGCCGGCAATGTAGGCATTGGTACAACACTGCCGACTGCTAAATTACAGGTGCACCACACCAATGCCTTAGCATCTCCGGCACTTACGTTATTTGATTCCTCCGCTGGTTCCGGCAGCCGTATCCGGTTTGCAAAACAGGGGATCAGCAGCCAGTTTCACGTAGTTTCCACGCTAACCGCAACCTCCGCCGCCAATTCACTCGATTTTCTGCAGGGCAGCACATCGCTGATGTTTTTACAGGGCGATGGAAAACTGGGCATTAACGACAATACACCCATTGCCGCGCTGGACGTTAATGGCGATGCCAACCTACAGGGGAAAATATTACTGAATGGAAATGCCGGAACTACCGGCCAGGTGCTGGTTTCAAAAGGAGCCGGGGCTGATCCCGAGTGGAGCAATGCCACTGCGGGCACGGGTGGTAAAATAGCCTTTACCTACAATAACAACAGCAGTTCCGCGGGCAGGTTTGGCTTTAATAAAACCACCGGTTCCATACAGTCTGATTCCCTTGACTACAGTAATGTGCTGTATAATATCGGGAGTGATTTTTCCATTAATACGGTTGGCCTTACCGACAATTTTATCACCATCAATACCACGGGTCAATATCATTTTGAAGGAATGATCCGGTTTTTAGCCACCAACGTCAATTCTGCACTCCCCCGGGCGGGTATTAAACTCAGGTATGATCCGCCGGCAACGGCTTTCAGTGAATTTTATGTGCGGGCCGAAGAAGTGTTGTCGGAATTTAATAATGCCGGCACTGGCGGTACAAATCACGACTTGAGTACCGGCATCCCCTTTTCATTCGACTTTTATTTTGTGGCCGGCACCACGCTCACTTTCATGACCGAACTACTGCCCAATAATTTCCCTTACCTGGTGTTGGGCGTTTCGGCAGGAGGCTATGTTAAAGGATATAAGGTATCAGATTAATTCAGGGATGTCTCTCTTTTATTTTCCAATTGTCGTTTTTCAACTAAAGACCACAACATGAAATGTATCGTCATGTATTTTCTCTTTTTTGCATGCTTGGAACACGGAATAGCGCAAACCGCCCATGTGGGTATTGGCACTGCCAACCCTATGGCCAGGTTGCAGATCAATCATAAGAATACTGCCAGTTCGCCTGCTCTTACTTTATTCGACAGTGCCGGCGGAACGGGTAGCAAACTGCTTTTTTCAAAGCAAAACCACGGGAATAATTTTTCACTGGTGAGTAACATAGATGTATTGGCAGCCAGCAGTTCGCTGGATATCCGTACCAGTTTTAATTCGGGCATCATTTTGAAAGGAAATGGCACAGTAGGTATTAATAATATCTCCAATCCGTCGGCTACGTTGCATGTGGGCGGTGGCGTCAAAGTGGAGGATACGCTACACGTAGATGGTAAAGTAAACCTCGGCAGTAACCTGGAAGTAAATAATAATGCGGGAATACCAGGGCAGGTTTTAGGTGTTAATGCCGCTGGCAATACAAGTTGGTTAGAGATAGTAAATTATAATAATGTTGCCTCTTTTTACTACACAGGAAGAGATACTACATGGACCGTACCTGCAGGCATCACTAAAATTATGGTCGAAGCCTGGGGCGGTGGCGGTGGTGGTAACAGGGAGTTGGGTGCCGGTGGTGGCGGTGGCTGTTTTATGCGGGCATATTTTAAATCGCTGGCAGCAGGCCAGGCTGTAAATATCTATGTGGGCAATGGCGGTGGTGGTGGTGATGATAATACAACTTTTGGCAGCCCGGGCGATACTACCGAGATTGTTTGCAACGGGAATTTTATATATGCGAAAGGCGGGCGTGGCGGATTTCAGCACGCAACTGACGGAGGCGAAGGTGTGGGCAGTGCTCAAAATACCAGTTTTGGCTGGGTCAGTATTAAAGGTGAAGCCGGCCTGCCTAAAACGGTAAGATACGATCAGTATGGTACCAGTTCTTTCGCAAGCATCTGGCAATTCGGAAAAGGAGGCAATGGTGGAAATACCATTAGTACAGGTGGCACAGGCACCTATTTGTCGCAGGATAGGGGCACTTTAAATTCCCTCTGGCAGGTAGGCGCCAGTAAGGCGACGGTACCTGGCGGTGGTGGTGCGGGAGGGCAGTTAGAAAACGCGGGTAACTCAGGCATGGATGGGGCAGCTGGTATGGTAATTATTCACTATTGATAAGATAAGCTGTTATGGTACGGCGTTGGCGGAGGCCGTCATTTTTTCTATGTTGCAATGGCGACAGCAAAAGGTTTATTTTAGTTGCCAATAAGACCGTCCGTGTTGGCCTCTGTTTTATAGCCCCGGGCAAAAGCAGTATTTGGTAAGATCAATTGACAAAAGACAAGGAAGAAATGATTCCTCACCTTCACTCATATTAACAAAACCATGCCACTACGCATCGCCATATTTGATGATAACAGCAATATCCGGGACAGCATCACCTGGTTACTTAAAACTGAAAAGGAATTTGAAGTAGTCGGTTCTTTTGCCCATGTGCTCGATTGCCTGGACGACGTAAAAAGCAGCAACCCCGATGTGATATTGATGGATATAGAAATGCCGGAAATGACAGGCATTGAAGCCGTGCGGCTGATCAAAAAAGAATGCCCCGATGTACTGATCCTGATGCAAACCGTATTTGAAGATGATGACCGCGTTTTTGATTCCATCTGCGCCGGCGCTTCCGGCTATATTCTAAAAAATGCACTCAATAACCAACTCATCAGCTTTATTAAGGAACTCCAATTTGGCGGCTCGCCTATGAGCCCTTCTATAGCACGAAAAGTGCTTACCAAAATGCAGCAAATACCGGAGTTTGTACGGCCGCCTGCAGCACCTGATTACCGCCTCACGCCAAGAGAAAAAGAAGTGCTGGCCTGCGTGGTAAACGGACTCAGTTATAAAATGGTGGCCGACCAGCTTTTTATCAGCTACGAAACAGTAAGAACGCATGTAAAAAAGATCTACGAAAAACTACACGTGGCCTCGCTTACGGAAGTGGTGCATAAGGCGATGAAGGAAAGGATTGTGTGAAAGTGATAATAACAGTTTAAAGATTTAATTGGTTTCAAATTGTTCTTTTGAAACACCTGACTGTCTGATGATTGATTGCAAAGTGCCAATCTTAATTTCAGAATGATTCGGCACCGGAACAGTGATGGTGCCGTTGTCAATTTTCTTCTGCATAATAATGTGGCTACCCTTTTGACGAACTTGGGCAAATCCATTGGAGGAGAGGATTCTACACACTTCTTTACCTGAAAGAACTTTAAGCATGTTCCACTTCTATTTGCATATTGGTGATGAAAACATCTGATTTGAGTCTATATTCAATTTCACTTGCAGAAGCGTATTCGAAAAATAATTCTATTGCCTCGTGAAGGTTTATTTTGGCCTCTTCAACAGTGTCTCCCTGGCTTGCAATATCCAATTCCGGGCATAGCGCTACATACCCATCACCTTCCTTTTCAATAATTGCCGTAAAATTTTTTATGCTTTTCATGTTTGATCTTTTACGTCTGGTGTTCTGACTAACAATAGCTATAAAGTTAGGTAAGTTCGTCTTTATCCAGGAATTCACCGGGTTTCCGGGTCGCAAGAAGGGAACACTTTTCTAACCCTCCATTTCCACCTTTAAAAATTTCGCCGTATGGCTGCCGGTTTTAGTCGCGTCTTTGATCATCGTCTCCGGTGTTCCCTCAAACAAAATCTGCCCGCCGCCATCACCGCCTTCGGGCCCCAGGTCTATTAAATGATCGGCTACTTTAATCACGTCCATATTATGTTCGATGATCAGGACGGTGTTGCCACGATCTACAAGTTTGTTGATCACATCGATCAGTAATTTGATGTCCTGGAAATGAAGACCGGTGGTTGGTTCATCGAGTATGTAGAATGTTTTGCCTGTATCTTTTTTGCCCAGTTCTGTGCTCAGTTTCACCCGCTGCGCCTCGCCGCCACTAAGGGTTACCGAGCTTTGACCAAGGGTAATATATCCAAGACCTACATCCTGCAATACTTTTATTTTGCGATAGAGCCAGGGTACCGCCTGGAAAAATTCTACGGCATCTTCTACGGTCATGTCCAGTACATCGCTGATACTTTTTCCCTTGTAGCGGATTTCTAATGTTTCGCGGTTGTAGCGCCTGCCCTGGCATTTTTCACAGTGCACATAAACATCCGGCAAAAAGTTCATTTCTATTACCCGCATACCGCCCCCTTCACACACTTCGCAGCGGCCGCTTTTTACATTGAAAGAGAAGCGGCCAGGTAAATAGCCACGGATCTTTGCCTCCGGAACCGATGCAAACAGTTGCCTGATCTCGGTAAAAAATCCGCAGTAAGTAGCCGGGTTGCTACGGGGCGTGCGGCCGATGGGGCTCTGGTCTATTTCAATTACTTTATCGATATGCTCCAGCCCTTTGATGCTTTTGTGTGGCATGGCCGTCATCTTGCTGGCTAAGAAGCTGTGGCGACTTAAGATCGGGTAAAGGGTTTCATTGATCAGCGTGCTTTTGCCGCTGCCGCTTACCCCGGTCACCACAATGAGTTTTCCCAACGGGAATTTGACCGACACGTTTTTGAGGTTGTTCCCTGTGACGCCTTTTAGTTCCAGGAAATTACCATTGCCTTTTCTCCGTGCCTCAGGCACGTCTATCTTTTTTTCTCCGCTCAGGTATTGAGCGGTTTCACTATGCATTTTCAGCACTTCTGCTGGTGTGCCCTGGCTCACAATACGGCCGCCATGACGGCCGGCCTTGGGTCCGATATCAATCAAATAATCTGACGCCAGCATGATGTCTTTATCATGTTCCACCACCAACACACTGTTGCCTATATTCCGAAGGTTTTCGAGTGCAGAGATCAGCCGGTGGTTATCCCGCTGGTGCAGTCCAATGGAAGGCTCGTCTAATATGTAGGTGATGCCCTGTAGCTGGGACCCAATTTGTGTGGCGAGGCGGATGCGCTGGCTTTCGCCACCACTCAGGGTTTTAGACGGGCGGCCCATGCTGAGGTAGGTGAGACCCACATCCAGCAGGAACTGCAGGCGTTCCCGGATTTCCTTCAGCACATCTTTTCCGATCACCTGTTGTTTGTTGCTCATCCGCTTTTCAATATCCTCAAACCAAAACATCAGTTTGTCGAGGTTCATTTCGCTGAGTTCGGCAATGTTTTTCTCCGCTACTTTAAACCAGAGGCTTTCTTTTTTCAGCCTCGTGCCCTCGCATGTGGGGCATATTTGCAGGGTCATATAGGTTTCCACCCATTCCCTTAATCCATCGTTACTGTTGGTGGAAGAAAACCATCTTTTTAGCATGGGTATAATGCCTTCATAGCTGCCCGTGTACTGATCAGGAATGGTATCATCGCTCATATCCATATCCAGGCCGGTGGCGGCGTTGTTTTCGCCAAAAAGTAATAGTTCCATTTGGCCTTCCGGTAAATCTTTAACCGGTTTTTCCAGGCTTATTTTATGTTTTTTGGCAAATAGTTTTACCTGCTGGTATACGCTGGCATCCCGTTCAATACCCAATGGAGCAATGCCGCCTTCTTTCACTGATTTGCTGGTATCCGGCAAAACGGCGTCCATGCTGATGGTGTACATGCTTCCCAATCCTTTGCAGGACGGGCAGGCGCCATAGGGACTGTTGAAAGAAAAAGTGTTGGGTGAAGGCTCATCGTAACTAAGACCTGTGTCCTCGCACATCAATGCCTTGGAATACTGCACCAATTCATTGCTGTCATGAATAAAGATCTGCATCAGGTCCTTGCCCAACTTTAATGCCGTTTGAACACTCTGACTCACCCGCAGCTTCATATCTGGTGTTACCGGAACCCGGTCCACAACCAGTTCGATATCATGGATTACGTAACGGTCTACCTGCATCTTTGGCACCAGATCTTTGATCTCGCCGTCTATACGCACTTTTACATAGCCTTTCTTGCGTAGATCTTCAAAGAGTTCCCGGTAATGCCCTTTGCGGCCGCGGATGATGGGGGACAGGATGGAGATCTTGGCTTTGTCGAAGCGCTCAAAAATATTGGACACGATCTCTTCTTCGCTCCATTTTACCATTTTTTTGCCCGTGTTGTAGCTATAAGCGTCGTTGGCCCGCGCATAGAGCAGGCGCATGAAATCGTAGATCTCGGTAACGGTGCCCACCGTGCTACGGGGGTTTTTATTGGTGGTCTTTTGTTCAATGGAAATTACGGGGCTCAGGCCGGTGATCTTGTCCACATCAGGCCGCTCCATATCGCCGATAAACTGGCGGGCATATGCGCTAAAACTTTCCATATACCGGCGCTGACCTTCGTTATAAATCGTATCGAAAGCCAGGGAAGATTTACCGCTGCCGCTGACACCGGTAAACACTACCAGCTTGTTTTTGGGTATGCTGATATCGATGTTTTTGAGGTTATGCTCCCTGGCCCCAAATACTTCTATCATTTCGTTGGTTGTTGCCCCATTGCTGCCAAAAGGCAGGCTTTGAACGGTATCGTTATTTTCGGATTTTTTGCTTTTTGCTTGCTTCGCCATAATTGCCCTTCTTAAAAGTCGGTGAAAGTACAAACAAGATGCGTAGATAAAAGTTGCTAGTTTTTTTAGTTGGAAAGGGAAAGGCAGGGAGGTAGAAAGCAGGTGGTATGAGACTTATTGCGATGAATTCAGTCCAACCCATCTTTTCAAAAAAACCACATCATCGCTTATTTTTCCAACAATTTTGTAGGCCGAATGATACAATACCTCCGATTGCGAGGCAATTTCTTTCACAACCGCCCTGGGATTGACCCATTTGGCATGGATGAAAAAGACTTCGCTACCGTCATTGTACAAAAAGCCAACATGGGCATCGAGGCCAACAATGGACAAGCCAAAACCCTGCTCCCGTATGTATTCCACGAATGTTTCAATAGGCGCATTGCTGAAAACCTTCTTCGGGTTCTTTTTTACCAGGTCGTAAATCATTTCCTGGGATGCACATTGGGCCAGTTTAACCCTCCGGATGGGTACACCGGCGTCCTGCAACAAGGTGGTGATAAAATAGCCACAAGCGATACTGCCTTCACCCGGTTTTTGCGAAGTGCCGTTAAAATCCCAGGGCGTGCCATACCAGTAGGGAAATAAGGAATCGACCATCACCGAAACAAACGCTTTCTGCAATTGAGACAAATCAGCGTCCGTCACTTTTGACTGGTATTGCCGCAAGAGCGTTTTCTTTTTGAGGGCAATGCTAGCCTTCATTTGCTCATAGCCAGGTTTCTCGTTTTCGATAGATCCGTGAGGTTTTAGGGCAAGACTATCATTAATTGGTTGTGCCCGGTTTTGTTGCTTGCAGGAAGCAAAAAAGCAGATAGCAATCAGCCAGTATAATTTCATGTAGGTTTTTTTGAAGTGCTGAGATGAAAGCGCCTGGTTTTTCCATAGATTGTTACCGGCCATGGCCTGAACAAGTTGCAGCGCTAAACCTATTGCAGATACAAATCTTTGGCAGTAATTTTCATCATTAATCACCGACCATGAAAAGAGTATTTATCCTGATCACAGCCACCTTCCTGCTTTTGATCATAATCACTGCATTCCGGAACAAGCATAACAATAAGCGCAAGGATTCCAGGGAAGTGGTAAAAGAACTGGAACAGAAAAGGCTTACTGCTATCGGCTGTGGTTCGCTGATAGATTTTGAAGAAATGGAAGAAACCTACATGCCTTTGCTAAAAGGCTGGGGTAATTACACATTCCCTGTAACCACTTCATCAGACAGTGCCCAGGTGTATTTTAATCAGGGTATCAATATGTACTATGCTTTTCATATCATAGAGGCGATGGGTTCTTTTAAAAAGGCGGCAGCTTTCGACCCCGGTTGCGCCATGGCCTGGTGGGGACAGGCTTTAAGCTACGGACCTAATATCAACGATTTTGGTTATAGTGCTTCACCGGAAGCCTTAACCGCCAACAGTAAAGCATTGGAATTGTCTGCCAGCTGTACTGAAAGAGAAAAGGCGCTTATCCATGCGATGCAGGTGCGCTACACTGCCGATACCACCCAAAGCCGGGAAAAGCTCAACCAGCTTTACGTGGATGCCATGAAGGCTGCTACCGACAAACTTCCCTCTGATGCTGATATTGCAGCCTTATATGCCGACGCATTAATGGTGCAACATCCCTGGGATTTGTACGAACACAATGGCCAGCCAAAGCCATGGACGCCACTCATTGCTACCGTGTTGGAAAAGACTTTAAAGTTGTCGCCAAAGCACCCCGGTGCTAACCATTACTATATCCATACGGTTGAAGGATCGCTGAAACCCGACCGGGCATTGACGGCCGCCCGGCAGTTGCCGGGATTAATGCCTGGCGTATCGCATATTGTTCACATGCCATCGCATATTTACATCCGCACGGGCGATTATGCAGAAGGCGAACAGGTGAACGAACAGGCGCTCACCGGGTATGACAATTACCTGCAATCCTATTCGCCCGTGGTAAATGCAGCGTTTTTGTACCAGTTACACAATCAACATATGCAGGCCAATTGTGGCATCCTGGAAGGGCGTTATGCTTATTCATTGCAGGCTGCTAACGAATGTCGCAAAAGTATCGACACTACCTACCTGGATATCCCCGGTTATTTTGGAACCTATTCGCAGTATGCCTTTATGACCCCCTATTTTACGCTTATCCGTTTTGGTAAATGGGATGATATTTTAAAAGAAAAATCTATGGGTGAAAACAGGAGTTACGGCGCTGTCATTTATCATTTTGGCCGTGGCCTTGCCTTTGCCCGAAAACATTTATTTGATGAGGCAACGAAAGAACTGGCAAGCATGCAGCGATCAATGAAAGACTCCGTGATGCTGATTTCCGCCAGCACATTTAACCCGCCAATTGCCGGTGCTTCCGTTGGTGAAAAAATATTGGAGGGTGTAATCGCAGCGGAAAAAAATGATCTCAGAAATGCCATCTCCTTTTTGCAAGCGGCTGTACAATTGGAAGATAATATGATGTATGCCGAACCGAAAGACTGGCCATTGCCCGCCAGGCATTACCTGGGTGATGTATTGCTGAAAGCTGGAAAAAGCGCCGCGGCCGAACAGGTGTTTCGGGATGATCTGAAGACAAACCCAAAAAACGGGTGGGCACTTACCGGTCTGGAGCAATCGCTCATAGCACAAAAGAAACAGAAAGAAGCTGCGTCTGTAAAACCCTTGCTGGATAAAGCTTTTGCGCGGGCTGACATGGAAATTAAAGGTTCGGCACTATAACATTAAATTGAATTATCTAACAAACGGCATATCGAAACGCCCTTCCCTAACCTGTACAATCTTACCATTTGCATTTTTGGCATCAAACCAGAAGGTGCCGGAAACGATCTGATTCACCATGTCAAATTTCTTTACTACAAGCTGGCCTCTATTTATTTCGTTAGTAAAATAATTATCATCTGGATTAATAAGGGAAATTGTTGTGTATGCTCCAAAGTAACGTCCATTTGTGTTAGGCTTTGTTAAATCAAAAGTATTTACGCTTAATGTAATACTATCACCTCCAATTAGAATTAAACTTCCGCTTACATCGTCCTGTTTTAGACTGCCACTTATGCCAAATTCCTGTTTCCCATTCAAAAATTGATACTGTGCTTTTTTTACTGGACCTCCAAAAGGGTCTCCTTTAGGAATAAAAACTTTCCCGTCAACCAAACAGCCAAAGGTATTAGCACCGGTTTGTGTTTCGGGTGGCAGATCTTCAACGGAATCTTTTTTGCATTTGCTGGCTACAAGCATTATGAACAAGCACGGGAGCAAGAGTATATGGAGTTGCTTTTTAATAAAGGAAAGATATAGGTATGGAAATATAGTGAAACAATAATAGTTCACGTCAGCTATTATCCAACTACAAACTGCCTGGATTGCAAAGAATGGAAAACTAAGATTGTGGCTTTCAAATTTGAGAATAGCCTACAAAATAGTATAACTGGTCAGTTTCAATTCATCATCATTATTAATATTAATGCCGGCAATTGGAACGCTGATAGTGAGTTTGGTTCGGGCATAAATGCGGCCTACGCCCCTGGCATAGTAATAATTAAAATCGCTTACCGGCGTTATGGGGAAGCCCATTACTGTAACGGTGCCCAGCGTAATTTTTACATGGGTCACGTCGCTGAATGTTTTAGCGCCTACGGTGTAGCTGATTCCAGCCTCAGTGATTGAATAATTTAACGGAACACTGATCGGCGTTGGGACGCCGGGGAAATTGATGGTTTTTGTTTCAGTCCATGTGATACCTACAGCGGCTTCTTTCAGGTAAAGCAATTCCAGCCGCTGATTAACTGCTGCCAGGTTTCCGAGTTGAAAATAGTCGGTGCCGGTGATATTGTAATACTCGTTATCGGCACTGCTATTGGAAAATACCTTGTACGTTTTGCCGCTGATGGTGCTGTCTTTAGCGGTTGCTTTCAGTGTATAGCTGCCGGTAGATGGAACCGGGAGATAAGTTTGGGTAGAATAGGTCCAGCTGCTGCCGGCAGTCACTGGCATAAATGTAGCCGGGGTAACGATAGGATCATCGGATTTGCATTTACAACCCGATAGTATAAGAATGGTGCATAAGCCAATGAGTTTGTTCATTCAGTCAGTTTTAGAGTGGCAAGTTAATTTTTTTTGCCAAGGATATATGTCAACTTAAATACTCCGATTCCGGGCTAGGTCCTGGTGGGGGAAATCTTCACAATTTGCTTAAGACATAGTGTAGCGGGCAGCACCTACATTTGTTTTGTTGGCAGGCGAAGATGTTATCCCAATTTGACCGGGTCATTTTACCCGCTTTTCAATTCATCAAATGATCTCTATCGAAACAAACAGGTTACGGGTTCGAACCTTACTCTCAACCGATTGGCAGGATTTTTTCGAATACCGGTCCGATCCGGGCGTTTGCCAGTTCCAGGGCTATGAGCCTTATACTATAGAGCGTTGCAAGGATTTTTGCGAAACGCAGAGCCATACGATATTTGGCGAAGCCGGAAAATGGGTGCAACTCGGCATTGAACTGGTCTCCGAAAAAAAACTCATTGGCGACATTGGTCTCAAACCGGAAAGTTTTGATACCAGGATCGTGGAATTTGGTATCACACTGTCCCATCAGTTCCAGGGTTCTGGTTATGCTACCGAAGCCCTGACTGCCGTGATGGATTATTTGTACACCAATAAGCAAGTACACCGGATCGTAGGTATTACCGACCAGGAAAATAAAGGCAGTATTGAGATGTTCCAGCGGGTTGGGTTTAGAAAGGAAGGAGCTACCAAACAAAGTTTCTGGAATGATAACATGTGGCGGGACGAGTATATTTTTGCTATGCTGAAAGAAGAATTTCATCGCTAAAAAATAGCTACCGATGCAACCAGGAATGCTGATTGACGCCCGAAATCTTTTCGCTCTACTCGATGAAAAATTGATAGCGCTGCTGCGTTCATTATCGGCAGCCGAATGGAATATGCCAACAATCGCAAAGCTGTGGACTGTAAAAGACATCGCTGCGCATTTATTGGATGGAAATATCCGTACCCTTTCCATGGCCAGGGATGGATATTTTGGGGAACAGCCCGGTAATATCGCCTCGTACCAGGATTTGCTGGATTATCTCAACCGGTTGAATGCCGATTGGGTAAAGGCCATGCACCGTATAAGTCCATTGGTTTTAACCGGGCTGCTGGAAACAACAGGCAAAGAATTTTCTGCCTATATGGAGGCCGCCGACCTGTTAGCACCCGCAATTTTTCCCGTAAACTGGGCAGGAGAGGAGCAATCGGTCAACTGGTTCCATATAGCCAGGGAATACACCGAAAAATGGATCCATCAACAGCAGATCAGGGATGCGGTAAACAAGCCCGGAATTATGAACAAGGAATTGTTTTATCCTTTTATAGATACGTTTATGCGGGGGCTGCCCTACACGTATAGAAATACAATTGCAATCGCCGGAACCACAGTGCAAGTAATGGTTACAGGTGAAGCTGGTGGCAGTTGGCTGCTGGTAAAAACAGTGGATGACTGGCAATTGAGCCAGGAACAAATAGCCCATCCGACAAGTGCTGTTTCCCTGGATCCGGACACCGCCTGGCGATTATTTTCGAAAGGAATAACACCTGCCGATGCGCTCGAAAAAGCAACTATACTTGGAGAAATACCTCTTGGAAGCGTTGCGCTTTCCATGGTTTCGGTAATGGCATAAAATGGGGGGCGCCGACATTTACCAATCAAATAAAACAGATCGTTACACGTTATTTCTATTTCTATGAAAAACATCTTCCTACTGTTCTTTTTTGTTGGTGTTTCCGTTGCCAGTTCCTATTCACAGGTTATTCTAAAACCCGGGTTTGATGCCAAAGAATATCTGCAGATGTTGGATGTTTTCCAATTGCAAAATGATACCGCTGCAGTTCCTAAAATGCCGGCTTCGGTAAGAGACATGCAGCATCTGTATCAAAGCCCGGAACTGGGTTTACTTAACCGTTTTGATATATGGCTGCGGCCAGATAAAGTGGGCATCATCTGTATTCGCGGCACCATACCCAAACCCAATTCCTGGATAGAGAATTTTTACTCGGCCATGATACCCGCCATTGGTTCGTTACAACTAAATGATACCACGACATTTAATTACAAACTCGCTGCCGACAGCGGCGCCAAAGTACATGTGGGCTGGACGCTGGGCCTGGGCCATATGATGCCCTCAATGGTAAAGCAAATCAATAATTTGTACGAAAAAGGTGTAAAGGAGATCATCATTTTTGGCCATAGCCAGGGCGCGGCACTGGCTTTTCTTACCAGGAGCTATCTGCAATATGCCGACGGAGTCGCCAAAAATATTTTTTACAAAACCTACGCCAGTGCGGCCCCCAAGCCAGGCGACCTTAATTATGCCTATGATTTCGATTTTATTACCCGTGGCGGTTGGGGAATGCGGGTGGTAAACAATTTAGACTGGGTGCCTGAAACGCCCTTCTCCATCCAAACTTTGAAGGACTGGAACCAGGCCAATCCTTTTATTAATTTGGAAAACCTCACCGGAGAACAAAAATGGATCGTGAAATGGTACCTGAATTCCGTAGTGAACAAAATGGACAGGTCTACCCGGAAAGCAATGGAGCGCTACCAGAAATATTTAGGTAAGAAAATAGGTGGCATGGTTAAAAAGTCACTGAAGGAATACAGCTATCCACAATATGCCAACAGCATGAATTATATGACAACCGGCACGCCTGTAATACTAATGGCCAACGGTGCCTACAAGGCAAAATATGTGTTCAATGGCAAGAATATTTTTGTGCATCATTTGCTGGGGCCTTACCGGTTTTTGGTAAATACGCATTATCCTGCTCAATAGCCAGGCTCAGGCTTTTGAAGCAGCCAGCAATGCCGAACCTAATGGTTTATTAAGCCTTTGTGCCGTTAAAAAACGTTAAGCAAATCCGTCTGGCATAAAACTTGACCTTACCTTGGCGATCTGAAAAAATAATCATTTACAAAAAACTAAAAAACAAAAAAGTATGAAAAGGATCTTATCAATAATGGCGGTTACTGCTATTGCCGTTTGTTTCACCATCGGTGCATCGGCACAGGATTCAACCCGCCGTGGTGGCGGTGGTGGACGTGGTGGCAGGAGCCCGGAAGAAAGGGCTAAAATGCAAACCGAGCAAATGACAAAAGCATTGTCACTTACAGCAGACCAGGTTGTGAAAGTGGACAGCATCAACCTGAAATTCGCGAAAGAGCAGCAGGGTGGAATGAGAGGTCAAGGTGGTCAGGGCGCTGATATGACTGCTAGAATGGCTGCCATGAAAAAAGTACAGGATGATAAAAATGCGGCTTTTAAACCTGTTCTTACTGAAAAGCAATATGCTGATTACCTGAAAATGGTAGAAGAGAATAATGCAAGGATGATGGAGCGGTTTAAGAATGGCCCGGGTGGTGGCGGAAATGGCGGAAACTAATTTTCTCCGGATCAGCTTTTAGATAGCAGATAAAATAATAAAAGGGGATGGCGTCTTTAAACAGCGCCATCCCCTTTTTTCTTTTTTAGTGTCAATGACCTACTGACCTACTGACCCAATGACCTACTGACCCAATGACCCAATGACCCAATGACCCAATGACCCAATGACCTCAAAATTTACCCTTTCCAATCCGGAACCCTGCCCGGTGTATAAGGAGCACCGCTTTGTTCCAGTTTCAATTCAAGTTTTTTCACTTCCTCACCCACCGCTTTTATTTCAGCCAGTACGGGTGCAAATTCTTTGGCCGCCTGGTTATAGCTATTCATAAAAGTACTGGTAGGTGCAGCCGTGCTGCTAAGCAATCCGCCCATGATGTTTCCAATGCGGAAATTGATGGAAGGAGGTGCTTCAAATTCCCTCCTGCTAAGAGACGCATCGCCATTTAGTTTCTTGTTGGCCTCGGCAAGCCTTCTTTCCAGGTTAATCATTTCCTTCACCAGCGATTGATCAAGCGCAGGGGTTTCCATCACAGCTTGTTTCATATATCGTAGCTTATTCACCAGTTCGTTACGATATGCATCGGTGCCATCTACTGCGCGGTGCAATTCTTCGGCCTTTTTGCCAAAATCGCTTAATGCTTTTTTATCGGTAGCTGCCATGGTTGCCATGTTCAAAGCTTCCACTTTAAAAGGCTGTGGCGAAACCAGTTCGGTGTACACGCCATCTTCAAATTTGCTCAACGAAACTTTATAATCCCCGGGTAAAACAAAGATACCCTGGTCCGGGCTGCTGAATACCTGGCTTTCATCAAATGGCGTAAAATCAACAGGTCCTTTTACTGCTGTATGAAAATCCCACACGATCCTGTTGACCCCTTTTTTTGCAGGGGCTTTTAATCTTCTTACCACTTTGCCTGCATCGTCTGTAATGCTGAAAAGCAGGTGTGGAGCAGGTTGTGCGTCTTCCATCCTTAAGCTATCCATCGGTGGATAATAGGGTGCTTCGCCTTTTTTGATCTTTTCTTTTTCGGCTGCCTGGCGTTTTTCCTTCAGCGTTTTTATATCTTCCTTTAGATAATAAGTAAATGTGGAACCTACTGTTGGGTTCGGAACATTCCAATAGCTTTCACCCTGGAAGCCTTTGCCACGGATACCCAATGGCATGCTTTCTATATACATCCATGCATTACGGATAGGAGAAATGAACGCGGTTTTATCAAGGTCTGCCTTCTTTAGATTTCTTAATGGGGTAATATCATCCAATACATAAAACCCGCGGCCGAATGTGGCCAGAACAAGGTCCTTGTCTCGTGGCTGTATTTCCATATCCTTAATGGCTACAGGAGGCAGGCCGCCTTTCAGTTGTACCCATTTTGCACCGCCATCTATAGAAAAATAGACACCAAATTCAGTTCCTGCAAAAAGCAGGTTGGCGTTTGCAGGGTCTTCAGTGATGCAATAGGTAGTTCCTTTTTCCGGCAGGTTATTTTGTATGGCCGACCATGTTTTTCCGGCATCTGTAGTTTTAAAAAGATAGGGCTTAAAATCGCCGTAACGGTGATGATTAAAAGCTGCATAGGCTGTGTTCTTATTATGTGCAGAAGCAATAATGGCGTTCACATAAGTACGTTCCGGTACGCCGGGAATATTGTCAATCTTTGTCCAGTTTTTACCACCATCGATAGTTACATGAACCAGTCCATCGTCGGTTCCGGCATATAACAGATTTTCATCCATTGGGCTTTCGGCAATCGTGGTCAACTGGCCATAAATATCAGTAGAACCGTTTTTGGCGATGGCATCCACACTCCATACTTTGCCCATCACGGTAAGCTTGTTGCGATCAATGCCACGGCTCATGTCACCACTGATTACTTTCCAGGTATTACCCTGGTCGTCTGTCCTGAATATTTTGTTGCTGCCAAAGTATAAACGTTTATGGTCATGTTTAGATATCTGTAGCGGGGCATCCCAGTTCCAGCGGTATGGCGCTTCTCCATCGGCTTCCACGGGACGAATATCCAAAATCTCACCACTCTTTTTATCAAACCTTACCAGGCCGCCATACTGGCTTTCCGCATAAATAATATTTTCATCTTTATAGTCGGCCTGGCTTTCAAA
>JAZKFT010000047.1:0-27314 GCA_040386335.1 Bacteroidota bacterium
TATAAGTCAAAATATATTTGGTTTTGAAGACAGTACCTTCGTACCTCGCAATGACCATGCTCTGTATGACCATGCGTTGTAAGACCATGCTTTGTAAGACCATGCTTTGTAAGACCATGCTGCTTTGTGTGACCATGCTTTGTATGACCACGCTTCGCAATGACCAAATGACGGAATTACGGTTTGGCGGTCCAGAATAATGCGTTTTTAAAGAGCTTTAAATAGTAAGGATTACTGAACAACTCAGGCCCGTGCCCCATAAATATGTATATATTTTTAGCCTTTTTACTTTTATTTGTCCATACTACAGGATGATCACCCATTTTCACAGTTCCGCTCGCCGTGTAACTTTTCTCATCTACACTTGCCAATACTTGTATGTCCTTATTTAACCTCGGGCTCCTATCATACGTATACCATTCTTCTTTTTTAATGATAAAAGAGGAAGGCAATCCCTTCATCACAGGGTTCGTGATTGTTTCCACATGCACAATACCATCGGCAAACTCTGGGATGTAATTCTTAAAGCGTATACCCCCCATAAAATCACTATACCATTGCCATATTGGAAAGCCGTCAAATTCACCTAATAGAGTAGCGTGATGAAAGCCCAACCAGCCGCCTTTGCCCTTATCGATATAATCTTTAAAAGCTTCCTCAGCTTCCTTTTTCCAGCTATAGGGAGGGTAATCCAGTTGGATAATCAATTGATAAGAGTTCAAACCCGCTTTTACTAATGGTTCAGGGTTATCGTAATAGTCAATCACAAAATTGCTGTCGGCAGCCAGTTTATTCAACCATACTTTTGCGGCTTTGGTATAGGCTAAATGGTGACCGCCGTTTTCCGCCAAAGCGGCAACTTTAAACCTTGGAGCAGGCTTTTCCGCCATAGCCGTAACTGCCTGCAAAAACCAGGCAGCATGAGGGAGCCACTGTTCTGTCCAGCGCCACTCATTACCATCTGCATGTATTTTAAAATCTATACCGGTGCCGTCTCCATTGCCTTCTTTACCGGTAATGCCATTGGAAATGCCGCCTTTCTGCGAGCCGTGACCAAACAATGCAGCCATATAAGGCACATTCTTTTTCCCATAGCCATACATGAAACACATGTTGTAGGGGTTACCGCCAAGTATCCACGACAACTGGTCGGATGCGTAGCTGGCCAGTTCCGGCTTAACCCCATAAGGGCCCTTGCCAGGATATACGAGTCGACCGCCAACCAAAGCAGCCGTAGCCAATGAGGCCAATCTCGCGTTCTCTCCCTGCCACCACCAACCTGTCTCGTTTTCCTGCGGTATAAAAAACCCGTCTTTAACCTTGCCTTTATATAAAAAACTTTGTCTGGCGTAGTTAAAGGGATTAGCAACATTCGAAGTCACGCTTAAGTTGTAATCTAAAGCCTTTTTTATTGTATTTAAAACTAATGTGCGGGTAGCAGGGTCCTTTTCTATGTCGAGGAAACGCGCCAGTGCCACTATCGGTAGTCCAGCATCGGCACCATGCCAGAAAGGGCGACCAGCATCATTGGCCATAAAATAACCCGCAGGACTCATTCTATTCACCAAATTATGCGCTCTTTTCCTGGCCTCTTCCTGGTATAAAGATTCATTAGTGCTAATCCAAAGTTCTGTCGACGCCATCAGTGCACAGTAATCATCAATGATATTGTCTTTACCATCATCGGTATATTTCGAATTATTAACCAGCAAATGCGCAAATGCCCGCTTCGCCCCTTCCAAATATTGTGCAGCAGTAAAATCACCGTCCTTACGCCATCTGGATATCCTCGCTAATGAAGCAATAGCCATTCCTCCTCCCTCTCTAAAAGCACACTGGTAGTCGGTTGTAGTTACGCTGTTTGCCAGTAAACCTACAATATCCCTTGCCGCCGGATCTTTATTGAAATGGCTAAAGATGATCATGTAAAAATAGCCTTCCGCCGTCAGCGAACGCATCAGATAATCCGCACCATATAGGGCTTCCCGCTCAATGGAATCAGTGGCATTTAACTGCTTCAATAGATCAGGTATTGCTTCGCTGGTGTTGATGAGCGACCATGCTACCATCGGAATTTGCTGGGGCGACATGTAGTTCGCGTAAGCCAGGTGTGAAAAGTATTTACTGATGTCTCCGGAGGCATCTGCCCAGCCGCCACGCACATCCACTTTCTTGCTGCTGCCTTTTGGCGATATTTTAATGTCGGCAGCCAGCTCTTCGGGTGTATTCGCACGCTGCTTATGGTAATAGTTAATGATTGATGGAATGGTTAAACCGGCAAGTCCATCCTTCACAATCACAAACTCTTCTGAGTAAACAGACCGGCTACCTTGCTTTAAATGAATTTTGTAACAACCTGGCTTCCGGAAATTACTGAAATCCAATCGGTAAAAAACTTTACCGGCGAACCATTCATCAAGGGGTTTCTGACTACCTGGCTTACCCGAATATAAGATCTTATTATCCGCAGCATTTACGATATTGAATATACCTACTGTAGGTGTCTTCTTGTCCGTTTGTAATACTGCAAGCTTTGGTCCGGCAAAATCAAAGCCAACTTGATTTACGAAGATCTTGTTTTGCCCTACCACAGTAAGCGTAAAACACAAAAACAATAACAAAACGCATCTTTTGAGTACAACTGTTACCATCCTTTCATTTCATCTAAACTAACCACATGATCAGCGCTTATCAAAGTTCGGATTTCTTCATTAGTGTTGAACTTAAATGTCAATTCTGACCAGCCCATAAAGAAAGTCCATTTGGGTTGCGCTTTTAGCTGAGCCACAGTCGGAAGCTTCTGGCACTCGCCTATAGCAATAGGTTTTCCACCGCCAGCTTTAACCATGATGTCATATTTGTCTTTACTGAAACCGGATTTGTCGTCATAGATATCTAATGCGGCAACATCCCAATAGGCGGCCCCCGGGTTGTAAACTATGACATCGTTAGCCAGTGATGGAAAGTCTTGTATATCCCATACCCAAATCAGGTTATTTAGACCTTTCGTTTTCTCAAAATAGTCATGGGTTAATCGGTACAATTTCCGTGTTCCTTCAGGGCCGGGCCTTCCACCCCACCAGAATACCCCCTGGTTCATTTCATGCAAGGGTCTGAACAGCACCTGTACTTTTTTATCTTCCAACTGTTGCAGGTAGCCCGCTATTTCGTCCATCATCACTTTCCAGCGACTATTGATTACAGTTCCGTCCGTCAATAATCCCGTCCATTGTTCATCATTCAATTTACTCAACACACCCTTTTTATCCCAGCCACATGGTTGTTCAAGTGCGGGATTGCAGGCATGCCACATGATGTTTACCACAGCTCCTTTATTCCACTGTGCTATGGCTTCATCGATCATGGTTTGCCGGTTGGCAATATTATCGGCCTGGAATAAAAAATCACCACTCCAAAGTGCCGGGTACTTTCCCGTAGTTTTAAAAACCTCTTCAGTCCATGCTGCGGGTTTTTTATTGGGCTCTCTGTTGTGTATACCAAACAAGGTTTGACTGCCGGAGTTCTTTTTCAGGAAGCTGATGCCATCGGCTTTCGACTGCGCAAAAATCGCGCTGTGCCATAAGGATATAAATAGTATTAATAAAGCATTTCTCAATGGTTTCATTACAGTTGCATTTGGTTTGGCGTTAAAGTAAAAATACCAATAACTTCAGCTGTAATTTAATCCTTTTTTAACATAAAGCTATACTGAAACAGGAGGCTTGCAAAACACTATAAACAAAAAAAGTCCCGACAATGATGCCGGGACTATAAAATTTATAATGTTATTTGAACTACGGAAGTTCGCTACAAGCTTGTATTAACAATGCACGGTTGGCATCAATCTGAGTATTACCTAAGAAACCAGCTTGATCAACTGTAGTTGACATATCAGCAGTTTCAATAAGTCTGCTTCCTACCGATTTAACTCTAGATCCCCAGGTAGCTCTGAAATCATATCTTGTACCAACTTTCAGATCAGTAGTGAAGATCTTGCCACCAGAAGCAGTAGCTAAAAATTTAAAGTCTTCAGTAGATCCTGTTACTTTGTAGAATAAGTCAAAGTTTGGCACTACGAAAGTCTTACCTGGGCAAACTACATTCAGGTTTAGCTTAACAATAGTAAGTGGAGATGACGGCGGCGGCAATGTGATATTCAATGGCGCTCCGGCACAAGGATCCAAAATTTGTCCGGCAGCTAAAACTAAACCATCAGATGTTCTTTTGATCGTGTAAGCTACTGGTGATGGAGGAAGGTTATCAAAACGAACAGTAGCACCATTCGATAATGTATAATCCTTTTCAGAATAAATACGGGTAGTATTGTTAACCGCGCTTAACGTTATTGTTGTAGAAACACCAGCTGGATAATCAGGAGCAACAATTGTTGCAATTGGATCAAGACATCCAGGAGTTGCAACAACCACACCGGCGAAGAATCCTGTTAAGTGATTGGTAGTAAAACTCAAAGTTGGTTTGCCGGCTACATCAACAACTGTTGCGTTGGTTTCAAATTTGAATTGACCAGTTGATACCTGATAACTGTAAACACCCAATTGGTCACCTGCCTTTACAGGAAGTGCACTGCCTGGAGCAACAAACGTTGGATCTAATTGCATTGCAATTGTAATAGGAGTACTGAAGTTTCTTACTTCTACACCACCTACATACATGTTAACTTCAGTATAACCTGCAGGATAGAAGAATGCAGAACTAGTCTGACCGTTTGGAAGAACCACGTTAGGCGCTTTCAAATCTCCACCTGGAAATAATGCAGCAAATCCAGGATCAGCAGCATCATAGTTCACTGCTTGCGCAGTTAAAGTACCACCTACAATGTTGTTACCAGCAGCATCCTTAAACGTAACACCAGCCGGAACGGTAATTGCAGTAGTTTGTGGTACATTTGTAGAAGTTGTTGTACCGAAAGTCGTGGTTGTAGTTGTAGCACCGGTTGTCGAAAGAGGAATGTCTCTTACTACGACTGCAGTTGCAGGGCTAGGAACAACAACTTTAACCATTGTTACACCTTTAATACCTTGTGAAAACTGATTTAAGTTAATAGTCAAAGGCAAAAGCTTTTCAACATAACCAGGGATTTTAACAACCAGGTTGAAGTTAAGTGCTGGTTTAGCAGCTGTAGGGATTTCTTTAGGATGCACACCTACAGTAATGATACCTGCCGGAGCGTAGATTTTCTTAGTTCCGGAGAAATCATAAATGCTGCCTGCATCAGTACCTGTAACAGTAACATCAATATTATCAGGAAGTGGCGCGCCAGAAGCATCAACCAATTCAATAGTTGCTTTGTAAGTGATTACTTGCGCATCATAAATTACATTTAATTCGTAGGCCGGGTTCCTGCAGCTATTGAACAGGAATGCTACGACTAGCATGAAGCTTAAAAGTTTAGTAAAATTTTTCATATGTTATTAATTAAGTAGATTAAAGACCGAAGTTTAAATTGATTTGTACAACTGGCATAAAACGGTAGTAAGACATGTTTTTCTGTAATTGCGCCTCATTGCTAGAGTTAAATACCAAGTAATTTGTTCCTGTTAAATCAGCATCAGGCTCGCCCAGGTAATAAGTACCTACTGCAAAACCGACATTGAATTTTTTCTTAGGAAATACATTCTCGAATCCAAATCCCAAATAAGGTGCAACTTTTTTCCATTCTACTGAACCATTCAATTGGCCTAAATCAGAACTAGGAATTAAAATGTCACCATATTTATAGGTTCCGCGATATCTAACTTCCACATCACCTTTTGCTTTCCAGAAATAACCCACACCAGCAGTAACTACTACTTTTTTGGATAGGCCTTTTTCAGCAAGGAATGGGTGGAAATCGAGCATCAAATGCGCATTTGCGAAATCTACATCGAAATCAACGTCTGTAGGTTCATTACGAACACTATATACACCAGAACCGCTAATTGGCAAAATGCTCGCACCAACACGAACAGCATATAATGGTTTAGGAGCATATTTTATATCCAAACCAACGCCTTGTGTTGCAATTGTTGCACTTAAAGTTACTTTACTGCGGCCTTCGCTATCAGTGGTAGAAGAATTCTGTGCATTCACCTGGAAACAGATGGTTAAAAGCATGCAAAGACTTAAAATAGTAATTGTTCTTTTCATAGTTGTTGGGTTGGAGAGTATAATATTGATTGATTATTAAAATTTTATATTGCTTTTCGGTGAAAACACCAATTTATCCACTTTTTGAGCAACTAAAGTCGCCTAATTTTTGCGCTAAGTTAATCATAATCATGATATTATCATTGGGAAATTGTAAAATAGTTTAATATTTTTTATAAAAATCGTTTAAGTTAATAAGCATTCTTATGTCCAGTTAAAACTTGCCACACAGTTAAAAAGGCGATCTTTAGGTCCAATAGCATCGACCAATTTTCCAAATACCAAATATCTGCTTCAACTCTTGCCTCCATCGATCCTTCTTCCGATGTCTCACCCCTTAGTCCGCTAACCTGTGCCCAACCCGTAATTCCCGGTAAAACAAAGTGCCTCACCATAAACTGATCTATCATTGCCGAATATTCTGTAGTATGTTGTATCATGTGAGGCCTCGGACCTACTACAGACATCTCACCCATTAGTACATTAAAAAACTGGGGCAATTCATCCAAACTTGTTTTGCGCATGAATGCTCCCAATCGGGTGATCCGGCGGTCGTCCTTACTGGCCTGCCTGCTGTGTGCATCGTCATTCACCCGCATGCTCCTGAATTTCCAGCAGCAAAAAGGTTCATTGTCTTTACCTGATCGCCACTGCTTAAAGAAAACCGGACCCTTAGAACCAAGCTTAATGAACAATGCCAAAAGCGGCACCAGCCAGCTCATTAGAAATACCACCACAAATAAGGAGAAGATAATATCGAAAAGCCTTTTGAACACTTTATTGTTCATGTTTTCCAGCGGCTCAGCGCGCGGACTAATCACCGGAAAATGTCCCAGCATCCGCACATTCACATGCTTCCGGAAATAATCTTTCACATCGGGAACAAGTTTAAAACGGATCAGTTCCTTATCCGCTTCTCGCATCAGGCGGCTGATTTTATCAATAGCCCTATCCGGCAGCGCGCAATACACTTCTTTAATATTATGACGTTTTACATAATCGATGCAATCATTCACACGGCCTAAAACAAATACATCGTCCGCTTGTAAATGAGGCTTGTCATCAAAAAAACCCACTACACGAAAGCCCATGGATGACTTGCTTTCCATAATTCTGGCTAACTCTACACCAACAGGCCCGGCCCCAACAATAACCACCCTGGTATACTCAATTAAATTTGCACGGTGCGTTCGCCTTAACAATAAGAAAGCAATCTTTCCTATCAAAAATAAGGGCGTAAATATGACCAGCATGTAGATGATGAGGTGGTTGTTTAGGGTAAACTCTGGAATAAGATATACTAGCCCACAAATCAATACTGCAAAAAGAAACACAGAAGTTATCGACTGTTTTACCGTAGGAATGGCATCTTTAATAAAAATGTCGCGGTAAAGTCCGCTCATCTGGGTAACATTAAACCAAATGAAATTCACAAGTAACACATGTATCATGTTAATCTGATCCATGTCCAGCGTATGGTTGGGCCAGAATACAAAAAGGTAGGCAAAATAACCGGCAAGATTAATAAGCGCCAAATCAATAAGTATACTGATAAGTCGATAATAAGTACCGTATTTTTCGGTCATTGAGCAGTTTAAGTTAGTCTTTATTTATTCCTGCTATCTAGCCGATAGCGCTTACCCCCCTGGAACACAGCAAAGTTAAAATAATTAACCGCAAACCTCAAAATAATTTATTGATACGCAAATACCCGCTAGTGGGTATTTTATGGATGGTCAGTAAGCATTGTCTTCGCCCCTGATCATGTTAATCACCGTCATGAAAATGATTTTAACATCCAGCATGGTAGACCAATGTTCCAGGTAATAGATATCATGCTCCACACGCTTTTCCATAGAAGACTGTTCTTTGGTTTCCCCTCTAAATCCATTAACCTGCGCCCATCCGGTAATACCCGGTTTCATAAAATGACGCACCATAAACTGGCCTATAATTGCCTTATACTCTTCGGTATGACTTAACATATGTGGCCTCGGACCAACTATGCTCATGCTGCCAAATAAAACGTTAAAAAACTGGGGAAATTCGTCCAGACTGGTCTTTCTTAAAAACTTACCTATCGGCGTAATGCGATCATCATCCTTTGTCGCCTGTTTCAGATCGGCAGAATGGTTAACACGCATGCTCCTGAACTTATAGCACCAGAAGGGCTCGTCATTTCTTCCGCTTCGCTGCTGCTTAAACAACACGGGGCCTTTGCTTTGAAGCTTTATGAGTAGCGCAACAATCGGATAAAGCCAGGTCATGATAAAAATGATAACCAGCAAGCTGAATACCACATCGAAAACGCGCTTTTTAACGCGGTTCCCCATAATTTCCAAAGGCTCATTGCGCAGGGTAATGATCGGAAACTCACCACCCATGTACTTAATGGTATAAGGTGCAGCCAGTGTACCGGCTATGTCCGGAATAAATTTTAACCTGAGCAGGTACTTATCAGCTTCATATACCAGATCTGTAATACCGGCCATTTTTTCAGGAGCAATAGAAACATACATGTCTTCCACACCATTGTCTGCAGCAAGCTGCATCTCCGCAATCGCGATATCCGTTGCTACTTTGTTTTCTACAGAATAGGTACCCGGGTGGTCAGATATAAAGCCATAAAAGTCAACATTACGTTGCTTTTTCAGGTATTCCGCAATTCGTTGCCCTGTAGAATTCATGCCCATTACGGCAATCTTTTTGGTCACATGAAACTTCTTGACTAGCAACAACTGCAACACGGTCCCGGCAAACCTGTTGAAGACAAAAGCTACCGACAATAGTGCATAAAATATCAGCAAAAAGGTTCTGGAGAAGTCATTATCTCTTAAAAAGAGCAAATAAAGCGTGAACAAAACAAAGTGGGCGATCACACTTCTAAGTGTGCCTCTGTAAATTCGCTCCACTTTCCTAGCATTGTATTCCGTATACAATCCAAAAAGAAGTGCCACAAACAGCCAGATTAGGTTACAGACCACAACATAATGCTGCAGAAGCTCGAAAGACACATACTTCCCTACATTATTGGTCACCCAATAAGAAAAGAAATAAACTACATTCAGCATCAGCACATCGGTAAGCGGCAGAATATATCTGAGCAGGTAGAGGTATCGGGTCTGCATGGACAAAATTTAATTGGAATACGCCCAAATATAACAAAAAGGGGAGCTATTAAACTCCCCTTTTTCTAAAACTTTCAACTATTAGGTAATAATTGTTATTTATTTAACACATTAAGCGCTTTCAAATTCAAACCTGGTCCCGTAAATACCACGTAAACGTCTTGTTTTCCATTAAAACCGGCTAATTCTGCAACACCGTTGTTGCCCTCGGCAATTTTTGCTTTACCAATCACCGGACCTTGCACAGAACCTGTTCTCAATTCAACAATGCCGGAAGCACTCTTTTCCCCTGGCACGAACTCTATTTTCCTGATTCCACTCAGGTCAATTTTGCTCAGCATTAGATATGCACCTGCACTTTTAGCAGTGGCTACAGAACGGTTGCCATTAAAGTCAACCTGGCTATTTCTATCGGTATTATTCACCAGCACGGTAGGATTGCGCAATACAACTACATTTTCAGCAAACTGCGCAGGGGTCAACTTAGAACCCTTGTCCTGATAAGCAGCCCTAAAAATAAAGCTGCCTTTATTCGGTGCATCCGGCTGTACATTCGTGGTATAACTTCCGTTAACCGGCAGGCTTTTTTGCACTGCAGTTTTATTGCTGAGGCTAAGAATGTATTTTACGATCGAATTTAATTCTGTAGCCGGCATTCCCGTATGGGCGGGCATCATCGCATCTCCCCAAACTCCGGATCCTCCATTGGCTATTTTCTTCACCAGGGCTGCCTGGGCTGTATTGTCGCCTTTGTATTTCAATGCTACTTCAGTAAAGGACGGACCTAAAGATTTTGCATTCAGCATGTGACAAGCATTGCAATCACTCTTTTTAATCAGTCCTTTTGCTACCTCATATTGTGCGGAGGCATCAAAGTTATTTTGTTTCTGGGCTACCACAGTCATGTCATAACCTTCAGATAAATAATTAATAGATACAGATACGGCCGAAGGCAAGATCCTTTTATTGGCCAGGCTACCATCTTCTTTATCATTTACGCTTACCGCGTAATGAATGTCACTTCCCGGAAAATAGAAGGTAGCGTTTCCTTTTGTAAAATTAAACTTCACTTCCGGAACTGCATTTCCTGCAACGATCTCAACCGATTTACTGTTCTTTGCTCCTGAAGGGTCAGTCACGGTTAATGTGGCTTTATAAACCCCTGCAGCGGTTAAAGTAACGAGGGGGCTTTCTTTAGTGCTGCTTTGTTTCAATACGCCTGCTTTGGTAATTTTCCAATCGTATTTCAAAACGTCTCCATCTGAATCGCTTGTTCCTGCCGATGACAATTGTACAGACAACGGCAAAGCGCCGGCGGTTTTATTCGCCGCAACCTGCACCGCTGGCTTGCGGTTTCCACCATTGTATTCAATTTTAATCAATTCTGCTTCAGGAAGGTCCTTGAAATAGCCATTTCCGTATTCCAGAACGTATAAACTGCCATCCGGACCAAATTTCATGTCAATCGCTCCGTGTAAAGTCAGGTTAGGCATAAAGCGCTCCATGCTAACATATTTTCCTTCGCTGTCAAAGGTGACTGCCATGATCCAGCCCCGTACCCAATCCGTAATAAGCCATTTTCCCTCATAATAAGCCGGGAAAAGTCCTTTCGCATTTGTAAAATCACTTTGGTGGAAAATTGGTCCGCCAACGGCACTGCGGCCGCCACTTCCCAATTGCGGAAACTCTTCGCTTACCGCATAAGGATACCAGATAAATGGATTAACTGTAGGCGGCAATACTTCCAGTCCGGTATTATTTGGCGAGTTGTTCACCGGTTTCATTGGGTCCCACCAGGCTCCTGATTCTTTTGTTGCAAAGTTGTAATCGCGGTAAGCTTCCGTACCATTAAAGTATGGCCAGCCAAAGTTACCTGCTTTCTTGGCTATGTTAAATTCATCATAAGAACGTGGCCCCCTTAATTCAGATGAATTGGATCCATCGGGCCCTACTTCACCCCAAAACAACCAATTCGTCTTACTGTCAATGGTTAACCTCCAGGGGTTCCTGTTTCCCATTGTATAAATCTCAGGCCGGGTTTTAGCGGTTCCTACAGGAAACAAATTGCCTGCCGGGATGGTATATGTGCCATCCGCTTCAGGGTGGATCCTTAAAATTTTACCCCTTAAATCGTTAGTGTTACCTGAAGATTTCTGGGCATCTCTTGGGCCTTCACCCGGGCGCTCATCAATTGGTGTAAAGCCGTCCGATGAACGGGAGAATGTATTGTCGCCTGTACTCAGTAAAAGGTTTTTATCCCTATCGAACAACATTCCGCCACCCACATGGCAGCATTCTTCCCTTTGCACCACCACATCCATCACTTTCTTCTCGGTACTCATGTCCAGCTTACCGCCAGTCCAGGTAAATCTCGACAACCTGTTTACAGATACATCTTTCGGTGAATAATACACGTACATCCAGTGGTTCTTTGCATAATCCGGATCCAGGATCATTCCCTGCAATCCGTCTTCCCCTTCAGAGTGCTCACCGGTTTTACTTACATATTCCCTACTTACAGAAAACTCCGCGATAACGTCCAGCTTATTGGTCGCCGGGTCGTATACCTTCATTTTGCCTTTACGCTCCGCATACAACACCTTTCCTCCAGGCAGTATCTGAAACTGGATCGGCTCCTCCAGTTTTTGCTGCAGCACTACCTTGGTAAACCTGTTCTCATCAGGTTTGGCGGCCGACTGCCCATTCACCACATTTCCCGAAACCAGCAGCAGCGCAAGGGCTGTAAGCGGCTTCAAAGAACTCCACTTGCTCATATCTCTTAGTTTTGTTGTTTTACAATATTGCGGAAATTCACTACACTCGCAGCCACATCCTGACTGTTGCTTTGCCAGTTGTACTCATATTCTGCAGAAATTCCGCCTTTAAAGTTTTGTCTTTTAAATTCGGCAATTACAGCGGGAATGTTTGAAACACCTTCTCCCCAATGCACATCATGGCCGCCCTTACCTTTTTCATGTAAATCTTTCATGTGCGAATGCAGCACATGTCCTTCCAAAGATTTCAAACACGCTACCGGATCTAAACCCGAACGTACCCAGTGACCTATGTCAGCACATGCACCTACACGTTTGCTCTGGCCTTTTATTGCATTTAAAACAATATCCGGGTTCCAGTAGTGTGAAGGGTTTGGATGGTTATGGATGGCCAGGTTAATTTCATACTTATCGCATAGCGTTGAGATGAAAGGAATAAACTTCTCATCCGGCTCAGAGGTAATGGTTTCAATACCCATTGCTTTTGCAAATTCAAATAGCTTCACCCAGTCTGCTTCAGATCCTGCACCGGTTACACCAAATGCAATCACTTTTACATTCTTTGCTTTTAACATTTCAAGCACTGCTTTTCTAGCTGCTTCATTCATATCCGGACCCATTTTCCCGGCAATGCCACCGCCTATATCCTGGCCCGGGAAAGCTTCCACATAGCGCAGGTTACAGCTGTCAATTTTCCTTACGGCATCAAAAAACGTAAACAACCTAAAGGTATACGCTTGTGATCCCAGCTTCCAGCCCAGTTTGGCTTCCGGGTTAACCGTCGAAGCAGGTTTACTGCCCGAATTCCTGCTGCTGCAGGCAGCAACGCCTAGCATTAGCAATAATGCAAGGCTCAGTTTAATAGTTGTTCTCAATTTAAAGGGTTTCATATTGTGTGTTATTTTTAATTTTATGTTCTGTTATTTTAATGCGGATACTGAAAATGGCTTGTCTTCTTCTTCAACTCCCCTGTTTTTTGCCGGCGCATTGCCCATTTCGAAACTCAGCACGCCGCCATTGGCAATGTCTTTATAATGGATGTAATTTTTATTGTATGTCTTGCCGTTCAATTGCGCAGATTGAATATACACGTTTTCCATGCTATTGCCATTCGCCTGGATAATAAATTGTTTACCGTTTTCTAATATGATGGTCGCCTTTTTAAAAACCGGACTGCCGATAACATATTCATCCGTACCCGGACAAACGCTATACAACCCCAATGCGCTAATTACATACCAGGACGACATCTGTCCCTGGTCTTCATCCCCGGGAAAGCCTTTCTCTGTAGCATTGTACAATTTATCCATCACCTGTCTTACCCTATACTGGGTTTTCCAGGGTTCGCCGGCATAATTATATAAGTAAGGCACATGCATCACCGGCTGATTTCCATGGGCGTACTGTCCCATATTTGCCAGCACCATCTCCGTCATCTCATGAATTTCCTGTTTGTAAGAACCTACTTTAAACCTGGAGTGCATGGTAAACAGCGAATCCAGTTTTGCTGTAAATTTATGTGTGCCGCCCATCAGGGTAATTAATCCTTTTGGATCGTGAAAAACCGACCAGCTGTACTGGAAAGAATTCCCCTCTGTAAAAGCGCCACCCCACTCAATTGGGTCAAAGTCCGGCACCCATTCTCCCGAAGGCAACCTGCCCCGCATAAATCCAACGGTAGGGTCAAATACATTGGTATAGTTAAACATCTGCCTGCCAAACACTTCCTGGTAATGCTTGTTCCCGATAGCCTTGGCCAAATTATACGCACAAAAATCATCATAGGCATACTCCAGTGTCTTGGCCGTACTTTCATGAACTTCGCCAAGCGGCACGAAACCGCGACCAAAATAATCCTGCCAGCCTTCTCTTCCGTTAGATCCTCCCCAGAAACCCTTGTTGGTTGCTTCATGGAAATACGCATCCAATGCTTTAACGGGATCAAATGTCCGGATGCCTTTCATCCAGGCATCAGCGAGCAGGGAAATCGCATGGTTACCCAGCATCACGCCCGACATTCCGGGGTTAGACCAGGTAGGGAACCAGCCGCTTTGCGTCTGCGCATCCAGTAAAGATTGCATGTACCTGCCCTGCATCTCAGGATGTAAAATATTATTCAATGGGAACTGTGCCCTGAACGTATCCCAAAAGCCATTGTCGGTATACATGTAACCATCGTAAACCTTGCCGTCATACGGCGAGTAATAATAGGGCTTGCCAGCTTTATTTAAGTCGTAAAATTTCCTGGAGAATAAGTTGGCCCTAAAAAGACAACTGTAAAAGGTTGCCATTTCTGCTTCCGTTCCGCCTTCAACTTTTACCCTGCCTAACAGCTTGTTCCAAATCTTCGCGGCAGCAGTTTTAGTCTGTTCCAGCGACTGGAACTTCCTCAATTCTGTATCCAGGTTTAACTGGGCCTGCGCCGGACTGATATAGGACGAAGCCACCTTCACTTGCACTTTACTGCCTGCTTTAAACTTCAGGTAGGCACCTTTACCTGCTCCGGTATCACTGGTTTTTCCGGCAACAGTTGTGTTGCTCTTGTTATCCCATGTCCCGTAAGCCTCAAAAGGCTGATCAAATTCCAGCACAAAATAATTCCTGAAATCTTTTGGAACAAAACGGCCATTGTTCACCCAACCGGTTATCTTTTTTTGT
Source organism: Bacteroidota bacterium (assembly GCA_040386335.1). Classification (GTDB taxonomy): domain Bacteria; phylum Bacteroidota; class Bacteroidia; order Chitinophagales; family Chitinophagaceae; genus JAZKFT01. Next base: position 14,708 of record JAZKFT010000047.1, read on the forward strand.
CCGGGTAAAATCTGTATTTCACTATCTTTCAAAAAACCATCCAGCACCAAAAAAGCTGCTTCGCCGGAAGGAAAGCTAAACCGCATATGCGCGCCGCGCTCAACCGGAGAGATCTCTGTTACTATTCCATTGTCGAATCCAACTTTATAATAATTTGGCTTGGCAATTTCATTCTCATGCTTAAATTTTAAGGCCCTAGCCTCTTCATTTACCACAAGCTTTCCTTTAACCGGCATTAAAGAAAACACGGCATAGTCGTTCATCCAGGGACTACATTGATGTACCTGCTGAAAGCCTCTTATTGTATTGCTTTTATACTGGTATTTCCAGCCATCGCCGTTCTTATTCGTCTGCGCAGAAAAGAAATGTTCTCCAAAAGGAAGTCCTATCGTTGGGTAAGTACTGCCGTAGGACAGGCCGTAGTGGGAGTCCGTGCCCTGCAAAGTATTCACATATTTCAGCAAGTCCTGCTCCTGGGCATACACGCCGGAAACCAAAAACTGCAAGCCTAATGCGGCTGCAACACCAATCTTCCTCAATGCACTCATTTTTTCTTAGGGTCGAAAACCGCTACTGCTACTCTAGAGTCGGCACAGCCATAATAAAGCATGTACTTATTCTTAAAATACACCAGTCCTTCTATAAATACGGTTCCTGCCGGATACTGTCCGCTCTTCTCAAAGGAATCAGTCGGTACCATAAATGGCTTGTCCAAACGTGTAATAAATTTAGAAGGGTCTTCTTTGCTGAAAAGCATCTGACCGGCGCAATAGGAATTGGCGGTATAGTTCGGATCGGCGTTGGCTCCTGACAGGTTCTTGCCATTATACAGCAATACAATTCCTTTGTCGGTTAAAATGGCCGGCGGACCGCATTCCGTTAAATGGCTATCAAAATATCCTCTACGGGGCGACACCAACTCTTTCAGCTTTCCATTCTCTTCTACCACCGGTTTCCAGTCTACCAAATTATCAGAAGTTGCCGCGTACACATGGTTTTCACCCCAGTACATCCAGTACTTCCCTTTAAACTTAGTAATTACCAGTTTGCCATTTTTCATCGTTGTCAATACAGAAGCCGATTTGGAAGCGATATTGTGGAACTTTCCATTATAAGCGTCCTGAAATACTGGTCCGTGTTTTTTCCAGTTCACCAAGTCTTTAGAAGTAGCAGAGCCGATGCGTGGTGTTTTCTTATTCCATTGGGTATACAAAATCAAATAAGTACCATCCTCAGTAACCGCAACCCTGGGGTCCTCACATCCACCGGTCCATTCAAATTCTTCCTGACCATCTGTTCCGGGAAAAAGTACAGGTTTACCGGTCCGCTTCATGCTGATGCCATCAGCACTTTCCGCAAGCCCGATCCTGGAAGTCCTGCTTCCTATCTTAATTCCTGTTTTATCTTCTGCCCGGTACAACACATAAACCTTCCCGTTTTTTACCGCAGCAGCAGGATTAAAAGTATCATTGCTCTCCCAGTCAAGTTTTTTCTTCTGCATAGGGTCGTAAAAGCTGGTCGTTGAATCGGGCGCAATTACCGGGTTCCCACCCACAGGCCTCACAAATGGCCCCAATGCCCAGTCCGGGAGTTTCTCAATTGGCTTCGGCGTTGCTGTTTGTGCGAATAACTGTACCTGCAGCAGCAGGACCAGGCTCAATATGGATAATGCTTTTTTCATATTTTATTTGATTATAGATCCCCAGCTTTTATTGGGCGTACTGCCCATCACCATTTCCAGCTTTCCGCCGGCAACGATGTCTGCATGATCGATGTAAGATTTGTTGTAAGGTTTGCCGTTTAATTTGGCCGACTGTATGTAAATATTTTCCGCACTGTTATTGGCGGCGATAATGCTAAACTGTTTGCCTTTGTAATAAGCAGGATCAAGAGCAAGGTCAATGCGGTTAAATACCGGACTGGTCAACTCATAACGGGTGCTGCCCGGAGTTAGCGGGTGAAAACCACTTGCTGCCAATACATACCAGGCGCTCATTTGTCCAACATCCTCATTGCCAACCAAACCTACAACTGAATTATGGTACGCCATGCTGCAAATGGCACGGGTCCACTTCTGCGTTAGCCATGGTGTACCCAGTTGGTTAAACAGAAATGGCACATGGTGAACCGGCTCGTTGGCCTGGTTGTAATAGTCGTTCCACATCATATCTTCCGGAACTTTATCAAAGAAATTTGTCAAATCGGCCAGTGTCTTTTCTCTGCCGCCCATCAAAGTAATCATGCCATCTACATCCTGCGGCACAAACCAGCCTTGCTGGTAAGGGTTAGATTCAACAGATCCATAACCTTGCGTCATGCGGCCGGCAACGGGCCAGGCTTCCCAGCTCCCATCGGCATTCTTTGGCCTAAACCAGCCCTTTTCTGCATCCCAAATATTTTTGTAAGATTTAGAACGGGCGAGATACCTCTGCTGGTCAGCGGTTTTACCCAAACCTTTTGCAAGTTCGGCAACACACCATTCAAAATAAGCATATTCCAGGGTCTTAGAAATACCTTCTGCATAACCTTTCTCTCCATTCCCAAATTGCTCTACACTGTTCACCGCAAGATGGTAGCCTTTATTCACATCAAAATTTCTGATGCCTTTTGCATAAGCATCGGCCATTACAGAAACCGCCGGATTTCCAATCATACAACCACTATAAGCGTTTAAGAATTCCCAGCGCTCCAAATAGTTTAACTTCTTTTCATCAGCTAAAGTGATCAGTGAATTCAACATGTCATTCACCAATGCCGGGTTAATCACAGTTTGTAAAGGCATCTGACTCCTGAAAACATCCCATCCACTAAAAATCGTGCGCTTGGTAAAGCCCTTTGCCTGGTGCAGGTGACCATCTCCCCCGGGATAATTCCCGTCGGCATCCTGAAACGTACGCGGGTCTATTTGGGTATGATACATGGCGGTATAAAAAACTGTCTTTTCCTCTTCTGTACCACCTTCTACTTTTACTTTTGATAGCGAGGCATTCCATAATGCTTTCGCATCCGCACGGACTTTATCAAAATCCCAACCCCTTATGTCGGTCGCTAAATTATTCTTCGCACCGGCAATACTCGCAAAAGATATCCCTGATTTCAGCATTACCTGTTCGCCCTGCGCTGTTTCAAATTCAGTGTAAAATCCAAGATGCTTGCCTTCCTGTGCTTTAACCATCGGCAGTACTTTAGCCGAAGCAATCACCGCCTGATATTTCTCACTGGTTACATCATCACGCTTGCGCGACCAATCGCCTGGTATATCCGCAGTCCAAACCCCATATTTTTTTAAAGGCTTGCTAAACTCTGCATAGAAATAAACATTATAATCTGCTTTGCCGTCGCCATTTCCCCAGCCACCACCTTCCGGTCTGCATTTCATCCAGCCTTCAATGGCGCGGTCGCCAACCACTTTAACCGATTGTACCGAGGAGGTTCCGCCCACCCTTCTGGCAAGGTCAATTTGTATGCGTGAAGTTTTATTTTTTGGGAAAGTAAACCGCAGCATACCACTTCTGCGGGCTGCAGTAGCTTCTGCCTTAATATTGTCGTCAGTAAGTTTAACGGTATAATAGCCTGCCGCTGCATGCTCAGAATTTTTATCATAACCAGAACGGTAGCCATTTTCCGGATGTTCCTGTGTTCCTGAAGAAGTAAACAATTTACCGGTCGTAGGCATCACCAGGAAATTACCTAAATCACCATACCAGCCAATACCGCTCATTTGTGTAAAGGCAAAGCCTTCTATAGTTGTGTGTTCATTGCTGTAACCGGAGCCATTATCTCCACCGGTGATGGTATTCGGACTCACCTGCACCATTCCATAAGGGGTTGTTGCACCCGGAAAAGTCTTGCCTAAGCCATGAAGAGAGCCCGCAGCTTTTTCACTGGTACTGGCGCCAATCATCGGGTTTACGTAATCCGCGGGAGTTTTTTGGTCAGGCACAACAAACGCTGCCAGGGCAGCCGCCACAGTTGTACAGATCAGGGTTTTGATATTGGTCATTACATTTGGTTTATCAGATCAATGCAGGGCTATTCCGCAAATAGTGTAATTAATACACTATCGATCAAAGCATAAACATAGCAATATGTAACTCAAAATGCAAAAAATGAGCCTAATAAAAATCGTAACTCCGCAGGCCGTTGAATTTGTTATAGGTTGAACTTCCGGGGAAATATTTCTCATACCCCACACTCGCTTCTGTACTTCCACTGGTATTGGTGTAATTGATCTTTGAAGTGGTGGCATCATGACTAATGCCCAGCCTTAATTTTTCAGCATCGCGCTTGCTTTTAAAAATATCAAAGATGAAAGAGATCACAAGGGCATCTGGTGTATTTTGTCCGCTGGTCCGGTACCATAAACCGGTATTAACCCCCTTGTATTTGAACTGCGCCCCGGCACTTATCGCCCGGGATGATGCCTGCTGATAATACACTACAGATGGGATCACATAAACTCCGTCATCATCGTAATAGTCATACTGGGGAATTAAGGCAAACCTGATGCTGGCATTGGCCACAATCCGCATCGGTAGCTTTGCCTGCACATTGGTGAAACTCTCATCGGGCTTATTGATGTGGTGTACCGCTGCCCCTGCCATAAAATTCCTGAATACAATGTTGATTCCTGTTCCGGCGTCAAAATAAAAACGGTTGGAAATATCCGGCAATTGTGCGGCAGTGCTGCTGCCTGGAATAAAGCCGATATTCATGTCTATCTGATCAGCAAAAACCAATTTATCCGCATCAATCTGCCTGTTCGTAAAACCGGCCTGGATCCCAAATGAAGTTACAAAGTCATCCCCTCCCACGCTATAAGAATATGTGGCAGCGATGTTATTCTTCCTTAAGAATGCCACGCCCTCACTACTCCGTGTAAATTGAAGGCCAACCCCTCCGCCAAACTGCGGGATGTTCACATCTGCAGATGCAGTCAGGTAAGAAAGGTCGCCCCCCAGGCCCGACCACTGGTTCCTGTAGATCAGGTTCATACGAATGTCGCCCTTAAATTGTCCGGTCAGCGCCGGGTTCATGTACAAAGGCGAATTGTAAAACTGTGAATACACATGATCCTGAGCTACAGCAACTTTAGGAACAAACACACTAAGCATCCCAAACAATAAAACCAGCAACCGCTTCCCTATCCCCATTACCTGATTAAATTAATAGCTCCTGTTCTTTTTGGTGCGGTTGAATTCAACGTCACGCCTTTCCATTCTACCCCGTTACGCAACTGCAGGTCAATCTTCCAGTAATATACGCCTTGCGGCATTTTTTGTCCTTTAAATGTTCCGTCCCATCCGTCTACAGGTTTTCCATCATCCAGCCTGGTCGTTTCCCATAAAATAGCACCCCACTTGTCAAAAATGCTCATTCGCCAGCTGGCAATACCTGTTCCCTTGGCTTTAAACTCCCGGAACTGCGGATCTTCACTTGAAGGCATAAATGAATTGGGCAGAAATAATGAGCCCGGCTCTCCGTCTATCACAACATCCATGCTGTATGAAGACGGACAATTGGAAACGTTGGTGGCAGTTAAAGTCACCTTAAATTTGCCCAGTTGGGTATAAACATGACTAGGGTTTACTTCTGTTGATGTACTTCCGTCCCCGAAATTCCAAAGGTAACTGATACCACCAACTGTGGCATTGCTGAACTGGAATTTCAGACCGGGATAACCCAAAGTTTTATCAGCAGTAAACCGGGTAACCGCCTGCTCAAATACCATAATGGTTTCTGTGGTAGTCGTACTGGTGCAATTGTTCATTGCGGTCAGTTTAACTACATAATTTCCCGGCTGTGTAAATGTATGGGTAATCTTTTCGGGTGATGTAGTTGAAGTCTGGGTTGTTCCGTCCCCAAAATCATAGGTATAAGAAATGGCGTTGCTGCTGTTGTTTGAGAAAGGCACCACCAAAGGTGCACAACCCTGCTTGTCTTTTGCATCTACCACCAATTCGGCAAAAAGGGTGTTTGGCGCAATGCTGATGGTGTGCTGGGTAGTATGATCGCCGCATTCATTTTTCGCAGTCATTTTCACGGTGTAAAACGTCGTGGTGGTTACCGCAGCGTAGGTATGAATTACATCAGCCCGGTCAGTAAATGTTTGCTGTGCCGTTCCATCACCCCAGTCGTAGGTATAGGAAGTTCCTGTCGATTCCGGCGAAGTATTTACAAATGTTACCGGTAAAGGGGAGCAGCCTACCGTGCTGCCGGGTGAAAAAATGGAAATGGGTTGACTTCTTACGGTTACCCTTGTGGTAAAAACAGCGCTTGATGCACAATCTGTACTGGCATTTAAGGTTACAACGTAAACTTTGTCTCTACCGGTAGGATCAGGCTGGAAATTCACTACCCCGGGATTAATTGTCGTAGAAGTCTGCCCATTACCGAAGTCCCATTTAAAACTTACGCCAGCAGTGATATTTGATGTATTACTGAAGTTTACAAGCAGCGGACCGCAGCCCGACACCTTATCCTGGGTATAGCTGGCCTGAACATTCTTCAGTGTATTGAACGTGTGGACGGTCTGGTCAATGTTACAACCCCTGCTGCTGGTTACCACCAGCCTGATGGCCACAAATGTATCTTCATTAACAATGGTATAACCCGGAAAATTCACTCCTGTTCCAATCATTACTTCCGGATTGCTGCCCACCTTTGCATACCAGGTATAGGTGTCGTTGCGATCGGGATATGGAATAGTGATGATGTTTAGTGCGTCAATCGCGAAGGGCGCACAAGCCTCAGGAGTAACAACTGTATATTCAGCCTTTGCATGGGGCTTTATTTCAACTGTTACCACGTTACTGATCAGTTCAGCATAGCCTGTACAAATCAACGGGCGAACGATCCTGCGGTAGGAAGTGGTTAAGGTAGCTAAAGGCGGATTATATCCTGATGTCGTCGCACTGCTAATGTTCACCCAGGTTACGCCTGCATCTGTACTGCGCTGCCATTGATAGCTAAAGGTGCCGTTGCCACCGGTAGGAACTGTTCCTGTTAAAGGCGCGGCGGTAAGGCCGAGGCAAATACTTTGATTGCTGCTGATGATGTTATTGCCAACTGCATCGTAAACACTAATTTTAACCGGATCGCTAAATAAGACACATATTCCTCCCCTGGTAATCCGTCTGTAAGACGTGCTTGCAGCGATATTTACAATCAGGTCCTTACGGGTTTCATCAGGCATCAATACCCAATTTACCCCATCATCTGTACTGCTTTGCCAGCTATAGGTATATTGCCCGTTTCCTCCTGTTGGCGTCTGACCGGTTATGGTCACTTCTGTACCTTTACAAACCGGTGCAGAGCTGGCAGAGATATTGATATTTCCCAACGGTGCGAGATTTGTAATAATCACATCATCCGAAGTAAAGCACCCGGAACCTGTAGTTATGGTCCATCTAAATGTATAGGCTTGTCCGCCCAACAATCCACTTACTGTTGTATTGTATTTTGTGGCATCGGCGAAGGTTACATTCTGACCGGAGGTAACTGTCCAGCGACCGCTTTCTCCGGCGGCGATTGCAGGCACATTTGCTTCAAGGGCGTAGGCTACGTTACTGCAAATGGTTTCATCCGCACCTGCATTTGCTGCAGTTCCCTGAGGATTAACAGTTATTATAACCAATTTCGATGCTCCAGGGCATCCTGAACCAGCGATAGGCGTGATGGTATAAGTGACAGTTCCTGCAACAGTACCTGTATTGATTAATATATCGTTAATAGCAGTTAAGGAAGCCATTGCAGCCACTGAAGTATTCCCTGTTATTTCAGGTCTTGACGCTACACTGGTATACACATATTTTACATCAGCGGCTGCAGGCAAATTTGAACTGATTGCAATACTCACAGCCTCTTTCGTGCAAATAGCCAGCTTTGCCGCCGTTGCAGTGAGCACCGGGCTTGGCGATACCGTAATCGTTAAATCCATTGGCACACCTGTGCAGCTTCCAGACACCGGATTGATCCGATACGTAACTGTACCATTAGTTGTGGCATTTGCCGGCAATGAAATTAGGTCGGTAATTGACGTTCCAGCCCCACTGTTAGCACCGGTTACACCACCTGTAGTATTTTGGACAGTCCAGGTAAAAGTACTCCCGGAAACAGTGCTGGTTGGAGTATACGCCAAACTGGTACCGGAACAAATTGCTAAAGCATTCGGACTGGTTACTGTATTGATCGCTTTGATATTTATGAAAACGATGTCTTCAACGGTAGTACATGGTGAAGGCAGGGCAGTCGTGATCTGCCAGCTCAGCGCCACCCTTCCGCTATTTCGCTCAGCAGTGGTTGGTGTATATAGAGAATTTGGATTACTTCTTCCAAGAGAAAAAGTTCCGTTACCACCTACCCATACTGGGTTGTATCCTGGTACGGGCATGGCATTCAGGGGCACTATTCCATCGTAACAAATTTCAACATCATTTCCTGCTTCCACAATCGGAGAGGTATTGAAGGTGAGCACCTGCGTTGCCGTGACCTCATTACAGCCATTTTTATGTTTAACCGTAATGGTAAATGTCCGGAATGCTTTAAACTGAATACTTGGGTAACGTGTTGAAGGAGTGGTACCACCTACAAACTCATAGTCTGCCGGGTTACCGTCCACAGTCCAGGTATAGGTATCGGCTTCCTGGGCAGAAACCGGTGTACCTGTAATAACCGTTCTGGTATCCCCTCCGGTTTCATTAAAATTATAGGTACCGTAATTACAAAGGGCTTTGTTTGGCGACAGCACTGCCGTAGGTGGCGAACTGACCAGTACATTCTGAATGGCTGTACTTACCTCCCCGCATTTAGAAGCGTTAATGATTAAGCGTATGGTATACTCACCGGGCGCATTGAACCTGATTTGTGGCACCCGGCTGTTAATGGTAGTGTTGTTAACAGTAGTATAGGTATTTGGCAAAATTTCCCAGGTATACGTATTGGTGCCGCAACTGCCATTGTCAACAAATGAAGTATTGTCTGGGATCAGCACTGCGTTGTTACACATCCCGATTCCGGTTGTCACCCCGTTCAGGGTAAACGATGGACGGGCCTGTTCCTGCACGCAAATGGTTTGAGTTACCGGATCCGGCGGACAAGGTGCTGTCGTATTAGACTCCAGTGTGATCGTATGGTTGCCGGGAGTAGTGAAAGTATAGTTTAACCTAAAAGACAGCGGTTTATCAATTGCACCGGGCACCACATTGCCGTCTACATACCAGGTAAAAGTAGCTTCGTTAGGCTCGCATCCCCTACCATTGGTTTCCGGTGTTTCACCGAGTATGGAGTTATTGGTGAATTCGGTAACCGTATTCAAACATGTAGTGGCTGATATGCTAAAGCTATTGGCCGGCTTCATGCTTACCTTAGCCGTAGTAGAAATCGGCGTACCTACGGTACCGCAATATTCATTTTGAGCGAAAATAGTGATGCCAAATGCATTGTAAATCGTGGTGCTTCCCAGGTTAATTGCATTTCCGCAGGCAGTGCCGGTGTAATTGTGAGATACTTTGTTCTGATTGGCTTTGATATCCTGCAGGGTATAAACATTTTCCCGGCTATCTCCCCAGTTCACCCGGTAAGTATTGCCCGGATAATTATTCCCGATCCCGTCCGAACCATCCACAATTACATTAAATTCTAAAGCCGGTCCGCCAAGGCAAAGGTCGCTGGTCCCGGCTGTACCGAATGCAGTGATCGTTCTGTTATTTACTGCCATGTATGCCCGGGTGGCTACACGTCCATCGGGCATTTGCGCTTTGGCAAAAATGGTATAGTTTGTTGTCTGAACCGCGGAGAAAGTACGTACCTGATCAATAGTGAAATCAAGCGTGGCTGCAGGGGCGCCGGTGAATTCATTTGTACTCGTAGCCGTCACAATACTACCGGCAGTAGATTCATTGGTAAAGTTGAAGTTGTTGTTTGCGCGACCGGATGCTGTACAAGACCCAAGTAAGTTGTCTGCTGCGGAAATGACCTTGTTGGTCGGAACTGAAATCTTAGTTTCTACTGCGGCTCCCGGAACAATAGAAAAAGCTGCAGACGGATTGCTGACTGCGGCCAGTGTGGTCGACTTAATCCTAACGCGATAGCCGACGCCCGGTAACGTTCCCAAGGGAATTAGCCCGTTTACATAAGTTCCGTAAAAGCCATTAAAAACCCCTATTCTAGTTTCCGTACCAGTTGCAAAACTACCTGACCCATCTGAAAGCCATAATTCAAATTGGTTCCCTGGCCTAAAGTTGGTCGTGGTTGATCCTGTAAAAAGTGCTGCGATGGTAGAACCCGGCGAATACGGCCCCGGATCTATAGTCGTTAAATTTAGTCCCTGCCCAAAAATACTTCCCAAGCCTAAAAAAAACAGAAAGAAAGTTAGAACGGGTAAACGTTTCAGCATAGAGACCAGGTGAGAAAGCGAAAGCGTTCCCAAAAATATGTAATATTTTGGAGAGACTATAAAAATATTGCTGTCCCTGTAAAATTTATTGCTGTTTGAAGCGTTGTCGCCAATAAAAAAAACCCTTTTTCAAGGGCTTTCCGAATTATCTAACTTAACTATTGGTTTACATGCCTTTTAAAGGGGGGGGGGGGGCAACGGCAACGCTGCACCGCAGCGTTACCAATGAGAGTACACGTTATATAAATAAAATTAAATCGCTGGCATGAATGAAAAGGAGAAGAACGTTATAATCCAAAGGTAACCAGCGGCTAAACCGTTATCAATACCCAGAAGTAGGTATATTTCAAATAAAAGAAGAATTGCGACTGTACTTAGAGAATTGATTAGTAGGCGTTAGACTCGCCACGAAGGATGTTAATGATCGTCATGAAAACGATTTTCAAGTCCAGGTTCCCGCTCCAGTGTTCAAGGTACCAAATGTCATGGCGTACACGGTGCTCCATCGCCACGTTTTCTTTTGTTTCGCCCCTGAAACCATTTACCTGTGCCCATCCGGTTATACCGGGCTTGGTATAATGGCGAACCATAAATTGACTGATGATTGCTTTATATTCTTCTGTGTGGCTTAACATATGCGGCCGTGGGCCTACTACACTCATCTCACCCAGGAGTACGTTGAAAAATTGAGGCAGTTCGTCAAGACTGCTCTTCCGTAAAAACTTCCCAAATGGAAAAATCCGGTTGTCATTCTTGGTAGCTTGCACGCTATTGGCACCGTCATTCACATGCATACTCCTGAACTTATAACACCAGAACGGCTCATCATTCCTACCGCTTCGCAACTGCTTAAACAATATAGGACCTTTGCTCTGAATTTTTATGATTATGGCGATGATAGGAAACAACCAGCTCAACAGAAAAATGATCACCATGCTACTAAACACTACATCGAAAGCACGCTTTTTAAAGCGGTTACCAACATCTTCCAGCGGCTCATGCCTTAACTTGATTACTGGAAATTCCTTGCCGATATAATCAATTACATAAGGGACCTTTAAAGTACCTGCAATGTCCGGCACCAGTTTTATACGCAGACAGTATTTATCTGCTTCTCTTATCAGCACATGGATTTTTCCCATCCGCTCCGGAGGCACTGAAACATACATTTCCGTCACCCCATCTGTGGCTGCTGCTTCCATTTCGGCAACAGCGATCTCCGAAAGTAGGCCCGTCTGGTAGTTGTACCCGTTGTCATTATTTCCAATGAAGCCGTAGAAGCTCACATTTCGCTGGCGCTTAAAATATTCTGCAAGGCGTTTGCCTGTAGCATTCATGCCCATCACCGCAACCTTATGACTTGCATCCATTTTATTAATAACTACAAATTGCAGTACAGTACCCAAAAAGCGGTTTAGCGCAAAGGCAGCAGTAAGTGTGAGGTAGAAAACCAATATAAATGTTCGCGAAAACTCCGCATCACGTTCGTATAACAGGTACAGGGAAAAAAGCACAAAGTGAGAGAGGATGCTCCTCCAGGTACCGCGGTAAATCCGTTCGAGCTTTCTGGTTACAAATTCAGAATACAGGCCGAAAAATAGCGCGTTAAATAACCATAACAAATTACAAATAACGGCATATTGCTGAAAAAGCGGATAGGACACCCATTTACCGAAATACCAGGTGATGTGGTAGGAAGACCAATACACAAAATTCAGCATCAAAAGATCCGTAATCGGTAAAACGTACTTGAGGATGTAGAGGTATCGCGTTTGCATAAAGATATGCCCCAAATATAGTATTTATCTGCTAATGAATATTTTCTGAATTAAAAATAAAACAACTGAAAAACCTTTTAAAAATTAATTTGTTAATCACTTGCTATTAACTTAATAATAATATTAGTTTAGCATTATTATCCTTAACCAAATATAAACCTAGCACTATGGAACTCCTCATTTCATCCCTCGCTATCCTTTACGCTGCCTTTTGGGTGTGGCTGTATTTCGAAGCAAAACAAGCAATCGTATTAGAAGATTAGTAATTTGTTAATGCATTGGTAATGTCATTGCTGTATTGGCCATGTCATTGTTGTACTGGTCATGTCATTGCTGCATTAGCCGTGTCATTGCGAGGTACGAAGCAATCATCTATATAAGATTGCTCATATCTTTGTATTATTAACTATATCAGTGAAAGGGAGGCATCTTG
>JAZKFT010000048.1:0-7863 GCA_040386335.1 Bacteroidota bacterium
TAAATGGCCGGGATCTAAATAGTCCATCAATCCTTTGGATGGTTCCGATCCTCCGGGGACGGGCAGCCAGCTGTTGCTGATAGAAGAATAAAACGAGGAGGCTTCGCCAGATTGGGTTGTCCCGACCAGTACCCCCGCTATTTTCAGATCTTTATTCATTATACTTGCACCTTCACTACCCCATTGTGGGCCAAATTCACTAAAGGACCAACTATCCCTTGTACCGTCTATTTTCCAATAGAGTTCATTTTCCCTCAACCAAAAATCCTGATTGCTTCTTAGAACACTTAATTTTAATGGTAATTTAATGCTTAAATTATTGACATTGCCGCCTGTTAGGGCACGCTTAACGAACAGCTTTTTATGGTCATTCATTGGGTGGGAAATAGTGGCCCTCAGTTGTTTTATTGGATCTAAATCCCAGCCGGCGGCATATAGATTGTGGTTTTCGGGAAATTCTGTTGTCATCAGTTGGAGTAAGGCAATGTTGGCCCCCGGATCGTCTACCAAAACCTTTACCTGCGACTTGTAAACCCTTGTAATGTCTTTGTTGGCAACATCCGAACCTCTATCCATGGCATCACTCATTTCGTAATCAGCCGATACATATACATCAAAATTGTCCGTTCCTGCTCTCGCAACCAGGTTGCTGGAGGTTAAAACATACAATAATTTTGAACCGGTTGCCGGATCAATACAGTTCCGGGTAGTGTTGACCAGTGTACCCGTTTCCGTATATGGATAACCCAATGTATTGGGCTGCTGAATCGGAACAAACAAAATTACGGTAGCCCTTTTGACATCCTGGAATGGTTTTCCAGCGGTTCTGTTCACATTAACATTATCGTTATCTGACTGATCTAATAGTGGGTTGATCATATCGCCCAAATAAGTCTGGGCGGTGGCATGACAGGATGCCAGAATGAAAATGGCAACCAGGTATTGGTGTGTTTTTCTACAATTCATGATTTTTATTTGTTTAAGATTCATATTAGTTTTCAACCACCAGCTTCCCCGTTTGCACATACCCCCTGCTTTCCACTTTCACGATATAACTGGCAGCTTTCAGGTTTATATTTCTTAATGAAACCTGCTGAAAACCGACGCCCACCCCGGTAATGTTTTTTTCATACACCACCCTTCCCTGCATATCGATTATTTGGATGCTCACCGGACCTGCCTGCTTTACTTCTGTAATTACATTCACATCCCCTTTTGATGGGTTGGGGTATATAATAAGTCCGGTTGGGGTTTTGGCTTTATTGTCTGTAATCAGATTGCCCGCGTTCTTGTTCTCCTCCTGTACCGTTGCCGGTGCATTTACGGGCACTGTCCCGACTGTACCACTCCCTGATAAAAATTCAATTTCACTTTCCAGCAGGGCCACATTGTATATCTTCAGCTCATCCACCCACCCATTGAAATTGTTGTTCGCCTGGTCAAACGCATTGGTACCGTTTGTAGCGCCCAACCCGGCCGCGCCCGCATGGATGGGAACCGAGGTAAAACCCACATTGGTATTCGCTGCTGCCAGCGTACCATCTACATAAAGTGATAATTTGCCATTGTTAAATACACCCGTCACAAATACCCACTGATTTACCGGAATGGCGCCGGATATTTTTTTGATGCTGTTTGCGTTTTGCACGCCGAACTCCAGGTTTCCGTTGTTAATTCTAAGACCAATACCATTGGCATCGTCTCCTTCATCATAAATATCCTGGATGCCCGTATTGCTTTCACAGTAGAGCCAAAGGGAGATCGTACGTGCGGAGAAAGCTTTATGAAGAAGCAGGTCATTATCGTCTAAAGAAACAAAATCCGCATTTCCGCCCAGGCGGAGCGAACTACTGCCGAGCCGTCTGTGGCCGCCATCGTAGCCTGAACCAATTCCACTAAAGCCGGACTGGGATGCCGGAAGGGCTACATCATTCAGGTTTCCATCAAATCCTATTTCTATTTCAGCCTCCGGAGTTTTTCTTTCCGGCACCCGGATCTCTACCAGGTAATCTTCTACTTCGCCATCCGCATATACCCCATCCTGTTCTATGTTATCCTGGTAACTGATGGCTATACGCAGGCGACAAATCTTAGCCTGGCCAGGTGTCATTTGCAACTGAACATTGTCAGGCATTTTTACATGTATATCTACTGATGAAGATCCTGAGCCTTCGGCAAGCAATTCTGTTTCATGCCTTATGGCGTCAGCAACAAAATTGTAGTGGTTGCTGGCATCGGTATCGGGAAAAAAGTCCATCCAGACCTTATAGTAAAAGATAAGTCCGGGGTTATTGGCCACATCCAATTTGAAGTTCATATGGTTGTCTTCCACATCACTACCTTCTTTGTAGGAGGTTTTGATTGTCTTCACCAGGAAGTTCGGATTCACCAAATTAAGATAGCCACCATTGTTGCCTGTTGCTATAGTTTTGCTTACTGCATCCTGGCTAACCGTCAATGTATTAATAAACAACTTATCTGTGGAACGCCCCCCCGATGTCGGGTACCTTTTAGATTGCCAAACATTGGCCAGCCTGTTAGCATCAAATAACTCCACTGCATTGCAGGGCATCTGGTGCGGCAGTTTAACCGCCCGAACCATAGATGGCGTTGTCATCCCATCATCGGTCCTGAAAATCGATACAGTAACTGGAAGTGGTTCATTAACTGCAAGTGTATAATCAGAAAAGCCCAGAAAATTCAAAAAAGAACCATAGGGTTTTAAACGCGACTTCTCCACCAGGTATTTAACCATCAAAGTCTTGGTATCCGTGGAATTCACTGCAAGAGATGGAAAGTATTGCTGGTTGTCAAATACCCTGCCAGGGCCCTGAGTGCTGTTTAACAAGTTCCAGCCAATGCCGTTAAAATCAGTTGCATACGATTGCGATGCATCTGAGTATGCCCCAAAGAGTAAATAATTTGGCCTTTCCCTGGGAGCTACCGTAAAGAATACTTTTGCAGCTCCCGAAGTAAGATTCAATCCGGAGCCCAGAATCAGCTCTTTGTTCGTTCCGACGTTGCCCAGGCTAAAAAATTCCTGAATATTGTAATTTAAGTCTTTTACAAGCGTTTCTCCACTTCTCAGCTCCATATCAAAATCTGTTTGTGGAACAGCCAGAAGATCCTTGATATATCCACCCGGGATCGTACTCATCCAGGTTTTGCCAGGATCCAGGTAATTGATAAGTCCGCCGCCGTTAAGCTCAAATTGTCTCCAGCTATTTTCAAGCGCTGTATACTCCAAATCATAAGATGATAAAAATACCCCTACATCTACGCCACGTACTAAAATTCCAACTGCACGGTTCGATCTTGAATCAATTAACGGAGAACCGCTGGAACCCGTTTCCGGTCTGTTATCAGCTGGATAGTTCAATTTGAATTCTAAAAAACCCGGGTCTGTAAATCTGTTGGCGAGTACATAACTTTTCTGATTGGTGAAACTTTTTTTTATATCCGACTTTGGATGAGAGATATTGGCAAATACCTTCAGATCAAATGGATACTGCAACGACCAGCCAAGCGCATAGGCATTGTAAAGAGCTGATGTAGCCGGAGTTAATTCACCTAAGGGGTTAAGATTGATTTTGCTTTGATCAATCTCAAGCAAGGCTAAGTCAGCTTCTGCATCCTGTACCACCAATTTTAATGGGATCTTATACAACCTGGTGATTTCTGAATTTTTTGAAACATCACCCCCGTCCAGTGCATCGGCCATCTCATAATTGAACGAAATATACGTATTTTCAAAATCCATTTCATCCAGAATATGCAAGGCTGTAGCAATATAAAATCTCCTGTTACCGTCAGTTGAAAAACAATTGCTGACCGTATTGATCAGAAAACCACTACCGCCACCCGGAACCCCGTTGAAACTGGAAAACATATAGCAAACCGAGCGCTTTATATCCTGGTACATTGCGGCTGTTGAATGATTGATGGTTGTACCAGCAGGTAAAGAAGCGCCAAATCTATCCTCTATATCGCTTAGTTTGATAGATGGTTGTGCTATCAAAGAGGTGCCTCCAATTAAGAAAACCCCCAAAATAAGACGGATACACCTGCAGGCACGTAGTCTTGTCACCATCAGCAGACAAGACGAAGCTACATGCAACCGGCATGATGTTAACTTCAAACCAAATATGTGCTGCATAAATACCATTTAATTCAATTTTCAATAACCAGCTTGCTTATCTGCGTATTCTCACTGTTAACTACTCTGACAATATAAGTGGCGGCTTTAAGTTGTAAATTTCTTAATGCCACCTGCTGAAAACCTACGCCCACCCCGGTAATGGTTTTTTCATACACCACCCTTCCCTGCAGGTCGATTATCCGGATGCTCACCGGGCCTGCCTTCTGTACTTCTGTAATTATATTCACATCCCCTTTCGATGGGTTGGGGTATATGATCAGTGATGCAACAGATTGGGCTTTCCTGTCTGTAACCAGGTGCCCGCCGGTTTGGGCTTGGGTTTCCGCTTGTTTTGCCTGCGGGTTGGCAGTGCTTCCAGGGCCACCCGCCTGGTACAATACATCCACCTGTTCCAATGTCAACGCCTTATCAAAAATCAGGATCTCATCTGCACATCCGTGATAACTCCGGTTTACCGAACCGAACACGTTGGTACCGTTGGTGCCGCCAAAGGCAGCACCGTCGTTATGCACTGGCACTGTGGTAAAACCTACAGCGTTATCGGAAGCGGCAAGCGTGCCGTTTTGGTACAGCGACAATTTGCCATTTTCAAAGCTGGCTACCACATGCAGCCAGGTGGTGGCCGCAACAGGAGCAGAAATGATCTTGAATGCGGTACCGTTTCGCACCCCCAATTCCAATTTACCGGTATTGTTATTGATGCGGATACCCATGCCGCCTTCTGTGCTGCCACCCTCATCGTACACCTCCTCAATACCCGGATCGTCGGTATTGTTCAGCCAGAAAGAGACCGTCCGGTTATTAAAGGCATTATGGATAAACTGGTCTCCTTCATCAAGGGCGATATAATCTGCGGACCCGCTTATGCAGACCGAATATTCGCCTGTCAGCGGCGAGCTGCTGTTGGCAGCATTGGCGACACAGGTACTGGAAGCACATACATAACTATTGCATGAATAGGGGTAGGTAGCATCGCCTACATTTACCGGGGTACCGGCAGGCGATGCGGCAGGCTCCTGTGCGGGCACGCCGCACTGGCTATTGCCCTGGCCGGGCTGAATGCCGGCTCTTACCGGAATCGCTAAAGTGGCAGCAGAGGCGATCACTTCAGCTGCTGTGGGTACCCGGATCTTTACCAGGTAGTCTTCCACCTCACCGTACTGGTATTGGCCACCTTGTGTTACATTGTTTTGATTACTGATGGCTACACGTAAGCGGCAGATCTTAGTTTCCCCCGGAGCCATCCCCAACTGAACATTGTCAGGCATTCTAATGTCTTTGGTAAATGCACCTGTACTGCTTCCGGCGGCCAGGATCTCTACAGGATGAGGCGTAGGGTCAGTAACGAAATTGTAGTTATTGTTAGCATCAGTATCAGGAAAAAAGTCCATCCAGATTTTGTAGTAAAAAGGATCTGGCAGGCTGGCGGTCACCTCCATGTTGAATCCAATATTTTTACCGACCTCATCAGCACCTGCCTTATACGAGGTCTTGATTGTCTGAATCATGAAATTAGGATTCACCAAATTGAGATAGCCGCCATTGTTACCCGTAGGAATTTCTGTTTTTACTTCATCCTGGCTGACCGTTAGTTTGTTGATAAAAAGTTCATTGCTGCTACCTCCCGTGGACGGGCGGTATTTTTTGGATTGCCAGACCTGGTCGAAATGCGCCGGGTCAAATAGCTGTAGCGCATTTACCGGCGGTTTCTCAGGGATAGCTATGGCCTGAACCCTGGTTTCCCCCGGAATCCCATCCTCCTGCCGGAACAATTTTATGGTTACTGGTGCCAGGTATTGTGAAGCCCCGTGCTCAAAACCTTTCAACTGCGTAGTCATAAAGTTCACCGCAGATTGTTTAAAGTTGTTTGACAGATCCGGGGCGGAAAATCCCATCCTGTTACGGGTTTTATAATAAGGTAACCCTGCATTTGTGACACTATTAAGATCCCATCCGTTTTCCTGGAAACCAGTAACAGGGGATGCATTTTGCAGACTTTGGGCATAAGCACCATATAACAGGTAATCACCATTATTTGTGGAGGATGTAACGGTCACAAATACTTTAGCGTCGCCCTGATTTTCGGTGAGTTTCAAGCCCAGGATCCGGTGCAAATAATTTTCCTGCTCCCGTAAATGTCCCGCAACGTTCCTGACAATGAAAATACTGCCTGCAGCTTCTTTTTTCTCTCCGCTGTGTAATGAGATGTCATAGTTGGCTGGTGCCGGAGGAATAAGATCCCTGATATAACCTCCGGGCACTTTGTTGATCCAGGTATTACCAGGATCCAAATAATCGATTAAGCCTTTGGGACCTGATCCCATTCCGCCAGGGTTAAAAAACCAGCTATTGGTAATTGGAGAAACTTGTGCAGAATTCGAGTTGTTGGTTGAAGAGAACTGCACTCCGGCCACCTTCAGATCTGTATCTAATACTGAGGAACCACTACTACCACTTTCCGGTCCGGTTTGCCGGCCATTCCAGGTATTACCAATTTTCCAATAGATATCGTTCCTCAAATTAACAAACCGGCCCTCCCGCTCTACCAATGCAGTGGGCACCCATTGTATGCTTGCCGGATTAACGAATGCTTTTTTGTGATCAGCCATTGGATGAGAAATATTTGCCCACAGCCTGGCCGGATCCAGGCTCCAGCCAGCGGCATATAAATTTCTGAATTCAGATAAACCAGGTACCAGGAGTTGAAGCAATGCAATATCAGCATCCGGGTCATCTACCAACACCTGCACCTGCAGTTTGAAGACTTCTGTAATAAATGCATGCTCTTCATCAGAGCCCCTGATTGTAGCATGCGCCATTTCATAATCCGCCGATAAATATATATAAAATTTATCAATACCTGCTCCCCTTATATTATGACTGGCCGTTAGTATATACATCAATCCTGATCCGGTTACGGGATCAAAACAATTTTTTGTAGTGTTGATAAGTGTCCCGGTGCCAGAAATTAACCTGGATCCCTGGTCACAAAGAAACATTACTGTTGCCCTTTTGACATCCTGTAACAATACGCCATCCGGGTAATTAACATTGCGGTTACTGGCATTTGATTGATTGATGACTGGCCCGGCAATCAAATCTTCCAGCAAAACCTGTGAGGCTGCAGTATGAACCAGCAGCAATAGCACTGCACCCAGGCAACTGTACATTTTAACCGGCAAATTCATATGCTCTTTTTAAGTATTCCCATTAATTTTCAATAATCAGCTTACCTGTTTGTACATTACCCCTGCTCAGTACTTTCACTATATAACCCGCGGCTTTCAGGTTTATATTTCTTAATGAAACCTGCTGAAAACCTACGCCCACCCCGGTAATGGTTTTTTCATACACCACCCTTCCCCGCATGTCGATTATCCGGATGCTCACCGGGCCTGCCTGCTTCACTTCTGTAATCAAACTCACATCCCCTTTTGATGGATTGGGGTATATAATAAGTCCGGTTGGGGTTTTGGCTTTATTGTCTGTAATCAGATTGCCCGCGTTCTTGTTTTCCTCCACAAACGTTGCCGGTGCATTTGCGGGTACTGTCCCGGCTGTACCACCACCTGATAAAAATTGGATTTCACGCTCCGGCAGGGCCACATTGTATATCTTCAACTCATCCACCCATCCATTGAAATGGTTATTCGCCTGGTCAAAAGCATTGGTGCCATTCGTAGCCCCTAATCCTGCTGCGCCCA
>JAZKFT010000049.1:0-29265 GCA_040386335.1 Bacteroidota bacterium
ATCGGCGAGTCCAGCAGCCCACACACAGGGCCAGGGCTGAGACTCGCCTGAGAAGCTAACAAAGGTTAGAGTGGAACACACGTGGCGGAATGAGTAATGAAAGAGGGTTGGATCACAAATATGTTATAGGGGCGGAGGGAGATAAATAATACTGGATTACCAAACAGGATATTTTAGGCGTGGACCTTGAATGCTGGTTTGTCCTGAGCGGCAATCTTGATGCCCGTTATGTTGCTCATAACTTAAAAAGCAGGTTGTATGTAAATAAAATTCCCCGGTAAGAATACCGGGGACGCTACCATCATACCACAAACTACCATACCCAAGCTTTTTGAAACACGCTCAAATCAGTTTGAAACCGCCAAATACTGTAATTGTGTGTATAAAGACGGAATTTTTCTTTCTCTCAATGCTGGTACACCCAACAGCTTGTACAGCTGTTTTTTTTTGCCCGGCATGTCAGCATTTATATTTAAAAAAACAACAAAACAAAAAGACAATTTCAGCCCGGCTTCCGTGGACGATGATTGTTCAAATTCCCCGGGTTGATTTATCACAGTTACTACTTGAAGCAGGTGCTCCGAAAACTGCTTTAGGTTGATAAGGCAGTGGAAAGCTGTGCGTATAAACCAGGCTTTGTCTGTTCTACAATCCGGAGAATTTTGCACCAGGTTTTCATACATTAATTGCCTGCAGACGACACCGGACTCAGGAATTTTGTGTTGGAATAGCCTTCTTCTCCATCTGCAGAGCGAACCAGGTACCAGTCATCATTGTATTTACTTAGAACAGTAACTATTTCTCCGTGTGCTGCCTTACCGATGATCGGTTGACCAAGCCCGGGTCCTTTGCGTATGTTTAAATTGGAACTGATGGTTGTAACTATATATTGTGTTGTTGTAGCATCGGCAGCAACAGTAATATTTAATACGATATCGGCACTGCGATAATCCGGGTCCAGGCTGCCATAGATATCCCATAGTTTATCTTTCACTGCGCCCGATGGTGCAGCACCATCTATATATAATACATTACCCTGCTCCCTAACCTGCAGATTTGCTACACCGTCATTTGATGCGGCACTTATCAGCGCTGCATATTTGTCTTGTAATGCCATAGTTTGTTTTCTTTTTATTTGATGGTTAATTTATTTTCAACCTTTTTTGGCCCGAGTGCCTGGATGGCCATCATTAGCCTGGGCATATCTGCTTTCTTAACAACACCGGATAGTGTGACAACCCCTGCACTAACATTTGCAACCACACCACTAAAAGAGGTTAGCGCAGCTTGCACATCTGAGATAAGTGCATCGTCTGCAGTAATTTCTACGGGTGGAGGAGGCGGTGTCACTGTAAGGCTGTTTACTACTTTTTCTATGCCTTTAACTTCTTTAAGCGCGGACTCTGCTGTTTTCCTGGTGGCTTCGTCGGCCACTTCCCCGGTAAGCGTGGCTACTCCATCTGTTATTGTTACCTGGGAGCCAGGCGCTGATTTTATCGCTTCTACCGCCTTTGCCTGGATATCAGCGTCTTTTGGTTTGCAGGAAATAGCCGCACCAAGGGTAGCCGTCAGCATGACTGTGAAAAAGAGGATCTTAAACATTTTCATTTTTTTAATTTTTTTTGTGTTTTTTAGTGATTAATAGTTTTTAAACATCCCGGCGATTGGGCGGGCAGGCGTTGCCGTATAACAACCGGAATTCAGTTTGGAAAGAAAGCCACCCTGAAGTTTGCAGGGCAGCTTCCAGTTATGCGCGGTCGGGGAATGAGTTTTTAGTATTTTATGATCTTCTCAACTGCCAGCCTTTCATTGTTATTAAATACCTGCACAATGTATATGCCCGGGTTGAGCTGACCGACGGTCAACAGTAAGGTTCCGGCGGCATTCGTACGGCTACTGATACGTGTTTTACCGCTTGCATCTATAATTTTTACAAGGCCATTTTGCAATAATGCCGGCATACTGATGTACAGGTTATTTTGAAAAATGGTCGGATATACAGAAACACCGTTTTTTCTATTACAGGTATTATTTGCTGAAACGGTTTTACTGTAACTGAACTGGCCATCTACATCCACCTGTTTCAGGCGATAGTAGTTGATACCCTGTGCAGGCCTGGTGTCGGTAAACCCATAGCTATGGTCGCCATTGCCTTTACTTGTGATAACCGACAATGACTGCCAGTTAATGTTGTCATGGCTTTGCTCCACACTGAAAAATTGGTTGTTGATTTCGTTTGTGGTGTTAAAGCTGATGTTCACCCCACAGTTGACAGCTATTGCGCTAAAGCCGATAAACTTTAAAGGCAGGATCAGTTCCTTGATCACAACGTCGGACCCCGCTGAATTGCATTGCACATTGGCATTTGTGCTGTTGGCATTGCTACCCCATATATCACCTTTCAAGGCAATGGTGCCATTGCAAGGACCGGCAGTAGTAATAGTGATATTGCTGATAACAAACAAATCGGTTCCACCTGTACCTGCACCCGGATACCTTGTATAGCTAATAGCCGGATTCGTTTCGGCGCATTGAACAACGACCGTGGGCGCCGGTCCGTAAGTGCATTGTAGTGCAGGTGTGCCAAAGTTGTCAATCACCAGGTTCAATACTGTTTTTTCAAGATCGGCGGCGGTCGGCGCGCCTGTATAGGATGATACCGGGTAAGTGGGGGCTTCCCAAAGATGAATATAGATATTCTTATTACCTGGGTTCGTAACCCCATCAAAAAACAGGTTGAAGACTGTCCGGCAACTGTCGCCAATGGTTTCCTGCGAAAGAATATTCCCCCTTAGGTTGTAGAAACTACATTGTGCGAACGATTTGCCAAACCCGGTGCAAACCAGTAAGGCTGCAAAAATGGAAAATTTTTTAATCATGTGAAATTTATTTAATGTTAAATGTGAGACTTCCTTGAGTTGGATTGATTTTCTAATCACTCAATGGCCATATTGCCGCAGAATTCCTGGTGGATCCATAATTTACCTGTTTATAATGTATTCGTATCATTGACTAATATGACCGGGAGGCCTTAGCTATTACCCGCATTAAGTATCCAGGTGGGTGATAGCAGACTTTCTTATTAATGGAAAGGCCGGCCTGTTGGCTTCATACTGAGCAACTATTATTTTGCCTTAAGATTTACTGCTACGCGGCGATTCATTGCACGGCCTTCCGGTGTTGCATTGTCGGCAATAGGGTGCTCACTTCCATATCCTTTCGACCCCATGATGCTTGATTTGGAGGCGCCGAGCGACAAAGCCATGGCTGCTACAGCATCTGCTCTCTTTTGCGACAGTATAATATTGGCGGCCTCATCCCCAGTATTGTCAGTATACCCCCCGATTTTGAATTGCGCCATTGGGTATGCCTTGGCTATTAATACGAGGTTTTTTAGCTGGTTCAACGATGACTCCGAAATTTCACTGCCACCGGTTTTGAATGATACGTTGGTAAACTCAAACCAGTTGCCGGAGAGCGTATCAATAATTGCATTTTGATTGTTAAGAAAATTGATAAGCCTGGCCTCGGTACTATACTCACCCGCATGTATTGTACCGCCATTGTTGGGCAATGCTATATCAAGCATATTCCCTTCACGGTAGATATAGTCGCCACTGATCCTGTCTATAGTGGGCGTATCAGTTTTTACAGGGGGTATAGAATCACCAGGCAAAACATTCGAACTGCCGTTGCAGCCTTTCATGCCGGACAAATACCATATCACAGCTGCAGCCAGTAACAACACGATCAAAATCATGATCCAGTTGGAGATGGGGGAGGAGGTTTTCGCTGGTTTCTGTTGGCTGGTCACTCTGTGCCGCTTGGTGTCTGCAGGTTCAGCACCAATAAGCGGGTTACTATATACTTTACCCACCCCCCACTTGGTTAGTAATGGGCCCAGCCCGGCTGGCATAAAGTCGGCCAGCCAGATTTTCTCTTTGTTTACTAAGGTTGTAAGGTCCGCCGCCTTCATATCGTTATCTGAAGCATTTTTACCGAGTATACCCAGTATTGATGGTGCGATAATGTTTAGTAAGGATCTTGCAGATGACTCTTTGATGCCCGAGAATTGGCAGATGGCATGTGTTACGGCGGTCGTTTTATCTTCAAACAATTCAGTTACAATATTTTGATCCAGGCCGGGCATCTTTCCACTGGGTGTAAAAAAACTGCCAGGGCTATTTTGACTATCGTTGTATTGGTTACCGGTTTTCAAAAGTTTGAGCAAACCAGCTACTCCTTGTTCCGTATCCGTTTTTTCGATGAGATAGCCTACAACGGTTGGTATAATACCACGGACTGCTTTTTGCATGGCTGTCCCGTTTTCACGCATAGATACTCCTGCCTGGTCAATAAAGTCTTTGTTGAACAGATGGGATGCTTTGGATAGAAGATTAAATGACATATATATTGCTTTTATCTTTGTGTTGAGATGTTTATAAAATTAAAATGGCACTGATCCGGTTTGCCGGGGTTTGAACCGGATACGCATGAACGCATTAGAAAGTATTATATTTTGATCTACAATTATTATTGAAGAATAAAAAAGAAAACTGTACATATTGATTGTTGTTATCATGAAAAGGATGATGGAATCGTAGCCAGTTTCAGTGTGAGGTATCAGTCCTATGCCTGTTTACGCAATACATGCTGTTTTTTTTTGTCGAAGACTTTCGTGCACTAAGCCCGGCAAATGGAGCTCTTCTATAATAAAAAGGGCAATGTTAACCTGGGAGCTTCCAGGTTAACATTGTTAAAATTATACATCAGCCCCTTCCTTTATTTTGAGGTGGTGGAGACCGCCGCAGTGGTCAACTATGTTAATTCCGTCTTTGATTAATTTGTTTGTTATAGTGTGATGATTAAATGGATACATCTTTCAAAAAAAGAAAAGCACCAGGTTTTTAAAGAGGCCCCCCGTTAAACGAAGGGCCCACACTAGTCCACCGGCTTCGGATTGTAGAAACAGCCCGACTAAAAATTATATGATCAGCTGTGTGTGTTAGAGTTATAGGGGCAGTGTGTTGCCACCTTATTTGTTGCCTGTTGTTACCTGTCTGTCTTGTGCTTTCTAAGTATTGCTCCAATTGCTAATTCGTATGCCGGTAGCCAGTGAGTGTGAATCAGAATATTTAATTGACGGAATAACAGGTTCCTCTCATCCATTTTCCGGTTATTATGCCGTTAAACCTAAGAGCGGCAGCCTTTGATTGGTGTGTGGGTGCGGGAACATTTTACCAGATTTTCTGTTTGATGAAAGACAAAATTGCAGGTGTATATAGTTTCCGGCAATCGTTTTGAGCGACGTATTTTATTAAATTATTTGATTAGCTGCCTACTCTCAACAGGCTACTCGCCGGTCTCTTTGAAACTAACACCTTTGTAAAATTTATAGGGAGGATTTTTAGAAAGGGTGGGCTTGGTGAATAGCCAGTGGCTGTATGGTATTTTAATAGTCTGGACTTTGTATTTGAATATTCTGAATTATGGATACGTCTTCTCTCTTTAACCTGGGGTTCGAACATTGGCAAGCTTTCCTACTTTCATTCATTCCGGCTATGATTACCCTTGCCGCGATGATTTATTTTTGGAATTTTCCAGCGAAAAAAATAAACAGGATTTTCCTCCAATATCTTGTTTCTACATTTGCGTGGCAGGTAAATGAATGCCTGGGCAGGCTAAGCCGTACTGAAGATACCGCACGTATCTGGGACCGGGCAATGGAGCCGGTTTACATTATCCAGTTTACATCATGGCTGCATTGTGTGTTACTGCTGTCTGGAAAAATGTACGCCAAAAAACGCTGGTTTATTTACATGCTTTATACCACCACCTTTTCGATAGGAATTGCATTTTCCGCCGGAATTTTTACGCAACATTTCAGTTATTCACCTTTTTGGGGTTGGACGAAGACTTTTGACTCTATTCATAATCTACCCTTGTTATGGGTGCTGCTGCAAATTTGCTTAACGCTGTACCTTCTTGCCGCATTCGCCATTAAAAATCGTTTTTGCCCGCAGCTGAAATTTATTTCCCGGTTTATTTTTTTTGGCTACGCCATACCCGTAATAGCGGCCTGTGTGGCGGAAGTTGTTCTCCCCCTTTTTTTACAGCTTAGTCCAATTCCGATCGCAGCAACGTTGATGATTGCGGTTGTAATTGTGCTTTCGCAGCTGATTGCTTATAAGGTGTTCAATTTTTCCGAAACCATGGATGCGGAAAGAATAGCCGAAATTATCCAGGAAACAGTTTTTGTGATATCGGCAGAGCGGCATGTGACGTACATCAATCCGTATGGCACAAGTCTTGCCGGCAGCGGCACTATTGTAAAAAAACTAAGTGACTTGTTTCCGGGTTCGCAAAACACGTCTGAGGTATTTGAACGCCAGGTAATTAGCCCTGCATTTGAAAAGGCACAGGCTGCGAGGTTTCGCTTTTCCATGGAGCTCGATGGCAGGGAAATACATTGGGATACCACTACCTACCCGATTTTCAACAGGAAGCGGGTTGATGGATTGCTCGTCATGTGCAGAGATATCAGCTACCAGGTTTTAATGGCAGAATACAAACTCACAGCTCTTCGTTCACAAATGAATCCTCATTTTATTTTTAATTCGCTCAACACCATCCAACACTTTATTCATGCAAATCAAAGGGAAACAGCCGAAAGTTTTCTCTCCACGTTTTCCAGGCTTATCAGGAAGATTCTTGATAATTCTGCCAATTCATTTATACCTCTTGTAAATGAATTGCAAACCATAGAATTGTACCTAAAACTGGAGAAAGCGCGGTTTGGTAATTACCTGAATTATACAATAAACGTGGATGAAAGCCTTGATACAGATAATACACTGATACCATCCATGTTGGTACAGCCATATATAGAAAACGCCATACTGCACGGTATTTCTCCAAAGGTAGCGGGCGGTGTTGTCAGTATCTCCATCAGGAGAGAAAAGGATTTTATCATTTGCCGGGTTACTGACAATGGGGTAGGAAGGAAAAGGGCGGCAGAGATAAAGAGCCGGAAAGCAACAGTTGACAGATCTTACGGTATGAGTATTACAAAGGACAGGCTCGACCTGCTGAGCCAACAAATGAACATACCGGTGGCAGTAACAATTGACGACATGTACGATAAAAAAAATAAGCCTTGTGGTACCACCATAGAGATTTGGATGCCGTTACAGGATCGCTTTTAATCACTAAACATTTACACCAGCTGCTATGCTTACAGCGATAATTTTAGAAGATGAACCCGACAGCCGGAACCTGCTGGCTGGTTTTCTAAGGGACTATTTTCCGCAGATACAGGTAGTGGCATCAGTCGACAATGTAGCCTCCGCACTGGATCGTATTTACAGCCTGGATCCGGATGTTGTGTTTATGGATATTCAACTAAAAGGCGAAACATGTTTTGAACTCCTGGAAAAGCTCGGCGAAATAAAATTTGAAATTATTTTTACAACTGCCTACGATAGCTATATGCTGAAGGCCATTAAGATTTCGGCCATAGATTACCTGCTAAAACCTATTAACGTAGATGAATTAAGACCAGCGATTGAGAAAGCTGGAAAAAAAAGGATGCAATTGCTGATGAACAAAAACCTCGAAATACTTGTCAGTAATTCCAGGAACAATCGCAAGGACCATAAGATAGCCATTGCTTCTTCTGAAGGTTTTGTATTTGTAAAAGTTTCAGATATTGTGTACCTGGAAGCCGACAATGCCTACACCATTTTCTTTTTGAATGACAAGCAAAAAATTACTGCGTCGAAAAATCTAAAGGAGTATGAAGAACTGCTTGTTGACCACGGATTCTTCCGGATACACAAGTCTTATATCATTAATATGGCGGAAATCGTGAAATATATAAGAGGAGAAGGTGGAACTGTGATTATGACCAATAATATGGCTATAGAAGTTTCCCGGCGCAGGAAAGAAGATTTCCTCCGGCTATTTAACAGGCTCTGAATATGCGCTTTACCTGGTTGATACTTTTTGCAGTTACCAATTCCATACTATGGAATTTTTCGATAACACTAAAGTAGCCGCCGTACCTCAAGTAAACGCCACCGTTCGTTAAACGCCGTTTTTTTTATTGCATTTCGCTATTAGGTTTGTGATATGATATCGGTCTTGGACCATACATAAGTCAAAATCCAATAGCTCTGTGCCATAACCAAAAGTTGTTTGGGAACAGTGCAATAAACAGGAGAGAATGGTAAATGCCTGTTTTTACCCGCACTTTTTTAAGTGCGGGTTTTTCATAAGCCTTTTTTTCACAAGGATAGAACCGGGCCTCATGTTTTCTGTAGTCTCTAAATTGGTCTATTCCACTGGTATTTAAGAAAGGGTTCATTCGATATAGTCCGTTATGCTATATTAGATGGGTATCATCACTTTTATTTCAGTACCCTTTTTACCTGAAATTATATTGATATGGCCTTTTAACTCCCGCACACGGTCCCTGATTGTCAACATGCCTATACCCCTTCCTTTATGTTCTAATTGTGCATCAAATCCCTTTCCGTCATCGCTTATTGTGAGGATTATGCCGGAAATGTCTTCGTAGATAAGTACGGAAACTTTTTGAGCCTTGGCATGTTTTAAAATGTTGGCGACCGATTCCTGCACGATTCGCAGCAACTGGATTTTTACCGGTAGTTCAATCTTTTTTAAAGCATAGTCATCAATTGAGATGGTCTTCTCGTATAAACTGTCGGGCAGTACCGTATTCATGATCGCATATATCCTTTCAGAAAATGCGGATTCCGTTTCTTCGGTAGCTGTCCTGAACCATTCGTGACTTTTGGCCCTGGTGCTTTCGTAAGCTTTGCCTACCAGGTCTCCCAGCGATTGTAGTTTTGTTTGTAATCGGTCGTTTGTAGTTTCCATAGCTTCTGTCGCTAATTGCATCCTCACCGATGCCAGGGTTCCGGCAAGGTCATCATGTAATTCCATGCCTAATTTTTTCTTTTCGGCGAGCACAAGCATCCTGTTTCGCTCCTCCAGCTCGGCTACCTGCAGTTGTGTGGCACTGTTCAATGACTCCAGGACGGCCTTTGCTTTGATGGCTTTGGCCTGTATGATAAAAAACAGTGTGCCAATAATAAGCAGCAGCACGATACCTATTGACAGTCCTGCAATAGTTATATCGTTTTTTTGCCTGGTAACGGCAGCTAATTTTTCCTGCGTAAATTCTGCTGATGCCTGGGCATACATATTTTCGGAGATTTCAATTTGACGGGAATCAATAAACGAGTCGCTCATAGCATGGGCCTGTATCATTTTTTCGTAAGCCTTTTTAAACTCTTTTTTTTGTCCGCTTATTTCTGCATCGTACACAAGTAGCCTTATTTTAGATTCAATCATAATGCCTATCACATCGGATTGTCGCTGTGCCAATAACAGGTATGTTGCAGCACTGTCCGGCTTGCCTGCCAGCAAATAAAATTTTACCGTTTCTTCAAGGATATCGTATTTCAGGTAGGTGTTGGCTGCTTCAGTAGCTGGCTGAGGCACCGCGTTAAGGAGCAGCAGATTTTTCAATGTTTGTTCTGCCGTGGACATTTTTCCAAAAAATACATCGCTATAATATTGGATAAAAATATTTATCTGGTTAGCTAATCCGACAACTTCTGCGTATGCTTTATTATCTTTTTTCCGTTCAATAGCCAGGTATATAGCAGCTGCATCTTTTACCAGTTTATTAATATTATGGGTATCCTTTAATACAGCGTAGTTTTTTATAACTTCCTGCATGATCATTAAAAGGCTATAGGCGGTGGGACCCTTGTCCCCGGTATCAATCATTTGTGGCATTGATGTGACATAGCTAAGTACATTTTTGTATTCTTCTACGGTTTTTTCTGCATTATGGGCGGATGACAGGAGTGCTATTTTTTCAAGCGATACATGTATATGGGCATCTTTTTTTCCAAGTTCCTGCTGCCGCTTTTCGATATAGAAAATAACAAGACCGTTTTGATTTAGCAGCCTGGCATGTAACGCTAAATACCACCAGTATTGCTGCCGTCTCCAGGACTCTTTGCCAGAAGACCACACTATTTTTTTATATACTGCGAGCTTCTCTTTCAGCTTTCCAATATCGGGCATTTTCATAACCAGTTTGTCTATAGAATCTAACCAGGCCGATCTGTTTTCCGAAACCGTTTCCAGTTTCGCGTTAAAGTCTTTCCATTGGGCTTCCAGGGTATCGGTTCGCTGACAATATGAACTGGCAGATAGTAATAGGCTTACTACAATCAGTAGCGCAAAATGTATTTTTTTTGTGAGATAAGGTAGGGTCATTCGAACTCAGAAATTTATCGTTGTCATAAGATAGCGCGGTTCTGGTGCCTGGGCACCAGGAAAAACCAGCCACAAGGGGCGTAGCTAATTTGCCTGGCGGTGGTAGCTATTTACGAATCCCGGGCATATGTACCATGTTGCAAACCAGGTTCAGTAGCTATTAAAGATGGCGGAAGCCGTACGCTTATTTTAGTACCTGTTTTACCGGACACTATCTCGATTTCCCCTTTTAATCCCGCTACCCTGTCTTTAATTGATTGCATACCAATGCCCCGGCCTTTATTTTTCGCCTGGGCATCAAACCCTTTGCCATCGTCGCTTATGATGAGATTGATCCCGCCAATTTCCTCAAAGATCGATACGCTTACTTTATGCGCTTTAGCGTGTTTTAAGATATTGGCGACCGATTCCTGAACGATCCTCAGCAACTGAATTTTTACGGGTAGCCCCATTTTTTTCAAACCGTAATCGTCGATGGTGATGACTTTCTGATAAAATTTGTCAGGCAGCACCGTGTCCATGATAGAATATATTCTTTCAGAAAAAGATGCGTCCGTTTCTTCACTGGCTGCTTTAAACAATTCGTGACTTTTAGTCCGGGTGTTGTCGTATGCTTTCCCGATCAGTTCTCCGAGTGTGTGTAATTTTATTTGCAAACGGTCATTTGTGGTCTCTAATGCTTCGGTAGCCAATTGCATCCTGACTGCGCCAAGTGTTCCGGCGAGGTCGTCATGCAACTCCATTCCGAGTTTTTTCTTTTCCGCGGCCATCAGCAGCCGGTTACGTTCTTCCAGCTCGGCCACCTGCACCTGGGTGGCATTATTTAAGTTTTCCAGTTGCCTCCTTGCCTTCCTGGCTCTTGCCCGCATCATCGAATAGAGCGCTGCAATAACAACCAGCAGCGCAATCCCAGTCAAAAGTCCTGCTATGGTAATTTTATCTTTTTCCTGCGTTACCGCCACTAATTTTTCCTGCGAGAATTCAGCGTTTGCCAGCGCATACATATTGTCAGAAATTTCGATCTGCCTGGAATCACTAAAAGAATCGCTTAATGCGTGCACCATTATCATTTGTTCGTAAGCCTTTTTATATTGATGTTGCAGCCCGTATATGCCCGATCGCTGTTCTCCCAGTTTTATTTTCAATTCAATCATATCCCCAATGGCTGAAAGGTATTGTTGCGCGGAATCGAGATAGATGGCAGCAATTTCAGGTTTGTTTTCCCGAAGGTAAAAAGCGACCATCTCTTCCAGGATATCATACTTCAGCATGTTTACAGCCAGCTGTGTAGCGGGTTCAGGTTTTCGGTTGATCTCCAGCAGGGCCTTTATTTTTTTTTCTGCACTACTTGCTTTGTCAAAAAATACATCACCGTAGTACGCAATAAGCATGGCAATCTGGCCACACAGACCCACCACATCGCTATACTTATTTTTATGTTTTAGAATGGTATTGTTAATGTTCTCAGCCTGCCTCAATAATTTTAGAACGTTACTGGTGTCTCTTAATGCGATAAAGCTTTTTATAACTTCTATCTGCACGGCCAATAAACTGTACGCGTCCGGCCCGTTCTTCCCGGTGTCAATTTTTTGTGGCATTGAGCTTACATAGCCCTCAATTTTCTGGTATTCTTCCGCAACTTTTTTGGGATTGTGCGCCTGGTAAGATATGCGCATCTTTTCAAATGCAACCGAAACACTATTTTGTCTGCCTAATTCCTGCTGTCGCTTCTCAGTATAAAATATGACGAGACCATTTTCATTTCGCAGTCTTGCATTGAGACATAAAAACCACCAATACTGCTGCCGTCTCCATTTTTCAGTACCAGACGACCATATAACCGCTTTATAGGGAGCCAGTTTTTCCCTGATGTTTTCAACTCCGGGCATTTTCATAACCAGCTTATCAATGGAATCTAAATAGGATACACGGTTGCCGGGGTCTCTTGTCAGGGCGTCATTGAACACCTTCCACCGGGCCTCAATAATCTCCTGATGTTGACTAATTGCCGTAAGAGGTGTACATATAAATACCAGTTGCAAAATCGGCAGGGTCAGCACCTTGAACAATAGAAAACGATACATAGCAGTAGTTGTGTTTAGGGTTTTGGGTATCACTCAAATATCCTGGTAAACAGAATTGTTTTGAGGGCGAGGCCGCAACGGCAAATTTGATGCCATAGGAGCAATCCGGTTCAATGCAATCTTTCGAAGTCACACCCTGCTAAAGACGGGTGTGTCATGTTGCTACAAGTTACCCATTAAAATGACTTGTTTAGGAGAAATAGTAGTTGCGGGAAACTATTGTAATAGTTTTCCGAAAGGACGGATAACTTGTTTGTTAAAATTAAGTTAAAGGGGCGAGGACAAATGCAGGAAGCTCCATTTGCAGTGGCGTTCAGCCGCGGGGCGTAGGATTTCGGGGGTCTAAATATTTGTCCGCTGAAATAACTGCAACCAATAAAGGATGCGCGGGGGTAAATGACTCAATTCAGCTTGTTTTCAAAAGCATATCGCACCAATTCTGCAGCTGAATGCAGATTTAATTTGGCCATAATACTACGACGATGCGCCAATACTGTGTAGGGACTAACGTTAAATAGCTCTGCTGTTTTTTCTACTGAGTTACCGGCGGCAACAGATTGTAATATCTCAAGCTCTTTTTTGGTTAGTTGGTTTTTTTCAGCAGTGAATAAATTACTGGCGAGGCGCCCGCTCAGATCACTGCTGATGTATTTGTCTCCGTTCCATGTTTTCTCGAATGCCAACCTCAGCTCAAAAAGATTAACCGCTTTGCTGATATATGCGTTAATCCCCAGGCTAAAGCAGTGTTTTATGGTATGGATATCCATGATACTGCTGACAATAATGATCAGCAGGGAAGGGTATTTTTTGCGGGAATAAGTAATGAAATCCTGGGTGTTGCTACCCGGCATTACCAGGTCGCATAAAAGGAACTGGTACTCAACACTATCCAATGCTGCCCTGGCTTTATCTACAGATGAAAAGCAATTGATTTCACTATTGGGAGATGTCCTTTTTATCAGTTCTGCGAGGCCTTGCGAAAACATGATATGGTCATCGACCAGCAGGGCTTTAAATGCCGGGATGTCTATGGGTTGAAACATGGATACAAATCAATTTGGCGCAAAGGTGAAGAGAATTTGATTTTTTTAAATAGTCTCTTAAGACTAGGACACTAAGTCGGCCGAAGGTATAAAAAATGCATCATGGGCCTATGTTTTTGCCAAATGATAGATAGCATTTTTGCAGTTCCGTTAGTTGCAAATAACTACAGCGGCTACTTGTGGCCAACAGCGGTTCAGGTAGTCAGAAAATCCAAATTCTTAAGTTCTACTAGACTTATGCAGATACCCACTGGTATTTGCAGTGTACTTCGTATGCCTGGTAGAGCGGAACCACCCAATTGTTATAAAAGCTTATTTACTGGCAGACAAACAGTAGGTACCGCTATATATTCTATCGTCTACAATTTAAAATAAATAAAACAATGAATTATTTTCTACTCCCAAACAAAAAAAAGGCCATTCGGTACGCTGCGGGGTTAGTATTGTCGTTTCTCTTTGTAGCTGGTTCAGGCAACGCCCAAAACATCAGCGGTACGGTATATAATGATGTGAATGGATTGCTGGGTACACCGGTAAATACCGTAGATGGTGCGCCACTTGGCAACCCGGGTGGTACAGTATTATACGCAAATTTGTTAAATGCTGCAGGCACTACCGTAATTGCAACATCAGTTGTAAATGCCTCCACCGGAGGATATTCATTTGGTGTCACTGCAAATACAAACTACCAGGTACAAATAAGTACAACGCAGGGTACTGCCGGATCGTCAACACCGGCTACAACCTTGCCAGGTGGCTGGGTGAATACGGGCGATGTGAACCCTGGGGATCTTCCGGCCACTGCTGCTACCCCCGGAATAAGTGCGGTTATCGAGGTTTTAACTGGCAACGTAAGTAGTGTAAATTTTGGCATAGAACAACGACCATCGGCAGGTAATGGTACAAATACTGCGCCCAACCCCAATGGTACAGTTCAGGTAACAGTACCAGCAAACACTTTTACTAACACTATCGCCAGTACAGATCCGGTAACAAACACAGTTGCATCTATACGCATCATCGCTTTCCCAACAGGGGTAAACACACTTGTAGTCAATGGAATAAGCTACACCAGTGCAACGTTTCCGGCCGCAGGTGTTAGCGTACCAACCGCTGCAAGTGGTAGCCCCATCCAAACAATCACGGTTGATCCTATTATGAATGGTGCAACAACGGTGGTTATCCCTTTTAAGGCAGTAGATGCCGCAGGAATTGAATCAACAAATACAGGTTCAGCGATACTTGGTTTAACAACCACGACACCGATATACCCTTGTGCCACAAAAGAACTAACAACGGGCCCGAATTTCATATTTACACCCACTGGCACCCGGACGGTTACTTCCTTTAATCAAAATGGATGGGTAGGTGCTGGTTCAGGGGCAGCAGATGCTGCCAGCACCTACACCTACATACACGATAACGTTAACACACAAACCTTTACCCATAGCTTTATTGGTGTAAACCCATTGGGGTCAGGTGCCGTTATTTCTATAGACCTGGGAATAAGAAACGGAATTGAAAATTGCGGCGGATTTTGTTCGATTACCGATTGGGGTGAAGACGCTACATTATACATTAAATATGGTAGTGTAACTTATGCAAGTGTTACAACAGATGGAACCACAGGTTCTGAGGGGCATATTGCCACTATTGTATATTCAAATGGAGCTACCGGAAGTCTGCCTGATAACTACACCTTTGACTATGGTCCTACTCCCCAAAGTTTTAATAATATGAACCTGGTCGACTGGAAGATTTATTTACCCACCACCATCCCGAACAATAGCGACCTTGTCCTTGAATTTGACCCAACAGGTACCGCTTCCAGCGATGCAGCAGATGATTTTAAAATTGGCGCTGTAAGTTTAAAAGCATGCCCTTTATCGATTACTGGCAATGTATTTAATGATGTAGACGGATTAACGGATAATGCGGTTGATAATAATGGCGGTCTGCAACCTGGGTCTACCACCCCAACAGGGTTAACTGCAAATTTATTCAATGCCACCACCGGGGCTTTCGTGGCAACAGTTAGCGTTATCGATGGTATCTATACTTTTCCGGATGTGATACAAAACACAAATTATTTAGTGATAATAAGTACTGTTGCGGCGACAGCAGCGAATACATCCACTACGTTTCCATCAACTTTACCAACCGGCTGGATAAATATGGGAGACGTAAATCCGACCGATCCGTTAGCAACTAACCTTACTCCCGGAATTAGTTCGGTTATTGAGGTGGCCACGAATAATACCAGCAATGTAAACTTCAGCATCGAGCAGCTACCATCCGCCATTACAACGACCATGCCCAGCCAGGTAAATAACCAGGCAGCATACTCTATTGCAGTGCCGGCAAACCAATTCGGCGGAACCGATCTTTCCGGCGGATCCATAACAACCATTCGGTTCACCAGTTTTCCAACCAATACAGCGTCCATTACAATTAACGGCATTAAATACGGTGCAGGCTTCACGCCCTGGCCTTCAGGAGGTGTCACAGTTCCCGCCAGTACCAGCGGGCAACCGTTGGTACCAGTGGCAATAGACCCGGTCAATGGCGTCATCAATGCCGTCATCTCTTATGTGACCATTGACAACGCAGGGGCACAGTCGCAGCTGGCAACCATTACGGTTCCATTTACAATTATTTTGCCGGTAACTTTTGGAGACATTACCGCCACAAGTAATAACTGTAACATAAGCCTGGCATTCGAAACGTTGTCTGAGCAGAATACCAAACAATTTGAGATAGAACATAGTCCGGATGGCATAACCTGGACAGTCGTGGCAATACTGGGTACCAAAGGAAATAGTACTGCCAAACAGGTTTACCAATATGCACACACAGGTGCCGCGACAGGTACCGGCTACTATCGGGTGAAGCAGCTGGATCTTGACGGGAGTATTCAATATAGCAGTACAGTTACAATTACAAATAACTGTACTACCAGGGGCGGGTACATGGTATTTCCTAACCCGGTTAAAGATATCCTGAATATTGTTTTGCCGGAGAACACGGATGCTATCCTTCTAATCCGGCTAACGACGGCCGATGGCAGGCTTGTGCGTGGTGGTACGATCAGTAACGGCAATAGAGGCAGTTTTGATGCATCGTCTATCCTCCCGGGACTTTATTTGCTTCAGGTTATAAAAGGCAACAGGGTGTTATATAACCAGAAAATAATAAAACTATAAGATTTTGGGTAGCGATTTACAGAAAAATAGTCAGGGATAGATGCTGAAAATACTGTTTAGACTACCACTTGCAGATATAGTTGTACCCGGTTGCTCTCAGTGTTATTCGTTTTGAGAAAGGGGGCCACAAGGGTAAAAGCGAGCTTGAAGGAATGTTTGAAGTTATTTTTATTTTTTGCACATGTAAAACATGGATATGAGATTAGTTTATTATAAAAGTTTTAGGGTTTAGACTATAGATTAGGATTGTCGGCCCGTTTCTACGGGCTGGCTTATTTTTTAACGCATGCCTTTGATAGCAAGCGCTTTATGATAGTCAATAAATGGTAGATGGATACGTACCAGGACTAATTCCCGATTGTGGTTGCTTCATGATTTTAATACAGAAAAATTGTATTTATATGAAAATTAATTTTAATAATGCTTTATTTTTTATGAAAGTGTTCATATGGTTTTTGTTGACCGGGGTATTGGTGCTGACAACGCAAAATGGCATTTTTTGGGTAATGATTGGAACCGGCTGTATTTTTTTCGGATTGATAATTTCAGGAATTGTTGTGTCGGTAATGCCTGCCGAAGGTCCAGGCGCATTTACAAATCGCAGGTCGTCTGAAAAGGGAATGCATATATAGAGCATTTCCAGGTGGCGGGCTACTTTTTTAAGGCTGTTTTTGGCCACTTGCTAAGGTTTGGATAACTGACCAAACATGGCGGGAGAAGATACCGTATCAGCCTTTCCTTTCAGGTTATGCAAGCCAGTTTTTTAACCGGGGCCTAGGTTTTCAGGTACACCGCATCCGTCACCTAAAGCATAGTTAGAGCAGTAGGCTCGATTTGGTATTGTAAAAACGGGTTTTAATCCGTTGAACTGCCAGCAATCATCAGAGATTGTCCACATGTTATACCGTCCGTTCCTACGGCGCCCAGGCTCATCTGCACCATGCGTACCAATGGATTGAAATCCGTTGGTACAAAATGCACCGAGTCTACATCTCTGCAACCTTACGTCGACGGCTATGTTTGGGAATACTAAATGGCAGTGGAAGACGAGTCGCGGGATTATTCCTGGTGGGTTGCTGCTGTGCAGGGAACCGGAGGAACAAGAAGTGATAGACTTCACTTTCGGGCGAGGTTTCCTTTATCCTTCTGGCAAGCCCTTTCGAACATATTAGATCGTCACCTGCCATGTAAGACTCTGAAAAGCGGTAAGTCTACAGAAATTCAATCACGATTGGTTAAACTATTTGGGGCGTAGATGAACTGAATTGATTTCAAATATAATAGTCTGTAGAGACTATATAACCTGTATATATCGGGTACATAAAATGTAAGCTGAGACTATTTTTTTTCTCTTTTAAGAAGGGCATTTTTGCACTTTCTGTATTTGCAGATCCTTTGATTACCCGATCTTTTAATACAGCCAATGCGAATCCGCTAAATCCAAATTCTCAAAGTTCTGAGTACGTTTTTCAAAATACCCCGGGTATCTGGGGTGAGTATCTGTATGCCTTTAAATGCAATAATTCCTGAAAAGGAGTTTTGTCTAACTATAACTAAATCATAACCGGCCATGAAAATTAATTACCAAAATATGAAGACTGGAATATCGAGAATAGCAGCTTTCGCATTGCTATTGTTACTTATGGCACCACCATCTGTAAATGCCCAAACCGGCTATATCTATGTTCACAAAAAGTCTTTAAACGAGGTTGATCAGGGCTTCAATTTTTCGGTTAGCGGGGGTAGTACATCTGTTGTGCCGTTTACCCTAAACGATAACCCAACCCAATTTAGGGTAAAAGATATTGGCGCTGCTGAAAATGGCCGCCTTTGGGCAGCCACCGAAAGTGGTGCACTTTATTACAGAAATGTAAACAGTACCATTTGGACACTTGTTAGTGCTGCAGGTGTAGCCAGGGTAGATGGCGGGCCCGGTGGCAGTTGCTATTATATTAATGTTGATGGTACTGTGTTTAGCCACAGTGGTACGGGGTCAGCGGTTCAAATTTCTGGAACTGCACAGTTTCCACCTGCCAGTGGTACAACCACTGGCTATAATGATATTGCCAGCGGATGGACAGGGACATCAACTGCAGCCAGCCCGGCCGGACCGGCTTTATATGTGGTGAGAGATAATAATATTGTTTATAAGTATGACGGTACCGGGAGTCTTACTACTGATTGGAATACTTATACCACCATTACTACCACTGGTTATACAGGCTTTCAAGGATACAGAGCCGATGTGAACCCAACAAACGGAAACCTGTATGTGGCGGGTAATACAACGGGTGGTACGGGTACGTTAAGAAATATAAAGTTAATTACCCCTACAGGTATTGCTACATCACCTACACCAAACATTGGTAACGGTATATCAACAGGTGGATTTGGTTATCCTTACAGGGATATCGCTGTTAATCAAATTGGAGAAATATATGCTATTACCAACGATCAAATTACTGAACCATTGGGTGTGTATGTGCATAAATATGCAGGGGGCACCAGTTGGGTGAAAGAAACGGGTTCCTTTGACGGTTATAGGATTACCGGTGGCGTAGCAAATTCAGTATGGGTGACGATGGCAAGCGGCGGAGCCGTAATAACTGCCACATCCCCATTTTATAATATATTTTCCAGGTCATTCAATGGTACGGAGCCCGTTTATATTGACGATGAGCGGGTACGTACAACGGTAGGAAATTCACAATTAATTCCAGTTAACCCTGGCACTTATACCATTACTGAAGCCGATGTAGCCGGTTGGGATTTGCAGAAAATTGCCATATATGATCCTACCCCCACTGGAAATTCAAGCTCGCAATCGGCCGGTACTTCTACCGTTACGGTCGCAGCCGGCGAAGTAGTGCATGTGGTTTACCAAAATGGCCAGTTGAACCCGCAGCTAATGGACAGAAACTGTAACCCCGGCTTTATAGAAACTTTTGGTTCTGGTACGGCTGGTAGTTTTGGGCTGCCAGTTGCGGGGCAAACATCTTACCACTATATGACAGGTGTAACCCCTGGCGGTGAAGACGGACATTATAAAATTGTAAGCCGCGGCCCCGATTTTAATTCCTGGGGAGGTGCATCAACGGTTGTGGACCATACGCCTGATGGAAATGCAGTGGGGTCTGGCTCTAACCAGGGTGGCGGCACTTATGGATATATGTATGCAGTAAATGCAGGTTACGACAAGTCGGAGTTTTTCCGCCGACAGTTTACCAATGTAGTGCCTGGCTCATTTTACGAATTTTCGGCATGGATATTAGATTTTACACCTGGTGCCGATGTTAAGCCGAATGTGCTGTTTACCATTTACGATCACAATACCCAGGCAGTGTTAGGCACTTACAGTACGGGCGACTTTACAGGTACGGCAGTTAATGTATGGAATAAGTATGGGTTCAATTTTCAGGCCCCTGCCGGTGCTACCGATATTGATTTGGTAATTGCCAATAACGGTTTTGGCGGTAATGGCAATGATTTGGCATTGGACGATATTGGGTTCAGGCTGTATATGCCCGATCCGGTTATTAATATTGTCAATGCCTCATGTTCAGGCACTACGGGTACAATCACCGTTTCCTCGCCAATAAGCGCAGCAGTACCACCCATATTTGAATATGTAATGGACAATACTGCCGGTACCTGGCAAACCACTACTGTTTTTAATAACGTGCCATTGGGCATTCACACGATATATGCCCGTTATGTGGGGTCCACCAACTGTATAGTAATGAAAACCGATACTGTAAAAGCCGCTATTTGCGGTAATGTGTATCATGATGTAAATGGTCTTACGGATAACAGCGTTAACGCAAGTGGCACTTATGTAGTACCCGCGCAACCATTATTTGCGGTATTGTATGATATTACAACAGGAAAAGTAGTGGATACCGATCCTGTTTCGGGAACAGGTACCTACACTTTATATGCATTTACCGGAAATAATTACGCCGTATACCTTACGACTACATCAGCTACAATTGGGCAAACGGCAACCCCTACTATCACACTACCCACGGGTTGGGTAAGTACTGGAGAATACCTGGGTACCGGTATTGGTAATGATTTAAGTGTTAACAGTATTCTACCGTTAGGTACTGTATCAGGTAGCCTGCAAAATGCCAATTTTGGCATAGAGCAAAGGCCAACGGCTGTAAACGACACCTATTCTGTACCGCAAAACGGTACAATAACCTTGTTGCCCCTTACCAATGACACTGACCCTGATGGGACAATTAAAATCGTATCAATTAACGGGGTGGCGCTTACTCCGGGTACGGCACAAACCATAGCTGTAACAAACGGCACAGTAACTATTTCTGCTGGTGGCGTGATAAACTTTACACCCGCTCTCAATTATACCGGACCGGTAACCTTCCCTTATGTAATCAGCGATGGTACAGCTACAGCTACTGCTAACGTGAATATTACGGTAACGCCAAATAATCAGCCTGTAGCTGTAAATGATACCTATACGATGCCGGAAGATGGCGCTCCTGTCACCCTGCTTCCGCTAACCAGCGATACCGATCCCGATGGCAATACCCTGACAGTTACCAGCATCAATGGTATTACCCTTACGCCGGGTATTGCACAAACCATAACGGTGCCCAATGGCACGGTGAACATTAACGCAGCTGGTGTAATCACTTTTACACCAAATGCCAATTACAATGGTACGGTCACTTTCCCTTATGTAATCAGCGATGGAAATGGCGGTACGGCCACTGCTAACGAGGTGATTACGGTAACGCCTGTAAATGATCCACCAGTAGCAGTTACAGATAATTATACCATGCCGGAAGATGGCACGCCTGTAACCCTTACCCCGCTTGCACTTGACAGCGATATAGATGGCGGAACGCTTACCATTTCCAGCATTAATGGTGTAACACGTACACCTGGTACGGCTCAAACCATACCCGTACCCAACGGCACAGTGAACATTACCGCGGCTGGCGTAATCACTTTTACACCAAGTGCCAATTACTATGGTACGGTCACCTTCCCTTATATAATCAGCGATGGAAATGGCGGTACGGCCACTGCTAACGAGGTGATTACGGTAACGCCTGTAAATGATCCACCAGTAGCAGTTACAGATAATTATACCATGCCGGAAGATGGCACGCCTGTAACCCTTACCCCGCTTGCACTTGACAGCGATATAGATGGCGGAACGCTTACCATTTCCAGCATTAATGGTGTAACACGTACACCTGGTACGGCTCAAACCATACCCGTACCCAACGGCACAGTGAACATTACCGCGGCTGGCGTAATCACTTTTACACCAAGTGCCAATTACTATGGTACGGTCACCTTCCCTTATATAATCAGCGATGGAAATGGCGGTACGGCCACTGCTAACGAGGTGATTACGGTAACACCGGTAAATGATCCACCTGTAGCAGTTACTGATACTTACACAATGCCGGAGGATGGCACACCTGTAACCCTTACACCACTTACACTTGACAGCGACCCCGATGGCAACCCGCTGTCGATCGTATCCATCAACGGCACAACCTTGACACCTGGTACCGCGCAAACGATACCTGTAACAAATGGTACGGTGAACATCAACACAGCTGGCATCATCACATTTACACCAAACGCTAACTATAACGGCACGGTTACCTTCCCGTATGTAATCAGCGATGGCACCGCTACGGCTACTGCCAACGAGATCATTAATGTAACAAGTACCACGGATATCACAGGCTATGTGTTTAATGATACAAATGGCCTGACAGACGGAACGGTTAATGGCACGGGTACCAATGCCGGTGGCTTATATGCTAACCTGGTCGGCGCGGATGATAAGGTAATCAGCAGTGTCCTTGTAGATCCTGCCACCGGCAAGTATGCCTTTTCTGCTGCTGATGGAGTGGCAGCTAATACCACCTACACTATTATTCTTACAGCGACCATGCAAACCGATGGTGCAACGCTAACCACGGCTATACTGCCAACAGGCTGGGTAAGTACAGGAGAGCATTTAGGTGCCGCTGCGGGACACGACGGTTTGCCCGCTAACAGTAAACTTAGTGTGAGTGTGGTAACAACGGATATTGATGCTGCCAACTTTGGCATAGAGCAGCCACCTGTGGCGGGAAGCGGTAGCAACAGTGCCATTAATCCCGGTGGTACCACAAGTGTTACTGTGCCGGCCAATACATTTAGCAATATTGTAATCAGCAGCGATATGAATCCTGGAACTGTAAGCAGTATTCGCCTGGTTGCTTTTCCTACCAACACCACAAGCATCACCATTAACGGTATTGTTTATAATGCGGGTGTGCCGGCCGAAGTTGCCGCCCTCCTGTCCCTGATTATTCCTGTTGATGGTTCGGGCAATCCATCCCTGGCTGTATCATTAGACCCCGATTTTAGCTTTGCTGGCAGCAGTGTTATCAGCTTTAAAGCGATAGATAATGCCGGTAGAGAGTCATTCAACACTGGTATAGCCACCATGAACTTTACGAATTCTGCAGTCACACTTCGACTAAAAGTATTATTACAGGGAGCAGTCCGGGGTAATGAATCGGGTTTGGAGACAACAATGCGGGACAATTTGCGCAGCAGCACCTACTCTGCAGTTACGGGAATGCGTTATATACCCGATTCAGATCCTTATACCAACGATTTGAGCTTCTCAGGTCTGTTCACCAA
This sequence comes from Bacteroidota bacterium, assembly GCA_040386335.1. Taxonomy (GTDB): domain Bacteria; phylum Bacteroidota; class Bacteroidia; order Chitinophagales; family Chitinophagaceae; genus JAZKFT01. Next base: position 23,332 of record JAZKFT010000049.1, read on the forward strand.
AGTGGGGGATGGCACAAACCCTGCTTACCAAACAGTGATTAATCCCGCTGAGATGTTTGCAGATCGTAGTGCTACCGCTACTTCTGCTGTAGACTGGATATTTGTCGAGTTGAGAAGTAAGGCTGATTCCACGGTTGTATTAGGCACCCGTTCAGTATTAGTGCAGCAGGATGGTACGGTTGCAGATATTGATGGTAGTAGTTGTATCAGCTTTCCATCGCTATTGGCCGATAATTATTTTGTGGCCGTGCGGCACCGCAACCATTTGGGTGTAATGTCGGCCACGGCACTCCCTGTGAGCAGTTTCAACTGCAGTACCGTTGTAGACTTTACCACCATGACCGATGCCGGGGTATGGCATAACCCGGCCACACCACAATATGATGGCCTGGAGATGGCGCTGGTGACCAATACAGCGACCAATACCACCTTAAAAGCCCTTTGGGCAGGTAATGCCAACACAGATAATAAGGTAAAATACCAGGGAGGGGCAAATGATCGTACGCTGATACAGTCAGATGTGGTAAACTACCCAACCAACACAACGTTAAATGTCAACTACGACCTGGGGTATGGCTATCACAGAGGCGATATTAATATGGATAGTAAGGTTAAATACCAGGGTGGCGGTAACGACCGTACGCTGCTGCAAAGCCTCGTGCTGGGCTACCTGCTCAATACTACCATAAATGTTAACTACGATCTGTTTTTAGAACAGTTGCCCATAATACTATAACAACTTAAATAATTCGTTCATTCCAGGTTGGCAGGCAGTATGCCTGCCGGCTGGGGGTAAAATATAAATAGTGAAAAAATTACTATTGAAAACGGTAGCCTTAACGGCCGTGCTTATTAACGGTATTGATGAATCCGCAGGCCAGGCTCCGGAAACCCTTTGGCAAACAACGATCCGCTACAGCGATAATGCAGGCCGGTACGAAGTGTATGGCCGGCCCATGCAGAGCCGTTCTTCTGTTTCTTATACATTGGCATCTACCATAACGGTATTGCTTCCCACCGGTAACCCGCAGTTGACCTCAAGTGATATTGTAACCAGCACGACCGATTATCCACGTAGCCTTTCAGGAGGTTTTGAAATAGCTTCGCGCTGGCTTGTAACGGCTGCCGACCCTAACCCGGCAGGCTACTATGTGTCTTTCGACAATAACATTGGCGGCCGCTATGAACCAGATTTTTCCCTGGTTGCCGGGAAGGAATACCTGCTTTTCACTTTTACACTTGCCTCCGGTTGCGTACCGGGTGTCAGGCTTTGGCAGGACAGTGACCCGGTGATTCCACAGCTGGATTATGCGACTACAATACCAGACCAGGGAAACAGGGAACAGTTCTCTGGTAATTACCATAATGTTGGAACCAGTTGTGGTCAGCCAGCCTCGCTTCCGATAAGTTTTGGGGTTGTAACGGCCATGGAAAAAAACTGTAGTATACACCTCAGTTTTTCATGGCTTAGTCAGCAGGATAACAAACAGTTTGAAATAGAACACTCCGTCAATAGTGACAATGCATGGAAAACCATCAGCATAACTGGCAATACTGGAAACAATGGTGCCAGCCCATACAATTATATTCACAGCAGCCCTGTTGCCGGTAGAAATTATTACCGGATAAAACAGGTGGATACCGATGGCCGGTTCAGTTATAGTAAAACGATTGATGTAACCTATAACTGCAATAGTAATCGTGACTACCTTGTTTATCCCAACCCGGTACACCGAAGCTTAAAAGTAGTGTTGCCTGATAATGTGAACAAAAGACATACTATTCAGTTGTCGACCGCCGATGGGAGGGTGGTTGCAGAAAGAATTGTAAGCACTGGTAATTCTAATGATATGGATGTGTCGGGAGTTCCCGCCGGCCTTTATTATCTCCGTATTGTGAAGGAAAATAAGGTTTTGTATGTTGAGAAAATTATTAAGCTCTAGCAGAGCCAAAGGCTGCCGGCCTACTTCGGAAATGGAATGAATATACATGTATCGTCAATTAATATATTTTGTTTTCAAAAGCATTTGCCTGGTTTGTAGCAATAGCTGCAGTAATTGTAACTTTTGGAAGCGGTAGTGTCTCGATGATACTCATGGGCTATAGGACTATTTTACCGGATTCGTCATTTCCGTTATTAAGGCTTAACGAGGGTTTGTTTACATCTGCCGAGATGTTAAATTAGGGTTTAGGTACAGGTAGCGCCGTTTTTAGGGGAAGTATAACCATGCTATGAAACATATCTATTTCTACATGTACGATTTGTATGAGTTATCCAGGTGATATTATGCATAGCGCCTGATAGTAATTTACCCACCAGGGAGCAGTGAAAGCAGATCTTGAATTTTAACGTCACTGCTATGGAGTTTTTGAAGTGTGGCGGCGCTTTTTGGCGAATGGTATCGAAGATTGAAACCCATCGGACAACTGATTTGAGATTAGGACAAAGTAGACGTTAAACAGGCAATTAAAATGATAGCAGAAATTGAAAGGGGTCTTTTGCATAAGTTATCGATAGCTTTTGGTCAAATTGTATTTACAATTTGAGGGTTTTTACAGGTTAGAAAAGCCTCCCGTTTCTACGGGAAGCTATGTTTAGAGCGCTTAATATATGCGATTCAGACGAGGCCTGCTGAAAACATGACTTAGGGTTTTTAACAAATAGTGGGGCGCAAATGGCGGCTTGAGTATGTAGTATGATTGACCGGCCATAAGCTTGGGTGCTAATTAATAAGACACTTTAAATATCACACTTTCACTACAATGACCGGTTTCCTGGCGGGGCCGGTCATCCTACCCTTTTTGTAAATATTTGGATATGAAAAATGTATTTGAGAGCGTAATGGTTTTCCTGCTGGTGTTTGTTATTTTTTTTATAGCAGGTGTCTACCTGGTGTACAAGTTCAATAGCATGTTTGGGTTGATAGCGGGGTTTCTCCTATCTATGATTGGTTTGGTTTTGGGCGGTATCGTTGTCGCTAAAGGCCAAAATAAAAGCAAGAGGAAGGGAATGTGAGAATGGCGAAGGGAATCTCCAAATATTTTAAGCAGCATATTCCCCGATCCTGAGCAACCAGGACAGGTGAACGGGTTGTTTCTATGCTATGTTTTATATATGCATATAAATAAAAAATAAGTCACACAATGTTTTATCAGGGTCTGAGACGATCTTCCCTGGGCACAACATTCTTTCATAAACCTACTGGTTGTTTTCACAGCCGCTGGGTTTAGGATAGATTAGGTATAGGCTCTCCGTTTCTACGGAGGGCGTTTTACAGTGTATCCAGTATGTTCGTAGCCAGGTGGTGTAAGTTCAGACTGGAAATAGCGCTCCATAAGTTTTGGATGTATCGATGGATATCATCTTTACCGGAATGTGTATTGTATGATGCACAAAAATATTTTGTATTTATTTCACATGTAGGATTGAGTCTTCACCTCCGGCTCGGAAGTTGATGTATATGGGAGAGGTAACAGCTACTGGTATAGTTGCAACAGATTACCGCTATGAGTAATTTCATTCAGAACGGCGAAGCAATTTTGGTTAGGACTACGAAGTGAAGACCGACAGTGGTAGGAAAGGAGGTAAAGTGAATAAAATAACAGTAACAAAAAAATTATAAAAATAAATATATAATAATCAGGCCCCAAAAAATAGTTTCTTTTAACGAGTGATTTTTATTTACTTCACCAAAACAAGAAATCAAAGAATGAACATTGTAATAAAGCTTTTCTCATCCGTAATGCTGACGGCTATGCTTGGACTTGCTGCTATATCCTGCAAGCCAAAAGATGCGGACATTCAGGTTAAAGCCGCGGAGGCACTGAAATCGATCGCGGGTGTAAATGTAACGGTCACAGACGGTGTAGCTACGCTCACAGGCCGGGTTGCCGACGAAGGTGCCAAGGCAGCAGCCGAAGCGGCCCTGAAGGAACTCAAAGAGGTTAAGAGCATTGTAAACAGTGTTGTAGTAACGCCACCACCGCCCCCCGTGGAAGTAACAGTTGACGATGTACTTACAACCGGTGTGAAATCTGCCCTCACTGGATTTAGCGGTGTTGTAGCTGATGTAAAGGATGGAATCGTAACGCTTAGGGGCAACATTATGAAAGCAGACCTGGCGAGGCTTATGATGGCTATTCAAACGCTGAAGCCAAAAAAAGTTGAAAATAAATTAACTATTAAATAAAGAAACAAGCTATGGCATTACAAGATAAATATGCAGAATTGATAAGTGTGGCTAAAGCTGCGGGAGTTACAAACCTGCAGGTAAGAGAGCAGGATAATGTTCTCTATATTGATGGTACAGCACTTTCTGGCGAAGTGAAGGATAAACTATGGGATGTTTATGGTAAACTGGATCCCGACTACCGGAGTGCTGATGTAGTATTAAATGTAGGTGTTTCGGCTGATGCTGCAACAACCCGGTATACCGTTACTACAGAGAGTTCCAATCTCAACATCCGTAAAGGCCCGGGAACAAACCAGTCAATCGTAGCCAAAGCTGCACATGGCGAAGTCGTTACTTTTATTAGTAAATACAACGACGAATGGTATCTTATCCGTTCTGTTGATGGCGAGGAGGGTTACTCCAATACCAGGTACCTTAGTCCCGTTGTGTAACTGGTGGAACGCAAGACGTAAGAATAGGGAATAAAAATGGGCTATCTCAATTGTGTAGAGATGGCCCATTTTAAGTGTAATAGGTGTGACGGAAATTACATGTGTGTTAGTGATCTGTTGCCAATGACAGATAGGTATATTTATTTAATAAATCCCTTTATAAGATCCATCAGGCCGCTACCTCCCTGGTGTTTTTGCTGCTGCTGCGCTCCACCCGTAAATTGATTAATGAGGCTTTCAATGCCACCGCTACTATTGTTGCCACCACTGGTAAATTGGCTGATAAGATTGCCAATGCCGCTACCGCCGGCATTGCTGCCACCGGTGAGACTGCTGACAATTCCGCCAATGTCGAAACTACTGTTATTAGGGTCGTTGCTCCTTTTAACCAGTTTACTTATTACGATTGGAATTAAGGTAGAAGCAAGGCCAATGGCCACATTTTTATTGATGCCCAGTTTGGAAGTGATGTTGTCCAGGAAGCCGCCCTGAATCTGCTGTGCTACCGGGCTGCTCATTGCCTGGGCGGCGCTTTTGCTATTGAACAGAGCCAGCACGTCTTCTGTATGGCCATTTGCCAGTGCATCCTGCAGGCCACCAGCCACTGCGTGTGTTGCTTCTGCTACAACTTCGTTGTTCTGTTCATTAGGAATATCCGGGTTGTCTACAACATTGTCCTGGGCATATTCTGTTACCAGGTTTAATAAGTTCTCTAACATCTTTTTTTGCTTTTAATGATAATAATAAGTGAGACCGATGCAAGACAACTGCACCTGGAGAATGGTTGCATGTAGTATTTTTAATTAGTATAGATATTCGTCACTAAGCAGCAGGAAAATAATGTTCACTGAGTTAGCTGGGTCTGGAATTTTCTGTGGCCTCCCGCAGGTGACTTTAAGACTTCGGATTGTCGGAAAAGGATGCACTTCTATGAATTGCTTCAATGAATGGCCGTTGCTTGCCGGGATCCTTAAAGTTTTTTAAAATGCTAAGCGGATTCAACACCATCAGATCTTAAATATTTTAGAGCCTGACCTCACGAACATTTTCAGAATCTGTTAGAAGTTAAGTACAATGAACGTATGCAATAGCCCCGGACAACAGTAGAAAGGTTATTCGAATGGTTATATTGGTTTTTTATCATTGGCTACTATTTGACTACACATGCAGCGATCCCTTTCTTTCCGCCACGAGTCTCCGCTTATAACGCTTCTTAGGCGAGTCTCGGCCCTGGCCCTGTGTGTGGGCTGCCGGACTCGCCGATTTTAATCGGGTACCCAAGCTCCACTAACACAAGTTTTGTGGAAAAG
>JAZKFT010000050.1:0-119100 GCA_040386335.1 Bacteroidota bacterium
GACTCCCACTGTCATTGCGAGGGTTCTTGCCCGAAGCAATCTGCCTGAGACCTGGAGTACATCTTCAACTTATGTATAAGTCCCGATCGATATAGCAGAGGTTCACAGTTCGGGCAGATTGCTTCGTCGGGCAAGAACCCTTCTCGCAATGACTTTCGGGGAGTCGTTGCGAGGATTCGTGCCCGAAGCAACCTCCGCCGCAACACTAATAAGCAATGATTTTTTCATTCGGGCTGGCTACCTTGTTGTGAGGGTTATCCAGGAATGCCTGGATCATCTGACGAAAAGGCGTTCCGCCAACGCCATGTCCCCGGTTGATAAATAAAAAGCTCTGGGCATTTGGCATGTAGTGTTTGATCTGCAACATATACAGCGGGCTGCATGCAGGGTCCATTTCGCCGTCGCCAATCAGGGCCGGCTTATCCGAATAGTAGGGGAGCCTCGATTGGGGAGATATGGGCGGCACTTTCCAGCAGTCGCAAACATCATTGAACACATCGTTGATTCGGAAACCTTTCAGGAAAGGGTACAATTGCCACAATTGCCGGATCACTTCTTTGCTATGGTAAGCAGGCTGGTCGGCACAGTACACCGACATGCGCATGCCATCCGGTGCAATATTCCGGTTGAAAATATCATCCAGTTTTTTCTGAATATATGAAGCATGATTCCCCCTTAGGATGTCGGTGATTACGGCTGGTGCATCCCGGAGCGGTGCATTGAGCAGGCTGCCCACTATGATATCGAGCAATTCATTTTTGCCGTATGCTATTTGCAGTGTGTCCGTTTTGCCTTTCTCAACATAAGGGTAATAGAATTTTTTGTCCAGGATCAGATTGAAATAGTTTTCGAATTTCAAAGCAAGGCTGTCATAGCGTTCGTGATCGGATGAGTCTTTTTCGCAATGCCTGGCCAACACTTGTATCGACTCCATAAAATGCTTCGGCTCGTCTTCATCGATGGGGGCGAAATTAGGCAATGGCGAATCCAACACCAGCGACCGCACTTTTGATGGGATCTTTTTCAACACGTCCAGCATCACCGTTGCCCCGTAGGAGCCACCGATCGAATTCACAGAGTCAATTTTTAATACTTTCAGCAGGTCTGCAATGTCTGCTACCGTTTCATCCGTGTTGTATCCGGAAAGGTCGATGCCTTTCCGCTCCAGCGCCTTTTTATATCGTTTCACACCTTCCAGCCACATGCTGTCCTTGTTAAGGTTTTTGCGGTACGATTCGCGGAGCGCCGTGTCCAGCTCAAAACTTCGCAGGTATGGAATCGCATACCGGGTGCCTCTTTGTTCAAAAGCGATGCAATCCCTGCTTTCAATCACGCTGCTTTTTTGCATACCATGGATCCAGGAAAGCGAACTGCCGCCCGGGCCACCTGCAGTAAACAGCACGGGATCTTTCTTTTTACCTGGATTTTTGCTGCGCAACACAATAAACGGAAGCCGGATCATTTTGGAGGACGCTTTTTTTCGGTTCTCAGGTACAATCAGGTAAGCGCACAAAGTCTGGAAACTGCTGTCGGCCTTGTATGGAAAAGTAGAATCGGGCTTCAATTTCGGCGGTGCGGTAGCGATATAACTACTGTCAACCTTAAAATTGCAATCGCAGGTTTGAATCGTTGGCTGATAGATTTTTTTGGTTTGTGCAACACCGGCCATCCCTGCCTGCAGCAATACCACAAAAAACAGTACACGTACCATATTATTTTTTTTCAAACATAGTACAGGCTTTGAAATGACGAAAGGTAAAAAACGGACATTTTCAATATTGGCCGGCTATGCGCTCGCCGGTAAACCTTGTTACGCTTTTATAAAAATGGCTCTTGTCGTAATAACCATAAGTTGAGGGATCGAAACCTTTCCGGTCTTCGAGGAAAGCCGGCAGGGCCATACGCATTTGCATGCATTCCAGGTATTGTTTTGGACTGGTACCAATCACCCGATCAAAATACCGGGTGATCGTTTTGGAACTGGTGAAAGCTTTTGAAGCCAGTTCATTTACATTAAACTTCATCTCATTGTCGTTGTAAAAACCAATAGTTTGCGTAACAAGGTTTGTGTAGTGATCGGCTCCTCTCTTGTGCAACATGTTTTGCAGCAAAAAAGCTTCGACCAATGCAACCCGCTGCTCAAAATTTGCTGCTGCTTTAATCTGTTCAATAAGAAAACCGGGAAGCAATTCATTCAATACAATTAAGCCGGAAGACAATTTGGTTTGATCAATACCGATAAGGTGTTTCAATGCGCCGGGATGAAACTTTACCGTAAATAAATGATCGGCAGGATGGTTGAGTCTTTCCACAGTTGAAGTCCTCATCAGTGCAATGGCACTGTTGGCTTCGATTTGATGAACAGCGCCATCCATTACCACGCGATAGGAGGGACCCAGGTTGATCCAAAATGTAGGAGTCCAGCTTTTAAACAATTTAATGGTATAGGCCTCACCGTTCAGAATTTGTTTTGTGGATTCGAAACAGGTTTCCCAAAAGAATTCAATATAGTCTTTAAGCCCCTCACAGGGAAGCCGGAACTGGTAGAGACGCCTGGTATTGCTGAACAGCTCTGTCATAATTCAAAAACATTTCGCGTAGTTACGAATTAGACGAAATGATTCGTATGTCGGGGGAGGTTTTATTTTTCAGGCGGCGATTGACTGGGTCAAACGGGCAAAGTGTAACCAATTTCCCATATATGGCCAAAGGGATCTTTTAACTTTCCAATTCTCCAATCTTCTTCTGTTGCCATCGGGCAAAGTTCTGTTGCCCCCATTTTTACCGCATTTTCAAATATTACGTCGGCATTTTTAGTTTGTAAAATGATCCTGACCGGATTATTTGATGATGGGTCCGGGCTAAAGTTCCCGTTTTCCGGTTCTTCATCAGCCACGTAAAATACCGCTGCTTCGATTTCAATTACAGAATGTTGTTTATGGTCTGGCCGTTCAAACCTTTTTTTTTCGATGGCTCCAAAAGCAGCTATATAAAAGTCCACCGCCTTTTTTCCATCGTTGACTGTCAGAAAGGGCCGTATACTTGTAATATTATTCTCCTGCATAAAATTTATTTACTGATGATTTTGGATCGCTGTTTTCTTAGTTATGATTTCTTATTTCCTGAACTGCATGTCCATCCACGGTGTCCATGAAGCCCCATTTTCAGACAACTCCCATTTCGCAGTCATAGCGTTACCGCTTTTGTCAACCGTAAGTTTCGATCTCATTTTTTGATCTCCAAGTTTTAAAACGCCCGGTTTTTCCAGGACTGCATACATCGTTGTTGCTTCACCACGATTGTCAAAGGATTTCATAAAGTAAGATTTCCTGCTTTTATCATAGCCTATGATTTCAATGACCTCTGTCCTTTCATTTGCCATAAATACATCCACACGATGCAGTATAAAAAATCCTCCTGCAATCCATTCGTAAGTGTCCATACCTCTTATTTCTTTTGAAGACTTTGGAGCGCCTTGTAAAATTTCTCCTTTTGTATGCCAATTGCCTATAAGGAAATTCAGTTTTCTTACCTGGCTACCCGGTTTTGTAGATGATGTTTTGTTCTTAGCCATTATGTGAAGTTTTAAATTGAAAAACAAAAATACAGCCAGGAATGTTCTGATGTAGCGATCACAAATTCCGCGTTATGTGCCTTTTTTATACTTTCGATAAAAAAAGCCACCAAATATATTAACCAGGAAGGCCAACTGTCCAAGCGTGAATATTATTCCGAAAATAGAACTTATCCGTAAAGGATACTGCTTATTTAGCAGTATGGCTCTCATGAGCGTTTCTTGTACTTCATTCTCTGCGCTGGATTTTAATGCCCATGTACTTGTTGCCAGAAATAGCATAAGAATTCCTAAAGTAGTTATAACGTGAATCCATATTAAATACCTGGTCAATAGTCGTTTTGAAAAAAACGTATAAGTAATCCAAAACGAAGCAAGAGTGGTTGATATAATGTAGATAAAAATGTCTCCTGAGATGAAGACCCTGGGTTTGTCAATGTAGATTACTACACTTTCAACCCAGCAGAAAACTGGTATGAATAGTATCGCTATGCTAACGAGCAACAAAAGTCCTTTACCCTGACTTAAAAAATTTGGGCTTTTGTATTCGACCGAGAAGGATTGGAGGTGATCTATTTGGGTATCGTCATTCATATTTTAATGCTCAGATGTTCCACTAAAATGACACATAACTTTTTTATTTTTGGTGTTACACTGCAATTTAGCCCAAAACTTCATGCAGTTGCCGATCTGTTGCTTACAACAGTGCAGAAATAATATACCATTATATTAGCGTAGTATAAAAAGAACGATCAATGAATGCGCTGTTGGTCGTTCTTGTTTTTTTGGTGCTATAATAAATAATGGCGGGTAAAGCGGGCAGGGTAACCATTCACTAATTTTTAATAAAATAAACTCATGAAAGCACTTATCATCGGTGCCACAGGTGCTACGGGGAAAGACCTTGTGAATGTCCTTTTGCAGGATGCTTTTTATTCGGAGGTGGTAATATTTGTTCGCCGTTCAGCTGGCATCGTTCACCCTAAATTAAAAGAAATCATCACTGACTTTGATCACCTGGAAAAAGTTGCCGCACAGATTACCGGCGATTTGTTGTTTTCCTGCCTGGGAACGACGCTTAAAGCAGCCGGTTCAAAAGACAAGCAATGGCATATCGATTATGAAATTCCTTTGCAGTTTGCCAGGATTGCCAAACAGAATGGTGTTCCGGGGATGGTGCTTTTGTCGTCGTATGGTGCATCTGCCACAAGCCGTGTATTTTATTCGCAACTAAAAGGAAAACTGGAAGATGCCATCGCCAATCTGAAGTTTACCAGCTATATTATTTTTCGGCCCGGATTATTATTACGCAAAGACACCGACAGGTCCGGTGAACGCATCAGTGCCGCCGTAATCCTTTTTTTAAATCGCCTGGGAATCATTAAAAAATTTAAGCCCATGCCGACGGATGTTCTGGCAGAAAAAATGGCGAAGGCGGTGAAAGGGTTTTCGAAAGGGGAGAAGGTGGTGGAGTTAGAGGGCATTTTTTCGTTTTAGGAGGGAGAGGAGTTCTAATGGAGATAATTAAAAAAAACAATAGTTGTAATATTCTCATGAGCGTCAAAATGATTGCTGCGAAGGTTTTGGGCTTACTGCGTTGTTAGAATTAATACATCAAGACCTAGGCTGTAGCCGATTAAAAAACTAAGGCTCGATATAAATAAAAAAATTCAATACTGTTCTGCCTTTTGGATAATTGCAGGTAGCAATTCAACTTCCGATTGATATTCAGCTATTATTGCCGTAAGTCTTTTCTTTAAGCCCACCGGTTCATTTTTCGAACTTAACGCTTACTCTGGTGCCGTCTGGCAAATCTTTTATTTGTTCGCATATCTGACCACAGAACGCAAAGTGAACGCTCATGTCGGTCGGCTCCATATTGTCAACAGAATACTCGCCACCGATTACAGGAATTTTCTTATAGCTATAGACTTCATTTTCTTTCAAGCTCTTACCGGCGGCAATTAATTTTTCAACTAATAAGGGGAGAAACCAATTGTCAATTTGATCATCGTCATAAAGATAGTTTTGGTACTCCTGCAAGCTGTTCGCAGCTTTTGTGAGTTCACCGCTGTCAGTTTGAAGCCAGTAGATTACTCCGTCATTACCAAGTAGAAATATATCGCCCAAAACCGAGATTGTTACAACTGCTTTCATATCAGCTATAAGCCAATGCCAACAAGATAAAATGTCGTCAACGTCAACTTTATCAATATCCTTAGTAAGTTCTTTTAAAGTGAGTGTCATAGGAATCGAACAATTCTTGTGGTTTATTGCTGTACTTACATTCTAAATTCGTACGCCGGGGCCGCAGAATATTGTAAAACTGATAGTCAAATTTATCATGCCCGACGTGTGCAAGGTTTACTGCCATTCCGGCAATTGACCCATTCACCAGGCCTTTACCAACACCCTTTTAACTAAAGCTACCGATTATACTTTTTTAAAATTTCCTGTAAACGTTTGTGAGGTAAAGCAAATACTTTATTTCCATTCTTACCTTCCATATCGTCCGCGGCTAACAACGCATTTATAATAGCTTCTTCAGTTGCCTCAACAGTGGCTCTGAATACCGGGTCAAGATTCCATTTCGGAATGACTTTCCATGATTCTTCTGTGTATTTATTATTGTATTTAGGCGATGCCGTACTTAACGCTAAAAAAATATCACCGGAACCATTACTTGAAAAACTTCCGGTTCTGGCAATTCCATGTGTCACTCTTTTTGCTACCAGTTTCAATGCGCCAGGCAATAGTGGGGCATCGGTGGCTACAACCACTATTATGGAGCCATCTTTTCGGTTGACCTGGTTTTCGATTGGTTCCAGGTCTTGTATCTGTTTGCCCACCGGAACGCCGGAAATTACCAGGTCTTTCCGCGTGCCAAAATTGGCTTGCACAAAAACGCCCAACGTATATTGAACAGAATCAATCGTAAATATCCTGGACGCCGATCCACTGCCACCTTTAAACCAGTAACAAATCATTCCTGTTCCACCACCTACATTGCCTTCTTTTATAGTCCCGGTTGCCGCACTATCCAGTGCCTGCCATACATGTTCTTTTTTAACATGAAATCCATTGATGTCATTGAGCATGCCGTCCCAGGTTTCTCCAACCACCGGCAAGCCAAATGAAAAATCCAGCATGCTGCTATCCGAAAATTTTCTTACACACCATGCCCCAACTGCGTCCCGAACAACTCCTACGCTGTTTGTATTGGTAATGGCAATAGGGCCATTTCCTTTTCCATAGTCTTCTATATAAGCCAGCCCGGTCATTTCGCCATCACCATTCAGCGAAAAACTGGCGGCCGGATAACTTTTATCTGTCTTGCCTTTTGGTAAAATAACAGTTACGCCAGTTCTTGCTGCATTCTTTCCGGAACCGCTTATAATTGTTTTATAGCCAACTTCAATTCCGGGAACATCGGTAATGGCGTTGTATTTCCCGGTCACACCTTCAAACTGAATTCCTAGTTCTCTGCCCCGCTGTTTTGTGGAAACCTGGGCCTTGGCGGATTTGCAAAAAAACAATACCATTGAAATAATAAATACCCTGCTTGCTATACTCATGAATTTGGCGGTTTAATTGTAGCTGACTTTTAAGGCTTACTGCTGTATAGGCATTCTATATTCATTAGCCGGAGAGTTACCGGTTTCAAAATAGATGCTCAATATAAATATAGTATTAGCCTTGTTAGTGAGGTCCAACTTTCATAAACCCAAATACTGTGTCCCGTTTTATTTGACAGCCCGATTAGAAATATGCCATCCCGTAAACGGTTTTACGGTTGCACAGTTTGGTCCATTGTCTTTTCCTGTGCCAGGAACCCTTGCTTCTAAAATATTATTACTATTCATTGATAGTTCTTTGATCGTATCCAAATGAATTCCGGTTAATGGAATTTTTAACCTCCGACTCCAGCCTGTGTCTTTTTGACCTGCATACGTGCCAATATCTATGTAAATGAAACGCTGACTGGCTGGCCCCTGAACAAATGCACCAAGAAAGTTGGGAAGTCCTTCTTTATTAAGTTTAACAGTAACCGGGAACTCAAACGCTAAATTTTTGTCGGTGTATCGTTGTATTTGAATGGTCTGGTATGTATCTCCACTTCCTTTCTGTAATCCAAAGTCTACACCACCGGGTGGACTTTCCAAAATGATTCTCAGCGTTAATTCCTGGTTCATAAATGATAGCATTCGATTGACGTAAAACATTTCCGATATCGGTAGTTCATCCTATTTCTTCGTCAGTTTATATCTTAAATGAGTTGTTAGGCCTGACGGAATTATTTCTGCAATTTGAATATCGTACATGTCCTTGTCCATACCATCGAACAACCTGATACCGGTTCCTAAAAAAACAGGTGCAATGTGTATGAAACATTCGTCAATCAGCCCCGAATTCAGAAATTGCTGAATGGTATTTGCTCCTCCCTGAATTCTGATGTCTTTTCCGTTGGCTGATTGTTTTGCTTTTTCTAATGCACTATGTATACCGTCATTAATAAAATAAAAAGTAGTTGTTCCTTTTTGAACCCAGGGTTCCCGTTTTTCATGTGTAAGAACATACACATCTGCTTTGTATAAATCCTCCGGCCAACTGACTTCGCCTTCTTCAAACATTCGTTTTCCCATAATGAACGCACCTGTTCTTGCAATGGTCTCCCTGATACAGGAGCCATCCGGTCCATCGTCTTCACTACCGCCTTGCATTCCCAGGTATTCCCAAAATGCTTTTTGATTAAACATCCAGGCGTGAATTTTTCCGGACACACCACCCATTGGGTTGGCCGGGCTCCTGTTGTCTCCTGCGAAATAGCCGTCAAGGGAAATTCCGCTGTCAAAGATGATTTTGCTCATTTTTTGTTGATTGTTTGTAAAGGTTGATTTTCTATGTTGATTCGATATTTTATTGCACTACAAATACTACTTACGTTAAGGGGTAGCTGGCTGAGTGACATTATTACTGTGATTGCAACCACTTGATTATTAGTTCAGGGTCTGCAATACTCCAGGAATGTGGATGCCTCATGTTGGCCGGTTTTCCGTATCCCTTTCCCGTTGTTGTCACTAAAACTGCATTTTTGTTACCCAACCTTTGCAGCTCATTAATCATAGCTGCATGGTCTGAAATATTATTGTAGGAATAGTCATAACCACGTTCCTTTAGCCACCATTGAATATCTGGCTCCGATAGGATCATGATGGGTGTTTTGATTAAATTTTTTATAGCTTTTTGCGTTGTGTCAGAAAATGAATAAGGCGAATGGGTATAAAAATTGGTTAATGCAGTTTCGGGCGTTCCATTCATTTCTTTTTCTATCCTGTTTATCATATAAAAAACCTCCCCATTTACATTAGCAGGATTAGATAACCTTACCACTCTTTTGGCCGCGTTATAATACCGTTCCCAATCCAGTGGCGGGTCAATTGCAAAAACAGCTTTTGGTTTTATTGGATAATTTTCCTGAACAGATAACTCTGAATATTTTACCGCACAGGTTCCGCCAATGGAAAAGCCGCCAATGTATAAGTCCTTACCTTTTAAGTTGTATTTGGCAACTACAAAGCTTATCATTTCTTTTAACGATTGTTGAGAGGCTGTATCGCTTCCGAAATAAGTAGGGCCTGTTTTTAAAAGTGGAATGACTGTTAGGATGCCTTGTCGTGCAGCATATTTGGGGATCCCTGTTTGAAATAAAACATCTTTTGGTGCATTTCCAAATCCGTCCAGTAACACCATGAACGCTTTTACTGGTTCATTTTCAGGGGCAACTACAATATATAGATTAGTTGTGCTGTCTTTGGCATTTAAGTAAACTGTTTCAATTTTCTGTCCATATGAAATAAGGGATGTAAAAACTACCAGGATAAGAACATGAAATTTTTGCATTGTAACGTGTCATTTAAACTTGTAGGCCAGGCCCGGCGGTGAAGTGGGAATCAGGATTCATTTGCTCAGCCAATAAAATAAAGATAAATTGATCTTTGTTAAAAGACTATTTTCAATGCGGGGGTACGAACCTTTACCGTAATCTCACTTAGCGCCAACAGCACCAGTCTTCACAGCTCCGGCCCGCTTGTAATGGGCGATGATAACACCTCCGGGTGTTACAATATGCTCTATCAATGTAAAAGCTGCCGGAATCGGGCCATTGTCGAAAAGTTTTTTCCCTTTGCCTAAAGTCAGGGGGTGAATTTTGAGCCGGAGTTCGTCTACAAGGTCGTTTTTGAGTAGCAGCTGAATGAGCTTGCTGCTGCCCCAAACCTGTATATTACCACCCTTTGAGTTTTTGAGCTTTTTGATATCCGCCAGTGTCTTTAATACTACTGAGTTTTTCCAACCCGTCACCACCGGGTCGGATTTTTTCAGGTTTTTTGAAAAAACGTATTTGGTGCCTTCATTAATACCCGGCCAAAAGTCTCCGTGTTCCGGCCAGTAATCGGCCCAGATCTCATATGTTTTCCTGCCCAGGAGATAATCTGCAGGTTTCAGCTCTTTTTGTACTACCTCACCATACACTTTGTCACTATAAGGTTCCACCCAACCGCCATATTTAAATCCGCCTGAAACATCTTCCTTTGGTCCTCCCGGTGCCTGCATCACGCCATCCAATGTCACCATCGATAAAACAATTATTTTTCTCATTTCATTTTCTCTTTAGAAGATTTTTTAAACATTGGTAATGTTGCGATACAAATCTCGCTAACAAAGACCATGCTGCTCCAGTGCAAATGCGACAATATAAGGGCTGAACACGACAAGCATTAAAGTTCTGCGCAATTAGTGGGGTTATGGCTTTAACCTGATTGCGAAATTTTGTAATACCCTTCGTATTACCTGGGTTGAACTATTATTTGGTTCTGGTGAGAACATGGCTGGAAGTAAAACTGCCATTGATGTTTTTTATGGATCCAGGTAGCGGCCTGGTGAAGACTACTAATCTATCACCCCTACAGTTGTGCCTCCTGACAGATTGTTTACCACGTTTCCCGTTACTTGTGGAGCACTATAGATGGCTTTCCCTGCTACGCTTGACAAACCGGTATTGGGCCCTGACTGCCCCGGTTGCCCCAACGCGCCGCCCGACAGACCGCTAAACCCGCCATTAACGCCGGCACCGCCACCCCCGGGCAGATAGTTAATGCCCGATGTATAAGTGCCTTTAGAACCATTCGTACCATAGGGTGCCGTTAATCCGCAGCAACATCCCGCCGGATTGTTACAGGCAAAAGGATCCGATGGACAATATCCACCTTGTGAGACAGAAAGCCATGTAGAACCGCCACTGCCACCAACACCAAACCCGTTTACGCCTGCCGGGATAGGCCATCCGGCACCTGCACCTCCACCACCGCCATTAGCGCCGGCAACGCCTCCTTTTTTGCCACCACCACCACCACCACCGGCTCCGGCTATGAAGCCATAATTATCCACCACCACTTTGGTATTGGTGGAGATGCCTGATCCGCCCTGGAGGCCAGCACCACTAAAGATGCCACATGGCCCAACATAGGCACCGGCAGCATATGTGCCTTCTCCTACACCGCCGCTTCCGCCCCTGCCAATGATTTTCCCATAGTTGGTGATCTTAACACTGCTACGCGCCGGGAGATTAATATTGATCCCCGATCCTGTAGAAGAGCCACCGCCGATGGTTACCGTATTTGGAATAAGTATGGTAATACGTAACGAATCAACCGCAGCAGTGCTGATGCCAAAATTGCCATGGCTGATGTCGATCCCGTTTGTATCGCTTTGTATGGTGATATTGTATTCGCGGTAGGCATCCGTACCAGTTTTATACACGATCAGCGAATAGGCAGGGTACCCTTCGTTGCCATTGGCATCGTAAAAATGCACGTCGAGCTTGGTATTGTTTGCCCCGGTCAAGGGTGTTACTACCCCAAAAAATTTTACACTACCTACCGCCGTGGCGAAAGCCTGCGTGCCGGCATTATCTTCACCGATATCCACCGTTATCCCAAAATTGGAAACAGTAACATTCGCCGTACCGCCTGAAAGAACATGGGAACCGTTAATGGACGCTATGGCAATGGGTGCCAGGTTGCGTCCCCGCCCTGTTTTTACGGTAGTGAATTTGGAGTTTTCGAGGAGCAGGTCTCCGTCTTTTATGTGCACTTTGTCTTGCGGAATTGCGGTGCCAATGCCGACGCTTTGTGACCTGGCAAACAAGTGCAAAAGAAGCAAACTGGTGAGTAGTAGTTTATGCTGCATAGTCCCGGATTATTCTATAAATATAAGATAATCCTGTTCGTAGTGCAAGTCTAAAGGATGCGGTTTTTTGCTTTTAAATGATCATCAAAAACCTCCGGGATCTAATGGTAGCGGGCTAATCTGCAGGTTTTTAACCGTTAACTGGTGTTGTCTTTATTTCCCTAATTCCAAATTTCATTCATCTCCGTTAATATAAGAGGTTTACCGTCGGTAACAACAATGGTGTGTTCATGCTGGGCCATAAAGCCGCCCTTATTTCCAACCAAAGTCCAGCCATCTTTTAAAGTTTCTGTATAGGTAGAAGTGGTGGTAATAAAGGTTTCAATGGCAACTACTGCATTTTTTCTGAACCTGGCATGATTAGACCGGTCCCTGTAATTCGCTATTTCATGTGGCGCTTCGTGAAGACTCCTTCCTATTCCATGGCCGGTCAGATTTTTGATGACCCTGTAGCCTCTTTTTTTCGCCTCTGACTCGATCAAAAATCCAATGTCAGAAATGCGAACCCCACCTTTTATGTTATAGATGGCTTTATGTAAAATTTGTTTGGAGGCCTCCACAAGCTTTTGATGTTGGTTTAAGTCTGGCCCCAGGACAAAGGACCCTCCGTTGTCCGACCAAAAACCATCCATTTCTGCTGACACGTCAATATTGATCAAATCACCTTCAGCAAGTATTTTTTTGTCGGACGGTATGCCATGACAAAATTCATTATTGACACTGATACATGTCCAGCCAGGAAAGCCGTAAGTCAGATAGGGGGCGGATTTAGCACCCATATCCGCCAGAATTTGGCCGCCATAATTATCCAATTCTTTTGTTGTCATACCGGGTTTGGCAAATTTTCTCATCTCTTTTAAAGTGAGGGCAACGGCTTCACTTGCTTTCTGCATTCCGGCCAATTCTGACTCTTTTGTAATGGACATACTGTTCTTTTTCTTTAGTAAAGTATTGTTGTTGTCAAAGCTTGATGACTTTTTTATTGATAATTCCCTTGGGTGTTGATAAAACGACCACATAGGTGCCGGGGTTAAAGCTACTGAGGTCTATCTCATTTAAGTTTGTTTTTAAAACGGTTGTGATCATCAGTTTCCCGCCGATTGTAAGTATGCTGACTTTCGAGTTAATTAAAAGGTCATCAATTTTAAGATGGATTCTATTGTTGGTTGGATTTGGATAGATCAGAAAGTCATGGTCAGCAGTTGGCCGTTGCAAGTCGTCTGTAGTTCCGATACATAATTTGGATAAACCTGTAAATGTTCCGATCCAAACTGTCGAATTATTTTCAAGAACGATAGCGTGGGTATTGTTGCCAACAAGGCCATTTTTCAAATCATAATTTTCAAACTTCTCACCATTAAACCTGGATATCCCATTGTTGCTGCTGGCAATCCACAAATTATCCTGTTTGTCAATAGTAAGTGCCCATAAATAATCACTGATCATTCCATCTGCCATGGTATAAGTGGTCCAGTTGCTGCCGTCAAATTTTGTCAGCCCTTTGCCCAATGTGCCAAACCATTTATTTCCTTTAGAATCTATAGCGACTCCGTATACCCGGTCGCTGGGTAAGCCATCTTTTGTTGTATAGGTTTTCCAGTTTGTTCCATCAAAACTTGAAACACCTGACGGTGTACAAAACCATTTGGTTCCGTTTTTTTCAAAAGCCATTGAAAGAACGCAATTGTGTACCAAACCATCGGCCTTAGTGTATGTGATCCACTTAGCACCATCGTACTTAAAGACCCCATTTACAGTGCCAAACCATTTGTTATCTGCTGCATCGATAGCAAGCGATGTTACATAACTGATCCCCTCTTTTTCCCCAAATGTTGTCCATTTTTCTCCATCAAACATAGATGCGCCTGTATTGGTACCGATCCAGATGGCGCCATTTTTATCGCTGGCCAAAGAATATATCAGGTTATCGACCAGGCCGTTTTTAGTGGTATAATTTGTCCAGGTAATGCCGTCAAATTTGGTTACTCCGCCATTAACTGTTCCAAACCATTTGTTACCTAATAAGTCAATAGCAATTGCATTGATGCCATCGGCACCTAACCCGTCGGATTTTTTGAAATTTGTAAATGTTTGTGTGCAGGCATTGTGTACACAAAAAAGGGTAATTAAAAAGGGAATGGCTCTTTTCATTTGCCAAAATTAGGTCGACACGTGGATTTTCAGGTATTAAATGCAGAGGGCTTCAAGGTACTTGCATACAGCCGGTTTTATAATGGATTCCTATTTTCAGTCAGCTGTTCCGCCAGCCCGATAAGAATCCCTTCAGGACCGCGTATGTAACAAAGCCGGTATAATTCCTCATACTTCACCACTTCCCCGACGAGGTGTGCACCTATTTTTTGGAGCCTGGCAAGCGTGTCATCGATGTCTTCCACCGTGAACATAGCACGTAAATAGCCAAGAGCGTTTACCGGCGCATTGCGATGGTCAGCTATAATGGGCGGGGTTAAAAACCGTGATATTTCGAGCCGGCTGTGGCCATCTGGTGTCACCATCATTGCAATCTCCACATGCTGGTTTCCCAGCCCGGTAACACGCCCGGCCCATTCTCCTTCTATTGTGGCCCGCCCTTCAAGTTTCAGGCCCAGCTCGGTGAAAAAAGAAATGGACGCATCGAGGGATTCTACCACAATACCGACATTATCCATGCGTATTAATTTGCTGTTTGCCATAGACTTATTTTTTGCTTATTAATTAGTGCGCTGTTTGCTCAAGCCCGGATCTAATAGCCGCTTCAAGAATATCAATGTTTATGTCTTTCAGCGCTTTGAACCTGATGCAATACCCCGTTACGCTCGCCTTACCCAGTTTTTTTCCATAAGCTTCAGCTAAATAGGTTTTATCCTGGATCCCCATGATATAAACTGAGATACCGGTTGTGTTCGCACTCATACCAATTTGGTAAAACTCCCGGGTTGTTCCATCAGCATATTTTATGGTATAAGAGCCATATCCAATATTAGGATTGGAAACAATTTTTCCTTTGTCGTCCTTACCATCCAGGAACCATAATTTACATTTTGGCATTGCCTGCAGCATGATGCGGTGCAACGCCTGCATATCGCTGCGTTTTGGTTCGGGCTGACTGGTAATGTAGGCGGTGATTTGTTGTTGTACGCTCATATCAAATTAACGGGTTGCTTTTTTGTAGTGTTGGTTTGATAACGCAAGGTTGTATTGTCTTTCAAGTGGTTTTTTGTATTATCTCTTTCTTCTGTAGTGCATTTGGATAAGCCCTGTGTCAAATGTTTTGGAATGGATGAGTTCAAGTTCCTGTTCAGGTCTCCCGGCGTTGAAAAGTCTTGTTCCGCTACCAACCAAAACAGGAATCACTGAAATAATCAATTCATCCACCAGGTCGCTTTTTAAAAGTTCGTTTATTATTTCTGCCCCACCATCACAATAGATATTTTTTCCATTTTCACTTTTTAGTTGCTGCACAAGTTCGGTTAGATTTCCTGTATAGAACTTTGTTTTACCAACATTTGGTTTTTGCGTTCTTGTAATAACATACACGTCTCTTTCTCCATTATCGTAATGTGAAGCCCCAATTTCTTTAAGAACCCAGTCGTAGGTTTTTCTACCAAGAATGATCGTGTCAATAGTTGCGGTAAACTCAGCATAGCCATAGTCTTCTCCTTCTTTTTCGACCAATTTCAAAAAACTAAGATCATCATCCGGCTTTGCAATATAACCGTCCAGACTTGTTGCTATATAAATCGATAAGATTCGCATGTGGATTTGGTGTTGTCTTTTGTAAGGCGTGTTGTCTTTGCAGGATTAACGTTATAGGCTTAATTCTGTACTGGCAATTTGTATTCATCTGCCATGGCTGCAGCCGATTGAAAAATTGATGCTCAATATAAATAAAAAAGCTCAACAGTTTTCCTTCTGCCGGGTAATAGCTCATTCCTTTTCCACCAGCCGATTGATATTCCTTCAGCCAGTAAATCAGTAAATCTTATTGTTATACCCAGTACAATGGTCACTGTATTTCTAAGACTTGGTAAGGAAGCTTTCTTCTTGATTTGTCAGTAGCTTCTATAATGATCTCGTTAATTACCAACTTGTCACCCGATTTTGTGTTCTTTATAAATTCTTTTATTCTGTCGGTGAAAAGGTTATTCATAGCTATTGACTCAACTCCATTCTCCAACGAAAATGAGATAATCCTAAACCCTTTTCTGGAATAGGTGAGGCTATCAACTTTTAATAAATTGTCTTTAGAAATCACACCATGATACTCTCCGGGAACATTGAGCCGGAACCGACTTCTAACGGTTTTCAAAAGTGATACATAATCTGTATTGTGCGTCTTTCGGTCCATTTTCCATTCCATCACCTTTTGCATGTACTCAAATACGTTCCAGGTTATTACCACATCTGTTGGGCAATTGATATATTCAGCGGTGTCATTTTTGTGTTTAGATATAATACCGGTGAGAATATCCTTACCAGCATTTTTTTGAGCCAATCCAGTGAAAATAGAACAGCGAATAGCCGAGATGGAATCATCAGTGTACTTAAATAGATCTTCGATTGGGCAATTGATCATTAACGTATAGTAGGATTCTTTTGTTTCATCATCCCAATTTATACAACCACGTCTTGCGAGTTCGATTTGAATGTCTTTTTTGAATATATTGAACAAAGAATCATTGTCATATTTCTGCCCATGACAAAGTTGAGTCAAAAAAATCTGTAACAGTAATAGGTATCTCATTTCGTATTGGGCATAATGTTGGCATTGTGGGTACTACACGCAATCTAACAAAAAAATGCACGGTGGCCGTTGCCCGTTTTTCAACGTTTTAGCACCATTATTTTTCAATGGTTTGCAAAAAGTTGATTGCGTTGATCCACAGAATAAGTTTCTAGCCAGGGCGAAAAATGAATATTTGGGAATGGCCGGTTTAGACATGACATTGAAGCCGATAAAATACTGTTTCTGTTCCTCCAACGGCAGGTAGGATAAGGAGCATTAAAAAGCCCGAACTGCCCGTACAAGGCAGGTGGTATTCTTGTCTGCGATAGTTTGGCTACTGGTACCGAAGTTTTGCTGCCATGTATAGACGTTGTCGAACTCTGTAGAACTCCAATATGTAGAATTGGCAAAACCACCAACCACCGTTTTTTGTAAGTATAATAAATTCAGCTCATGCCTGGACGGTAAATACCAGTCGCCATAGGTAACGCCACCAACCGCAGGTGAATAGTCATTACATATTGTTGCCGCATTAGATCCGGTGCCAGACAATTGCGACAGTGCTACGGCTATTTGGCTGGTGTTTTTTAAGCCACCACCCACACCATTAGATTTGGCATAAGTATTTAAATAAACGCAACAAAACCATTTTATAGCTACCCCGGCGTTAAGGTCAGCCGGGGCTGCTACCAAACCATGCTGACCGTTATCATATACATAAAACACAATACCACCGCCATAGCTTTCACCAATGAAATGCACAAAGGAAGCCCAGGCAGTTCCATTGTACACCTCAACGCCTTTGGTGCTGGTATTATAAATGGTAAGTCCAATCCCTGGTGACACAATTGCATTGCGTTGGCTGGTATTCATGCGGGGTGGTAAAAACCCTTTTGTGGTGGAGCTTATATCGACAAGCGCCGACGGTGCCGGCGTTGCGGTGCCAATGCCTGTATTGCCGTTTCGTAAAACTGTTATGGCATTTTTACGAACCTCATCATCTATGGTTTCATCGTAATAACCATTGCCTACCTGGAAAATACGGTCGGTTGAAGCCGTGTCGTTAGGGTTGGGCGTATCAGAGAAGTCATTAAACATACCTACAACAGTGCCCCCAAGAGCTTTAGAAACGTTATTGTATCCTAACGCAGAAGCAAACCTGCCCGAGGCGGTCACCTGTGTGCCAAGGACGGTGGAACTAAAGCCGGTTGCGAAACAGACACTTCCAATCGCAACTGAGTAGTCGGTATTTGCGAAAGCATTAATACCAAGAGCAACGCTGCCTAAGCCCGTTGAATTGTTATTTAATCCCATGGCAATTGAATGTTCGCCGGATGCTACGTTATTGTAACCGGATGCAAAGGAATACTTGCCGACCTGTATTTGATCCCAACTATCACCACCGGTATATCCCACCCTGAAGGCCCCCTTGTCAGCATACCACATCATTCTTCTGCCTGCACCGGATACAGGCGGGTTACCAGGGTTCGCCAGGGCCAGACCCGCCGCACTAAAAACAACGCTGCTGTCTGCAACATGTAACCTTGCCCTGGGCGTGGTTATTCCTATGCCAACATTCTGACTCCTGGCAAACGTACCCGAATACAAAAAGCATAGCAACATGATCGTCTTAAGCATTTTGATTATTTTGCTGAAATATACCCAGAAAACGGGGAAACCTGAAAAAACACGGGGACACCTTGCAAACCTGCCCGTTTGTTTTTTGGATGGTCTTTTCTAACGCCCAACTATGATAAGGAGACTTTTAAAAAAAATAATGGGATATCCAATCAACGATGTCCATACTATAAGAAGCAAAGTTTTCGGTTGCTTAGAAGCTGGATATCTCCATGTTATAGTTGGGTATGAAATTGGACATATGAGCGCAGCTTTTCTCCGAAGAATTGAGACAAGATTCTTTCCAATAAATTGCAGGATGCCAAATACAATTATTGAAATAACATTTGATAATAAGTGGGCATTAATTAAAATTGAATTAGCCAAATAGTGTATGTCGATTAATGCTGCACTCAACGCGGAGAGGGCTGCCCCGATGTGGCAGGGAAAATGTCTTTGATACTGCCAGGTTACAGACAGGTTATGCCGCTGGCGTAGAACTCCATCGGACTTTACTGATCGAAAAGATAGCAAGAATATTTACCCAACTTTATGGCCTATCGAAGTGCGCAGACGGACGATGAATCCCATCAATCCAATGCCACCCAAAATGGCGATCAACGGCAGACCCGCAGTTAAGCCAGGTCCTGTTTTTTTCTCCAGAGCATCCAGCCGCTTGCGAAGGGCTTCATTTTCTGATTTGGAAAGCTCCAGCTGTGCCGACAGGTTGCGGGTACGTGCGTCCAGGGCTTGCACACCGGCAAGTGCCACACCGTCGGCATCCACAGTTCCGATGGCACGTTCATCATTTCCTAAATCAAAAGCTGCATAAAAATCCTGGGCCATCGGACCAAGGTGGCGGACTGTGTCATGCTCAGACCGGTAACTCCAGCGTGAGATGGAAATACCACGCAGGCGCTTTAAAATATCTTCTCCTGAAACAGTTTCAAAGTGATGTTTGCGATTAACGTCTGATGCATTTGTCCATACACCACCTGTTGAAAGATAAGCACCGGCGGACGTAGAGATGATTGCCCCAGCCTGTCCCCAGTTGCTGACACTTGCCCCGGATTGTAGTGTAATTCCTGTACTGAGGTTGGAACTGGTAAAAATCCGGAAGCCGCCGGATAAACGCCAGGTGGCCGAATGATTGACCCCGGCCCTGATCGTATCAGTTGTAGAACGGTCGCCAAAAACAAAACTGCCCTGCCGGGCATTGGTATGCGCACGATAGCCCAGTGCAACAGAAGCTGCGCCGCTGGCAGTATTGTTTTCACCCAGGGCAAAGGAGGAGGCACCAGATGCCACGCAATTAATTCCGAATGCTGTGGAATTAGTTCCTGAACCCCTGGTATCCTGTCCGGCTGCAACCGAAAAGTACCCGATGTTTGCATCATCCCATCGGGTATCACTCACATAACCGGCACGGAATGCACCTTTTTCGGGGTACCACATCATCCTTGTGCCGGGGCCTTGTGCAGGGATACCGCCTTCACCTAATAAACCATCCCAATTGCCACCCAACATGAAGGCGCCGTTTTTATGCAGACGCATCCTTATGTTTCCAAGGTTATCACCAATTTCTACCAGCGTATCAGGAATTTGAGCGCTAACGACAGTTGACAAAAAAAAAGAAAGCAGGGTAACAGCACGCAGGCGTGCAGACAGGTATGACCTGGTTTTTTGGGCCAGTTTGCAATAAAGGCCGCAATAACTCATTAGCTTGTTTGTCATGGTGTAAATTTTTAATGACTTGAGTTAACATTTTCTGGAACTGAAGCCGGCTGCCCTTGTTTCTATCAGCAGGCAGTGCGGCTTCCTCCGGATTTGTTTAAATCATCAAATATCGTTCCTGTCAAAGCGTTTCAAATCGTTTTCGCGGAGTCGGTGCGGTTGTCTTTACAGGCGGTAAACCTGTATTCATATGTGGCATTATAGTTTGAAATATTGAGAGTCCATAACTGTGGATTGCCTGGTCAAAAGATGAGGCAGCCACTCATATGAGGGGTTAATTGATATCGAAACACATACGATGCGGTTTGATTAATTAGGCTGGTCAATTTTTTGAAGTACCGGCCGCCACTTCCAAACGGATCAGGTCATAACACATGCCATTGGCAACACCACCGGCAGGAACGGTGAGTATGATGGTATTGTTTCCTGGTGTAAGTAGCGATGCATCGAAAATAAAGTCACGTTCCACCCAGGTACCCTCGATACCATCACGGATAGGGGAGGCCCCTCCACCGCCGATATCTGTAAATGGCCCAACATCCTTGCCATTGACCATAATGCCTAATGAACGGGCACCAGACCCGGCAATGCCAAATCGCAATGTGGCTTTGCCTGAGGTGGGGACGTTTGGAGGCATGGTAAAATGTATAGTCCATGGCGTAGCCCGGCCAAGGTCCCGGCCATCGGGTTTAAAAGAAGTATCATGGGGCACATGATAAATGTACCAGTCTTTTGCCGGGTCCGATTTTCCAACTGTGTAGACCACATCGTTCGGAAAGTATTTAGCATATTCAATATACATGCCCCAATGCCAGTGGTCATCACCCTTAAAAAATTCCCTGGCCGAACGGTTGGGTGTTCCAATTTGGAAGATTTGCTGACCATGTCGCACAGGCTTCCATTCGATAGTGCCAAGATCTATTTTTTCACCCGCTTTTACGGTTATGGTCGCCGTTGCATCGTATGCACCCAACACCCCATCGGCCACTGCATGAAGTTGGTAAGTTCCCGGGCGGATATTGGGTATCGTAAAACTGCCATCTGTACTACCGTCAGTCCAGAACTGGTAATGCTTTGCATTGTTTTGCCAGTGTAGCGGTTGTGGTGGAAACACACGGGTATTGGCTGACCTCGGCGGTAAGTAAGTACCGCGGTTGGCGATCTGGCCGTTGGGTAAACGGCGTATAGCAGTATCAACCGGTGCAGGGCGTGGCGTTTCCACGCGATTGATAGCAGGGCTATCCACACGTACCGGGCGCGGTACCCTTGGCAACGGTGCTTCATCGGGGTAGGCGAGACCAACGAGGAGGTTGGAAAACTTAGCCATAGGTGCCTGCGGATCTATAAGTCTGATCTTTCCTTTTACAGTGGCCCGGTCGGTTGCAGGCGTGTAGTCTACACCATTCACCCAGGCATAGGGCCAGCGGGCCTGTTCCAATTTGGCCTGTTTCAATGCATCCGCATATAATTCATCGGGATCTTTACCCGTAGGGATACAAATAAACATGGGCCCTACCACTTTAGTCCAGTATTCGTTAGCCGCGAAATTGAGTTCACTGCTTCCATAATGCGTACCGCGCCAATAATTCAGCAGGGTAGGGTCGGCGCCATCGCCATTGTCTAAATGGCCTGTTAGTTCATAATGGTTTGGCCCGCCAGACAGGTACTCAAAAGACGGGTTGATGATATACAAACCTATTTTTTCTTTGGTGGAGGACCAGCCAAATGCCGGGATCTTCGATTGCTTGGCAGAATAATCGTATTTGTGTTCGGCCCGGCCTTTATGTACGCCGGTGGTTAACCGCCTTGCTTCCTTCATATTGAGATCAATGCCATTGTCCCAGTCGCTGCCGGTGGGCATCAAAAAATTACGTTTTTCATCGATAGACATCCAATCGAAGACCTTGCCACTCAGTTTAAAGCCAAAACGGGATTCACCCACAGAGCCTGCGGGATAAGTATCCTGGTGCGTAAAGATGGCGTAGGTATACAGCCCCTTAGCACCCCGCTCCATGGTGTAGCGGATTTCGAGGTCAGCTATTAATCCGCCTGACTGGCCGGCTGCCGTAGGATTGGCGCCGAGGATGGATTTGCCATCGGAATAACCTTTAACCGAAACCTCTCCACGTTCACCGTTTACGGTTGCCGGGTCAATCGTAATAGCTGTTACTTCTCTTGCAGCAAGGGCAGGGCTTTGTTCCCAATAACCGGCATGGTGCCCCGATACATAACCCATTAACTCCACATTGGGCGTAACAGAATTTGCAGCCTTTACGGAAACCAGGTCTCCGGATCTTTTATTGACTTTAGCGGTGATAATCCCATTCGATAAGGTAAAACTGGTGCCATCGTCTGTAACGGTCACCGGTGGGGAAGGAGGTGTTTTTTGTGCGTGCAGGCTGCTTGCTGCCAGCATAACAAACACCAGGATAAATGGCGTGTAAATCTTTTTAAGAAACATGATCTGCATTTATTGAAAATGTGATTGGTAATGGCATGCGTGAGTGATGACGTGGCTGCAAGAGAAAGCCTTGTAGAGGTGTAAAAGCGTTGACTTTCTCACCGCCAATCTACGCCACTTATTTTTATAAATAGCCTGGTCAAGCCTCACATTAAACCTTCGTTTATTTAGTTCTAATTTTTTCAAAATACAGGTTCCTAACCCTTCCCGCTGTCAGAAAAAAGCCAGTGATCTTATTGGCATTATCCCTTGAGAACAGGATAGTTACATTTCCTGTAAACATATCCTTTACAAATGGCGATAACTTCCATTCATCCCGCCTGGGAATTTTTACATTTAAAGCGCTGTCTTTTATCGATAGCAGGTATTTAGTGTCTAACTCAGCACTGTAAAATTCACCCTTGTATTCCTGCAATTGCGCTTCATTTAAAGTGATTGTTTTTACCTTTTCATAGGTTCTTTTAATAGTACCGATCTCAGATAATACAAACCTGGCTTTTGATGCGTCCCCACTAAAGGAATAGGTGGAGGCTGAGATCGTGTCGGTAAAAAAGGCATTACCTGATGGCTTAAGTGCCATGTTGCCAACCTGCAGTGTTTTATTTTTATAGTTGATTTTGAAGATCGCCTTCGTATTCATATCGAGGTAGTCTCCCGCCAGGCCTTTAACCACCGTACTATCAATCTCAACAACGGTAAAGGGTATTTTTAGGCTGTTGTTCTTCAAAAAAACGTCAGCCACTTTGTTTGAAAGTGTCCGTGTATTGATATTGGCCAGGTTGGCGAGGATCACAACCGAAAAATGCTGGTCGGGGAACCTCAGGAAATTACTGCGGTATCCGGCGTCTGCACCACTGTGTTCCACCGTTTTGTGGCCTTTGTAGTTATATACAATTAGTCCTGAAGCATAAGTCTGAGCGGTATTATCATTTAACACGCCGGTTGCCTGCATGGTATTTACAAATGCATCACCGCCAATTTTCCTGGTATAAAAATTTTCATCCCATTTTGCCAGGTCCTCCACGGTGGTAAAGAGGCTGGTAGCGCCATAGGTGTCAAACACAGGGATGCTTATTTTCCAAATCCCTTTTTCATTTTTCTGATAAGCGGAAGTGCGGTTCGGAACAATTTCTGAATGGTCGCTGTGAAAATGGGTGCTGGTCATTCCAAGTGGTTTAAAGAAAACAGCATCTGCATAGTCTCTCAGGGATACACCGCTAATATTTTTAACCGCTACACCGAGCAATGTGTAACCCGTATTACAATACGTATAATCAGCGCCCGGTATAAAATTCAATGCTTTTTGGCGGGCCAGCATTTCCAATATGTCTTTTTCTGTTATCAGGTCTTCACCCCGCCAACCCGCCAAAACCTGCAGGGTCCATTGATCCCGCAAACCACTGGTATGATGCAGCAGGTGGTTAAAAGTGATGGTATGGCCAAAGTCGGGAACCTGAGGTATGTATTTCCGTATGTCATCATTCAGTGACAGTTTTCCTTCCATCGAGAGCCGGATAATGGCAGCAGCTGCAAATTGTTTGGAAACCGATGCCACATGAAAAATGGAAGAAGGGCTGATGGCGATATTGTATTCCATATTGGACATACCGTAGCCTCTTTTATAAATAATATTACCGTCTTTCAATACTGCCAATGCACAACCCGGGGAATTCGTTTTGTCATATTCTGCAAATACAGAATCGATCTTCTTCGTCAATGAGTCGGCCAACTGTGCATGACCCATTTGGAAGAGGAAAGTGAAAAATAAAGCAGCAGCAATTTTCCTTTTCATGGTCTTGAATTTGGGAGGGTTTTACGGCGGAGTGGTTCAAAAAGGTATTTATAGAATAAGAGGGTTAAATATACCTGCACTAAAGGTTCTTGCCGGAAATGATTTTAGAAGTGGTGCACTGGCCTGTTGACTGGATAAACCTCATTGAATTCCCCTTGGAATATATTCCGGGGTGCTGATCGTATTCATGCCGGTATCCTGCATTTTGCCTCACCGGTCATTCGGATATTTCAACTCAAAGCCGGCGATAGCGGCGTAGAATATTAGCGCTTCGTTTATGTTTCTGCCAGGAAGGGGAGGTGTCATTTTGATAGGAGGCCTTGCGTTTTATTTAACGATTGCAGGCAGAGAGACAGATTTTTTTAGTAATGCCCGTCGTAAATGATTGATTTTATGTTACTTAAGTTTAGTGAACTGTTCCGGCCTGAATCTTTTTTATCCACTTGTTCACAGCCTGCTTATAATACAAAAACTTGTATCAAAAAAATTATTGAATACCCCTATCTTTGCCGACTTAAATTCGGGGAATAGTGTATTCCCTACCCCCCATTGTCAATTCTCTTATACAAAATATGAAGAAAGAAAATCGTCCAAAAGCAGCATTTTCAAAGATTACGATTGGCCTTGCTTCACCTGATACGATCCTGGAAAGGAGTTATGGTGAAGTATTGAAGCCGGAAACCATCAACTACCGTACTTACAAACCCGAGCGTGATGGTTTGTTTTGCGAAAGGATTTTTGGACCGGTAAAAGATTACGAATGTGCCTGCGGCAAATACAAGCGTATCCGTTATAAGGGTATCGTTTGCGATCGTTGCGGTGTAGAAGTAACAGAGAAAAAAGTACGTCGTGAGCGTATGGGCCATATTAAGCTGGTGGTTCCCGTTGTTCATATCTGGTACTTTAAATCATTGCCTAATAAAATTGGTTACCTGCTCGGAATGAGCTCCAAGAAACTGGAGAGCATTGTGTACTACGAACGTTATGTAGTCATTCAGGGTGGTGTAAAAGAAACCCTGAAAATGGGTGATTTATTAACAGAAGAAGAATACCTGGATATCCTGGATAATTTACCCAAGGATAACCAATACCTGCCCGATGATGATCCACAGAAATTCCTGGCTAAAATGGGTGCGGAATCCGTACACGATTTGCTGCAAAGAATTGACCTGGACCAACTGAGCTATGATTTACGTAACCAGGCGGCAAGAGAAACTTCGCAGCAACGTAAGGCAGATGCCTTGAAGCGTTTGAGCGTGGTGGAAGCTTTCCGTGATGCCAACAAACGTATTACCAACCGCCCTGAGTGGATGGTAATGCAATATATTCCCGTAATTCCACCGGAATTGCGTCCATTGGTTCCATTGGATGGTGGCCGTTTTGCGTCTTCCGATCTGAATGATTTGTACCGTCGTGTGATCATCCGTAACAACCGCCTCAAGCGTTTGATGGAGATCAAGGCGCCGGAAGTGATCTTGCGTAATGAAAAACGCATGTTACAGGAAGCCATTGATAGCTTATTTGATAATAGCCGTAAATCCAATGCCGTTAAAGCAGAAGGTGGACGTGCCCTGAAATCATTGAGCGATATCCTAAAAGGTAAACAAGGCCGTTTCCGCCAGAATTTGTTGGGTAAACGTGTGGATTACTCTGGTCGTTCGGTTATCGTGGTAGGACCAGAAATGAAAATACATGAGTGCGGATTACCAAAAGATATGGCTGCTGAATTGTTCAAGCCATTTATCATCCGCAAACTGATAGAAAGAGGTATTGTAAAAACGGTAAAATCTGCCCGTAAACTGGTAGACCGCAAAGAAGCTGTGGTTTGGGATATCCTGGAGAACATTTTGAAAGGACACCCGATCATGCTGAACCGTGCCCCAACGCTTCACCGTTTGTCTATCCAGGCATTCCAGCCGAAACTGATTGAAGGAAAAGCAATCCAGTTGCATCCGTTGGTAACAGCGGCCTTCAACGCGGATTTCGATGGTGACCAGATGGCTGTTCACGTACCGCTAAGTAATGCTGCGATTTTGGAAGCCCAGTTATTGATGCTTTCTTCTCACAACATTTTGAACCCGCAGAACGGAACACCAATCACCCTGCCTTCACAGGACATGGTATTGGGACTTTACTATATCACTAAGCCTAAGAAGAGCACAGAAACTGAAAAAGTAAAAGGCGAAGGCCGCGCTTTCTATAGTGCTGAAGAGGTGATCATCGCCTATAACGAAAAGCAGGTTGATCTTCATGCGCCGATCCGTGTACGTGTAAATATGCGTACCAAAGAAGGTGGCCTGGAAAGGAAACTGATTGACACAACCGTTGGTCGCATCCTGTTCAACCAGTTTGTTCCGGCAGAAGTAGGTTATATCAATGCACTGTTGACCAAGAAATCACTTCGTGAGATTATTGGTGACATCATTAAATATTCCAACATTCCAAAAACCGCGAAGTTCCTCGACGAAATCAAGACTCTTGGTTTCCGTATGGCCTTCAAAGGTGGATTGTCGTTTAATATCAATGATTTGTTGGTTCCGGAAATTAAGGAGCAACTGATCACCAACGCCAAGTCGGAAGTAGACGAGGTTTGGGATACTTACAATAACGGTTTCATTACCAACAACGAGCGTTACAACGCCATCGTGGATATCTGGAGCCGTGTGGATACGCGTATCACCGAGACTTTGATCCATAACATGGCCACCGATAAACAAGGTTTCAACAGTGTGTACATGATGTTGGATAGTGGTGCCCGTGGTAGCAAGCAGCAGGTAAAACAGCTGGCTGGTATCAGGGGATTGATGGCCAAGCCGCGTAAATCTGGTTCTACCGGAAGTGAGATCATTGAAAACCCGATCCTTTCGAACTTCAAAAATGGTTTGAACGTATTGGATTACTTTATCTCTACCCACGGTGCCCGTAAAGGTCTGGCGGATACGGCCCTGAAAACGGCTGATGCCGGTTACCTCACCCGTCGTTTGGTGGATGTGGCACAGGATGTGGTAATCCTCGACGAGGATTGCGGTACCCTGCGCGGAACAGCAACCAGTGCGTTGAAAGACAATGAGGATATCGTAGAACCGTTGGTAGACCGTATCGTGGGTCGTGTATCGCTCCACGACGTGTTCAACCCGATCACTGACGAATTATTGGTTGCTGCCAACCAGGAAATAACGGAAGATATAGCACATGCTATCGACGAAACAGGTATTGAAACCGTAGAAATAAGAAGCGTATTGACTTGCGAAAGCAAGCGTGGCGTATGTGTACTTTGTTATGGTAAAAACCTGGCAACGGGTAATACCGCACAACGTGGTGACGCTGTAGGTATCATTGCTGCCCAGTCAATTGGTGAGCCTGGTACACAGTTGACACTTCGTACCTTCCACGTGGGTGGTGTGGCCGGTTCTGCTTCGGTAGAATCTACCTTGCCTTCCAAGTTTGACGGTACGGCACAGTTTGATGGTTTAAGAACTGTGGCCAGCACAAACGGACAAGGTGAAAAAGTACAGATCGTAATTGGTCGTACCGGTGAGATGAGGATCATGGACGAGAAGAACGATCGTTTACTGATCACCCATAACATCCCTTATGGTGCTACATTGCTCGTGAAGAATGGTCAGAAGATCAAAAAAGGTGATAACCTCTGCAGCTGGGATCCGTACAACAACGTTATCGTGGCCGAGCAGGCAGGTACCATTAAATACGATGCCTTGATAGAAAGTATCACCTACCGCGAGGAAAGTGATGATCAGACAGGTCACCGTGAGAAAGTGGTTATTGAAACAAAAGATAAAACCAAGCTTCCTGCGATTATTGTAGAAGGTAAGGATGTAAAAATGTATAACCTTCCGGTTGGTAGCCATATTGGTGTAGAAGCCGATGAGGAAGTACAGCCTGGCCAGGTGTTGGTAAAGATTCCGCGTATCCTTGGTAAACTCCGTGATATCACGGGAGGTCTGCCACGTGTAACGGAATTGTTTGAAGCACGTAACCCGGGTAACCCGGCCATCGTATCTGAGATCGATGGTGTGGTAACCTTCGGAGCCATTAAGCGTGGTAACCGTGAGATCATTATCGAAGCAAAAGATGGTATCATTAAAAAATACCTGATTCCGCTGACCCGCCAAATCCTTGTTCAGGACAGTGACTTTGTAAAAGCAGGTACTGCGATGAGTGATGGACAGACTGCACCAGCTGATATTCTTTCTATCAAAGGTCCTTTCGCCGTTCAGGAATATGTGGTGAATGAGATCCAGGAAGTGTATCGCCTGCAGGGTGTGAAGATCAACGATAA
This sequence comes from Bacteroidota bacterium, assembly GCA_040386335.1. GTDB lineage: Bacteria > Bacteroidota > Bacteroidia > Chitinophagales > Chitinophagaceae > JAZKFT01. The sequence goes on from JAZKFT010000050.1 coordinate 28,452, forward strand.
ACACGTGGAAGTGATCGTTCGCCAGATGATGAAAAAGGTAGAGATCGTGGAAGCCGGTGATACCAAATTCCTTGAAGAGGACCTGGAAGATCGTTGGGACTTTAACGAAGAGAACGACTACATTTTCGATAAGAAAGTGATCGTTGACTCCGGTGAAAGCACTAAAATGCGTGCAGGACAGATCGTAAGTCTTCGTGAATTACGTGAAGAAAACTCAATCCTTCGCCGTGCCGATAAAAAGCTGATGGAATTCCGTGATGCACAACCGGCTACCAGCCGTCCTGTGTTGCTCGGTATCACAAAGGCTTCATTGGGTGTACCAAGCTGGATCTCTGCAGCATCCTTCCAGGAAACTACGAAGGTGTTAAGTGTGGCCGCTATCAATGGTAAAACCGATGATATGCTCGGATTGAAAGAGAACGTAATCACGGGTCATGCCATCCCTGCCGGTACTGGTATGAGGGATTTCGAAAACCTGATCGTTGGAAGCAAGGAAGAATACGAATTGCTGGCCACAACGAGGGAAGCGATGAACTTTGATGAAGAAGAATAAGAAAAACTTTTAGATAAGAGATATTAGTACTAAGACAGAGCCCTGCAGAGATGCGGGGCTTTTGTTTTCGTACAATACAGTGCCTGCAAAGACGTTTATTGAAATGTTATCTGTTTTCTGTATTCGACCATATTTCTAAGTTTGAAACTTGAGGTGATAAATCACTACTGCCGAACACTATACTATGCGAATAATTTTGATTTTTTTCTTTTCAATCTTTTTTCAACAGAGTAGTGCTCAATGTGCTGACACCATTAAGTTAGACGGGAATTTACCTGTAACGAATGCCTGCGTGGTTAAGACTATCAGTAATTGCGGTAAACCCACCGGCACTATTTTTTGTTCTCGCGATGGAGTAATGGTTATTTCAAAAAGTGATAATGCTACAGACTCTGTTTATGCTATCGCAAATAGTATGGTGACAATGGTTACTTCTATATCTGGAAGCTGGTTAATAATATTAAAGTGTAATGACTTTTTCATTGCCTATAACAGTTTAGAAAAAGTGGTAGTAAAAAAAGGTGACAGGATTATTGCCGGACAATATCTTGGAGATTTCGGAGAAAAGGATAATGGTTATCTGAATCTTGAATTCATTATGATGTCAGGAAAAGGAAAGTATTTTGGTGTGTACGAGACCATAAAGTTTTTGCAGACTGCCAACAAAAATTATCAAAAAAGACCTTAAGTTTTTTGAGGGCTGGCATTTATGCATAGTCTCGGTTTGCATACAGTAAGGTTTTTTACACAGCCAGCACTTGCTAATTGAGTAGTCTACACTATGAGAGTAGCATTTTTATTTACCGTTTAAGTTGGATACATCATTAAGTTAAACATGCTGAGGTTAAATTCTCAACGATATTTAATAACTTCAAACAGCCGGAATTTGTAAACTTTAATACCTCCTTTATGAAAAGCTTATTTCTACTCCTATGCTTTGCTGCCATGGCATTTTGTGCAGATTCCCAGGGTGTTAAAATGATAATAACAGGAGTTACCGCAGCGGAAGGAGAGGATGTTATTGCCTTTGAGACCTCTGATACGATTGCAGCAACCAATTTTAGTGGTGGTGGTGGAGCGTCGACACCCGTTTTTGAATTTGTAAAGATTAAGAAAGTAAAAGGGGTCTCTACAAACGAACTCTATAAACGATCTCTTTCGGGACTGCACCTAACTGAAGTGAAGTTTGAATTTTACGACGAAATAGCCACTTTGTTTTACCAGGTGAGTATTAAAGATGTCACTGTAAATCACTTTTCCTACTTAGCCCCTGAGTGCCCAGGGTGTTTTAAACTGTTTCACCAGGTTTGGTTCGACTATAAGCAAATTGAGGTAACAGATATTTCTACTGGTCTTGTAGTCAGGTACAACCGTGCAACCAGAGTTTTCTATTAAACCATGTGTTTCAAAAACCTAACAATACTATCCTGTTTGCTTTGTTCCTGCCTTAGTATCAAGGCACAAGGCAACACTACGCCGCTTGGTTCTGTGCTTCTTGCAACAGGCACTCCGGGTAAAACAACTGCTTATGGAAAAAGCAGTTTGCCGGTATGCACACCGCGGAATCAAGCTTGTAATACAACCGCATCCTTAACCTATATTTTTACCGGAAACGGTAATTGGACCGATGCCCAAAACTGGAAGAATAACCTAATCCCGCCAGTTATTCTGCCGCAGAATTTCGAAATAATCATTGACCCATTGGGTACGGGTGAATGTATTTTGAACGTACGGCAAACAATAGCTCCCGGTGCAAAAATTACAATTGTGGAGGGCAAGAAATTAAGGGTTCTGAAAGCAGTAATTCTGCAGTAGTACAATACTATTTGTTCACCAACTAACCCTGCAACTGCCTTTTATACATCTGCACGGTATTTTCCAGCCCAAGATAAATAGCATCACAGATCAGCGCATGTCCAATGGAGACTTCGTCGAGCAGGGGTATTTGCTGTGCAAAAAAATTGAGGTTGTACAAATCCAGATCGTGGCCGGCATTGAGTCCCAGGTCAAGTTCAGTAGCCTTATTTGCTGCGGCAACATATGGTGCAATTGCTTGTTGCCCGTTGCCCAATGCATATTGATGTGCATAGGCTTCAGTGTATAGTTCTATTCTGTCCGTACCCGCTGCGGCAGCACCTTCTACCATTTCAACAACAGGGTCTACAAAAATACTCGTACGGATACCAGCGGCTTTAAACAGGCTAATCATTTCCTTCAAATAGTCCTTGTTGGCAATGGTGTCCCAGCCATGGTTGCTGGTGATTTGGCCCAGTACATCGGGTACCAATGTTACCTGCGCCGGTTTGGTTTGCAACACCAGGTCTACAAATTTTTGTTCCCTGCAATTGCCCTCAATATTGAGTTCTGTTGTAATTACTTTTTTTAGTTCCAGCACATCGTTGTAACGAATATGTCGTTCGTCAGGCCGGGGATGGACTGTGATGCCATCAGCCCCAAACATTTCAATGTCGAGTGCTGTTTTAACAACATCCGGGTTGTTGCCACCACGGCTATTTCGAAGCGTCGCTATCTTATTTATATTAACCGAAAGTTTCGTCATGTCATTTTTTTGAAAGCTAATTCTTGTTTAATAGTTCACCAGTTCACCCGTTCACCCCGTTCACAAGTTCTTTAAAATAAGAGCGCCTCCATTTAACTCTTTGGCAGTTCAATCCCAAACTATTGACTCGTAAACTCGTGAACTCGTAAACTTGTGAACTCGTAAACTTGTGAACTCGTAAACTTGTGAACTCGTAAACTCGTAAACTCGTGAACAAAAAAACTACTTTATCAACTGAATCACCCGTTTCACATCCCGGTACTCAAAAAGCCGCACCAGTTTCAGCAGCAAATTTATCATGAAACCCGGTTTGATAATTCCATTGGCCAAAGATGTTACCGTATTGTCGATGCCGGTGATATAGTTGACCCGCCCTTCGCCTTCTATATTGGCCAATGCAACAGCACTTGCCCAGGCTGCTTTGCGGGCCGCTACAATACTGAAGTTGATCACGGCATCATGCTGATTGTTGGTGATCTTTCTTACAAAACGTAATGGCCACCACACTTTCGTCAGTTTGTCCTGCACTTCACTTATCAGCGAACCAATGGTATCGTTGATCAGATCAAAATCGGCCTGCAAATCAGATATTTCAACACCTGGAGCGGCTTCTGCGGCAGCTATGGCAAGATCCAGGTTAATATGCGTATTGACACCCAGAATAAGGTGTTGGATAACCGTGAGCTTTTCATTGCCGGCAGTAAAAGCTGCATGCCAGCCTTTTGTTACGGGCCGGTTTTGTTCCCAGGCATCAAACGCATCAATATATCGTTTTGCAAAAATGACATCCAGTCTTTCCATTCTTTCTGCCCCTGCAAATGATTTTTGCTGAATGCCCTGCTGCACAGCAAGTGTCATACGGCGGTAGAGTACGGCAAAATAGCCCTGTCTGGATGGCGCATTTTCGCAGGCGAGAACAATTTCGTCGAGCCGGTTGAGGACTTCCTGGATGGTAGTCATAGGGATTTGAGATTTCTGAATTAAGATTTGCCCCACCCTTCAGGGCTTGGCTTTCGCCCTGACAGGGTTTTACGAGGCTGCTATTAATTTCGATGGATGCACAGCTCAATAGTAGCAATCAGTTGAATGGAGCGTCGCCAATGTCGCCCAATCAGGGAACGGTTTTCGCCGGGGTCATAATCACCCCATTAGATTATCCACTGTGATTTAGATACCAGCATGGTGTCTCTACGCATCATTTCCCTAAATATTTCTTCATCCAATCCTGCACTTCCTTATAAAAAAACCTGCTGTCTTCTGCGTTGGTGATCCAATGGTTGGCATTGGGGAAAACGATCAGTTTGGAAGGGATTTTGAGCCTTTGTAAAATATGCCAGTTCTCAATGGAATTATTCAGCGGCACCCTGAAATCCAGTTCGCCCACGGTGACTAAAATGGGGGTCTTGAAATTGGCCGCAAAGCGGATGGGATTTTGTTCTTTAAATGTTTTGGTGTTCATCCATGGGGTGCCACCATTCATTACCTCCCGCTCGTAAAAGCCATCACTGGTGCCCCATTGGCTTTCGCTGTTCACCAGTCCTGCATGGCTGATCAGGCATTTGTAATGCGTGGTGGTTGCTTGCAGCCAGTTGGCCAAATGACCGCCATAGCTGGCGCCACCTGCTACCTGCAAACTGCCATCGATAAAGGGAAACTTTTTGATGGCATCGGTAGCGGCTTCCTGTAATTCATCAGACGGACCTTTGAATGGATCGAACTGTATATCCTGGCTGAATTTTTCGCCGTAGCCGGTGGAGCCGGTATAGTCGGTGAGTAACACTACATAGCCGGGAGCAGCCAGTAGCTGGTAGTTCCAGCGGTATGTCCAGCTGTCTTTCCAGGCACCGGCGGGGCCACCATGTATTTGTACAAACAAGGGATATTTTTTAGATGGATCAAATCCTGCCGGGCGCACCAGCAAGCTCTTGATCATTTTACCACGGCTGCTTTTAAACCAAACCGGCTCTGCTGTCTGAAAGTCAATGGCAGCCAGCTTTTCTGCATTGAAACTGGTGAGCATGATAAAATTGCCATTGGCTTCGGTGCGTACAATTTCCGGTGGCATAGTAGATGATTCGTAGTTGCCAATAATAACCGGCGAGGCATTTTGTGACACGCTCATGTTCGTAAAACAACCTTTGGTCGCAGTACTCAATAGTTGCGCCTTACCGCCACTTACCGGTACGGTGTAGATCTTGTCAAGCCCCTGGTCTTCCACATTCATATAAACGGTATTCCCGTTAACACTATAACTGCTCACGGGCCGGTCTAAGCCAGCCGTCAGCACGGCTTTATTTTGCATAGACGGCCAGTCGTAACGCAGCAGGTTATTGATATTATACACTTTGTAGTTATTGTTGGCAGTAACGTAGCAAAACAGGTATTTGCTATCAGCGCTTTGTTTGGCACCGGTATAATCGCTGCCATCGCCCAATAACTTTGTTATAACACCGCCTGCTGCCGCCACCTTGTACAGGTTTACAAAGCTGTTCTGGTAGGCAGAAGTGTTGGTGTTTTCGGAGGCCGAAAAAATAATTTCCTTGCTATCGCTACTCCAGCTTGCGTTTCCGCTAAATAAGAAGCCTTCTTTGGTACTCATATCCGATCCGGAAAAAATATCCCTGGCGGTTGTAGCGTCCAATGCCTGTATCAAAGCATGGGTTTGTTTTTCATCCAGCCAATGGTCCCACTCGCTTACAGGAAAGCTGGTGTACACCCGCGCCTTATACTTGATTTTTTTCTTGTCTTCCGCCGCTTTTTTATTGGCACTGTCGGTAAATGCACCGGGATAAACGCTGCTGGTAAACAGGAGCATTTTTCCATCGGGACTATATTGCGGCGCCCCTGCACCCGTGCTTAAATTGGTAAAACGTTGTGCTTCACCGGGGCCGGTAACATCGAGCAGGTATACCTGCGCCACTTCATCGCCTTCCCGTTTGGCCACAAAGGCAATTTGTTTACTATCAGGACTCCAGGTATAGGCAGATTCCCCGGCTTTGGTATTGGTTATTTTCCTTGGCTTGCCGCTGCCGTCTGCTGCAGTTAGCCAAAGGTCCGTGCTTTGTTCTTTTTCATCATAAGAAGGGTCTGTCAGGCTAAATACCACCCACTTGCCATCCGGGCTTACGACAGGTGCGGCCACCCTTTTCATGAGCCACATGGTTTCGTGCGTAATGGGTTTTTTGTTTTGAGAATAGCCCTTTGGAGAAAGGCTTATCGCTATTATCAGCAGGTACAATAGTTTTTGCATGTGTATTTTAATTATAGTTTTTAATTTTCTTTTACCCGGTGAGATTTGCAGGGGCTTGAATTTTGATTTATTCAGTCTTATTTTCTCAAAATTAATAGCAAGACTCAAAACCCTGACAGGGCTGGCTTTCGCCCTGTCATGGTGTGGTGCTTAGGGTTCAATTGTTTTTAGTATCGCCAGCCCGGTAATAATAGCCACTGCAAAACTCATGAGTGTGCCAATCAAAATATATTCGGCTTCTTTTCTCCCGTCTGCGCCCTTGGTATCGTTAAAACGTAAAATGGATTTTGCTGTGATCAATAACCCAATGCCTGCAAAATTGTTGCTGATGATAAAGGTGTATACCAGCAATCTTTCAAAAATACCGATCCATTTCCCCGCATCGGCCAAAGAATTTTTCTGGTGTTCAAATCCTTTCATCGCCTCCTGCCGCCATTTTTGGGTGCTTAATCCTATCAACATAGAGAATGGCCAGGTGAGCAGGAAATAGCCCATCATCATTGGCCATAGCTTGTCATCATTCATCAGTTCGTACAGCCAATATTTAAACGCTTCCCAATTCATACTGGCTACAAACCAAATAACGATGAGAACAGCCATATGCATGGCCTGATCCAGGACGAAGTAGATGGCTTTGTTTTCCCGTTCCAGCTTCCACCAATCTATAAAAAAATGGGTAACAGCCACAATAGCGGCCCAGTGCCATTGGTCCCATTCTGCATTAAAAAGATAAAATAAAGCGCCATGAAGCAGGCAGTGGGCATACAGCATCCAGCTTTTAGCCTTAAAGCGCTGTTTGTGCTGTACCATTTTTTTATTCTGAAAAAGAAAATCCCCCAGCAGGTGAGCACATATCCATTTGGTAAGTAGCATAGAATTGAAATCTGAAAATTGAAAACCTAATGTAGGGATTAATGGTGTTGAAAATGTGCGAATGGGCTAAACAACTTTCTTTTTCCAAGGCTTCATTTTTACACAGTGGATTCAAATCGTTTCAAAATAGCCTGCACAATGGGCCATGCAGCAGCCTTTAAACGCTGCTGTACTGCACTTTGATGTATGCGGAGTTTTTTAGCCGCGGCCTGTTGGGTACTTCCCAGTAAGGTTTCCACTGCGGCTTCAGATTGCTGCACCGTCCAGCGTTCCAGCAAGTAATTGAGGGTAACACAATGCACATTCCATTCGGCATTCCATTGTTCATGATCGCTTTCAACGGCCAGCATGAGTTTTTTCTTTTTCAGATCTTCCATATTACGGCCACTGTGCTGGAATGCAGTACCATCGCTGGTGAGGCTTTTGCCGGAAGCAAAGCTGGTATTACCCAGCCCAATCGAAATGCGGATATTAAAACCTTTTGCCTTTAGCATGGCAATTATGAGTAAGGCTGCGCTTAATGTCAGTTCTCTTTTTTTTGCAGAAAAGCCCTGCAGGCTATCGCCCTGGAATATCTCTGGTTTAAAATCGGGCAGAAAAAGGACAGCCTTTTCTGTGGCACGCGTCATTTCGGCAAGCAGCTTTCTTCGCCTTGTGCCCGCAATGCCCGACGAGCCAATGATGTCGCCTGTAATAACAGCTATTGGTTTGGAAACGGCCATGGTTTTATTTTCCTTCAAAGATAGCCTAAAATTATCAGGTTAAAACCTAATAATGTGTAATTATCAGGTTAAAACCTAATAATTGGTAATTATCAGGTTAAAGCCTGATAATTAAAAAATGAATGTAGCGGCTTTTGTTGTTAAAGTAAGCCGGCCACAGGAAAGGTTTTCCGGTTATTCTGTTGTGAATGACTTTCCGTAAGCAGGTCTGTCGGCCAGGGCAGTGAATAAAATGTAAAAGCCCCGCCAATGTAGTACTGGCGGGGCTTTGTAAGAAACGTATGGATAGAACTATTGTAAACGTCGTACCCTGAAATTTGCCGTAATGGTATGTATGCCGGAACTGCTGTTTACAGTGCCTGCAAAAGAACCTACGATAAATTCTGCCACTGCCCCGTATTGGGTAATGGTTAAGAGTATCGGTGAAGGGATTGTAGCAGAATCAACCCCGTTGGCTGAGAATGCAGTCAATGTATGTGTGCCTGTAGTTGTAGCGGTACCGGAAAAACTAAAATCGATCCTCGGATTGGGAGTTGTGGCCCCTATTTTGAATCCGCTGATATAAGTGGTAGGGGGAGGGTTGGTGGTACCATTTAAAGTAGTGAAATAAGCCATGGTAGAATCAGGAGGATTGGTGAGCGAATAGCTGACTCCATCGATGGTGTAATTGATAAAGTTTTGGATGAGGGTGCCGCAGGCTGCAATGTTGCCGGCATTTACAGCGGTACTTCCGATGTTGATGGAAACCGGTACTCCTTCCTGGAGGTTGGTAAGATCTATGCCAAAAATACTGGCGGTAGTGGCACCGCTGCAGTTCATTAACCGGATAGTAAAACCACCAGTATTATTGGTATGGCAGCGATACACCCTGTTGCTAAGAGTGAGATACGCATACCCATTGCTTACGGGGATACTGCTGCAATCAACCACTGTGCCGGTGATCTCCACCATCTGGGCGGCGGAAACAGTTACTGTAATAGTGCCGAGGTTGGCTGCAGCACTGTATGGACCAATGCTTTGCGTGTGAATGACATTGTTGCAATCGCCCATTGCTTTTAAGGTAAGTACCTGGTTTTTTGGCATTTTTCCGCTTACCCGGCCCAGGCTATCAGTATAACCGCTACCTGCAGATGCATTGCCGGTGGTAGTTTCTATACGCACCATCTTATGTACCAGGGGATTATTGTTTTGGTCTACAATTTTAACCTGGAAATCGACTACACCATAAGGATAATCGCAGTTCCAGAAAGAGAAATGTTTTACTTTTCCGATATACTGGTTGCCGGTTTTTGTAGCCATGCCTTCTTCTTTCCAAAAGCCTGTAGCTTCGTCAAAATACCATAATGGAATAGTAGTTTGAGCTGCCGATGCCGGGGCGGGAAAGCTCAACGTTGCTTCAGAGCCATTGGCTATTTGCAATTTTTCGCCGCTGGTGCTTTCCAATTCCACGGCCATCATACCATAGCTTTCTAAACTCGCCAATGTATTATTGGCCTGGATACCAAAAAGATTGCCCGGCATTTGTTTTAATGTACTTTCCAGGGAAGGATCCAGGTATGCGGCATAAACATTGATGGTTCCGCTGAATGCTGTTCCTGACGCGGCTTTTGCCACACCGTTCGCCGGTAGACTTAATCCCGCAGTGCTAACAGACACGCTGCCTCCCGCAGCGGCATCAATAGTGCCCACCAGCGTTTTTGGAATCATTTGTATGCGGACAAAATTGGTTTCGGAAGCTGAATAAAACAACGAGCGGGAGCCATTAAAATAGCCAGCCTTGATTACTTTAACCAGGCCACCGTTTTGATTGATGCTGGCCCCGTTAAAGCGAAAGAAACCATATTTGTCAGTGGTGCCGTTAACGGTACCGATGGAAACCTGGGCATTTGCCATAGGGGCCCCGTTTTCATCATACACCTGCCCTTCGATCGTAGCATTAATAGTTTTTTCTGTGGGCGCCTGGATAAACCCATTGCTTTCAGAGCTTATTTCTTTTTGACAGCCATTTAGCCAGAATGCGGCCGATAATAGCAACAGGAAGGATGTAAGGGCTGGGATTTTCAATTTCATAAAAAAATGGTTAAGTAAAAATTAGGGTGTACAGGCACTAAGACCCAAACCTGTTTGTATCTGTTGCCCGACGGTCTTTTTTTCTTTTAGGCCAATCCAGCCATAGCAGCCAGGAACGCGTACACAAGATTTCTGTATCCTTACAAGCCTGTTTGATTAATTTGCCACACTACAAACCAACCTTTCTTTTTCAAACCTGTTGTACTATTCATGGCCTATACATCCCTGGAAGCATGCTTAAACGACCTCGAAAGAAATGGTCATTTGATAAGAGTAAAGGAGGAGGTAGACCCTTACCTGGAAATGGCTGCCATACACCTTCGGGTATATGAAGCAAAAGGTCCGGCACTGTTATTTGAAAATGTAAAAGGCTCAAGATTTCGTGCAGCTTCCAACATCTTTGGGTCGCTGGAGCGGAGCAAGTTCATTTTCAGGGACACATTTGAAAAAGTGCAGCGGCTGATCGCACTCAAAAATGATCCGGTAAAAGCGATTAAACATCCCATTGATAATTTCGGCATCGGGCTGGCGGCTTTAAAGGCTTTGCCTTTGAAAAATCCCATGACCAAACCAGTTTTGTACGAAAAAATACAAATCAGCGATCTGCCACTGATACAACACTGGCCGATGGATGGCGGCGCTTTTGTGACACTGCCGCAGGTGTACAGCGAAGACATGGATCAACCCGGCGTTATGAAGAGTAACCTGGGCATGTATCGTATTCAACTTACCGGCAATAATTATGTGCCGGATAAAGAGATTGGCCTGCATTACCAGATTCACCGGGGCATTGGTGTCCATCAAACCAAGGCAAATAGAAAAGGATTGCCATTAAAAGTGAGCTGTTTTGTTGGGGGGCCACCAGCTCATTCATTATCGGCCGTAATGCCTTTGCCCGAGGGTATCAGCGAGCTTACATTTGCCGGCATACTTGGCGGCCGGAGATTCCGGTATGCCTATGAAGATGGCTTTGCCATCAGCACAGACGCAGATTTTGTAATTACCGGGGAAGTGTACCCGGGTGAAAATAAACCTGAAGGTCCTTTTGGTGACCACCTGGGCTACTACAGTTTAAAGCATCCCTTTCCCCTGATGAAAGTGCATAAAGTGTATGCTAAAAAAAATGCCATCTGGCCATTCACGGTGGTTGGCCGGCCTCCACAGGAAGATACCAGCTTTGGGGAATTGATACATGAACTGGCGGGTGCGGCTATTCCGCAGGAAATACCGGGGCTAAAAGAAGTGCATGCCGTAGATGCGGCTGGCGTGCACCCGTTATTACTGGCAATAGGCAGTGAAAGATACACGCCTTATATGCCGGCCAAACAGCCAGCTGAGTTATTGACCATTGCCAATCATATCTTAGGTACGGGCCAGTTAAGCCTGGCAAAATTTTTATTCATAGCGGCCGATGATGAAAGCAAACTGACCACCCATAACGTTCAGCATTTTATGGAGTATTTGCTCCAACGCATAGACCTTACCCGCGACGTGCATTTTTACACCAACACCACTATCGATACACTTGATTACAGTGGTACTGGATTAAACTCCGGGAGCAAGGTAGTATTTGCCGCCTGTGGCGACATAAAGCGGCAATTGGCTACGGAAATTCCCGTTGCATTAAAAAATATCTCATTGTTTGAAAATGCCCAACTGGTGATGCCCGGCGTCGTGGCTTTGCAAGTAAAGCCTTTTTCCAGCTATGAAACAGCAAAAGGAGAGATGGAAATACTTAATGATTTGCTGAAAGAATCAGTCGCTGATCTTTCTGAAGTTCCATTTATTATTATTTGCGACAACAGCGAATTTGTAGCTGCCAACCTCCGCAATTATTTATGGGCAACATTTACCCGGTGCAACCCCAGTCATGATATTTATGGCATTGAAAGTTTTACCGAAAATAAGCACTGGGGATGTCGCGGCCCGCTGGTGATCGATGCCCGTATTAAACCCCATCATGCACCTCCACTTGAAAAAGACCCGGCCGTGGAGAAGAATATTGAAAGGCTTTTTGAGAAGGGTGGAAGCCTGCATGGTGTGTAAGAAAATAAACAATAATCAACGCTCAACGATCAATTCTCAATCCAGGGCAAGTTGAAAATTGAACATTGGCCGTTGAAAATTGAGCATTAATTCCTTCTCACTCAGCTATTAGTCCTTCCAACATTTTTTCTTTAAAAAACAGGTCGCTTTCCTTTTTGGCAAGTGATAAAATACTGGCCATACTTAATTGTTTTGGGCCGCAGATTTTATAAGCCTGTGCTTCTGCTTGTTTATGCTGCGATTTAGTGGTGGCAAGGATGGCTTCTGTTAAGGCTTCTACTTTCAGTCCACTGTCTTTTAATTTACCCAACTCGGCTATCATCCAGCTAAGAGCATAAAAGTTATTGCCATGTAAGGTTATGATATGTTCGAGCTTGCCTTTTGGCGGCATTTTATTAAAAGCCGAACCGGTGATTTCTTTGGTAAGATATTTTTTTTGCGCAGCGGTTGGTTTGTTGTTGGGCTTAAGCTGAAACAGGCCGCGGAAGCATTGCGGGTAAATGCTTAGCCAGCGCAGTTCGCGGCGCAGTTCATGCACATCTTCTTCCACGTTATCGAAATTTATTTCGTTGCTGGAAATATCTTCAAGGATTCCTTCGATGCTTTTGGCATATTGCTTTTTTACGGCCGCAGTATCTTCTTTCTCGTCCAGCCAATCCGCTTTTTTCAGTTTCGAAGCAATTTTGTTCATCCGCTTGTTGTCAGTGCCGGTCCAGCCTTCGCCTGCCAGAACTTCGTTCAGCGCAGCGAGTTTTTCTTCGGTTTTAGTTTGCAAGTACTTCTTAATAGCTGCAGGTATCTTTTTTGTGGGGGCTAATTCCTTGTAAATAACGTCGTAATGATCGACGGCTCCCAGCATATCCTCGAGCAGTTTAAAATGCACTTTCTGTTTGCCAAAAATTTTCTTGTTATGTATTTTTTCGTAGATCCGGGTCAGGGCTTCCAGCATAAAAAGCGGTGTACGGGCATTTAGCTGGTAAAGTACCAATGCCGGGTTTTCGGATGTATTGGCTTTATCAAGCATTGGTTCCAGCAACTGCAAGTAATAATTAAAGCGCTCAAGGCCCGGTGCTTTGGATTCCTTTGTCATGTGGCTATTTTTTTAAGTGGAGTAAGATACGATAATAGCGGGTAATGCAGGAGTCACAAGGGAATAAAGATTGAGGTGGCGGAGGGTATTAAATTTTTTCTTGCTTAAACAGGAGGTGAAGTATTTAACTATATTTAATCTGTTATCAAAAACATCCTTTTTATGAGTAAACTGAAATCTACACTATTTTTTCTTTTTAACTTACTGCTTTCGCATTCTCAAACAATCAGTTTACCCGGTCCTGTTGGCAGTGGGAAATTCGGTGGCACTGTAACGGTATTGACAAATGGTAATTATGTGATTTCGGATACATTGTATGATGAAGGAACCGTAATTGACGTAGGTGCCATCTATCTTTATAATGGCAGCAGCCATAACCTCATAAGCGTATTAAGCGGAAGCCATTTAAATGACAGGATCGGAAGCGGTGGCATAACGGTATTAAATAATGGCAATTTTGTAGTCAATAGTTTGTTTTGGGATAATGATATCATTATAGATGCCGGTGCAGTAACCTGGTGTAATGGCACCACTGGATTGACAGGAGTAGTGAGTGCCGGTAATTCCTTAGTAGGAACTAATGACTATGATCTTGTAGGTAACTATGGCACAAGTGCTCTTAATAATGGGAACTATGTAGTGGTAAGTATCAATTGGGATCATCTGACAAAACAGAACGTGGGCGCTGTAACCTGGGGAGATGGTAGTTTCGGTATATCTGGTGAGATTAACAGCAATAACTCACTTATTGGAAGTACTGCAAATGACATGGTAGGAAGGGGGTACCCGGAATATAAAGGAATAACAGCATTGTCTAATGGAAATTATGTAGTAGCAAGTGCTTTTTGGGATAATGAAAAAGTTATTGACGGCGGTGCGGCTAGCTGGTGTGACGGTGTTTCGGGACGGGTGGGTTTCATCAATGGCAATAATTCGCTGGTGGGTGGCTCTAAGTTTGATCTTGTAAGTGGATACGGGATTCATGCATTGCCCAATGGAAATTATGTTGTCATATCTTCTTCCTGGAGCTTTGAAAATGCCATTGATGCCGGGGCAGTTACCTGGGCCAATGGTACCACCGGCATTGCAGGCGAAGTAGGTAGTGCGAATTCTTTGGTAGGCAGTACAAGCACCGATTTGGTAGGGCTTACCGGGATCACCATTTTAAATAACAGCAATTTTGTTTTTACAAATTCTATTTGGGATAATGGCCCAATCACAAACGCCGGGGCTGTTACGTGGGTAAATGGAGCCACCGGTCTTACGGGTGTAATAAGCAGTAGTAACTCATTGGTTGGTTCCACCGTAAACGATTTTATTGGAAGTTCGGTTACAGCACTCACAAATGGTAATTATGTTGTGGGTAGTATACGGTGGCACAATGGTGTGATAGCAGATGCCGGGGCGGCAACCTGGGCCAATGGAACAACAGGAATTACAGGTTCGATAAACAGTAACAATTCTCTTGTCGGTACAAACTCCGGCGACTATGTTGGAAGGTATGAGATAACACCATTAAGCAATGGCAATTATGTTGTGAGCAGCGAATTTTGGGACAATGGTTCCATACAAAATGCAGGCGCTGCTACCTGGGGTAATGGACTGACGGGAATCACTGGGGAGGTTAATCACACGAATTCACTGGTGGGCACTACCGTTAACGATTTTGTTGGGGAGTCAGGGGTCATTGCACTGAAAAATGGAAATTATGTTGTGGCAAGTTTTGAATGGGATAATGGGGCAATAACAAATGCCGGGGCAGCGACATGGGGAAGTGGAACTACGGGAATAGCAGGGGAAATATCGGCTAATAATTCATTGGTTGGCAGTAAGACAAATGACTATATCGGGCGATCAGTTACAGCGCTAACAAACGGGAATTATGTAGTGAGCAGCCCCAGCTGGGATAATGGAACCACTGTTGATGCCGGTGCATCCACCTGGGCCAGTGGTATTACCGGCATTACAGGTTTTGTAATCACGGGAAACTCACTTGTAGGAAGTCTTACGGGTGATCGGGTCGGCGGATCCGCAACAGCTCTTAGCAACGGAAAATATGTTGTTGGCAGTATGTATTGGAGTAACGGGTCTGTTGCAAATGTTGGCGCCATTACCTGGGCAGACGGCTCTGCCGCTGTCACAGGGAATGTAGGCAGCCACAATTCCCTGGTAGGAAATTCACCTGGCGACCGTATTGGTTACAATGGGGTCTATGCGCTGAACAGCGGTGATAATTTCATGGTGATAAGCGCACTATACGACAACGGTCCGCTCACAGATGCGATGGCAATTAGCTGGGGAAACAGCAGTTATTCAACTACAGGTAATGTGAATAGTTGTAATAGTATCATGGGGTCTACGGCCAACGCGTGGATGTACTGGTATTTTATGCACAATCCCGTTTACAATTATTTAATAGTAGGGCAGTCTGGAATAAACGCGGTTGCCGTTTACAATCCTGCGGGTATGCCACTTTCAGTTGACCTGGATTCAACAGCGATAGACATTACAGGCACCAGTTCTGTACCACTTATGGGTAGTTTAGGGTGCCGTGTTATTGCAGTGATCAAGCCGGTTGGAACTGCACCGGTAAATGGCATGTTGAAGGCAAAGACCATCATCGAAGTGGGTAGCCCGGCTTTTAACAACCAACCCTACATTAATCGTCATTATGAAATCAATGCTACATCAACTGCAATGACAGGAAGGGTGACTTTGTTTTTTACCGAAGCTGAATTTGACAGTTATAATTTGCGGGCAGACGCCATCGCAAAGCTTCCCGGCACGAATGGGCAAAACAAGCAGCATTTACGAATTGCCCAATATACGGGAACCTCAGTTTCCTCATTACCGGGTACTTATACTGGCGACTTTACATTGATCGATCCTGACGATAGTGACATTATTTGGGATGCTACGCTTCAGCGCTGGCAGGTAAGCTTTGAGTCCACTGGTTTCGGCGGTTTTTTTGTTACTGCTATTGCTACATATCGTTTTATTGGCACCGGCACCTGGACGGATGCAAGAAAATGGTTAAATAATGTAGTTCCTCCGGCGGTGTTACCCAGCTATTGCGAAATCAGTATTGCTAATGGTAGTAATTGTATTTTAAATGTGCCACAATCCATTTCTAAGAATGCGAAGATTACGGTGGAGACTGATGCCAATTTACATGTAAATGGCAATCTGAGTATTAACTAGCAATAAAAATAGCTATATCACTTTCCCCTTCCATTTCCCGCTTTTCATGTAAATAAAAGACAAACTAAACAAGGTTAGCCAATAAATCCATTCGCTCATCCAACCAATAGTGATCGGCAGGTTTTTGTATTCAAGCGTGTACCAAACATAAGTGCAATAAAGTGTGATCGCGGCAATTTCAATCAGCAGGTTTACCCGGCTGTTACCGGTGCCAATTACTGCGTTTACCCATACCGTACCCACTGCCATAGCCACCAGTGCAGTAGACACAATACGCAACACAGGAATGGCATGATTGATAAAATCGTCTCCCTGACCGTAAATACTGAGGAATATCCGTGGAAAGAGATTGAGTAAAATACACACACTTACCGCAAAAATCACACTGAGCCACATGATCTTTTTAATGAGTTCATCTACCCGGTGATGAAGACCCTGGCCTATCACATTACTCACCATGGTATTGGTTGTAGCAGCAAAAGCCCAGCATCCACAACCAAAGATGCCAAAGATGTTTCTCATGGTATTGCTTACCGCCAAATCAAGGCTGCCGTGGTGTTCTATCAATATGTAGAAAAATTCCCAGCTGATAATGCTGATCACAAACTGGAAGATAAGCGGCCCGCTTTGGTTCAGTATCAGCCTGGAAGTTTTGCGGTCGAAAGCCCATTTTTTATACAGCTGCAACTGCCTGCCTATGCCATTGTACCGGATCACTGCAAACACTACGATCATTCCCGTGGCCTCGGCAATGATGCTGGCGATGGCTGCACCATTAAAACCCAGCGCAGGGAAGCCAAATTTGCCATAGATCAACAGGTAATCCAGCACAATATTAGTGATGGTTTCTGCGAGTGTACCTGCTACCAGATACCGGCTGTTATTGGTGCCCACCAGCAGGGCATTCCGCATTTGGTAGATATACAAAAACAGGATACCCCAGATGCGTATTTTGAGAAAGCTGATGGCCATATTTTGCCGCTCCACATCGTGAATACTATATCTTAATATCCATGGGGCAATGGTGTAAGTAATCAGGATACCCACTGCAGCGAGGCATAACGAAATGCGCAATCCATGGTTAAATAATTTACCTATCTCATCGACTTTGTTTTCGCCGGCACGGCGGCTGATAAGTGCCTGAAGTCCATTATTAAGCCCATGACCCACCACGGCAAAAATGAGATAGAACACGCCTGTGATGCCGGCAATGGCCAGAGTTTCCTGGCCCAACTGCCCCAGGAAAATATTATTGGTAACAAAATTTATTTGCGGTACCAGGATAGATGCCGCTATGGGTAATGCAATGCCAATAATTTGCCGGTTGTTTATTTTTAACCTGAGATCGGGTGTGAAACCTGTTGCCATGATGGGACGAAAATAGTTTTATCGTTCCAATGTTCGCCAGTTCCATTGTTCACCAGTTCCAATGTTCACCAGTTCCATTGTTCGCCAGTTCCATTGTTCACTAGTTCCAAAGTTCACCAGCTCCAAAGTTCACCAGCTCCAAAGTTCACCAGTTCCAATGTTCACAAGTGTGGATGCTTCTTATTATCGCTGAGTGGTTTAGGTTACCCTTAATTGATGCTGAACAGATGAACGATGGAACTGGTGAACAAGTGAACATTTCAACCGGTGAACAGGTGAACAATGGAACTTGGTGAACAAGTGAACATTTCAACCGGTGAACAGGTGAACAATGGAACTGATGAACAAGCAAACGCAAAGCGTCCGGCGTTTTTCCTTACTTTGCAACCAACATGGTTCAACGCATAGTAGATATTAAGACCGATGGATTGGCTGCCTTTGAAAAGGAGAGTCGCAGGCTGGTATTCTGCCTGGAGTTTTGCAGCATGATCATCGCTATGGTAGATAAAGCCAATGAGCATTGGGTGGCAGCAGAAGTATTGCAGTGCAGCGAAGAGGATATGGAGGATATGGAAACCTTACTCCGGGATCTGAAGCAACACAGTGCCCTTTTGAACTATCCCGGCCTGGACACCAAATTTTATATCCGTACCCCCAATGCGATGCCTGTTCCTGCTGCTTTGCAGGATGGGGCCAAAGCATTGCTGCAAATGCAGTTTGGGTTACTTAAACAGGATGTGGTTATTAAAGACGATGTTAACCATGAAATGACCGTTGCCCTGAAAACAAATGGCGACTGGCTCGACCCCTTCACAGAATTATTCCCGCAAGCAACTATACACTCTTCGTTAGCATGGCTGATCAGGCAATCGCTAAGCGAAAGCAGGACCAGCATTTTTGCGCTGTTGCAAGTTGTTTTTTCCAATGGATTGGTAGAACTGGTTCTGGCAAAAAATGACAAATTGCTCATTGCAAAATGTTTCCGTTTCAATACCGTGGAGGATATGAACTACCAGTTGCTGAATATTTGCCGGCAACTGGATATCAGCCCGGCCGAGGTGGCTGTAAAGGTCCAGGGTCTGCTGGCAGAGGGTTCGCCGCTGCACCAATCGCTGCCAAAATATTTTGCTGATGTACAGTTTTCCAACGCGGACACCACTGGCTGGGGCGTGCAGTTTAAAACGATCCCCGACCATTATTTTACTTCTCTAATCAAAGCATCATGAGGATCATTTCCGGGAAGTTTGGTGGCAGGAAAATTCATCCGCCAGCCAATATGCCATACACAAGACCCACTACCGATATCGCAAAAGAAGGGCTGTTCAATATCCTTCAGAACCAGATAGACCTTGAAAATATCAGAACGCTGGATCTCTTTGGTGGTACGGGTTCCATTACCTACGAGCTGGCCAGCCGCGGTGCCGAAGAAATGGTAATTGTGGAAAAAGACAACAAGATGTTCGAGTTTATTAAAAAGAACGTCGAAGACCTGAAGATTGAGAACTGCCGGCTGGTTAAAAGCGATGTGTTCCGGTTTTTAGAAAACTGCAGCGACAATTTTGACTTCATTTTTGCCGGCCCGCCTTATGCATTGGAAACCATTGATGAGTTACCGAAAATTATTGTGGAGAAAAAGATGATAGCGCCGGGTGGTCTTTTTGTGCTGGAACATACCCCAAGGAATTTTTATGAGGAGTATCCGGGCTATCTAAAACATAGAAACTATGGCAGCACCATTTTTTCTTTTTTTGGAAATGAAGAATAAACAAGAGGGATAGGAATACAGATGATACAGATTGCGACGGATAAACGCGGATTTTTTAAAACATGTTTGTTGACTGATGTTTCCCATTCAATAAAAGATCTGCGGACATCCGTAATCACCCCTGTCATCCGTGTTCCCATCAAAATCACATCAATCGTTGACTAAAAAAGAACTACGATACCAATACCTGGCCAAAAGGATGGCCCTTACACAGCAGGAGATGCACAGGAATATTGCTGCGATGCTGGAGCATTTTCACCAATTGTCATTCGGTAAAGCTGATTATGTACTGAGCTATTTTCCCATGGCGGAGCGAAAAGAAGTAGCACCGCAATACTTTGAAGAAACACTTCGCGACGATCAACCTGGATTTCAGCTTTGCTTCCCCCAAACGGATTTCAAAACCTGCCATATGGATGCCGTGGCCGATGATGATGCTATGGAAACAGCCATCAATGTCTTTGGCGTAACAGAACCTGTGAGCGGCAACATTATAGCAGCAGATTTACTTGATATCATTTTTGTGCCGATGGCCGCTTTCGACAAAACAGGCTACAGGGTTGGTTATGGGAAAGGGTTTTACGACCGTTTTATTCCAAGATGCAGGCCGGATATCATTACGATTGGTCTCTCGTTTTTCGAAGGAGTGGATGAAATCACCGATGCCAACCAATTTGATGTACCTTTAAAATATTGCATCACCCCGCAGCAGTTGTATGAATTTTAATTTTTACTTAGTCAAGTCGTTCCGGATTTTACTCTTCCCTTTTTCGTTGATTGTATGGTTATGGATCTCCGTTCGCAACTGGATGTTCAACAAAGGCATATCCAAAGCGGCCAGTTTTAATATGCCCATTATTTGCGTAGGCAATATTTCCGTTGGTGGAACCGGCAAAAGCCCCATGGTGGAATACCTTTTGCGGATGCTCCATCCACAATTTAAAGTGGCCACGCTAAGCCGTGGTTACAAGCGAAAAACCAAGGGCTATGCGCTGGCCAATGAAAGCACCAATGCGCTGGAAATAGGGGATGAGCCGATGCAGTTTCACATGAAATTTCCTGACGTGCCCGTTGCAGTTGGCGAAGAGCGACTGGAAGCCATTCCGCAGTTGTTGCACGATAAGCCTGAAACCGAAGTCATTATTTTGGACGATGCTTTCCAGCACCGTCGGGTAAAAGCGGGGTACAATATTGTGCTGACCGATTGCAACAACCTGTACACCCAGGATTGGTTTTTACCCACCGGCGATCTGCGTGATAACCGGAGTAGTGCAGATCGTGCCGATACCATTATCGTAACAAAATGCCCCGAAGATTTTAGTGAGGAAGAAAGAAAAGAAACCATCGATAAATTAAAACCGACACCCACGCAACATGTATTCTTTAGCACGATCCGTTATGGGATTCCGTATCATGTCATCACCAAAGAGCCATTTCAACTACACCCGCATTGCGAAGTGTTACTGGTTTGCGGTATTGCCAACCCACGGCCGCTGAAGCAATACCTGGAAGAACACACCGAAACCTACCTTGAAAAAACCTATAACGATCATCACATTTTCACCATTGACGATTTGAAGGAAATCCGGGAGCGTTTTGCGAAATTAGATGGTCATCAAAACATTATTTTAACAACAGAAAAAGATGCAGTGCGGCTGCTGAAATTTGAAAAGGAACTGGCAGATATACCATTGTACGTACTGCCCATTGAACACAAAATATTATTTAACCAGGAAGAAAAACTACAAGAACTTATAAAAAATTTTATAGTGAAATTTAAGATGTAGACAGAAAACAGATCTGAAAATACGCGACAAAAAATAAAAGAGCGACCGTCATTGCGAGGAGGGGTTCTTGCCCCGACGTGGCAATCCCCAGCATTTAATTACGAGGGTCCTCTATAAAAAAACTGACTCGTCAATAGCAGGAGATTGCCACGGGCAAGAACCCTCGCAATGACGATCATTAATATCAAAAAACACAAACATGAAAAAAGAAAAAAATAAACACAGAAAACATTCCACACAAACACTCAGTGGCATGTTAGACATTACCCGCAGCGGATTGGGTTTTGTAATTACCAGCGATGGCGAAGGCGATATCATCGTTCGTCCACAGGATTTTAACCAGGGCTTTCACGGAGACACCGTAGAAGTAACGGTCACAAGAGAAGGGTTTAACGGAAAAAAACGCGAAGGCCGCGTGACCAGGGTCATCAAACGCAGGCAAACCGAGTATATCGGTACCCTCCGTTTTACCAAAGGCTTGTTGCTTTTTGTGCCCGCCGGCGAAAAGCCAATGCCCTATTTCGAATTGGGTACAGTTCCGATGAGAGAAATAGATGAAGACACCAAGGTAGTGGTGCGCATGACAGACTGGCCTCCTAAAAACCGCCGTCCAAAAGGAGAACTGATGGAAGTGCTGAGTGCTGATGCTGTGAATGATATCGCGATGAAAGAGATCCTTTTGGAAAAAGGATTTTCACTGGAATTTAGTGATGAATTATTGGAAACAGCAGCGCGGTTGAACGATGTGATCAGTGAGAAGGAGATCAAGCTGCGTAAGGATTGCAGGGAACTGCTCACTTTTACCATTGACCCCGCAGATGCCAAGGACTTTGATGATGCCATCAGCTTTAGGGTAATGCCAAAGGGTGGCTATGAAATAGGTGTGCATATAGCAGATGTCAGTCATTTTGTAGAAGAGGACTCCATACTGGATGAAGAGGCTTATGCCCGTGCCACCAGCGTATACCTGCCCGATCGTGTAAACCCCATGTTGCCAGAGCGGATTAGTAACGAATTGTGTTCACTGCGGCCGCACGAAGATAAATGCACTTTTTCTGTCATTTTTAAGATGACGGAAAAGGGTGAAGTAAAAGACCATTGGATAGGTCGTACGGTGATCCATAGCAATCACCGCTTCAGTTACGAAGAAGTCCAGCAGATCATCGACACAAAGACCGGTCTGCATGAAAAAGAGATTCTGATACTGAACGATATCAGCCAGAAAATGCGAAAGAAGCGTTTTAAAAATGGTGCGATCAATTTCAGCAGCCAGGAAGTACGTTTTAAGCTGGATGAAAAAGGCCATCCCATTGGCATCATGATCAAGGAAAGCAAGGAATCGCACCAGCTTATTGAGGAACTGATGCTGCTGGCAAATCGTTATATAGCCGAACGGGTGGGTAAGGTGATGGTGAAGGATAAACCCATTCCTTTCCCATACCGCATACACGATACCCCCAACGAAGAGAAGATGTTGCCCTTTATGGCATTCGCCAATAAATTTGGTTACAAATTCGATATCAACAAGCCCGAAACGATTGCTGAATCTTTTAATAAAATGCTGGCCGATGCCAAAGGCACGCCACAGCAGCATGTGCTGGAGCAACTGGGTATCCGCACAATGGCCAAGGCGATTTATACCACTGAAAATATCGGCCATTATGGGCTGGGTTTTGAACATTATTGCCATTTTACATCACCCATTCGCCGCTACCCCGATGTGATGGTACATCGAATACTACAGCAGGTGCTGGACGGTAAAACACCGGTGGATAAAAAAATGGAAAGCAAGTGCAAACACAGCAGCGAAAGGGAACGTGCTGCCATGGAAGCCGAACGTGCCGCCAACAAATACAAGCAGGTGGAATTTATGAGCGATAAACTGGGCGAAGAATTTGATGCAGTGATCACCGGCGTATCTTCCTTTGGATTTTGGGCCGAAACGGTGGAGCATAAATGTGAAGGCCTGGTGAGCATGGTGGATCTGCAGAACCACGATGACTTCAGGCTGGTGGAAAGTGATTACCAATTAGTAGGTAGTCGCAGCGGCCGCAAGTTCCGCATTGGCGACCAGGTAAGTATTAAAGTGGTAAGTGCCAATCTCGGTAAAAGACAATTGGATTACGAATGGCTGCCGCAAAAGATTGCTGGTTTTGTAACAGATAATTTAAAACCGGCGGTAGTGGAAGTTCCTGCAAAAAAAGCGGCTCCGCCGAAGTCTGGTGGTGGTAAGGCAGGGTCTAAATTTATACCGGCGGTGAAGACGCCGAGGAAGAAGAAATAGCGAAACAGTGAGAGCCCGGTATTGCGGGATCGGGTTCTCCGCTTAGGCGGAGCAGGCTTTGCCCGACGTGGCAATCCTCAAGTTTAACAGACATAGCTGTCATGGCCGCCTTCCCATTTATTTCTAATTCTTAAAAGTGATGATTAAACAATGAGTTTGGATAGTGATGCAGTTTGGAGATACGATAAAAAATGGCCTTGGAAACTCCTGGGAATCATCGCTTTTGCTTCCATTCTGTATTTTGTCGTTGGATACCAAAACAAAGCTACAAATAAGAAGTTACTTAAACATGCTGCTTTTACCACTACACAGTTTACTGGTGAATCAGTATTTGCGGGGAGACCCAAATCACTCTACTATATCTGTTATTATGAGATAAATGGTAAAAAGTACAGCAGCTCAGAACCAACCAGACTTTGTGATAAATTAGGGGCGGATTTTTTTAAGGAGAAATTTTCAGTTATCTATGATTCAACAAAACCCGAGGTTGGACGTGTATTAGTATTTCCTTTTGAATTTGAAGAACTTGGTTTAGAATATCCTGAAAGATTAAATTGGATTAAAAAAATAGAGTTGTAGGGACAAACTTGACCCTATACCATACCGTAATAGCTATATGAAAATTATCGGCCCATTCTCCCAAATTATCACCCTACAAAATCTGCCTTTAAAAGGGCCTTTGCAAGATGATGAACTTGAAGTAATAGATGACGGAGCAGTATTGGTAACCGATGGCAAAATTATCGCCACTGGAACATTTGCATCGCTCCAAACCCAATATCCACAGGCTTTTACAGAGTTGATAGAAGAACCGATGGTCTTGCTGCCCGGCTTTATCGACAGCCATACGCATATCTGTTTTGGTGGTAGCCGCAGCCTGGATTATGCTATGCGGAATGCAGGTAAAACCTATTTGGAAATAGCCAAAGCTGGCGGCGGTATCTGGAGTAGTGTACAAATGACCCGTGCCGCCAGCGAAGGCGAATTATTACTGGGTTTGGTGGCCCGGCTTGACCGGCATTTAAAAGAAGGTGTAACGACTATTGAAATAAAAAGCGGCTACGGATTGAACCTGGAAGCAGAATTAAAAATGCTTCGTACGATACAACTCGCAAAGGAGCATACGGCCGCCACATTGGTACCCACCTGCCTGGCTGCACATATAAAGCCCAGAGATTTTGAAGGTGATGAAAAGCAATATCTTGACTGGATATTGCAGGACCTGCTACCCAAATTAAAAGATGAAAAGCTGGCTGACCGCATCGATATTTTTATAGAAGAAACAGCTTTCAGCAGGACTCTATCGGTTCCGTTTTTAAAGGAGGCGGTATCAATGGGTTTCCAGTTAACGGTGCATGCCGACCAGTTTACGGCAGGCAGCAGTTTGGTAGCTGTGGAATGCAATGCGGTATCTGCAGATCACCTGGAAGCCAGTGGTATAACAGAAATTGCGGCATTAACCGGCAGCGAAACGGTAGCTACTGTTTTACCAGGGGCATCACTTGGTCTCGGTATGCATTTTGCCCCGGCACGGAAATTACTTGATGCCGGCTGCTGTGTGGCGATTGCCAGCGACTGGAACCCTGGCTCCGCACCACAGGGTGATTTGCTGATTCAGGCTGCTATACTGGGCGCCTTCGAAAAGCTGACGGCGGCTGAAGTCTTTGCAGGCCTTACCTACAGGGCGGCACATGCTTTGAGACTGGATAACGTTGGCCGTATTGTTGCCGTACATAAAGCTGATCTACAGGCATACCCCACAAAAGATTACCGGGATATTTTGTACCAGCAGGGAAAATTAAAACCGGCTAAAGTATGGATCGGCGGAGAGATTGTTTAAATATGGAAATGTGAAAATGTGGAAATGTGAAAATGAAATACCCGCGCAACGAATGAACCAATCAACTAATCAACCAGTCAACTGAAATGGCTATTTACAACGCACCCAAACCCTGGCAGGGAAGAAATGATGGAGATGATGCCAACGTACAAAGATGGCACCAGGCAATTGAATTAATCAACCTGGACCAACCAATTAATCAACCAATCAGCCAATCAACCAAAATCGCGTTCATCGGTTTTTGCAGCGATGAAGGTGTGCTCCGCAACCAGGGCAGGGTAGGAGCGAAAGATGGGCCAGTAGCTATTCGAAAAGCCTGTAGCAGTTTCCCGGTTCATTTTGAAAAACTAGAGCTGTTTGACGCCGGTGATGTGGTCTGTGATGATGGCGATCTTGAAGCTGCGCAGTCACTATTGGGGGAAAAAATTCAACAGCTGATTAGTCGCAAATACACTCCTATCGTATTAGGTGGCGGGCATGAAGTGGCATATGGAAATTTTAATGGTATCAAACAAAAGCTGTCAGCAAAAAGCAATTTTGGCGTCATCAATATTGATGCACATTTCGATCTGCGACAGGTGGATGAAAAAGTGGGTGTGACTTCCGGGACCGGCTTTTGGCAAATGGCCAGTCACTGCAAGGAAAACAAGATCGGGTATCATTACCTGGCCATCGGGATACAGGATTGCAGCAATACCAAACTGCTATTTGACACGGCCCGCAATATTGGTGCCTTATACATCAAAGCCGAAGAGTTTACCAACGATCAGCTGGAGCATATTCTTGACCTTCTGAACCATGTGCTGGAGGAATCGGATACGGTACAGCTAAGTATTGATATGGACGCGTTTACTGCAGCCAATGCCCCCGGTGTGAGTGCCCCGGCCTTTAATGGAATGCCTCCCAATTCCATGTTCCGGCGGTTGCTGCGGCATATTGTGTTTAGTGGAAAAGTAGCGTCTATTGATATTGCTGAATTAAACCCTTTGTACGATGTAGACAACCGCACAGCAAGACTGGCGGCTTCTTTTGTGTTTGATATGGTGCAGGCGCTGGAGAGGGGATAGGAATGAAAGACGACTTATTTTTTTGTCATTTTGGGAAGACCAATTGTTCGCAGCATTTCGTTCGCTTTGTCTACCTTATCTTGAAAAATTGGCATCGCCTTATACTTTTCCAATGAATTATCGATACGGATAATTGGGATTTTCTTTTCGTTTAATTCTTTTACCTCTTTCATATTTCGGTGTTTGATCGTTCAAAGCTAAGTTCTTTTCTCTTTACCAAAAATGCTGTATAGTCAACTCCTTTTCTAAAATCTTCCCATTCTCCATCATTTAACCCGAATATTTCAAAATCCGCGGTGACATCTTCCAGGTATTTTGTGATACCCATTCTATAGAGTCTTGTTCTTGATTTGGTACTTCCTGTAGCATATACCCACAAATCTCTTTCAGTATCGGTAAATGCATAAACGGCTGATACTACTGTAGCTAAAACCTGATCACTGTCCCCATTATTTGAAATCACCGTATCATCAATATTACCCGTTTTCAAATCTTTATCACCGAAAGCAAGATTGTAAAACCCTTTCAATGCGGTTTCACTAAATTTAATCAATTTAGGGATTTGCCCTTTTGTGCCTTCACTAATGAACTCGTAAACCATTAAAGATTTTTCCGCCTTCAGTTCGTAGCGTGGTAATTTCATTTGTACATTTTAAAACCGCTTATCGCAGTTCGGTGAGTGTGGTCTATAAAATAGTTACTCCACTTTGAAGAGTGAATGTAGAATTTTTTATGGTCGTTTACACGTCGGGGTTTCACACAGAGCGGCTGATTGTTTGATGCGCCCGCTTGTGAAAACCGCGCCTGGAAAGTGGTAATATTTATTTGAATTGGACCGACGAACTATTAGCGTTTACCTATTTTAGCAATTTTTCTTTTTACTAACCAGGCTTGCATAACATCCCAAAACCCTGCAGCATATTGCCACGAAATGGCTTCGTTGTAGTAGCCGGTTTTAGCAGTTAAACCTGTATGTCCGCTGTTGGGAATGATTTTTACAGAATAGTCTTTATTTCCTGCATCCTGTAACGCTTTGATAATTCTCGGATGGCTTTTTTGAGAGTTTACATTCATGTCCTTTTCTGCCATCATCCATAGCACAGGTACTTTTACTTTCTTTAAATAAGTGTAGGAATCGTACTGTAAATTCTTCTGTAACCATTGGTGGTTTTTTTCGGACCGAACTGATTTTTCCCTCGGTGCAGGGTATACCTTTTTGAACCATGGGTATTTATTGTAACTCATAATTACTGAGTCCGATTGTTCCCAGGTCTTTCCTCCAGCTACGGCATCCATATAGCTTCTTTCCATTTTCATTGCTTCATTCACTTCTTTTTCCTCAAAGCCATCTGCCTGGTAAATACTCCTGATTTCATGAAGCATGGTTTCCATTACATTCTCTCCCGCACCAACGCGCATCAGTAAAAATGCGACATCTTTTGATTTTGCAGCGGCCATTGAGCCAACCCAGCCTCCCTGGCTATTGCCCATGACACCGATTTTTTTTGGGTCGATCGCGTTTTGCTTTTTCAAAAAATGAATACCAGCAATTACATCGCCCGCCAGCTCGTCAAAACTTGCGGTTTCCCAATCACCGGATGATTCGCCTGCACCCTGTTTATCGTAGGTAAGTACTGCGATGCCCAATTGTAAAAAATAGGTGGTGAAAAAAGCAACGCTTCTGGTGGCCGCGCCTGATCCATGGGCAAACACAACGGCCGGGTGGGGACCTTTTGAAGCAGGGGTATAGAAGTCGCCTTTTAATGCCCGGTTTCCACTGACAAAAGAAATTGATTTCCTGGTATGAGGCGCCACCCTTTTGCCCATTACCCGAATCTGGTTCTCAGTAATTGTCAATCCTCCGACATTATTTTTCGGATCCCGCAAAAAAACAAACAACTTGTTACTGTCATTATTATCCCTGAACACATTTTTTTTAACAGGTATAAGTGCACCTAGTTGTAAGGTCTTCAGGTCCAGGTAAACGAGGCTCTTAAACTCGTCAAATATTCCGAGTGTTATGCGATGACCCTTTTCAATTTCAAAAGTACCTTCATAAGGATACAGATCTTCCCTGGAAATGGTCATGGGTTGTGCAGTAAGGTTACAACACAACAGTATCATAATGATTGATAAGAAATAAGTTCGCATATGAATGCACTTTACATCGAAATTCTATGTCTTTCCAACTGGCCTTTCGGTTACGTAGAATTCAGCTATTAGCTATCTAATCAACTAATCAACCAATCAACTAATAAACTAACTATCCTTCCATCTCCATCATCTTCTCAAACGCCTCTTCATACAATTTCTGCGCAGCAGCAAATTCTTTGGTAGCGGCGGCATGTTCCTGCTCGATTTTTAAAAATTTATTGCGGTCGCCATAGATATCCGGGTCCGCCAATTGCCCTTCCAGTTTTGCTTTCCGGTCGCCGGCGGCATTCATTTCAGCTTCTGTTTTTTCAAATAATTTCTTTTGCTTCTGGTATTCCTTTTGAGCATCCTTATTGATGGGCTCGGCTTTTTGAGCAACTGGTGCAGGCTGTTGTTTCGGCGCTTCTTCTTTTTTCTTTGAAGCCTGCTCCTTGTTGCTTGAGCCTTGTTCCCTGGCGCTTGTGGCTTGTTGCAACGCCATCCTTTCTTTCCATTCTACCCACTCACCATAGCTGCCTTTAAATTCCTTTATTTCACCATCTACGATCTCCCATATTTTATTGGCTGCCTTGCTGATGAAATAACGGTCGTGGCTTACCAGGATGATGGTGCCTTCGTACTTATTCAGAGACTGTACCAACAGTTCCACGGAGTGAATGTCGAGATGGTTCGTCGGTTCATCCAATATTAAAAAGTTGGCTTTACTTACAATGGTTTTCGCCAATGCCACACGGGCTTTTTCACCACCGCTTAATATCTTAATGCGTTTTTCCACATCGTCGCCGCTAAACAAAAAAGCACCTAGCAGACTGCGATATTCCAGTTCGGTTTTGCCGGCACCACAGCCATTCATTTCATCTATAATAGTATTTGTCATGGTAAGCGACTCCAGCTGATGCTGGGCATAAAAGCTTTCTACCACGTTGTGTCCCCATTCCCGTTCACCGCCATCAAATGGCTCGTTGCCCCCCACGATCCGTAGCAGCGTACTTTTTCCTTTACCATTGGCCCCAATCAGGGCTATTTTATCACCACGTTCTATCTCTGCATTTCCATTCGTAAGTATGTGCAGGTCGCCAAAGGATTTCTTGATATTTTTCAGGTTGCACAATACTTTGCCCGGCTCCCTGCCCACGCTGAAGTTGATGCGCATATTCGGCCGTTCCAGGTTGGTATCTTCTATGCGGTCTACTTTATCCAGCAGCTTTTGTACGCTCTGTGCTGCTGCGGCTTTACTGGCTTTGGCTTTAAAACGTTCAATAAACCGTTCCTGCTGGCGGATATAATCCTGCTGGTTTTCAAAAGCACGTTTCTGCATTTCTATCCGGATGGCTTTCTCCTGCTCGTAGTAGCTGTAGTTACCGATATACATGTGCAATTGTTTCTGGTACAATTCCACAATGCGGTTCACCATGCGGTCGAGGAAGAATTTATCGTGGCTCACGATTACCACGCTGCCTTTGTAGTTGATCAGGTAGCGCTCCAGCCACTCAATGGATGGCAGATCCAGGTGGTTGGTAGGTTCATCCAACAGCAGCACATCGGGGCTTTGCAGGATCATTTTCGCCAACAACACACGCATGCGCCAGCCTCCGCTGAATTCCTTGTAAGGGCGTTTAAGGTCGGTATCGCTAAAACCCAGGCCATGCAGCACTTCTTCGGCTTTATATTGAATATCAAAACCATCGTTCACTTCAATTTCGTGAAGCACATCCATGTATCGGTTCAACAATTTTTCATCTTCCTTGGTCTCCAGCAGTTTTTCCAGTTCATGCTGTTCGCGTTGCAATGCCATCACTTTTTCAAAAGCTTCCATGGCCACTTCGGTAATGCTGCTGTTGGTGTCGAAACTCAGCAGGTCCTGGTGCAGGTAACCGATGGTGGTGTCGCGGCTTTTTTCCACGCTGCCTACGCTGGGGCTGTATTCGCCCACCAGCACTTTCAACAATGTGGATTTGCCCGTTCCGTTATAGCCAATCAGCCCGATGCGTTCACCGGGATTCAGGTGCCAGGTGGCGCCTTCCACAATGATTCTCGCCCCAAACTCAAACGTAACATTATTCATTCCTAACAGCATAGTCGTATTGTATTTATTACCCCTGTCAGGGCTGGTTTTCGCCCTGACAGGGGTTAGTGTCCTGATATTTGTTTATAATGGAGCCTAAATCTCCTTTTCAAAAATTGCTGCGAAACTAAGTATCGGCACCCACTAATAAATCAATAAAGATTCAGGAGGTAAATTGACGGTTATAGCCGCCGGTCAAATCCCTCGCTACAAATCCCCAATCCCAGCTATCCACCCCTTATTTTTGCGCCAAATATTTTAGAAATGAAAAAAGGATTAATAGCCTTGTTAGTGCTGGCAGGCGGCTTTGCATTGTACTGGTTTTTTATCAAAAAAGACCCGACTCCGTCTGGCCCTCCACCGAAACCACTGGAAATTACCACCAATACTTCCGCATTTTCAGGCAGTTTTGAGCGAATGCTGAACACATATTATGCGCTAAGGGATGCGTTTATTAAAAGTAATGCCGGCCAGGTGGATATAGTGGCTTCACAATTCCGTTTTGATGTGGATACGCTTATAGTGAAAGACCTCAAAGCCGATCCGGCTATCGTTAGTACCGCAGAAAGCCTAAAAGAGTCAATAGTGGCGGAGGTGATAGCTTTGTCAAAAACAGCCGGCCTGGAAGAAAAACGCAAATCATTCCAGATCATTTCGGATGCGATGTACGATTTGATCCGCACCGTTAAATACGATAAGGCGATGGTGTACCAGGTGCACTGCCCGATGGCTTTTAACAACTCCGGCGCCAACTGGCTCAGCAATAAAGACGAAGTGATCAATCCTTATTTTGGAGATAAAATGCTTCATTGCGGCGAAGTGGTAGATAGCGTGGATTTCAGGGCTGCCCCGCCTGCCCCTGCCCCGGCACAGTAGTTCTACCTTATATACTCTTATATTCCTTATATGGTTGACCTACATTACCAAGGGCGTGTTCCTTAAGAAGTTTGTTTTAACCAAATAAGGAATATAAGGGCATATAAAGTGTTTTATTTGGCAAGTTTCAGCTGATCTAAATAAAGTGCCACTGAAAAAACTCATTGCAATTGCTGATCATTTATTATGAACACTACAGAATTACCTAAGGCTGAATTACATCTGCACCTCGATTGTTCGCTGAGCTACGAAGTGGTTTCAGCTATCGATCCATCGGTTACCCGGGAGGAATTTAATATCGCTTACATAGCCCCGCCTAAATGCACCGATCTTGCCGATTTTTTGCTGAGGGCTCCAAAGGGGATTGCTCTCATGCAAACAAAGGAACATCTGGCCATGGTGGTAAAAGATCTTTTTAAACAACTGTCTGCCGACAATGTGATGTATGCAGAGATCCGTTTTGCTCCTTTGCAGCACCTCGATAAAGGTCTTACACCATACGAAGTGGTACAGGCAACGGAACAAGCTACAGCTGAAGCGATATCAGAAACAGGTATCGAAGCCCGGCTGATACTCTGTACCCTTCGTCACTACAACGAAGCACAGAGTATGGAAACGGTGCATTTGGTCAAGGAATTTGAAGGCACATTGGTAGCGGGTTTCGATATAGCCGCCAATGAAGCCGGCTTCCCTATAACGGCGCATATGGAGGCGTTTAAGTTTGCCAAAACAAATAATATTTTTTGCACCGCCCATGCCGGGGAAGCTTGCGGAGCTGCGAGTGTTTGGGAAACCCTGGAACATTTTGGCCCCAGCAGGATAGGACATGGGGTAAGGAGTATTGAAGATCCAAGCCTTGTGGCACATTTAATGAAGCATGATATTCACCTGGAAATTTGCCCTAGTTCCAATGTTCAGACCAATGTTTGCGATGACTATCTCAGTAACCCCGTAGATAAGCTCTATAAAGCAGGCATCTCGCTGAGCCTGAGTACCGATGCAAGAACCATCACCGACATTACCCTCAATAAGGAGTATGAAAAAATGAAGCAGGTATTTGGCTGGGAAACTGCCGACTTTTTTAAGTGTAATGTCTATGCCCTGCAAGCGGCTTTTGTACCGGCTGATATAAAGGCCAATCTCGTTACCCGGATGACAGAAAAGTACAAAGAAATTTTAGCCAACTAATCCCCAATCCCTAATTACTAACCTCCATGCCTATAAAAGTAATTGCCTTCGATGCCGATGATACGCTGTGGGTGAACGAACCCTATTTCCAGGAAACGGAACAAAAGTTTTGTGCCTTATTGGAAGACTATTTGCCGCACCATACCGTAGGGCAGGAATTGTTTAAAACGGAAATGCAGAATCTTGCTTTGTATGGCTACGGGGTAAAGGGTTTTATGCTTTCCATGATCGAAACTGCTATCAGGGTTTCTGACAAAACGCTTGATATTGCGATCATCGAAAAAGCCATCAATTATGGGAAAGAATTATTGGAGAAACCCATTGAGCTGCTTGAGGGCATCGAGCAGGCATTGCAATCTTTAAAAGGCAAATACCGCCTGGTTGTGGCCACAAAAGGCGACCTGCTGGACCAGGAACGGAAGCTGAAAAAGTCGGGTCTGCAGCATTATTTTCATCATGTTGAAATCATGAGCGATAAGCAGGAGGCTGACTATATCAAACTGGTAAAGCACCTGGATATTTTGCCAGAAGAATTTTTAATGATCGGTAATTCGTTAAAAAGCGACGTACTCCCGGTCCTGGCGATTGGTGGCCATGGCATCCATATTCCTTACCACACCACCTGGGCACACGAACGTGTGGAGAGCAAAATAGACCACGCAAACTTTAAGCAGGTGCAACATATTAGCGAGGTGTTGCCGGAACTACTGATGTAGTGATGATCGACCGGAAGGCATCAATTTTCAATTCCGTACAATTAGAACAAGCTAACCAATTGAAAACAAATTGGTTCCCGGATTTGTAACTTGAAATTTGCAATTTGAAATTTGCATTTTCAAAAATTGAGCGTTGATTATTGATTATTTCCTTTACAAGATGGATTGCTATCTTTATCCGCTACATTGAACATGGCAAAAGTTACCGACAATACAACACTTAAAAGGCTTCGGAACCGCTATCGCCTGGTGGTGATGAATGATGATACCTATGAAGAAGTGGTTACTTTTAAATTGAGCCGCCTGAGTGTGTATGTTACTATGAGTATCATGTTTGTTTTGCTGGTAGGGCTAACGGTGGCGCTGCTTTCATTTACCAACCTTAAGTACCTGATACCGGGGTATGGTAAACAGGGTTCGCTAACGGCACTGAGGGAATTAAAAGTGCGTACCGACAGCCTGGAACAAACCTTATTGATAAAGCAGCAATACCTGGATGGGATCAAAAAAGTGCTGAGTGGGGATACGGCGTCGATAGTCCGGGATACGACGGTTTTGAATTTACCTAAAGTAGATACCACCCATCAATAAAACTAAAACGACTGCTATGTTCTCTAAAAACGCCAACAAGGAAGAGAGCTTTAAAACAAGTGGATCAACCACCACTATCATCGGCACCGGTACGCACCTGAAGGGCGATCTCAGCTGCCAGAACGATTTAAGGATCGACGGAAAACTGACCGGGAATATTTATTGTGAGGCTAAGGTAGTTATTGGAACAGATGGCCTGGTGGAAGGTGAAGTGAACTGCCAGAATGCAGACGTGATGGGGCGGATAATTGGTAACATAAAAGTGAATAACCTTTTGGACCTCCGGGGCAAGGCAGATATAAAAGGGGATATTTTTAGCAAGAGCCTGCAGGTGGAGCCTCAGGTAACATTTAATGGCAGTTGCCATATGGGCGCCAATGTAGTAGAGATGAATGAAAAGAAAGCAGAGGTGCTGAGCGTAGCAAAATAAATTTCTTAGAAGGTTCAAGATACTAGGGGTCAAGGGTCAAGACGCCAATATTAGTAAATCATTTGAATCTTGTGCCTTATACCTTGACTCTTAGATCTTGAACCTTGGACCTTAAAAAAAGTATACATGAAAAAAGCATACCGACCGGTGTTGATACTATTTGTTATTGTAAATGCATTGGCCATCGCTCTTGGTAAAAAATTACAGGCGAATGGGATCGATAATGAAGTGATCATTTGGGGCAACCTGGTTATTTTTATCGCCACGATGGCTTCGGCATGGCTGTATATGCGGGCCACCCAAACCAAAAATGCCCAGGCTATTATGCGCGGTGTCTATGGTGGATTTATGCTGAAGTTTTTTGTGTTGCTGGCGGCGGCGCTGTTTTATATTGTTGTTGCAAAACCTATTAACAAACCCGCACTTTTTTTCTGCATGGGTTTGTACCTCGTATACCATTTTTTAAGCACGACCACTGTGCTGAAACAAAAGAAACCAACTGTGGATGGCGAAGGAAAAACTTCCGTTTGATGCCCTGCGGCAGTACCTGCCCGATAATACATTTGAACTTGTAATGCCGCTGATTGAGTTGCACAAAGTACACCTCACCATTACCCGGGAGCGACAGACAAAACTCGGTGACTACCGCAATGCACATGCCGGCCGCAACCATCGCATCAGCGTAAATGGCAACCTCAATAAATACTCTTTCCTGATTACCCTGCTTCACGAACTGGCACATTTGCTGGCTTACGAGCAATATGGAAATCGCATTGCAGCACATGGCCGTGAGTGGAAGCATATTTTTGCCGGTGTGCTGAGGGATTTTTTACAACACCATATCTTTCCTGCCGATATAACAAAAGAACTACAGGCATCGCTGCATAACCCCGCCGCCAGCAGTTGTGCTGAAGAAGGCCTGCAACGGGCTTTGATGAATTATGACAAACGGAAGCCTGGTATGAAACGCGTGGAAGAACTTAGCCCTGGCAAGAATTTCCGGATATCAAACGGCAGAGCTTTTACAAAGGGTGAGCTAATAAGGAAACGGTATAAATGCGTGGAACTGGCCACTGGCAAAATGTATTTATTTAGTCCCGTGTACGAAGTGATGGAAATATGAAACGCTTACTGCAAATTTGTAGGTAATAAAAAATAAAAGATATTATGAAAAAAGTGTTACTCGCGGCCTTAATGTTTATCAGCATCACATCATTTGCCCAAACTGAACAAGGCGACTGGATGGTGGGTGGCAATGTTGGTT
The DNA here is from genome assembly GCA_040386335.1 of Bacteroidota bacterium. GTDB lineage: Bacteria > Bacteroidota > Bacteroidia > Chitinophagales > Chitinophagaceae > JAZKFT01. Next base: position 64,212 of record JAZKFT010000050.1, read on the forward strand.
TTCGCACCAATAAGAACAACAGCAATTTCAACTTCAGCCCCAATGCAGGTTATTTTATCCTCAGGAATTTTGTTGTGGGGGCCAGTATTAAAACGTCATTTGAAAAAGTCGGAGATATCAAAAATTCAACTGTAGGTCTCGGCCCGTTTGCCCGGTACTATTTTCTGCAGGGAAATTTTAAACCCTTTGCAGTCACTGAATTCAACTACCTGGTGCTATCAACAAAATACAATGGTAACAAAACAACGACAAATGGTTTTGGTTTCTTGTTGGGGGCTGGCGCGGCGGCATTTATCAGCCAGGACGTAGCTTTTGAGGGTATAGCCGGTTATAACTACAGCCGTTTTTCCAGTGCCAGCAGCAATATCGGCTTTAGCCTGAATTTCGGACTGCAGGTATACATTAATAAAGGTAAGATGGCCAGCCTGAGGAAAGGAAAGATCAGTGAGTAATAAATAGCATACTCTTTTTTAATTAACTGCTCCTTTTAAACGGGTACCCGTTAGGTGGGCATGAAAAAGGATACCAAATGCCGGTGTAGGTTTTTCGACAAAAACTGCAAATCCTGACATGTAAATCTATACAGCTATTTGAATGTTGGCGACATGCTTAAATGACTATTGTGGACAATCAACTTAACCTTTTAATTGCCCTGTACGAAGAAGAAAAAGATCGGCTACAAGAACTTATTCGGGAGTGTATATCAGAATCAGAATACCTATTCGCTTACTACCATTCAGAGGCATTGTATCAATTAAGCGGCAAACTTCAAACATTACATAATATTGAAGACAAACTCTATGATGAAAAAGAATTTAGAAAAAGGATAATCAATGCTTTTGAAAGAAGAGCAGAGACAGACGGTTCAAACAATATGCGGGAATGCTATGATAAAGTAGTCGAACTGACAAAAGAAGAATTGAGGCTATTAAATCTAATTCCTAAAGTGGAGACATTCCCCGGCGTTGAAACGCTCCTAGACGAATCGCTTGCTAAATTATTGGACAAAAAAATAAAAGATTTAAAACTAATTCTTAAAAAAGCCGACAATTTTTTTATAGGGTTTAGCTATTCAAAAAAGATGCTAAAAGTGAGTTTGCCATACGTTAAGCACCACACTATAAAGAGATTGCTTTATGAAGACCATATAAATTCTTTTAAAAAATTGGGCTTTGACTTATCAGTAAATGAGACCAAACTTAGTTTGACGCTTACAGGAAGTAAGGAAGACATCTTAAGCAAACTGAAAATAATTTTAGCGAAAATCGTTTTTGAAATTTTCCACTACAAAGAGTTCGAAAATGAAAGCTATATCCAATTTACAAACCTAGACAGCCGCTAAATGCAGCGCGATGAGATTAAATTGGCTGGTGCCAAAACTCAAACAAAAGTTTCTTACTGGATGGAAATAACAATAGACGGCGCCTTACTATTGACTTTCCGTTTTGGGTCAAAATAAAGGATAGTTCCAAACGTGAGTTCTTCGCCTTTCTGTATATAGTTGCTGATCTCTTCTTTCCAGCTGTCGGTTAATTTGGCGCCCTTTATGTCTCCGCCTACATAATAATAAACCGTCTTTTGTTTGCCCGACCTTATATCGTCTGAAACATCTTTTTTCTTCCAGGTTATTTCAAAAGACACGATGTTGTAAGTAACGCCCTTGCTGTCTTTTAGCTTTAATGGTGGATTAACAGTGAGCAATCTTTTAATATCGGCTGCAAAGGCTTTGCTGCCATTGGTATAAGCTCCAAAAGAGGGGATGAGTTGCAATGGTCCCTTACTGGTATCAGATTTTGCAGCGGGTGGTTTTTGTGCCGGCTGTGCGTATGACATTGCGGAAAGCAAAAGCAGGGCGGCCACGATAAATAAGGTAGGTTTCTTTTGCATTTGCATGATTTTTTTGTCTGAACCGGGATTTGAGTGGATTAAAAGGATTAATGGAATATTGATTATTTCCAACCCAACGGTGCATCCCGATACAATTCTTCACTGCTTACCAATAACTTGTTTATAAAGAGGTCGTCAATTATTCTCAACATCTCTTTTTTGTTGATCGTATTCTGATGCGTTCTGAACCGCATGTAATTTTCCCGGACGAGTTTCTTTGTAAAGTCACCAACTGTTTCCATATCAAGTTCGCTATTAAATTTATTGGCCACCCAACAGGCAATTGTAGTGAAAATAAGACCTTCCCAGGCCAATTGGCTGTTGAAGAAAAAAGTTATCAATGAAGCAATAAAGCCAATCGTCAGAATTGTAAAGAGCCCTCCTTTCATTGAAAGAATATCTATTTTAATATTGAGTATTTTGGATACCTCTTTTAACCCCCTTCTTCGGCCGGCCCTAGGAAAAAGTTGGTCGAGTCTGGTGCCGGGGTTGATAAGCGATTGTTGAACTAATTGTGTATTTGAAATGGCTTCCCTTATTTTATAAAAAGCTTTCTGTGTGGTACATTTATTATCAACTTCGATCTCATACCGCAACGCTGCACTCGCCGTAACAATGTCGCAAATATCACCGTAGGTTCTGGCATGATCAAACGCATTGTTGTCAAGTTTCAAAGCAAAAGATTTGTCGATGAGACCAAGCACATTCCCTATGTCTTCCGGATCGCTTTCATTTAATTTAACGGTGTCGGTAGTGGTCATGGCATAGGTTTGAATTTTACTTATAAAATTGTATGCGACATTCATTATAACGATCCCTACCCCATCCCAACCAAACTCTCCTCAATCGCCTTAATCCTTGCTTCAGCATCGGCCTGCTTTTTTCTTTCCAGCTCTAACACTTCAGGTCTCGCATTGGCGACAAATTTTTCATTGCCCAATTTCTTACCTACACTCTCCAAAAATCTTTGCTGGTGTTCGAGGTCTTTCATTAACGCTTCTTTCTGGGCGGTAGTATCAATGGGTTGTGAAGAGATGATCAAATACTTATCCTGTTCTACGGTAAGCGAAATGCCTTGTTGTGTAAATTCAGTCACCACTTCAATGGATGATGCATTCAGCTGCTTCATCAAAATATCTTTTAACAGGTTGTACCGGTCTGTAGTAGCAGTTTGAATAAATACCTGCACCGTTTCTTTGGGTTTGATATTGTTCTTGATCCGTGCTTCACGAAGTGAGGTGATCACTTTTTTCAACAGCTCACCGCTGGTTATTATTTGTTCGTCTGCAGTTGCTGTCTGCGTGTATAATTTCACGCAGAGATCATCATTTCTTTCGACCAGTAAATGGTAAATCTCTTCGGTGACGAACGGCATGTACGGGTGCAGCATTTGCATCAGTTCTGTAAAATAATCAATCGTTTTGTTATAAACGACAGCATCTATCGGCTGTTCAAAACCAGGCTTCACCCATTCAAGATACCAGCTACAGAAATCATCCCATATCAGTGAATAAATTGTCTTCAACGCCTCGCTGAGCCTGAACTGGTCCATCAGCGACCCAATTTCCGCCTTCGCTGCATTGAGCCTGTTTTGGAACCAATCGATTGCGAAATTATTGTCGGTCGACGGTTGACGGTCGACCGACGACCGACCCTGCCACATCTTCACCAACTTCAACGCATTCCACAATTTGTTATTGAAATTCTTTCCCTGTTCCAGCGAACTTTCATCAAACATCAAATCGTTCCCTGCGGGGGAACTTACCATAATACCGAACCTCACGGCATCAGCGCCATAGTTTTCTATTAATGCCAGCAGGTCGGGAGAGTTGCCCAATTGCTTGCTCATTTTTCTACCTTGCTTATCCCTTACCATTCCTGTGAAATAAACATCTTTAAATGGTTGCTGATCTTCGTATTCATAGCCCGCCATGATCATCCTGGCCACCCAAAAGAAAATAATATCCTGCCCTGTTACAAGGGTAGTGGAAGGATAATAATAGGCCGCGTCAGTATTGCCCGGGTTACTAATGCCTTTAAAAACCTCCATCGGCCAGAGCCAGCTGGAGAACCAGGTGTCGAGAACATCTTCATCCTGGTGTAATTGAGCATTGCTAATTGAGTATTGGTCATTGAACATTTCTTTCGCTTCTTCCTCAGTTTCAGCCACCACAAAACGGCCTTCTTCATCGTACCAGGCCGGTATCCGCTGTCCCCACCAAAGCTGCCGGCTGATGCACCAGTCTTTAATATTTTCCAGCCAGTGGCTGTAGGTATTTTTCGCTTTGGCAGGATGAAACTGGATGGTATCATGCATTACAGACTGCAAAGTCTGCGGGTTCTTTTGCAGGAATTGTTGCATATCGATAAACCATTGCATCGACAGCCTGCTTTCTATAACTGCACCGGTTCTTTCGCTCGTGCCTACCTGGCCTTTATAGTCTTCTATTTTCTCCATTTGCCCAAGGCCAGCAATGTCTTCCGCTATTTTTTTTCTCAGGTCAAAACGATCGATGCCATTATACGACATCACTAATTCGGAGGGTGAATCATCCATTAATTCCTCAGTCGTAAACTTCCCGGTGGCGTCCAGTGTATCGATTGCCTTTAGCTGATGTTTTGCCCCCAGCATATTGTCGTTCTTGTCATGCGCCGGTGTGATTTTTAAAGCACCGGTTCCAAAATCAGTGGTAACATATTCATCAGCTATAATCGGTATTCTCCTGTTGATGATGGGAACAATCACTTCCTTCCCAATCATGCTGCTATATCTCTCGTCCGTGGGATTTACGCAAATGGCCACATCACCCAAAATGGTTTCGGGTCTTGTGGTGGCAACGGTAATGCCACCATTTCCATCTGCCAGCGGGTATCTTACAAAATATAATTTCGAATCCACTTCTTTAAAAATCACTTCTTCATCGCTCAATGCTGTCTGGCTAAGCGGATCCCAATTCACCATTCTCTTACCGCGGTAAATCAGGCCCTTTTTATACAAATCAATAAACACTTTGATTACTGACGCATAGTAATCCGGATCCATGGTGAATGATGTGCGGTTCCAATCGAGGCTACAGCCTAGTTTTTTCAATTGCTGCAGGATAATACCGCCATACTTTTCTTTCCATTCCCAGGCATAGCCTAAAAATTCATCACGGCTAAGGGAGGATTTTGCTATACCCCTTTCTCTTAACATACCTACCACTTTTGCTTCGGTGGCAATACTCGCATGATCGGTACCCGGCACCCAGCAGGCGTTTTTGCCCTGCATCCTCGCCCGGCGGATGAGTATGTCCTGTATGGTATTATTGAGTGCATGGCCCATGTGTAACACACCGGTTACATTGGGTGGCGGTATTACAATGGTGTATGGTTCCCGGTGGTCGGGGGTACTGTAGAAATAACCCTTATCCATCCAATGTTGGTACCACTTATTATCCGTCTGTTGCGGCTCAAAATTTTTGCTCAGTTCAGTCATGTGCTTATCTAAAAAATGTCGGCAAAAATAAGGAATCGGTTGGCAATGGTCAGTTGGCAGTTTGGGAGTTGGCAGTTGGCAAAATATGAGTTGGCAGTTGGGCAGTTAGCAGTTGGCAAACAAATTCAAAAAGAGGCTCCACACCCGCCTCTCCCCGCGGAGAAGAGCGAAAGCCAGCCACTGGCGGTTCTGAGCCACCGAATAAAACACAGCAACTTACACAGAGGCACCCTTCTCCGCGAGGAGAAGGGCCGGGGATGAGGCCCGCTCCGCAAAACAGTGTCTCCTATACCAACCGGAGGTAAATAGTAAAATGTTCCATCACAATAAGCAATACTGTCCTTTTTTATCCTGCCTATAGCAGCTACATTTATCCTTTATTGCCAGCCGCTTAGGAATATTTTACTGAGACATTAAATGCCACGGATGAAACGATTGTTGCCATACTTCTTTTTATGCTTATTGTCATGCTTTTCACTGGCTGCATCTGCTGTAGATATTTATATTAGTACAACAGGCTCCGACACAAATGCTGGAACTGCTGCGGAGCCCATGGCCACTGTGGGTGCGGCTTTGAGAAAGGCAAGGGAGATGCGCCGGATCAATAATCCTGCAATTACAAGCGACATTCATATTATTATCAAAGGGGGAGAATACTCATTTTACGAACCATTGTTTATCCGGCCGGAGGATGCTGGTACGCCCCAAAGTAATACCATCATTGAACCGGCCCCAAATGAGCAGGCTGTTTTCAGTGGCGGTATTCGGATAAAGGGTTGGCAAAAATTAAAGCAGAATAGTGCAGGTTTGCCCAAAGCAGCCACCGGGAATATTTGGGTGGCCAATGTGCCGTTGGTGGATGGGAACGACTTTAATTTCCGTCAGCTATGGGTAAATGATATAAAAGCCACAAGGGCAAAGGACACCCGTGGCGAAATGATGAACCGGATTTTGAGCTGGAACAAAAAAGATCAGAGCTGCTGGATACCCACACCAAAATTTACCGGCCTGCAAAATGAAACCGGCGTTGAAATGTTTATCCATCAATGGTGGGCTATTGCTAACCTGCGGATAAAAAAAATGGAAGTGCGCGGCGACAGTACCCAACTTTTTTTTCACCAACCGGAAAGTAAAGTGCAAAGTGAACATCCCTGGCCTGCACCGTGGATTTCAAAAGAAACAGGCAACTCGGCTTATTATTTAACCAATGCCGCCGGATTTTTAGATGAACCAGGCGAATGGTATTTAGACAGGCAGAATCACAAGCTTTATTATTGGCCCAGGCCAAATGAAAACCTGCTAACCTCAAAAGTGGTTGCGCCTCATCTTGAAACTTTGATTAAGGTCGAAGGCACGATCGATCACCCGGTTTCTGATATTTTTTTTCAGAACATTTCTTTTAAATATACCGGATGGCTGCGCCCGTCGCAGTTAGGCCATGTTCCACACCAGGCTGGCATGTACATGACAGATGCCTACAAACTGAGACCAGCCGGCACACCTGCCAAAGCATCACTCGAAAACCAGGCATGGGTAGGCCGCCCGGCTGCTGCAGTTGAAATTAATTTTGCAGAGAGGATACGGTTTACAAACTGTCGCTTCGAACATCTTGCTTCTACGGGTGTGGATTATCACAAAGGCGTCCATAATAACGCGGTACAGGGAAACCTTTTCAAAGATATTGGCGGCACAGCCATCCTTGCCGGTGTATACTCAGATCCCGCTACTGAAATACATTTACCCTATAATCCAAAAGACGAACGGGAAGTTTGCGACTCAATGGTCGTCAGCAATAACCTTATAACGAATGTTACCAACGAGGACTGGAGTTGTGTGGGTATTGGTATTGGTTATAGCCGCAACACCATCATAGAACACAACGAAATTCAGGATGTTTCTTACAGCGGCATCAGCATGGGCTGGGGGTGGAGTACGGTTCCCAATGCCATGAAGAACAATAAGATCATTGGCAATAAGATCCATCATTTTGGTAAACATAACTATGACTGTGCCGGGATTTATACACTGAGCCCGCAGCCAAATTCTGTCATTACTGAGAACGATATCGACAGTATTTACAAAGCGCCTTATGCCCACCTGCCCACGCATTGGTTCTATCTCTACTGCGACGAAGGCTCATCGTATTTTACTGTTAACAACAACTGGACGCCCTCTCAAAAATACTTGCAGAATGCCAACGGACCTGGCAATGTATGGGCGAATAACGGGCCGCAGGCAGGTGAATATATCCGTGCAAATGCAGGACTTCAAAAAGATTATCAATACTTGCAAAAGGAAAGGTCGTCGGGGTTAAACAAGTTGCCCATAAATGAAGAGCGCAACGAAGTGATGGAATTGGTGGTGAAAGAAGGAAAGCAACTGGACCTGCCGAAATTAAAACTCCTGTTGTCTCAAAACAAGATGGACAGCACAGGCATTTATCAGTGGCAAAACCACTATGTCATTTTTAGTAAGGTGGTGGATATAGGTGTGATGCAGGGACGGCTCCAGAATAATTTCCCTGAAGCCGAAGTGAAAGTGTACCACGACATGTTTTACGAATACAGTAAGCGGAAACATTGCCCGGATACCACCACCGCAAAAGAATGGCAGCACATTATGCTTACGGCCAATCTCGTCGCCGATCCCAAACTTCAAAACGAATACCTGGCCTATCATGCCACCCAGTTTGAAAAATGGCCCGAAGTGTCGAAAGGCTTTTGCAATGCAGATTTTCAGCAGTTATTACTGTTTAGAAATGGAAGACAACTCGTGTTGATCATCAGTATACCAAAGGGTGAAAGCCTTGATAAACTGAATCCAAAAACAACTGAAAATAACCCACGTGTAGATGATTGGAATAAGATAATGGGTAAATACCAGGAAGGAATTGCAGGAACTAAGAAGGGGGAAACATGGGTTTTCTTACAACAATTAAAATAGCTCTTTTTGCCCCCTGTCCCCTAAAGGGGTGCCTCAGTGCAGCAGCGAATGCTCTAAGTACAGCTGGAAAAATAAAATGGAAGAACACAGTTTGCAAAAGTTTTTATACTGAAAAAAGAATGAGGGTTCAATTTGATTTGACGTTTTGAAATTAAAGACTTGATGTTACACAGAGGCACCCCTTTAGGGGACAGGGGGCAAAAAGAATTGCAACGCTCGGGTGACAGACCAACAATGATTAACAAATTATCAAAGCAATATACGTACCATGCTAAACATCGGAATACTCGGATTAGGCGAAGGCCGCAGCACCATGAGCGCTGCCATAGAAAGCGATAAAGTAAATTTGAAAATGATTTGCGATGCCAACAAAGAACTGTGTATTCAACGGGCAGATGAATTTAAAATGTACGACTACACCACCGACTACCAGGAAATGTTGGACGATGAAAGCATCGACATCATTGCTATTTATACCCCCGATCATTTGCATGCAGCCCACATAAAGCAAGCGTTGCTGCACAACAAACATGTGGTCTGCACCAAACCCTTTGTTGACGATTTAAGCAAGGCCAAAGAATTATTGGAACTGCAGGAGAAGACCGGTAAGAAAGTGTTTGTTGGCCAGAGCTCCAGGTTTTTTGAACCTTATAAAAGACAAAGGGCCGATTTTGAAGCTGGTGAAATAGGGGAGCTTATCACCATCGAAAGCCATTACAATGCCGATCATCGGTGGTTTCTTGAAAAGAAATGGGCTTTGGAAAAATCGTTCAAATGGCTCTATGGCGGATTGAGCCATCCTGTGGATTTTATAAGATACTATTTACCCGACATCGAAGAAGTAATGGGTTATGGTATGATCAGCAGCAATGGCAAAACAGCAGGCTTGAAAAATGAGGATACCATGCATTTTATTTTTAAAGCCACCGATGGAAGAATAGCAAGGGTAAGCGGTAGCTATACCGGCCCCACACAACCAGCAAAACGTGATAGTGGCATGAGTTGTGTTTTAAGAGGCACATTGGGAGCGAGCCAGGCCGACTATCATGAACTGCGTTATTCCATTACCGATAAAAGCGGCGAGGAAAAAATCATTCATTGGGGTGACAGCAAACTCAAACATTATTTCCGTTTTGAAGGACAGAGCCATCATGCCGGCGAATACCAAAATTACCTGGAATATTTTGTTGACAGCATTGAACAAGGCTTTACCGCATATCCGGATATGAAGGAAGGAATCGGAACAGTGGCGTTATTACAGGCAATGGACAAGAGTTTGCAAACAGGCTTGCCGGTGAAGGTGAAAGACATATTAAATGAATATGGGCTATAGAAGAAAGCGAGTAGTAAGTGGTTAGTAGCGAGTAGCACGACAACTTGTGAACTTGTGAACGCGTAAACTGGTGAACTTCTAAATCCTAAACCTCTAAACTCAATAATGAACAAAATCTACGATAAACTCACAGCCCTCGACTTTGCCATCGTGGCCTTTTATTTGGTGGCATTGTTAGTCATCGGCTACATCGCCAGTTTCAGGAACAAGAAGAAAGACGAAACACTTTTTTTGGCAAGCAATTCATTAAGCTGGTACAGCATCGGTTTCAATATGTGGGGAACAAACGTAGGCCCATCCTCATTACTGGCCTTTGCCAGCATTGGTTACACCGCAGGCATTGTTGGTGGAAATTTTGAATGGTATGCCTTTGTTTTTTTACTACTACTGGCAATGGTTTTCGCTCCCAGGTATATAGCCAGTAAAGTCAGCACCATGCCGGAGTTTATGGGGAAACGTTATGGCAAAAGTTCACAGGATATTTTAGCAGGATATGCTTTGATAAAAATATTGATCAGCTGGCTCTCTTTGGGTTTGTTTAGTGGCGGTATTTTGGTAAGACAAATTTTAGGTATTCCCATGTGGCAATCTACAATTGTACTTGTGGCTTTTTCGGGTTTGTTCACTTATATGGGCGGGTTAAAAGCCATTGCAAAAGTGAATGTGTTTCAGATGATTTTGTTGATCGTTGTTTCCCTCACCTTAACTTATTTAGGCCTGGAAAAAATTGGCGGTCTGTCAGCCCTTGCAGCAAAAACACCAGCGAATTTTTGGAACCTTACCCGCCCTGCTTCGGATCCCGGCTACCCCTGGCATGCGATCTTGTTAGGTTACCCGGTTTCAGCTGTTGCCTTTTTTTGCACGGATCAAAGTATGGTGCAAAGTGTATTGGGAGCGAAGAATTTAAAACAGGGACAATTAGGTGTCAATTTTATTGGATGGTTAAAAGTGCTTGCCCTGCCAATGTTTATTTTGCCTGGTATTATTTGTTATGTTTTGTATCCGGGCCTTGGCGACGATAAATTGGCGTATATGACAATGGTTACCAATTTATTTCCATCGGGGTTAAACGGCTTGGTTATTTGTGTGCTGATCGCCGTATTGGTGGCCACCATTGGCTCATCTTTAAATGCATTAAGCACCGTTTTTACAAAAGACATTTACGTCAACAATATTAATAAAAACGCCACTGTAAAGCAGCAGGTGAATGTAGGACGCATGGTAGTCGTTGCCGGCTGTATCCTCGCCGTACTCATGGCCATTGCATTGGATAATATCCAAGGGAAAACATTGTTTGATATTTTCCAGTCCATACTCGGGTATTTAGCGCCACCATTGGCGGTAACTTTTTTGTTGAGTATATTTTGGAAACGCACAACAAAGCTGGCTGTTAATTTAATTCTATCCGCAGGTTCAGCCGTCAGCCTTTTTGTGGGTGCATTGAATCTATGGATTTTACCACCCGATAATAAAACGGGCGAAAACACCTGGTGGCCCCATTATTTCCTGGTTTCATTTTACCTCTTCGCATTTTTATTCGTTTCCGCCATCGTCATTTCTTTGCTGGATAGAAATAAAGTGAAGGCTGCCGTAGAACTAAATGAAATACCCAAAACAGATAGAAAAGTAAAAATTTTATTTGCCCTGCTGGGGCTTGTAATCCTCAGTTTATACCTCATCTTTAACGGACATTAATCAATTTATGAAGAACTATTTTTTTTGGCCAGAAGCTAATACTACTATGAAGCTACATTGGCGACGCTCCGTTCAACAGTTGGTAATTCTATTGACCATCTTTAGTTCAGTGATCCCTGCCGAAGCCCAGCGATACACCGGTAAAAGAGGGGGAGGTCATTTGCAGGGCGACACCTGGATCTGGTACCCCGGCGACTATGAAATATGGCTCAGTAACCAGATGCAGAACCGGCGTACCGACAGGGGCACTTTCTTCCCCGTTTTCTGGAAGGTGGACAGCCATTATCCGCTGATAGATTTTCATAAGGAATTTTATTTGTTGGAACCCGAAGAAGTGGCCATTTATGCCGAGGGTACCTATAATGTAAAACTCGATGGCAAACCGCTGGAAGGCACGCCAAAAACCATTACCGTTCCGGCTGGAAAGCATAAAATAAATATCAAGGTCTTTAACCAGGCCAATGTGCCGGCTATTTACGTTTCAGGCAAAACGATCTATTCAGATCATACCTGGCTGGTGACTTTTGAAGATAAAGAATGGATAGATGAAACCGGCAAGACCTCCGATATCACTGCAACCAAATGGCTCAATGCCGGTAAGTGGAATTTTGGTGATCCTGCAAAACCACCATCTGCTTTTAAGTTGCCCACAACTCCGAAAAGACCGGTAAGCGTTACAAAAACGGCTACCGGAAAACTAGTGGATTTTGGCAAAGAAACCTTTGGTTTTGTAAAGCTGCATGGCGTAAAAGGCAAAGGAAAACTGACTTTGTATTATGGGGAAAGTAAAGAAGAAGCTTCCAGCGATGAAGGCGCTGTAACCCTCGACCGGCTGGTGTTTGACCGTTCAATAAAAGTGGATTCTATAATGCCATTATCAAAAGCATTCAGGTATGTACATATGGTAGCTGGTGGAAATGTATCGGTAGACTCCGTTACCATGCTCTATGAATATGCCGATGTAAAAGAGAACGGTTCTTTTAAATGTTCGGATGATGAATTGAACCGCATTTATGATGTAGCCAAATACACTTTCCAACTAAATACAAGGGAGTTTTTTATCGATGGTATCAAGCGTGACCGCTGGGTTTGGAGTGGAGATGCGCAACAGAGCTACCTGATGAACTACTACCTGTATTTTGATAATGAAACTGTGACAAGAACATTACTGGCTCTGCGTGGCAAAGATCCTGTCACCGGGCATATCAATACCATCATGGACTACACTTTTTACTGGTTCCTTGGTATCTACGATTACTACCTGTACACCGGTGACAAAAGCTTTATAACCCAGTTCTATCCGCGTATGCAAAGCCTGATGGACTATTGCCTGGGCAGACGTAATAAAGATGGCCTGATGGAAGGTATGAGCGGCGATTGGATATTTATAGACTGGGCCGACAAACTCAGTAAAAAAGGGGAAGTCAGTTTTGAACAAATGCTGCTTTGCCGCAGCCTCGAAACAATGGCACTTTGTGCTGATATTGCCAAAGACAGCGAGGGCGCAGAAAAATATAAAACCCTTTCAGCTGATCTCAGGAAAAAGTTATTCTCCATCTACTGGAACGAAGGCAAACAAGCGCTGGTACATAGCCGTGTAAATGGCGCCCAAACTGAAAACGTGACCCGTTATGCGAATATGTTTGGCATCTTTTTCAATTACTTTTCGGAAGCGCAAAAACAGGGCGTAAAGAAAAATGTGCTGCTCAACGATGCTATTCAAAAGATAACCACTCCCTATATGCGTTTCTACGAGTTGGAAGCCCTCTGTGCTATGGGAGAGCAAAACTATGTGCTGAAAGAAATGAAAGACTACTGGGGCGGGATGCTGAAACTTGGCGCCACCAGTTTTTGGGAAGAATATAATCCAACAAAAAAAGGCGCTGAACACCTGGCGATGTATGGCCGCGAGTTTGGCAAAAGCCTTTGTCATGCCTGGGGCGCCAGTCCTATTTATTTGCTGGGAAAATATTACCTGGGTGTAAGCCCTACCTCTCCTGGTTATGATACTTACACCATTCAACCCGTGTTGGGAGGATTGGAATGGATGGAAGGTCGTGTGCCAACGCCTAAAGGAGCTATAGCAGTTAATTGCAGCACAACTAAAATGGGTATTATAACCGCCGCAGGTGTTGGAACATTGCGGTTTAGAAGTAGTGTGAAACCCACTTGCAGGGAAGATTCCCCCGGTAAAACAAATACAGTGACTGTAGAAAGCAAAGGCGGCGATTGGTACGAGATAACGCTGCAGGGTTATATGGGTTATAGTGTGAGTTACCAGGCAGTGAAATGAGTGAGGGCTAATAACATAAAGGGCTTTGCCTCTCTCCGCCAGGAGAGGGATTAGGGTGAGGCCCCCGCCAGCATAATAAGACTTTCAAAAAAATAAAAGAAAGCTAAAGACAACATTCCTAAAACACATTATGAAGCAACTGATCATCATATTTTTTTCATTCTGTTGTTATAGCATGGCAATGGCACAACTGGTGGATAAAACCCCGGCTGCTATCCCGGCCATACCCGTCATTTTTAATTCCGAACCCTACCAGGATCCATTGGTAAGCGGCATTAACCGCGATGCTTCACGAGCCACGTCGTATTCATTTTCCAATATCGCAGATGCACTTACCTGCGACAGGACGAAGACGGATCGGTACATGAGCCTGAATGGAGATTGGGATTTTTCTTTTGCCTTAAAACCAGCGGATGCACCTACCGACTTTTACAAAAATCGTGTAAGCGGCTGGAAGAAAATACCAGTTCCATCAAGCTGGGAAATGCATGGTTATGACAAGCCGATTTATAAAAGTGCGGTATACCCTTTCCGGCCGGTGAATCCACCATATCCGCCAATGGATTACAATGGTGTGGGCGCTTATCAACGGACATTTTCTGTTCCAAAAGAGTGGAAAGAGATGAATATCACTTTGCATTTCGGTGGCGTTAGTTCTGCATACAAAGTGTGGTTAAATGGAAAGTTCGTTGGTTATGCCGAGGATAGTTTTTTGGGATCTGAATTTAATATCACGCCTTATTTGCAGGAGGGTGAAAATGTGATTTCAGTTTGGGTGATTCGCTGGAGCGATGGTAGTTTTTTAGAAGACCAGGATCAGTGGCGGATGAGTGGCATCCATAGGGAAGTGATGCTGAAAGCGGAGCCGAAAATCAAGATCGCTGACTTCTTCTACCAAACAAAACTGGACAAGGATTATAAAGATGCATTGCTGAGCATCCGCCCCAGAATAGACAATTTTACAGGTAAAGACATACCCGGCTACAAAATAAAAGCACAGCTATTTGATAAAAGTAACCAGCCCGTTTTAGCCCAACCATTGGAGCGCACCGCTGAGTCCATCGTAAACGAGATTTACCCAAGATTGGACAACGCGAAGTTTGGTTTGCTCGAAACAAAAATTACCAACCCAGAAAAATGGAGTGCCGAAGAACCGAATCTTTATACATTGACCCTTTCGCTGGAAGACAGTGTGGGCAAGGTGTTGGAGGTAAAAAGCTGCAGGCTGGGATTTCGTTCCATTGAATTTTCAAAGACCGATAGCAAGCTGCTCATCAATGGAAAACTGACCTATCTCTATGGTGTTAACCGCCCCGACCATCATCCAACAAAAGGCAAGGCACTGGCCAGGGAGGATATTCTGCAGGATGTGCTCACCATCAAAAGATTCAATTTTAATTGCATTCGTTTAAGCCATTACCCCAGCGATCCCTACCTGCTGGATCTCTGCGACCAGTTTGGCCTATTGGTAATAGATGAAGCCAACCTGGAAACACATGGCCTTGGAGGAAAATTAAGTAACGATGCCGCCTGGACTGGCGCCTATCTCGAACGCTGCACCAGGATGGCATTGAGAGATAAAAATCATCCTTCGATCATTTTCTGGAGCCTTGGCAACGAGGCCGGCCGCGGCCCCAACCATGCCGCCATGGCTGCCTGGCTGCACGATTTTGACATCACAAGACCAGTGCACTATGAACCCGCCATGGGCAGCCCGAAAGAAGAAGGTTATATGGATCCCGGCGATCCACGTTACCTGAAGTCAAACGATCACTCGCACCGCATTCAAAACCCACTCGACCAGCCCTACGTGGATATGGTGAGCAGGATGTATCCCTGTGACTATACGGCTCCGCTATTGGCTAACCAACCCAATGGCGATACACGCCCCATCTTCTTTTGCGAGTATGCACATGCTATGGGCAACAGTGTTGGAAATATTAAAGATCTATGGGATCAATGGAGGAATACCAAACGTGTAATTGGCGGCTGTATCTGGGAGTTTAAAGACCAGGGTCTGTGGAAGGTGGATTCGGCAGGTGTTGGCTTTTATGCGTACGGCGGCGACTACGGCGAAAAATACTTTGACAATTTTACCATTAAAGGAGTCGTGAATTCAGACGGGACACCCAAGAGCGCTATGTGGGAGTGTAAGAGGGTATTTCAACCAATAGAATCAGAGTTGGTAAATGCTGAAAAAGGACTGATCAAAATAACCAACAGGGGTTCAGTGAAAAATGCAAATACCTATACAGCTTCGCTGGTAATTAGAGAAGACGGCAGGATAATTTTAAACAGGGACCTGCCACCCATACAGCTTGCGGCAGGACGGGATACGATCATCAATATTGCCTCATGGTTGCCCAAAATGAAACTGGATAATGAGTATCATGCAGAATTGCATTTTGTATTGAGTAAAGATGAAAGCTGGGCGATGAAAGGTTTTGAGATGGCCTCCAACCAGTTTCAGCTGAAAAAGGCCGCTTCACTTCTTAATTTCAGTAATATCGTACAAACCCTTTCGGTAGCTGAAAGCAATGATGGTGTTGTGGTTAAAGGCAAAGATTTTTCAGTGACTGTCAGCAAGGCAAAAGAAGGTGGGTTAAGTTCCTACTTATACAAAGGCAATGAGCAAATTGTTCAGCCATTGTTGCCCCATTTTACCCGCCCACAGACCGACAATGACAAGCGTGGCTGGAAGCCGCAGCGCAAATTAAAACAGTGGTACAATAAGGATATTAAGTTATTAAAGACGACTGTCACAAAGAACAAGTATGATGTCGCTGTCGAAAACAGTTACACTTTGATAAATGACAGTGCCACGGTAAAAGTGGTGTATCGTATCAATAAAGATGGTGTGATAAAAGTGGAGTACTCATTGAAACCGAAATCCGGCCTACCCAATATCCCAAAAGTGGGTATGCAAATGGGTATTGAAAAAAGCTTTAGCCATATTGAATGGTTTGGTAAGGGCCCGATGGAAAATTATATCGACAAGGCTTATGGTTTTGATGCAGCCATTTACAGCCGACACGTCGAAGACTTTATAGAAAATTACGCTGTGCCGCAGGAAAACGGTAACCGCACCGATGTTCGCTGGATGTTTCTTTCAAATGCAAATAGGGAAGGTTTGCTGGTAGTAGCAGATAGTTTGCTCAGCATGAGCGCTTCTCCCTACACCGATGAAAATGTGGAAGCAGCAAAGCATACCAATAAATTAAAGGACGCCGGCTTCATTACGCTCAACATTGATCTTGTTCAAATGGGTGTTGGAGGCAATGATAGCTGGAGTGATGTTGCTGCTCCGTTAGAACAGTACCAGGTGAAATCGAAACCGTACAGCTATAGTTTTTACTTATTGCCATACAGGAAAGGCAAGGAAGAAACAGGGGCTGCAGTTAAGAAAATAAAATTCTAATCAAAAAAGATCATGGAGCGAATAACCGCCACATATTATATCGAAACCCCTTTTGAACCAACGTCAGCAGCAGCGGTGTTAGCTGGTGAACAATCGTCAGGAACCTTTGTAGCCGTGCCAGGTGAAACAGCCGAACTAAAGGCCCGTTTTGCTGCAAGGGTAGAATCGGTCGAACAGCTTGAAACTGTTGACCAGCCTGCTATTCCGGGGGCAACAAGTGCTTCTGGTAAATACCACCGGGCGATCGTAAAAGTATCCTGGTCGGTGGAGAATTTTGGATATAATCTTCCGGTGTTGATCTCAACGCTACAGGGCAATTTATACGAGATCAAGCAATTCACGGGCTTGAAATTGATGGAGATTGATTTGCCCGATTCTTATGGGTATCATTTCAGCGGCCCTGCTTTTGGAATCGAAGGCTGCAGGAAACTAACCGGTGTCGAAGGACGTCCGTTGATTGGTACCATCATTAAACCCAGCATTGGTCTGACACCGGCCCAAACCGCGGCGATGGTAAAGACCCTTGCTGAAGCAGGAATTGATTTCGTAAAAGATGATGAGTTGCTGGGCGAATCCGCCAACTCTCATTTCAACGACAGGGTAGATGCCATCATGGATGTGATCAACGCACATGCTGATACAACAGGAAAGAAAGTCATGTACGCGTTCAACATCAGCGGTGATATCGATACCATGATGCAGCGCTACGAAAAGATCGTAAATAGCGGCGGCACATGTGCCATGGTGAGTTTAAACAGTGTCGGGATCGCTGGTGCTAAAAAAATCTGCGACCAAAGACAATTGGCCATACATGGTCACCGTAACGGGTGGGGCATGATGACCAGGCATCCGCTACTAGGGATTGATTTTAAAGCTTATCAAAAACTATGGCGGCTGGCAGGTGTAGACCAATTGCATGTAAACGGCATCGCCAACAAATTCTGGGAAACCGATGATTCAGTTGTGTCGTCCATTGAAGCATGCTTAACACCTTTGTTTCAGCAACCAACGGTTCTGCCAGTAGTGTCTTCGGGTCAGTGGGGTGGGCAGGCTTTTGAAACCTACCGGCGTACTAAAACTATTGACTTGCTGTATATGGCTGGCGGCGGCATTATGGCGCATCCTATGGGTGCCGCAGCAGGCGTAAAGGCGCTGCAACAGGCATGGCAGGCGGCAGTGGATGGATTGGATATTAACCAGGCTGCCGCTGCATTTCCGGAGTTTGCAAAGTCGGTGGAGAAGTTTGGAAGTTAAAATAATTTGCAATTTGCAATAAACAATTTGCAATAAGCAACGGGCAAGATTCTGTGGAGAATATTAAACAAACATGGCAATTAAAATTAATTTACTGTTAGCCTACTACGGCGATGATTTCACGGGCTCCACGGATGCCCTTGAATTCCTGAGCCGTGCAGGTGCTAAAACAGCATTGTTTATAGAACCGCCGACGGAAATGCAATTGGCTAAATACCCGCACCTGGATGCTATTGGTGTGGCAGGAAATACAAGGAGTTTGTCACCGGGTAAAATGGAGGAAGTTTTAGTGCCCGCATTTAATGCACTGAACAGTTTAGGCGCAAGACATGTACACTATAAAGTTTGTTCCACTTTCGATTCATCGCCAAAAGTTGGAAGCATCGGCAGGGCAATTGATGTTGGGGCTGACATTTTTAAAAACAGGTTCGTTCCTTTATTGGTAGCAGCTCCCGCCCTGGGCCGCTATTGTTTGTTTGGGAATTTATTTGCCAGGATGGGCATTGGAAGCAGTGGCGAAATATACCGGATAGACAGACATCCGTCGATGAGTAAGCACCCGGTTACACCCGCTGACGAAAGTGATTTACGATTGCATTTGTCCCGGCAAACCGACAAGAAAACAGGGTTGGTCGATATCCTTCAAATAGAAAAATCGCAGGATGCATTAAATGAACTGGTCGATAAATTGGTGGCAGAAAATTCAGAAGTGATATTAATAGACGCATTGGAAGAGCAGCAGTTATTTACCATTGGGACTTTGCTGGATAAGGAGGTAGAAAATGGCGGCAGTCTATTCTCCGTTGGTTCATCGGGTATAGAAATGGCATTGGGAAAATACTGGGAAAGCAAGCAGGTATTGAAACCGGTTGACCATTGGCCCAATCCCGGGAAAGCTGCGCCCATGCTGGTTATTTCGGGCAGTTGCTCCCCGGTGTCAGTTGCGCAAATTGCATGGGCAAAGGCCAATGGTTTTGAAGAAGTGGTGCTGGATGCGCTGGCAATTTGCACAGAAGCTGATGATTCATCAATCATAGAATCTGCAACTGAAAAGACGGTCGATTTTTTGCTGCAAAACAAAAACGTCATCGTCCACACCAATGGAGGAACAGGTGCCATAGGCAGCAATTTATCATCCGAAAAACTGGGTGGCGCATTAGGTTGGATTGCAAGAATAGTTGTAGAAAAAACAAGTATCAAGAGGGTAGTGGTGGCTGGTGGGGACACATCGAGTTATGCAGCGAGGGCGATGGGTATTGAAGCTGTAGAAATGATTGCCCCTTTAGTAACGGGAGCGCCTTTGTGCAAAGCCACAGCACCCGGTTCCTCGTTGGATGGAGTTGAGGTAAATTTTAAAGGCGGTCAGGTGGGCGGCGATAATTATTTTGGAATTTTATTGGAAGGGAGAATGTTGTAGAGACGCCCATTTATGGCGTCTCCCTCTAATAGATAAAATGTAGTAAGGCAGTTTTTCGAATGCTTCATAGTAGCATTCCAGTTGAACGGAGCGTCGCCAATGTCGCTTAATCAAGGATATTGGCTGGTAAAAAAAATAAAAATTAAAGACATACAACATGTCACAAAAAACATTAGGACTCATACATACATCGGCGACACTGGTGCCGGTGTTCCAGGCACTCTGCAGCGAGCATTTGCCCAACGTGAAAGTCTTTAACATTGTAGACGACAGCCTGATTAAAAACGTGATAAGCTGTGGGGAACTGACGCCAACTACCGCCAGGCGGGTGGTAAACTATACAGCATCAGCTGAACTTGCAGGCGCCGATTTTATCCTGGTAACCTGTTCATCCATCGGCGCTGCGGTAGAAGCGGGTGCGGCATTGGCCAATGTTCCCGTGCTTCGTGTAGACCAACCGATGGCTGACCTTGCCGTGAGAACAGGCGCCAGGATCGGAGTAGTAGCAACACTGCCAACAACGCTCGGCCCTACCAGCGATTTGGTAAAAAGAAGGGCTGCAATCGCGGGAAAAGAAATTGAACTCACGTCGAAATTATGCGAGGGTGCTTTTGAAGCGCTGATGAGTGGAGATACGGCCACACATGATGCGATGGTAGCTGCAGCGTTGATAGAATTATCCACTAAAGTTGATGTGATCCTGTTGGCGCAGGCGTCTATGGCGAGGGTAGTAGATACATTAACCGAAGAACAAAAAAAAGTGCCGATTCTGGCTAGTCCTGGAATCGCGATCAAACATCTGGCTACGATTTTATAAACGCATTTTATAAGTACATGATGAAAAAAATTGCTTCCATAAGTTTTGCCATTGCATGTTTTGCCGCTGCCGTTTTGGTAGTTGGATTAATCATGCAACAGCCCGATTTGTGGAAGCCGGCTGCAATTGTCGCGGCTGTAGCACTCGCTTTGGGTATCGGTAGATTTCCCGGATTAAAAGGTTACCAATACACAGCATGGATCGTGGCAGCGGTTGTGGCTGGTATGATGTTCCCCGCGGCTTTTACCAGGTGGGGCGATTTTGAATTGCGCAATAAAATGCTGACGCTGGTCATCATCCAACTGGTAATGTTTGGCATGGGTATCCAGATGAGCATCAAAGATTTTACGGGTATTGCCACTACAGGCAAAGGTGTATTGGTCGGTCTGCTTTGTCATTTTTCCATCATGCCCATTATGGGTTTTACGCTCACACGGGTATTTGATTTTGAACCGGAGATAGCTGCAGGAATTATACTAATCGGTTCCTGTTCCAGCGGGTTGGCCAGTAACGTGATGGTGTACCTCGCAAGGGCCAACCTTGTATTGTCGGTAGTAGTCACAGCCATTACCACGATGGCAGCACCGTTTCTTACTCCATTACTGATGAAGTTATTTGCCGGGGCTTTGATAGAAGTAAAAGTGATGGATATGATGATGGAAATTATCAAGATTGTAATTGTGCCCATCGGTGCAGCATTGCTGCACGACTACCTGAAAACCGCTTCACCAAAGGGTTTAAGAAATGTTTGGATCATTTTTGCGGCCTGCATTGTATGGCTGCTGGCATTGCCGCTGGGTCTCTGGAACTTTATGAAAACCAATATTTCCTCACCACAGTTACTGCAAAGTGTAGAAGTATTTAGCTTCCTCGTGGCAGCCTTCGTTGTAGGGGTGTTATACCATTTACTGGCAAAACGATTTCCCAGGCTTGATAAAATGATGCCTTACTTCTCCATGTTTGGTATTATTTATTTTACTACTGTTACCACTGCGGCTGGTCATGATAATTTGTTGAAGGTGGGCTGGTTGTTGTTCCTCTGCTCTGTGTTGCATAATGCGGCGGGTTACTTTTTTGGCTACTGGCTCAGCCGGCTTTTCAGGCTCGATAAAAATTCGTCGCGTACCATCGCTTTCGAAGTGGGGTTGCAAAATGGCGGAATGGCATCGGGTATTGCGGGTAGTATGGGTAAACTTGGAACGGTGGGGCTTCCGGCCGCCGTGTTTAGCCCCTGGATGAATATTTCTGGTTCTATACTGGCCAATTTCTGGCGAAAAAGACCAGTAGATGAACCGGTAGCGAATGGAGAATTAAAAAATGAAAAACATGAAACAGACAAATAGAATTTTAGGAGGATGTGTGACGGTAGTGATAGCAGGATTATTGTCAACACATGTGACGGCGCAAACAAAAGGCATTACGAATACTACAGCGAGCTCCTTTGCTAAACTGCAAAGCACAGATATGGGCAGTGTGCAATGGACAAAAGGCTTTTGGGCCGAACGGATGCAAGTGTGTAAAGACTCGATGGTACCTCACCTCTGGTCCACTTACACCAATCCCAAAATCAGCCATTCATTCAAAAATTTTGAAATAGCTGCGGGGCTGGATACCGGTAATTTCAAAGGCCCCTCTTTCCATGACGGGGATTTTTACAAAACCCTGGAAGCCGTTGCTGGCTTGTATTCCAAAACCAAAGATCCAAAGCTGGATGCGATGATGGACCATGCCATCAGCGTGATCGCAAAGGCGCAAACTCCGGAGGGATATATCTACACCAAGGCCATCATCCAGCAAAAGAAAAGTGGAAAAAAAGAAATGTTTGATGATAAGCTGAGTTTCGAAGCCTACAATTTTGGCCACTTAATGACAGCTGCCTGTGTGCATTACCGTGCTACCGGTAAAACGACACTGTTGGAAGTGGCAAAAAAGGCTACTGATTTTTTAATTGGCTTTTACAATAACGCCTCCGCAGAACAGGCACGAAACGCCATATGTCCATCACACTATATGGGCATCGTGGAAATGTACCGCACTACCGGCGAAAAAAAATACCTGGCACTCGTAAAGAAATTAATTGATATACGTGGTACTTCAGAAGGAAGCGATGATAACTCCGACAGGCTGCCTTTCCGGCAAATGACAGAAGTGAACGGCCATGCAGTAAGGGCCAATTATTTGTTTGCAGGCGTTGCAGATGTGTTTGCCGAAACCGGCGATTCTTCGTTGTTGAAAACACTCGATTTGATGTGGGACGATGTGGTGAACCATAAAATGTACATCACCGGCGGCTGTGGCGCTTTGTATGATGGTCTGTCGCTGGAAGGCTTGTCGTACAAACCGGACTCCATACAGAAAATTCAACAGGCTTACGGCAAAGACTACCAGTTGCCCAACAAAACAGCGCACAATGAAACCTGCGCCAATATTGGCAACCTGCTATGGAACTGGCGGATGCTGCAGGTAACTGGCGACGCCAAATACGCCGATATAATAGAACTGGAATTGTACAATGGCATACTTTCAGGCATTAGTTTAAATGGCAATAATTTCTTCTATACCAACCCGCTTGCGGCTTCGGACGATTACCCATACGATCTGCGATGGAGTGGGGGCCGGATACCCTATATCAGGATCAGTAATTGCTGTCCGCCGAATACGATCCGCACCATTGCCGAAGTAAATGAATATGCCTACAGTTTTTCGGACAAGGGTCTTTATGTGAATTTATACGGTGCCAATACACTGGATACAAAACTTGCAAATGGAAACCCATTACAGCTAACCCAACAAACCAACTATCCCTGGGACGGAGCTATCAGCCTGTCAGTTGGTAAAATACAAGCATCTGAATATTCTTTTTTCCTTCGGATTCCTGAGTGGTGTAACAATGCAACCTTAACGGTAAATGGCAAACCATCCGCTGTAAAATTAATACCCGGACAGTATGCTGAATTGAAGGGTAAATGGAAAGCAGGGGACCAGGTACAGCTCAACCTGCCAATGGCTGTTAAGCTAATGGAAAGTAATCCGTTGGTCGAAGAAACAAGAAACCAGGTGGCGATAAAACGTGGGCCACTTGTCTATTGTGCGGAGTCAACAGATTTGCCTGCCGGTAAAAAGATCAATGGCATTTCTATCCCGCTAAATACAAAATGGACGCCTAAAATGAGCAGCATTGACAATAGCCAGGTAATGGCATTGGAAGGCAAAGTGAACTGGACAGATATTGCAGGCTGGAAGAAAAAATTATATCAACCCGTTTCGGCGGCACCGGCACAGCTGGTGAATGTAAAACTGATACCTTATTATGCCTGGGCCAACCGCGGGCATAGCGAAATGACGGTATGGATGCCGGTGGATAAATAACGTTAGACAACCGCCTTCCTCAAAGCCACCAGCTTCTCCAGCAGTTCTTCCAGCAGTTCCAATCGTAGCATATTGGCGCCGTCGCTTTTGGCTATGGATGGATTGGGGTGCGTTTCTATAAACAATCCATCAGCACCCGTGGCGATGGCTGCTTTGGCAATGGTGCTGATCAATTGTGGATTGCCCCCGGTAACACCGCTGGTTTGGTTGGGTGTTTGCAGGCTATGGGTGCAGTCCATTATTACGGGAACACCATGCGCTGCCATTAAAGGGATATTGCGGTAATCTACGATCATATCCTGGTAGCCGAAGCTGTTACCGCGTTCTGTCAGCATCACTTTATCGTTGCCATGTGTTTTGATCTTTTCCACTGCAAACTTCATGGAAGGGCCGCTTACAAACTGGCCTTTCTTCACGTTTACTATCTTGCCCGTTGCGGCCGCCGCCAGCAACAGATCGGTTTGCCGGCACAGGAAAGCGGGTATCTGTAAAATGTCGATATAGTCGGCTGCTATTGCTGCCTCTTCGTGTGCATGAATATCGCTGGTGGTGGGCAGTCCAAAGGTGTCGCCCACTTTTTTTATGAGCTGCATGGCCGCTTCATCACCAATGCCGGTAAAGGATGAGGCGCTGGTACGATTAGCCTTACGGTAAGAAGCCTTGAAAACATAAGGTATCTCCAGCCGCCTGCAAATGGAAGACACTTTTTCCGCCACTTCCATCACCAGGTCTTCGCCTTCCACTACACAAGGCCCGGCTATCAAAAAGAAATTATTGGGGTTGTACGATTGCTTTACAAACAGGTCGGCTAAGAATTTTTCCATGCCGCAAATGTAAGAGCGGATTTATGATTTATGATTTTGGATTTATGATTTGAGGAACCCTGACAGAGCTTGTATTTTTGCCCTGTCAGGGTTTTACGAGAGTAGCTATCTGGTTGTAACCTTAAAAATTGAGTGATAGAACCTTCACCACCCCTGGGACATAGAATCGGCAATTGAAAATTTTTCCTTTTTGATTCTGGTACCCTAAACCCTGACAGGGCAAAATACAAGCCCTGTCAGGGTTCCCTAATACCCAATCGCTTTCAAAAAATCCGATTTTTTTCTTTTAGATACCTCCAGAACGGCATTGTTGGTGAGTACCACCTGGCCGCCCTCGCCGCGGATATATTTTTCCACACAGTTTTTGTTGATGATAAAGGAGTTATGAATCCGCAAAAACTCTTCCGGGGGTAACATTTCTTCAAAGTCTTTCAGCGTCCGGCTGACGGTAAATTTTCGTTTTTCGGTTAAAAAGATATGGGTGTAGTTCACGCTAGCTTCCAGGTAAATAATGTCGCCTACTTTAATAAACTGCAGGCCGCCGGTAGTGGGTATGGCAATCCGTAAAAGATGTTTTTTGTCAACCAGGTTTTCCAGCAAAAGTTCCAACTGCTGATTGGGTTTGTTTTGATGTTTCTTTTCCTCTGCCCTGTCTATTGCCGATCTCAGTTCTTCTATTTCTATAGGCTTTACAAGGTAATCCAATGCACTGAAACGGATGGCGCGGATGGCATAATGATCATAAGCCGTGGTGAAAACGAGTTCAAATTTTTTGTAGGTCAGTTGCTGCAGCATCACAAACCCATTCATGAGCGGCATCTCGATATCCAGGAACACCAGGTCTGGCTGCAGGCTGTCAATCGCGTCAATGCCCTCTTTGGCATTATTGCAAATTTTCAGAACAATCACATTGAAAAAATGCTGTGCGATCTTTTCTTTTAAGGCGCTGCTGCTGTTGGGCTCATCGTCTACAATTATGGCTCTTAGCATTGGGTTTAAGGTTTTGGGTTTAGAGGTTTAGGGGTTCGTAAGTCCCAAAGTTCACAAGTTTACAAGTTCACAAGTTCATAAGTTTCATAGTTCAGGGTTTCCTTTGTTTATCGGTTTGGCCATGATATCTATGTTGAAAAATTTGGGTGGTTTGCAAACATTTTTATTTATTTTTTGCTAATGAAAATTATGCGAAAACAACAGAACTAATAAACAAATGGACTATTGAACATGTGAACTTGTGAACTATGGAACTTGTGAACTCAACGTCGAATATCACGCCCCCGTCCTGATGACCAACGCCACCAATGTGCCCGCCGCTTCGCCATCTTTGTATAAATCCGTTATCGTTACCCAGTCTTTTTGCCCGTCACTGTTGTGCATATTAATCCTGTCTTTCGAGATCTGGATGCCGTACGAAACATGCTCGGGTTTATTTAATTCCTTCAAATATCCTGCCCTTGTTCTGCCTACGCCATTGTCCAGGATACTGTATTTGATATCATCGTTTTGCAAGCTGATATTGATGGTTAGTTTACGGTCAGGATCTTCCTTGTTTAGCAGGCCGTGGTGGATGGCATTCTCTAAAAATGGTTGCGCCACAAGTGGCGGCACTTTATAATCGCCATGCAATAACTCATCGTCAACCGAAAAGCTGTATTCAAATTTATTATTACACCGGAACTGCTCCAGCTGCAGGAATAGTGTGAGCGTTTCCACATCCTTATGTAAGGGCACCAGGTTGTTTTTTGAGCTGTCCAAAACCCCTCGAATTAATTTAGCGAAACGGCTGAGATAGGTGGTGGCTAGTTCTTTCTGGTTGGTCTGTATCATATTGTCAATGGCGTTGAGACAATTGAAAATAAAATGTGGGTTCATTTGTGCTCTCAATGCATTCATCTCTGCTTCGGCTACTTTTTGTTTCAGCCCTGCTTCGTGCCTTATTGTTTTTACCCTTCTCCGGAATAGCCAATAAACGGAAGCCCCCGCCAATAAAATGCAGGCGCCAACAAACCACCAGGTTAGCCAGTATGGCGGTGCGATTTCGATATGTAGTAAATTATTGACCGGCCCCCAATCGGATGTTTCGTCCTTTGCTTTTACCAGAAAAGAATATGATCCGGGCGCCAGGCTGGTATAGCTCGCCACCGGCAGCCCGGAAACTGTAACCCAATCATTGTCTGCCCCTTCCATTTTATAAGCATATACCAGGTTCCCATTTTGGGAATACGAAGCACTGGCAAAACTGATGCTGATATTTTTTTCCGTATATCCAAGTTGCAAATGCTGCGCTCCCAACTCCGTAGGCACTGAAATGTTATTTACTTTTATATTGTCGATAAAAGTAATTTTTTTCGATGCATCTGTTTGCCAGGTCGCGTCTTTGATAAATAAAACCCGGTCGTTAAGGCCGTATACAAGTTGTTTTCCGACACTGTCGTAAAACTGCAGGTAAGCAAAACTCAGGTTGATGTTTTCATCTTTTAATTGCAGCGTCCGTATTTCCTTAGTCAAAATATCCATCTTGTTGATACCGGTCGTACTCGCAATAAAAAGATTGCTGCTACCCACTTTCGTGATAGCATACACATTGTCTGAGAGAAGCCCATTTTTTCGGGTAACAAAGGAAACTGAATCCGTACTGTAATCGTAGCGTATTAATCCCTGGGAGGCATCATTTCCAAGCCAGAGTTCATGCCCGCGGCCGGGTACGATAATCGAAACCGACTGATCTTTCAATAGCGTTTCATTTTTGACCCTGGATGGAAATATTTTCCATTTCCCTGAATCCGCCTCATAACAAACTATACCGCCTTTGGCAAAGGACGACATCCAGATATTCTGCCGGTCGTCTTCTGCAATGACCGAAATGCGGTGCAGGCTATCAAAAACAGCCTTACCGTTCACGACATAGTTTTCATAATAACTGAATTTGTTTGCTGCTATATCATAAAAGCCAAGCGCGTTCGGATGCCGAAAGGAGAACCAGAGATTGCCGGCTGCGGTACAGAGAATAGCATTGGTGTATAGGTGCCGCATTTTAGCAGGCATCCATGGAGGCTGTACAAATTTTTTTTGTGCGGGATCAAAAATATAGACACCTACCATACTGCCTACCCAAAGCCGGTCCTGGTGATCGCGGGTTATGCGGGCGATAAATTCGGATTGGCCCTTTTTACCGATTAGTTTATATTGACTGGCCTTCAACTCGCCGGCGCTGATCTTTACTAATCCATCGTAGCGGTAGGCCAGGTAAATATCACCATTTTGTGTTTTCGCAAAGCCCGTGCAAAAATTGGTGTAATCCTGGATAGGGTAGGGTAACAATAATTGCTGTACACTTGATTCGTTCAGCGCTAATTTTAGTAAGCCTCTTGTTTCGGTTCCGATCCACAAATGCTCGCCATCATTTAGCATGCTGCTTCCTATAAATGCCGGGAACGCACCGTCTTTAGGGTCACCGTTGATGATCGTATAAGCCATCGTTTCCGGATCCACCGAATAAATAGCCTGGCCACCACCACAAAACAGCATACCGTCCTTATTTCTTGCAATGGAATTGATACAAGTGGCCTCGCTGCCAATCGGTATGCCAAAAAGCTGGCGTTGCTGCTGGTTTTTACCTATATCGTATTTTGTAAGACCACTGCCCCAGGTGCCAAGCCACACTACCTGTTTTTCTTCATCATACAGAAAACTCCTGATGGGTTCGTAAGTGATAAATGGATATTTAAGCGGGTTGTGTCTCCAGGAATAAGCTTGTTTTTTTTCTTCATCGATGATGCAAATGCCATTATTATCAGCGGGCAGCCATATCCGGTTTTTACTGTCCTGTAACCACGCCTCCTTATTAACCACAATACCCTGTAGTGATTTCGCCCATTCAAGATCGGTAAGCCGGTACAGATAACGCAGCGAGTCGTTAAACACATCTATTTCCCCCGAATGGTTAATGTAAATATGGCCCTGCCTGTCTTTAAATAAACTCCTTATCAAAAGACCCGACCCTTTTTTTAATACAGGCCGGGTGATCTTATGATTTTCGAAACTATTGGTATAGGTATTAAAAACTGAAAGGCCATTATTGGTGGCAATTAATAGCTGTCCAGGCTGGTATTGCAGCAGATCCATAACATTATTGCCGCTTAGAGTGGCTGCGTCCTTCTGATCGCTGAAAAAACTTAAAAACCGGTTGCCATCAAAACGATTAAGTCCTTCTTCCGTGCCCAACCACATAAAGTTCCGGTTGTCTTTTATAATGCAATTGACACTATTGCTGCTTAACCCGTTTTTTGTAGTGTAAGTGCCAAAATAATGAGGCGTTTGCTGCGCAATGACTCTTGAAATAACGGCCAGGAATATAAACAGCAGTGCATAACGCATACAATAAAGCTATCTCAATTTTTTAGATTCGATTCGTGTATGCGGTGTGGTGGGATTTGGGATTTATGATTTCGGATGTATGATTTGTTGCCGGCGGCCTTATAAATTATAGAAGGCGCCAGGTGTGTGTTATAATTGCTGTATGGTGGCCATACCTGCCACCATACAGCGATAAGTTAGTTTACAATCAGTTCCTGCACATGCACCAGCTTTCCATTGAAATACAGCTGCACGAAGTATTTACCTTTTAAAAATGAAGACACCGGCAATGGTTTTGACAAGGTGGCCGGGCCAGTCATATTTTCATTAAATCTAAACAATTCTTCCACGCCATTTTTATCTGTCACAATAATGAGGAAATCGCCTGTTTGCACGGTGTTTAACGAAACTGAAGTAGTACCATTCTGCGTTTTGTTAACTGTGATATAACCATAAGGATATAATGTGGTGTCGTTACCTTTTTCAACCTGACTTAAAAACACAGGTGGAATATCTTCAGCGCGGTTCGCTGCCCCGGGTACGGGGCTACTGTTGCAGGCACCTAAAATGGCATTGAACACATTGCCTTCATACACCGTAAAGTCGGGCGCCAGGTACACTTCTCCGCCAGCCCGGACTGTAACTGATGTTTGATTTCCCCCTACAATACTGGCTGTAGAGCTTAATATATTGGACGCCTGGTAAAATTGCGTACCAGCAATACCGCCTGTAAGACTAAAATTAACATCGCAAGGTGTAAATAAAGCTGTTTCCCATATGCCGTGCCCATAGGTAGCCGCCCTTATCCTGGAAGCGCCCTGGTTAATCGCAAGGTCAGTAACAGGAACCCTTGGCATTTGATTGTAATATGGTGTCCAGTCGTTACTCGTAACAGCCTGGTAAAATACACCCATGTCGGTTCCAATATAGGAGTTGTTTCCCTGGTCCACAACTACACAATTTACTTTTACTTCTGCAGGCAATGTGCTGCTGATGCTAAACCAGTTGGCTCCGGCGTCGTTGCTATACATTACTTTTTGCCCGGCGGTGTAGCCGCCAAGTGTTACATACACATAATCGCTGTTGCCGCTGCATACGTTAATGTCGCTTATCTGGCCATTATTTATGAAACCTGGGTTAGCTGCAAGATTGCCTGTCCAGTTTGTGCCACCATTATCGGTTCTGAAAATAGAGCCGGTACCGCACACATACACCCGGTTGGCATTGTTGGGGCAGGTAATAATGCTTTGTTTTACAGTTTGATTCAATACCTGGGACCAGCTGCCGCCACCGTTGGTAGATTTCATAACGCCGGGGGTACCTGCCGCCAGGTAAATGGTATTATTGGTTACAGGGTCAGCTGCTATTACCGGGAAGAATGAGGTATTGGCTGGTGTAATATTTGTTTGGGTATTGCCATTGATATCGAACCTTAATACCGAAGCATTTACCGTTGTATAAATATTGGAAGCAGCCGACGGTCCAAAGGCACCATCATAACCGTCGGCGCCGGTGATATGTGTAAAATCACCTGCATTGGATTTGTATTTCACGCCATTATCCTGTGTCCCTCCGATTACCCGGTTCACGTCAAATGGGGCGCCGGCCATATGATAAAAGGTGGTGGTATGGATGCCATTGGTAAGATTGGTCCAGTTTACGCCGTTGTTGGTGCTTCGGTAAATACCCCCGTCTGTACCAGCGTACAGCCAACCATTTAGTGGGTTGAATGCTATTTCATGAACATCCGGATGAATGTATTTTGCCAGGCCACTGTCTTCATTAAATACTGTGAGGTTTTGCATGGCCGTTCCGCCGGTAGTACTTCTCCAAACATTTTTGCCACCGGCAACAACCAGTTCTGCATTGTATGGCGATACATCTATAGCCAGGTCGTAGCTACTTTGGTCGCCATCGTTGGCTGAATATTTAATGCCGGAAGTGGCCCAGCATAAAATATTGGGTGTGTTCGTGCGCTGTACAAAACTATTGCTTGTTCCGCCTGTGGTGGAACGGTACAAGCCCTGGAAGGTATTGCTGCCCGTGCCACCTGTGTATGGGCCACAAAGCAGGTACACGTAATTGGGGTTATTGGGCGAAACGCCAATCTCTATTCTCGTTGCACCGGCTATACCCGTTTGGTTGCTGAAAGATCCGGCAGAACCATAATTTTCAGACATATAGAACCTGCCGTTGCCGGATGCATAGACCCTTCCGGGCTGAGCGGGATCAAATTCTACGTCGTAAATAGTGGCTGCAATTACCTGTGTCCAGTTCATGCCGGCATCCTGCGAACGGTATAATCCGCTTTGTGTAGCGGCGAACATAATATAAGTGAGTTGGGGCATGATCACCAATTTAAACCCGTTGAATGCGGTGGTTTGCCGGTCGCTGTTGAAATTTGTTTTAAACCAGTTGCCACCAGCGTCGTTGGTTACCCAAATACCAACGGAATTTTGTACCACTGCACCGCCACCGTTGCCGTCACCGGTGAGCACGAAAATATTATTGGGATTGTTGGGGTTTACGGCAATGCCCGAAGCCGACTGAAGCGGAAAATAGAAATTTAGATTTGTCCAGGTATTGCCGCCATCTTGGGTCCGCCAGATGCCGCCGTTATTGGCACCCGCAAAAATGGTATTGGCATCCGTGGGGTGAAATACAATTTTATCGATCCTGCAAAGGCCCCGGTAAATGCCGCCCTGGTGCTGCAGGTTAAA
This sequence comes from Bacteroidota bacterium, assembly GCA_040386335.1. Classification (GTDB taxonomy): domain Bacteria; phylum Bacteroidota; class Bacteroidia; order Chitinophagales; family Chitinophagaceae; genus JAZKFT01. The sequence goes on from JAZKFT010000050.1 coordinate 96,013, forward strand.
GGGACCAATAAAACTCCAGGCTGCATTGCTGCCACTTTCTACGATATTGGTGCCTGTTGGTTGGCGGCCATCGCCATATTTGGCAATTGTTTTTTGAAAGGCGGCGAAGGTTTTAGCATTTACATCTTCCAGTTCACCATTGGGTTTCAACCGGGTTTTATTAAAATATTCCCAGCGTTTCCATTTAAGCGGACCACCTTCAAATTCTACTTCTTCGGCACCGGCATTGCCTGTGTGTATTTTCTTCCTTTGCTTTTCTCTTTCTTTCTCTTCTTCTTCCGCCTTATAGTATTTATCTATCTCTGCCATTATTTCTTGTAGCTTTTTTTTACCGGCCAGCTTTCTTTCCAGTTCTGCCGGAGCATGTTGCGATGCTGATGGGATTGCATAACACAACAACACCACAGCTATAAAAACGATTTGTTTCATAACGATTTTTTTTGGGTGATGTCAGTGTTTACCGGTTGATATTTTGAACCTCATCCAGGCGTTGCTTTAAAATCTCAATGGTTTTGTTGGCTTCAATCATGTACAGGGTTAACTCTTCAATTTTGGCCATCATTTTTGTTTGCATTTCACTAATGCCTACGCCTTCTTTTTGTAATTTTTTGGCCGATGCAATGCCTGGAAGGCGTTGGTTATTTTTAATGTATTGCTCCACCTGTGCCAGGGGCATCAGCTTGTAGTTTTTGGCAAACACGTAATCGGCCCAGCCCGTATTAATGCGTATTTCTTTAGCACGGATGGTGCCATTTACTGCCAGCTTATAAGGCTGAAATTCTGTGCCAATACCCACATTTCCAGTGGATCCTGTAATGGTGATGGCTGAAACGCTATTGGCAAAAATTCGCATGTGTGTATCAGAAAAAGTGCCAATGCCCGCAGACGTGCCACCCATTCTGGTAGCCAGTATATTTCCTGCTTCTCCAAGGTGGGATATACCGTACGTATTATTGGTGGTGGCAACAGTTAATTTTCCAAAAGCACCGGTCGCATTTGGACCTACCACCATTTCTCCGCCAGGGTAAAGACTCACCCTGCCCAGCGTGCCTGCTGTAAGCCTGAAAGCATGATTGGTTGAAGTTCCTAATGCCGCTGAAACGCCGCCAATACCTTCGCCCACTATAATTGAATCCACACCGTCTACTTGCCCTATATGATTCCAGCCAGTGCTATTGATCGGTGTAATGATGGTGAGTTTGGACAACGGTTCATCAGTTACTGTATTGGGCGAATTTGGATTGTTCCTGTTTGGACTGGTAGGGCCACCACTCAGATCGCCGATCACCACATTGCCACTTGGCCATACATGTACTTTGCCGGCACCGCCCGAATTCAGGCTGAATATATTGGCAGTTTCAGTGCCAAAAGATGCTGCGCCTGCGCCTATTTTACTGGCTAAAATAATTTCATCTACACCGCCTACATGGGTGATGCCGGTGCTGTTGAGATCCGTTTGTACCGTTAGTTTAGAGCCCGGTGTTTCTGTTCCGATGCCCACATTACCCGTGGTATTGAAGAAAATATTCTGGCCAGTGGTGTCCCAGCCGCCGGTATTCATTCCTCCACCGGCTTTACTGCTGCTTTTTACGATCCATTTGCCCTCGTCACCATCGTATTGCAGGTTTACAATTCCTTTATTTACAATGGTGAGATCGGCACCGGTTCCTGTAACGATCATATCCGTAATTGCGGCTGTGGCATCTTCATTATTTAACTGCATGGTAAAGCCACTGCGGTTAAATAAAGTGAGTAACCTGCCATCAATACCGGCGGCAATGCCCGCAATCGTAAAATCTGCGGTGGGACCTGCTACCCTGTAATAGCTGTATTTACTAAGGTTTACATCGAGGGAAAGCGTTATGCCATCAGCCACCACCAGGTTGGCCGGTCTAAAAATAATATCCCCGTTTACATCCAATGCTGCATTGGGCAGGGTAGTGTTGATACCAACATTTTGAGCGTTGGCAATACTGCAAAACAAGGCTAAAGCGGTTGTAATAATAAAGTGTGGTTTCATGGTATAAATATTTAGGCTAAAATATTTTACCCATAGCCCTGAAACCAAATGGCACCTATTTGGCGGGGGCATTTGTTGAATAAGTGGGGGATAAATAAGGAGTAGATTTATTACTCACCGGGATTTTTGATAAGCAGTAAAGATCAATGCCCTATCGCTTTAAGAAATTCCTCTTTTTTTCTTCTTGATACATCTACATAAACCCCGTTTTGCAGTTCAATTTGTCCGCCATCGCCTTTAATGTAGCGTTTAATATAGTTGAGGTTGATGATGTTGGAGTGATGGGGTCTGAAGAACATATCATCCGGCAATAATTCTTCAAAATCTTTGAGGGTTTTGGAGGCTAAGAGTTTTGTCTTGTTGGTAAAATGTATACTGGTGTAGTTGCTGTTCGCCTCCAGGTAAATAATATCGTTGATGTCGTAAAAAAGCAATCCTTCCAGCGTCGGGATAGCAATTTTATTTAATAGTTTTTTGGGATGACTGATATTTTGCTGTAGCAGGTCTGCCTGCTTTTTTGTTTGATTTTTAGGTTGTAGGTCAATTTTTGCAATTGTCTGTTTCAGTTCTTCAATATCAACCGGTTTCAGCAGGTAATCGAATGCGGCATATTTGATGGCTTTGATGGCATATTGATCGTAAGCTGTCGTAAAAATGATGTTGAAGTTTTTGTCCGGCAGGCTGTTCAGCATTTCAAAGCCATTCATGCCGGGCATTTCAATATCCAGGAAAATAATTTGCGGATGGTATTTCTCTATAATTGCGATTCCTTCATATCCATCGGCAGCTTCGGCTACCAAATTGATATTTGGACAATAGGTTTTCAGTTTTTCTCTCAGGGCTGTCCGGCCCTTAGCCTCGTCGTCTATTATTATTGCTGTGTGCATCAAAGGATTTTTAAGGTTACGGTAACCTGGGTGCCCGTTGCTTCTTCATCGTCGGAAAGATCGGCGATATTTACCGATGGGGTAGTTTCATTGTTGAACAATTTTATTCTGTCATAGCTCATTTCAATTCCATAAGATTTTTCTTTGCCGGTATTTATTTTTCCTGCAGCCCACCTGCCTATGCCATTGTCGGTTATGGTGTATATAATATGCTCCTCTATTTTCCAAATGTCTATTTTAAGTAATCCGTCATTTCCCGTCTTGTTTCTTAATCCATGTATGATGGCATTTTCTACAAAGGGCTGTATAATCAGCGGCGGCACTTTATAGTCGCTATTTAACAGTTCCTGGTCAACATTGATTTGTACAGAAAATTTGTTTTCACTGCGGAGCTCTTCGAGTTCAATATATAGTCTCAATGTCTCGATATCCTTTGAGAATACCACTACATTTTGCTTGCTGCTATCCAACACATTGCGGATCAGTTTTGCAAATTTGTTAAGGTATAGTGTAGCATTGTATTTATCGTTGGTTTGTATAAAAGCGTCAATACTATTAATGCAGTTAAACATAAAATGCGGGTTCATCTGGGCCTTAAGGGCAGCCATTTCGGTTTCGGAGATCTTTTGTTTTAACTGCGCCTCTGTTCTGTTCTTTTTGCTGCCTATTAATTTGGAGAGAATAAAAGCAGTTCCTATTGTGAGTAGCAAAACAACGACTAATGAGAGCAATAATTTGTTTTCAGTATGATCTCTTTATCCTGGAGGGTTGCGTAGTCTTTTAATTGCTGATTTAAAAGATCCTTCTTTTTGATTGCCCATTCCGTTTCGCTAAACCTGAGTTTACGGAGATTGTGATCAGATAATATAGAATCGGTTGTATTCCGATAAATTTTGTAATAAAACATGGAAGAATCTGTCTTTCCGATTTCATTATAGTAGTCATAAAAATATTTGGCCACATCAGCAACACCTTCAGGATAGTCTCCCTGTTGGGCAATTTGCATTGCGTGAGCAAGCAATATTTTTTTTCTCCCGAAGTTTATATTTTGCGTATAAGTTGCCCGTGCAAAAAGTGCCTGAGATGCGCTTCTTAAATTGCCGTCCCTGCCAGCTTCAGCTAACGCCCGGGAGAAATACCATTCGGCAGAGTCCGGCTGGTTATTGATAGCATACATTTTTCCAAACCCGTTATAGAACATAGAAAGAAGGGAGTGCTCGTCAGCGAGCAATGCATAGGGCAGTCCTGTAACCAGGCTGTGTTTTGCGCTATCATATAATTTGTCTTCGAAATCGCATTCCTGTAGCAATTCAAAATTTGTGGCGGCACCGCGCCAGGCTTTTAGCTGAATGTTGATGTCGGCAGCTTCTTTGAGATATTGCTTGCATTTGGTAATGTTTTGAAGTTCTCTGAAATTTTGTGCCAGGTTATTTAATGATACCGACCTCAATCGCATCGAGTTACATTTTTTTGCATATGCCAGGGCCTCAAGATAGACAGTATTGCTTGCATCATAATTTGTAGAATTATGGTACAAAATTCCAAGATTAATTTTTGCCAATGACTTGCCATACACAAAATCAATGCTGTCGCTATAAAAAGCTACCTTTTGATAGTATTCGTAAGATCGTTTGATATCAGTTTCACATAACCTGTAGCTGATCCGGTGAAGGTTTAAGATATATTGCGAGTCAACGGTTGGATGAGAATGTATCCATTTTATCAAACTGTCTGTGGCGTAATTCTGCCCTGCAGCCGCAATGGGCATGATCACGATTGATAGTATCATAAATAGGTTCAGATACCTCATTTTTAAATGTAGCATAGATTTACGGACAGGGGTACGAATCACTTATGACTAGAACTGATTTTTTGCAAAAAAGGAAAGAACATTTATAGTAAAGGATGAGTTTGCGCATTACACTATATTTAATTTCATAATAGCTTTGGTACCCGTTGCCTGTTCAGATTCATAAAGGTCAGTGATGGCTACGTTTGGTTCAGTTTCCTTATTGAAAAGCCTGATACGGTCGTAACTCATTTCAAGGCCGTAAGATGTTTCTTTTCCTGTGTTTATGGTGGCAGCGGCCTGCCGGCCAATACCGTTATCGGTTATTGTATAAACAATGTGTTTTTCCGTTCTGGAAATGTCGATTGCCAACACACCATTATTGCCGTTTCTATTTCTGAGGCCATGTATAATGGCATTTTCAACAAACGGCTGAACGATCAGCGGCGGCACTTTATAATCGCTATTCAACAATTCCTGGTCAATATTCATTTGTACAGAAAACTTGTTTTCGCTGCGGAGTTCTTCTAATTCAATATACAGTCTCAACGTCTCGATATCTTTTGAGAAAATCACTACATTTTGCTTGCTGCTATCCAACACATTGCGGATCAGTTTTGCGAATTTGTTGAGGTAGAGCGTGGCGTTGTATTTATCATTGGTTTGTATAAAGGCATCGATACTGTTGATGCAGTTAAACATAAAGTGTGGGTTCATCTGGGCTTTCAGGGCAGCCATTTCGGTTTCGGAGATCTTTTGCTTGATGGCTGCCGACCTTTTTATGGATTTTATACGCCACCTGGTCAATAGAAAAATCAACACACCCAGGAACATTACTGTAACAAGCTTAAAAATGAGGGATTGATACCAATGAGGCTTGACATGGATGTAGCATTCAATATGCGTGGAATTCATGGCATTGCCATTGCATATACCCTTCACCTGTAATGTGTATTTGCCAGGTGGTAAGTTCAGCAATGAAATGTCTCCATTGGTGGTTTCTATCCATTCCTCATTTCTGCCGGATGTTAACCTGTAGTATAACCTGTTTTGGGCTGGAGCGGTATAATCCAATAATGCAAAATGGAGCATCATGCTATTGGCATCTGCCGGAACTACTATCGTGCGTGGGGTGTCATTTACAGGTGCCACCAGGTTGCCATCAATGTATGCGTCTGTTAAAATGATGGCCGCTGAAATGTTGCCGGAAGTAACCCGGTAAGGGTTGAAAGTAGTGATGGTTCCGTTGCTACCGGCTGCAATAGTGCTGTTGTCCACCCAGTTAAAAACCTTGCTGATCCCCAAATGCTCGTCCGGAAGTCCATTAGCCTCTGAAAAATACCTGAAAGATTTTGAGCTTTTGTTATAGGCAATAATTTCTGTATTGGAGAGCATCCATAGATTTCCTATGCTATCAGACAGTAGTCTATTCACACAATAAGTGTACCGTCTGGCCGGATCGTTGATGAATTCAATGGTTTTATTATGCGTATTTAATTTCAGCAAGCCATTTTCAGTTCCAACCCAGGCCAGGTTACCATCATCGAACACCATCTGACTAATAAGATTATAGTTTTCATTACATGCTTTATCAGGATGTAAGATTTGCACCCGCATAAATGCGTCTTTACCGGGTTCATATTGATACAAGCCTTCAGTAGAGCCAAGCCATAGCTTACCTGTTTTGTCGTAACCAATAAAGGATGCCAGACCTTTGTATTGCGACCCGTAGTTTTTTGTAAACACACCTTTTTCGGCATCAAAAACATATACCCCCCGGTTCGAAAACCTTGCCCAATACAAGCCATCGGGTCTTTGAAGAATACTCCTCGCACTGTAACGCCCAATGACCGATGGAAAGGTATCTGCAGGGATATAGGTTTTAAAGCTATTGCCTGCCTGTTTCGTGAACCCGTTCGTCGTACCATACCAAATATTGCCCTTTACATCTTCTTGGATTGCCGATACCACAAAATTGAATTTGAGCGACGCTACCGTTGGAAAATCATCTATCTTCTTTACAAGATTCCAGTTTTTGTCGTAGATAAAGACGTATCCCGAATAAAGATCAGATACATAATATTCGCCATCTTTATTTAGGAAAGCAATTGGCCAGTCCATCAGATTTCTGTCATTCTTCACTATATCGGTATGCAGCAGGTGGCTGATGAAATGTTGCTTTTGTTTGTCTACAATACTGATCCCGGCATTGGTACAAATCCACAGCCGCTCTTCATCATCGCTATAGATATAATTGATTTCTTTGCTCTTTATTGAATTTTTTACCGCTTTGTCCGGGTGGTATTGTTTGCATCGCTTTGTAATTGGGTCAAGCAGCGTAAACACAGCATTTTCTTCAAAGCAAAACCATTTTTTACGATCAGCATCTTCCCATTTGATGAGCCAGCGAATGGTATTGTCCGCAGAGTTGTACACATCTGTATACTTGCCTGCTTTTGGATCGAAAATTTTAATACCTCCACCCCAAAAGCTCACCAATAGCTGATGCTGACTGTCTTCTATAATGCCTGTGGCTTCAATGTACTTGTTACTGTGAAAAAATGGTTTGAGTGACCGGCTTGCTTTATCAACCAGGTATAATCCAAAGCCACAACATACCCATAAGCGCCGCTGACTATCCTCCATCATTCCATTTTTTACATCTTTGGCACTAAACTGTAATTCAGGATCTAATATGGGTGGAAAACGATAATTGATGAAGTTTTTTTTTGCCCAGTCAAATTCCTGCAGCCCGTTCCTTCCGGCTATCCAAATGTTCCCCTTACTGTCTGCCAGTATTTTTGGATTATCGTTGGAGGCAATGCTGTTTGTATCCTTCTCATCATGATGGTACAATGCTGCTTCTTCTGTAAAAGGGTTTAAGTGATATAAACCCTGGAAGGTGGCTATCCAAATGGCACCACGCTGATCCTCGCAAACATTACCCACAAAATTGGCATTTATGGAAGTACCCTTGGTGTTAGTACCATGGTAGGACTTTATTTTTTTGCCATCGTACCGCAACAAACCATTGTTTGTTGTGCCAATCCATATTAGCCCACGGCTATCTTTAAAGATCGTGGTTATAAGATTTGTGGGTAGACCGTTGGCTGTACTCAGCAATGAAAAGTTTATTTCCGGAAACGTTTGGGAGTGAGTATAATCAGCTACGAGTGCGAATTGAAGTAATAAGATCCATGCAATTTTCATTGTCCCAAATTAATAAAATGTTCGTCAAATTTTCGTGCATAGTGTGGGAGAAAGACGGCAAGCCACCCGCAACGGACGGCTTACCGAATTGTGTGCACTATTTTTTTGGAGCAGCAGCAATACTTCTGTTTAATACCCCCTGGCCGCATGGCCCGATTATGGCGTGCATGTAAGAACCATGAAGTGCCTTGTATCCCGGTTTTAAAGTTATTTTCTGCGATCGGTACCGGATGTCGTTTCCAACAGAACCAGTCATGGTTTCCGTCGTTTCTATCGATGAGGAAGATTGCCAGGTATAAGAGCCCTGCAGACTGCCGCTAAGGGATAGAAATGGAATGCAGGCATCGTACAAATTGCCCGTCCACATGCCACGGCCAAATGTTGCTGCCTTTATACTATTATTCGTTTCATTGATAAAGACTTCTGTAACAGGCACCATGGGCAATCCATTGGAGAATGGTACCCAATCGGACATGGAAAAATCCATGAAATATACGCCTGCATCTGTGCCAATGTAAGCATCACCCTGGCTTGTATATTTAATGGAGTAAACAGGAAGGTCGGGCAAGGAGCCAGTCATATTTACCCAACTTGCCCCCGCATTGCTACTGTATAATACTTTTACATCTCCGTATCCGCCAAAGGTTACCCACACTTCATTTGCATTGTTTGACCGGGTTGTGATGTCGCTAATGCTTCCACCGGGGTTCCAGCCAGGGTTGAGAGATATTTGTGTCCAGGTTGCTCCTTGATCGTTACTGATATCCAAACTGCTGCCCCTGGCTGCATAAATACGGTCTGGCATATTGCCACTTACTGCCAACCCACCCGAGAATCCAAAACCAGCTGAGCCAGAAGAACCTGTATTAGTCCAGTTCACCCCATCGTTGATGGTGCGGTAAACGCCAGTGGGAAAGCCTGCATAAACGATATTATTGTTAGTGGGGTGAATAGCTATCGAAGGAAAGAAATTTGTCTGATTGTTGATTCCACCGGCCAGAACTAATTTTTGTTCAGTAAAATTTATATCCCTCGTGAATTTGAATACACCGGCGTTTATAGAATAGTACGCTTTATTGCTATTCCCATTAAGATATTTTACATCAAATCCATCTCCACCGCCTGCCAGGTCGAAAGTGGTGCTATAAGACCTTGAATGCATCCCATTATCCTGTGTGCCGCCCATTGCCAGCCCATCGTCTCCTTCGTAGCCAGTCATGTGGTAATACTGTGTTGCCTTTATACCGTTATGCAATGCTGTCCAGTTTGCGCCATTATCGAAACTTCGGTAAACACCACCATCGCAGGCTGCATAGAGAATATTATTGAGCGGGTTATAAGCAAGATCATGTAAGTCGGCGTGTATACCAGGTGAACCACTATTAAAAGTTGTTCCCCCGTTTGTCGAGGTTCGCAGTTCGACGTTTCCAATCACTATATTATTCACGTTGGAAGGATTTATCACCAATGCTTTCAGTGAGGCGGAAGTAGGAGGGCAATTATTATTGACTAGCGTAAAAGTGGCACCCTTATCATTTGACCGGTACAGCAAATGTTCCTGCCCATTGGTAAAAACCCCGCCGAAATTTACGTACAAAGTGTTCGGGAAATTAGGATGTATGGCCAATGCGGTATGATCGGTGAAATTATTGGGAAGTTGGGCAAATGATGAATTCGGCACAAGGTTGAAGGTATTGCCCCAGTCGGTTGAAATGAATACGCTTTTTGTACCTGCAGCGTAGACATAGCCACCAGTTGTAACTTCGGCGTCGTAACAAGTGGCATTTATATTCATTGTCCAGGTAGCTCCATAATCTGTACTCCTATATAATCCATCCGAAGTACAGGCAATGAATACATTATGAAACTCCGGGTGCTGCAATAATTTGAAACCATAATAAATAGCATTGTTAGGCACAATATGCGAAAGCTTTTGCCATGTAGTTCCTCCGTCTGTAGATTTCAGCAGGCCTATACTACGTCTTGTATAAATAAATCCTCCGTTTGCATAACTATCACCATCGCCCGAAAGGACATACAATGTACTTGGATTGTCGGCATCAACCACGATTCCCGACACACCTAAATTGGGTATATAGCCATTCAAAGCGTTCCAGGAGGTGCCACCGTTATAGGTGGCCCATAAGCCGCCCGCAGGTGTGCCGGCATAGATAGTGTTTACGTCGGTTGGGTGAAATGCCAACCTGTCTACCCGGGCAATGCCAGATGGCATAATGGACGGGCCATAAAACGACCAGTTACCGGATATGGATTGAGGGCCATCGGGAGCGGTAGATGTATTGTTGTTTTGTTGCAACGACTGGATAGTGTTGTAATTTTTTTCATTGCTATTCACAAAATTGCCGTACTTATCGAGGTGCCTGCTCTCATACCAGGCCCAACGCATCCAATGTTTATATTTCGACCTTAGTTTGGGGTCATTATTATAGTTTTTACTGGTATAGAAGCGATTTATAACAGGCATAATGTCGCTAAACCTTGTTTTGTTTGCGAGGAGCGGTTCCAATTCTTTGTTGATGGTAAGTTGGGAATTGCCGAAATAGGATGCTTGTAAACACATCAGCATTAGAGCCAACCTTATATATAGGGAATCGATATTTTTCATGGCTGATTATTTTTGGCTTTTTATCGATTCTATTTCTTTTTTCAATGCGATTACATACAACGTCAATTCCTCAATCTTCTCCATCATTTTGGTTTGCACCGCACCAAGATTAAGTCCATTTTTTTGTATGCTCAAAGCACTTGGGATCCCCGGCAGGTGCTTGTTGATTTTTATATGTTGCTCTACGCTCTCGAGTGTGGGTAGCAGGTAGTCTTCTTCAAACACATAATCGGCCCAGCCTGTCTCAACCACTACTTCTTTGCTTCTCACGTTGCCATTTACTGCCAACTTGTAGCCGGCAGTGTTTTCAGTGCCAATGCCCACATTTCCGCCACCGGTAACAAGTATGACATCGCCCCCGGCAGTGTTCGCTCCTGTTGCCAATATTTGTCCCGGTATGTCGTTGATAAATACTTTTGAAGGCCTCCTTGCAAAGCCTATGTTCGAAAAAATCCTGTCTCCGCCCCGTATATAGGAATGGCCGTCGCTGCCATAATTAAAATGGCTCGGAAAATTGCTTCCACCGCTAATGGATAATGAAGCCTGGTCGGACATATTGTTGCTACCTATATGTACATACCCGTTCTTAAAAGTGGTAATGGCATTTTTAGGCGTTGCTACAAACTCGGCATTGGCTGCCACACTATCTTGCATGGCTATCGAATATGATCCATTGGCCGGATTAAAAAACATGTGCATGCCGTAGCCATTGGAAAGCGCTTTTCCCCAACCAGTCGATACATCCCGGTATTGGTTAAAGCCGATGGTAGGCCAATTTCTCTGGAATGACAGGCCATTACCATCGCCACCAAAAATGGCTGTTGTAAGGCTGGTGTTCGCCACTCCGTACACTTCAAACTTTGCACGGTTCGGGGTATTGGTGCCTATCCCTACATTGCCGGTATTATTATTAAAAATATTTGCGCCATTCAAATCCCAATAGGATGTGCCACCACTACCGCCACCAAAATAGCTCAGGCTGTTATTATGACCGCCCTTTACCAGCCATCGTTGTTCTGGTACATCATATTGCAGCATTATACTACCGTTAGGATAAACAGCCAGAGTCGTTCCAATGCCGGTCTTAATGCGGTCATTGGCATTTGCGGTAGCATCTTCATCATAAATTTCCATTGCAGTGCCTGTATAATTGGTGAGGGTGATCATGCGGCCATTTGTACCCGCGGTAATACCCGCGAGAATAAAATTGCCCACAGGAAGTGTTTGTTTGAGCTTGTAATGGCTTTGCTTAACCGTGTTTACATCCAGGGCGTACGTGTAGGTGGATGTGATAGTAATGTCGGCACTTCTGAATGCAACATCGCCATTGATGTCCAGCCTGGTAAGGGGAGCGGTATTGCCAATGCCAACGTTTTGTGCAACTGCCTGAATCGTAAGGACTGCATAAAGAGAGACGAACAGTAAGGTCTTTTTCATGGGGTGAAAATTGAAATGGTTGAATAAATAATTGGGAACGGGTTTTAATATCCTGCACCAAAGAAAATGTTACCTGCAGCCCATAAAAAGGATGGATGAGCCAGTCCCATGATTTGGTTATCCGCCGGCGGAAATACAACCTGAAAAAACACTATTTGAATACACAGTCCTTTTTTTGCAGGTCCATGTCTTCGGGTACAGAAGTTCATGCAACCGTTTGTTTAGTTTGCGTTTTGCTTATCACCTTACATTTGTTTACAAACAGCTTGTTATGATAAAAGACAAAATCCTGGTGATCGGTGCCAGCGGACAGATAGGAGTGGAGTTGACTCTCGCCCTCAGGAATATTTACGGCAATGCCAACGTGGTTGCCAGTGACCTGAGGGAACAAAATCCCTTGTTGGTAGGCACAGGCCCCTATGTAAGCCTGGATGTAATGAACAAGGAAATGCTGCATGTGCAGGTGATCCGCCAGAATTTTACACAGATCTATTTATTGGCCGCTATATTGAGCGCCACCGGCGAAAAGAACCCCAACCTGGCATGGCATCTGAACATGCAGGGCTTGCTGAACGTGCTGGATATTGCCAGGGAAGAAAATATTAAGAAAGTGTACTGGCCCAGCAGCATCGCTGTTTTTGGTCCTACGAGCCCAAAACAGAATTGCCCGCAACAAACCATTATCGAACCGGCCACGGTATATGGCATCAGTAAATATGCCGGTGAGTTTTGGTGCAATTATTATTTCCAGAGATATGGGGTGGATGTACGCAGTATCCGCTACCCGGGCCTGATCTCCTACAAGAGCGCACCTGGTGGAGGCACCACCGATTATAGTGTTGAAATTTTCCACGAAGCGCTGGGCGATAAACAATACGATTGCTTTTTACGGGAAGATACCTACCTCCCCATGATGTATATGCCCGATGCTATCCGTGGTACCATAGAATTAATGGAAGCACCGGCCGAAAAGATATCAATACGGCACTCGTACAATCTTTCGGGTATGAGTTTTTCGCCCAAAGAAATAGCTGCGGAAGTGAAAAAGCATGTCCCTGATTTTACGATCGACTACAAACCCGACTACCGCCAAAAGATCGCCGATGGCTGGCCGCAAAGCATCGATGATTCAGTAGCCTCAAACGACTGGGGTTGGAAAGCAGAATATGACCTGGCAAAAATGACGGACGATATGTTCGAGAACCTGGAATCAGGGATTAGGGACTAGGGATTGGGTATTAGGAACTGGGTGTTAGGCCCTGGTCATTAGAATTTTCCACCAATCTCCAAACCATGGCATTCCACCAAGTTCACCCTTCACTATTTGTAGCGGATACCGAACATAAGGGGCGTGGTGTGTTTACCACTAAAAAAATACCGGCCGATACGATCATAGAAACGGCGCCGGTAATTGTTTTCGATGCTGCACAGCGAAAATTGCTGGAACAAACTGCGTTGTACAATTATATTTTTGAATGGGGTGATGATTATACAGGATGCTGTGTGGCATTGGGTTTGGTAAGCATTTACAACCATGCTTCTCCCTCTAACTGCGAATACCTGATGGTGTTTGAAACCGAGACCATCATCATCCGTACTGTGCGGGATATTGCAGCCGGCGAAGAACTGAGTATTAATTACAGTGCAGACTGGGATGAAGAAAAACCTGTGTGGTTTGAAATGAAAAAGGATGACCAGACTGGTACCTGATTTAATTTTGACTTACAGAATCTACAGGCTCTTTTAGTGGTTCTATCCGGGTTTCAATGAGCGGTACTATTTTCAGCAATAGTTTTTGTCCTTCGCTTTTTACCACAGGTCCAGACATGGCTTTTATCTTCAGGAAAAAAGGCACGCCATTTTCAATGGTTATGGTTTCAAGTTCTATCGTTTCAAGGGCTTTCATTTTTAGCGGCAGGGAAAATTTCCCGGTAACCATAGTGCCGTCTGCAGAGCGGTTGGCCGATTTTATTTCGCCCATATATACACTGTCTTTATAGATAGAAATCCCTTTTTTCAGTGCGCCCAAACTGTCGGTAGACGAATACGCCAGCAACTGTTCGTTCATGTTGCGGCGTTCTATAAAGCTCAATGCCTTCGAAAGCATTTGAAAGTACATGCTTTGCTTTTCATGTTCTGTTTCACAATTGAGATATCGTACCTTTTTTTCATGAAAGTACACGCTGAGCGATCCATCCTTTTTGGCGGTTTTTATGCTTTGCAGGATAGTATTAAAACCTTCGTTGCTCAACTGCTGGTAAAGATTGGCATCGGTGGTCAAAAAAATATCATCAGGGTCCTGGGAAGGGTTACGGTACACTTTGGCAGCATCACCGGAACGTTCGCGTCCTTTCAGATAATCATTGATGCCAAATCCTCCGTTAAAATTATTATGAAGTGCCACGATCAGTGATGGATTGGGAGGGATCAACGAAAGTATCTTCTTGGAGAATTTTTGGGTTTCGACAATGGCCTTGTCCACATGGTGCCTGTTATTTTCAAAATCGTGCCTGATGCCAGCTAATGAAAAAATATGGTTTGGATCAAACTGGAAACTGGCCGTATCTATCTCAAATGCAATATTGCGTTCGTCGCCGTTTTCTATCCTGATCAGCAGACCGCCATTGGTTTTCAGCCATTGCATAGCTGCCAGCACCGATGATTTTTCATTGCTGTGAAGGTGGATCATCACCACATCCTTTCCCAGGCCGTAACGGTAAATTTTTATTGGTATCGTACGGTTGGCCAACTTGTATTGAACCACGGTAACAACGGGTGCATAAATTGTTCTTTTGTCTTCGTCACCCGGCTTAGCCATACTCAAACCGCTGTAAATAAAGAGTAGTATGGTAAACGATAATTTCATTCGTCCATGATTATATTGTTACGGTGAAAAGTTTTGCCAGGTTTATATAATGACCGTCGCCATCGACTTTCCGTGGCATGTTTAAATAATTTCCTTTACATGCTTGTCTATATTCTCCGAAATTTTATCCATCGGTAAATCGTTGGCATCCGTTCCAAAGGGGTCTTCTATTTCCTCGGCTATCAGCTCCAGGCTGGCCAGCACATAAAAAATAAAAGCCACTACCGGCATCACAAAATAACCCAGGCTGAACACATAGCCCCAGGGCAAAGTCATAACATAAAAGAAAATGAACTTTTTGATAAACGCACTATAACTGTAGGGAATAGGGGTGTTTTTGATACGTTCGCAGGCGCCGCAGATATCTGCATAAGCTTGCATTTCGTTATTCAGCATCCAGTATTGTTCTTTCTGAATTTTACCTTCCACGAACAGGTCATTTACCTTCTTAAATATAATGCCATGTATCTGGTTGGGAACATGTTTTTCATAGGCGATGCCATTAAATTCAGGGTGTTCGTCCTGGTCCAGTTCCAACCTGGTACTTTCTTTTTGCAAATGATTTTTTAAGGCGACTGCATACTGCGGAATGATGGTGCGGAAAAACTCCCTTTCCTTTACGGCAGCAGCAGGCAACATAGCAGTAAGTTTCACCGCCAGGCCGCGGCTGTTATTTACCAATGCGCCCCAGAGTTTGCGGCCCTCCCACCAGCGTTCGTAAGCCGTATTGGTTCTAAACACCAGCAGCATGGAAATAACAAAACTCAGTATGCCATGCATCAGTGTAATATTCTTTACATGGTGATGGTCGCTCAATTTCCAATATTCAATTTCGAGGTAAGCAATACCGCCGCTGTACATGCAAATGAAAACGATCATCGGCCAGAGTTTTCTGAACGTGTCCGACTTGTGAAACCGGAAAATAAAAGTGAGCCAGTCTTTCGTATTATAACTTATCATGGGTGGAAATTACAAAACAGGTGTTAATCAAACAGTTTCAATTTGTAGTTGTTTGTATTTTATCCTTTTACATTCGTTCTATGCTTGGATTGTTTTTCATTGTACTCGTGGTGGCATTGGCCGTTTTTTTGACATTGACACGTCGCAAAAAGGAAAGGGTGAAGCTCCCGGACCTGAAAATAGTTTCGGGGATATTGCAAAGACGGGTAGCCTATTACAATCGCCTGCCTGCACCGGAGCAAATACGTTTTCAAAAAGAAGTAGCTGAGTTTTTGCGGCTGGTAAAAGTTACCGGTATCGGCACCACCGTAACGGATGAAGACCGCGTATTGGTGGCCGCCAGTGGCATCATTCCCATTTTTGCCTTCCCTGGCTGGAAATATCCTAACCTCAATGAAGTGCTGCTGTACCCGGATACTTTTTCCCGTGAATTCGAATTCGATACAGACCCGGAAGACCGTAATGTACTGGGCATGGTAGGCAACGGTGGCATGGATAATATGATGATCTTATCGAAACCTTCTCTTCACCATGGTTTTAATAGTATCAACCATACCAGCAATACTGCAATTCACGAATTTGTGCATTTGGTAGACAAGGCAGATGGTGTAATAGATGGCATTCCTTCCTGGCTGATAGACAAGGAAAATGCTATGCCCTGGTTGCATTTGATCCATAAAAATATACAGGCCATCAGGGAAAATAACTCTGATATCAACCCTTATGGTGCCACCAACGAATCTGAGTTTTTTGCTGTAGCCTCTGAATATTTCTTTAGCACCCCGTTACTGTTTAAGGAAAGGCACCCCGAGCTGTATGAAATGCTGGAGAAAATATTCCGGCAGGACCCGGGCCAATTGGCAATAGGGAATAGGGAATAGGCAATAAAAAGCATTCAATTTGCAATTTGCAATTTTCAATGCTCAATTAAAAAACACCTGGATCCACGTATTTGAAAATTAAAAACTGAGCGTTGATTATTGATTGTTTTTTTAAGGGACTAACACCTGGTCCCCAATCCCCAATCCCTACCAACCATATACCCTCTGCCACGTATAAAAAAAGCCCGGCATAACCCTACTTTTGAGCTATGCTCAGGAAACTTGCAACAGACTGGTCGTTATGGGTCCTTATTATTTTTAACCTCTACCTGCTCGATTATTATCAAAAACACCCGGGAGAGATCGGTACGCTCATTTTTTTATATTGGGCACAGAGCGTGCTGATCGGTGTCGTTAATTTTTTCGACCTGCTTACAGTGCGGCATATTAAGCCCGGCTCGATGAAAATGAACAACCAGCCCGTCGAAGATTCGGCAAGGGGTAAGGGTTGTGTTGCGCTGTTTTTCCTGGTGCATTATGGCATCTTTCACCTGGTGTACATGGTATTTGTTTTGGTTGAAAACTTTAGAACGATCAACTTTCATTTTGTACTTATTGGCGTGGCCATCCTGGGTGTCCAACTAGTGGGTGATTTTATCAGGCGAAAGATCAACCAGGACGACAAGCCGGTAAATATCGGGAAGATGTTTTTTCTGCCCTATGCCCGTATCGTGCCCATGCATTTCATGATCCTGTTGCCCAAATTTATCCACCTTGACAACTTTACCGTGTTCATTATTTTAAAAATCGTGATGGACCTGCTCATGCATTTTGTTTTATCCTCCCATTACCGGAACGGCAGTAGCACCGCTTCATTACCTTCGGAGCTATAATTAGACTTTTATGCCTTTGATCACCTGCCCCAATTGCCAGCACCATTTTGAACCCAACGATGCCATACGCGATGAAATAGAGAAAAATCTGCGTAGTAAAATGGTGGATTGGCAAAAGAAAAAAGACGATGAATTCAGGCAGCGTGAAACCGAGTTTGTAAAACAATTGCAATTGAAGGACGAAGCCACAGCCAAAGCCATCGAATCGGAAAAGAAAAAACTGGCAGCCTCCCTTGAAGAACAACTACGCAAACAAATAAGTGGCGATTTTGCCAACCAGATCACGGTGCTGCAACAGCAAAAAACTGAAAGCAATGAACGTCTGAAAACCGCCAGGGAAAAGGAATTGGCCTTTATGCAAAAAGAGCAGGAATTGTTGCTGAAAGAAAACCAGATTGATATTACGGTACAGCAAATGTTGCTGGAACGAAGCGGCACCATCCGCAACGAGATTCAGAAACAGGAATCAGAAAGGATACAGCTTAAAGAAACGGAGTTTAACCTGAAACTGAAAGAACTGGAAGAAAAACTGGAAGCACAAAGAAAACTGGCCGAAGAAATGAAGCGACGCGCCGAACAAGGAAGCATGCAAAGCCAGGGCGAAGCGCAGGAACTATTGCTGGAGAATATACTTCGCGAAAACTTTCCGTTTGACCAGGTGCTGGAAGTTGGAAAAGGCGTGGAAGGAGCCGATTGTGTACAGGTGATCCGCAACGGCCTGGGAAATGAATGTGGGCGTATTATTTATGAAAGCAAACGCACCAAAACCTGGCAAAATGCCTGGGTAGATAAATTGAAAGCCGACCTGCGAAGCAAAGGCGCCGACATCGCCATTTTGGTGACTCAAACATTTCCAAAAGACATGATTCGGTTTGGTGAAAGAGATGGAATCTGGATATGTTCTTTTAGTGAGCTGCCGGGTGTGGCATCGCTTATCAGGAGTGGTATCATCCGGGTTTTTGACGTACATAAAACCAGCGAGAACAAAGGCAGTAAAATGGAATTGCTGTACACCTATCTTACCGGCAACGAATTCCGGCAACAGGTAGAAACGATTGCCGATGTGTTTTTACAAATGAAACAAAACCTGGATAAGGAACGCCTGCAAGCTGAGAAGAAATTCAATGAACGGGAGCAGCAGATACGCAAAGCCCTGATGGCTACGGCCAATATGTTTGGTTCGGTAAAAGGTATAGCGGGCGGCAGCGTTGGCGATATTGCTTTGCTGGATGGGGGAGAATAGAATAGTTGGCAGTTAGGTAGTTAGCAGTTGGCAATAAGCAACCGGCAAGAAAAAAAACAAACAATTTGGCAGATACTATTTATATCAAAACCCTCGACGAGATGGCTCCTTATCTCGAACAGGCAAACAAAGAAGGGCGACACGTTTTCTTTATTGTAGAGGAGCAAACCAATCAACACAAAATAGTGGACACCGGCGATTCTGACGTTTTCGGAAGCTTTTTTATAGTCGGATTTTTCGCCCTGTTTATGTATTTTATTTTTTGGCGGGGAAAAAGCGATTCTACCGGCAACCAAAACGAAGTCGCT
Organism: Bacteroidota bacterium; assembly: GCA_040386335.1. GTDB lineage: Bacteria > Bacteroidota > Bacteroidia > Chitinophagales > Chitinophagaceae > JAZKFT01. The sequence goes on from JAZKFT010000050.1 coordinate 115,073, forward strand.
GAAGAAGCCCCTCATAGCTTTGCTCCGCCTTATCTGATGTATGTCGGTAAAAAACTGAATTTTTCTAATGAAGTACTGGAAACAGTCGTGGCTAAATACAATCCTTTTTTTAGTAGCCTCAACGGGATGAATAAGACCAGGTTTATTCAACGATTACAAAAATTTATAGCGGCCAAGACCTTTGTTATTTACGATACTCATGGCTACCGGGAGATGCCGATCCTTATAAGTGCCACCGCGATTCAAATAACTTTTGGCCTGGAAAAATACCTGCTTGAACGGTTTCCCGTCATCGCTGTCCACCCCGAAGAATATATAAAAACCGACCCGCTACGGGTGCTGATGGGCAATGTGCAGGGCAATACCATCACGCTTTCATGGAAACATTTCCTGACCGATTACAGCCATCCAACAGATGGGAAGAATGTGGGCCTGCACGAAATGGCCCATGCCCTGCAACTGCAAAATATGTTGCCCGGCAAAAAAACCGACCACGAATTTTTGGAAGATTTTGAGAGCTACGATCGTAAGGGAACAGACTGGCTTATCAGCGAACAGCTGAACGCAAACACGATGTTTGATAGTTATGCCCTGCGAAACAAAGATGAATTTTGGGCAGCAAGCATTGAGCTGTTTTTTGAACGGCCTGCTGAGTTGAAAAGCCGGTATCCCCAACTATATGCAAGTATTTGCGATGTGCTAAACCAGGATCCATTAATGCTGCAAATGCAGTGGGGATAGGCGCTCAGGCTATTTTGACATTTGTGAAGAGTGAACCTCATCTACTGCCAATACTTCAGTAAGGTCTTTGTCACTCCATGTGGTGAGTTCGGGTATCCAGGTACACACATGATTTTTTATCTGCATTAAAATGTTCCAGGTGCCTGCCATCAAATCCCGTTCGTTTACCGGGGCTGAATAGAATTCCGCAGACAGTTTACTAATGATCCTGCCCTGGATATCCCGTATGGTATTATTGAAAAATTTGCCCACAGGTTCGGCCCTGTTACCAAAAAGGCAATTGCCAACAATGAGTCCCAATACAGTTTTACAGGTGGGGTCAATCAGCATTTTTTTGTGGAGATATGCTATCGTATTACCAAACTGATCTTGAAGGGGTGTCATGGTAACGGTTTTTTGAATACTAAAGATTCAAAGAAAAACCGAATGAAATGCGCTTTGTAGAAAACCTGTTGATAAGTTAATATGGCTTAACAATTTGGTAATATTGAATACCGGAAAACGCTTGACGCTTGACGCTTGACGCTAAACGCGATGGGCTCAAACCCTAAACCCTAAACCCTTAATGCGGTTTGTTAGCTATTGAGTCAAACTCTACCATCGGAAATTCTTCACCCCGGTGGCAGGTATAGCAGTTTACAACTTGCTTACTCATAGGTTCAGTACGCTGTATTCCAAAATATTTCTCATTAATGCTGTAAGTAAGTTCCAGCATCCGGCGTCCGTCTTCTTTATGTCGTGAAGCACTGTCGGCAGCGAAATCCAGTTTACCGGGCCGGGTTTTACTATCAGCATGGCAGTAATTACATTTCACACTCAGCGCACCACAAAAGAAATCCATTTGCCTGTCAAGGTCATCGTGGCTGATATCTTTCGGCATCACTTTTAGATTCTTAGCCTTTTCGTCTTTCTTTTTATTTACCTGTGCGAACAGCGTAAAGGTTACAGCCAGGAAAATAAATGATGCCGTGGCAATGACTGTTTTTTTGTTCGAATTAGGCATGGGGAACTTTTTTGGTGAATTTCTTTGTCAAATTAATGTCAAAAAAATATAGGCGCCGCAAAAAAAGTGGGAACGGCACTTTTCGTTAACATCATTTAACGTATTTGCAAGTGCCTGCTTTTATGCAAGGTCATCCAGCATAAAATGCTTTTTGTTTTCCCAGTACCGGGATCTGTTGGCGATGAACAAAACAATGAGCCTGTTGCCGCCGATAAAAAAAAGCCAGGCTAAGATGCAGCCAATGGTGGCCCCGCCGATAACATCCAACGGAAAATGCTTACCCACATATATTTGTGCATAGCATATTGAAACGGCCCATGCAAATAGTAGCCACCAGTTCTTACTCCTCAATTTCTGTATCGTTAGAAACAGGAACATCGCCAGGGCGAAATGATTGGCCGCATGGTTAGATGGGAAGCTGTACCGGCCGCCGCAGCCGGTAAGCATCCGAACGGTAGAAGCAGTATTTTCATCCCAACAGGGCCGGAGCCGGTTGATCATAGGTTTAAGAACCTGGGCGGAAATGGTATCAGTAAATAAGATCAGCAATAGCAGCATGATTACAGTGGACAACGATTGTTGCCTGTATTTTTTCACCAGCCAAAAAATAAACAGCAGGTATAAGGGCAACCAATTGATAGGGGTGCGTAAGAGTGGCATCATGAAATCCAAAGCAGGGTTCACCCATTGCTGGTTAATATGCTGTTCTAACAAAATGTCCCAATTAATAATTTCTTGCCACCAATTATTCATGTCTGCAAGTAGCATCATTCGTATTACCCGGCCGTATACATAACATGACCATTACAACAACAAATCATGACCGGATTATGAATGGATAATTGATGGTTTTATTTGGAACAGTTTCCTGCGGTTTGATATGACATTGCTTTACAACGATTATAGAGCCATTCGCCTACCTTTAATTTTCAGTTGAAAATACCCATATGATCAGATGGCTTTGCAAAACAATTATTAAGCTCAGTGGCTGGAAGATAGACGAAACAATGCCTATTGATATGAAGAAGTGCCTGGTAATAGCCGCACCCCACACCAGCAACTGGGATTTTTGGTATTGCATGGCTGCCTTCCGCATCTACCGGCTCAGGATCAGGTTTACGGTAAAAAAGGAATGGATGAAATTTCCCTACAGCATTTTAATGAAGCCTTTGGGCGGTATTGCCATCGACCGATCGCCCAAAATGGCCAGTGAAGAGCGGATCAGCCATACCGATGCGATGATCAATTTGTTTAATCAGCACAAAGAACTCATTATAGTTTTCACGCCTGAAGGTACCCGGAGCCGGGTGGAGAAATGGAAGACCGGGTTTTATCATGTGGCCGTAGGTGCAGGCATTCCTATTTGCCTGGCCTATTGCGATTATAAAAAGAAACTTGCCGGTATTGCCAAAGTGATTTATCCTACTGATTTTGAGAAAGATATGAGGGAGATCATGGCGTTTTACAAAACCATCAATGCCAAATTTCCAGAGAATTTTAGCGTGGATACGGACTTTGGCTAATAGTCACTGATACTATTTCAATTTCATTTGGGCAAAATAGGGATGCTCAGGGTTTACAATGAGTTCCTGTCTTTGGGGGTTTATTAAAACATCCATGTCTTCCAGTGGTATGGCTCCCAACAATGGTTCACTACTTCCAGGTAATACCATTGCACGACAAGTGGTTTTTCTATTTTTAAACCTTAATTCTACGCCTTTCACCACATCACATTCTACAATTCTGCCGTCAGCAGTTTCGGCCTTTCTTTTTTCATCTATCGGAAACTGCAACTGTTCCTGTATACTTTCATTAATGCACAACATCAATGCACCAGGATCAACCAGCATGCTGACATTCATTCTTTTTACCTCTTCTTCGCCAATGATATTTCTACGGGCATTCTCTAAATCGTAACCATTTATCAATTCAATATCCGCATAAACTAGTCCCATAATTATGTTTTTTGTAAATGTAGTTAGTTATTTCTGATCACTGAACCACCATAAGTTAATGAAATCCATGCACCCTAAACGCCGCAACTTCGCAATAAACCCTTATCTTGCAGCCCTTTGGAAGCATCAGCTTCTCCCTTTGTAAAATCAATCTCTTCTCCGGTTTTCTTTACCAGGTACTGATATTCCACTATAACAACTTAACTGACGGACTGAATGATACCGCAGTTAATCATTAATGACTTACTTCAATAAGACCGCTGTCTATCATTCGCAGCAAGTGTCTTCTTTTACAACAAACAACAAATGACATTCGACAAATTAGGGTT
>JAZKFT010000051.1:0-14997 GCA_040386335.1 Bacteroidota bacterium
GGGCAAGCTGGAAAGGCTACCGGCAGGGAGATGCAGGCGTACATGCAAAGCAGGCCTTGGTTTTAGTGAATTACGGTAATGCAACCGGCTCAGAAATTTACGATTTATCTACAGCAATCATTGCTTCGGTAAAAGAGAAATTCGGCGTAGAACTGGAGCGGGAAGTGAATATTATTTGAGACTACCCACAAGAAAGCCGCTCCAAATAAGCGGCCTCCTATATTCAATGTAGGGTATCCGATCACTAATCCCTAATCAACTAATCTCTAATCACCATCACTTATAATCCTACTCGTCAAAGTCTTCATCACTCAACCCGCTGCTGCTTCCAAGGTTTAGCATGGAGCCCATCAGGTCCTTAAATTCGATCCTTCCTTCAATTGTTTTTTTGCTGATCAGTGAATAAGAAGAAAGGCCATGGAGCACAAACTCCATCAGCAGCGCCACTTCCTTTTCATTGGCGCGGTGAAAATATTTGTTTACCAGGGCATGCAGGCCACTCACTTTGTACAGCAATTGTATTTTCATATCGTCGGTAGCATCCAGCAGCATATCCAGTTTATTGCCATTGTCGAACCAGCTTACAACCGCTTTGTAAGGGTTTTCTTCCTCTTTTATTTGAGAGCCTTTGCCAGTATTCCGGCGCTTCTTTAACTGCTCCGGGTTGGGGAAATACTGGATAAAAATGCTGCGTATTGATTTCTCCAGCAGGTTTACCGCCACCTGGTACGGACCTTCCTGTTCGCCTTCGTACACCAGTTCTATTTTACCAGTGATTGAGGGTATAATGCCAACAAGGTCGCTGATCCAAACGATGGTATTTTTTTCATTGTGAATGATGGCACGACGCTCGGCACTGCTGACGGCATTTTCGTAGGCCGCGATGGTAAGCCTCGCACTTACGCCGCTCTTTTTGTCAACATATTCATTGGTCCTGGCTTCGAAGGAAAGCTGTTCGATCAGGCGCTTTACCAGGTCGCTTACCACTACCCTATCGGCCTGTTCGGTATGAATATGAGCCTCCTGTTCCGTAATGGCCAGGGACGTTTCAATGGTCCTGGGATAGTGCGTTAAGATCTGGCTTTCGATCCTATCTTTTAATGGCGTTACAATACTACCGCGGTTGGTATAATCTTCAGGATTGGCAGTAAATACAAACAGAATATCCAATGGCATCCTGAGTTTGAAACCGCGGATCTGGATATCGCCTTCCTGCAGAATATTAAAGAGCGCCACCTGAATCCTGGCCTGCAGATCGGGCAATTCGTTAATGACAAAAATACCACGGTTACAGCGTGGAATAATGCCATAATGCAGCACCCCTTCATCCGCAAAACTGAGTTTAAGGTTAGCAGCTTTTATGGGGTCAATATCACCAATAAGATCGGCCACACTAACATCCGGCGTAGCCAGTTTTTCGCCATAGCGTTCGCTGCGGTGCAGCCATGCAACCGGTGTTTCATCACCTTTTAAAATAAGCAAATCCGTGGCAAATTTGCTGATCGGTTGGAATGGATCGTCGCAAATTTCACTGCCGGCCACATAAGGAATGTATTCATCCAGCAAATCGGTCATTTGCCGGGCCATACGCGTTTTCGCCTGGCCACGAAGGCCGAGAAACAAAATATTATGCCGGCTCAACAGCGCCCTTTCTGTATCCGGTATCACCGAATCTTCGTAGCCCAGGATACCGGGAAAGGTTTCTTCTTTCCTTTTTAAACGCAGGATCAGGTTTTGCCTTATCTCTTCTTTGATCGTTTTTGTGGTATATCCGCTTTGCTTTAACTGGCCAAAGGTTGTAATGGTGCTATGGTTCATAAACTAGGTATCGTGATTATCTGTTGCAAGATGCTTAATAACACAAGACCATCCATTAAGTTCTAAAAATATTCCGCATACGACACTTGATGGGCTAAAATTTGCTGTACCTTTTTGAAAAACTGCTTATGAAAAAAATTCTATTGCTGTGCATACTTGCAGCCACCTTACAAGCTGGTGCTCAGAATGTTGGTATTGGAACTACGGCACCGGCTACCAGGCTCGATATTGCAGGTGGCAACAACTGGGACCTTGTAAACGGAGAAGGTGATGTGCGGCTTGGCAATGCTTCTTACCGGATCAAATTGGGTGTGGCACTGGCGGGCGGTGGTGCCGGTTCGGGCGCTATCATGCAGTATGGCCAGCCTGGCGGATATAATGTGTTGAGTATAGGCTCACAGGGTAACTATATGCTGCAGTTGAACGGAACTCTCAACCGTATTGGTATTGGCACCGATAATCCCGGCGGGAAACTGGAGATAAAAACAGGCAGCACCACCGAACCACAATTAGTACTAACACAAACCACAACGACAGACTACGCCCGGTTGCGAATGAATATAGCCGGCGGCCGTTATTGGGATATCGCCAATTCAAGCACGGCTAATTCAGCGAGTGACAGGTTTGTATTTTATAATAGTGCAACCGGAAATGCACTTACTATTACCGGAGATAAAAAAGTGGGAATTGACAACTTCAACCCCAATGCTCCTTTGGCTTTTGCACAGGCTTTGGGTAAAAAGATAACTTTATACCCAGGGGGTACCGGGGATGTGGGTTTTGGTGTATCCAGTAACCGGTTACAAATCTTTAGCGATAACCCCAATGCTGATGTGGCCATTGGCTATGATGTTGCCGGAACATTTAATGAGCGCTTCGCATTTAAACCCAATGGCGCTTTGGCACTGAACGGGAACCTGGGACTTCCGGGACAGGTTTTGCAGAGCAATGGATCCGCTGGAGCTACCTGGTCTTCCACAACAAATAAACTCTACAACAATAGTGTAGTAGTAAAAGGCACCAACTCTGTTAATATGTCTTCTTATGTGCTTACTGAAATTCCGGGGTTTAATTATTCGTTTAGCACTACCGGCAACGCTAAAGTACTGGTTCAATTCAGTGTAGCATGTTATGCCGGAAGTTGTGCATTTTGCGGCACCAGCCAGGTGGATCTGCGATTTCTCCTTGACGGAAGCGACGTCAGTTTGCACCGTTATGTAGTTCCTAACGCTGAAGACCCTACCCTTACCGGTTCGGTTTTATTACAGGTGGGAGGGGGCAATCATAGTTTATCATTAAGAGCGGCAACCACGGGGCCTGCCATTTTTATTGGAACGACCCCAAGTATATTTCAAAATGAGATGATCGTGCAGGTAATACCGGAGTAAGGCATAAAACTGATCTCTGGTTTTAAACATAGTAATTCCTTGCCTACCCTCTTAACTTCAAAATCTTTATGAATTTGAGAAGTTCTATACTCTTAATTCAATATTGATCCTCACCCTTCGAATAAAATTGACCAACAAAAAGATAAAGTACCATAGTTGAAAAAACAGGGTAAATAAGATCAAAACTAAAATGTCGGGAATCATTCCTTTTAAATAGGCTTCAGCAATACTATTGAAGCAGAAAAAGCACGGAACGGCTATGAAGGAGATAAGCAAATAAGAGATACTCAAGGCACTAACTTTTTTCCTTCTCAACTTAAGATGTAAATAACAAGTAGCCAGGAGCATAATCACATACCATAACCTTGAAAAGACCCAGTCATAGCCATAGGGCATAAAATTAATTTTTCCAAGAAACGTTTCATTTTTGACAATCACAACAACCTGAGGGCTTGAAATACTATAAAAAGGATTAATCAAAAATTCAGGAATTAAAATCATCAGGGCATATAAAACCACAATAATTCCAAAGGCTATCAGTTTATCCTTCACGATTTTCCGTTTGTATGCATTACGTTAATACACCGTCTTCCTTTTTCCATTCTCAAAATCCTTAAAGATAAAAGCCCCGAGTTTATCGAGCGAAGCGAAGAAAGCTTTGCCGTTGTTTGTTTCTGTAAATTCGGTTACAAACCGCTGCAGGTAAGGATCACTGGCGATCATAAACGTGGTGATCGGTATTTTTACCTTCTTGCATTGGGCAGCCAGGTTCAGGCAGCGGTTAAATATTTTACGGTCAATGCCGAAGCTGTTTTTGTAATAACGGCCATTCACTTTCAGGCAGGTGGGCTTGCCATCGGTGATCATAAATATCTGTTTATTCGGATTTTTCCTGCGACGCAATAAGTCCATCGCCAGTTCCAGGCCCGCAACGGTATTGGTGTGATAAGGGCCAACTTGTAAATAAGGTAAATCTTTAATTTCTACCGTCCAGGCATCGTTACCAAAAACCACGATATCCAGCGTGTCTTTTGGATACTTTGTGGTGATGAGTTCGCTTAAAGCCATGGCCACTTTTTTGGCCGGTGTTATCCTGTCTTCGCCGTATAAGATCATACTATGGCTGATATCGATCATCAACACCGTGCTGGTCTGCGTTTTAAAATCTGTCTCACGTATCTGCAGGTCATCTTCATGCATCCGAAAACTTTCTATGCCATGATTGATCTGTGCATTGCGGATACTTTCGGTAAAATCAATTTGCTCCAGCGTATCACCAAACTGGAATGGTTTTGTTTCGGGATTGATCTCATCCCCTGCCCCAGGCTTAAAAGTCTGATGATTGCCCGATTTTGTTTTCTTGAGCTTCCCAAAAATTTCTTCCAGGCTTTTTTTACGAATGCCTTGCTCTGTTTTTGGTGTGATCTTTATTTCGCCGAGGCCATTATTATCGTCAATATATCCCTTCTCTTTCAGTTCTTCCAGGAAATCGCCCATGCCGTAATCGTCATTGGTAAGCTGGTACTGCTTGTCCATTTCGTTCATCCACTGCATGGCTTCACCCATATCGCCATTGGTGTAGGTGAGCAGCTGCATCAGCAGGTCCAGCAACTGCTCGAACTTGCTTTTTGCATTTTCGTTGGGATCAAAATTGGTAAAACGGTGGCCTAACATATTTCCTGGTTATTTACGATGAAGATAACAAGGATAACGCCAGAAAGTTGCCGTTACCTATTTGGCAGAAAGGATTTTAAGACGGGTGGATAACGGTAATTAAAAGCGCCTGTTTAAAGGCCTGCCATTTTCTTTTGTATGTCAGCTATTCTTGGCCCGGTAATTTTATCGGGCACCTCTGCTTTAATAAAAAGCTCGTGAAGGTCTTCTGTCCATTTTAGCGCTATTTGATAATTTTTGAGTGCTTTCTCTTTAGAAAAATATTCAGATTTTTTTTCAGCACACCAGTCCGCATACTCCATGGTATATGCATTATCCAACCGGGCAGCTTCGGACAGGTAGAAGTTAATCTCATTTCTTTTCTGTTTCAACCCCATGGCAGGGTCGGCACACCAGAAATCAGCGGTAGTGCCCATTAAGGTGGCTTTTGCTTTTTTTTCTTCTGCTGTATTTTCCAGAGCTTCCCTTGCAATCAATAAAAACAATTCAGCAGCTTTCGCATCGCTTTTTGGCCACCCGCCACTGCCTTGCCTGTAGGCGAGCCCGGCTTGCTGCAAATCGTAAAAATCGTGATGATCCATGAGTTTATCCGTTGCTACCATTACCGTCATCTCCGGGTTTGCTGCCATGCCACATTTACCGCTGTAATACTTAAACAGCATACCCAGGTCGTCCGCTCTTAACCGGAGGCCTTTCTCCTTAAAACCCTCAAAACTTTTTACATAAGCCTGGCTGTTTTTCAGTACCGTTTGGTGTTGGGAGGATGTTAGCCTCTTAGCTAACCGCACATCATTATGTATCAGGTGAAGCAATCGCACCTGCATGGTTTCTATGATGGCGGGCTGGGCGCCTTCAGCCTCAAAACTTTTTGCATAGGCTGCAAAACAAGCAGTATCGCCGGCCGCCTGTAGTTTCTGTGCCCATTTATTCCACACAAAAAGCCCATAGCTGGCATCTGCGCCGGTTATGGGTAATGCTTTGGTGATGGTTTTGAATTGCTTAAAAGTAAAATTGGGCATCGAATCCATATTGGCTGCCAGGAGCTTTTTTAAATCGGAAAGGGCAGTTGCATCACCATTTTGTGCAGCAAATGCATACACATCGGCCTGGTTACCCAGATCCTTTTTCATGGCGTAGCCGAGTAAATTATTGGCCCGGTACAATTGCAGCAGCGTTTTGTAAGCCCGGATATGGCCCTGGCTTTTGTCCAAATAATCTGTGGAAGCTTTTAATGCAATGAGTATGAATTCATAATCCTTCTTTTCGCCAACGGCCATCATTGTAGCACCGCCAATATAAAGACTAAGGCTGCTAAAAACGGACTCGTTGTTTTTCTGCCTTGGGACAATTGTGTTTGCCACACATCCCTCTCCATCCAATGCCATTTGAGACACTACCAGGTTAGCATATCGATCGGTAATACCACTAAGGTTAAAGGCCTGGTCGTAATACCAGCTATATTTTTCTTTGGCATTTTTAAATACCGGCGGTGTATAAATGGTTTGAAACGGATCTGCTGCCAGCGCAGGCTGCCGCATTTTAAGATAGGCGAGACGTTCCTGCAGCAAGCGGGCTTCCTTTTCTTGTCTCAGTCGTTCCATTTCAGCCGCCATCCGTTCTCTTTCTTGTTTGCGCTCCAGTTCACGCCTGTATTCCAGCGCTATTTGCTCCTGCCTTTGCTGCTGCCTTAGTGCTTCCTGCCGCTTTAATTCCTCGCTGTTTTCGCCCCAGTCGTAGGTCGTTAGCTGATAGTTTTGTTTTACTGTTTTCGGCTTTTTTTCAATGTAAACAGGATCGGGCTTCCGCCAGGAATAAGAACTGGTATTACTGCTGCGATTGCTGTAAACATTCCGGTAGTGAGCATCCCTTTGCCTTGTTTCGGCCTGCTGCCGTGCCAGCACATTATTGGTGCTGCTATAGCCCTGGCTATAATTATAATTGTAATACTGTGCGGGTAGTTTGTAGGCTACAACTACCATAAGTAACAGTGCAATAGGTATTTTCATTTCGGTAAATATCTTTTATACAGTGCGTGAAAATACCAATAATAACAGGCTGGTAAATACCTTATAGCGGGTATTCATAACAGAGCACCACTACCAGTAACAGTACTCAATGACATAAATGACCAATGACCTAATGACCCAATATTAACCAGCCAATTGCACGTCAAAAACTTCTGCAAATTTTTCTTTCAGAACTGATTTTACTTCTTCCATATTCAGTGTTACGCCCAATTCCTTTTGCATGGAAGTTACCTGCTTGTCATGGATGCCGCAGGGAACGATATGGTCGAAATAGCCAAGGTCTGTATTGACATTCAACGCCCAGCCGTGCATCGTGATCCAGCGGCTGCAACGTACGCCCATGGCGCATATTTTTCGTTCCCGCCCTTTAATATCGGCATCTATCCACACACCTGTTTCGCCGCTGCTGCGTTCGCCGGTAATGCCAAAATGTGCAATGGTCTTAATGATCACCTCTTCCAGGCTGCGGAGGTACCAGCCGATATCGGTCCTGAATTTTTCGAGATCCATAATTGGATAACCTACCAACTGACCCGGACCATGAAATGTAATATCACCACCGCGGTTGATCTTGAAATACTCGATTCCTTTTGCCGCCCTGGTGGCTTCATCAATCAGGATATTTTCTTCGTGGCCGCTTTTGCCAAGGGTATAAACGGGGGGATGCTCCACGAAAAGCAAGTGGTGGGTAGTAAGTGGCGAGTCTTGAGGAGATTGTTCGCTGTTATAAAATGCCCTTTTGATATCGACATTTTTTTGCAGGATGGTTTCCTGGTAATCCCACACTTCTTTGTAAGGTTTTGCTGCCAGGTCCTGGAAGATGATCAGTTGTCGCTGCATGTGGAAACAAAGATAAAAGTTTTAAAACGGCTGCAACAGGATAGCTACGCTGGCCTAACCGTATCCTGGCACAGACATCTGTATGTCCGCCAGCTACAGGATCATTTTTAAGATTTTTTTCAGTCACTGTGACAATTTCTTTGTGACAATTTAAACTGTCACAAAGAAATTGTCACAACTGAGCCAGGCGATTTTCTCAGAGGGGCTTAAGCCTTCCTGCGCTCTTCATTTCCTTAATTAGACCTGTCTGTTGCCATTCAGTTATCTTGCATCCCTTTTTAATAGGATATACAAACAATGATTACCGAAGAAATACAACCTCAAGAGGATACCAGCGATGGTGAAAGCCTGTACCAACGCCTTGTCATTAAGGTGGATAAGGGCCAGGACATGCTCCGCATAGATAAATTTCTAAAGGCCAGGATAGAATATGCCACCCGCAATAAGATACAAAATGCCATCGATGCGGGCATGGTGACGGTAAACGGCAAAACCATCAAAAGCAATTACAAAATAAAACCGGCCGATGAAATTATCGTGTACACCGACGAGGAGCCGGATACATCGGATATTATTCCAGAAGAATTACCGCTGGATATTGTGTACGAAGACGACCATATTTTGGTGGTGAATAAGGCCGCCGGAATGGTGGTACACCCCGGCAGTGGCAATTATAGCGGTACGCTTATTAATGGCGTGGCCCATTATCTCATACAAAAAGATCCTTCCTTAACCGATAAATTATTGCCCCGTTTTGGCCTGGTACACCGGATCGATAAAAACACCACCGGGCTATTATTACTGGCCAAAACTGACCTGGCGCTCCAGGACCTGGCCAAGCAGTTTTTTAATCACAGCATCGACCGCGAATATGTGGCACTTGTTTGGGGTGATGTGGTGGAAGACGAAGGAACCATCGTTGCCCATGTGGGCCGAAACATACGCCACCGCAAACTTTTTGAAGCCTACCCCGATGGGGAACATGGCAAAGATGCCATCACCCATTACAAAGTACTGCAACGGTTTCATTACGTAACACTGGTGAAATGCGTGCTGGAAACCGGTCGCACCCACCAGATTCGGGTGCACATGAAGCATATCGGTCATACCTTATTTAACGATGATACCTACGGCGGCGACCGCATTCTCAAGGGAACGGTATACACCAAATACAAACAATTTGTAGATAATTGTTTCAGCCTTTGTCCGCGCCAGGCGCTTCATGCAAAGACCCTCGGTTTTAAACATCCGGCTACGGGCGAAAGAATGCTTTTTGAAAGCAATATCCCAACTGATATGGCTTCGGTGATAGAAAAATGGGAGAAATATTATAAGGTGAAAGGGAAATTGGAGGAGGACCACCCTTCTTGATTTATGATTTCGGATGTATGATTTATGATTTGTTCTAAAACCGTGTGTTTGTTGTAGGATTTTTATCGGTTATAGTCAGACGCCAAGCATGGCGTCTCTACAATACCATCCAACAAAATCACACATCATAAATCATACGTCCTAAATCCGAAATCATACATCATTTCACCGTGATCATCCTGTAATCCGTCTGGGTTTTGCCTTTGGTAATATCGTCCAGCTTACGTTTCATCAGCCGGCGTTTTAAGGGAGCGAGATAGTCTATAAACAGTTTGCCTTCCAAGTGATCGTATTCATGCAGTATCACTCTCGCAGTAATGCCGTTGAAAGTTTTGGTATGGGTTTCAAAATGCTCATCTTCGAAAGTAATGGTCACTTGTTCCGGCCGCATTACATCTTCACGTATTTTGGGTATGCTCAGGCATCCTTCGTTGTAAGCCCAGGGTTCACCAGATAAAGCATCAATATGGGCATTGATAAAAACACCTTTATAACCAGGCTCATCGGGAAACTCACCCTGTTCGTCATCCTCCATATTCTCGAATATTTGTTCGCTGTTCATTACAAACAACCTGATGTCCTTATTCACCTGCGGTGCGGCCAAACCCACGCCATTGCTGTTGTACATGGTTTCCCACATATCGGCTATCAGCTTTTCCAGTCCGGGGTATTCGGGTGAAATTTCGGTGGCCACTTTTCTCAATACCGGCGAACCATAAGCTACAATTGGTAATATCATAAACCCACACTTTTATTTTAGAAGCAGTTATTAATGTTCGATTTTCAACCCTCAATTTTCAATTTCCAACACACCCCACCCTAAACCCTACACCTTAAACCCTAACCCTTTGGCCGCAAATGTAAATTATTGGCGCTGCATATACTCCTGTAACATAATAGTAGCTGCAATTTCGTCCACCAGTTTTTTATTGCGGCGGTCTTTCTTCTTCATCCCACTTTCCACCATGCTTTGTACAGCCATTTTTGACGTGTAACGCTCATCCACCGTTTCAATTGGCATCAAAGGATAGTCTTTTTTAAATTTTACCAGGAAAGCTTTTACCAGTGGGGTGCCGTGCGTATCACTATCGTCCCAGTTCGTGGGCAGGCCAATGATCACTTTCTCAACGGTTTCAGCAGCAAAATAGTTTTTTAGAAAGGTCCAGATGTCTTTAGTATCGACGGTGGTAAGGCCGCTCGCAATAATCTGCATCGGGTCTGTTACGGCAATGCCGGTTCGTTTACCACCATAATCTATTGAAAGGATTCTTGCCATTGGTTATGTTCCTGATTTTTTTGCAAAATATACCGTTTTTAGTAGTCTGCTTAAAGTTGGTTGGCTGAAGCCAACAAAGGAAAAATAAAGTCCCCCTCCCAATATCCAAATAATTCCATACAGCTTTAAATTTCCGGGAACCGTATCCTAATTTAGTAGCAGCAACCTACCAACCCGGCTGCTATCGTTCGTTCCCTATAAAAATACCATTCTCCGTTTTACACAAAAAGTTTCCACCATGAGGTTACACGAAATAGAATTGGGTAGTGCAGATCCCGAAAAAAGCAAGGAGTTTTACAAGACCGTTTTAGGGTTGAACCTCTCTGTTGATCAACAGGGCTTAAAGGTTTTCAAGACAGGTGCTGGCAGCCTTGATTTTAATGTATCGACACATCTTTCAGCAGGAACGGTAGCTATCAGTTTTTTAACTGATGATCTATCCCTAACAATACAAAAATTACAGGCCTTAGGCATACGCTACGATGGGCCGGAACGCTCCCACCTTGAAATGGATGCAATCAGGCTGAAAGATCCTGATGGGTTCACAGTCATCATCAATGCACCCACTGCCGGATCACCCGCCTGGCTTAAACCTTATGCAAAAAATCTATAGGTGTACAAGCGATTGTCATCCGGCAGTCAGTTTCCCTTTTGCGAAAACGGTTTTCCCGATAGCGTGGTGTTGTTGAAAAGACATAGTCCATGTTTGTAGTATAAAACACTTGAAGCATGTGCGAATTTGAATCCCTTTATTATGGCGACGATGGCTATGTTGTACGCTGTAAACATTGCGGCCATTACCAGGTAGCTTTTATCAGCACCATGCTTTCACTGAACGAGCGTAACTTCCAGGCACTTTATACATTGGTGCAACAAAAATGCCAGGAGGCAGATTATTCTTTTACAGAACATAGTAAAACGGTGATCCTGAAAACACCATGTGACGGTGTTTTTATAATGCTCACCAGGAACGAAGCCAGGCGGTTTAGCGAAATACTGGAAGAGGCCGATAACGAAGCAAAATCACTGGCATTGATAAGGCTATTCAATACCGTATAAATAACTAAGTCCGGGCAATGCTTGCCAACGCAGTTTCTTTACTCACAGCTGGTTAAGTTATAGTGTTTGGCAGGTTTGCACCGGCACTAAATTTCTATATTATAGGTGGCATTTTCCACCACAATCATACAAACGTATAACTGATACTGAAGAAACGGGTAAAGACGCAACAATTAAGAGGGCCGGTAAATGTATTTAAGAAGCTGCCATTTCTGCCTCACTATTTCCCGGCATTTTCACCAAAACAATGGCAACTACATTCAATATAGAGCCGATCATCAATAAAAAAATACCGGCCTCTTTTACAGGGATATTGCCCACGTAGGCACTGGTAAAGGTGAAATAACTTTTGAGTGCAAACGCCATGCACAGGGCGCCAAATAAGAGATTAATCCTTTTGGCCCAAACTTTTGGCAGCAGGTGAAACAACAAACAAATGCCGGCAAAAAAACAAAGGATATACCCCGGCCTTCCGTAATAATGAATCATTTTCCCTTTGAAAGGAACGAGTGAATCGAAGCCGGTAAAGCTTTTGGCCACATCGGGATAAAATGCCCAGTGCATAAAACAGGAAGCGATAATTGCAATACAGGCGGCAACGCCCAGCCACTTTTGCCAGTTGTTCATGTGCTATAATTGAAAAAACCTGTATGGTTATTGAAACCATACAGGTTTATGTTTTGTGGAGGTACCAAACAGATTCGAACTGTTGTAGAAGCTTTTGCAGAGCTTTGCCTAGCCACTCGGCCATGGTACCATGTGTTGTTTCAGTTCGCGAAAACAAGTCCTCACGAACCATATTTTCTTAACCGGCTGCAAACATAAAGGATGCGAAGGAAAAGAAAAAATTCTAAACTGCTTCTTATCCAAATAAGAAAAACCCGCTATTCCGGTTTTGAAAACCGAAATTAGCAGCCTGAAAAAAATGCTATGCAAAGAATACCAGAAAGTGAGCTGATACTTAATGGCCGCGGCGCTATTTATCATCTGAATCTTCGTCCGGAGGAACTGGCTACCGACATTATTACTGTGGGTGACCCTGACCGGGTTAAGGAAGTAAGCAAGCATTTTGACAAGGTGGATGTAACGCAAAACCACCGCGAATTTGTAACCCATACGGGCTGGATTGGCAACAAACGCATCAGCGTGGTAAGCACCGGTATAGGCACCGACAATATTGACATTGTGTTCAATGAACTCGATGCGCTGGTCAATATCGACCTTGAAACACGCATGATCAAAGAAGAATTGACCAGTTTAAATATCATCAGGCTGGGTACCACGGGTTGTTTGCAGGGAGATATAGCTGCCGATGAACTGGTAGCGAGCACCCATGGCCTGGGTATCGATAACCTGATGAACTTTTACCGCCTGGAGCCCAGCGAAGAGGAAAAAACGCTGTTGCAACAATTTGTAACGCATACACAGCTTCATCCCAGCTTTGCACAGCCCTATATAAGTGCTGCCAGTGTAGGGTTGATGAAACATTTTGTAGATGGCTTTCACCAGGGGATTACAGTAACCTGCCCGGGCTTTTACGGCCCGCAAGGCAGGGTGCTGCGGCTGGGACTTAAGCAACCTGACCTCATAGACGCCCTCACCAAATTTCAGTTTGGGCCGCACCGGATCACGAACTTTGAGATGGAAACGGCCGGTATCTATGGGCTCGGCAAATTGCTCGGGCACCAATGCCTTAGCCTGAGCGTAATTGTAGCCAACCGCATTACCAAAACTTTCTCCAAAGACGGTGGCGCTGCGGTAGAAAACCTTATCAAAAAATCGCTGGAAGTAATTGCTGGGATATAGAAAATTAAGTAGCATACACATCAATGTCCACAAAACCCTGACTGGCCGGAAGCCAGGCCTGTCTGGGTACTATAAAATCCGAAATCATAAATGACGACTCATTTTTTCAAATACCATGGCACGGGCAACGATTTTATACTGATCGACAACCGGAATGGAAGCCTGTCTTTGACCACAAAACAAGTTGCTTCGCTTTGTCACCGCCGGTTTGGCATTGGTGCCGATGGGCTGATGTTGCTGGAATTGGAAGGTGGTTATGATTTTAAAATGGTCTACTACAATGCCGATGGCAATGTAGGCAGCATGTGTGGCAACGGTGGCCGTTGTATCACCCGATTTGCATACGACCTGGGCATACGCAAGGAAGAATATCATTTTATAGCCAGCGATGGCCCACACAAAGCCTGGATAGATGATAAAGGCATTGTTCGGTTAAAAATGCAGGATGTAACCAGTATAGAAAACCACAGCTCTTACGAATTGTTGAATACCGGCTCTCCGCATTTTATCAGGATGGTAAATGATCTTGAGGAATACCCGGTTTACAAAATGGGTAACGAAATACGTAACAGCGACCGGTTTAAAGAGAAAGGGGTAAATGTAAATTTTGTGGAAGTGCTGGACGAAGACCGGATTTTTGTCCGCACCTACGAAAGAGGCGTGGAGGATGAAACCTTTAGCTGTGGCACCGGCGTTACCGCCGCTGCCATTGTAAATGCCCATAACGACCGGGGTTTTAATCATATCAATATCAAAACACTCGGCGGCGAATTGTTTGTGGAATTTGAAAAAATAGATGATGCCATTTTCGAAAACATTTGGCTCTGCGGCCCGGCGGTGAAGGTTTTTGAGGGGAGTTTTTAGTTTTGGGTTTAGATGTTTAGGGATAGTGAAATTTTAGAAACATCCCATTACGGCTGCCTTTTTCAATCCAAAGCTGGGTTTCGCACGAATATTACGATATGCAATCTTTAATACGTACCGTACTACTACCCCTGTTTATTGTTACGCTGGCCGGTTGCCTGCTTTCTTCCTGCTCTTATTCTTCCAAAGCCTCGCAGGCTTTATTCGATAAGGCAAAAACACAAGTGTATGATGTGATCGTTGTGCCGGGTATTCCACTAGAAAACGGAACATGGAGCCGGGTGATGAAGGGCAGGGTAATATGGGCCAAATACCTGTACGACCAGGGGATTGCAAAGAATATCATCTTCTCCGGTGCGGCCGTGTCATCACCTTATAATGAGGCTGTGGTAATGGGTTTGTATGCTATGGCCCTTAATGTTCCGAAGGAGCATGTGTTTGCTGAAAAGACGGCAGAGCACAGTACTGAAAATATCTACTACAGCTATCATATGGCGAGTCAGCTGGGGTTTAAAAAAGTGGCGCTGGCATCTGATCCTTTTCAGACAAAGCTGTTGCGAAAGTTTACCAGGAAAAGGGTGAGCCCGGCGGTGGATATGATCCCTTTTGTAATAGACACATTAAAAACGATAGACGATCTTCCAGACCCTTCAATCGATATTACCCAAGCATTTGAAAAAGATTTTGTTCCGCTGAAAAAGAAGTATGGATTTTTCAAAAGACTTAAGGGAACGCTGGGTTATGATATTAAGAAAATAGAACAATAGTTTAGCCCAGGCAAGTATCTGCAATAAAAAAAGTCCCGCTTTCGCAGGACTTTTTTCCTGTTTTCCTCACTGGGACACCCAAGTTTTTAAATCAAATAGTTTGACCA
>JAZKFT010000052.1:0-81551 GCA_040386335.1 Bacteroidota bacterium
GAATCTCGTAAGCTTTATTACTTAATTCCCTGATGGTGTTATAAATCTTCACCTTCAATCCTTTACTATGCGCTTCGTCAATATAGGTTTTCATTTTTTTAAACTCAATGAACGGATAGTTGATATAGGGATTGATAGCCGTAGCGTGATGTATGTTAATGATGGATGCACCTGTCTTACGAATCGTGTCTATTTCCTTGTATTTGTGGTAGAACCTGGCGTCCCACTGAAAATCGGTGTTGATGGTATGAAAAGGCGTAATGAGTAAATTGAAATTATAATACAACACTTCGCCTTTTTTCATACTCCTGCTGCCGCTATAGGCGTTAACTAAAATGGATTTCCCTTTCTGAAAAATATCGATACCGCCTTTATTATCATTGCCCCAGGAAGACGGAAGTATTAATGGCTTCTGCAAATAGAAATTCGTATTCAATGGACGGCTATAACGGTCATCCCGCAAAGAGAACTGTAGTCCGGCGTTTATATTCCCGATCCATGCGCCATCCTGGTTCTTATGTGCTACATCCCATTTCCACTGAACGGTGTCGGGCCTGTTGCCACCTTTTAAGCCAAGTCCCATCAGGTACTTTGCAGATTCCGGTTGCAGTGGCAAATGAAAATTGATATCATTAAAGCTCATATCTTCCAGTGCTGTGAATTTGACTGTGTAGGATAAAAAACCATCAAATTCCAACGCCCCAATTACATCCATTTGTAATGATGCGGAACTACTGCTGCTCTGCCATGCTACCGTGCCTGCTTCTTTTTTTATAAAATTGAGCCCGCTTGTTTTCCATTTTAATGGCTGCTTACCGTCAGCGTCATAAAAATGAAAATGCAAAGGTTCTGTAAAGAGATTATTTGGCTTCGTGCCAATACCGGTCATTTCAGGCGTGAAGAAAGTTTGGACCTGTGCCGGAAAACCATCCCTGCTCAGCAACAATTTCCTGCCAAGTAAGGAGATGACGGTATCGCTGACTTCGAGGGCCGTATAAGGTGCAATCACTGTATTCTCCTGCGCAAGGGTGGAATTCAACCATTTCAATCGCGTCATGTTTTCCGGCTTGTCAATACCAGCGTTGGTTGCAATGCCGTCCGCAATTTTGATTTGTAGTTGAATTTCTTTTGAAGACGCGGCGGAATGAACGATCGCTTTACCTGTATAGACTCCGGGTGCTGTTGAACCTGGCACATCAATGCCGCACCACATAGCCTGTACACTTCCTTTTGACACATTTACATTGCCGGAGAAAACGGTGCCATCGTATTTGGTACCATCTGTATTGATACAGGCAATATTGTTTGCTGCAATTGTTTTCCCTTGTTTATTGGTAAGATCAGAGAAGCTGACAGTTACATCAATTAAATCCTGCAAAGCAAAAACGCCCAGTTGAAAAGCCAACCATTCACCACGCAATGCCGTGTCGGTAAAGGAGTTTTGAGGCCCTCTCAATATCCAGCGTTGCGGCAAGTCATATTTCATGCGTATTGAATTTTCCCTTGCTTCAGGAAAGACTAAAAACGGTTGACTGTTGTTCTTATCAACAAGACTTTTGGTTTCTGCCGCTGTTGCAATCACTTCCATTGGATAAAAGCTATTGAAGGCATCAATGCTTTCAATCTCCTTTACCACACAATTGCCAGGCATGTTATTTCCTGTTGTGGTTAACCACTGTGTCGTGGCCGTGTTTTCAGGTGCTTTGTATACACCCTTGGGATAATTGGATGACCCTTCATTGATGTAGGGCATGTAATAGATATAGTAATCCCCCTTACCGGAAAGGGGTTCAAAAAGAACAATTCCTTCTTCCCTGTTCACCGCAACAGTTTTGACATTGGTTATCTTTTGCCCGGTTTTCGCATTCTGCACGATTATTCTTTTTTGTCCGGGATTCATATCCCTCCTGCGCCACGGAATAATTGCCTTGGCAACAGTTCCAGTGCCAGTAAATTGAACCAATACGCGATGATTGCCCAGTGAATCGGTATTCCAACTGGCTTTACCACTGGTATATTTAATCTGTTGCGCGTGTGAGAAGCTATTAAGCAATACAACACACAAAAAAATGGAAAAGACATACGGAATTTTTTTTCTAAGATCAAGCATAGTGCATTTGAGTTTTTTTACCATAATAAAGAAATGAAACAATAAATTGTCTTTGTCCCTTTTGATTTTACAAGATCAATACCAGCTTAGCAACATTCCGCCGGGAGCCGATAGAAGTCTTGCGCCAAGATAAAGCCAAAATGCCCTGAAATGTTATGCAACTCCCTGCGCCAGGCTACGCAAACGTTTGATTGTCCTGCGCAAACGGTTGTGCTATTTACAAGTTTTGCCGTGCAGGAGATTAAGCTTGCCCGGTGCGATCATAACCATATGACCCGGCGTGCCATCCATCAGGTATATTTATATCTTTAATGACACAAATCGTTCTCCATCTAAATTTCAGACTATGAAAGACCTATCACAAAATGATTTGGTGGCTGCGGCCGCTAATTTAACCCGTTTGCGAACCTGGGTTACCGACCTCTACCCTATGTGCATTGAATACGAAGTAGCCGTATTCAATGCCTTGGGATCCACAAAGGAGAATGGCGGCTGGACCAATTTTGTCGTAAATATTTTTATTGACATGGCAATCGGGATTGCTTCCGGTGCAGCATTTGCAACCGGCAATCCCGCGGTAATACCAGCATTGGCCTGCCTGTCTGCCTTCCTGCACGATTGGGGCCTGGGGAAGGATAAACCCGACAATTTAGATGAAACTTTCGCCGTTTTCCAATTTGGGCACCAAAAAATGCAAATGGCGATTGAACAGCGGTTAAGTTCCCTCGTAGACCCACAATCAAATTATGCCAACCTTACCGCAGCCTGGTCAAAAACGATCGATTTTAATGGTGGTACCTATACCATCGCCGATTTATCTACAAAGCATTTTCCGGGTCTTGGTGATGACTACAACAATCTGCAAACGGCTGCGCTAACTTCGTTCAAAAAATCACTTTGGAACCTGGTAATTATGAAAACCTGTACGTATTATGAGAATTACCATACGTATATAGATCTGCCAAAAAATTGGGGCGAGTTAGGCAGATACGCTCAGAACGTGTTTTACAAAAACTATAAGGGGGTGTATCTGCGGGCCAGATATGTGGGGACCGATAATGATGCGCAAACGGATAGTTTTGAACTGATATATTGGAATTTAGGTATAGGTGGATATGCTTTTCCAGACGCAGCAAGCAATGTTTTATTTATGGACGATACCCCTGGCCATATCATCAACCCTGATGGTTTATTTAATCGCAGCTATGTTTTTGAACAGTTCAGCATGCAAAAACCTGATTTCAGTAAGGGCCACGAACTTGGATCGCCATCGGGCGAAATGTTTGCGGCTAATGATGATTTCAATTTTACCGGCGGTATGTTTCCCGGATTGATACAGAAAAAGGGAATGGCAGAACCATTGATGATTCCGAACCATATGATGGCCGTGCAGGATTCAGGAAATCAAGACTCATAAAAACTCAAAAAGACCGGTCTGCCGGTCTTTTTTTTTAATGCTATCCAAATGGCTAAACTTAAAAGCGGGGGTGACCGGGTGCATGGCCATTGCCGGTTCAATTAAGGCAACAATATGGCCGAAACCAGCTTCAGCGTTCGTTGCGCCAGGATATTCAACATCTCCTTCCGCCCCGATAAAATATTGGAGATCCAAACTGTTTTTGATTTGTTATGATTCAGACGTTGCAATGCGACTCTACATCAAACCGGAAAAATTATGTCGCCATGGTTTCACCTCACGAACCATGGCATCAACAATTCGTTTAATTTATAATTGGCTTCAATTAATCCTCCCGACAACCTTGCCCCTTTCATCTATCAAAGCGCCGGACAGGTGAACATATAATATATTACCATCGCTGCCCTTCCAGATATAGGGAAAATTGGGACTGGCCGAACGGATCAGCGCACCTTTCATAAAAGACTGCTTCGGCTCCTCCTTTGCCATCAATTCATTACCTGCTGATTTATTCCACCCTGCTGCAACAAAGCGCATCCGGTCTGCAGGCTCAGGATGTGTAGAACTAAATGCGCCAGCCGGCAAGACGCCCAATGCTGCCTGCGCGTCTTGCAATGACGCACCCATTTTTTCCAATACAAAACCGGAAAACTCATCAGCCTTGGTTTCTGATGCCATTGCTGTTCCTGTACCATATAAATGATGGCCGATTTCATGTGCCAACACACTTATTGCAGCCCAGTCTGTACCAGCTTTCCTGTTAAGCGCATGCATAAATCCCGGATTGTAAAGGATAAATCGCTCGCCCCGAACCAGTACCGCCGCTGCATTTGGCACCCGGCCCTCTGCAATCATAAAATTAATTTTCATGCCAGAGGCTTTAACGATTTCTTTAGCGATTGTAGCTGCATCTTCCACTGTAGCGAAGTCGTTTGTTGTTTGGCGCTCATCCCCTGCTTTTGCAAAAACAGGAGCTATGAATAATAAGAAGTATAATACAATGTTTTTCATGATGATCCTATACAATCAGAATCTGTGCCTTTTGATTGTATCCGGGCTATTATGCGAATATCTTAACATGAGGTTTGCAGCTGAATGACGTGGTGACAGTTGCAAAAAAGTATGATTTGCAAACCTGCCGATGAATTGACATACAGATTGCCGCGTTTTCGGGTCGCCCTGAAACGTTCCTGTTGCCGTGGTTCATCTTACAAATCATGGGAATCAGAAAGAACAAAAAGCACAGGAATACTATTTACAGTCATGTATCCATGCGACGCCGCCTAAAATCCAAATAACCCAGTACCAAAAACAACACTGAATATCCTAAAGAAGTCCACGCGATCGCAGGGACTACAGCTTTGTACTGGCTGAAATTCGGGTACATATGAAAGGCGTATGGATAATACTTTGCAAAGCCTAATGGAAAATTCATCCCCAGGATCGTTCCGGCTAACCAGCATGCAAAACCTACCGCCAGGGGTACTATAAAATTCCTGAACCTGATGCCCAGCCAGAATTGGATGCAACAAATGGCAAGCAGCGCCGCATAATTGTTTACCAGTATTGCAAAAACCCTTTTACCATCTATTGGCTGATTCAATACATGTAAAGCAGGATGGAGTACATGCAGGACCACGGCGCCCACAAACATCAACAACTGGTTGGCAACCAGGAATACCAGGATCAGCAACTGGACATTGATAAACTTTGCCATAAACACATTGGCCTTGGTTTGAGGAGATGTGAGCACTTGTTTCCACGCGTTATTTTTGTACTCAATCTGGGGCAACAGCGTGCAGATCAACATAATGAAAAAAGGGAAGATCATAAGGCCTGTCATTTGAAATTTCGAGGTAAAAAGCTGCTCCAGGATCGTTGCCTGGTCTTCACCGTCAAAACCGTCAAGCAGCAGTTCCAGCATCGTCATAAGGGGACCAAAGGCTGCAGCGATAATGGTTAAATAAATGGAAGCGGTGCGTTTCGTTTTCAACAGTTCACCGCGAAGTGATATTAACAGGTTCATGAGTGGTCGGATGTAAGGTCAATAAATAATTGTTCCAGGTCATTCTCTTTTGGCTGGAGCAGGTGCACATCGAGTTGGTTTTGCACCAGTAGCCGGTTGATGGAGGCGGTTTGTTTTGAATCCCGGAAAGGAAGCGAAATGCTACCACCCGTCCAGTCCGGGCTGTGCTCCTGCAGTAGTTCCATGGCTATCCTGTTATCGGAAGTATCTATCAGTAACCTGGAGCCCTTGCGCTGAAACAGGTGCAATTCCGGAAGTGAGCCCTGGAAAAGCATTTTCCCTTTATAAATAATGCCCAAATGGGTCACCATCTTTTCAACTTCTGACAATAAATGACTGGATATCACAATGGTCATTCCATGATCAATATTCAACGTCCTGATCAATTGCCGCAGTTCAATAATGCCACTTGGATCCAAACCATTCGAAGGCTCATCGAGTACCAGCAATTCGGGGTTGGGCAGCAGTGCCAGTGCAATCGATAACCGCTGTTTCATACCCAGTGAAAATTTCTTGACAATTTTTTTCCCGGTATCATCCAGTCGCACGATGTTCAGCACTTCGGCGATTCGTTCTTTGGAAGCGCCATACACAGCCCTGTACACTTCCAGGTTTTCCTTTGCAGTGAGATGCCCATACAAGGAAGGGCTTTCAATCAGTGACCCGATCTTTTTGAGTATCCCTACCCTATTGGCATGCAGGTGTTGCCCAAAAATTTCTATACTGCCTTGCTGGTTTCTCAACAGCCCCAGCAGCAGGCTTAAGGTAGTGGTCTTCCCGGAGCCATTGGGGCCAAGAAAGCCATAAATACTCCCACGATCTACCTGGAGGTCCACATTAAATAATGTTTGCACATTCTTAGCGTAGTGGTAAGAAAGGCCAGTGGTTTTTATAATAGGTGTATTATTCATTTGCGGAATATTCGGTACTGTTATTTGAATCAATTGTATAATAATGTGAAGTTGCCGAGGCCATAGTACCAGGTGCTATTGCCCGATACGATTCTGCTCCTCGGTGGCGCTGCCTGTCGTTCTTTTTACCGGTGCCATCTTCTTTCCTTTACTAAAGTTGTAGGAGAAGCCGATGGTGAATACCTGCGTGTCCCCAAACTGGTTCAACTCAACATCTACATTACTATACTGGCTCTTTCCTTTTAACTTCTGGGTGTGAAACATGTCGCGAACCGACAGGCGCAGCATTCCCTGGTTCTTCAACACTTGCTGGCTAACCCCGGCACCTATGATACCCATCGCCTTTACACGCATAACGCCTTCAAGCCATCCACTTCTCCACATGCCATTTAATTCGGCAGTAAATGTTTTGGTTATTTTAAACTGCTGTGTTCCGTTAAAGACAAAACTGGTTGCCGACAAGGCAATTGGAGCATTGTTGACAATACCTTTATAGTGGTCGTTGCTAACATTGATATTAACAGTGCTCGTCCACCATTTATTGATGGGGTGGTTTGCACTGATGGCAATCCCGAACTGGTTTAACGATGAAACGTTTGCAGGCATATTATAGGCTTCCTGCCCTTTCTGCTGGATCACTTCACTTATGAGATCTTTGACATTTGTATAATTCAGCGTCGTTGTTAACAGATTTTTCCAGTTATGGGATAATTCAAAATTATTACTCATAGAAGGCCTCAGGTTTGGGTTACCCTGGCTATAAGTGTAACGGTCGATAAAGTTGATGAATGGGTTCAGACTTTGGTAACTGGGGCGGCGAACCCTTCTTCCGAAGTTGGCCCCAAAGGTGTTTTTATCATCTTTTTTATACTGGAAGAAAAGGGTGGGAAACAATTGTGTGTAATGCCGGTCGAATTTTTCACCTGTTGATTTTTGCAGACCCTTTGCATTGGTATTCTCCAGGCGCAGGCCTAGCTGGGCCGTTAGTTTCCCTGATAATGGTGCGCTGATATTCGCATAAACAGCATTGATGTTCTCTTCATACACGAAGTGATTACTACGCCTAAAATCGTGAACTAGCGTTCCATTCTGTATGCTATCGTAACTGGCGTTATTATCAGTTTTTACAAAACTGCTCTTAATACCTGCTTCAAATCTGGCGTCTTTCGATATTGGATGCAGGTAGTCTATCCTCGCACTGTACACATCTATGGCCTGCGGTAAGAGCCCCGTCAGTGTATCGCCCTTTCTTGTGGAATTCCCGGATGCACCGGTGTAAGAATTCACCATTAACACATTGTTTTCCATACGGTGTTTCGCTACATCCACATCCGAAGTAATTTCTTTACCCTTTTGATCCAGCAACCTCCGGAAGTTCAGGTTGGCGTTGAAGCTACTCCAGTCCGTCTCATTACGTACGGTAGCTTTGGTAATACTTTCAAGAACCTTGGAAGCATCCATGATATTGGTAACGTTCGGATTGTTTTGCTGCACTTTCCTGGAAGCAATGTTCACGACAGCGCCAAATGTGGTTTTCTTATCGGCAAAAAAATCTACCCCAACTTTTGCATTATAGGCATTGCCTTCGATAACCCTGTTGGCTTCCTGGTTGAAAATCTTCTCCACGACCCCTGTATTGTCGCTGAGAATGTTCCTGTTTATCCTCATTGTCATGAATCTTTTCATATAGTTATGGCTGAGGTTGGTGAACATGTTCAGCTTCCCGTTCCTGTAGTTAAAATTGAAACCTTCATTTGTCTTGGGATACTTACCCTGTGAATACCCTACACTCGCAGAACCATTCATTCCCGCAGTGACGTTCTTCTTTGTTTTTATATTGATGATACCGGATGTTCCGGCAGCATCATAACGGGCAGGCGGGGTGGTCATGATTTCGATCTGGTCCAGCTGGTTCGAACTCATATTGCGCAGGAGGTTGGCGAGATCCGCAGCACCCAGTTGTGTGGGTCGTCCGTCCACCATCACCAGCACACCCTCTTTTCCCTTCAGGCTGATATTACCGTCCCTGTCAACACTTACGCCCGGGGACTTCTCCAATACCTCCAGTGCCGATGTGCCGATATTGGTGATCGATGCATCAACATTTACGATGGTGCGGTCAATGCGTTGTTCGATCAATTGCTTTTTAGCAATGACTGTTACACCTTCAAGGTCTTTGCCCGCCACAGACAGGCTGATGTTGGGAAGCCTCAGGTCCCGCTGTTGGGGACCTATTTCGATAGCCCCGGAAATAACCTTTTGGTGGCCCACCGCTGTCACACCCACCAGGTATTTCCCATCCACAACTTTACCGAATTCAAAGAAACCGTCCTTGCCGGAGGCCGCAAGCTTAATCGTAGCAGAATCTTTGGCACGTAACAGGCTCACTGTCGCACCTTCAATGGGATTGCCGGTTTTTACAATCCGCCCCGACACGGTTCCTGCATTTTGCGCAATGGCACCGAGAAAAAAAAGCACAAGGGGTGCTAATAAAATCATCTTTTTCATAAACTAATGTTTTAATATAAATCAGGATTTTTAGAATTTTTTGCCGTGATTGAAGCATGAGATGCCCTGGCCTTCATTATCAGAAAGCTGGCCATATTGTTTTATAACTACTTGTTACCGGGGAGGGATCGTATTAATTTTTGCCTTTATTAAATGTTTCGATTGAAGAGCGATATGGGATAGAGAATCTGTAACAATGGATATTTGTCCAAACTCACTCCCGGAATCTCCGAATGATGAATTGGAAAGTATCAACTCAAGATGATCCGCATAAGAATTCTGGTCAAAAGTGACGCCTGAATTGCCAGATGCAATAATCCGAATGTGCCCAAACCGAAGCGGGGTATTTGCTCCCGAAAAAATTGCCTGCGCATTGTGCAGGTACACCACCGGGTTTCCTGCTGTATCGCTTTGACCCTTTTGAAAAGAAACAGAAGAATTAAACAAGTGAACTGTGGCATTGTAAGGCAAGGTTAACCTGGGTCGGTCAGTGCCGCCACGACCAACGCTATCCATGGCGCTGATCAGCAAATTATCCCCCTTCCTGATGTATACTATACCGGCTTCGTCTTTTATAACCTGCGCTGTATTACTAAAATTTATGAAGGCGCCAGGTATATTGCGAATCGACACAAAGTTTACCTGTGGGAACGATTCAGCGGATCCAGTCTCCTGATGATCTGCCGGGTTGTAAATAGTATAGTTGCCATTTTTATATTTTGCATACAATGCAATATGAATAGCAGATAGCAGCAGTAATCCGAGGATAAAACCAGCCAATAATAATTTATTACTTTTTTTCATAACGATATCCTCCTGGTTAATTGATTTGTTGTTTTTTGAATTTTTCATACCCGGTCTTTAATTCATCCACATCCAGACCTAGCATATAAATACTCCGGAAAATATTGGGTAGTTCTTTCTCAATAAATTCTGTTTTACGATACTGCCTGGCATTCTTAAATGCGTCGGGGCCTACAAAATAGCCAACCCCTCTTTGCGTGTAAATGATATCCAGTCCCTGCAGGAATTCAAAGGTTCGCATCACCGTATTTGGATTGACCTCCAGTTGTACAGCCAGCTCCCGTACCGCCGGCACACGGTCGCCGGCTTTCCACTGTTTCAACAGAATACGTTCACAGATGTAGTCGGCTATTTGCAGGTATATTGCTATTGAATCTCTGAATTGCATAATAAAATTTTTAAGGGCCTATACTTGTTTTTCTTTCAGGCGGTAATAGGTCACAATCCACAGGTATGGTGCGATAGCATACATCATTAAAAACCGGAATACCTCCCCTATCCATGCCGGAACCTGCACCAGGTGATCGTTAACGCCATCCACGTACACATTGTAGGAAGTGAGAAACCCTTTAACATAGTCACCCTCGGGCAACAACTGCCCGTTAAAAAAATACATGCAACAGAAAATGATAAAGCAGGCGATAAAGCCACTGATAGTCGTTTTTATGAAGCTGTACTTTGGGAAGTACACAGAACCCAGCAGGAAGGCCGATTGAAATGAAAAGTAAAAAAGTAAGAGATTAATTGTCGAGTCGGTGTTAAAACGAACAAGGATCACTTTAAAAATATTGATGACCCTGGCTTTTTCTACGGGTTGATCGGTCCTGACTAAGTTGTTTGAAATGGTCACCATCAGGAAATCAACCATATAAAACACGGTTGTAAAAACGATGAAAAAAAGCAGGGCTGAGTATAGCAGGCTGCATAAAAGTTTTTCAAATGCTGAGGCTGGAACAAGGAGAAAATTGCTGCCCTTTGCCCTTGATCCAAGATCCCGGAAGTACTGGCTGGCAAAAAAAGTTCCCACAATGAAAAGCGAAAAGAAAAAAGTCATTTGCTGCACATTCTCAGCCATCGGGTGATGGGTATCTGTAAGCATCATAAGCACAAACCAGGCGATCAACACCCCCATAAAGGCCAGTACAGATAAGGTATAGCGCTTTTTATTGTCTGCCCAGTGCTTCATTACTAGCAGGGCAAAACGTTTAAAACTGAAAAATTGGTTCATAGAAGAAGTTTACGATTGAAAGAGTTGGGTGATTTGACCACTGTTGGTAACGATGGCTTTATACAGAAGTTCCAGGTCGAGTTTCGTTTCCTCACCTTCCATGTTAGGTCCTACAATCATATTTCCCATCAACGAAGATTCGCTGTAAAATGCAGTAGCCAGGTCCGGCTTCCCATACACGAAACGGAACGACAGTTTTTTTGTGATCTCATCCACATTCTCATCAAATAAGATTTTCCCTTCGTCGATGATTGTGATGCGGTCAATCAGGTTTTCGAGGTCTTTTACCTGGTGGGTGCTGATGATAATACACCGTTCTTCATCCAGAGCTTCGGCCAATATTCTCCGGAACTGGCTTTTGCTGATGATGTCCAATCCGTTGGTGGGTTCATCCATCAATAATACCCGCGCATTTGTGGCCAGGGCAAATGAAATCAACACTTTCTTTTTTTGCCCGTAACTCATGTTTTGCAGCGTGCTATCTGCGGGAATTTCAAAAACAGAGATGTGATTTTTGAATTTGTCATGATTAAAATGGGGGTAAAAAGCGGCATAGTACTTTATGAAATCGGGTATCGGAATGTCGGGCAGGTAAAATTCCTCAGGCACCATAAAAATGCTTTCCAAAAAAGCAGGAAGCCGTTCGAAGGGGGTGAAACCGTTAACGGTAACAGTCCCTGCCTTCGGCTGCAACAGGCCGGCAATATT
This sequence comes from Bacteroidota bacterium, assembly GCA_040386335.1. Taxonomy (GTDB): domain Bacteria; phylum Bacteroidota; class Bacteroidia; order Chitinophagales; family Chitinophagaceae; genus JAZKFT01. The sequence continues at coordinate 11,713 of JAZKFT010000052.1, forward strand.
GAGCAAAAGGCTTGACTTTCCCGTTCCGTTCTTGCCAAGAAGACCGTATACATGCCCGGCCTCAAACTGAAGGCTCAATCCCTCAAACACAGCCTTTTTTTTATAAGCAAAAGACAAGTCGTGAATGCGAATCATAAACTGCGGTTTAGTGTATTAGTTATCTAGTACACTGCGAAGCTAGGGGAATAATTTTTGGTGGGCGATTTTTTTTTAAAAGTTGTGGCATTTGTAATCTGGCAGACTGGTAGAGCGGCGTGGCTAATGGATCGGTGTATCAAACCGTAAATCAACCGTAATTGCGGCCGGCTTTCCCGTGATGGGAATACATGGCCAGCCCGACAGGGTTAACGAGGGCCACCTCTATTTTAATGTATTCCGTAAAGAAGCAGGCGTTGTTACTCTAAGCCCAAAGCCCACCTCATTAAATTAAAGCCGGACAGTACAGCGGAGTGGAGAAAGACATATGGAAAGTAAAAAGAGCAGTCTTTATTAATGAGCTGTCGACATGGTTTCGCCTCCCGAATCATACTCCGCCCCGATAAAAATGAAATGGAAACGCCAGCCATTTTTATTAAATTGCGCTCTGGCTCCCGGGTTGAAACCATGCCAGCAGTTCCTAACGGTCAGGTAGGGTAACTAATAAATGCTTTTTTGTGAGCAACTCAACTGTGAGTAAGTTTTTTGCTCACAACGAAACTGATGCAATTTAAGTACCACGACCGTCACCAGTCTTTAAAACGGCCAGGCCCATCATTTACTATTGTAAAGGCCTTACCCTGAAATTGATTATTTTGAGCCACCAAAACCGGATACATACTGCAAGACCATCCTCTATACGACGAACATGCGTTGTTACACCAACTGCATGATGGCAGCGAACAGGCGTTTGAGCAAATCTATCGCCATTATAGCACCCGCTTATTTGGCAGCCTGCTCAAAATGGTAAAATCACCAACCGAAGCCGAAGAGATTCTCCAGGAAGTTTTCCTAAAAATATGGCACCACCGGGAAAGCATCAATCCGGAAAAATCTTTTCGGTCCTATCTTTTTAAGATTGCCGAAAACAAAGTCTTTGATTTTTTTCGAAAGGCTGCCAGGGATAAAGAAAAGACCGCCCTTTTAATGGAGATGGGTTCATCCGAATATCTTCCGGAACATTTATTATCACGGAACGAAAACCTGTTACTACTCGAAAAGGCCATAGGATCACTGTCTCCGCAACGGCAACTGGTATTCCGCCTGTGTAAGTTAGAAGATAAGAGCTACAAGGAAGTAAGCGCGTTACTCAACATTTCTGTATCTACAATCAGTGACCATATTGTAAAAGCTACCAGGGCTATCCGCAGCTATTTCGAAAATAACGACGAGGCTTTACCCGTGTTGTTCGTCGTGGCTTGCCTGGCCGCGAGGTGACCATTGCAGGTCTCAGCTATATCTGCCGAATTTCAGTCAACAGCATTTTTAGAAAATTTAAAAAAAAATCTTTCCAACCAGCAGAGGATAAACTTCCAGCCGGCGTATTAGCTATACACCCACGCATGGCAAACGATACCGATATGCAAAACCTATTTAGAAAATACCTTAATAATGAATGTTCCCGGGAAGAGGTGCATGCCCTGTTAGAACATTTTGAGGCTGATGCCAATGAGGCAACATTAAAGGACTTGATCACGTCCAGTCTGGAAACGGGGGAAGCAGCAGAAATAGTGCATAGCGGCAGCATTGAAAAAGTGCTCGCTGGAATTAAAACAATAATAGCCGCAGAAAAAACAAAATCGATTCCACTATATCGGAAAACCTGGTTTAGAGTGGCCGCGGCGGCAGTGTTATTATTAGGAATGATAGGTTTCTACCAGGTTTTCAATAAAAAAGAAGTTCAGTCACAGGAAGTAGTTACAACAAATGGAATAAAAGCAGATATCAAACCAGGCGGAAACAGGGCTATTCTAACACTGGCCAATGGCTCCACCATTATTCTGGATAGTGCTGCCAATGGAGCGCTTAGCCAGCAAGGTGGCACCAGCATCACCAAACAGGATGGCCAGCTGGCATACAATACCACGAATGGTAAACCTGCAGAAATACTATTCAATATGGTAACAACGCCGCGGGGCGGGCAGTACCAGCTGGTATTATCCGATGGTTCTAAAGTTTGGCTAAATGCCGCATCATCGCTGCGCTTTCCTACCGCTTTTACAAGTAAGGAACGGGTGGTAGAAATCACCGGTGAGGCTTATTTTGAAATATCACACGATGCCACAAAACCCTTCAAAGTAACTATAGCGGGCAAGGGCCAGGTAGAAGTGTTGGGCACGCATTTCAACATCAACGCCTACGCCGAGGAATCCAGTATCAACACCACTTTGCTGGAAGGCAGCGTAATCATAAGCGACATCGCAACAAGAAATACAGCCAGGTTACAACCCGGTCAGCAGGCACGGCTAACACCCGCCGGACAAATCAGCCTCGGCAACAATACTGACATTGAAGAAGTGATGGCCTGGAAAAACGGGAAATTTCAATTCAGCGAATCCGCAGACATCACCACCATCATGCGCCAGCTTTCCCGGTGGTATGATATCGATATAGTGTATAAAGGCACCATTACCGGCCATATCGGCGGTACCATTTCCAGGGATGTGAATGCCTCTAAAGTATTCGAAATGATGGAAATGACCGGCACCATACGCTTTGAGGTTTCCGGCAGACAGGTGACGGTAATGCCAAAAACCAAATAGGATCCAGGATTAGCTGGTAACAAAAACCGCCCCAACGGCAAATCGGGACGGCCAAGGTCCGGTTGATCATATCATAAATAGTCGGGCAGACTTTTCATTTATTTAATCAATTCCAAAACCAAAACAAAACTATGGGAAAAAGTGCTCCAAATCCACCAACGGCGGACCACCGTAAAAAGTTGAAAAAAAAGCTCCGGCCCCTGTTGGCAACCTGTTTACTATTTGTCGCCTTACTTGTTATAGCTGGCAAGGGGTTTAGCCAGGTGACATTGTCAGAAAAGAATGCTTCGCTGCAAAAAATATTTAAACAGATACAAAAGCAAACAGGTTACGATTTTTTGTACAGCGTGGAACTGGTACAGCAGGTAGGTAAAGTCAGTGTCAGTGTGCAAAATGTGAGCCTTGAAAAAGCCATTGATCAGTGCCTGAAGGATAAGGCGCTTACCTATTCCATTGTTGGCAAAACCGTTGTTATAAAACCCAGGAAAGAAACACCCGCCGTTAATAACAGTCCGGCGCCGGGTACGGGCCTGGTGGACATAACTGGCAAGGTGGTAAACGAAAATGGAGAGCCGGCGGAAGGCGCAACAGTCAGCGTAAAAGGAACGACGAATGCCACGGCAGCCGATGCCAATGGCTTTTTTGCGCTTAAAGGCCTGAAAGAAAATGCAACGCTGGTGGTAACCGGTATCAGTATAGAATCCAGCGAAGTAAAACCGGATGGCAATACACCTATGGTTATCCGGGTAACAACAAAAACCGTAACAGGCGAAGATGTGAAAGTCATCAGCACCGGCTACCAGGTTATTGCAAAGGAACGATCTACAGGAGCCACCGTAACCGTTGGTAGTAAGGAGTTGGAGAAGAGATACACACCTAATATTCTCGATAACCTCGAAGGAAGAGTTGCCGGGTTGGTCAACTACCGCGGTACAACAACAATAAGGGGCGTAAGTACGCTAAATTCTTCTACCAATTCCCTGGTTGTTGTAGATGGACTTCCGATAGAAGGTTCCATCGCAAATGTTAACCCTTACGATGTAGAAACGATCACCATATTGAAAGACGCTGCTGCAGCTGCCATCTATGGTGCCAGGGCTTCTAATGGAGTGATCGTTGTAACAACCAAACGGGGAAAGGAAAAACGCACAGTGGTTGAGTTTGCCACGGATATCAGCTACTTTCAAAAACCCGATTACCGGAAAAACAATACTGTTAGCGCCGCCCAGCAGGTTGATCTTGAGAAGGCTTACTATAACTGGTATTTTTTGGGCGGCACTGCAGCCGTCAATACCACCAACCTTAACACGGTAACAAATAATATTGGCACGGGGCAAAGCATCACGCCTGTGCAGTATGCCTATTACCAGCTGGCCAGGGGGCTGGTAACACAGGCCCAGGTTGACGCCAGGCTTGACTCATTCAAAAGAAATGATTTCCAAAAACAATTCAGGGACGAGGTGTATGAAAACAGGTTGCAGCAGCAGTACAACCTTGCCATAAGAACGAGCGGTGGCAAATTACAGTCGAGCATGGTACTGAATTACAAAACAGATAACGGCGGTATCATCAACGCTTATAATAAACAGCTTAATCTATTTTATAAAGGCACTTATGATGTAAGCAAATGGCTGGATGTAAACTTTGGTGCAAACACGATCGTGGGAAAGTCGAGGTTTAGCAATTTTTCGAATACCCCGGCAGTGCCGGCATATAGCCGGTTGCTGGATAACAATGGGAACAAGGTGTATTATTCAACTGGAGATTTCAATGTGTACAACAGGGTCACCGATACAACACCGGGACTAAAGAGTATGGTGGTAAATCATCTGGAGGAACTGGGTCGCGATTTCAGTATCACCAATGATCAGAACACGCGGTATTTTTTAAATATGAATTTTAAAATAATCCGCGGTCTGACTATCAATCCACAGTTTCAATACGAAAGCAACCGGTCTGATATTTCTAATTATTCGGAAGCTGACAGTTACCGGATGCGGTACCTGAAGAACCTGTACACCATAAAAACAGGCCAGGGGGCTGCAGCCACTTATACTTACGGCATCCCCAATAATGGTGGCAGGCTTGCGACCACTCAAACCAAAGGAGACTACTGGGCTGCACGTGGACAGGCAAATTACGACCGGACCTTTGGCAAGCACGCCATCAATGTCATCGCCGGAACAGAATTCAGGGAAACGCACACCCGTGGTACGAGAGGGTTGCTGCTCGGGTACGACGATCAGTTGCAATCACAGGCTACTACCAGTGTAAATTTTGCAGCCCTTGCGCTCATAGGTGCAGTAGACCCGAACTTAAAGTTTAAAACCGGGTTCAATCCCCAAAATACGTTTACCAACCAGGTAGGAAATGCCATTGGCCTGGTACAGGATGAAACCCACCGCTTTGGTTCCGGTTATGCAAATGCTACCTATACATATGATAGAAAGTACAATGCTTTTGGGTCTTTCCGGAAAGACTATGCGGATGTATTTGGTTTGGATCCAAAGTACAGGGGCAAGCCGCTCTGGTCGGTGGGCCTGGGCTGGAATATCGAAAATGAATCATTTATGGCTCCGGTAACCTGGGTGGACGACCTTAAACTGAGGGCCACTTATGGCGTTACAGGAAATATCAACTTTGGTGCTACCAGTTTTCTCACCGCCAATTCCGGCTTTATCAATAATCTTACCCTGCTCCCGGTATCTGTTATCCCCAGCCCGGCCAACGACAAACTGAGGTGGGAAAAAACAGCCACTTTCAACCTTGGTACGGATTTCTCTTTGTTTGGCAGAAGACTTAATGGCTCCATAGACTGGTATCGCAAGAAAAGCACCGATCTTTTTGCCTCAACAAGACTGGACCCGTCAGAAGGATTTACCAACCAGGTCATCAACAATGGCGACCTGCTCAATACGGGCTTTGAACTAAGCCTGCAATACAATTGGTTTAAGCCACGAAGCGGTAGTGGCCTGTCGTGGTCTACTTTATTGGTAGCCGCTACCAATAAAAATAAAATCGTTTTTGTAGATGAGATATCTGTGTCGCCAGCAGCCCTTGCAGCTGGTGGATTTAAGATAGGTTACCCGGTGCGGGCATTATTCTCTTATCCTTACCAGGGACTGAATACTGTGGGGCAACCACAATGGTTAAAGGCTGACGGCACGTTGACAACGGTTGCACTGGCCAACAGTGATATCAGTGCCATGGTCTATTCCGGCGGGCGGGATCCCAGGGTAAATATGTCGCTGAGCAATGAACTGGTCTACAAAGGATTTAGTCTCAATTTCCTGATCGTGTATTATGGCGGGCAATACCTGCGGGCGGAAGCACCAAGCATCATCCAGGGAGCTTCTTATGGCGGACCATTACCCTCTTATGTTTTAAATGGCTGGACGCCTTCAAAAACAACGGGCGATATACCAGGCTGGGGGCAATACGTTCCACCTACACAGGTTCCCAGCAACCAGCTTGAAAACTCCGACCGGTTTGTGCGCCCGGGCGACTTCATCAAACTGAGGTACGCCAATCTCAATTACAGGCTTCCACAATCACTGACCAAAAAAATTGGGGTTAATAACGCGGGGCTACGATTCCAGGTCAATAATCCAAAAGCACTATGGATAAAGAATAACGTGAATATTGACCCTGAAACCAGCGGAGCACCCTTGCTTTCTAATTACGTGTTTGGCATTAACCTAAACTTCTAAACTGTTACAATGAAAATGAAACTACTATATGCACTTTTTGTTTGCGTGGGAATGCTTAGTGTTCCCGCCTGCAAAAAATTCACCGATATACAGCCGAAAGGAAAGAACCTGTTAAACACGGTTAATGACCTTGACTTACTATTAAATTTTAACTACCATTCCACCGGCAACGCGACCGAGAGCCAGCTTTTATACGCCGGTTCAACCGCTTTTAGATTTCTTGAAAACAATATATTGGTCAATGACCTGTATCCTTATCCTGACAATTCGCTGTCGCTAATCAGTTCCCCTGCAAAGGGTCTTACTTATGCTCTGCTCACCTATGATGAATCGATCGACAGAAAATCCCTTGCCGTGTCTGATATCAAATACGAAAAAATGTATTTTATCATTTCTGCCATCTGCAATATTGTACTCGACAGGGCGGATATCGCCAGTGGCGACAGGCAGAAAGCAAGCCAGATCAAAGCCGAAGCTTTGGTTTTACGGGCATGGTTTCACTACCTACTGGTTAATTTATATGCCAAAGCCTATGATCCGGCTACAGTCGCTACCGATGGTGGCATTCCCTATGTGACAGATACCGATATTGAAGCCCCGAATGCCAAAAGTACCGTGGCAGAAGTGTACCAGAAGATCCTGGCCGATTTAGACGCGGCGTTCCAGTTGAATGCGCTGCCTAACGTTCCTGTTAACAATGAAAGGGCTGGAAAAGGATTTGCATATGGTGTAAAAGCTAAAGTGCTTTTATCGATGCGCGACTATGCAGGTGCACTACAGGCTGCAGATGCCGGGCTTGCGATCAATAGTTCTATCGATGATCACCGCAATTTTTTACCACCAGTGGGTAACAGGACGATCAGCAAAAAAACAATCGATGCCCCTGATAACCTGTTCTACGCGACCATCACTACCACACATCCATTTGACCAGATCCCAAGCCTGGAACTATTAAATAATGTGTACGAACCCGGGAATATCATCCGGGACTCTACAGCCACCTACAACGTCTCCCGTGGGCCTGCGATTTCCGGAATTGCCGGCACTAAAACATTCTTTTCTGCCACCTGGTCTGTAAATACTGCAGGCATCACTACCATGGATTTGTATCTCACCAGGGCAGAGTGTCTTGCACGCACCACTAAGGTGAATGAAGCAATGACCGTTATTAATTTTATTCGCGAAAGAAGAATGAAACCTTATGTGGCATTGACCGCTACCACCGAAGCGCAGGCTATGGCATACCTGGCAAGAACATCAAGGATTGAATACCTGTTTACGCCCAAAAATTATTTAGATATCAAAAGATGGAATACAGAAGCCGCGTATAAGCAAACCATTTCGAAGACCATCAATGGCATCACCTACCAGCTTAAACCAGATTCGAAACTTTGGATCTTTCCGTTTCCTCAAAGTGCCACCAATTATAATCCGCTGTTAACGCAGAATTATTGATGTTTTAAAAAGACCAGGTGTCGTCAGTTGCTTTTTGCCCCCGGTCCCCTAAAGGGATACCTGTGTGCAACATGTAGCCTTTATCAATGAATACCAAAATGAAAATCTAATTAATCGGATTATTAATATGATATTAGTTTTCACACAAAGGTCGGTCCCATTTTATTTGGATCACCATTTTGCAACCTCCCGCCGCCGCACATAGGCACTTCTTTAGAGGACCGGGGGCAGAAAGGAAGTGATCGCCCTTGCGCAAACCCTCGGGCAGATCATAGACATATACCCGGCTCAAACAAATATTTCAATATCCCACAATGGCATTAAAACCGAGCGCTAAACAAGATGAAAAAAATAATCACTGCAGCAATGCTGATACTCCTGGCCGGACAAGTACATGCGCAACCATACAATGCCACGATTCATGGCAACTTCAAACTGCTGCCAGCGGGAACCTGGATTTACAGTCAATGGTATGATGTGGAACATATGAGCCTTGGGTTCGACTCTGTGCAAAACACAGTCAACGGTTTCACCATTCCCTTGCAGGTAGAAAAAGGAGGGGGCAACCAGCGGGTGATCTTATTGGGGAAGAAAGGCGGCGGCATGTGCGTTTTTGTGGACAAGGGAGTCATTCATTTAACCAGTGATGACTCTACAGTTGATCATGTTGAGATATCAGGCAGCACATTCGCCAGGGACCTGAACGATTTTCATCACTTTATTAATGACCACCCGCTGCTCGCCAGCTACGACGCTGTCAGGGCTAAAAATAACGCGGCCAGGCGGGCCAAAGATTCGGTTAGCATGCGGGCAACGGAAGCACAATTATACCCGGCGGATTCACTCAAAAAGGCCTTGTCTTTAAAATGGATCGATGGTCATTTGAACAGCCCAATATCGGTCTATGTGATGCACTCCATACTTGAACCGCTTTATGGTAAGCTTTCTGTAGAGGAACAGGAAGCGGTTATAAAAAGGCTGGGACCTGTTGCCGTTAATAACCAGATAGCCAGGGCGATGAAATATTCCATTCATACGGAAAGGCTAACCGGCACCGGCAGGATAGCACCTGAATTTATTCAGAACGACACCCTTGGAAAACCGGTGTCCTTAAAGAGTTTCAGGGGCAAATATGTGTTGCTGGATTTCTGGGCAAGTTGGTGTGCCCCCTGTCGTCGTGAAAACCCGAATGTGGTAAATGCATTTAACAGGTACAAAGAGAAAGGCTTTACCGTTTTAGGTGTATCACTTGACCAGGCGGGTAAGAAAGAGGCATGGCTGAAGGCCATTCACCTTGACGGTTTAACATGGACCCATGTTAGCGATTTAAAATACTGGAACAATGCGGTAGCAAAAATTTACGATATCAAAGCAGTTCCGGCCAATTTCTTACTCGGTCCTGATGGAACCATTCTTGCTAAAAACTTAAGGGGAGATGATCTTAATAAAAAACTTGCTGAATTATTTCAATAGCATCAATATGTATAAAATGAAACTTCAATTGGTGAGCGCTGGCATGTTGGTCAGCCTGGTTAGCCTCGCCCAGGAAAAGAAACCCTTTGCAATTACCGGCCATATAACCGGCAAAGACAACGGCTATATGTACCTGCAATACACCGTTGATGACAAGAGTCGAAAAGACAGCGCCATTATTCAAAACGGAAAGTTTGCATTTAAAGGCGAGATCCGCGGACCGCAACTGGCTTACTTGTTCAGCACTTCCGTAATCCGGTCAATGGACGATCCTAACCTGACTACCTTGTTTATTGAACCCGTTTCAATGAAGATCGAACTGCAAAACGATCACTTCAAAGAAGCAAAACTTGCCGGCTCCCTTAGCCATTATGAATTTGGCACACTGCAGGCTAAGAAAGATAAGGTGCAGAAACGATGGAAAGTGGTCATGGACACGTTGAGTGCCGTGAACAAAAGAAATAATATCGAATACCAAACAATGAGGAGCTGGGTGTTGAGGCCCTATAATGCCGAGATTTCAGAAATTGAAAGCGATTTCATTAAAGCAAATCCAAACTCATATGTTACCGCCTACCTGTTATCTTATTCAGGCGGAAAAATACCGGATGATTCTGTAAAAATCATTTTTGATCGTTTCCCTGAGAAAGTGAAGAACAGCCCATTTGGGAAAATGCTGGTTGACAAATGGGCGAAGCAAAGAATGGGCCTGACGGGATCTATGGCAACCAATTTTACTGCAACAGATATCAATGGTACATCCCTAAGTCTTGCCGATTTTAAGGGGAAATATGTGCTGCTAGACTTTTGGGCCAGCTGGTGTGCGCCCTGCCGGAAAGGCAATCCTCACCTGCTTCAATTGTATTCGCAGTATAAGGACAAGGGATTTGAGATCATTGGCGTTTCCGATGATGATAACAAACCAGATGCATGGAGGAAGGCAGTGGGTAAAGACGGAATTGGTGTTTGGAAACACGTGTTGCGCGGATTAGATTTGGCAAGGGTGAAGAATGGAGACGTAAAAAATCATCCTGGTGAAATAAGTGACAGCAAATATGGTATTACCGCTCTTCCTACTAAAATACTCATTGATCCATCCGGCAAAATTATCGGGCGCTATGGCGGTGACGGAGGCCAAAGAGAAGAGGAAGCACTGGATAAAAAATTAAAAGAAATATTCAAATGATAATGGACGGACCCTGGGCGATTGAAATGGCGAATAAATCCACTCCTGACAGGCAGTAATTAATAACATCCCTATGCAACCATATTTTTTTATAAAGGTAAATGCCAGGTTTACCAAAATACATTTTCAAGAAATTGTATTGGTGGAAGCCTGCAAGAACTATATGAAGATCGTGACCGATGGTGAGGTTCACCTGGTGTTGCTCACTATGAAGCGAATGGAAGCACTGCTGCCATCCACCTCATTCAGGCGCATCCACAAATCATTTATTGTGTCTTTGGATAAAGTCTCGGATTTCGATGCTGAGCGGGTATATATAAAAGACAAAACCATCCCGGTTGGCCAGTTGTATAGAAGGGTATTGGAAAGTTCATTTATTATCGCTAATGACCTTGTACCTGAACGGCAGCGTTCCAATACTTTTCATACAATCCCCATGCTGCCGCCTAAACAATCCCGCCTAATGGTCTTTGATGCGTGATTATCTTCCGTTGCCATGGCTTCCCCCACGAGAACCATGGCGATGGGTTAAGTCGGCCAAGGGTACTAATTATTCGCGCTGGCAAAACCTTGTAAGGGTGAAAGCCAACCCTCACAGGGTTGCCGCGGCCCTGGATTTCGTGTCTCTCGAACCGGGGCGATGGAGACACGAACCAGGGCAATTGAAAAACAGGGAAGCTATGGTTTCGTATATAAAGATCAGGGAATGTACGAAGGTTCTGCCCTTTAGACATCAATGAATGTGTCACCATGCGAATAGAGGCGGAAGTGAAAAAGCATACATGTACATCAACAATGCCAGGTATTCAACATTTATAGTCAAGGGAATGCCGGGAGAAACTAAAAAGGGTTCTATCGCTTTGTGGCTGGATATTGGAACTATAGGGTACTTCAAAGATTTAAAATTACAACCCGGTAAAACTGTCCGGAACCTGGACCTACTGATTAAGAGTCAGTAGCTTGAACCTGCGACCCTTTCATTACGAATGAAATGCCCGACTTCATTGGCAAAGAGCATCCAGATTTATTACCGGGAAGGCCATTCTTCGAATCCAATGTCATTACCTTATAAAGCCATCGCATTGGCTGACGCATTTTAATTTTTTTAAGGATCTGGCTGTAAGTAAACATGCAGGCTTCTGTGGTCGTGCGGCCAGTGATGACGAATGAATTGCAGAAGTGTACCGAAACTTCACACATTGACGGAAAAATCAAAATGGGACCACTAAAAAGCATAATATTCCTATTTTCAAGCCTTTCTACCCTGTAAAAAATTAAATGGTACGAGCAAAATACACCGATAAAGGCACCGTGGTTCAAATCCTCGCAGAAAGCTTTCCCGACAATCAAAGTGTGAATTATATCTTACGGCAAGGCCCTAAAAAGAAACAACAGGTTCAATCACTGATGGCTTACTCGTTTGACATGTGTATGAAATTTGGTAAGGTGTTTATATCTGATGATCGGATGAGTTGTGCACTAATCATGTTGCCGAAACATAAAAAGACAACCATCAAAACAATACTGATGGATCTAAAGCTGATTTTTTTATGCACAGGAGTTGCCAATGTTAAGAAAGTGCTGGCAAGGGAGAAAGCGATCAATGCCATGCAGGGAGTAAAAGAAATGTACTATGTCTGGTTTATTGGAGTAGCGCCAAAAAATCAAAATAAAGGAATCGGTAGCCGGCTCCTGGCCGAAATAATTAAAGATGCGGAGACGCTTGGATTGGATATATATCTTGAGACATCCACTGTGGAAAATTTGCCGTGGTACAAAAAGGCTGGATTTAGCGAATATGAGTCCATTGACCTTAGTTATACCCTTCATTTCTTAAGGCTGTGCTGGTGACAGTAGCTAAATGCGTTCTGCGGTGGCAACCATATTAAGCCCTTTCCCCTATTTTTACCGCGATGTGGCAATACGAAACAGCCACGCAACCAAAACATCATGAATCGCACCTTTCTAACCGCAGTTTGCTTTATGAGCATTCTTTTTTGTGCTGCTCAAAAACCTGCTCCTCCTACCGAAAACACGCTGCTGTGGCGCATTACAGGCAAGGGGTTAACCCATCCCTCCTATCTCTACGGCACCATGCACCTTACCGATGACCGCCTGTTCAATTTCAGCGATTCGCTATTGCTGGCCATTGAAAAAACGGAAGGGTTTGCCATGGAAGTGGATCCTGACGATATGATAACCGTATTGATGGAGGATATACTCAACGATGTAAAACCGACCAGGCTTCTGAAAGATGTGGTGAGCAAAAAGGCTTTTACCAAATTCGCCCCATTACTGTCCAAACGTATCGGGAAAAAACAGGATGTGCTTACGGTGAAGGATGTTTTGCAGGAGCAAAACAAATGGATGCAGGAAGCATACATCAAAGGCGCTGCGCCCACTTTTGTGGATGCCTGGCTATACGACCTGGCCCGCAAGCAGGGCAAATGGGTGGGCGGCATAGAAGACATCCAGGATCAAAGCGGTTTAATGGAGGATATATTCAATGAACAGGACCTCCAGTTCCTCGTAGCAGATTATAGTACCGTGGGTAAAATGTATTTAGACAGTATGATCCGCACCTACGAGCGGCAGGATATTGCCACCATAGAAGCCATGAGCAGCGATGATGACACCGACCGAAAAGACAAGCTTCTCCTGAGGCGCAATGTAAAAATGGCGCGGAGGATGGATAGCCTGTCTGCTGTCAGGACGATGGTGTTTGCCGTGGGTGCCGCCCACCTGCCCGGGGATAGCGGGGTTATCAGTTTGTTACGTGCAAGGGGCTTTAATGTGCAGCCGGTATTCTCTTCCAAAAAAACAGCTGCCAAAGATTATAAGGTGGTGGAAAAAGATATTCCCTGGCAAAAAATAGTGGATACCAAAGGGCTTTATGAAGTAGAGATGCCTGGAAAAGCAAATCCTTACAAGATTTTTGGGATCATGGAAATGCGGATGAACATGGACCTTTTTACATCTTCAGGGTTTATGATGATGGCTTATGAAACGCCTGTAGTTACGAAGAACACCGACAGTTTATTGTTGTCGATGGCGCGAAACGCTTTGCAGGATCCAAAACTAAAACAGGGTAAAGCGGTAACCCGTAACGGCATTAGCGGCAGGGAGTATACATTGGTTAATAAAGAGGGCACCAGGCGGTCGCAGCTGTATTTCTACGACCAAACCCTATATATGGCCATGGTTATTATGATGAAAGATTCAAATACCACCAATAGCCTGAACGAGCATTTTTTCAATTCACTGGTGCTGCACAAACCCATCCGGAAATCCAATGAAGATTGGGTATCGATGACAGGAATGGTACCTGGTATCCAGGGAGAAACGCCAGTGATGATGGAATACAATGATGAAATCACCGGCAAATCGGCCGAAGCCGGAGCAAATGCAATCGTTCTAATGGGAGTAGACAGCCGAAACAATAGTGTGTACATGTTGATTACCAAAAGCACCACAGATGGCATGTATATACCCAATGATAGTGTGTATGCATCGTTACTGGCAACAACCAACCGTCTTAAACTGGATCGTGTGCAATTGGACACCATACAAGTGATCGACGGTATTTACAGCCTGGAGCAAAAAGGCACTATGAAAATGCAGTCCTTATCCTATCATTCAAAAACGATCTTCAGAGGAAACAGGTTCTATAGTATGATTGTTTTAAGTCCTCAGGGGAAAGAAAATGAAGGCAAGGCTTTACGGGCTATCCAATCGCTGAAATTATCCCCATCTCCCCCAGTTGACTGGTCGGTGCAACACAGCAGGCATTTGAGCACCTGGGCACCCTCAGCTTTAACTACAAAGAAAGATACCAGCGGCGTCGAAACTGACTTCTTCAATGCTATCGACACCGTTTCCAGCTATGTTTACAGTATTGTCCCCGCGGCATTTGATAGTATTACCTGGTATAACGGCAATGGAGAATATTGGGAGAAAAAATTGAAGGACTATGATACCGATGAGGATACAGTAGTTAGTAAATTACCCTTCAGTACGAACGGACTGGACGGATATGATCTGCAAATAAAAACCAGGAACGTTCCTAATAAAACCAAACTGTTCCGGTTATTTAATTATGGGGATACGCTGTACACGATGTTTACGTGCATACCCAACGATGCTGTCAACAATACTGATGTACGCCGCTTTTTTACCGATATCAAATTTATGCAGCCAGCACCGGCACCAACGGTTTTCACCAGTAAGGCCGCGTCTTTTATAGCTGCATTATCCAGTAAGGATTCTGCTGTGCGAACCGCATCCTACGACAATGTATACAATGCCAATTTCTCCGTATCCGACATACCGTTGCTCCATACTGCATTGATGCAACATTACGATTGGGATACAGGGTCGGTATATTACGAAACTTTGCAAACCAAATTGGGGGACAAACTTCAGTCGCTTAAAGATTCCGGATTGGTGGATTTTATAAAAAATGGGTATGCCGAAACAAATGGCCGTAATGCTCAGGAGCAAACATCATTATTATCATTGATTGCCGGTAAACCTACGGCTGCCAACCTTCAATTTATCGTTCAGGCATTAAAAAACGTGGATGAAAACAGCGTGATCGATCCGTGGGTAATTAATTATTTAGATGATAGCCTGGCCCTGGTAGCAGCCATATTACCTGATGCCCTTGGCCTTTTAAACAAAAAAAACATGGTTAACGACATGGCCAGTGTTGCAATCAGGCTTTTGGATAGCAATATGGTGCAGATAGATGCCGTGCTGCCTTACGAACCTTCAATTCTTGCTTACGGCAAATCCAGGTTGAAAGAAATCAATGCCGGTGATGGGGCAGATGGATATGACTTGTATTCAGTAGCTACTATAGCAGGAAGGATAAAAACGCCCGCATGCATGGCATTGCTTCATCAAATGCTTGACAGCAGGTACAATTCTGTAAAAATAGAAGCAGTGGAGGCACTCCTGGACGGTGGGCATCCTATTCCCGCTACTTCCCTGCTCACGCTTGCTGGCGATTACAAATTCAGGTCGGAGTTGTGGACCGCACTGGAAGAAGAGAACCGGCTATCGCTTTTCCCTAAGTTGTATAAAACCCAACGGTTTTTTTCAGAGTCAGCTATTTGGGATTATATAACAGAAGATGACGAGCCCACCAGCATGAAATTTATCACCATGCAGAAAGCAACCCTCAATGGCAAGCCGGCCAACGTATACGTCTATAAGTTTGTGTTCGCGGGTGAAGAGGAAGGCGAAACCAGTACACATCTCGGAGCCATTGCATTCCCGGTAGATATAAAGAAGCTGGAACTCTTGTCTTATAGCGGTATGGCATTATTGTGGGATGATGAATACGCCTTGAAAAACCAACCCAAACAAATCAAAAAAATACTATCGATGCTCAATGACCAGTTGAAGGAAGATGAGTCGGATTGATGGCTCTGGTAGAATGTATGCACCACTGATTTCTTTGTATGCACAGCTGATCTTTGCATGCCTCACCTACAGTTCCTTCGCTAACTTTTCAAATGCCTGTTTTCCCATTAATTTAATGTTGGCATCATACACTTGCAGATAGCTGCCAATTTCGTTGGTAAACGTAGAAAAGAAATTTTTAAACCTGAAGCTCTCCACCGGGTAAGCCACGGTGATAGTTCCCGTTTTGGATGCGGCACTATCGCTTTGAATATTATAGCTGATCGATAAATCATGCGGCTTACCAATGATATTGATACTGCTCCAGGTAAGCGCCAGTCCGGCAAATACAGTCTGCGACCTTTCCTTATATTCAAAAACGGCCGGAATCTGGTTGATGGTGAAGGTGATTGTTTTACCGGTTAATTTTTCGATGTTTTTTCTTGCCTGTACATTGATGGCAGATGTAAAGTTGTTGATCGCAATCTTAGGGTTTAAGCTACTGGTAAAATAGCGCTTCCAATCCCAGTAAAATAAAAGGGATAAAGATTTTTTGGTCGTCAATTCCGTTTTAGAATACGTCTCTTCGTTTACAATAAGTGGCGACATAACAGTAATAATATCTGCCTGCTTTTTCTTTGGTGTTAGAGGCTGATTGGCATAACTGACAGCAACAGCTTTGTCTATTTTCTCTGTAGTGGTGCATCCAACTAACAGAAAAACAAAAGTTGAAAAAAGGATGACTGACAGGTTTTTGGCGAATAATGGCATGAAAGAGATTTGTGACGGTTATAGTTCGGTTCGCGCCAAAAATAGGGTTTCGGGGGCAATAGACGTGCCCGGCAAAAAACAGGAAAAAAGATTACTAAAAGCCAAAGCCTTTTGCTACACGATTTTGGCACTGTTTGAATAATCCCGGTAACAAAAGAACGCTCCGGATTTTTGGAGCGTTCTTTTGAATTTGCATGTAAGTCTAAAGCAACAGGTAGCTGGACTACTGTTTTATTTCCACCTTCGGAATTTTGTTCGACGTAGATGGCAATTGCAACGGGTTCTGGATATCTTTCACATCGGGCCGTATTAGTTTCTTAATTGGTGGAATGGTGTCTGCGCCATTTTTTTGAGGCGCTTTTTCATCACCTGCAGGGTCGGCAGCGGGTGGAATGCCTGAACCGCATGGGCCCTGGTAAGCCCTGAAGAAAGAACCGTTTCCTGCATTGAAGCCAGGTTTTAAATCGATATAGTTCCCAGCTTTTAAATTGACCGTATTGCCATTTCCAAACTCAACCACAGCTTGTGCCGTGATGCTGTTGGTGGCCTGGTAATAATGGTAGCCTTCGAGGAAATTGGTCAGATTAATATCGGACACACAGCCGGAATAAAGTGGCGACTCCCAGATACCACGGCCATACGTACCAGCGCGTATCAGCGAATGGCTATAATTAATTTTTAAATCCCATACCGGCACAGCAGGCATCCAGTTTCTGAAAGGAATCCAGGTGCCCAACGCATCATTCCTGTAAAAAACACCGATATCGGTTCCAACATATACGCCCCCAGCGAAAATGCCAAGGTTGCTTCCATACACTATGCTTAATATGGCCACATTTGGTAAGCCCGCACTCATATTTTGCCAATTCGCCCCGGCGTCTACTGAGCGGAACACTTTGTTGCCGGCATCGTAACCGCCCATGCAAAACCAAACCTCTTCATCATCGGTTGGGTTCACCGTTATTTTAGAAACAGGCGCATTGCTAAGCGTTGCTGCCGAAGGATAGTTGGGGCCCATTGCATTTACCCAGGTCGGGCCGGCAGCATTTGCATTGGCCGTTGTCATCATTGTTCCGGCACTATAACCGTAAAGTCTGCCGGTATTATTGATGCCTATAGCCAGTGCATCAGATCCACCACCGCCTATATTTGTCCAGTTGGTGCCCTTATTGAACGACCGCCACACATTATCTGAGAGTACCCCGCCTGCGGAACTGTAAGCCACCTGTCCGTAGTAAATGGTATCAGACTTATACCTGTCCATGGCCAGCGGGGTGATCCAGTTACCGGTTAGACCGCCGTTTATTGGGATAGACGGAGCTGCACCATTAAGTGTGCGATACAGCACGCCTTTAGGGTAAGAAGTGTACAATACTTTATCATCCTGTTCATCTATCATGCAGTCCGTGCCATCACCACCATTTAGTTCCTTGTATTCAGAAGTGGCCCCCACCCTTACATTGCCGGCGGCATCCTGCGAACCGTTTACAATAATGTTCACATTGGCTTGCTGAACAGCTATGCGGTAAAATTGCGAGATCACCAATCCATAGCCCATATCCACCCAAACGGTACCGCCGTTTGTGCTGCGATAAACACCTCCATCACTGCCACAATACACGGACCCATCTACCGGGCTGAATGCTAAAAAATTAATGTCCTCATGAATATAAAAATTGGATGCTGTAGACCAATAGCTTACCGCACTGCTTCCAAAGGAGGCACCCGAATTCGTGCTCTTCCAAACGTTTTCTGTACCGGCATACACAATAGCCGAATTGGTGGGTGAAACGGCTATATCCATATCTATATCGCTTTGCTCATTGTCCATGCTGCTTCCATCCTGGTTGTAGCCGCTGATGTTGGGCCTGTTACATACTGTGGTGTAGGTGTTACCCTGGTTGTCAGAGCGCAAAACCCCCTTGAAAGACGGCACCCATGCTCCGCTGATAAAAAGTGAATCGTGCCTGCCGCAATACACATACACTTTCAGGTTGTCCGCCGGTGTTACCGCAATGGCCACGCGGCGGGTGCCTGCAGGTAAATAACCTGATTTATTAGACCAGGTACCGCCAGTCAATGTATACAGCGTAGCAAAACCACACGCATACATCACCGTAGTATCACCCGGGCAAAATTCTATATCGTAACAACCGGGCAAGGCGTTGATTTTGGTCCAGTTAGTACCACCATCGTAGGTACGGTAAACTCCCACATTAAATGTTGCGTACATGGTGGCAGGGCGCAGCGGGTTGATCAGCATTTTATAGCCACGCCAACCGTCCTCCCGCACCGGCTTCAGACCGGTTTCCTGCCAGCTATAACCGGCATTGTACGATACCAGGATGCCCGTAGACAAACAGTCGCCGCGGTTACCATCGCCTGTAAGTATATAAATAATATTGGGGTCGTTTGGATGCAGCACTATGCTGCTTACCCCCAGGGTGGCAATGCCATCCGAGAGAGGTGTCCAAACAAAAGAACCGGAGGTTTTATCGCCCCGCCAAATACCCCCGATCGGAGCGCCGACGTAAACAATATTGGCATTGGTGGGGTGAAATGCGATGCAGTTGGTCCGGCCGATACCTGTGGATACACCCTGGTTATATACTGGTCCTACACTGCTCCAGCTTCCTGTATTGATGTTGACACTGTTTGGGCCATCGGCAGCCTGCTGGTTAATGGTGCCGAGTTCCTTGATGGCGTCAAAAGATCTACCGGAAAGATTGCCCAAAGTACCGTCAGGGTTTTGATGATACTTCATCCACTCTTCATAGCGCTTCCATATTTTATAGCCACTCCCCTTGCCCTGGTATTTACCATTGAAATATTGGCGCATACTGTCTTGCAGCTGTTTAAAAGTTATTGGTGTGGGCCTGTCGGGCCTCAAAAATTCCAGGTGCTTTTGTGCCTGTGACACCGTCGCATTCACCAATAAAACCAATAGCACCGCAAGTCTTATCATATTTGATGACTTTTTCATTTGACAAAAATTTGCGGTTAATTATTTTTTGTTTTCCATAGCTGCCATGCGGGTGGTCAGTGCTTCAATCTTTTTGTTTTGCTGGATGATATATAACGTGAGTTCCTCGATTTTTTCCATCATTTTGCTTTGCATTTCGCCCAGGGCAATGCCGCCTTTTTCCACTTCGGCTGCTGCAGGTACATTGGGTAAATGACTATTGGCTGTTATGTAAGCTTCCACGTCGTTCAGTGATTTTAAATTGTAATCATCATTGAATACATAGTCGGGCCAGGTGGACAGCAACTGTACCCTTACTTCTTCCGCAATAATTTTTCCCTGCACCCGTAAACGGTAACCGTTGCCCTTTGTAAAATCTGTAATATCGGTTCCTATGTACACATTACCTCCATCAGAAATACTCATGTATTCCTTGAGTCCCCCGGCTGTACCTGCGGCAAATGCAAATAAGCCCAGGCGCGCTGTGGCTCCACTTGTGCCAATCGTTTTAATCGCCCCGGTATAATGCGTATTTGTTTTAAAATAGGCAGCATTTTCAACGTTTGTAGCCAGTGAAACGGGGTTACTTAAAACGGTGCCTCCAGACGTATTCACCCGGAAAGTTTCTGTAAACCCATTGGTACGATCGTCATACCCTACTGTTGTTATGGCGCCACTATAATCGCTGTGAATACGGAGTTCATTGCCCCACACACCAAAGCCTGCGTCACCGGTGGTGCCGCGGTACATGGAGATTTTTTTCCCTAAAATGGCAGCAAAGGATAATGGCTCCTGCGGATTGGTATTGCCTTCCACGCCAATACTGCCGTCAGGTGCAATTACAAACCTGTCATTGATGGTCATTGCGGCTCCTGCAGCGATGCTGGATGTTGAAGTAGAAATATAAAACCTGCCAGTCAATGGGTCCTGGCCCACTAAGGAACCAAATCCTGTAGCTATAGCCTTACGCCCGCTGCTGTAATAGGAATTAAAGCCAATGCCCGGATAGTTATTTTCGATGGCAACGCCTGTAGTTTGATCACCAAAAATAGCTGAGACCGCACCTACTGTACCACGTACCACCAATTTACCCAGTATTGGATTGTCGCCAAGTGTTAATGAAATACCGATGCCGGTATTACCACCGTTGGCATTTAATTTTACCGACCCCAACTCAGTGGCGAGGGCCACGCCGTTACCTGTATTACTAAACCTTCCGGCTACACCCAGGCCAAGCGATGTTCCGTAAACACCGGTAAATGTACCGTCGCTCCAAATACCATCCTGGCTGCTAACCTTTATACCCCTGCCACCTGTATTAATTACCTCCAATCTGCCGTTAATGGGAGTTGTAGTACCGATGCCTACATTTTGGCTCATTGCCCATGAGCTTGAAAAGATCGTTGAGAGAATTAAAAACTTTTTCATGTTCTTTTTTTTATGTGATAATGAGGATTCGCTATAGTTGAACTTCCTGTTCTTTACTATCTTCCTTTGTTATATACACATAGGCGGCCCTGCCGAAAGTTGTAACTACAATGCAGCCTGTTATTAGTTTGGCAGCCCAGTTACTGCATTAATTTAAGCTGATGTTTCACTTTCCGATAGCAGCGACCACATCGTTGGTATAACTCCGTTCGTTCTAAACTCCTTCCCCTTTACGATCAAAAATTAGTATACGCACAGTCATCAGGTGCAATGATCAGGGGTTGTGTACCGGTACTTTTTAAATCAACACCACTGGCAATCCTTATAAATTTTCCCGCCTGAAAAATCAATGGGTAAGTGGTGGCTGTTTCAGTTACAAAAGAACAAAAGGGAGAAAACGGTGAAATGGTTAGGCTCCTGATGCCGCCAAAGTAGGTAGTACCGGCATTTGAATTATAATTGGTACAAAATGCAGTTCTATCGTATAAGGCACTTTCAACATCGCCGCCAACTGCAAACCATGCTTTGGCACATTGTATGGCTTCATTGGAGCATACGCCATATAAATCTTCGGCAGCCCTCACCGCACTATTCCTGGCATCTATATACTTACTCGTATTGGTAATGTACGCTACCAGGCTTTGGTAGGCTATTGCCCTGGCCTTTTCATTTCCAATGCCTGTTACAGCAAAGGGTTCACCATTGTCGTTGGTGCCGCTACCGCCTTTGGCCAGCAGGTAAAACCAATGGTTTTGTACACCGCTATTAGTATGTACGCCGCAATTGTCCACGGCTGCCTGCCCATTACAGGTGTCGGTATTAAACCAATAACTGCCTTTGTAAGTGTCGGGATGGCTTGCGGCATTCGGATTCCAAAAACTGCGGAGAGCCCCCCCCCTGTCCTCACCAACCAACCATGGTGCATTGCCTTCGTTTAACCCCTCTGTTCTCTGTTCCGTCATTTCACCAAAAATATCTGCAAACGATTCGTCTAATCCACCGGATTGCGCATAATACGGCATACCGGTTTCATCCCCCACCACGCCGTGCGTAAATTCATGGCCTACTATATCCAATGTGTTCCAATCATCCGCATTACTTGCGCCGCTGGGGCCTATACCAAATTGTGCCACATTTCCGAGGCAGCCCCAGCAGGCATTGGCATACGACGATCCCCTGACGCCATGATAGCTGGTCATTTCGCCATTAGCTCCATCCCAACTGTTTCTGCCATGCACTATTTTAAAATAATTGTAGGTCTGCTCTGCAGCAAAGTGGGTTTGCACCGGGCTTTGCTGGCTAAATGCCGTCCAGCTGTTGTCGGCATCGGCAAACTCAAGGCGTTGTGCCACTGCAGTATCGTTGATGAGGTCGTACGTGTGTATTACCGTGGTTTGACAATCATTTATAAGATTGTAATTGCCGCTCACCAACTTTGTATTGATGGTTCGGCTGCCATTAAATACGGTAGTGGCTGTACCTGCTGTGCATTCGTAACCAAGCCGGTACATATTTTTTATCTGACCGTTTATAGCATCTACAAAAACCCTGGAAGAAGGCGTCCCGTCCTTTACATAAATATCAAAAAACCAGCCTACCGAAAAATCCTGTGTAAGCATGTCTTCGTTGCGGGTTGTGGGATAAATACAAAGGGTGCCCCTGGGGTAGTTAGTTGCCGCCGGATTCTTTTCAGCCTTCTTTTTAATGTCTTCAAACCTGGCATCCTGCCATAAATAAGTCTTAGCAGGAATACGAAGCAGCGCCTTTTGCAGGGCTGCATTTTCGTTGATACTACTTGCTGCCGGAAGGTTTAGACCACGTATGATATTGCCATTAACCAGATACACTGTATTGTTTGCCCTGGCGTGTACTATAAGCATGGTGGCCTCTACGGGCAAGCCCTTGTAGTATTGTTTATACTTTGAATGAATGTTGCCGGCAGCATCTGTGTTTGATTTTATAAGCCGCATTTCGTCATTGCCCGAAAGACCAAAAACATGGGAGTAAGTTTTAAACAACCCCAATGCGTTTATTTTCTTTTCCTCATCAAAGTAATACCATCCTGGTGTGGTCTTTCCGGTAAGTACATCGGATGCTGGTATTGAATAAAGACGGTTGCTTTGGCCGGAACTACCCAAAAATATAAGCAGGCATGCAGCAGTGAGCAACCATTTACATGTTGGTTTATTGATGTTTTGCATGGGATGGATGAAGTTTTAGGTTAGTTCTTCTTTTTTAAAGCATCTATTTGCTTTTGCAATCCAATGATGTATAGCGTCAGCTCCTCAATTTTTTCCATCATTTTGGTTTGCATTTCGCCCAGGGCAATGCCGCTTTTTTCCACCTCGGCCGCGGCCGGCACATTAGGTAAATGATTGTTGGCGGCTATGTAAGCCTCAACGGTATTCAAAGAGTTCAGTTTGTAATCCTTGGAAAATACATAATCGGGCCATGCCGATTTTACCTGTACCCTTACTTCTTCGGCTATTACTTTACCGAATACTTTTAGCTTATAACCGGGTGCTTTGGTAAGATTTTCTGTATCAAGGTTGGGCGAACCGCAGTACACAGTACCATCAATATTATCTATAGCAAACTGCCAGCCGGAAGAACCAAAAATGCCAAACTTGGTGTCGGTGTACTGCCCCACAAAAGAGGTTTCTACATTGGCACTGTTATTAAACCAAAGACCCGAGGTAACGCCATTGTGCCTGAGGCGCATGCGGCCATTTACATCCAGTTTATAACCAGGGTCATTGGTGCCAATCCCTACATTTCCGCTGTTTCCACGTATGCGCATTTTTTCCTGATACCCAAATGTGAGATTATCCCATCCAAAAGTGATATCTGCGTTCGCGTTATCGCTGTTTATGCGTAATTCGTTAGCAAACACTCCAAAACCTGCATCACCTGTGGCACCCCGGTACAGAGATATTTTTTTTCCCAATACGGTAGCAAAGGATAATGCTACCGGGGGGTTGGAAAGCCCGATACCTACCTTGCCACCACCTTCTGCTAACCTTACATTACCTGAAGACTGGTCGTTTATGACTACCTGGGAAGTGGCCTTTCCGCCACGTATATATGTCGATTCCTCGGTATCGTAATTAAAGTGCGATGAAAAGGAGGTTCCGTCGAATTGTGCCGTGCCCCCGATTGTATTTCCCCTTCCTACCTGCAATGTGGCGGTGGGGGTGGCTGCATCTATACCAACATTGCCATTGGCGAGTATTACGAGTCTTTCGGTTTGAGGCATCGCCGTGCCAGAACCGGATACACTTGCCGGAGCAGAGGTTATAACAAAACGGCCATTATTCTGGTCTAATCCCAGCTGGGCACCAAAGCCCGTAACAATGGATTTGCCACCACCACTAAAATAAAAATTAAAACCAAGGCTGGGGAGGTTGTTCATAATGGAAACACCGGATGTATTATCACCAAACATCGCAGATACGGCACCTACAGTACCTCTTACAACTAATTTTCCTAATGTTGGGGTGGTACCTATACCTGCGTTACCATTACCGGTAATCAAAGCAGGGCCCGATACACTTGTAAAATAACCACCGGCATCTGAACTACTATATCCGTATACGCCATAACCTCCACCCAATGCCTCTCCGCTAATGGCATTACCGGCATTGGAGTTCTGTATTTTAAATACATTAAGGCCTGCCCCGGTAGCTGCCGATCCGGAGTAAGGCAGTGTAAAACCACCGTTGTTGGTGGCGTCGGTCACCTTTTGCCAGGTAGCAGCTTTGCGGATATATAAAAAACCGTCCGTGGAATTATAAATAAGCAAACCATTGGGCGCTGAAGAAAATCCTGCACCATTCATATCCGTCGTGGTGATACGGGGTAGCAGAAAACCCTTGTTGGTACCGCCATCCAGTTCTAACACCGCATTTCCATTAGGAACGCCGGGGCTTCCGATTTTTACCTGGGCAAAGGTGTTAATGCCTACCATCATAAGCATAAATGAGAGCAGTTGTTTCATGTTTAATTTTTATTTGGTGATGATAATGCGTTTTAATTGAGCTGACTATATTTTAATCTTTCCTTTTTATTATACCTGTAGTAATTTTAGGTGGTTCATCCGCATTTTTAACCGGTGTATTTTTTGATGAAGTATTAACCTTGGTCTTGAATTTTAATGCACCTGGCAGCAAACTATCTTTTACAACATTTGCCTCCGGAGATGCTGCGTTCGTGATGGTGGTGGACGGCGCGCAACCTTCAGGCACAGCTCTGAAAGAACTGTTTTCTATGGCTCTAAAACCGGGAGACATAATAACATCGTTTCCCGAAAAAACAATTCTGCTATTGGCATCGCCTTCAATATTACCGGTACTGGTTATTTGCCCGCTTGCTGCAAAGATTCTCCTGCCCGAATAGGTACTGTTAAGTGCAAGGCTCGGCTGGCAGCTTGCAGCATTGTAGGCATCACTCACCCAAATCCCCCTGCCCCAGGTGGCAGCACTTATTTTTTGGTTTACGGCATCGTATTTTAAGTTCATTACAAAAACAATGGGCAAAGAATTACTAAAGTCAATCCATCTGCCGAGGCTATTATTGCGGTAATACACACCAATATCGGTACCCACATAAACACCATTTTCAGCATCGCCGGCCAGTGCTATCGTTCTGATGTCTACATTGGGTAAGCCAGCTGAAAGATTGATCCAGGATGCACCGCCGTCGATACTCCGGTATAATTTTGCGGTGTCCACATTACCTAAATAACTCATATAGATATCGAAGTGGTTAGTAGGGCTTATAGCAATATCGGAAATAATACCGCCGAATCTTTTATTGACAGTCAGGTTGGTCCAGTCGTTACCGTAGTTTATAGATCTTAAAAATCTCAAACTACCATCCTCCACCACATAAATGGTATTACCGTTATTAGTGGTAGAAACACGAGCGATATAGTGTGTAGTGGTGGATCCGGTAATTACCTTGGTGGTCCATGTGCTGCCTTTATTTAAACTGGTATACAGCCTTGTTTTAGCTGCTACAAGGTAATTTGGGTTTGCCGGCTCCTGCATAAATGCCCTGCCCCATACAAAGCTTCCGGCATACTCACTTGTATCTGGGCAGTTACAGCCCGGACCGGGCCTTATGCCGGTATAAACGCCATTATCGTACCGGGTAAAAAAAGCGCCATTTTGTACAGAGCCGTAATAAATATTTTTATCGTTGGGGTTTATGGCACAGGTAGTACCGTCGCCACCTACAAAAAGATTGTACCCGGTGGCGGTACGCAAGTGGGTACCATTATCCTGGTTAGCCAGCATGTACATGTTGGCATCCTGCGGTGTGGCGTCGTGTACATAGCTCTGGGTTATTTCAAGGCCACCGGTAACATCTGTCCAGGCAGCTGTGCTGGTCGTATAATTTTCAGTTTGCCTGTACAATCCGCCATCTGTGGAGAGGTATATATTGCCGCTATTCTCCCTTATTTTACCGGCATCTACATGCACCCTTCTTATACCGTCGCTGCAGCCTAAGGACTTCATCACATAAGAGATACCTCCATTGGATGTGGCCATCGCCTCAAGCCCCATTATGATTATGTTTAAAGAATTGGCCTGGCTAACATAAATATCACTGTAAGGCCTGCCCCCGCCACTTCTAAACATTCGCTGGTTGCAGGCTTCTATTTTTGCCGGAAATGATGAAATATCAAGCGTTTCGGAGTTAGAATTGTACGTGTATTTTACTAAAAACGTACCGCCATCTGCTGCGTAAACGCTGTCGTTGATGCTACCAACACTACTGGCTACAAACACCCTGTCTGGCGAAGCCGGTGTTACTGCCATCCGCATCCAACCAAAGCCGTTTACTGAGGTGGGGTAATTGTTGCCAAATAAGCTATTTCCTCCAATGAAACTGGCAGAGTCGCCGCCGGTGGTAGAAGTGAGCACGTTTCTTTGTTGTGCTGCGTAAACAATGCTGGAGTTATTGGGTTTGAATTCCACATCAAATACGGGAGAAGTTATCACTTTTGTCCAGCTATAACCTGCATCCTGTGTGCGGAACAAACCCTGGTTGGTAGCGGCAAATATGATGTTTGCGTTGGTGGGGTGCATTTTAAGTTCGTAACCTTCGAGCGGGGTTGTGCCATCTACTTTATCAAAGAGCCCTGTGGGTGCCCAGCTAACCCCGCCATCGGTGCTTTTATATACACCTCCGCTAAACGAAGCCTGGTTACTAAGGCCTCTCCCGCTAAAAAAATAAACAATGTTA
This sequence comes from Bacteroidota bacterium, assembly GCA_040386335.1. Classification (GTDB taxonomy): domain Bacteria; phylum Bacteroidota; class Bacteroidia; order Chitinophagales; family Chitinophagaceae; genus JAZKFT01. The sequence goes on from JAZKFT010000052.1 coordinate 39,091, forward strand.
GCATTAGCATGTGATATGATCACACTATTACCACCACTGGCAGGCAGTGAGCCGGTAACATTAAAAAATGATGCCCCGTTATTGGTTGTTTTCCAAAGCCCGCCACCGGCAGTAGCTATGTAATAAACGTTTGCGTTACCTGGCTCAAAAGCAACATCGTCAATCCTGCCCATGCCGCCACCCTGCTGATCGGAGTTGGCCTGAAAAACCTGGCCCCAAACGCCGGTAACGGTTTGTGCGCTGTTGGTCGCTGCTGCTAATTTTTTATTTGCCTCTTTCGTTCTTATAAATGCCCTATGTGTTTTACTGGTACTGTACAGTGCATTTTTTTCTACGATGGCCTCTTCGAGTTTTTGCCAGAATTGGCGGTGGCCTTCCCCTTCTTTTACTTCGCCATTATCGTTGGGCGATACAATAACCTGTGCACTTAGCTGAACAGTTGAAAAAAATAATAGGAGGAGCAGTGCAAAGTTGCTATTAAAATCCGGGGCTATTCTCACCTTTATATTGTCCATTTGGTTTGGTTTCTATATATATAAAAAGAGCTTATAACCTGCTTTGCTTTTTCAGACCGCTTATTTCTACAGCCTGTTCATTTACCTTTTTATTTAATTGTAAAATATACAAGGTGAGCTCTTCTATTTTTTCCATCATTTTACTTTGCATTTCGCCCAAAGCAATACCACTTTTTTCCAGTTCGGCGGCTGCAGGCACGTTGGGTAAATGGTTATTGGCAGCTATGAAATTTTCTATTTCGCTTAGTGGCTTCAGATTATAATTTTTATTAAACACATAATCCGGCCAGGCGGCACGAAGTTGCACCCGTACTTCTTCTGCCATAATTTTACCACCCACATTAAGCAGGTAGCCAGCAGCTTTTTGGGTAGTTCCTAATCTTAAAGTTCCATCGCTGCCATCCCACATCATGCCCCATCCAACGCCACCAAAACCAAAAAAACCGATGTTATTATCATCAAATACGCCAATAAAGTTTTTAGTGTTAATACCAGCCAGGTCTGTAAATTCAATTCCCTGCGCATTGCCACCACCTAACTGACCCTTAAATTGCAGACGGCCATTGTATAACACGGTGTACCCGTTTTGCATTCTTACTTTCTCGGTAAATGCGGCACTGCTGCCATAGCCAAAACTGATGGCATCGCCAACTCCCGCAGTATATAATTGCATTTGTGACGATTGTACACCTATACCGTAATTAGTGCTGGCACTTATGTCGAAAAAATTAATTTTTTCTCCCACCAGATTGGCAAAAGACAAAGGCGACTGAGGGTTATCATTGCCCTGCACGCCAATATTACCGCTGGGAAGTATGGTCATTCTTTCGGTAAGCGCAATTGCCGTACCAGAACCTGTTACACTTGTAGGGCTTGTGACTATAAAGAAACGCCCCGTATTTTGATCTAAGCCCATTTGTGCGCCATAACCTGTTACTATAGATTTTGTACTGCCGTTATAGTAAGAATTAAAACCGAGGCTTGGAACATTATTCATAATGGAAACACCAGCTGCATTATCACCAAACATGGCTGATACAGCACCTATTGTGCCTCTTACAACGAACCTTCCAAGAACCGGGTTGTCACCGAGAGTTGTCGAAAAACCTATACCAGTATTACCGGAGGTAGCATTTAATTTCACAATACCTGCATCGGTAACAAGGGCATTTCCATTACCCGTATTACTAAATCTGCCTGCGATCCCAAAGCCTCCTGCCGTAGCATATACGCCTGTTAAAGTACCGTCACTCCAAATACCATCCTGGCTGGTAACTTTAATACCGCGGCCGCTGGCATTAATTACTTCCAATCTCCCATTTATAGGGGAGGTAGTACCAATACCTACATTCTGTGCCATAACCCATGAGCCAAATACGGCCGACAATACTGTTACAATAATTTTCATATGTTTCGCTTTTTACTTGGTGATCAGTATCCGTTTTAATTGTACTTCCTGTTTTTTTTCTACCCTTATAAACCAGGTGCCATTCGTCCAGTGGCTGGTATCTATTTGTGTACTGCCAGTTTGTTCCAGCAAAAATTTTTCACAAATGCTGCCGGAGCTATCCAGCCGCTGCACCCTGGTGGTGTCATCTGCCTTGGCCCCGGTATTAATTGAGATAATGCCGGTACTCACGTCGTATTGGATCCATTCTGTCATGCACATACTTTACACCTGTTTGCAGGCCAGTCATTAAGTGTTTTAAGAAAATAGTGTTGGTGTTAAATATACATGCACGAAGAGGCGGCTGCCATTTGCATCTTAGCCTTTGGTAGTAATTCGTTAGTGGTAGGTTGTATTGCTTAGTGGGGAAAAGTTGACGATTCTCCATTCACCATCAATAGGTGCAAATATTCAGCCTTCCCCCAGGCCACCCATGGTTTTGCCGTTGGCAAAACCTGTCCCTCCCGATGCATCGGGACGGGGAATAATGGCGCAGTGCTTCCACGCCAATTGCTGCGGAGCTGTGATAAGGTGTAACAAAGCCTTGAATGCCTGGCAACATTAAAGCATAACTGTAGGCGGCAAAAGGTCTTTAGATCTTCCTGATAATTTCAAAAAAATCCTGTTTGCGGCGGCGGGCCAGTTCTACTTTATCGCCATTGATCATTTGGACATAATCCTCACCGCCGGTGCTGTGAAATAATTTTACGTGCATCAGGTTGATCAGGCTGCCGCTATGCATTCTGAAAAACTGGTGCGGGGTAAGTTGTTCGTCAAACTCTTTTAATGTTTTGGCAACCAGCAATTTTGGCCGGTCTGTAAAATGAATGGTGGAGTAGTTGCTTTCTGCCTTTATCCAGATGATCTCCGAGGGATCGATGATCAGCATCGTGCCGTTTTGGGCGGTGATGGCAAAGCGCACCTGTTCTGTTTTGGCAGGCAATGCTTTCGCAATTTTCTTATTGATCTCCAGCTTTTCCCTGCATCTTTTTAATGCATCAGAAAGATCATCAATGCTGAAAGGCTTTACCAGGTAATCGGCCGCTGATGCTTTAATCGCCTCAACGGCATATTTTTCATACGCAGTTGTAAATACCACTTCAAACTTTCGGTTCGGAATCATTTTTAAAAGATCTATTCCGTTCAAACGCGGCATTTCTACATCCAGGAAAAGCACGTCGGGTTTATACTCATTAATAAGCTGGTGTGCCATGACAGGGTCGTTGCTGGTGCACACCACTTTTACCTCCTCTGCAAAGCGATTGTTCAGCATGGCCATTAAGCCATCAATGCAGTGTTGCTCATCGTCTACTATCATGCAATTCATCATGGGCTATTCTTTTATCACCGGTATGTAAATGATAATCTTTGTTCCGCTGGCTTCATCATCCTCATATAAGTCATCTATTGTTACTGATATATTTCCTGGATTTTCCCTGTTAATCTGCTCCAGCCGCTGCCGGGTAATATCTATACCCACACTCGTTTTCCGGATGCTGCTTTGTGCCTTTAATGCTTCTGCCTTTTTGCGTCCAATACCATTGTCAGTAATAGTACAAACAAGTTTACCATTATGGCAGGCAACAGATACGGATAAAACCCCGTTCCTGTTTTGCAATGGACTAAGACCATGCCAGATGGCATTTTCTACAAACGGCTGTAAAATAAGCGGTGGCACTTTAATCGAATTGGCTTCTATATGTTCGCCTACGGTAATGGCATATTCAAACTTACCATTGCAGCGGCGGTGTTCCAGCTCTATGTATAGTTTTAATGCATCCAATTCTTCAGCAAGTGATATGGATGGCTGGCCCGAGTGATCCAATATCAGCCTGATCAGTTTTGCAAATTTGCTGAGGTAATCGCTGGCGTCATCTTTCTTGTTTTCCCAAATAAATTTCTGAATGGAGTTGAGCGAATTGAAAATAAAATGCGGGTTCATACGGCTGCGCAGCATTTTCATTTCGAGGCCGGCCACCGTTTTATTGATCGCTGTTTTCTCCTGCTCTGTTTTTTTGATGCTTGCCACACGATACCGGAACAGGAAAATGATGCCGCCTGCCAGTGTAAAGACCGCCAGCAATCTAAACCACAGGGTCCGCCAAAAAGGTGGGCTGATAGAAAACCGGAACATAGCCGGTACGTCATTTCGCAATCCATTGGTGCCGGCCGCCTTTACTTTAAAATTATAGCTGCCTTCGGGCAGGTTGGTGTAAGCAACCATATTATTTCCGCGGGCGGATATCCAGGTTTTATCGATGCCTTCCAACATATAAAATAATTCCACGTCCTTCGGGTGATTAAACTGGATGGCTTCAAACTGAAACTGCAGCGAGTTCTCTGCGTATTTAAAACTAACGGGTGAGATCGCAATACTGTCCTTGTTGAAATAAAAATCTGCCCCTGGAAGTTTGCAGCCTGTGATGATTGGCATTGGAAGAATATTTTCCTGTTGTTTTTTTAAGGAAAATATGGAGTAGCCTCCTTCAAAACCTACAGCGACCCCATTAGCCACCGGGCTAATATGCTGGTAAATAAGTGACCCCAAAAAACTCAGGGGCAGATTGTAATTCACAAAGACTTTCTTTACGGGGTCAAACGAAAAAACACCAGCATTGCCCCTTCCCCAAAAAATATCGTTACTATCCTTATCCAAATGATACACATAGGTGCTTTGCAAGCCGTGGCTGCTATTGTAATTGGTGAACCTGCGCCTTTCGGTATCGTAGCAGGATAGTCCCGACATCGTACTTACCCAAATATTTTTTTTGTAGGGAATTAAGCCAGAACAACGGTTCAGCGTTTCATAGGGCCCTGTAAAAGGTTGCCGGTATGGGGTAAAGATCCCTGTTTTTTCACTAAAACTAAAAAGGCCGTATTTTATTGAAGCCAGCCACACCAGGCCATCGGCATCACATGCCAAAGCGTGTGTCCTGAAGGATTGGGGAAAGGAAGAATTTTCCACTTCGGTGCCTTTAAATGTACAGTCATAAACCTTTTGTTCACCCGTGATGGGGTCTACACAAATAAGGCCACTCCCGGTACCTATCCATAGCTGCTGTTTGTCGCCTATACATAGGCTAAAAGCCTGTCTTGCCAGTGAAAAGCTCTGCTGGTACTGGCCTGCAGCTGAAAACACATCCAACGAAGAATCAGCTAAAGCAAACATACTGCCCGACCTGCCTGCAATTAAATTGTTATACTGCCTGTAACGTTTCTGGCTAGCTACTGCCCGGCTGGTAGAAAATTCCTTTACCAGTTTTTTCTCTGCTGCATTATACAATAGCAAGCCGCCCAGGGGATAGCCGGCGATCATCCAATACACATTCTTATCCTGGGGGGACGGAATCAATTTCCCGATAAGAGGCAGGGTTTTACCTTTACTTATTTCGGGCAGCAGGGTTGTTACAAAATCCTGTTCATCCAGGTTTAGTTTACAAAGACCATAATCTGAGCCGGCCCACAATATTTTCCCGGCCGCATACAGGCAATAAAAAACACCTCCCGGTAAATTATCAGGATTGGAAGTCCCGCTTTCCCAGCGATAGGTGAATTTTTTTTCTACTTTATCAAACAGCAGAAAATTCTTATCGTAAGTGCCACATACCAGTTTAGTGGTACCGGTTAAAGGAGCAAATGAATTGATGCACATGAGCTGGGCAAATTGTCTCCCGGCCAACAACCCGGCACCGGCAGTATAAAGAGCAGTTTGCCGATCATTTTTTATGAGTAATAATCCCAGGCTGGTGGCCGCCCATATGCCTTCCTCATCTTTATAAAACGACATTACATGTTCGTCGCTGGCTAGCCCTGGTAGTTGAAGATTTTTTGTGGTATTGCTTTCAATATTGTACAAGAACAGGCCGAAGCCTCTTGTACCGATAAGGATGTTTCCAAGGCCATCATAAATAACCGATTGCGGGTCGGGTATCCTGTTCAATGAGGTGTTCTGAAATGTCTTACGGCCGATATCAATCTTCTTTAGTCCATTTTCTGCTGCCACCCATAGCACCTGGCCGGGACCAGTGCACATGGGCCCTTTATAGATCAATTGAATTTCCTGTGGTTTGTTAATGTACCGGAACCGGTCAAATTTCTCATCATAATAGCAAACACCACCTTCGGTACTGGCCCAGATGGTTTTGTTCGCATCGGCAATAAGGTCGGTAGCCCAAATACTCCTGAGACTGGTGCTGTCTGCGGGTGTATTTGTATAGTTTTTAAAGTGTAAACCATCAAACCGGCTGATACCGTTGTGTGTAGCGATCCATAAAAAACCGCGCTTGTCTGTTGCCAGTTTCATGATGGCATTGTCGGCCAGGCCATCAAGTGTGGTATAAGTTTTGAATTTAAAATCAAAAGGCGGGGCAAGCTGTGCTGTGGAATTGACGAAACAAACCACCAGGCAATATCCCAATAGAAAACACCTTCTTACACCTCTCCTTTTCCATCTCAATGAAAGCATCATTGAATGAAAATACAAAGAGAACGTTGATTCAATGGCAATCCTTTATTTTGTAAGCCATGTTTGCTGAGCAGCTCCATTTTCTCAATAAACTCTTACTCCTGAAAATTGGGTTAATGATACACCAGCGGTAACGGTTCCACCCACAGTTTGATAGATTTGGATTTTGATACTACTGCCGGCATCCATTTTAGTAAGGAAACTAAAACCCAATGTTTCGGGGTAAGGATCCCCGGCTTTAAACATCACCGTAGTTCCGGGCAGATTGCTTGCCAGGAATCCGGTTCCATTTGTACTTACCGTGATTTCCCCGGCTTGTACCGCATTGCCATTAGCAATACCAACCGACACATTAAATTGGTACACCCCATTGGCCGGAGCTACATAAGAGTTAATCGTGTTATCAAAAGCAGCGCCATCATCAAAATGGCCATTTCCAAAGGCGGTATTATTAAAAAGAATAGTGCCGGTATTACCAATTGTAACCGCAGTACTGCCGGTTGTATATACCCTAAAACCTGTATTATAAGCAGGTGGATAGACCCAGCTCGCATTGCCCAGATTATCTGAGGCTGTTAATACTTTTTTGTTGGCAGGGGTGCCGCCGTTTATTTGTACATCAGTACCAAATGTGGCTTTCCCGGTCGTTCTTAAAGTACCGTTTACATCCAGCTGGAATGTGGGATTCACTGAATTAATACCGACAAAACCGTTGGGCATCACCCGTAATTGTGCCAGGCCATTATTAGCCATTACATCAAACGGGTGATTGGAAAAAGTCCCTATTTGCCCAATATCGGTATTTACATAACTCTTGATACTTACCCCGCCCACCACAGAGTGCTCCATCCCAAAATTAAAGACGGGAGTAACTACTGTTAATTTGGTGCCGGGGATGTTGGTTCCGATGCCCACATTCTGAGCCTGGGTAATGGCTGCAGATAAACTGAGAAAAAACACAAGTGCATTCTTTTTCATGCTATTTATTTTTTGTTGGTAGATGACAGCACGGCCGCAGTATTGGTATATTCTGGCGTTGTATGATTTTGTAAATTCTATTGTTTCAACTGGTAACTATCACGAGATGAAAATACAAAATGAGTTTCAGATGGCAGTCACATGGCTATCGAAATATCTCAAATGCAGGAAGCCGTAATCGTAACTACGGCTTCCTGCATTATTCTAACTTGTTTACTATAACTCTACTGGGTAATCCGGATGATACCCGCACCATTATAACTATGGTATTCTCCGTTGTACATGGCATCTGCACTTACCGGGCCCATTTTGTAGCTGCCGGGAGATACAGCGCGTACCGCATAATAAAACGTTTGTTTTGAAGTTCCCAGGTCAGTAAAGAAATTAATGCGATCATCACGTACATCCAATGCCTGTGGCGTGGTGGCATCCTTGATCCACTCCATGCCGGGGATTTCTTTGGTACGTGGATTTTCAATTTCAAAACCGGCCGGTAACAGGTCAGTAATGACAATATTTTCGATGGTACCGGAATAGGCATTTTCTAAACTAATTGCAATGATCACCAGGTCGTTTTGTTTAAAAGTATTTCCGCTGATGGCATTTCCGAAACGGTCGAAGAATCTCTTGCGAACCCTGATAAACTTGTCTTCTTCTATGTATTGTGTGCCATTGCCAATACCTTCCGCTACCCAATAATAGTAAAGCCTTCCGGTACCAGACGTGGTTAACTCCACATTGCGGCTGGTAATTTCTTTGGAAGTAAAACGAACATCTTTCCCGGTCATTTTCCCGATCTCCTTACCGTTCACTTTTACACTGGCGGTAATATTGGATTGGTTGGCTGCCCTGGATAATTTGCCCATGGCTAAAAAGCCAAATGCATTTTCCTGTGTGCTGAGGTAGCGGCGTGTTTTTAGCTTTGCGCCCACATGGCGTGCCATAACAGGTATCTGGCTGTTGGACGGATCCACATCTATCAAACAGTTTAAGGCTACGGCTTCGTCTCTTATATCGCTATAAAAACTACCGCCAAAAGAAGGCACACTTTCTTCACCGGCAAATGCGGAGGGCAGGAGTTGTTTGAAGCTGTTTTTATCGCCCGCCAATGCGTAGGCCGCACTCAGCATATACCTGCTGTCGAGGCTTAACATATTGTTGTTTTGCTTGTAATAATTCATCACGCTGCTTTGTGGCTTATTCATTAAAGCCAAAACGTACAGGCTGTAGGCTACTTCTTTGGGTGCAATTTGCCGGTTCTGATTGCCATTGTAATAATAGGGTATCGTCTGCCTGCTTTTAAGCCTGTTGATCGTGTAATTCGTGGTGGCTTCGAGCAGGGTATTATCCACATCAAACCCGGCACGTTTGGCTTCGTATAAAAAGTGCAGGCCATACACGGTGGCCCACCAGTTCTCTGTTCCTTCCTGGTCCCATAAAGTGATGGCGCCATTGTACAATTGTCGCATTTTTATTTTGCGAATGGCTTCCGTAACGTTGGCATTGGCCGATTGCGTAGCAGATTTATGGAAATTCATCATTTGGCTGAGATCGCCAAAATATAATTGTGGAAAGGCAGCTGAAATGGTTTGTTCTGTGCAACCATAAGGATACTCCACAAGGTTTTGCAACTGTGCTCCAAATTCTATTGCAGGTGATTTGCCCATGACCAGGCTATAACTTACCGTGGCTGGCAGGAACATATCCTGGCCCAGTGTAATGGTTTGCGACTTGTTTGCGTCTATAAATCCTGCGCCATTCTGCTTCATCAGCGATGCAGCCGGACGAATGGTGATCTCTGTTTCATCGGTGAACTTCTCTCCCAACCCGTTTACTTCCACAGTAACTTTTGTGGGCAAAACTGCAGCATCAGCATATATTTTATACACCAGCAATGCTTCAGCGTTCGCAGCAATTTGCTGTGCCTGGTCAGGCGCTCCCACCACGTGTAAACCTGCGCCCACGGCCAGCTTTCCATTTACAGATGCAGCTTTACCTGTTGTATTGGTAATAGTTACCGGAACCGTAACCGTATCACCGGGAGAAATAAATCTTGGCAATGCAGTACTGATAACAAGAGGGTCAGCCACTTTCATAGCTGCGTCGCTGCCACCGAATGCGTTGCCCTTTGCTGCCACTGCCATCAGTCTTATCTCCCCACTAAACTGTGGAATATCAAATTCAAAACTGGCGTCGCCGCTGCCGTTGGCCTGGCTGATACCACTCCAGTAACTTACCAGTTTCACGCGGTTATTACGAATGGGATTTACACGTCTTTCGAGGTCATACCCATCACCACCGGTGCTGCTCATTTTGCCACGTATTTCAGGAAATAATAATGGGTAAATATTATAGCCAAATACTTCCAACGCTCTTTTCTGGTAAAAGAAATCATAAGGATCCGGCGTTTGATAATCGCTTACCTGCAATACGCCATTATCAACAGCGGCAAGGGTTACCATGGCCCCGGCTTCAGCTTTTACAGTTACTTTCTGGTGTGTTTTACTTCTCACCGCTTTTGCAGCTGTTATCTGTACATCGATCTTCCTGCTTGTTTCATCCACCTTTAAACTTTTAAAACCATTGGCAACTGTTAAAGGCATATCGCTCACTTCGTGAGGTTTTATTAACGTGGCTGTGATGTACACATTGGGTAGATGTTCTTTAGCAATCTTCAGGTCCATAGAAGCACTGCGGTTCTTTGCATCAAGGTATTGATAGGAGATCACATGGTCGGTTTCTGTTGTGACCAGCATCCTGCCGTTGAATGGCGTTTTGAAGAGCAGTTTCGCTTTATCGCCTGTACTGTAATTTTCCTTGTCCACCTCAATATCAATATGACCTTCAGTGTTTACTTCAAATGCTGCATTATCATTATTCCCCCAATATCCGTAGCTGTAAAAATTCTTGCTTACATAATTATTGGCACCTTCTTTTGATACCCTTATTTCATAGTTACCAGGCTTCCTGGGGGTAAAAGGGAAATAGGAACCATCGCCATGCAATGCAACAGTCGCAATACTTACTACCTTATCCTCCTGCTGCGATTCGTAGCGGAAGTAGTCGCCGCTTTTGGTCAGCACTGTTCTGTATTCATGTTTGATAATATTCACATTCACCCTGGCGCCTTCCACGACCTTATCATCCTTACTCAGCGCTATCAGCGGGAATTTGATGGGCTGGTTCAGCGGGTAATAACCATAGCCATCATCAGAAACTCCGGCAAACCAATCTTGTGTAAAAATGTCGATGCTTTGGGCACGGTTTACGGGACGCCCGGTTTCATCAAAAACAGTGGTGTAAAATTTGGCCTGTAGGATACCAATATTCCGGTACATATCCGGCACGGTATAGCTTTCCACTACGTTACCGTTTTCGTCTGTTTTACCCTGCCTTGTTACCTTATCAAAAAAGGTGTTTTGATTCGCCAGCGAAAAATTATAGCGGTCGTATTTCTTTGAATTAAAGGATTTCTGTGCCAGTTGAATTTCCAACTCGTAATTGCGGTTTGCAGCAGGCGGACCAAAAAAGTTTAAAGCATTTACATTCAGATTAGTGGTTTGACCAGGCAATAAAAACTCCTTATCCAGCTTTGCATTTACCTTGATCCTGTCGGGTAAAAACTCTTCGATCATTAGGTTTTTACTGGCCAGCAGCACATCATTGCCGGTATATACTTCCAGCGTATAGCTGCCGGTAATGGCCGAAACACTTAATGGTACCGCGGCCTCTGCAGCCCCTTGTGAATTCAGCGTTTTTCTTACGGTAGAAAGCTCCTTTCCATTGGGCAAAACAAACTTCATCTTCACCGGCACATCCGGGACTGGTTGCCACAATTTATCCCTGATAATCACCGCTGCATGAACCGTTTCTCCGGGACGGTAAATATCCCTTTCACCATAAATAAAAGCATCCAAACCCGTGCTGTTGCTGCGTTTGCCACCCACATCAAAACGGCTGGTGCTCACTTTCGTGGTGCTGAACGGCAGGTAGTTAAAATCTTCCGTCGTTTTGGCAATCACCATCGAAGGCATAAAGCCTGCCAGGTCATTTTTAGCAAAAGGAACTTCGGCTACCCCCTGGCCATTGGTGGTGGCCATCCCCAGCAATTGATTGTTATTTCCATACACATTGATCTTGACGCCATTTACCGGCTGGGCCGATTTTATTGAATTGGCAAATACAATGATCTTGTCTTTTCCTTCCCTGGCAATCAATCCAATATCACTCTGGCTGATGAAGCGGCTGTCGTTTACCCAATAATCCTCCGTGCTTCTCAGTTTAATATGGTAAATGCCTTTGAATTCCGGCAACTGGTCAGCCATATCAAAATGAAAAAGGCGGCTGTTACCATACTTAGGCAATGTTTTGGTGTCTATCTCCTTCTCCATAATGACATCACCCAACACCATATTGCCCCGGCTGCCGTATTCATCATAATCGCCTTCATAATACTCTTCGTTATTTTCACTCTCAGATTTTTCCTTAGGGTTATATCCATAGCGCTGCGATGCTAAAATATTGTTCTCATAGATCCTGGAGATGATCACTTTGATCTTGTCCACATTTACGATCTTCACTTCGATATTCTTTGCACCCTTACTACTGAGATACACGCCTTTACTATTGAGAAAACCAATAGAAGGTTCCAGTTTTCCAAAACCGATATTGGTGCTATACACCTCTTGCATTACCCCGCCTATTTTTCCGCGCAAACCCTTACCAATATTGAGTTCATAGGTGGTGCTTACATCAAATGCGTCGCTGTTAACAGCAAACCCATCATCCATCAATTCAGTGGTGAATTTTACGGCCGGGGTAAAACTGATAGCTGATGCAATGGTAGACTCCACCACTTCCTGGCTACACTTTACATGGATGGAACCGGTGCTGCCATCGTGGTTACTTTGAACATCATTTACTATTAATTTATACGGCGATGCTACAAATATCTTTTCATCAATATCTGCGGTTGTTGGGTTCTTTCCGCCATCAGGAACCATCCCTTTCAGAATGCTTATTTTACCGTTATAGTCCTTGTCCTCGGCTTTAAATCCAAGCAGCCTGATACTTACCTTATTATCGTTGTTCAGGGTGGCAATGTTATAATCCTGGTCTTTACCATCCACTTCTACTTTCAGGTGCTCCTTCAGGGTTGGTATCGCTACCGGGTAATTAAAATACACATCTATCTGGGGCTGCGCATCCCGGGTATTGGTGCCACTACCTACCCACATCACACTGCTATTGTTCAATTGCAGGTCAGCGGTATGAAAAGCAACATCCCCCTTTTTCAAATTATTAAATTTTGAAAATTTCAGCAATGTTTTATTCAGTGTGGCTTTGTAACTCGTTGCCGGCAGCAAGGGTTTTGATGGGCTAAATACCAGTTTGTCGGGGTACTCCCAGCGAAACTTTCCGGGTATTTCGGGTGAAAAGCTAATATACTCCGCAGAGTCCCACCTGTTCAGCAGCGAATCGGGCATCAGCGATTTGCTGAAGCGGAATTCGAGATTGGTTAATGACGGCACCTCACCTTGTGCATTGGTATAATCCAACTGCACTTTATCGCTTTTGCAGGCATACAAAAGCACCGCCGCAGCCATGGCTACAGACAGTTTTTTAAACAGCTTCATAGGGGGAAATTAAAGGATGTTCGAAGAGTGGAACAAATTTAGAAATCTAAGATAGCGGAAAGAAAATGCGATTTCAAAATATTTGTTTGTGAAAGTTTTACTAAAGGACAAAAGATTTGCAGCGGCTATTTTTGAAATACGAACTTGCCGGTGTGGATGACGGGAAGGATAGGAACACGGACGACACGGATTATTTCGGATAAGCGCGGATGAATTATTGGCCAGGCAGTTGTGCTACTATTGATCGACATTGGCGAATAATTCCCCCGATGATTTCGGGGCTCCGTTTAACTGTGGTAAAAATGTTGGGGATTATTGGATGGTTGCAAAAAAAGCACGGTCTTGCGAGGGTTCTTGCCCGTGGCAATCCCCTACTATCAGGCAGCCGGTTTTTGCTTTGCGGCAACACCGCAACGAATAGCTGGGGATTGCCACGTCGGGCAAGAACCCGATCTCGCAATACCGATGTGCGCAATACCAATGTGGGCAATACCGATGTTCGCAATGACGATGTTCGCAATGACTATTCATTTTAATTATGAAACAAAAACTCTTCACCTGGCTAAAAAAGATCTGCTATGCTTTTCTCATAAGCATGCTGCTTTTCTTTTTGCTCAATATTTTTTTTCCGCTGCCTGATAAAATCGATTACAGTACCACTGTTACAGACGACAAAGGCGAAGTGATACATGCCTATTTAACCTCAGATGAAAAATGGCGGATGAAAACGGAACTAAGTGAAATATCACCACTGCTGCGAAAAGCAATTATTGAAAAAGAAGACAAATGGTTCTATTATCATCCCGGCGTAAATGCCATAGCAGTAGGCCGGGCCCTGCTCTATAATATTTTCACCGGCCGCCGCACCAGCGGTGCCAGTACTATTACCATGCAGGTGGCCCGCCTGCTGGAACCCAAGCCCCGTACGGTTTTTAATAAAATGAAAGAGATGTTCAGGGCATTTCAACTGGAGTGGAAATACAATAAGGAAGAGATATTACAGCTATACATCAACCTGGTGCCTTATGGCGGAAACGTAGAGGGTGTAAAGAGCGCCTCTGTGCTTTACCTCAAGAAAAATCCTGATCATTTATCGCTGGCAGAAATTACGGCCTTGTCCATTATTCCCAACCGGCCTAACAGCCTACGTATTGGAATTAACAATAATGTGATCGTTCAGCAAAGAAATAAATGGCTGCACCGATTTGCCGCTGAAAAAGTGTTTGCAGCCAAGGAAATTGAGGATGCCCTTAAAGAACCATTGATCCTTGAACGCGGTGCTGCACCGCAAATGGTTCCCCATCTCAGCTACAAACTAAAGCGTTCCGGCGAAACAAATATTCACTCATACCTGCATATGAATACCCAGCTAAAAACCGGGCAGCTGGTAAAAGACTATGTGCAAACCATGAGTTTTAAAAATATCCGCAATGCTTCTGTCATCGTCATTGACAATGAGACACACCGGGTAATTACTTATATCGGAAGCGCCGATTTTAAAAATAAACTCGATGCCGGACAGGTAAATGGAGCTGCAGCTATACGCCAGCCAGGCAGCACTTTAAAACCATTGCTTTATGGCCTTTGCATCGACGCCGGCCTGATGACGCCGAAGACGATCATCACGGACGTTGCAGTGAATTACCAGGGCTATGTACCCGAGAATTACGATGAAAAATTTAACGGGCTGGTGAGCATGGAATATGCACTAGATAATTCGCTAAACATACCGGCCGTTAAAAGCCTGAAGCTGCTAGGCAAGGATGCATTGGTTCAAAGCCTTACCAGTTGCGGGTTTCAGCAAATAAGTAAAGACCGTGGCAAGTTGGGTCTGTCCATGATCCTGGGCGGATGTGGTTGCACCCTGGAAGAACTGACCGGTCTTTTTTCAGCTTTTGCTAATGAAGGGGAATATGCATCGCCGCTCTACAGTACAGCAGACACCGGCCGCCAGAAACACGAACGCATCCTCAGCAAGGCATCAGCATTTATGGTGACCGAAATACTGAGCAAAATAAACCGGCCCGACTTCCCGGTAAACTGGAGCAGCACCATTCATTTGCCCAAGCTTGCCTGGAAAACCGGCACCAGCTATGGCCGCCGTGATGCCTGGAGCATAGGCTACAACAAAAAATACACGGTGGGTGTATGGCTCGGGAATTTTAGTGGCGTGGGGGTACCAGACCTCAGCGGTGCCAATGCCGCCACTCCCCTCCTCTTTAAGATCTTTAATACCATCGACTATGATGCCGACAGGGACTGGTTTGCGGCCCCGCTTACCTGCGAACAACGAGCGGTATGCAGCGAAACCGGCATGTTGCCCGGCGAACACTGCACCAATATCATCACAGATTATTTTATACCACTTGTGTCACCAACTGAGCCATGCAATAACATGAAAGAAGTGCTGCTGAGCGCCGACGAAAAATGGAGTTATAGCAAAGAATGTGCGCCAGCAACGGGTTACAAAAAGAAACTGTTCAAGATCATTCCGCCCGAGATCCAGGCATACTATGAAGAGAACGGAATTAAATACGAAAAGATACCGGCATTACATCCCGACTGTGTAAATAGCGTCAGCGGCGGTGGGCCAAGAATCACGGCACCCGTTAATGGCAGTGAATATTTTATCAGCAAGGAAAGCCCGGAACCACTGGCTCTCAGCTGCCAGGCCGCGGGTGATGTCAACAAGGTGTTCTGGTACGTGAACAACCAGTTTTTAAAAGCTGCCGATCCTAAAGCCCGGCTGTTTTTTATGCCACAAGAAGGCGCCAATAAAATAAGTTGCACAGATGATAAAGGAAGAAACAGGGATATATGGGTGAAGGTGAAGATGGTGGATTTGTAACAGTATGAAGCTGCTTGCCGGAATTTTTAATACTATATAATCAACGCTCAATTTTCAAATTCAATTTGGCCACCGATAATGAGTGCCGGCGGGGTTTTCAATGCGGTGGCACTGAATTATCAGTGGCTTACTGTGAAACCGCGACGTTGGATGCAATTACGACATCGATGACCCACACGTTTAAAATAAGGAAGTTTAAAATTTCTGAAGCTGGGGTTTAAAATTTTCTGTGACCCTCCTACGTCGGGGTTTCACGGCAAGTGGCTGAAACTTTGCAGCGACGGCTTGTGAAAACCCCGTCGGCACAGGGCTTAATTTTCGTAAGACAAATTGGCCAAACTCCTTTCCTGTAAAGGGTTGCAGAGGACTTAAGAAAAACTGGCTTGACGCCAATGCGCTTATTGCGGGATTGAACATTTCTTCTTAAAACATTGCATAAGTTATTTCACCGGCTGAATGCTTCCGCTTCCTCCAACAGATTTATTGACGTTTTTTGGTTCGCCGCGGTAGTAAATATCACCGCTGCCGCCTATTGATCCTTTCAGGCTTACACTGGCATATACTCTTGCAGTACCACTGCCGCCGATGGATACTTCACAATCTTCGCTGAGCAGGTCTTCGGCCATGCAGTCGCCGCTGCCGCCAATGCTTACATCCAGTTTGCGCGTACTGCCACTGAGTTTGGCGGTACCGCTGCCGCCGATTCCTACATCCACTCTTGGCGATTTCACTTCGAGGTTTACATTCCCACTACCGGCAATATCTATTTCTATCTTATCGGGGTTCTCTAATGGCGCCTCGCTTTTTACGGAGCCTGATCCGGAAACAGAGATATCTTCCACCACCGGCATTTGTACCCGAATTTTTATACCGGTTTTGCTACGCAGGTTATATCCATCCGCTTCACTGATCTCCAAATCCTGGTCGTGTTTTTTAATGTCTATGTATTGCAGCAGGTTGTCGTCGCCTTCTATCTCTACGCTAAATGAACTGCCCTGAACAAGAACCACGTCAAAAGGGCCTTCCACTTCTACCCCTTTAAACCCGCTAATATTCCTTGCCTCTTTTTTTATGGAGCCGTTGCCATCTACCCGATCACTATTAATGTCGACATCACAACCAACTACAATGAGTGCTACAGCTATTAATAAGTATTTCATTTTTACGTAAATTTTATAGTAGGGAAAGATACAAGTCCGTTTTTACTTCCGTTCGTGATGGCATAAGATATTTTATAATCAATGACCTGCCAAACCAGCATCAGGTCACCACCTTCTTTACATGCAAGCTCCGATAGGCCAGGATAACACTGATAAGCATGAGTATGGCACCGAGTAAAAAAGATGCCCCGGCAAAATAGAAAGGCGCCTCGTTACTGATAAAATAGGCAAATAAATGGGTCATGATAAAGGGTCCGGCGATAGAAGTTAAGCTCATCAAACTGGTTAATGCGCCCTGCAGTTCTCCCTGCTCATTTGAAGGTACTTCGCTACTGATAATGGCTTGCAGCGATGGCCCGGCGATACCCCCCAGGCAATAGGGAACCAGGAATGCAAACATCATCCAACTTTGGGTAGCAAAGGCAAATAACAACATGCCTAAAGTATATAAACCGAGACCGAGGTAGACACTTTTCTCGTTTCCGATCCTGGGATTAATGACCCTGGTGAGACCACCCTGTACGCCACCCACCAGTGCACCCACTACGGTCAAAGAAATACCGATCATCAACTCACTCCACTTAAATTTCTCTACATTAAAAAAAGCCCAATTGCTTTGCACGGCATGGGCTGCCAGGTAGACCAGGGTCAAAGAAGCCACGAGGCCGCTTACGGAGGGATATTTCGCCAGTGCCCTGAATGCGCCAAACGGGTTGGCCCGGCGCCATTCAAACTCTCTCCGGTGTGCCTTGTCAAGGCTTTCAGGCAGCACAAAAAATCCGTAAAGAAAGTTTAGCAGGCAGAGCGCGGCGGCGGCATAAAAAGGAACCCTCAGTCCCCAATGCCCTAGTAATCCGCCAAGGCTTGGACCAATGATGAAACCAAGACCAAACGCGGCCCCGATCATTCCAAAGTTTTTTGCCCGGTTTTCATTGGTGCTGATATCAGCTATGTATGCACTGGCTGTAGTGAAACTAGCGCCGGTAATGCCGGCAATTACACGACCAACAAAAAACCAGGCAACCGTTGGCGCAAAAGCGAGGAACAAATAATCGATCCCGAAGCCTAGCAGTGAAAAAAGCAATACCGGCCTCCTGCCATATTTATCGCTGAGATTTCCCAGGATCGGGGCAAAAATGAATTGGGTAACGGCGTAAGTACTGATCATCCACCCCGAGATTTTCGCCGCATTACTGGTATCGGTATGCGCAAGTGTTTTTATCAGGTCGGGCATTACGGGTATGATCAGTCCAAAGCCAATTACATCTATCAGCAATGTAAAAAAGATGAAACCCATTCCCGGACTTTGTTTAGAAGGCATTTTTGATGTCGGATTTATGATGTCGGATTTACGATTTGTTAACCGGCCAGTTAACTTTAAAAATGACCATTGACTTATTGACCCAATGACTTATTGACCCAATGACCAATGACCTGATGACCAAATTGTCATTTACAAATCGTTTGAAATTTGTTTAGCAAATTGTTCCAGTGATGGATCCCTGGCGCCCATTAAGAGCAAGACACAATCACTTGTAAAATGGGGTCGCATTGCTGACAGTAAATGATCTCTTTCTTCCACAAAAAAAGCATTTACACCTTTTTCTTTAAGATCATTGATCAAATCATTGGCACTGATATCTTTTACAGCAGTACCGCCTGCATAAAAAATTTCACTCATCCAAATCTCATCTTCCGGTCTCAGTACTTTGGATATCTCATCCACAAAATCGTGCCGCAAAAATTTTGTAGGCCCATAGCCATGCGGCTGAAACCAGGCGATCACTTTCGGAGCAATGGGCTGGCAGGCTTGAATGGAGGTGGCACATTTAACCGGGTTATGGGCATAGTCGTCTATCAGCAATACACCGTCCTTTTTACCCAATACCTGGTGCCTTCGATAGATACCTTCATAAGACGCAATGGCTTCACCGCATACCGGAAGTGGTACTCCCAATTGGTTGGCTACAGTTACCGCAGCCAACACGTTTTCCATATTGTGCCGCCCTACGCTATTGAGCCGGAAAGGTGTTCTATTGATGGTAAAATTGATGGCCAGGCCATCCTGCGAAAAATCGGAGGCAATGAAACCCGCGCCTGTGTTGGCTTCCAGAGCAAAATCATTTTCTGAATCCGCCGTTAACTGAGCAGCCAGGTGGTGCGACCGGTTCACGATAAAGCTGGCTGAATTGCTTTTGAACGTCGCAAACATTTCCATCAATGTGTCGATGTCTTTGTGGTCTTTATCAACATTGAGCAATAAACCGATTGCCGGATGGTATTGCACAATAGAGCCATCGCTCTCATCTGCTTCTATCACCAGCCAATCACCGCTTCCGGCTTTTGCATTGCCAATTTTGCCTTCTTTAATAATGCTGATCAGCCCCGCGCCGCTGATAATGCCGGGCTGCATACCGGCGTGCTGCAGGATATCGAACAACATGGCGCTGGTGGTGCTTTTACCGCTGGTACCGCCAACAGCGATGGTTTTCTTACTGGTGGCAATTAAGGCAAGCAGTTCACTTCTCTTAATAATGGGAATGTTTAATTGCTTCGCTTTCTGGACTTCGATTACGGTGTCTTCCACGGCTGTGGACACCACCACGAGGTCCGTATTTTCATCAATGCCATCGCCATTTTGGAGGTAACACGATATGCCTTCAGCTTCCAGTTTTTCCCTGGTTTCATTTCTCTCTCCATCTACAAAATACCGGTCGCTGCCGCTTACATTTTTGCCAATACCCTGCAGGTATTGGGCAATGGCACTCATGCCTGTGCCGGCCACTCCTATGAAAAATGGGTTTTTGAAATCGTTTATGCTGGTAATCATCTGGGGGGATTAGAGATTCAATGTAATTCAGTTACAGGCTTTACTAAAAAAAATGTTCCATATCCAAAAGCTGATGGCATGATTCATATCCCCGCTGTCATAATTCGCTGCCATGGTTCGTGTCTGATGCTATGGTTCGTGTCTGATGCCATGGTTCGTGTCTGATGCCATGGTTCGTGTCTGATACCATGGTTCGTGTCTGATGCCATGGTTCGTGTCTGATGCCATGGTTCGTGTCCCCACGAACCATACTCCGCCCCGATAAAAAACCTTGGAATAATTAAGACTGCTGCGAAATAAGAATAACCATACTGCGGCCTCCAATCAGCTTTTTGGTGCTGTGTTTTCCGTAAGTGAACAATGCCTGATCACGAACTCGATTATAAGGCAAATAGCGTTTCGATAGTTACTTTTTTATCGGAGCGGAGTATGGTTCGTGGGGACACGAACCATGGCTTCAGATGGAACTGATGAACTAATCAACTAATCAACTAACTACTGCTCCATCATGATCTCATGCCCCATCTTATCCCGTTTTGTTTCCATGTAGCGTTCGCTATGTGGATTTGATGGCGTTTCAATAGGCACTGTTTCTACGATCTCCAGGCCATAACCCGTTAGTCCTACCCTTTTCTTTGGGTTATTGCTCATAAGCCTGAGTTTTGTAACGCCCAGGTGACGAAGCATTTGTGCGCCAACGCCATAGTCGCGGGCATCTCCGGGCAAGCCCAGTTGCAGGTTGGCTTCGAGTGTATCGGCTCCTTCTTCCTGCAGTTTGTAGGCCTTTAATTTATTTACAAGTCCAATGCCCCGGCCTTCCTGGTTCATATATAGTATAATGCCCTTGCCTTCTGCTTCCACCATCTGCATGGCCAACGCAAGCTGATCGCCGCAATCGCAGCGAAGGCTGCCAAGTATATCGCCGGTAAAGCAACTGCTGTGCACCCGGGTAAGGATGGGATCGCCCGTTTTCCATTCGCCTTTCATCAGTGCAAGGTGCTCGTTGTCGTTGCTTTTATCTCTGAATGCCACCAGTTTAAAATTGCCATATTTGGTGGGCATTTCTACCCGCACTACTTCCTCAATCAGTGTATCGCGTTTCAGCCGGTATTCGATGAGGTCTTTAATACTTATCAGCTTCAGGTCGAATTTTTTAGCCATTATTTCGAGGTCTGGCAAGCGGGCCATGGTACCATCGTCGTTCATAATTTCTACCAATACCCCGGCCGGTTCAAAACCTGCCAATCTTGCCAGGTCGGTTGTTGCTTCGGTATGCCCGGTTCTTCTTAATACACCGCCTTTTTTGCTACGCAACGGGAAAATATGCCCCGGCCTGCCCAGTTCCTCAGGGCGGGTTTTGGGGTCTATTAATGCCTGCACCGTTTTAGCCCGATCGTGAGCGGAAATTCCAGTTGTACAGCCATGTCCCAGAAGGTCCACCGAAACAGTAAAAGGCGTTTCGTGCAGGGCTGTATTATTGGTTACCATCAATTCCAGCTTTAATTCATCGCAACGGGTTTCCACCACGGGCGCACAAATTAAACCACGGCCATATTTGGTCATAAAATTGATCACCTCCGGGGTTACCATCTTTGCTGCGGCTATAAGGTCACCTTCGTTTTCACGGTCTTCATCGTCCACCACTATTACGATCTCTCCGTTTCTAATGGCCTCGATGGCACTTTCAATTGTATCGAGCATAAATTATTTTTAGTCTGCAAAAGTAAGCAAAACGCTTTGCTGAATGGACATCTGCCACGGCTAAAGAATCAGTTATTAGTAATGAATCTGCCGGCGTTGATCACCGACAGTGACGACAACAAAAAAGCCGCCTTTGAAGGGCGGCCTTTTTTCTTCCAGAAAAAGTGCAATAATTAGAACCTATACCGGGCACCTACCTGTAATCTCCAGGTGCTGGTAAGTGAATTATTATTGATGAAAGTACGATCGAGCAAAATTGGTGCAGTGGCTCCAGTTGGTGTGTAGGTGGCCAATGTGAAAGATGGAACACCAGCAGTAACCGAAGCAACACGCAGTGGGTTATTTACCACCTGGAAGCTACGGATACCCCAATCCCTGTTCAACAGGTTCAGGAAGTTGGTGCAATCCAAAGTCAGCTGAATTGTGTGCTTGTTCTTACCAACATTTGTAAAGATGTCCTGCAAAAATTTGAAATCAACACGGTTATACCATGGCTGACGGGCAGCGTTTCTTTCAGCATTCTGACCCATATGGCTGCTCAGGTATTTGTCCTGTGCTACATATTTAAAGAATGCATCGCTTTGCTGTTGGGCAGTGTAAACGGTAGTTCCCACAGTTTGTGATGCAAAAGTGATTTCAGAAGCATTCCTGGGAATATACATCAGGTCAGCCGAGGTATTTCCGTCAAAATTCAGATCACCATTATAGATATAGCTATAGGCACCTTGTATCGCTCCTTCGTAGAACAAAGAAATGGTTGTTCCAAGATGTTTGATATACTCTTTCGTGTAAGACAGGCTACCAACGATGCGGTGAGGAACCGAGAAACCTGAGAACGAAGACTCGATGGAATTCTGAGTATTTGAAGTCGCGTTTGCCTGCCATACACTAGCTGCTGTACTGCCCGGATTAGAGGTAATTTCTGTGGCAAAAGTGTAAGTGTAGGCAAGTGAACCTCCGAATCCTTTGGCAAAGTTCTTAGTCAGCTGAACTGTAGAAGCAAACTGGGCTCCTTTATTACTGTTGGTTAAGATGATAGCATTGGTGATACCGTTATTCAACCGACGGACAGTAGTAGCAGTTGAAGTGAAGGCAGGGCGTGTAGTGCTACCCAAAGTAACAGTGGAAGTAGGTGCCGTTTGGTTGGCATTGAACATGTAGACGCTGTTGATGTCTTTTGTAAACAACACGTCCATACCCAAAATCCATCCTTGCCCAAAGCGGCGGTCGAAACCTAAATTGGTACGCCAAACCTGGGGAAATTTGAAATCAGGATCGATACCTACAAAACCTCCTGACGGTGGCGTTGTGTTTGCGCCTTGTGGAAATAAAGACTTGTAGAAAGCGGCATCTGGTCTGAACCTGATGTTTGCTAACTGCGCTGTTGTAGCGACTTCTGACCTTTGATAAACACCACTGTTCGTAGGCATATTGGTAAGGTATACAAACGGAATCCTTCCGGTATATACACCTGAACTTCCATGAATAGTCAACACTTTATCTCCTTCCACATCCCAACGGAACCCTGCACGTGGCGACCAGTAGTTGGTGGCTTTGGGCCACATACCAACGTCATAATGGGTAATATTACCATCCTTATCATATAAATTAAGCGCTGTGATAGCAGGGTTTGATAAAGGCTGTTCAGGATATACAGGACGATCAACACGCAATCCAACGTTCAATTTCAATTGTGAATTGACATTGATCTCATCCTGTGCGTAGATTCCTAACTGACCAATTTTCAGGTTGGCAGAGTAAGGGGCATCATCACCCGGAACAATTGAATAAGTAAGACTGAATGCTTTTGGCTGGGCATTGGTGATAAAATCATTCAGGTTGTTGTACACATAATAACCTTGCGAAGCTGGCATAAACTGATTACCAACGGTTTGGTATTCGTAAGACGCACCGGCAGTAATGGTATGCTTACCGGCAAAGTAGGTGAAGTTGTTAGTGATATTCAGCGTGTTGTTCTTTACGTCATTGTTATTACTGAACAATTCGCGACCAAAACTCATGTAGTTGTTGTTGTTACTCTTTAATATGTCAACAAATGGAAATAAAGGGCTTTCAGTTTCACGTGTTGTGCGAACTTTTGTATAGGTAGCCAGGAACTGGTTAGCGAACTTGCTGTTGAACGTACTGTTCAATTCAAAAGACAATGATTTTACCACGTCATGAAATGCATAGTTAGAATTGGCAAAAGACATAGCCTGCGAACCAAAACGGGCAACGGATGTTAAAGCACTACCTAAATTACTTACGCTTAATGCATTTACCTGTACATCGTTTCTGCTATCATAGTCGCTGTACTTTACGGTTAATTTTTGCCCACGCATAATATTCCAGTCAACCCTTCCTAATATCTTTCTGTTTTTTGAGGCAAAATTGGGAAAGTTATCGTACGCACCTGTATTGTACCCATAAGTACTCTGCAGGAAGTTTGACAGTTTCCTCATTGAATCTATCGGTGTGCTGGATATGTTACCAGTACCGCTTCCACCGGTAGGCGACCAGGTAATACCCGGAAATGTATTCTCTTCATTTTCGTAGCTACCAAAGAAAAACAACTTGTTTTTGATGATTGGCCCACCCAAAGTAGCACCGTAGGTGACGTTTTTGCTTTTTACCGGATCGGCCAATTTTACATCAGATACTTTCAAACCACTATAGTTCTGGTTGCGGAATAAGCCATATACAGAACCATGAAAGGTATTGGTACCGCTCTTGGTAACCGCTGCAATATTGGCACCTGTAAAATTAGCCTGGCGCACATCGTATGGTGCAATATTTACACTGAGTTCCTCGATAGCATCCAGGGAGATAGGATTACCACCACCAGGTAAGGCATCAGTACTTAAACCAAAGTTGTTATTCAGGTTGGCGCCATCTACAGTAATATTATTGTAGCGGCCATCTCTGCCCCCCATACTGTTACCGTTCGCTTGCGGAGTAAGACGTGTAAAATCTGTAATACTGCGGGATATCGTAGGCAGGTTTTGCAATTGGCGCAATCCCACAGAAGTGGCAGCACCTGCTTTTTCAGTAGCTGCTTTCCTCTTCACACCACTTACAACCACCGATACCAGGTCAGAAGCCGTAGTAGACATGGTTACATTAATATTGTAGGGCTCACCCAATACAAGAAATATATTGTCGAATTCAGACGGGGCAAAACCGGCAAAGCTAACCGTTACTTTGTAAGGACCACCGATACGGGCGCCGGGTATATTGAAACCACCGCCTTTTTTTGAACTGGTTGCATACGGAGTTCCAGAAGGCTGGTGGATGGCCGAAACCGTGGCGCCTTCCAGCGAGGCACCTTTATCATCTTTAACTGAGCCCGTGATACTACTGGTAGTAACCTGGGCAAATGTGAATAGTGAAATGGATAGAAAAGCCATGAGGCTCAATAATCGCATCTTGAACATAAGCGTAGTTTTATTTTAAAAGTCTGGGCAAAGAAACAGCTAACGGGTTAAATAACTGCCAAATGATGTTAACATTTTATTACACCATGCAGGACATAGATTAATCAACTTCCGCTGCATTGCACGGCGGTATACCGCAGTTCATAATGGTAACCATTCGCATATTTGCGGGTTTTTCCGCAGGTTCTTGCGCTCTCCATAGAAAATTCCTGCACAGCCATTTCATTGATTTATACCGTCTTAAAACACAAAAAGCCCCGCGACAGGGGCTTTTTGTGGTGGTTATTTTTTTCCAAAACCGTTTCTGAGGCGGTTCTTTTTATTGATCGGCTGGTTTGGCACCGGCCTGCTCTTTCTGTTTTTTCTTTATCGCATTGTACAGGCTGTATTTTTCTGCTCCCATGATCTCTTTCATCTTTGCATTTTTTTCATCGTTTGCCGCTTTCAGCTTAGCCGTTTTGTCTTCTTCCTTTAAAGCATCGTCTTTTTTAATGGTATTGTTTTTCTGTTTGGACTCTTCCATTACCGCCCTCACCTGCTTTTCCTGGTCTTCAGTGAGACCCACTTCTTTAAATATTGCAGACAACTCCTGCTCCTGTTTCAATTTCATTTTTTCTTTATCCTCTTTCGACATCGGTGCCTTTTCTGGTGTAGCCACCGGGTCCTGGGCATTAGCGGCGAAAACAAACGTGCCGGCGGCAAACGCAACGACAATAATTTTTTTCATAATTGTATTTTTAGGGCAATGAAGATAAGAAGGAATAGAAGACTGGAAAATGTTTAGCGGGTTCGGTCATGTATCAGTTTGGACTTTCGGTACCATTTATTTGCCAGCTTTTAGGCCTGGAAGAAGTAGTAGTGATAAATGAGTTTGTGATTAATCAGGCTGTGACAAATTAATTAATCACAGCTTTACTTGTCACAAACATGTGACAAGTAAAGCTGTGACATTTTTTTTTGTCACACGAAGTGTTGTCACAATACTCCTGGCTTACATTGGTAAATGAAACGCAGACATGGTTATGAAAAAGGACGATACTGGAAATTCAAACTGAGACACAACTACGGGTTCCTTAACTTTCCCACCTAAACCAGCTTTCTTGTTATGCATACACCATTCGTTTCAGTCAGCCGCTTTTTTGCGTTGC
This sequence comes from Bacteroidota bacterium, assembly GCA_040386335.1. GTDB lineage: Bacteria > Bacteroidota > Bacteroidia > Chitinophagales > Chitinophagaceae > JAZKFT01. Next base: position 65,253 of record JAZKFT010000052.1, read on the forward strand.
TGTTCCTGGTATTTCCGGCTATTTTGCCAGCCCAGGTTTTACCTACAAGTACCAATCATCCATCTTTTAATTACAATCGCCTGTCCCGTATCGACAGTGTAATAAATAAATACGTGGCCAATGAATGGCTGGGCGGTGCCGTTACCATTATTGTAAAAGATGGGCAGGTAGTGCAATACAAAGGCTATGGCTACGATGATATTGGCACCAAAAAACCGCTGTCAAAGGATGCCATTTTTCGCATTGCATCGCAAACAAAAGCTATTGTGAGTGTGGCTGTGATGATGTTATATGAAGAAGGAAAATTCCTGTTAAACGATCCCATTGAAAACTATATTCCTGAGTTTAAGAATGCCACCGTGCTGGAAAAATTCAACGAAGCCGACAGCAGCTTTACCACCGTCCCGGCTAAAAGAAGGATCACAATCAAAGATTTGCTGACGCATACATCAGGTATCAGTTATGCAGTTATCGGAATTAAGGAGATGAACGCGATTTATGCCAAAGCTGGTATTCCATCCGGCATCGGGGAATTGAAGGCCGACCTGGGAGACAAGATGAAAACCCTGGCAAAACTGCCACTGGCCAACCAGCCTGGCCAGAAATTCACCTACGGCCTGAGTACAGATGTGCTCGGTTACCTCGTGGAAAAACTAAGCGGTGTTACGCTGGATGAATATTTAAGGAAGAAGATTTTTGTTCCACTGGGCATGAAGGATAGTTATTTTAATCTGCCCGCTGATAAATTCAACCGGCTGGCCACCTTGTACACCGAAGATGCCGATCATCATGTAATCAGGCAATTGCAGGACCGGAGCGGTATTTCGCCTGATTATCCAAAACAGAAAACCGGCTATTTCAGTGGGGGCGCCGGACTTTCTTCAACGGCGTATGACTATGCAATTTTCCTCCAGATGATGTTGAACAAGGGCAGCCTGAACGGCGTACATATCTTATCGCCAAGGGTGGTGGAAATGATGACCCAAAACCAGATTGGCGATTTGATGGTGGGCAATAACAAATTCGGGTTAGGCTTTGAAATTACCGGTGAAAAATCAGCAGCAGAGAGCCCAAAAAATGCTGGCAGCTTCGCCTGGGGTGGTTATTTTGGCACCACCTATTGGGCCGATCCCAGGGAAAACCTGGTATGCCTGATCATGACGCAGCAAACACCCAACAGCCATGGCGACCTTAGTAAAAAATTTGAAGTATTGGTCTACCAGGCTTTAAAAAAATAATCGCCGGCGAACCTCAAAAAACGAAACCGGCTGGCATGCCGTAAGTACTGGAAATCTCTTATGCATTTCCGGTCGCTTCTTTTATCAGTTTACTTGCTGGCAGCTGGCAATACTTATGCGCAGGTGGATGGCAACACGGCCGCCTACCGCAATACCGGCAGCAATAAGTATTTCCGCGTTCATTACGATAATGACTTTTTCACCAATTCAGACTATTACTATTCACAGGGTATTAGCCTGGAACTGGCGCATCCGGGTATCGGCAAATTTTTACTGGCAAAGCTACTTATACAACCAACCGGCAACGACATGGTATATGGCCTGGCACTGAACGACTTTGGTTATACGCCTACCAGTATCAGCAGCAACGAGATTCTATATGGGGACAGGCCATTTTCAGCGGTCCTATATCTGAAAACATTTGCCATAGCCACCGATACAAGCCGGAACCGGCGGATTTCCTCTTCCTTGAGTACAGGCATCATTGGTCCCGCAGCCGGTGGAAAACAAATGCAAACCGGCATCCACCGCTGGCTCAAAAACATTATTCCGCTTGGCTGGCAGCACCAGGTACAAAACGATGTGGTGCTCAACTACCAGGTCAACTACGACCAGCAGGTGTGGGCTTTCAGAAACCTCATTTTATTAAATGCAGGTGCCGAACTGCAGGCAGGAACGCTAAAAGACAAGCTAAGCGCCGGATTCAATTTAATGCTGGGAAAACTCAACAGCCCTTATAAGGGCACCAGGCAAGCCAGGACTTTTAAAAAACATTTCAACTGTCACTTGTACGTTGCCCCACAAATCAGCCTGGTAGGATACGATGCAAGTTTACAAGGCGGCATATTTAACAAAACCAGCCCCTATACCATTGCAGCAAAAGATATTTCCCGCGTCACGTTCCAGGCAAATGCCGGAATTGTATTGAACATCGGGAAACTACACCTGGAATATTGTCAATCTTATCTTTCGAAAGAATTCAGGACCGGTAATTTTCACCGTTGGGCAGGGTTAAAAATCGGTTTGCTCTTTTAAGTCAATGCAAAATCAACTGCCGCTACCGCATGGATAGATCCCGTATCAAATAAAGGCACCTCACAAGTCTCACCCCGTAATAGCATCGGAATTTCTGTGCAACCCATTATAATACCCTGGGCTCCTGCCGCCACCATTTTCTCAATGATCTGCAGGAACCGTTCTTTGGTAGCAGGTAGAAATTGCCCGATGCCCATTTCTTCATAAATAGCATGGTTGATAAATGCACGGTCCTCATCGTCCGGAATTATTGTGTCAATTCCCCGGGCCGATAATTTTTCCTGGTAAAAACCCATTTCCATGGTGTAAACGGTACCAAGCAGCGCTACGGTTTTTATCTGTTGCTGCACAATGGCTTCGGCTGTTGTTTCCGCGATATGAATAATTGGTATGCTGATAGCGGCCTGAACATCGCCGGCGATATAGTGCATGGTGTTTGCGCCGAGTAAAATGCAATCTGCCCCTGCAGTTTCCAGCCGCTTTGCAATGCCACCTACCATTTCGCCGATGGCTTTCCAATCCTGGCTGAATGTCAATGCTTTTATTTCGGCAAAATTGACCGAGTACATCAGGATTTTAGCTGAGTTGGCTCCGCCAAGGCGTTCAGCCACGGTTTCATTGAGTATACGATAATAATCCACGGTGGAGTGCCAGGTCAGCCCTCCAATTATGCCAATTGTTTTCATGCGTTGTTCTTTTGAAAGTTGCCCGAAAATAGATGAAACCCACCTGATAACATTTCGAATCATCGATATTTTGCAGGAGCGAAATCAAAACTGTATTTTCAGAAAAATTATTTGCCATATGACACATCATAAAAACAAGCACAAGCAAAAGCACCCTACCCACCAGGTAGCCGGAGTTCACAAAAAGCCAACACAAAGCGCTACAATTAAAATGGCTTTTATTTTTGGCATTGCCGGCCTCGCCGCAGGTGCGCTGGCCTCCCAATTAAACCCGGCCTGGATGATCGGCGCCGCTGCTTTTGGTGCCATTGGCGGCTTTTTTATCGGGCAGGGAATAGACAAGGCGGTGGAAAAGAAAAAGTAAGTGGGTGGAGGGGTCAGGTGGAGGGGATAAATTCTATCCCAACAAGATGATCCGGATCTACAGCTCAGCATGATCGCATTCGGAGGCTTTAATTCAAAAGCAATTCCGAAAGAACGGTCCATATCGTAACAACGGATTTCAATCCGTTGACAACCAACTCCCCGTTGCCATCACACATAAAAACCGCACATTTGCCAAATGGGCAAAACGGCAACCATCTACTTTACCGTAACCAATAGTCTGAGCTACGATCAGCGGATGCAACGCATTTGCAGCAGTGTGGCAAAGGCTGGCTATACAGTAGTGTTAGTAGGCAGGAAATTGCCGGGATCCATACCCCTGATCTCACGGCCATTCGGCCAAAAGCGGCTGCCGGCCTGGTTCGCAAAAGGCAAACTATCTTATATAGAATACACGATCCGGCTCTTCTGCTACCTCCTGTTTAAAAAAATGGATGCCATTTGTGCTATCGACCTCGATACCATTATGCCCTGCCTCTATATCAGCAAAATAAAGGGTATAAAAAGAGTATACGATGCTCATGAATTGTTTACAGAATTAAAAGAAGTAATGAGCAGACCTAAGATCCATAAATTCTGGATTTGGGTGGAGAAGAACCATGTACCAAAATTTAAAAATGGCTATACAGTCAACCAGTTTATTGCGGAAGAACTCGAACGCAGGTACGACATAAAATATTCAGTGGTAAGAAACCTGCCTGTTGCAATCGGTAATGGCCAATTGGCAATAGGTGATAAACAAGGCGTGATAGATAAGTACCGGTTGCCGGTTGGCAAATTCTTCCTGTACCAGGGAGCCGTAAATGAAGGCCGCAGTTTTGAAACACTAATACCAGCCATGAAGCATGTGAACGCGACGCTGGTAATAGCAGGCGATGGCAATTTTATGGATGAAACAAAACGGTTGATACTTGAACATAAAGTAGCAGGCAAGGTCATTTGCCTGGGTGCGGTACCGCCTGAAGAACTGCGTTTGATCACCCCCCTCGCCTATTATGGCCTCACCCTTTTTGAAAGCACCGGTCTCAACCAATATTATTCGCTGGCCAACCGGTTTTTCGATTATATCCAGGCTGGCATTCCACAGCTTTGTGTAGGTTACCCGGAATACGAAGCCATTAATAGTCAATATCATATCGCTTACCTGGTAAACGATCTCTCACCGGCATCTTTATCAGGCACTTTAAACAAATTGTTGGAAGATGATGTTGTACACCGTGAGTTGAAAGCCAATTGCAGCATTGCCGCCAAAGAATTGTGCTGGCAAAACGAGGAGGAAAAGCTGGCAGTATTTTACAGCACCAGGGTTTTTAATGCATAAAAGCAACTCAAGGAACCAATTGCAAAGCCACCATTTACATATTGTATGCCTGGATGTTCCCTACCCTGTGGATTATGGCGGTGTGTTCGACCTGTTTTACAAAATCAAATCGCTGAGCGAAGCGGGGATCAAGATCCATCTGCACTGTTTTGAATATGGCCGCGGACAGCAGGAAGAACTTAACAAATACTGCGTGGATGTGCATTATTATCACAGGCGCACCGGTCACAAAGGCTTTTCAGTCTGCCTGCCCTACATTGTAGCAAGCAGGGCCAACACGGAGTTGCTCAAGAACCTGACCAGCGATGACCATCCCGTTTTGCTGGAAGGAATACACTGCACCTACTTCTTAAGCAGTGGTGATCTCGCCGGTAAAAAAGTATTTGTCAGGCTGCACAATGTGGAATACCTGTACTATCAACAGCTAGGTAATTCCACCTCATCCTGGCTTAAAAAAATATTTTACCAACGCGAAAGCCGATTGCTGAAATCATACGAAGCATCATTAAAAGACAAGGCCACATTCTGGACGGTAAACGACAAGGACCTTGATGTCTTCAGCAACGAGTTTGGTTACAGAAGTATCCAAAACCTGCCACCATTTATGCCTGAATATGAGCCTGAGTGGACCGGCGGGAAAGGCAGCTATTGCCTGTACCATGGCAATTTATCCGTAGTTGAAAATGAAAAAGCTGCATTATGGCTAACGGAGAATATTTTCAGCGAGTTACCGATACCACTGGTCATTGCCGGCAAAAATCCATCGGACCATTTGCTTCGGATGGCGCGGCGCCAAAAGCACATCTGTGTGGTGGAAAACCCCGGCGATACTGAAATGCAGGAACTTATAAAAAAAGCACAGGTAAATATTCTACCATCGTTCAATAGTACCGGCATAAAGCTTAAACTCATTAACGCTTTATACAATGGGAAGCATTGCCTTGTAAATACTGCAGCTGCAGAAGGTACCGGCCTCGAATGTTGTTGCACCATTGCCGATTGTACCGCAGATATGAAGGCAGCCCTTCAAAAACTATACGATCATTCTTTTACGTTGTACCAGTTTGAACACCGCCAGGAACATTTAAAAACCATCTTTAGCAATAGGGCCAATGCAGAAAAAATGATCGGTTGGATTTTCGGTTAACGCCTGTAGGAACACGCCTCGAGGCGTGTTCCTACAGGCGGGTTCCTACGACAGGTAAATCTCGGTGGCACCGTACCCATACCATGGATGGTACTGGTTTACAAAACTGGAAATACCTTTTCTATAGCGGAGAATCTCATGTATTTCGTCACGCAATTTGCCGCTGCCAATGCCATGGATCACTGTAAATTCTTTGAGGTGATTGAGTTGGGCAAGCTCCAGATATTTTTCAAATGTCTCCAGCTGCAGGGTCAGCATTTCAAAGTTGGAAAGAGATCCTGGCTTATCGTGCAGTTTTTCTATGTGCAGGTCTATAACGCTTTGAGCCGAAGGCAAATGTTTCCTGGCGTCCTTTGCATCGTACATTTTAAAACCTGCTTTATTCAATTTGCTCAGGTCCATTTTTTCCGTCTCAACCCTGGCAGGGTAAGTCGTAAACAGCGGGAAAGAAAATGTAGCATCGCCCTTGATCCGGGTTTCTTCCACCTTCTGAAAAATTTGTTTGGCCTTCGGCTTAAAGCTGGCTTCAAAATAATCGGCCTTGCTTTTTTCAGGTGTCAGCAGCGAAAATTCAAAGTCAAAGGTTGGTGCATCATTCAGGCTTTCGAAAGGGATATCCATCAGGTAAAAATCGTTCAGGCTTAAAACCTCATTCTTTAATTCCAGGTCGGTATCGCCACGATAGCGCAGCCAAAACCGGAACGCGTACCCTGTCGGCGTTTGGTTGATGAGATAGACTTTAAGGCTCTCCACCACATCATCATCAAAAATATCCTTGTCGAAAACGGGGAGAAAAGCCAGCCAAACACCATCGGCCACTTTATAACGGGCCGTTGTTTTTTCCCTTTTTATATCGTCGATAAACTTGTGTTCTTTTTTGGGCTTAACTATTTTCTGCTGGGTAAACATTTTAAAATACGGAAAATCGATCTGGTCCATATAGGCCGGAAATTTTACGCCTCTGACATTTACCAACACCATTTTTTCATTAATGATCTCCACCACTTCGCCGTCTTCATTGCTATGGTTCACTACTATCTTGTCCCCTACCTGGAATTTCATACACACTATTTGTTATTGGCAGCAAAAATAAGAACTTATGCAGGTGCATGTCAGATAAAAGGAAAGATGAATTTCCACCTCAACCAGTTGATCTCTTTTTTAATATTATTCCTGGCAATGGCCTCTCTTTCGTTTTTAAAACCCGGCGTATGGTAAATGAAGGGCTTTTTCAGGAAATGACTTAACACTTTTCTGCGGCCAATATTATAGGCAAAATGATTGTATTGCTGGTATTCTTTACGGATACAGCCAGCATATTTTTTATACTCAGTCCAGGTTGCTGAAAGGATCGCAAGATCAAAGTCCAGCAGGTAAGCCAGGTCATTTTGATTGGAGACATCCACTGGTAGCTGGTGCGATTTTGTAGCAAGAATTGCCTCCTTTATCCATTCAATTTCATTTACTGCAAGACTCAGTTTCTGCAGGCAACCGACAGCATATTCAGCACTGGCTTCCTCGTTGTTTCCCGCTGATGAATCGTAAATGGCATCGTGGTAAAATATAGACAGGGCAACGATATCCGGGGCTAAAATCTCTAGTTTATAGTGTTCCAGCAACTTGAACATCGCCCTTAGATGTTCCAGGTTGTGATAGTGGCGATGCGGAGATGCATACATCGATGACAGTTCGCTTAGCAAACTTTCAGCTACCTGTTCATTAACCCCGAGGGGTAATGCCGCCATCCATTCTTTCGTGATAACCATGTGCCGCAATTACATTTCCTAAAACCAATATTCATTCTAAAAATTACTGTGTCCGTTCGCCAATAAACCAACTATTGCCTGCCGCTGGTATTCCTTCGCCAACCGGTACTGCACCACGCAAATCGGGCAGGGCAAAATTATTTACGCCATTACCGCCATAGGTGGTGCCAAGTATGGAAAATAATGCCTGGTTGTTAACGATCGGCAGTAATTGCCCGTGGCAAAATGCCCATCCGGCGGGTGCAAAACTCCCAGCAAACATTTTTATTTCACCGGTTATCGTACTATCATAATTAGGATGCGCGCCCTGGAAACGTGGAAAATCGCCATCCAGCGCAATAATAAAATTTACAGCCGATGCACCATGCCCTTTTCGGGCGCCTACCAGGCCGCTTGCATTGGATTTAATCAGAAAGTCGTTGGCATCACCATTGCCCGTTCCGTTTAGAACAAGATTGGTGGAAGTAGTGGTTCCGTTAACCTGGAATTTAGAAACAGGCGATGCCGTGCCGATACCTACGGCGGCTAAACTGCCATTTACAAACAATACCTGGTTGCCCTGCGCTCCAAGTGATAACACATTAAAACCACCCGGCTGGCCATACTGCATAATATTGGAAGCACCTGCCCCACCGCCGCCTAATGCCACGCCAAACTTTAAACGATAGTTCGCATTTCCGATACGCATATCACCTTCACCATTGGCTACATCCCATCCATCAGTTCCTGCAACATCCAGACGGGTAGCAGGAACACTGGTGCCGATGCCGACTTTTTGTGCATTTAAATAACCGGTTAGCGTAAGGGCAATAAAAAGCAAGAAATTTTTCATGGGGCGATGTTTAAATTTTAATAAAAGCCTGGTTACAACAATGGATCAATAAAGTTATAGCGTACACATCGTAAAAATATGCTATCGTTTAAATGCCTGATCAATGATGCCTTCAACCGTATTTTTCTCAGTAACATTGAAACTGAAGCAGCGGCCCGGCGGCAGTATTCCCCGTCCCGATGTATCGGGAGGGACAGGTTTTGCCGCAGGCAAAACCAGGGGTGGAATGTGGTGGGAGAACGTTAATTGGGGAAAACAAATTTTGAAGCCCCGATGTGCAGACCACCTTCACTTCATTTGCCTTTCCCCTTATTCTCAATAAACGCCCACATAGTATCAAATGATAATTTTTTGAGAGAAGCTGCTGTATGTCCGGCAACAGGTATCGGCGGTAGGATATATACCCGCAGCACAGTAGGCATCAAATAAAATGGCTTATGAACCGGCAATGCCTTGCTGGTACCAAAAATGCAAACGGGCATGATATCTTTTTGTGAATGGGTAGCCAGCCGGAAAGCCCCATCGTAAAAAGATTTGAGAGGATCGCCGGTTCGGTTCCGCGTTCCTTCAGGATAAATAAGCATATTAAGCCCGCTACTAAGCACTTTACGCATATCATCAAAACTTTTACTGCGACTGGCATCACTGTTGCGGTCCACCAGTACAGAACCCCTTGCATAGATCCAACCAAAAAGAGGGGTTTTAGCCAACGCTTTTTTGGCGATTGTTTTGTTACCACCCGGCAAAAACGGGGTCAGAAGCGGCACATCCATCAGTGAGTTATGGTTGCCGATCACGACATAATTCTGCCCCTTCTTAAAATTTTCTTTTCCATATATTTTAAAGGGACAGCCAATCAAAAACAGGAAGACCCGCATCCACCAGCGGCTGATAAAAGCATACACGCGCATACCCGTTGGCTCTGGTATGAGATAGGTAATACAAAGCGGAATAATAACGACAAGCATGGTGCCTGTGAAAGCAATCAGCCCCCACACAGCCCAGATTCTGCCGAATATGTCTTTTAAAAACCGCATTTGATTTATGATGTCGGATTTATGATTTATGATTTGTGATCGGTTCGCTTGTTCGCTTGTTCACTTGTTCACTTGTTCACTTGTTCACCAGTTCACCAGTTCACCAGTTCACCAGTTAGAGCCGCACCCCCAACCGAAAATTATTAAATCCAAAACATGGAACTTGTGAACTTGTGAACTTGTGAACTATTGAACTGGTGAACAAGTGAACTATTGAACCTATGCATCAACCCAGCCCCCAATTAATCGCTTCCAATCCTTCTTTCATCAACAAGGCATTGGTTTTGCTAAAATGTTTGCAACCCCAAAAACCGTTGTGAGCACTCAACGGTGATGGATGAGCGGCTTTTAATACATGATGTTTACCCTCATCTATCAGCGACTGCTTTACCTGCGCAAACTTTCCCCAAAGCAAAAAAACAACACCGGATTTCTCATCGGATATCTTCTGGATCACCGCATTCGTAAATTGCTGCCAGCCAATCTGTGCATGGCTTGAAGGTTCATTGAGCCTCACTGTTAACGAGGCATTCAACAACAAAACCCCTTGTGTGGCCCAGGGTGTAAGATTACCCGTTTTTGGTATCGGCATCCCGATATCACTGTTTAATTCCTTATACATATTTACCAGCGAAGGCGGAGGCGGCACACCATCCGGCACCGAAAAACTCAGCCCCATGGCCTGCCCGGGATTGTGGTAAGGATCCTGCCCCAACAACACTACTTTTAATTTGTCCCAGGGTGTATTTTCAAATGCATTAAACATGAGCGAACCCGGCGGATAGATGGTTTTCCCGGCTGCGCGTTCCATTTTAAGATGGGTAACAATTTGTAGAAAATAAGGCTTGGAAAATTCGTCCTGTAAATGCTCCTTCCAGCTGGCTTCAATTTTTACATCCATAGTGTTTGTTTGAAGTAAGCGTCACTGGTACCAGTATCATATCAGTGCCATTACTTTAAAGCACAAAATAATTAAGTGGCGGCAAATAAAAAGAATATTCCGGCGAGCCCTTCATGTGGCATTCATGCAGCCCCTATTTAAAAACATCTGGCTACCCCCACTCGAAAATTGATTACTGACCGTTGACTATTGAATATTTTTTTTCTAGGCGACAGATGTCTTCACCCTGCTTCTCCAAACAATAATGGCTAACCCAACCAACACCAGGAAGAAAGAAATGATCTCGGCCTGTGTTGGCTCCAGCCCGAAAATGTGGTAATGGGTATTCACCCTTATTTTCTCTACTAAGAATCGTTCAATACCATTAAAAACGAGATAGATGCCTGCGATAACACCGGCTGCTTTTATCCTTTTACGCAGGGCCCAAAGCACTAAAAAAAGTAAGGTACAGGCAATGGTTTCGTAAAAAGGCGTAGGGAAAACGGGTGCTGGCAAATAAGTACAATACTTATCATCGGTACAGTTGGCCAGTTTCACGCCCACTTCATTTACATTATGCGGATAGCTGTAGGCCATAAACCAGTCGGGTAACCAACCGGGTGCCTTTACGGCTAAATGAGGAACATCAGCAGCAGTTTTTACTTCGCCCAGTGTTTTAAATTCCTCTTTGTAATAAGCAAGGTTATTAGCGATCGCCTTCTGAAAACCTGTGGAATCAGCCAGTACTACTTTTGCATGCGCATCGGCTGTGTAGGCGCTATTAGGAATGCCCCAATCGCCATCACCACTTACCTGGCAGCCAATCCGGCCAACGGCATAAGCGATCATCATGGCAGGACCAAATGTATCTGCCAGGTGCCAAAGCCCGATCTTATGTTTCTTAGCAAATAATACGATCGCAACCGTGGCGCAAATAAGCCCACCATAAAAAGTAAACCCGCCTGCCGAAAAAATGGAGGCCATGGGAGCTTTAATAAAATCGTCCCAGTTTTCCAGGTTGTGAAAAATTTTGGCGCCGGCAAAGCCAAATATGGCTGCCATGATAATAATATCACCTACCCTGTCGTGCGGCCAAATCCGGATGATCCTTTTTTCAGCTTTGGGTAATTTCTCCTTTTGACCTTGCCAGTACTTTAGTCCGCCGGCGACAGCGGCCAATAAAATACCCATCAGCATGCTGCCGCGTGAGGAAATCAGGTATCCCTGCGGATCATTTAAAACAGGCTCTGTTTCAAAAAAACCACCAATAAACTTAAATCCGATTAAGAACCCAAAAAAAGCGTTCAGAAATACTTCAGTCCAGTTCGGGCCTTTACCCACCATAATTTCTGCTTCCTGGTACGTAAGCAGGCCCAATCTTTCTTTACGTTTCATTTCGGAGGTAAGCACCACGGCACCCACGATAAACGCGATGGCCACAAAAAAACCAAACGAGTTAATAAATTTCAACCATTGCCACTGGATGCCAAAAATATCTTCGAAGAAATAATAAAGGTTAGGATACATTATTTGATTATTGGTGGGCGAATATAGGCATTGGTCATTCGTCAATGGTCATTGAGTCTTTGACGCAATCGGACATTCTATCAAACAAAAAAAACCTTCCCAAAATTAAAGGAAGGTTTGTAAGCATTTCTATTTGCCCTTAATTAATTACAGTACTGGTCGAAAGCGCTGATAAGGTTATGCGCAATTACCTGGGCGGGACGGCCTTCTATCTGGTGACGCTCTATCATGTGTACCAATTGCCCGTCTTTAAACAACGCAATGGCAGGTGATGATGGCGGGTAAGGCATCAGGTACTCCCGTACTTTTTGCACTGCCTCTACATCAAAGCCGGCAAAAGTGGTGGTAAGATGGTCGGGCTTTTTCTCTGAATTCATTACGGCCATAATTACGCCCGGGCGTGCTGTGCCTGCACTGCAGCCACAAACTGAATTGATCATTACCAGGGTGGTTCCTTCAGCTTTTAGTTGCGCTTCAACTGCTGCAGGGGTCTGCATTTCCTCAAAACCATTGTCGGTTAATTCTGCCTTCATCGGCAGCACTATTTCTGCTGGATACATGTTCTCTGTTATTTTAATGAATGATGTTGCTAACGTATAATCAATCAACAAAACTAAGTCAATTAAGTTTTTAAAATGAAAACTGTTGGTAGCACAATGCCCCGGACCCCCGATAATTGAACTCCTTAAAAGCCACCTGTAAAGCATCAGAATGCTATTGCAGTGAAAAATCCGGCAGCTAACAAGACATCAAGTCACTCAGAATATACAATTCAAGACATATTGTCGCTATTTATACGCTCCAAAAGGATAAAATCGGACATATTTTCCGAAATAATAGGCTTGGAATGCCGTTTGATAAATCCTGCTTACAAAAATTCTTTAACCAAAAAATCTATAACCATGAATTTTGTAAAAGTAAACAACCGCACCGCCACCAGAACTTTTGATGGCTTATTGAACGACCTTTTTGGCAATTTTGAAAATGTAGTTGGCCGCGATTTCAACGGGAATGTTCCTCCTGTGAACATTGCCGAAACCGCCGAAGGCTATCATCTTGAATTTGCTGCCCCCGGCCGCAATAAGGAAAATTTTAAACTGAAAGTGGAGGGTAAACTCCTTACCATTTCTTATGAAGATGCAAAAACGGAAGAAGCCAAAGATCTGAAACAGGTGCGTAAAGAATTTACGATCAATGCTTTCAAACGCAGCTTTACATTGGATGAGAAAACAAATGCTGAAGGCATCCTCGCCAAATACGAAGACGGAATTTTGAAAGTGTTTGTTCCAAAAAAAGAAGAAGTAAAACCCGCAGTAACTGAAATTACAGTTGGATAATGTGAGGAATGATTTGTGAAACTGTATAGAGGCGTCAATTTTGGCGCCTCTTTTTTTGCTTAATGCGGAACGCTGGACGCTGGACGCTTAAAGCCGGACGCTTAACGCTGGCCGCGGTACGCTGGACGCAGGACGCGGAACGCTGGATTCTTAAAATAAAGAGCATATTTAACGCACCGCCAGTTTCCAACAAAAGCATAATAAGCCCCCATCCTCCAACGTTAAGCTTCAAGCGTTCTGCATTAAGCCTCCGGCGTCAAGCATCCTGCGTCAAGCGTTAAGCGTCCAGCGTCCAGCATAACGCATAACTCCTATCTTCACGGCCAATTATTTTTTGTTCACCATCAATGCCCCGAATGAGAACCATTTTGCTATTTCTTTTTTATTTGTCTATAGCACCGTTTTCTTTTTCACAAACCACCGATTCGCTGAAAGTACCAGTAACCGATAGTGTTCCTGTTCCCACGACAGACACCGTTCTTCGGATCATTAACCTGAACCCCTATTTTACGCTGCATGTCGATTCGGTGCTCACCTACGATCTTAAGATCAATAGGGACACGGCCGGATATTTCTGGTTCTTAAAAAACATACCTGTGGGTTTAAAGATCAACAGGGATAATGGCATGTTGTATTTCAATGCAGAAAAATCTTATTTCAAAAGTGGCCGGCTTAAATACGATACCGAATATAAAGTGCTGCTGGGCGTACAAAATCTAACGAACCCGAAAGATCGGGTGGATACAAGTTTTACATTGGTGTTTTATAATACCGAAATCCTGCCTTCGAGGGTAAAGCCATCGGTTAGCAGCACCCTTTTTGCCGATGAGGGCGATTCGCTAAGCTTCAGGATACAATGCGAAGAAGGCAGTTTTCCCATTGAGAATATTCGTATGGCCAGCAACATGCCCCTGAAAAATTATGCCACACCCAAACGTTGTGACGATGAATTTTCCTGGACCGTGCCTTTTGATTTTATTAAGGAAGGCGATACTGCCAGGCAAAAAATACTCATCCTCCAGTTTATTGGATCCGACAAGTTTTTCAATAAAGACACGGCAGTAGTTAGAATTATAGTGAAAGACGGCATTAACTATCCGGTTAGGGTGCAGGAACACACAAAAGTGAGCAACGAGATCGATAACTATATAGCTCAATTAAAATACACGTTCAAACAGCTGGACCGCCAAATCAAGAAAACAAAAAACACCCGTACTACATTTGATCTTACCAGCGCCACCAGCGCACTTGGCGGCTCCGTTGTAACGACCATCAATAATGGCGGCACAAATACCCTTGGCAAAATACTGCCCAGCTTTGGTGTGGCATTGGTGCCTGTAAAGGAAGCTGTTTCACCTCAAAAGATCCAGGAGCAAAATACCACCACGCAAATAAGAACGGTGATCAAAAGACTTAACTACCTGCAAAGCGATAATTCGCTGATCAACGAACGCGACCCAGATATTATTTCCAAAACACGAAAGCTTAAAGACGAACTGAAACAGGCGCAAATGCAGCTGATAGACATCCCAATCATGGATAACGACGGCAGCGAAAGCAACCAATCGATAGACAAATACTTCAACGATCCGAAAGTGAACAAGAAGTATAAAATGGTGAGCAAAAAATAAGGGAAAGAGACATATTAATTACGACCTGGCAGTCGGCTATGTTAAAGTGGATATTAATCTGTACGGTAAGACCAAATATCGGGGAGCCGCAAACGACCGCACGATCCTGCAAAGCCTTGTTTTCGGATATTTGCTCAATTCCAACGCTCAATATCCCCTACGCCCTACTCCTGCAACAGCTTTCGTTACAATATTGTGGCAAATCAGGCATACATGATGTTTGCCGGAAGGGGATAAAACATGGCCATAGAAGAAAAAATTCAGTTGACGGAAAGCATGAGATTACCCTGCCCTAGTTTTAATTAGTGCGTCTGGTAAATGATTCTTTTTTAAGTTTAGGATTATATATCAGGCATACAGGCCTGTTTTACGGGTTGGCAATTTTTATTAACGGACCAGGATTTTCGGAAGATTGATTCCAGCTGCTATTTTTTTTTGCTTTCGCTATATTTTTCCAGAATTTATTTCAAACTTTGACTACCTACTTTTTCAATAAACCCAATTATCGACCCAAACCAAATCTTTATATGCAATCCTATTCAGGTTTACCCCTGTAGCCAGGTTTACTGTCTTTTTATTCTCATGCACCAGCATAAATAGCGGGCCGGAGGTGTTGCCTGTGACTGCTGCTGCATTCCGTGCGTAATATTTTTTGTCAAATAAATGATTCTATTTTTATCAAGTTTAGGATCATATATTAGGTATGCCGACCCGTTTCTACGGGTTGGCTTTATATAAGACTGGGTTGCGCAGCCTTTTTGGTACTACCGCCGCGAGGTTGCAGTTCGGTACATTACTGATACGTAATTCAGTGGCATATACGCACACAACGCTTCAAAAAAAGAAAAAAAAACGAGCCTGGTAAATGTCATCAAGGATTTTTAGGTGCTTAACCAACATAAGTCGATCTATACAACCAATTCCTGGGGAATAGGGAAAATAGTGCCAATAGCGAATCAAGCATGCCTGAAAGAGTAGTTGCCCCCTGATTGAAAATTCATTATTTCAAGTACCAGGTCAGGTAAACCAGCACTTATCGAAGATCTAACATGGGAGAATCATCATTTTGTTCAAAAACACTTAGCCATCATAAATCCAAATTTCAATTCATGTTGTATGTATGCTGCATTAACACATCTTGATGATTGGGCTTGCAAACTAAACTGCCTGTTTTTACATTTTATTTTGGGAAAAAGCTGTTTTGATTTACCCATTACGGAAACATATTTTCTAAATCGCAGGTATTACTATGAATCAGGTTGTTTACCCCCATTTTAAAAAAAATTAATTTTGGATTTGGAAGTGTCACTATTACATTTGCCAAAAATTCACCTGGCCATAAAATCATTGTACGTCAGAAAATAATTTGCAAATTATTTTCTGACGTACATTTCTAATTTTCCAGGTATCATTTTAATCCTCTATTCTAATACCTCGTAGGTATACCCTGCCAGTTATCGCTATCCCGTGATAGCGAT
>JAZKFT010000053.1:0-45414 GCA_040386335.1 Bacteroidota bacterium
CAGCAAGTGTCTTCTTTTACAACAAACAACAAATGACATTCGACAAATTAGGGTTAATAGAACCCATTCTTAAAGCCCTCGAGCACGAAGGCTACACAACCCCTACACCCATACAGGAACAAGCGATACCTTCTTTATTGCAAGGCAGGGACCTGTTAGGCTGTGCCCAAACCGGAACCGGTAAAACAGCCGCTTTTGCCATACCCATCCTGCAAAAACTCTACAATGAGCAACACCTGGAAAGGGGGCACAAAAACATTAAGGCGCTGATACTTACACCCACCAGGGAATTGGCCATCCAGATAGAAGAAAGCTTTAAAGCCTATGGCAAACATACAGGCCTGAAGCAGCTGGTGATCTTTGGTGGCGTATCCCAGTTTCACCAAACCGAAGCCTTAAAAAGGGGTGTAGACATTTTGGTGGCTACGCCGGGCAGGTTGCTGGATCTTATTCAGCAGCGCTTTATCAGCCTGGCACATATCAAGGTATTTGTATTGGATGAGGCCGACCGCATGCTGGACATGGGCTTTGTGCACGACGTTAAAAAAGTGATCGTGCGCCTGCCCGAGGTGAGACAAACATTGTTCTTTTCGGCTACCATGCCCAACGAGATACAAGGTTTGGCAAATGCCATTCTCAGCAACCCCGTAAAAGTAGAAGTTACACCCGTTTCATCTACGGCCGACACCATACAGCAGAGCATGTATTTTGTAGAGAAGGCGAACAAGCCCTCATTGCTGAAACATCTGTTGAAAGATCCCGCTGTTAAAAGTGCCCTTGTATTTACCCGTACCAAGCACGGAGCTGATAAAGTGGTAAAATACCTTTTACAGGCAGGCACAGAAGCGCAGGCCATCCATGGCAACAAATCGCAGAATGCCCGTCAAAATGCATTGGCCAATTTTAAAAATGGCAGTACCCGGGTATTGGTAGCCACCGATATTGCGGCCCGTGGCATCGACATCGATGAACTGAGCCATGTGATCAATTTTGAGCTGCCCAATATCCCCGAAACCTATGTGCACCGTATAGGTCGTACCGGCCGTGCAGGTTTCAGCGGTATCGCCTTTTCGTTTTGCGATGATGAGGAAAAAGATTTCCTGCGGGATATTCATAAACTCATTGGTAAATCCATTCCGATAGAAGTTAATAACCCTTACCAAATGGAAGATATCAGCCTTGTAAAACAACACCACGCTCCAAGGCCATCATCGCCACAAAGGCCTGGTCCAAGCCGCAGCTTTAGCAACAACGGCCGCAACCGTACCAACGGCAACAGCAACAACGCCGGACGTCCGCAGAGAAGTCAGAGGTGGTGATTGGTTGATTAGTTGATTAGTTGACTGGTTGATCAGTTGATTCGTATCAGAATTTTTTTCAGAGCTTGACAAAACAACATATTGGCCTGGTAAACTTTAAAGTTTACCGGGCCATTTTTTGTTAATCGGCATCCCCGCCTCCGGCGCTCACCGTATGGCAGCCAGCTTCAAGCTTCCAGCGTAGAGCGTCCCGCGTCTGGCATCAAGCGTCCCGTCTAATCGACCGCCCATAACATTCACGAACTTTCCGGCACTATTTTCGTTTTATCTTACGAACACAAAAAAATAATCATGAAAAAAATTCTTTCGATTGCATTGGCAACCACATTGCTGGCCAGCTTTTCGGCAACAGCGCAGGATGATAAGAGCAAAAGGCCAAGTCCTCCGGCCGTCGCTACCGAAACCATTAAGAGTGGCGCAACAGTAACGATCGATTACAGCCAGCCTTCTATCAAAGGTCGCACTATCGGGAAAGACCTGGAACCCAAAGACGGCCAGGTTTGGCGCGCCGGCGCTAACGAAGCCACTACTTTTGAAGTGGATAAAGATGTAATGGTAGAAGGCCAGGCCTTGCCAAAAGGGAAGTATTCCCTTTTTACCATAAAAAATGGTGATGATTGGACCATTATTTTCAACAAAACAGCAAAGCAATGGGGTGCGTATAAGTATGCCGAAGCTGAAGACCAATTAAGGGTAAAAGCAAAGGGTGCAAAAACAGCCAAATTTTACGAGCAAATGACTTTTTCCATCAGCAAAGCAGGCGAAGTTTCACTGATGTGGGGTGATATGCAGGTTAATTTTTGGGTGAAGTAAATTTTTGAAAGTATTTGACGACGCAGTGTTTGATCCGCAATAGCAACTAATTACAGAAAATGAAAACCAACCCCAATTGCGGGGTTGGTTTTTGTTTTAGGGTGGGCAGGGTTTGAAAAATGGGCAAGAGGAAGTCTTCTTTTTAGGGAATTATTTGTGAGTGTGTGGTGTTGGATTTATTATCGCTGGCAAACTATTTTAATGGTGCAAACATCATTAATTGAAATACATGCTGCTATACCCACTACAGGGTATATTCAACATGAACTGTTCCTGATTTTTTTAGAATCAAAAAAGGGTTGCTATATTGTACTTCGATGAAGTTGTTTTTCCCTTTCCTGTTGGCTGTCACACTCCAAAATGCTAATGCTCAAAAGCAAAAGCAGCCCCGTGCCAGTCACTATTTTTCTGTAAGGGCTGTAGTGGTGGCGCCACTCGGTTCTTTCGACAATACTTATTACGGAGGTGCCGGTATTAACGGTATTATGCATTTTAAATGGCTGAAAAGAGGAGCCGAGGTGCAATTGATAACCGGCTACGAAAAATTTAAACCAAAGAAGGGTAATGTTTTTGGTTCCATCTCGGCCATACCCCTGAAAATGGGTTTGCTGCAAATGATCTCGAAACAATTCTATCTGTATGGAAGGACCGGGATACTGGCAGTAAAAGACAAAAAATCACCGTATTCTATCAGGTTCTCCACCGATGCAGGGCTGGGCTTTGCCTTTAAGAAACTTGCCGTGGATATTGGATTTCATGGCTGGACCCGCCAGAACGGAGGTGGCTTTACCAATTATTTTTCAGCGGGGGTGGTGCTGCCTTTTCGCAGGTCAGATTAGTTTATGCACATAAGCATACTTGATAAGGCCAACCACACTGTTGGTCTTACTTTTTCTAAAAATATTTTTACGGTGGGTCTCTACGGTTCGTTCGCTGATGAATAAAGTATCGGCTATTTCCTTATTGCTCATTTCTTTTTCTATCAACCTGATGATCTCTATCTCCCTGGCTGTTAGCTGCGCATCTTCATTCTGTTTTTTTATGTTCGATGTTTTTTCGAGTTCTACCAACACTTCCTCACTAAAGTAAATGCCGCCGCCGGCAATCTTAATAATGGCTTTTGTTAGCTCGGCCTTGCTGATGTTTTTTAGCACATAGCCATTGATATCAGCATCATTGATCATTTCATTTACCACATCTCCCTGCCCGCTCATCGAGAGTGCCAGTATTTTTATTTCGGGAAATTGCTTGCGTACCAGCCTGGCCAGTTCCTGCCCGGTCATTTTAGGCATCATTACATCGGTCAATAATACATCCACTTCGTGTGCAGCAATAATGGCAGGCACTTCGGTGGCATCATCGGTAGTAGTAACAATATTAAAAACGGGATTATCCTCCAGCAACGACCGGAGCCCATCTATTACAATTCTGTGATCGTCAACAATTACAATGTTGATCCTTTCTGTTTTCATGCAGCGGCAAGTTAAAAGTAACTATGAAGATAACCTTATATGTTTTTAGGATTTGGTAAAATTTAGTATTGGAACAGTTCCAAATCATCTTTAATACGCATAATGCAAAAAGGTCCCAGCCCACATGGGAGAGACCTTTTTGATGCTTTTGGTTAATTTATAAACAGGCTTTTAATCTTTACCTGTTCTACGGGGTGGCTAGTTTTTTCTTTACTTCACTTCTTACCAATGCGTTACCGAGTTCGTTGAAATTATAGGCGGCTACTTCTTTATAGAGTGCAGTAGCCTTGTCTTTATTGCCGGCCGCTTCGTTTGCTTTGGCTTGCATGTATTTAACATAGATAGCGTTGGGATCGGCCTTTGCAAAATGGGTTACCGCATCGGCATAATTTTTCTGAGCCATATTTAAACGGCCCATATCCGACTCGTAGGTTTCCAGTTTGCGGCCGTCCTTAATTGGCTCCAGGGCGGTTTTCATCGCTTCCAGATCGCTTTTGGCTTTATCAAATTTCCCTTCCGCAATGGCCACGAGGGTTTGCCAATGAAGCGAATCCGCCGTCCCAAAGGCAATGATTTCTGCCGTGTTTCCAAGATCCATATTTACCTGGTGAACGAGGGGCTGCATCATGGCAACTGTGTTTTTTAAAGTAGCAGCATCACCATTGTGAGCCGCAATGCTGGCAACAGTGTTCAGGTACCCGTTTTTGTGACCTGCGTCCAAACCAGGCTGTGAAGCCATTTGATCCATCATATATTTTTCTGCAGCCTTAGAGTCTCCTGCATACAGCCAGGTGTTCACCGTATTAAATATGGAGGCTTGTTTGTCGAGATCATGCGTGCCGCCATCGGTATAGTTTTTACGGGCTTCATCCATATTTCCCAGATAGGTATTGGCATGGCCCAGCTTATAATAAGCTTCAGGTGCAGCAGGGTCCAGTGTAACGGCTTTTGCATAAGCGTCCCTGGCCTTTTGCATGTCGTTCTGTGCCCGGTAGCAATCACCCAAAGTAATTTGAGCGCCGGCACTTTGGGGGGCCATTTCTACCTGTTTAATGGCGTGTTCTTCCGCCTTTTTTAGATCTTTTGGTTCGTTAAACATATAGGCACCAGCCAGGGCACCATACCCACCCACCCATTTGGGATCGATGGCAACAGCCTTATTGTAGGCCTCCAGTGCTTTATCAAACTGGTTATTGCCGGCATAAGCATTTCCAAGGTTTACCTGTGCCCTGGCAGCGTCGGGGTATTCGGCCGCGATTTTTTGCATCAGTTCTAATCCCTTATTCCTGTCGCCGGTTAAATTGGTGGCCATGTATTCAGCATGCATTTTCTCCCAGGAACTGGCACTGTCCATGTTTGCCTTGCCACTGGTAACATCGTCTACAAATTCCTTGTTGGTCCGCGAACTGGCGGCCCGCATCAGGTAAGCCATACCAAATTTGGAGTCCAGTTCTATGGCTTTGCTAAAAGCAGACCTTGCTTTTACAAAGTCTCCCATATCAGACAATGCAAGTCCCTCTCTAAATGAGGTCACTGCGGCTTCTGATTTGCTGGTGGCCGGGATGTCGGTAATTTTTCCGCCGGTGGTTTTTTCGCTGCTGGTATTGCAGGATGGCAAGGCCAGGCTCAATAATAAAATGGGAAAAAGAAGAGCTTGTATTGGTTTCATACAAAAAGTTTTTACCCCGGGTTTTAGGGTTGTTAAAAAATGAGGAAGGTTTAGGGAAATCGTATCATCGGCAAGCGACCCTTTTTTAGAAGATGGATGATGCATCTTTTGGGGGAGTAGTAAAATACAATTAATATTTTCCAAAAGAAAATAAAGGGGAGAAAGTTTCCCAGGGGGCTGTCAGGGGCTACAGCAGCGGGCCTTGGAATATTTGGGTGCCGGCGGAGACACACTGAACCATTCGTTTTAGTTAGATCCCTGCTCTGATTGCTGTCGTTGTAACATGCAATGAGCGTACGAATGGTTTGGGCTTAAAATACTTCTTTGTCAGTAAAATTATAGAGGTCACTAAAGTGGTATTGGCTGCAATACCGTTTTTTCCCATTCGGCTAATTTTAGTTTCATCTTTTCAAACTGCTTTTTTTCTTTTGTTTTGAGGTCATTCTTTTCCGCCTGGTCAACACCCAGGTCAAAAAGATATTCGCCTTTTTCATCTTCCAGGTACTTCCATTTTCCATCCCTGACTGCCTTGTGTTTTGTCCGTTGAAAGGTTCTCCAGTAGAGGGTTCGGTCTATATTTTTAGATTTTCCGGTCAAAACCGGCACCAGGTCAATGCCATCCAACGGGAAGCTTTTATCAGCTTTTGCCCCACCTGCTTTCAGTATGGTGGCAGTCCAGTCCATTGTTGTCGCTACCTGTTGTGTTATTTTACCGGCATTTATTTTACCTGGCCATTTTACTAAAGCCGGTACTCTAATCCCGCCTTCCCAAAGTGTCATTTTTCTCTTAGATAGACCTCCGTTATCCGAATACCTTTCACCACCATTATCGTTTGTAAAAATGACCATTGTATTGCTGCTTAATTGAGAATCATCTAAGGCTTTCATTATCCTTCCTACTCCATCATCCATACTTTTTATCATGTCGGCGTAAACAGATGGGGAGCCGCCGGCTGTAAATTCAGTAGAATCAGGATATGCCAAGTCGCCAGGACCCTGCCAGGGCCAGTGGGGTGCGTTGAACGTTACTATTAACAAGAATGGTTTAGTGTGTTTCTGACTGATAAATGAAACGGATTTTTGAGACAACAAATCAGTCAGGTAACCTTCGGTATGAACCTGCGAATCATTTTCATACAAGTCATGTGCCTTTGTTCCATTTTCGCCCTTATGTGAGATATAGTCGGCCCCGCCGCTATGGATGCCAAAAAAATAATCAAAGCCATTTTTTGTCGGGCTATGCTGTGGCATAAAGCCTAAATGCCATTTACCAATCAACACAGTTTCATACCCACCCGCTTTCATTAATGTGCCTAAGGAAGGAATGTCCCTGGTCAACCCAACGGCACTGTCTTTTTTCGGACTGCGAAGCGGCTCCATTAACCCAACGGGTAGCCTGGCAGGATAACGGCCGGTCATCAGCGCAGTTCGGGTTGGGGTGCAAACAGGTGCGGCAGCATATGCATTCACAAACTTTACACCCTGCGATGCCAGTTTGTCCAGGTTGGGCGTCAAAAATTTTTTGTTCCCGTAGCAACTCAAATCACCATAACCCATATCATCGGTCATGATATAAATGATATTGGGGCGTTGAGCCGATATCGGGTTAACTAAAAGGATCAGCGAAAGAAAAATTGTGAGCCTGGCTAATATATTCATGATAAAGTGTTGTTTGGTCTGGTAGGTTTCATTCATTCATCCTCTCATTGTCTCATTCTCTCATTCATTCATTCATTGTTATACAAAGAAACATTGCTGCCAATATAAGTATTTGCGGAGGAACGAATTGCGATTACTATTTTTTGCTTACTACCCTAAAAGGAGCAAAAGCCTCTGTCTCGTCCCAGGTAAATTTAATTAATCCTCCATCATTTTCAGGGTCAATAGCTATGGTGAACTGCTCTGTCGGTTGCATTGCTTTTCGCACCTGTAAAGGAACCATTGCAAAATCTTTTGATCTGTTCGGCTCTGTGGGCCATTTTTTAAAATCGGTATTAAATACCAGGCTCCATCCTTCTGCACGCGGAATCGTATAGAGCGCATACTCACCCTTAGGTATTGTTGTTTTTCCAAATTGCACGTCATACGGAAGACTCAATTTTGTAAGATCATTTGCTCCTGTACGCCATATAGAATCGTAAGGCACTATTCCACCAAAAATTTTTCGGCCACGTTTGAATGGCCTTCCATATGATAAGCGAATGGTATCGTTGGCAATTGCAAAAGCCGGTACACCTCTTGGTGAAGGGTTGCCAATTTTTGGTTTTTTCAACATTCGTTTGGCCAATTCATCCACATCTATCGGGGCTAATTTATTAACGGTATAATTCCATGGCGTCGCTGTGCCATCGTAAGCTATTATCCTTCCTTCCGGGGTTGCTTTTATTTTTGCATATTCCAAAAAATCCCCGCCAAAAATCAACGTATCTCCATTCCCTTTTGAAACGGCCACACTCCTGATCCCTATGTAATCATTGATCATGGTAATGGGCATTGTTTGTTTGCCGGATTTCATCAGCCGCATACAATTCCATTCAATAAGCGATAGGGTGGGGGTCCATCCACCTATAAAATCCATGCTTTTTGCCGGCCGTTTATTAATGTATTCCGTTTGCCAATTCTTACTGGAAGCAAACCAGGTACATGTATCATTCTCACAATAAACGCCCTCAATGAACCCCGTTGCTTTATAGCTGCTGTCGGGATTCATATACGACATCGTATAATGTTTTATACTGCCATCCGGGTAGAAATGAAAATCAAAAACGCCGACCTGGTCTTCGGGATAACGAAGAAAAGATTTTCCGTAGAGGTGGTTAGGAAGGAGGTTGTAGGTTTCCACTATCACAGTGTCCGTGCCAAGTGTGGCTACAAAAGATGCCGTAACAGGTTGCTGTCCAAATGATCTCATTATGAAAGTGCCCATCAATAGTAGCAGTGCATTTATTTTCATTGGCAAAAGCGTAATAAATGTAGTGAAATAGTTTTAGGACTCAAAGCTGCAACGAGTTCATTGATATGCAGCCGGTTGGTCTTTCGTAACGCAGCGTGCTGCGTCACCTGGAGTCGGCGACAAAGAACCGTGGAATTTCCAATAACCCTGGCTTCGTTAATCACCCGATGAAATAGATTCAGTCCCGGTGATGTCTGCAGTAACTAATTTTTTTTCTTTAAGGTAAGTCATCCAATACCTGGCTCTTTTGCTACAATCACATCCCCATATACCCTGCCAACTGCATAGTTTATTGACAAATCCCAGCGTTGTTCCAAATTTCAACTCAAGTAGTTTTATAACCTGGTAAACATTATGGTCTCTCAGACCACCACCTCCCCCTGCGAAGGCACCAGCGACATCGTATTTTAGTATCTCATACATCTGGCGGTAGTTGTATACTCCCTGGCTTTCGACATTAATACCCAAAGCCAAAAGATTAGTGAGGTACAGGTCCTTTTGAGAAAGATGATGATACTTATTCAAAAAAGAATCAATGGTTTTGTTTTCCAAATTCTCCAGGTACAGGCCGAAATCGCTTCCCAAAAAACTGAACTTGCTGTAGTTTTCTAAAACTGTATCCTTTAATAACTGCTTTACAACACTTCCAATTTGCCCGTAGGTTATCATGCCGGACATTTTTTCAATCTTGCTTCTTTTCTCATCTTTCTTAACAGTTGATTGAATTACAAGTTGCATTTTGAACGCAGGGTTTGCAATATGGTATTCTTTTTCTCCGTCCCAGCGCTTTATGGGAGGCAGCACTTCCTTGCCCGGCGACCTTAACTGGGCCATTATAAGGGTTGCAGATTTGACAATGTCTGAGTCTGTGCCGGGTGTAAGAATGGCCTTCACACTATCCAGGACGGATGGTGATGCGTATCTGAATTTCCGCAGGTATTTGTTGCAGTTGCCAATTATTCCAAGGTTGTCAAATTGTTCAGACTTCTTCAAATAGGCAGCAAGATGCTGTTTGTTTGAGCAAACGACATTCCAGTTCTTAGAATACCATTTATCTAATATCCTGCCGATAGAATACGTACAGTCAAAATTGTCTGCATTTAATACACCAAAATATTCAATTGCGTAAATATCATCAACAGTTGCCTTACTAATCAAAAGCTCTTCAAGTTCATATCTCCTTTTAAAACTGGTATCAGTTGCCAGGGCCTTTAAATCCATTTCTAATTCTCCCAGGGGCTCATAGGCTATTTTGTTTCTTCCGTAATAGCTGATCAAATTTGCAATGGCAGGCAGGAACGTATAGGAGAAACGTGGCAGATTTTCATTGAGCCCGGACCTATCTATACTAACTTCCTTTGCTATTCGGGCAACCCCGGCCGGATCGGATTTGCATAGCCTGGAGAAAGACAAAAGAGCAATTGAATCATTCGGTGATTTTAAGGATTCGAACAACTCATACAGTTCACTCCTTCCAGCCGGAAGTTCCCTGGTATTTACAAAATAATGCAGGCTGTCATTCCATTGGTAGTCTTTGTAATGATAGTAGAAATAACTATACAGGCTGGTTCTTTTACATTCACTTGTAAGGTAGTAAGTAAAATTGAGCGATGAGTCTGAATCCGGAACCGCGAAATCAACATGGGTTAAGTAGCGAAAACATTCAACATACGTTTCGTCGTTGAAGTTATAAATATTCCATTTAGCACGCTGTTTCAAAAAATATTGGGCCAATAATAGCAAGCATTGCGGATTACGTAAAGAATATGACCAGTCAGCTCCTGACTCTGTCATAACCAGCGGTAAATCTTTACTGTATCGTGCATTAATTGAATCAATTATTGGAGAGCTGGATTTAAAAAGAGCATATTTCGTTTGAACTGGCTCTTGTTTCTTTAACACAAAGTAACCAATAGATTCGTCGAATTCAATTTGGTTTGAAGACAGAAAATCAGCAAATTTTTCCGGTGAAGTGGTGTCATTTAAAATCAACTTTTGCCCGAATAAACAATCTTCCTTTAAGTATCTGACAGCTATATGTTTTTCTGCCGTATTCAACAAATGATACCCCAGGAATTCTCTAACCATTTTTTTGCTACCCAGGTATTTACCCATGGCTTTTAAGGCTTCCGGATTCCCTTCAGCCATTCTGGCGCGCAAGCTATCTATTCCATTAGTTTGAGAATAGCAACAATGGGGGCATAGAAGTAGCGCCACTAAATAAAATGTCTTCATTTATCTTTCATCTATAGAGATCAATGTCCAATGCCGCTGACAAACAAGGCATGCTGCTGTACTGGTATTCCAATCCTTGCGCACGGTCTGCAGCCAATTGAAAAACACATGCTCAATATAAATACAAAAGTTCAATGATGTTCTACCTGCCCGACAATAGCCGATAGCATTTCCACTGGCGGTTGCTATTCAGCCAGTACGGCAGTAACAACAGAGTAATAGCCGCTGAACAGCTGGCAGCTATTTATTTTATCAGTAAACGTTTCTGTTAGTGGGGCTGCATTACTTTGTCATACAGACTTTTTAATTGAGTGTCGCCAAAGCCATAAATACTTTCGCGGTTCCAAAATTCTTCGAATACTTTATGAAAATCAGTAGATCCATTTTTTATGATGTCTTCAATAACTTTTTCAGGTCTACCTTTTGCCCCGGCTTTTGGAAAGCGGTCGACATGCGCCTTTACTACTTCCTGCAAATACGGAAAAGCTGAAGATTGATGCTTTGAGAGATTTGTCAACGCTTCAAGGTTACCGTTTTTGTATGCATTCCACAACTCCTGCCCGAAATGTATGTCGGCTTCGCTTAAAGGGATTCTAGCTGCGTAACAGATGTTAAGTTCATCTGACTTTGCTGGTCCAAAGCCATTCCAAAACTGTTTATTGGTTTTGTCTAAGTAAGAAGTGAAAACGGCAAAAACCTTTTTCTTAATTGACAAACTGTTGATAATTGAAATTACGAACCACATATTTACCTGGCAAAACAGGTCATACTCAAACCAAAGATTAAAATCTGAATTGTCAGGTGCATTCATTATTTTTTCAAATTCTTTTACTACAGAATTATTGTATTCCGTTTCCGTTATTCCGATGTGCCTGGCTCTTGATTGCCAAAAGTTATAGAGGGTATCACCTGATAATTCTCCGTCAATAAGCCCTTCTCTGACAACAATAATTTCCCCTTCAATTTTTGCGTCTGGAAAACTGTAAGCTAAGGAGTCGCCGTTTAAAATATTGTATACCATAGCTCAAGGTTTTTTGCATTATAGCTAACGGTTTTCGGCCTGGCGATGCTGGCGGATTATTAATACCAAAGTTCAATAGAATTCCTGATGCTGAACTTTGCACATATGTTTCATAGAAGCACTTTGGTCGCCAACCTGCCAAACCGATATTATAGGCTGTGTTTATTTCTTTGTCTTTTTAAGATATCCTTGAAATTGCTATTTTTCACAAAGTTCTTTCAGCTTGTCGAGTGCTTTTGGATAGGCCTGGTTCATATAATCTAAAAAATCTTCTGTTATGTCTAAGTCAACAGTAACGGTTGTAGTCCCATTGGTTTCTTCGAAGGTATAATTTTCAAGTCCGTTTGCCCATTTTTCCACTTCTGGCCCTTCTGTAATTTCCTTATCAGCTTTTAAAAGCCCATAATGTTGAATTGAAACAAATTGGTTGAGCATGTTTTCTGCTATCCTGGAAACCATGCCTCCCTTTTCTCCTTTCTCATCTACTCCCACAAATAGAATTTTACTTCCCTTGCCCCAACTACCTTCATAGGTTGATGTAGGGTTAAACAAAGAGGTCCATTGTTCATAAGTTGATTTCCTGTTAATGCCAAGCATAATATCATATACCTTGCTTGCAGGCGCATTGATATTTACTTTGAATTGCAACTTTTTCATAATGTCAAATATTTTTTTTGATTAAATCTTTCAAATTGTTCTTTCCAGTCATGCTAGCCGCGGTTTCACATAGCCTGTGTAACGTCTCAGCATGCTATTGTTCTGAATTTTGTTGTGTTCAGCCCTAAACTGAAGCCAAATAAAATTACTGGTTATGAAGTTAAGAACAAAAGTCAAATAGTATTATGTCTGACCGCACTGCCGCTGATAGTGAACAAAATGGTGAGGATTTATTCGTCTCCCAGGATAGCCCAAACCTAATATTGGCTGGAGGTTTTATTTTGGATAATTCGGATTAGCTTTTACTTTTTTTATTTGATGTAAATGTCTTTCTGTATGTGCAATCCAAAGGAGCGTATATTGATGAAGGTCTCTCACACGCCAAATACCCCAGTCCGGCGGTCTAAAAACAAAATGAAGCCGGAAGTCTGCTTTAGTATCGTGTATGAGTTTAATTACCTCGTTTCGATAACGGTTAAAATAATTAGCCAGGTCTTCTTTTTTGTGAAATCTCCCTAATGGTTGTACCACAAAAGAAGCCTGTCCCTTGTTTGGATCTGTGGCATATGCAGTCATTGCTGAGTCAATTCCTTTTACTGTATCAACTAAGTCATGACGTTCATCGGTATATAGATTGTTTGAAAGATCCCAATATAAAAGCTCTTCGTATACGCTTATATGCTCTACTATTTCAGCAATGGACCATTGGCTGCTGTCTGCCCTGAAATGCATTTGCTTATCGCTTAATTGTTCAATTTCCCTGAGAATGCCAGATTGAGAAGTTTTTAAGCCAGTAATTAAATGTTGCCTGTCGGTTAATGTCCAGATTTGATTGTCCGCTTGCGTCACCCCGCAAAAGGGCAATATAAAATAGAAAAAAGGCAAGAGAAGTTGATTCATTGAAGGTCTCTTTAGAATTACAGTAAACGGATACGGATTGACGATGTGTCGGTATTTGAAAAAGTCCATCGCGGAATGGCAGCCGAATAGAATGAATAATGCTGAAGATAACTACAAATGCTTAACAGTGAAAGTCAAGCCCGGACCCCTGCTTAGTCTGCTACAGGCTAGTGCTTGTATTCCGAATAAGTAATAAATGTTTTTCCATCGTAAAGGGAAAGACCTGTTTCTCTCGTGCCCATCCAAATATTTCCGGTTTTATCTTCCAAAATTGACCAAACCCAAGGATTGATTAGCCCATCTTTTGTAGAAAAATGAGTGAATGTTTTGCCATCATAACGGTGAATACCATCACCACCAAACCAAAGATTTCCCTTTTTGTCTTCTATAATTCGGGTAAACCCATTATTAGGAAACTTAAAACTTGTAAATGATTTGCCATCATACCGGTAGGCTCCACCCCAATTAGTGAACCAAATATTCCCGTTCTTGTCTTGCAGTTGAGGCCAGCCCCAACTATGAGGTTTTGGCTTTGGTCCATCTTGAAATAATTCCATTAGTTCCAGTTTTGTTACAGATTTTCCATCGTAACGATACACACCTTTGTCGGTTCGTGCTCCAAACCAAATGTTACCTGCTTTATCTTCTAAAATTCGTTCCACGTTATGGTTAGTGCTCAAAAAGCCACTAGCTGTCTCATTAATTATAAATGGAGTAAAAGATTCGCCATCGTAGATATAAACACCATCTATAGTTGCGAACCATAATTTTCCGCTTTTTGCTTGTATGATACTGAATACCCAATGCTTGTTACGATAGTGGTCATTCTTGTTGGAAGGCCGGTTTTTGGGTAACGGAATCTTGATTTCTGCAAATGTTTTACCATTGTAAAGACACAGTCCCACTTCTGTACCTATCCAAATCTTACCATCTTTATCTTCAAATAGGGTATAGACGTTACTACTATTAAGCCCATCTGCCACTAAATATTGGCTAAACGATTTTCCGTCGTATTTATAAAGACCATTTTCTGTGGTTCCGAACCAAAGGTTGCCGGTTTTGTCCTGCAGACTACATTGAACATTGCCATAGCTGGGTGAGCCTATGATTTTTATAAGTTTTGGATGCTCCTTTTCTTTTGGTAAGTCTATTTTAACTTGTCCGTTGCAGGCAGCGCCAACAATTAATATTGTGAGAAAAGTAAAACCTTGTATGTATTTCATAATTTAACTATTTAATGCCCCTCTTTACTTTTTAAAGTGCGTGGTGGTCTTTCCATCATACCGATGCACCCCACTCTCAGGCCCTGCAGATCCATACCAAATACTCCCATCGTTAGCTTCCAGTATCCCCAAAAATTCCATTCTTCCTCCTGACTTAATTTCTGTTACAGCAGGCATTTTATTGTACAAGGACTTTGCATCATAACGTGAAAGTGCCCAGACCTGCGGATTCACTTCACCAGTAGTCCAGATATTCCCTTTTGTATCTTCGATTATTGCATAAGCACCCCTCTGCGACACATTAGTAAAGGTTCCGGAGCCTGTCCTGAGCGCAGCCGAAGGATCATACCGCCAAAGACCATCAACGTCACCGAACCAAATGCTTCCTTTTTTATCTTCGATTATTGACCAAACGTTTTTAAACGCTTTGCCATTGTTTTTTAAAACGGTAATTGTTTTTCCGTCATAAAAACAGGCATCGCCTCTTGTACCAAACCATAATTTCCCGGTTTTGTCTTCCATGATAGAATTAATATCGTTATCAGAAAGTCCGTCTTTCGTTGTAAAATTTCGAAAAGATTTCCCATCGTAACAGCTTGCTCCACCTACAGTGGCGAACCAAATATTACCGGCTTTATCTTCGTAAATTTTTTTAACCCCATTACTGGGAAGCCCATCCTTTGTTGTAAAATTCTGAAAGGATTTCCCGCCTGCCCTGAGCGAAGCCGAAGTGTAATAATAGACACCCGAAAGTAGGGAAGCGAACCAAAGATTTCCTTTTCGATCTTCCAGAACATCCCAGAAGCTGGCGAAGCGGGGCGAAATTATTTTACCTGTCAGATTGGTAAAAGATGTTCCATCGTATCGAAACACGGCTAACCAGGAAGCAATCAAAATGTCTCCGTTCCTGGCTTTCCTTACATGCCGAACCATACCCATAGGCACCCCCTTGGTGGTGGCCGCCTCTTTAAGTTGAGACCCGGTGTATCCTTGCCTGGTATTATCTTGTGGTGAGTTTGGTTGATTTTGTCCTCCACAGGAAGTGTGAAGAACAAATAGCAGGAACAAAGCATTCAGGCGCATGTATTTCATAATTTATTTGCTCAGCAACCGCCTTTGCGGGGGATACTTTTATAAATTATTTTACCATCCCGTTCTACATAATCGCCCGATACTATTGGATATGCATACTTGGGCGCATGCGATACACCACGGCTTCTTATAATTATTTTGTCGTTAACTTTCAGGCTATGCAATTGCTCAAGTTGAGACGCTTCCGGCGCAAAATTTACAATGTAATCGTCACCATCTATCCTGGCCATTACTCCGAAACCTAATCTTGAGCCTGGCGGAAGAGAAAGGGAGGTTACAACGGCTTCCATATTAGTAGAATCTTTGATGTGCTTCATTATTTTATCTTCAGCAGCATACACTTTTTTACCTGCGGGAGAGGCTTCCCATTTTTTGAATTTTATACCGTCTGGGGTAGCCTCCCATCTTTCCCTTTCGTTTTTCATTTCAGCAGCAGAGTGTGGCTTTGAGATTGTTTTTTCAGGTGTTTCTTTTTTGATTTCACGCTTAGCAAATACGAGTCCGCTTACCACAACCAGCGATAAGATCAGCGCATAAATAACTTTTTTCATTTTTTTGTAGTTTTAATTAACATAGATCTATTTCTACCATAATTCGAGTCTTCACGCACCGGGCGTAGGAAAACGCCACAACTTTAATCCTTCAACCGATCATTGATCTGTTTCAAAAACGCTTCATACATCCCCGTCTCAATTTTTAAACCATTAAATTTTGCTGAAGCTAATTCTGCATTAGCCTTTGACAATTCCCTTTTCAATTTCTTGGAATGCTTCTTATTCACTTCACCATTATCACGCATTTGCGATAAAGTTTTATTACAAAAGTCCCGCGTGGCCACTAAAAGAGTAAACTCATGCAAATCGTTGTGATAAGGCGACGTAGCGTTATAAATCGTTCCATTTTCGATTGCTTTAGCAAGTCCTGCTTTGGTTGGTCCGTTAGGTTCGCGTGGTACAACATTAATAGATTTTACCGAATCCACAGGTCCTGAATAAACGGAATCTGTACTGCTTTGCCCGGAGCTATAAAATCCTGATGCCACCATCATCAATATCATGATACTTTTTTTCATCGTTTTTTTTTTTTCAGTTTTTTTTTCAGAATGTGCACAACTAATCATGTCCGCCAACTGCGGTAATTTTAAACAATACATGGAATGTCAACCTTATTTTTCAGCATCCTCCCTTGCTGGGTATGGCATAGATCACGTTGCCTGAAATAAATAAATTGAAGACCTTATTTTCTACAGAAGGAAGTAATAATTTCCATGTTTTTTCCTTGTCTGATGATCTGAAAATGCCGCCAGGATGGGTACTAAAGAAGTTTTCACCAACCTGGGTAATTGAAGTCTGGAAGGCTTGCACACGAGGGCGATCATTCCAGGTCCGCCATAATGAATCAATAAGAATTTTGTCCTGGATGGCATTAATGGACTGCCAGGTTTTACCGCCGTCGTAGGATGAACTTAGCCTCCTGCTATTCGACTCTTTATCAGAAGTGATAGCAGCGAATCCACCTCTGATCTGTTTTACATCAAAAGCTACAGCATCCTCACTGGTCGCCAGTTCCCAGTTTTCGCCATCATCGGTCGATCTTATTATCTTTCTCATACTGTTCGCGACCAGTACGCCATCGGACTCTGCAAAATGCCCTGCCAGGCTTCCGGCATGGACATGTTTCCATGTTTTTCCATTGTTGGTAGTTTTAAAAAGGCCCCTGTCGGTGCCAATGAAAATGGTACCTCCGGCAGTCTCAAAAGCGCTGCGTATTCGCTGCTCCTGAAAATGTTCGAATATCGGCGACCATACATCCGTTCCGTTTGTTTTTTTCAAATGTATACCCCAGTAATTGTTGGCAAATATCCCCGGCTTACCGGGGGCAGTGCTGCAATGTTCGCCAGGAGCAATCTCTTTGGTCCAAAAAGGAGCTGCGGCATTTGGTGTACTATGATAGAGCTCGTTTCCAATCTTTAAAAACAGCCCTTTTTCATTTGCAAAGAAGCGATTTCTCCCGGTACGATCTTCCCGCAAGTTTTCAGGCAGCCCTTTGCTGATGTCCTGCCAGGTTTGTCCGCCATCAACAGATTTAAAAACGGTGTTTACAAGCCCTGGTTTATTACTAATTACTTTGGCCGCATCCTTTTCTTTTAGCATAAAAGAATTTAATAGAAATAATACCAGGAGAATAGCCGGGACAAACACAAATAATCTTTTCATTTTTTTAAAATTTAGAGTAAAGCATATTGATTAATAATCAGCGATAACAGCGCAAATAATTTTACGGGGTTTTTCATCATCATGTATCTTTTACTATAGGGCAGGTTTAACAATGTGACCCCATCTGAATGGCATAAATCACGTTGCCGGAAACAGATACTTTGAACATCTTCCCTTTTGCAGCAGGAAGTACCAGTTTCCAGGTTTTTCCCTTATCTGATGACCTGTAAACGCCGTCAGAATGACCACAAAAGAAGCTTTCACCAAACTGTATAATGGTTGTAATATACGTTGGCACCTGGGGGATCGTAGTATCGTTAGGATGCCAGGTTGAATCGGAAAAGCCTTGTGGTGGAAGGTTAGTATTAACCGGCGGCAAGATTCCGTCAACAAAACCATGCGCCTGGAGGCCGGCATCAATAGCCTGCCAGGTTTTGCCGCCGTCGTAAGATGTTCGTATTCTCCGGGTCTTCGCAACGGTGCTGTAAGAAATAGCAGCGAATCCACCTTCGATGCGTTCTACATCTATGCCCACACCTCCCTCACTGATCACCAAAGTCCAGTTTTCACCCTCGTCGGCCGATCTTAATATCCCTCCCTGGCTGGTCGCAAGGAGTACACCATTTGATGCTACCATTTTTCCCCAGCCCCCGGCATTCAGTTGTTTCCAGGATTTTCCACTGTTAGTGGATTTAAAAAGGCCTCTGTCGGAGCCGATGAAAACCGTGCCTCCGGCAGATTCAAAAACGCTGCGTATCTGTTTCGCCTGGAAATTTGTGAATACCGGCGACCACACACCCGTAGCGATTGTTTTTTGGAAAATTCCATCACCCGGGTAATTGTATGCAAAAATCCCGGCCTTACCAGGGGCAATGCTGCTATGTTTGTCGGGGTAAATTTCCTTATTCCAAAATGGAGCCGTGAAATTTGGTTTACTGTGATAGATCCCATTTCCGTCTGTTAACCAGAGCCCATTACCATCTGCAAAAAAAACGTCTCTGCCACCGCTATAGTCATCATTCCCGGGTTCGGGCAACCCGTCGCTAATGTCCTGCCATGTTTGTCCGCTGTCATCAGATCTGAAAACGATGTTTGCAGTTCCGGTCTTTTCTCTTTTTTGATGTTGCTGATTAGCCGGGCGATTGGATGCCTGTGTAAAGTCTGAAGCCTGGTTACAGGAAAAGGAAAGAAAAAGGAGTCCCGAAATAATCGGGATGTGCCATAAAAAAACAGGGAGACATGTATTCATGGGAACAAAATGATTTGGTGAAAACAATAACGTAAAAGTATTGGGGGCCAATTATTCCGAAGCTTTTTGGTGGTAAAACGTTGTAAAAGACACGTAAAACGTTTGTAAAATCAACTGAAACCGGGGGTAAATGGGTTAATTTGCGCTTATGAGGCCATTTATTGTATTTGGATCTTCCATCATGATCATTGTTGTTTCAATTGCCGCTGTTTCATTTATCAATAAAAACAATGAGACACATGAGAAGCATATTGAAATTGTATTGCGTGATTTGGGGCATCAGCTATTGCTTTCAGCCAGGGATTCTTCATCCCGGGTGATGCCGGTTAAGCAGATCAATGACAATAGTTACCAGATTTCTTTTCAAAATGACTTTGGATTTATTTCAGATACCCTCATCAATTTGGTTCAGCGCACATTTCAGAAGAACGGCCTGGCAAAGGATTATATAGTGAATTTGAGGAAATGTAGACAAAATGAAACGGTGTTTGCATTCGAAATAAACAGCCATGCAGGCGATTTAACACCTTGCAGGGGTCGTAAGCTGGAGGTAGGTTGTTATGTTATTGAAATTGAATTGTTGCAGAAAACCAGTT
Organism: Bacteroidota bacterium; assembly: GCA_040386335.1. Taxonomy (GTDB): domain Bacteria; phylum Bacteroidota; class Bacteroidia; order Chitinophagales; family Chitinophagaceae; genus JAZKFT01. Next base: position 19,416 of record JAZKFT010000053.1, read on the forward strand.
TTAATTTCCTTTGGCTGACACTATTGATGATTCCTTTGGGTGTGGTAGGTGTTTATGTAAGAAAGAAGTTTCGTAAAAAAGACGAGACAATGCCAATGATCGATGGTAATGATCACATACCATTGGGAAATTTTAAATTCTACCCGGCAAGTAATGTTCTTAAAATGGAGGATAGCGATATTGAGCTTTCGGAAAAAGAAACAAAAGCACTAACAATTTTCGCAGAAAATATCAACCAGATCGTAGAAAGGGAACAACTGATGAAAGAGATTTGGGAAGATAAAGGCATCGTGGTCATCAGTAGAAATGTGGACGTATTGGTGTCCAAGTTGCGTAAGAAATTAGCGGGCGATAACGCCATTAAAATTATTACCGTACCCGGCCGGGGTTACAAATTTATTATTGAGTAGGGCGCAATTAAGCTGCATGATTAGCTTCCACGATTTCGTTTTAACCTATTTTAGAAAATTATAGCCTCAACGCTTGCACCCAACGGGCAGCTATTGCCGATGGTTTGGAATATTATTTTCCACCGGAACTTCTGCTTTGCTTTTTGATAAGGTTAAATATTAAGAACAAAAGGCTGTCTTTTGTTCGAAAGGTCCCGGATTGAAGTCCGGCATTACCCCTTATGATTGCTCCAATCTCAAGCCCAAGTACCGGCCATACCAATGTTTTAAATGCCGTGTTAAAAGGTCCGGATAGTAAGTATCACCGGTTTGTACCTGGTTTGCCCCTTTTTTCGCCAGTTGAGGTGGTTATTCCACATAAATTCCAACATTTGGGTGTCATATCCCGGTCCTGTGTGATCTTACCGATGAGAATAGCCTATCGAATTAAACAAATAGTGTAATTATCAAGTGGTATAATTTATGACTTCAGTTTGAAAAACAAATATGTCAACGATAAAGAATCTCAGCAATGAAGAAGCCATTAAAAAGCTAAAAAGCCTGGCTGAAGGAAAAATGTGTTTATTCTGTACGAAAGAAAATGGCAAACTTGAATCCCGCCCGATGGGTGCCACCCAGGTAGATGAATCAGGGGATATCTGGTTCTTCAGTCCAAAAAGCAGTGATAAGAACCGGCAGATACAGGCGGACCCTGAAGTTTACCTGATGTTCATTGAATCCGGTAAGCAGCATTATCTTTCTTTAACTACCGAAGTTGAGATTGTAGATGATCAGCAAAAAGTAGACGAATTATGGAACGAATTTATGAAAGCCTGGTTTCCCGGGGGAAAGCAGGATCCTGAAATCTCATTGTTGCGGGCAAGTGTAGTAAGGGGACACTACTGGGATGAAAAAGACGGCCATTTAATTGGTATGTTGAAAGCTGGCTTGAAAGCATTGACAGGAGGAAAAACGGACGATGGAGCTTTAGAAGGTGATATCCGGATTTGATCGACCCGACAAACCAGCAGCTAATTTATAATAATGACTTAAGACATGTGCGTTAGAAATGCCATAGTGATTATTATTAAAACCGAAAAGGACTGAGCTGCCATTAGACACAGGAAATTTCTTAGTTCCTTGTTTCGTATTCAAAAGTTAGTGCAGTAAACTTTCAAAGTTTGATGTTGCCTAAAATTGCCTGGAGCATTGTTCAGGTATTGCCGGGTTGTAGGTATATAGTTACATAATAGGAAGTAATGCTGGCCTTTGTTTGTGAAGTCCGGCCGCTGGCACTACCACTGTAAGCCGCAGTTTGTCACAGACTGACTTTAGTTGTCTTTTCAAGAATCATAAATTTCAGTACCTGGCCTGGTATAGTGAGTGTCAGTTCTGATGGCTTGTCAATGAGATGTCGGCTTGTTGATTGGGTACAATCGGTTATTTCAGAAGTGGTTAAAAAAATGGTCTTCCGTCTTAGTAATTCAGAATAGTACTCAATTACCACTGTTCCTGACTCTTTTACAACCGTTGAAAAATACCTTTTGTCCGAAAATGGTATCCGTAACAACGTGCCGGCAACAAACAAAACTCCCGTCTCCGCAATTACATTATTGAATGTCGAACATACAGACCAAATTGCGATTCCTGTCAATAGGGGATGTCCAAAAGTCATGATTGAGATTTTCATTTTGGTTGAGGTTTTCAAATTCTCAACCAATGCAAAAAGAAATGTCCCAATTGTAGGATAAACGAGCAGGGTTATTAAGAATGCATATAGACTATTCATAGCCCGTTATTTTTTAAAATTGTCGGAGTAATTGCGCCTTCTCAAATATAACCGTCACCTTCCTTCTTTCCAAATGGCGTATCAATACACCAGTCTGCCATTCAATCAAACACTTGAAACAAAAAACATAAATGACCTCAATCAATTGTAATGAAGGCAATATAACGACTTGCAATTGCTATCAATTAATTGGAAAACCACCATGCCGGCCCGGAGGTCGTTAAATATTGCTTCATTCCTTAAAAACAATTTGAAAGAGGCGATTCCATTACAGTATTAGCCGGCGTTTAATCGCCTACCGGAACATGAATAGCCACCAGTGTGCCCTTGCCGGGGGTACTGTCAAAATCCACTGTTCCTTTTAGAAACTCTACCCGGGTGCGGATATTTTTAAGGCCAATGCCTTCCGACTTTTCTTTTTCGGAAACAAGAAAGCCTTTGCCATTATCTTCTATCGTTACGCTGATTCCATCGGGGTCTTTAATCAGTGAAATATCGAGATGGTTGGCGCCACTGTGTTTGATCACATTATTTACACATTCCTGCACCACGCGGTACAGTACAGTTTCGGTATTGCTGTCTATGCGTTCGTTGAGGCCTTCGCTGTAGAGGTCCACCTTTAAAATGCGGCTGTCGATATTATCTACAAATTCGCGGATGGCACTGGTCAGTCCTTTTTTCAGTAAGGCATTGGGCATCATCTGGTGGCTTACAGCCCTTACTTCTTTGCAACTTTCATCTACCAGGTTTACGATCCGGTCGTAAGCCGTTTTTTGCTTGCCATCTTCCAGTTTCAAGTCGTCTTCCATGGCACTCAGGTTCATTTTCGCAGCACTCATCATTTGCCCTACACCATCATGCAGTTCTCTTGCAATGCGTTCTCTTTCGTTTTCTTCAGCCTGTAAAATGGCCTTGGTAGAAAGATCCTGTTGCCGGATGATCTCGGCCTGTAATTGTTTTTCTTTTTTTAACCTGAACCGCCGGTAATAACTATAGCCCAGCAGGACACCCAACAATAGCAATACCCCTGAACCTATAAGCCAGTAATTTTTCCTGGCGATCTCAAATTTTTGAAGAGCTATTTCCTGGTCTTTTTTGGCGCCCTGGTATTTAGCTTCCAGTTCATTTATCTGCCCGGCTTTGGCAATATTAAAAAGCGAGTCTTTCAGGGCACCACCCTGTTCCTGGTATTCCAGCGCCTGGCTGAAATTGCCTTTGCTTTTTTCGGCGGCCGCTAACTGTATAAAATTATTCAGTTTCAGATCGGGGTAGTGGGAGAGATCAGCATATTGGTTGCTTTGCAATAACAGTTCTATGGCTTTATTATATTGTCCGGCCGCTATATACGTAGTGCCCAGGTCGGTTTGGGCCAGCGCCAGCGAAAACGTGTCTTTGATGGATTTCCGGATATCGATGCAAGCCAGCAGGTTTTGTTCGGCCGCAGCATAATCATGTTGTATCGTTTGTACCCCCGCAATAAAATTGAGTGCATACGATTCACCCAACCTGTCGTTTAACAGCCGCGCCATTTGCAATGACCTGCTGTAGCGGGAAATGGCTTCCTTATAATTTTTTTGATATTCGAATACCACCCCGCTTTCATTCCAGATCATGGCCATGCCCGACGAATCCTTTGATTGCTCAAAAATGGCCATTGCCTTGTCGTAGTTACCAAGAGACGAAACATAGTCTCCTGTTTTGCGATGTAGTTTAGCCAGGTCGTTGTAGGCAAGTGCCAGTTGTTTTGTCTCGCTTGTTTTTTCCAGCAGGGCAATGGCTTCATAATAATGGGTGGCGGCTATGTCGAACTTGCCGTGAAAATAATTTGCCATACCAAGGTAGCGTTTGCAAACGGCAACATTCACCGAATCTCCGAGACTGCGGGCCAGTTGTATTCCACCGGAAGCATAGGTAATGGTGGCGTCGAAATCTTTTGTGAAAAGTTGTTCGCAAATAGCCACACTACTCTGCAGCCGCTGCCGGGCGGGGGCACTGGACGCCACTACTTTTTTCAAACTATCGATGAACGGAGTTTGAGAAAAAGTGCTAACACTTAAAAGGCTGCAGCCAAAAGCAATAAGGGGTTTCATACGGGTAAAATAGATGTATCCATCTTTCAAAGATGGCAAAAAAACGAATGACTATCAGGTGCCCGCACCGGGCACATGGATAGCCACCAAAGTGCCATTGCCCGGTTTGCTATCAAAGTCAACCGTGCCTTTCAGGTAGGCAATGCGCGTGACTATATTTTTCATACCAATACCTTCTGCCTTTTGCTCCGTATTGAAACCTTTTCCATTGTCTTCAATCGTTACGCTGATGCCATCTTTATCTTTTATCAGCGAGATATCGAGATGGTTGGCACCGCTATGTTTGATCACATTGTTCACACATTCCTGCACTACCCGGTAGAGCACGGTTTCGGTGTTGGTATCAATGCGTTCATTAAGGCCTTCGCTGTAGAGGTCCACTTTTAAAATACGGCTGTCTATCTTATCGATAAATTCCCTGATGGCACTGGCCAGCCCTTTTTTTAGTAAGGCATTGGGCATCATCTGGTGGCTTACGGTGCGTACTTCCCTGCAACCTTCATCTACCAGGTTTACAATCCGTTCGTATGCATTTTTTTGATTGTCGTTGGTAAATGCAAGGTCACCTTCCATGGCGCTCAGATTCATTTTGGCGGCACTCATCATCTGGCCTACGCCATCGTGTAATTCACGGGCTATACGTTCCCGTTCATTCTCCTCGGCCTGTAATATGGCCCTGGTCGCCATATCCTGCTGGAGCATAATTTCGGCTTGCAGCTGCTGTTCTTTTTTGAGTTTAAAACGCCTGTAATAGCTGTACCCAAGCAGTAAACCCAATAAAATAAATGCCAGCGAGCCATAGATCCAGTAATTCTTTTTGGCAAGCGCAAAGTTTTGTTGCTGGATGATGCGTTCCTTTTTCTCTGTCTCATATTTCTCCGTCATCTCGGTAACGGTGGCGAGTTGTTCGTTTTTTGAAATCACATCCTTCAGGCTGTCATAAGATTCAAGATAACCAATGGCCTCCGCAAAATTTTTCTGCAGTTGGTTCACTTTAAACAACCCGTACAAGGCTTCCGACTGCTGCTCCATATCTTTACTGTCTGACGCTAATTTTAATCCTTTTTGATAATGTGTTTTTGCGCCGGGTACGTCGTTGAGTTTTATCAACACATCGCCAATGAAGACTTGCAAGGCATCCTGGTGGCTCATGTAATTGACAGTGTCGTAAATTTTCTCTGCTTCTGTATAATTGTCAAGTGCCTCTTTATATTTTGTTTGCTCAAATAGTGCCTTACCAATTTCTGTATAGGCTACCGCAATCATATTGGTATATCGAATGGCCCTGAACATTTCGATGGCCTTCTGAAAATAGACGATGGCACTGTCGTTTTTACCCTCGGTTCTGTAGGCAAAGCCTTTGCTGCCAAGACTTTCGCCAAGGCTGCCGGAGTCTTTCAGTTTCTCGTAAACAGCAATGGCTTCGCTGTAGAATTTATGCGCCAGTTTGTAATCCATGTCCTGTAGCACCAGGTTTGCTTTTTTTCGCAGGATGTTTGCCACACCTTTTTCATCACCCGCCTGTTCGCTGAATTGCTGGGCCATATCATAGTGTTTCATCGCCTCCGGGTGCTTGCTTTGCCGCAGGTATATCAGGCCAATATTAATATTAAAACTACTTTGCCAGCGAAGGTCCTTCATGCTTTGGGCCAGCTTTAACCCATCGGCATAATACAGCATGGCACTGTCGAATTTTGAGACATTATCCATCAGTGCACCCTTGCCCAGGTACACACTTAACATCCCCCTTTTGTAGCCCGATTTTTTACTTAAAGCTTCGGCCTCCAGGAAATAGGAGAGGGCCTTTTCCTGGTCGGCATCCGACACTGCAAAGCCCAGGTCCGTGGTGAGTTCCACAATGGCGCTGTCTGTGGTAGCAACGGCCAATTGCTTTTTAATATCATCTATTTTTTGATTGTTTTGCGCCGGGAGAAAAACAATACAGAGGAGGAATACTGCTAAACAGAAAAATCGTTTCATAATAAAAAACTGGGTTAGGCAACCGGAACATGAATGGCCACAAGTGTTCCATTACCGGGTGTGCTGTCAAAATCTACGGTGCCTTTAAGATATTCGATACGGGTACGGATATTTTTCAAGCCAATACCTTCCGAAGTGGATTTTAAACTGGTGTCAAAACCCTTCCCATTGTCTTCAATAGTAACGCTGATACCATCTTTGTCCTTAATCAACGAAATGTCGAGATGGTTGGCACCGCTGTGTTTGATCACATTGTTCACACATTCCTGCACTACCCGGTAGAGCACGGTTTCGGTGTTGGTATCAATGCGTTCATTGAGGCCTTCGCTGTATAGATCCACTTTAAGAATCCGGTTATCTATCTTGTCAATAAACTCCCGGATGGCACTGGCCAGCCCTTTTTTCAATAAGGCATTGGGCATCATCTGGTGGCTTACTGTGCGCACTTCCCTGCAGCCTTCATCTACAAGGTTCACGATGCGCTCATATGCATTTCTTTGGTTATCATTGGTAAATGCGAGATCGCCTTCCATGGCACTCAGGTTCATTTTGGCAGCACTCATCATCTGGCCTACGCCATCGTGCAGCTCACGGGCTATGCGTTCTCTTTCATTTTCTTCAGCCTGCAGTACGGCGCGGGTGGCCATATCCTGCTGGTGCATGATCTCGGCCTGGAATTGTTGTTCTTTTTTAAGCTTAAAACGCCTGTTATAACTGAAACCCAACAGGCCACCCAGTAATAACAAACCACCGATGCCTGCTATCCAGTAGTTTCTTTTGGTGATCATAAAATCCTGTTCCTTTATCTGGATCTCTTTCTGGGCTGTCTGGTATTTGGTTTCCACCTCGCTGAACCGGGAGTTCATATCGGCAGTATAAATGCTGTCGTGGTAGATCATCTGCTGACGGGCCATTTCATTGGCTTTTTTGTAATCGCCCATGGCCTCGTACAGGTTGGTAAGACTCAGGTAAATGCGTGGCTTCTCGGGCAGGCAGCTAATTAATGTGTCGCATAGTTTTAATGCCTGTAGCAGTTTTTCTTCGGCAGGTTTAAATTGTTTTGTTTTAGTGAGCAAGCCGCCCCAAACGTTTAGAGAACTTACTATGGTCTTTACATCGCCCAGCTGTTCCCTGATGGATAAGGCAGTTTCGGCATAATCAAGTCCTTTCTCAAACGGCCCTGTTTTGTCGTAGATAGCAGCGAGGTTATGGGCGGCGGTGGCCATCACTTCGTAGTTGTTTACCTGGGTAGCCATTGTGTCCGACTTCTCCATATAATATTTTGCTTTCTGCACATCATCTTTCAGGAAATAAATATTGCCAATGGCCAGGTAAGAAGTCGCCATACCTGCTTTATCATTGATCTTTTCGCGAAGCGACAGAGCCCGTTCATGGTATTTTAATGCCGCGTCTACATTGCCCACATTCTGGTTCGCAATGCCTACATTATTCAATGCGGTAGCGATGGTATAATCATCCTTTAGCACTTCGTACAACTCCAGTGCTTTCAGACCATTTTCCAATGCTTTATCAAACTTGCCCGACTTCTGGTAAATAATGCCGATTTTAAGATATACGGCCGCCAGCCCGCTTTTATCATTGAGCTTTTCACGGATCGGGATCGCCCTCTGGTAGGATGCTATGGCCTTGTCCATTTGCTGCTGGTCCATGTACAAAATGCCCAGGTCATTGTAAGCCTGCGCTTCACCTTTCGGAAATTTTATTTGCTGACTGAGTGCAATAGCTTTTTCACCGTAGCTGATGCCTTTGGCCCTGTCTACACTGCGGTATTGCCAGGTGAGTTCGTTGTAACTTTTTACCAGCACAGAATCCTTTTGCGAGGGCAGGGCTTTTTCAATGCTATCGATAATTTTTTTAGGCTGCGAAAAAAGCGCCGCCGGTATAGACAAAATAAGAAGAAGAGAAACGGATAACACAAGTTTCATGCTGGGCTGGGTTTACCGGCAAAAAATACTTAGAATTATTCAATAACTGTTTGAAACGATGACAGATAATTTTTGGAGCAAACCAATATTATGCAGCGCCAAGTCCCAGGCCCGCACATAAATGCAGGGTGGAGACTTCGAAAAGTGGCGGAGACCTCGCCCAGGGAACAATTACCATTTACACCTAAGCTTTCGAGGCGATGTCTCCGACAAGGCCCTGTGAGAAGGCCCGGGACCTCGCCGTAGCGGAGAGGGTACTAAACACAGGTAATTTTCAAGGATAAACCAGGCAGGCTTTTATGTCCATTTACTGGTATAAACCAATTCCAGCGAATGGTCTACATACATACCTGTATTAAAATCCCCGACAAAGCGCTGCCAGCAGTCTTCAAATTCCTTTTCCCGGCCGGCATCTTTGAAAGGATTGGGAAACAGCTCACTGTCAATTTTATATTTCACCGGGATTTCGGTAATAGCGATTTGGAATGTAACCTGCAAATAGCCGGCAAGGTTTTTAAGGCTGTCAAACTGGTATAAATAGCCCACCAGCAGGTTTTCAGCATAGAGATCCAGCCCAAAAGAAATCCACTCCAGGTCCAACTGGTATTTTTTGGCCGGTACATCAAAAATGATCCCGATGCCCAGTACCATACCGGCATAATCGGGCAAATTACGGTAGGTAATAAGGAGGCTTCCTTTCTGCGTGCTTTCAATATGTGCTTCTAAAGCCTCCAGGTCTTTGAAGTATGTCATCATAAAAATTGATTAAACGTAAACGCACAAGTAGCTTATCCCTATTCTGATGACAATGTTAAGCAAAGCAATGAAAGTGCAGGTGTGAAGCTTTAACTAATTAGCCATTGGCCAGGTTCTTTTGCAGCATTTCGAGTTCCATCCTCCGTTTTTTATAAATTCCATGTTCCCAACCGCTGGCATAAGCAGCGAGTGCAAAAAAGATCAGGATGGCGATCGAAAACCATACTGATTTGCCAGCTCCTGAAACGCCCAAAACGGTCAGCAACGCGATGGGCAGCATGTTCCATCGCATAACGAGCGACAGGTGCACCTGGTATTTTGCCACCGAGATGGCATGGTCAAGATCGCCCTGCATCGACCGGTCAAAATGGTCATTTCCCCGGATACGTAAGATCCGGATCTTTAGGATGTATAACGCACTGGTAAGCACCCATACCGCAAGGACGTACATAAACGGGCTGCCATTTTGCTTATACAGCGTAACGCCCAAAAGGAAACATCCCATAACACCGTAGGCAATGATGCCCAGTAACTCGCTGATGTTGGTGATATGGGCTCCCTTCCTTTTTTTAGAAAGGATACGGTTGTGTAATGCCTGTTCATCGATAACGTACAGGGGTTGGCTGGTCTGCGCGTCCCAGATTTTTTTCATGTCTTCAAATTCCATGGTGATTAAGTTTTGTTGATTTTGAAATAAGTTGTTTTTTGATCCGATTGATCTTGACGCCCACATTCGATTCGCTGATGCCCAGAATGCCGGCCATTTCTTTATAGCTGAAATCATCGAGAAGCAGCAGGGTGATGGAGCGATCGATCTTATCCATCTTGTGAATTTCTTCGTATAGCCAGGCCAGTCGTTCGTCAACAACTGCGGCATTTTCCTTTAGCACATGATGAACAGCATCCAGTGTTTCAGCCTGGCTGTGCTTCTGCTCTTTCTTCACCCATTTTATGGCAGTATTCAATGCTATCCGGTACATCCAGGTAGTAACGGCCGCTTCCTGCCTGAATGCCGGGATGGAGTTCCATACCTGTACCGTGATCTCCTGGAACAGGTCATCTCTGTCCATATCCGTAAAAGCATAAGCTCGTATTACTTTAAACAGGAGCGCCTGGTGTTGATGAAGCCAGCTTTCGAAAATATGTTGCTGTTGATGTTCCGTCACAATACTGATTGTTTGAGTCTATTAGTACCATCCCGTAAGCGATTTCTTACAGCATGGGGAAATAATAAACAATGTAGTGAAATGTGATGCGGCTGACAGGAGGATCATTTGTCAGTAGAGACGGCCATTTATGGCGTCTCCTTCATGCAAATCAGTTAATGGGTGTAATCACTAATTCAAGGTGTTACAAATGTTCCATTATAACCGGCCATGATGGTTGCTTTGGAGGATCGGTTAGGAGGGAGACGCCATAAATGGGCGTCTCTACAATAGACAATACCATCCATGAGATAAATACAAAGGGCCTTCGCAGGGGCTGTTTGTAAAATAGATTTTCCTGCGATCATTACAACCCCAGCACATCTTTCATTGTAAACATGCCCTTCTTTCCTTTTAAAAATTCGGCAGCCAATACCGCGCCTAATGCAAAGCCGGTACGGCTATGGGCGGTATGTTTGATTTCAATATCATCAATAGGACTGGTCCAGTTAACCACATGGGTGCCGGGGGCCGGGTCAATGCGCTGGCTTTCGATAAAGAGGTCGGCCTTATTGCCGGTGGGGTTATTGACCCATTGCTTTTTATGATAATCTACCGCAAGTATCTGTTCGGCCAAAGTAATGGCAGTGCCACTTGGCGCATCCTTTTTTTGTGTATGGTGCACCTCCAACATTTCCACATCATACTCCGGTTGAACGGCCATGAGCCTCGCCAGCAGTTTGTTGATTTCAAAGAAAATATTGACGCCCAGGCTGAAATTGCTGGCATATAAAAAGGAGCCGTCGTACTTATATAATGCGGTTTCGATTTCAGGCAGTTCGGCCAGCCAGCCGGTACTGCCACATACCAGCGGCGTTTCATATTCCAGGCAACGAAGAATGTTTTCTACAGCACTATGCGGGCTGGTAAATTCTATGGCAACATCTGCTTTTCGCAGGTTCTCTTTGGTAAAATCCTGGCGGTTACTAATGTCTATTTTGAGTACGATCTCGTGACCTCTTTCAATGGCAATGGCTTCAATGGCTTGCCCCATTTTTCCGTATCCGATGAGTGCTATTTTCATTATTGCAATATCATTTTGCGTTCAATATTTTATTCATGTCTTTGAGCTTGCCTTTGTTGTTTTTTAGCCCAAAAACCAAACTTACACCTGTTTGCCCGTTCATGTTAAAAGTGGGTTTTATTTTCAGTGAAAGGTCGTCGCTCACATCGAATTGTTTCAGGTGTGCACTTACGGTGGCGTCTATCACGTTAAGTCCCCAGCCGATGATAAATACCAGTACACTCAAGTCCACATTTTTGCGGTATTCATCCCGGTAAAACTTCATGGAGTTGGCGCTGAGAACGCTGTACCGGGGGTCAATTAATGTATCGTTTGAAGCAATGGTGTCAACCCTCAACACATAGGCCGCCTTCAAGCCATTGTACTCTTTTACGTTCACCACAAAAATGCCTGCGGTGACGCCCAGTATGGCGTACACAAAAGGTACTTTCCATACTTGCTTGTTATAAACCTGGCCCCAGCCGGGAATAATGGCGGAGCGGAGGGTGGCTTTCCTGGGTGAAAAGCAGGTGTCGCAATAAATCTCTTTTTGTTTTTTGTTTTTGGAGGAATCTGCCGCCGTGAGTGGCCTTACTTTGCCGGTGCTGTCTATAAGTTTTACCTGGCCAAAGGAGTGGCTGCAAATGGTAGTAAGTAAAATTATTGTGAAGATGCTAAGCCACCTCATGTGCTGTTTTTTTTTATTCATTTCCCGCTGCTGGCCACCCCCTGTCTTCGCCTTCGGCTCAGACTGTCCCCCGCCAGCGGGGGATACTGGTGCAGGCAATCATTATCGATATTGGACAGAACGATTGGTTGTAGTTGGGGTATGTACGAACTTGAAATGCGAAATAGAATATTCAGATTCGAACACGGGGGTTCCAAATTTTTTATCGGTTATGATTCAGACGCCAGGCATGGCGTCTCTACCAGCCCGCAAACGGATGAACCATTTCCCAATCCCCATTTCCTAATCCCCAATCCCTAATCCCAAATCCCAAATCCCTAATCCCTAACTAACCTTAATCCCCATCATATCCAACAATTTGTTCAACTCCTGGATGGAATAATATTCCAATGTAATGCTGCCGTTTCCGGATTTGCTTTGTTTGATGCTGGCCTTGGTGCTAAAATGCGACGCTAATGTATCCTGTAATTTTTGATATGCGGCAGGCAGGTGGCTGGCACCGGCTTTTTTAACGGATCCTTGGCCGGGACTGTACATTTTGCGCACCAGGTCCTCGGTTTGGCGAACGCTGAGGTGCTTATCTTTTATTTCTTTGTAAATAAATAATTGCTTTTCTATTTCGGCCACGTTCACCAGCGCCCGGGCATGACCCATGCTGATGCTGCCGCTGCGTACTGCTATCTGGATATCGGGTGGCAGTTTCAGCAGGCGCATATAATTGGCCACGGTGCTGCGTTCCTTGCCCATCCGTTCGCTTACTTCTTCCTGCGTGTAATTGAGATCGTCCATCAGGCGTTTGTAGCTGAGGCCAATTTCGATGGCATTCAGGTTTTCGCGTTGCAGGTTTTCCAGCAGCGCCAGCTCCAGTAATTGTCGGTCGTTAGCTTCGCGGATATACACCGGCACATCTTTAACACCAGCCAGTTTGGAGGCACGTAAGCGGCGCTCGCCGGCAATCAGCCTAAACTTTCCGTTAGGTAGCGGTGCTACGGTTAGCGGCTGAATAATATCGTGCAACTTGATGCTATGCGCCAGTTCTTGCAGGGCCACTTCGTCAAAATCTTTACGTGGCTGGCGGGGATTGGTTTCAATCAGGTCAAGCGCAATGCGGTTGGCGGTCACTTTTTTTTCCACCACTTCAGCCTTTAGTTTGCCATCGGTGGTTTTAAGATCGCTGTCAATATTTTGCAGCAGCGAGCGGAGGCCTTTGCCTATCAGGTTTTTATTATCAGTTGCTTTACTCATGAGATTAATGTGGAAATGTGAAAATGTGGAAATGTGAGAAATGTGAGAAATGTGGAAATGTGAAAATGAAAGACAGACTGCAATTAAGCGACATGTTGCTTATGGGATAATTTCCACATTTCCACATTTCTCACATTTCCACATTTTAAGAGATGTATCGGTCTTCTTCTTTAATTTTTGTGAGGTTGTTTTTTTGTAGGATTTCTTTGGCCAGGTTGAGGTAATTCATAGAGCCTTTACTGTCGGCATCATATAGAATTACGGGTTTGCCTACGCTGGGGGCTTCGCTGAGCCTGGTGTTGCGATGGATGATGGTGTTGAAAACCATTTCGTCGAAATGATGGCGGACTTCGCTTACCACCTGGTTGCAGAGTCTTAGGCGGCCATCATACATGGTCATGAGGATGCCTTCTATTTGCAACGCGGTATTGAGCCTGTTTTGTACGATTTTAATGGTATTCAGCAATTTACCCAGGCCTTCCAATGCAAAAAATTCTGTTTGAACCGGAACGATCACCGAATCGGCAGCCACCAGGCTATTGACCGTAATAAGGCCGAGGGATGGGGAACAATCAATAATGATAAAATCGTACTGGCTTTTGATGGGCTCCAGTATTTGTTTCAACACATTTTCCCGGTTGGGGTAGTTGATCATCTCTATTTCTGCACCCACCAGGTCAATATGCGAGGGGATCACATGCAGGTTGGGTATCTCAGATTTTAATATCACCTCCGACGCTGGCGTTTGGTTGACCATGCAATCGTACAGGCTTTTGGTAACGTTGTGGAGGTCAAAACCGGTACCTGTCGTGCTGTTGGCCTGTGGATCCGCATCTACCAACAGGGTATTGTATTCCAGCACCGCCAGGCTTGCAGCCAGGTTAATGGCCGTGGTGGTTTTTCCCACACCACCTTTTTGATTTGCTATTCCTATTGTCTTGCTCATGCACCGGCTCCTTATCTTTTAGGTATAAAAATGTATTTTCCTGGGTCATTTCCGTCAGGGAATTATGGTTTCGCCAACGGATGGCAATAGTAATTCAATTCCTTTACCTGCGAAAGCTTTTGTGGCCACATCGTGGTCAATCTTTATCCACTCAAAGGTATCGTAATGCACACCTATCACTTTTGTGGTCTGTACAAAACCGGCAGCAATGGCGGCATCTTCGTATCCCATGGTAAAATGATCACCAATCGGCAATATCGCAAAATCAGGTTTTCCCCATAGCGGTATCAGCTGCATATCCAGCGTAAGCCCGGTATCGCCGGCGTAATAACAGCTTTTTTCGCCGGAATAAATAACGAAGCCCAGCGGGTTGCCGCCATAACTGCCATCAGGCAGACCACTGCTGTGATGCGCCACGGTGCATTTTACTTTGCCGAAACTGAATGTGGAAGCGCCGCCAATATTCATGGGGTGAACGTTTTCAATACCATTTTTATTGAGCCAACCCATTGTTTCCCAGCCACAAATTACCGTGGCGCCTGTACGTTTGGCAATATGTACGGCATCAAAAATATGGTCGTTGTGCCCGTGGGAAATAAAGATAAAATCGGCTTCGATGCTATCAATATCAATTGCAGCGGCCATTTCGTTGGGCGAAATATAGGGATCGAACAGTAGCTTGTGCCCGTTGGTCTCAATAAGAAAGCAGGAATGGCCGTAATAGGTGAATAGCATTTTGATGTATGATTTAGGATGTATGATTTATGATTTTTGATGTCTGATTTTGGACTTGTATTGGTTTAAATAGCTGTTTGAGGGGCTATTTGATCTGGCTGTTGCAAATATTTTGCGATTTTTTTCTGCTTCACTTTTTATGAAAGAAACTCATATCGATGTGTGGCTAACAGGTTTATAACTGGTAAAAATAGTGCCTCTTAAATTAGAATTGCCAACTGCCCACTGACCCACTGCCAACTGCCCTAATAATCAACCAGTTTCACCGACATTTACCAACTTAAAATTTTCTTTCTATGCGCAGTGCCACGGGCTCACTCATTTTTGTTGCTGTCATGTTGTTGGTAGACTTGTACGTGTTCATGGCTGTAAAAACGGTGTCGACCAATCTTTCGCCAAGGGCAAAGACGATCCTTTTTGCCAGCTTTTGGGTGATTTCCGGTATCTCTGCCTTATTTATGGCCCTGCTGCCTTATGTTAATTACGACTCCTGGCAGCGTCCGTTCCGAACCTATCTGTTTGCCATTGTTATTGGATTGTTCATGGCAAAGTTGCTGTCGGTTTTTTTCTTTTTGATAGACGATATACGTCGTATCATTCAATGGACTTTTTCCAAACTGTTCTTTAAAAACACGGAGGTAGAGACAATTGCGGAAGGTGGCATTACCAGGAGTGTTTTCTTAAGCTGGCTGGGTTTGGGCGTTGGGGGAACTTTATTCGGCACTTTACTATACGGTTTTCGCAATCAATACAATTACCAGGTAAAGAAAGTGCAGCTAGCTTTTGACAATCTACCAAAAGCTTTTAAAGGGCTGAAAATCATACATATCAGCGATATTCACAGCGGTAGTTTCATGGATAAAAAGGCTGTTCAGCTCGGTGTCGATTTGATCAATAAACAGGGTGCCGATATGATCCTATTCACCGGCGACCTGGTAAATGACAGGGCCGTTGAAATGAAAGACTATGTATCGGTTTTCAGTCAGCTAAAAGCCCCACTGGGCGTGTACAGCACTTTGGGTAACCACGATTATGCCGATTATGTAGCCTGGCCCGACCGTGACTCGGCCCACAAACAAATGGAACTGATTGCCGGCACAAGGCTACTAACCCCCTTGCAAACACAAAACTTAAATGACCTGAAAGCCATTCATGCCAAAATGGGCTGGCGCCTGATGCTGGACGAACATGTGCTGATAGAAAGGGGAGGAGAACAGATTGCGTTGCTGGGCGTGCAGAATATCAGTGGTAAAATACGTTTCCATAGCTATGGCGATATGGCCAAAGCACATGGCGGCAGCGAAGCGCACCCCTTTAAAATACTCATGAGCCACGACCCCAGCCATTGGGACAAGGAAGTGAAACCCAAATTTCCCGATGTGGACCTGATGTTGAGCGGCCATACCCATGGCATGCAGTTCGGCGTTGAACTTCCCTGGTTTAAGTGGAGCCCGGTACAGTTTGTGTACAAGCAATGGGCCGGCCTTTACGAAGATGGTAAGCAGAAACTTTATGTAAATCCCGGCTTTGGTTTTATAGGCTATCCGGGTAGGGTAGGTATCCTGCCGGAAGTGACGGTGATCGAGTTGGTGTGAACAGATTTATGATTTATGATTTCGGATGTATGATTTTTTGCAATAGTACCAGTCGGTGTAGTAACCTTGACTATTCTGAAAAAGTTTTGCACATGCTTGCACGGTTCGGCGGGGAGATGTAGCTTAGTGTTATCAACAAAGAGGGGATAAAACCCCGTAGTAATGGCGGGTGATATTTTCCGCCCATTGGTTTAAAAAAGGGTCACGTTAACGGGTGCCGGAGGATTAAAAGAAATCAAAATCAGATTTCATTTCATTTAATCTTACCAAATAAACCCCCATCGTGGTCCTTTATTTTTTTGGCCATTGGCCAATGAACAGAAACACCTGATACTGATATGTTTACATTAAAAAGAACCGATTCCGGTGATAAGGATTTTCAGGATTTGATCGTGTTGCTGGATGCAGACCTGCTTGAAAGATATGGCGACCAGCAGGCTTTTTTCACGCCATTCAACAAAACAAATACCATTAAAAATGTTGTAGTTGCTTATTCAGACGAACAGCCCATTGGCTGCGGCGCTTTTAGGGTGGACGGCGACACTGTGGAAATCAAGCGGATGTATGTTAGCCCGACTATTCGTGGAAAGGGCCTTGGCCACCGTATTTTAAGTGAGCTGGAAACGTGGGCCCGGGAAACCGGTCATAAAGAAGCTATTTTGGAAACCGGGAAAAATCAACCCGAAGCCATAAGGCTCTACCAAAAGGCTGGGTACGGCATTATACCCAACTATGAGCCCTATCAAAACAGCGAGCTGAGTATTTGTATGAAAAAGTTGTTGGGTTGAAAATATATTGAGCAACCACTTTATGAGTTTATATATCCCTTGCTGAGTTTCTCCTGTATCATTTTCTCTTTTTCTTTTACGGCAGTTGCTTCATCAGCAAATGTTTTCACCTGAACCTGTCCTTTGGTGCCTATGCGGCCAAAACGAACGATCAGCTTGTTGTCCTGTGTGGCCACTTCCCAAAACTTATTACTGGAAGCATCAGATAATTGAAGGCGTTGAAATTGGAGCCCTTCAAATCCGGGTATTACCGGTGCCTGGCCAGGATTATGCTGTAGTTCAGCAAAACTGTCTTGCTCAGTGGCAGGTTCAAAAGAACTTTCTTCTTCATGGGTCTGCACAATCTGTAATACTGGGCCTTCCTTGATCCGTTTTACAATTTGCGCCATCACTTTTTCGGGGTTCTGCAGCCAATCCTTGGCTATAACGTGCATCATTTGCCATCCAAACGATTGCAAAATGGCCGGGCGTTGATAATACTGCTCTATCAGGTTGGCATTGCTATAATGCCTGTCGTCATCTATTAAAATGCTTAAGGAATAAGCATCGTCCGTGGGTTTTGTTTTTACAGCCAGTGAACATTTGAAATCGGATTGGCCCACCTGTTCCGCTGTTTCATATCCAAGTTTTTCTAACTCCTGCTGTATTTGTTTTGCGGTGATGGTAACGGCTGCAGCTACCACACCGGCATTTTTATTTACCACGAGGCTATCCAGTATCACCCTGGCTGTTTGCATATTACCGCTGCTGATATTTTCGGCATATTGTAAAAAGCGCCGGAAGTAACTGGCTCCTTCATTGTATTCGTTGGTAATGTTATGGTATTTGATACTGCTGATAATCGCCATATGTTTTTTTGCCCTGCTAAAAATCACGTTCAGTCTTTTTTCGCCCCCTTTTTTATTGATCGGTCCAAAATTCATCAGCATCTTTTTCCGCGCATCGAAGCCATAGCATACACTCATGATGATAATGTCCCTTTCGTCGCCCTGGATGTTCTCGAGGTTCTTAACGATGAGACCTACGAACTGGTCGTTTTCTGTCCGGGTATAAGCCGCTTCCAGCAGGGTTTCAAAATCTTTATCCGTTTGCGCCAATGTGGTCAGTGCATCTTCAATCGTATGCTGCTGCTCCTGGCTGAAAGCCACGATGCCGATACTTTCCTCCACTTTTCGTTTCAACAATTCCCTGACCATGTGGGCGATATAATTGGCTTCGTCTACATTATTGCGTTTCTCATACACACTATTGGGATGAAAATGAAAACTGATGCTCCGGTCGTACAGGCAATCCACAAACTGGAGCGCATCATCCGGTTTGGTTACCTCTATAATTGCCTTTTCTTTATGATGTATGGTTTTATCAGGAATGGTCAACAATGCCGCCTCGTAGAAGGCATGGTTGCTATAGCTGATAAGCGTTTCGTAATGGCTCCGGTAATGCCAGCTCAGCATCGTACTGCTCAGTTTACGGGCACCCTGAACCAGCAAACTATCAGCATCGGTGCTCAATAGTTCATCGCCGGCTTCATCGCCAAAGCCTTCCAGGTCATCCGGATCTTCAGCCCTGGCCGAAAAGAAATTGGTCGGTGGCATTTGTTTATCGTCCCCCACAATAATGGTTTGCGGCGAGCGGTATAGTGCAGGAATGCCTTCCTCCAATGTGATCTGGCTGGCTTCGTCGAATATCACCACATCAAAAAAGCTGGTATCCAACGGAAGACTGTCGCTCACACTCAACGGGCTCATCAGCCAAACAGGTTTAATGTCTTTCAACACCAACCCACTTTCTTTGGCACACAATTCCCGTATGCTTTTGTACCGCATACTTTTACCAAATTCGTTCTCTAAAATTTTCCTGCCTTCATTATAATTTTTCTTGAATTGTTTTTGATCCGGCGTTAACTGGCTCACGGCAGTATTGCTGATTTCCACATGCTCTATAAACCGCTGCCGGATACCTGCACGAATTTCGGTGGCATTTAGTTGGAGCAATTGTTCATAGCCCTGTTGTATTTGCTCCACCGCTTTTTCAATAGCTTGAACATCAGTATTGGCAAAGGTTTTGTTTTGCTGGTAAAACCGCTGCAGTGTTTTATGGGCCATAGTGGCTTCGGCCTGCACAGGGGTTAGGGGTATGTTTCGCAAAGCATTTTTAAGCGGCTCGGGCAATATGGCAAATTGCCGTAAGGCTGGCAACAAATCCTCCAGTGCACCCGTATTCATGGAAATACTTTCGAGGTCGTCGTGTATGCCGCTGACAGGTTTGCCGGCGTAGTCTGCCAGGCATTTTTTTAGTTGCAATTCCAGTTGGTGCAGGGTGTTATTTACTTTGTACAGACGCCTGACGATACTGTTCGCTTCGGGGTGCGCCAAAAGGTAATCAATTTCCTTATCGCCTTTTTTGCCCCTCAGTATTTCAATACCCAGGTACGTGGTGTCTATATTGTCCAGTTGATATTCCCTGTGCAGTTGTTCTTTGTTTTGCGCAGCAGCGGTAGCCGCACTGTATTCGTTTTTAAGCTGTTGTAAAATACTGGTGTAGGATGGTTTTACCTGGTGCTGAACCAGGTCGTAGCTCGCCTGTACCTGTTTTTTTAAACGCCGCCAGCTTCCGTTAAAAATGCTAAAGAATGAACCTTCATTTTTTTCAGCAATGGCGATAGCATTGGTTACATCCTGTTCGCTAAACTTGCTTTTCCAGTTGGCATTGTTTTGAACAGCCTGCTCGTATTCCTGTCTTAATTTTTTGTATTGTTTAATGTCGGCATCAAAGATTTTGGCGGCGGGATTGCCGGGGTCAGCCAGCTGAAGATTGTTATGCTCTGCCAGGGGGTGCAACAGCACTGCATCCTGCACCAGGCTTTTTACCTGTTCTAGAAATTCGCTATGCTGTGGCGCTATATTACATTCTTTGACAACAGTGTTGATTTCATTCAGCAGGTTTTTTGTGTGTTGCAATAAGTCTTCCAGCAGGTTCAGCGGCCTGTCGGCAACAAACATCTGGTCATTCAACATACTAAACGGGTGACCGGCAAAACTGTCGTCGCTGCCTGCCTCGGCGAGGGCTTCACTAAGTTGTGTGATGGTTTCTCCAAACCTTAGCCAATCGGCATAATCAGGTAGCAGTTCCTGTTGCCTGGGCTGCAGTGGTAGTATTTTTTCTTTTAATGCGATCATGCGGTCCACCAGCTTTCTCAACTGCATGCCTGCCTCGCCTGGCTGTGCATTACTAGTGGCATGGAATAACTGCAACACCTGTAGTTGCTCATTGATGTTTTGCAACAAGGCAGCACGTTTTTTCCTCGTGCCAGCCAGGTCCATTTTCTTTTTGCTGAAATCTTCATAGGTCGTTTTCAGGTCTTTGATGAATTCCCTTTTGTCGCCCTGGCTATCGTGTATATAGCAACATAGTTCGTCCAGGTTGTTTTGCTTGAGGCGGTGAAACACCACGTCCAAAGCAGCCCGTTTTTCACAAACAAACAAAACACTTTTGCCCCTGGCAGCAAAGTCGGCGATGAGATTGGTAATGGTTTGGCTTTTGCCAGTGCCCGGCGGGCCTTGTATGATATAACTTTCACCGGTACGGCTTTGCAGTATGGCATGGGTTTGCGTAGGGTCAGCGGTAATTACATGATGCCAGTCGTCGGGTTTGTTTAGGTCGTAGGCATGGTCTTTTAATTGTTTGGGTTTGTTGCTGAACAGCGCTTCGAAAACATCGTGCTGCACGTGGTTGTCGATCACATGATTGTAATCTCTTACCAGGCTCATTTTTTTGTAATTAAAGTTGCCCAAAACCATATTGCACAAATCAAAATCCCAGCTGTAGGGGTTGCTTTCGCTTTCTGTCATTTCAAACAGTTCCCGTTCTTTTTCGTTGTTGCCGGTAAGTTGTTGTGGTGCAAGGTTAATATCGTCATTTACCAAAAATTCCAAATACGAGGCCCTTGGTTCAATGCGTTGTTTAAATATTTCAAGCCCGAGTGGCTTATAATGTTCCCGCGAATAACTGTACGATATGTTTTTATAACTATCCAGTTGGCTGCCACTATTGCGCAACCTTTTCCGGTAATTGGTAACGGTTTGTTTGGCTACGCTATGTACCAGTTTTATTTTGGGCTTGTCGTTATAGTGCAATTGTATGCCCTGGTTGGCAGCATCTATCTGAGCTTTTACCAGTTGGTAAAATTGCTCCAGCGTCATGTCGTCCAGGTCTACAAAGTCGGGTAGTTTAATGCCGTATAGTTCCTTCAGCTGGTTGGCCAGCACAGGGTTTACTTCGGCGGCATTATCCAAAACTTTTATGGTATAATGGTCTTCCTTCAGCCGCTTGGTTTTTTTAAGTTCCACCGGGATCAGCAGGAGCGGACTTTGAATCCTTTCATTGGCATCCTCTTTCAGGTTATGCCAGTTTAAAAAAGTGATCACCAGTTTCAGTTGGCTAAAACCATATTCCTGCACATCCCGCTGGCATTCCAGCCTTATTTTATCAAGTGACGAAGGCAGGTAGAGATGGTCTTCGAAACGGAGGTATTTGTTCAGCACAATTTCTTTCATGCCTGCCACTTTCGATGATATATCGTCGTTCCAGGTAAATAGAAGATCGGGACGTATACTTTGGTAATGCAAAACCATTGGCACACTGCTTACCGTAAGGTTTACAAAGCGCATATTGGGCTTATAAAACAGCAGCCTGTTGCGGCGGCTGGTATCAAATAGCCGGTTGCGGAGTTTGTTTAAAATAAACTGGCTGCGTTCTTTAAGCTCTTTATTTACCCAACCCGCCACATTACTCAGGTCGGTTTGTTTTTCCGGATCGTAGTCGCGGTAATGGTGCAGGCGGTGAATAATATCGTAGAGGTCGGGTGTACGTTTCTGCCTGTCGAGTTCGGTCATCTCGGTTATCAGCGTACTGATGGTGGGATGTATGCGGTTATTGAACTGTGCCGGGTTCCGGCGGTATTGGGCAAAGAGTTTTACATCCTCATCATCGCAGAGATCCAGCCCCAGCGCCATGCTACCCAATACCAGTCCCAGGCAAAAAATATCGGTTTGAGCATCGTGGTGGCCGATCAATATTTCAAAACAATTATATCCACGGATAAAAGCAGGGTAGGTGAGGGGTAGGTTGCTATTAAAATGTACCTGGAGGTTTTCAGTATTGTAGCTGCCTTCGTCTACTTCTGCCTCCATTTTTGTTTTGCCTATAATATCAAAATGTGCTGAGCGAACGGAACTAAACAAATCCTTCAGCCTGCTGTTGGCAGCCGTGGGCTCATGAGCTAAATGCTCGTCAATATCCAGCCGGTTTTCTGTGATGAAGAGCGCTTTTTCATTTTCAAATGGCGCCACCAGGTTGGATTCGTGAAAACTCAATACTTCCTCAAATAAAGGCATCACAAAGGCAATCACATCATCGGTTGCGTAATGGCCATTGTCGAAGGCGTTTTCCAAAAAATCGTGGAAATATTGTTTTGTTGCGTTGATCATGCTTTGTATTTTTTTTCCTGTAGCCTTAATTTATCTGCCGTTCTTCCTGCGTTCCATCATCGTTATTCATAGATCTGTTCTGCCTGGCTTTCTTTTACTTCGTAATAAGCATTCAGCATTTTCTGCCGGTGTTGCTGCAATTTTTTGTCACTGAACTTCATTTCTTTTTTAATGATACCGTCGAACGTTTCCTTCAATTGCACATCCTCCGCAAATTGGAATGCCCAACCAGAAGGGATTTCTTCAAGGGCGGGATCCGCTAAAGCAAAATCCAGTAAAAGATAGGCCAGGTAATCTTTTACACTTTGATGCGCATCGCCAGTGGCATCCGTAAATTTTTCTGACAGCACAATTTTTTCATCCCAACTGAAGTCAGTAAAATATTGCTTTGCAAGGCTCATTACCATGGTGCTTTGAAACCATTTTGGTTTCAGGAATAATTGCAACAAATGGCGGGTCAGTTGTGCCAGTTCCTGTTGCCGGAAAATATCCAACTGGTCCAGGTCGCTGCTGCCTTCAACCATGGCTATAATTTCAGGTGCCGCAGCATCTTTCTTTTGGTGCCATAATTCAATGGCCCTGGCCCTGATAAAATTTTCCGGATGTGAGATTCCGGCAGTCTTAACCCCTTTTTCCGCAGAAAATATTTCCGATGCCTGCTTCAGGTAATTTTCTGCATTTACATGGTCCAGCCCCGTACTGGCCTTTACCAACGAAGTGATGACCGGGGCGATGTCCGCCAAAACAGAATAGGCCCCGCGGTCGCAAAATATTTCAGTATAGAGCCGGAAACGCCTGGCGGTTTCAAAATAAACAGGTTCGGACCGGTAGTTATTGGCAATGGCGGTAATAATGCGGTCGGCCACTTCCAGATCGCCATTCAGCATGGTATAGAGTTTCACATGCGTCAATTCGTGGGCCAGTACCGCCAGGAGTTCGTTGGCATCCAGCAACCTGGTAACGGGACCGCTAAAAATAATATGCGCCTCACGATCCAGGTAAACAATGCTGGCATTGAGCTCATCCGTGTATTGCGCCTGGTACACAGTAACGGGAAGATTTTGGAGTTCCAGTTTTTCTTTGGCAATGGCCACCTTTTCGTAAATAAAAGCTTCTGTGGCAGGATCGAACTTATAGGTATTTTTAAGCAGTTCAGTTTTAAACTGCCTGAGTTGCGCTTCTTTATTATCGGGTACGGAGAAATAATCCCATGTTTTGGTTTGTGCCTTAAAATGATCTTTTACTTTTTGGTGATAATCAAGACATGTAAGCATTGATGTTCGATAAGTTGGAGGTGAATGACCCCGACAATTTACAGGAAGAAAGGAACATGGAACGTAAAAATGTAGTCGGGAACGTTCGACAAAAAAAAGCCCATAGTAAGTGGGCGTGTTGATTTCGTGGAGAATAGCGGGGTCGAACCGCTGACCTTCCCGAAAGCATTCGCAAGGCATCAGGTTAATTCTGCAAAGCGGAGGGAGTGTCGGCGGGGTTTTCACAAGCGGTAGCCTTAAATTATGAGACGGTCACCGTGAAACCCCGACGTGGCGGTATTTCAAAATAGGAGCCAGGCTACACCAAACTATAGGTGGTTGTCTATCATGAAGATGCGGATGGAGTAAAATTTTCATGACGGCTCCCACGTCGGGGTTTCACAGTACGTTGCTGAGACTTTCAAATTGCTGCTTGTGAAAACCCCGCCGGGGCAGTTCAAAAGCCCACAAAACTGAGATTAATATTTTGTGGAGAATAGCGGGGTCGAACAGTTGACCTTCCCGAAAGCATTCGCAAGGCATCAAGTTAATTTTGCAAGCGGAGGGTGTGTCGGCGGGGTTTTCAAAAGCGGTAGCCGTAAGTTATGAGACGGTGACCGTGAAACCCCGACGCGGCGGTATTTCAAAATAGGAGCCAGGCTACACCAAACTATAGGTGGTTGTCTATCATGAAGATGCGGATGGAGTAAAATTTTCATGACGGCTCCCACGTCGGGGTTTCACAGTACGTTGCTGAGACTTTCAAATTGCTGCTTGTGAAAACCCCGCCGGGAAAGTTCAAAAGCCCACATAACTGAGTTTAATATTTTGTGGAGAATAGTTGGGTCGAACCGCTGACATTCCCCGAAAGCATTTGGAGCGCTCTATCCAATGGCATAAAAAAGTCCGCTAAAAGCAGACTCAATTTGATTGTGGAGAATAGCGGGGTCGAACCGCTGACCTTCCCGAAAGCATTCGGGGCGCTCTACTCAACAGAACTAATTAACCATTCTATATACTTGCGACTTTTCTTTTTCTTTATTTCCATTTCTCTGCGGTAAGCTGTTAAATGGTTATCGTAGAATTCTGTGTAAACCAAATCCCACGGTATTCCAGATTTTGTGGATGCATTTCGACCGGAATTATGTTGTGTTAGTCGAATCTCCATGTCAGCACAGGAACCAACATAGAAATGGTTGGTAGTTTGGGAGAATAATATGTAGCAAACAAAGGACATAAAAAAAGTCCACCAAGGTGGACTATATTGTTTGTGGAGAATAGCGGGGTCGAACCGCTGACCTTCCCGAAAGCATTCGGGGCGCTCTACTCAACAGAACTAATTAACCATTCTATATACTTGCGACTTTTCTTTTTCTTTATTTCCATTTCTCTGCGGTAAGCTGTTAAATGGTTATCGTAGAATTCTGTGTAAACCAAATCCCACGGTATTCCAGATTTTGTGGATGCATTTCGACCGGAATTATGTTGTGTTAGTCGAATCTCCATGTCAGCACAGGAACCAACATAGAAATGGTTGGTAGTTTGGGAGAATAATATGTAGCAAACAAAGGACATAAAAAAAGTCCACCAAGGTGGACTATATTGTTTGTGGAGAATAGCGGGGTCGAACCGCTGACCTCTTGCATGCCATGCAAGCGCTCTACCAACTGAGCTAATTCCCCTTCGGGGTTGCAAATATATAGCTGGAGCCCTTTCAGAAAAATTTTTTTATAAATCTTATTGAGTGCCCCAGGCCATAACGTCTTTAAGTCAAGATATGTCGGGAGATTGTCAAGCTGAGCGTTTCGTAGCCCCTTTAACCGATCTGTAATGAAAGATTTGCACGACACACTTCGATCCCGCTAATTGCGGGACTAATTACAAGTATCTTAACCTTATAATTATCAGCATGTGACTGCACTGACATCGCCCTGAAAGGGCAAAACAAATTAGCCCGGGGCATCGCCCTGGGTGAACAAACGCATGCATAACCAAGCCCTGAAAGGGCGGAACAATTTCCGTATGAAATGATGATTACATGGAATGCTGTTCCGCCCTTTCAGGGGTGTGTCACGAAGATATTACTTGAACAGTAATGTCTG
>JAZKFT010000054.1:0-28299 GCA_040386335.1 Bacteroidota bacterium
CTGCCTGGCGTTGCATGTTCGATCCCATCAAGGCACGGTTGGCATCATCATGCTCGAGGAACGGAATCAGGGAAGCACTCAAACCAACGATCTGGTTAGGTGCCACGTCCATATATTCCACATCTCCTTTATCGAGGATCGGGAAGTCACCTGTCTGGCGGCTGATGATCTTGTCTTCAGTAAAGTTGCCTTTATCATCCAGCGGCGTATTTGCCTGGGCAATTTTTGCCGGATCTTCTTCTTCAGCACTTAAGAAAGTCAATTCTTTCAAATTAACCTTAGCATCCTTAACCTTATGATATGGTGTTTCGATGAAGCCCATTTCATTGATCTTGGCATGTACACAAAGTGTAGATATCAAACCAATGTTTGGTCCTTCCGGTGTTTCGATAGTACACAGGCGGCCATAGTGGCTATAGTGTACGTCACGAACCTCGAAACCTGCACGTTCCCTGCTGAGACCACCTGGCCCGAGCGCTGAGATACGGCGTTTGTGGGTAATTTCAGAAAGCGGGTTGGTCTGATCGAGGAACTGGCTGAGCTGTGATGTTCCAAAGAAGGAGTTGATCACAGAAGAAAGCGTCCTTGCATTGATCAGGTCTACCGGGGTAAATACCTCGTTGTCACGAACGTTCATCCTTTCACGGATGGTACGTGCCATACGGGCAAGACCCACACCAAACTGGGCGTATAATTGTTCACCCACGGTACGTACACGACGGTTGCTCAGGTGATCGATATCATCGATCTCCGCTTTGGCATTGGTCAGGCGTACCAGGTATTTGATGATCTCAATAATATCCTGTTTGGTCAATACCTTTTTAGTGATGGGGTAATCCAAACCAAGCTTACGGTTGATTTTGTAACGGCCCACTTCACCGAGGTCATAACGCTTATCACTAAAGAACAATTTATCGATGATACCACGGGCAGTTTCGTTATCCGGGGCATCAGCACCGCGCAACTGGCGGTAAATGTGCTGAACCGCTTCCAACTCACTGTTTGAAGTATCCTTATGTAAAGTGTTGTAGATAATGCCGTAGTCGCCGCTTACTTCTTCTTTCTGGATGAAAACGCTCTTAACGCCCATTTCAGAAATAGAATCAACGTCATCTTCTTTCAATACGGTGTCACGCTCCATCACGATCTCGTTACGCTCCAGGCTCACTACCTCACCGGTATCTTCATCCACGAAATCTTCTACCCAGGTACGGAGTACACGGGCAGCAAGGCGTTTGCCGATGAAAGGTGCCAGTGATTTTTTGTCAGCCTTTACTTCGTCTGCCATGCCGAACAACTCCAGGATGTCCTTATCGGTTTCGAAACCGATAGAACGCAATAGGGTTGTTACCGGGAATTTCTTCTTACGGTCGATGTAGGCATACATCACGTTATTGATATCTGTAGCAAATTCCATCCATGCACCCTTGAACGGGATAACACGGGCAGAATAGATCTTGGTTCCGTTGGGGTGCATGCTCTGGCCAAAGAATACGCCGGGGCTACGGTGCAACTGGCTTACCACTACACGCTCAGCACCGTTTACCACGAAGGTACCACGGGGCGTCATGTAAGGGATATTGCCTAAAAACACATCCTGGACGATCGTTTGGAAATCCACGTGCTCTTCATCGTTACAGCTCAAGCGCAATTTGGCTTTCAGTGGAACGGCGTAAGTCAGACCACGTTCCATACACTCTTCGATAGAATAGCGTGGCGGATCGATAAAATAATCGAGAAACTCCAGAACGAAGATGTTCCGGGTATCAGAAATCGGAAAGTTCTCTTTAAACACCCGGAACAAGCCCTCAACATTACGTTTGTCGGGTGTGGTTTCCAGCTGGAAATAGTCTTTGAACGATTTGATCTGAATGTCGAGCAGGTCAGGCGCATCAGAAAGATTTTTGGTCTTTCCGAAGTTGATCCTTGGGTTCACTTTAGTTGATGACATATATTTATGCTCTGTTTTTTTCTACGCAAAAAATCGCTTACCGGGAACATAGGTTTCCCGTCAGCGTGTAACAATTAGCCCCGTAAAGTAACAATTGAGATTTTGCCCATTATAAAGGACGGCAAAAATAGGGCAAAATGACATTTCAAAAATCACCGCAAAACAATAATCTTGCCAAAATATTAATTTTTGAGCACCCAATAACGGGTTATCGTGAGTGATCTGGTAACCAGAACCACATTTAGAAAGGAATTTGGAAGCAATTTAAACTGTACAATATTGCAAATCCAGATTTCTTTTGAACCGCCTGGCCAGCTCTCATTACTGATA
Source organism: Bacteroidota bacterium (assembly GCA_040386335.1). Classification (GTDB taxonomy): domain Bacteria; phylum Bacteroidota; class Bacteroidia; order Chitinophagales; family Chitinophagaceae; genus JAZKFT01. Next base: position 2,282 of record JAZKFT010000054.1, read on the forward strand.
TTTGTGAAACCACAATCTTTGTACGAATCACGAATCAACTAATCAACTAAAATGGCACTATTTAATATCAGGGTTTACGGCATTCTTATCAATGAAAAAAAGCAGGTTTTGGTCAGCGACGAGCTGATCCGCGGCAGTTATTTTACCAAGTTTCCAGGTGGCGGACTGGAATTTGGCGAAGGCACCCGGGAATGCCTTAAAAGAGAGTTTCAGGAAGAAATGGGTCTGGACGTGGAAATTGGCGAGCATATTTACACGACTGATTTTTACCAGATGAGTGCTTTTAACCCTGAGCATCAGATCATTTCTATTTACTATTGGGCCAAAGCCCTGGAACCTATAAAAGCTTTGATACAAATTGAGCCTTTCGTGTTTGATGATGCGCAGAAATTGCTGTATGAAACTACTAAAGAGATTGAGAGTTTCAGGTTTGTGGATTGGGAGGATTTTTCTGCTGCGGCTGTTCATTTACCGATAGATAAGGTGGTGGCGGATTTGGTGAAGGGGAGGTATTGATTTTTGATTGTTGGTCGTTCACAGTCCTTCCGTTGGCTGAAGCCAACGGGAATGGATGGGGATCAGCCGGGAGCTGAAATATTTTGAAACCAGTCCTCATCCTGCCCCATGGCAGATCGCTTCATTTTGGTGGCCAGTTCCTGCCACAACGAGAAGTCAAGTTTTAAAAACTTGACTTCTCTGCCCTCAAGGTGCTGCACAAAAACCTGCTGTACGAAACCGAAAAAGGAATTGAAAGTTTCCGGGTTGTGGATTGGGAAGATTTTTCGGCTGTGGCTGTTCATTTGCCGATAGATAAGGAGGTGGCGGATTTCGTGAAAGAAAGATTTTAGGATATTTACTATCAAGAGAAGTCAAGTTTTAAAAACTTGACTTCTCTACTCTCAAGCTGCCGTATGAAAGCAAAAGGAGAATCGGGACCTTCAAGGCTTGTCGTTCACATTACACTGACATCCATTAAATTACACTTATCAATTTTGTGTACATTCACCCTAAACCTACCACCATGATTTTAACACCTAAAGGAAAGCAAGAAAAAAAGCGGCTGCTGGCACTATTCTCAACCTTACTGTTGGTAGGGTTTCTGACGCTAACTTTTTCCTATGCCAGGGAGAAAAAGAAATTTAAGATAAAAGAAACCACTGAGGATATTGATAGCTCAAAGGTTAGAAATAGTAACGATCCATCTTACGACAAAACATTTACCAAAGTGCCCAGCCCTGCTGCATTTCCAGGCGGTACTGATGGTTGGAAAAAATACCTGGAGGCGAACTTGAAATATCCACCAGGCGCTTTAAGCAAAAAAACTGAAGGCGATGTGACGCTGCAGATTATAGTAGAAAAAGATGGATCCGTATCGGAAGTACGAGCGCTTAATGATCCGGGAAATGGCCTTTTGCAAGAAGCGATCAGGCTTATAAAAGAGGGTCCTAAATGGGAACCGGCAAATATTTATGGCCGGGTGGTTCGTTACAGGTTTCAGCATGTTGTAGCCTTTAAACTTGGTTCCTAAACCGAATAACCAGGTGCGGGGGAACGGATCGACGGCCCGACCGTATTTGATGGTTTTGGTGATGGGTTGTTATTAAAATCAGCGACTCTATTTGCGGACGGGATATTATAACCACCCAAACTTTTCAATCAGCCTTTCTTTTTGATTGCGGGCTACAGCAACATTTTGTCCGTTTGACAATACCAGGTAATTGCCTTCTCCTCTTACATATTTTTTTATATGGTCGAGGTTGACGAGGTATTGCCGGTGTACCCGTAAAAAATTTCTTTCCTCCAGCACTTCCTGGATATCACCCAATGTTTTAGCCACCAGGTATTGCTGATTGTCCGTAGTATGAAAACGGGTATAGTTATTTTCCGATTCGCAATAAATAATATTTTTTATTTCCACGAAGGTTACACCGTTTTGGTAAGGCAGGGCTATTTTATCAGGAAAATGCTTCTCCTTACTATGCACCTGCTGTTTCAATAGACTCAATTGTTGCTGATCAGGCCAATGGAGTTGCTCAGCCTTTTTCACTGCCGACTGCAGGTCCTTCGCATCAATGGGTTTTAGTAAATAATCCAATGCACAATAGCGAAAGGCTTTTACAGCAAACTGGTCGTAAGCTGTTACAAATACCAGGCTGAAACTGATGTTGCCCAATTTTTCCAGCAACTGGAATCCGTTCATTACCGGCATTTCAATATCCAAAAAAACAAGACCAGGTTTCAGTTCTTTTATCTTCACCAAAGAATCTTCACTTGCTGTGCATGCTGCTACTACCTGTACCTGCGGACAATACATTTTCAATTGTAATGCCAACAGCTTTACACAATCTGGTTCATCGTCTATGATAATTGCTTTCAGCATAACATTACACGGGTATTTTAATGATCACTTTTGTACCGCAGGCATTATTGAAGCCATCTTTGAGGTCAACTACGTTTACGGTTGCATTGATATCATAGACATGGTTGATCATCTCTATTCTTTCGGATGTCATTTTTAAACCGAATGACTTTTGTTTTGTGGCAGATTTGCTTTTATAAAGAGCGGCCTGTTCCCTTCCTACTCCATCATCTGTTATTTCTACCAAAAGACTGCTCTCTGTTGGTTGTGTAATGTCAACTACAATATCGCCGCCTTCTTTCTTTTGCATCAGCCCATGCCAGATGGCATTCTCTACATAGGGTTGAATGAGCAACGGGGGCAGTTCCGTGTATTGCTGATCAATACCAGGTGAAACGTTTATTTGATACTTTACTTTTTCCTTGAAACGCATGGCTTCCAGGTCTATATAAAGCTGCAGTGTTTCCAGTTCTTTTTGCAAAGTAATTTTTTCTGTACGGGAGTTTTCCAGCACCAGGCGTATCAACTGAGAAAACTTAGTGAGGTATTCAGCTGCGGCTGTTGAATTGTTTTCCAGTGTGTACAGCTTAATAGAATTGAGGCAATTAAAAATAAAATGTGGATTCATTTGTGCCCTTAGCGCCGTCATTTCTGTCTCTGCAATTTTCTGTTCAAATGCGGATTGTACCTGTTGTAGCTTTTGTTCTTCTACTAATTTATTTTGTTCTTCGAGTTCTGCAGTACGTTTTACCAGTTCATCCTGCAATTGCAAATTATACTGTTGCTGTAACCTGTTTTTTTCCATCAATACCAATTTACTGCGATAAGAAAGGGCAAATGAAAAACAGATAGCCTCAATGGTAAGACCCAACAAAGAATAAAATGGAATGAATATCAAAACCGCCGTCATTGCATTCCATTTCCATTGAATGTTGATGGCAGAAAAAATAAGCAGGGGCAGGCACCATAACAGCAGCATACTCAATAAACCAGCAAACATGAACCACTTTACTTTTTCTTTACTATATGCTGTAAGAAACAACAAGACCATATTCAATACAGCTACCGGTATAACAGAAACAAAATAACCATAATAGTCAGTAAGCAAAAAATTACCGGTACGCATGGTAATAAATGATATGAGCATTTGAGCAATGGCAACCAACATTAAAACTTTTACAATGACCCATGCTTTTTTAAACTGGTCCTGCAGTTTGAGTATAGTGCCAATAAATAAGCTGTATAGTACCGGTATTAAAAACAGAAATATCGAAAAAATAAGGTCGTGAAAAAAAGAGGAGAAGATATCCAAACCCAGGCGAATATCCATCCAAAAAAAGCCGGTCATAACAGCAGCAAAGGTGTAAGCGATGTACCAGAGAAACACCTTATCCCTGTACAGGTAATATTGATACACTGCAAATAGTGTAATGAACAAGAGGCAGCCGGTGAGCAAGGCAAGGAAAAGAAAAACCAGGCGGTTCATGTGCTGGCCGGCTGCCAAAGCATTCATATAAGTAAAATGGGGTTCTATGCTTATAGCAGGTGGTACCATGTGACCCTGCCGGTCTTCTGTTCTCAACCAATATGTTTTCGTAACGGAAGGTGCAACCGATATTGGTACGTGCGATTTATCTGGTGATGGAACGCTGGTTTCATAGATACCGCTTTTGGCGATTAATCCTTCGGATGCATACAACCGGGTAAAATAATGAGCCGAAGTATTTATCCTGAGATGAATGGTATCTGTTGCTGACTGGTTGCTGATGGAAAATTGATACCATTGAATGAGTAATGGCCTGTTTGTTGGATGGCTTGCCAGGCGCATGTTGAAAGGCACAAAAACCTGTTGTTGAACTTCCTCAAAGCTGAGTGGCTTATCAGTGGTTTCCTCGTAGAATAAACAATGGCTGGTAATATCCCTGCCTGCATTCCATGGTGGTTGACTTTTGAATACAATGCTATCCTGCGCAGACAAGTTTAACCCACTGCACAGCATAACAACAATATAGAAAATGAGCCTTATCATTTTTCAGGAGTCGCTAAAGTTAATCTATAGCTGCTTTGCGTGTGAATGCTGATGGTGAGCAGTAGCTTTTTTGAGGGAACGGTTGCAAAGGTTCTATACAACGATAAAATGACCATACACTCATAAAAGCCGTTAGTTACCACTACGCAGTTTTATTTCCTGCCGGCCCCTGCGAAATTTACATGAAATAAAAAAAATATGAAACAGCTAACAAACATTTTCGTTTCCTTTTTTGCTGTAATGCTAACAGCAAACACTGTAGCTGCCCAGCCACCTGCGGGCAAGTACAATACAGAGAATTTTCCGGAAGACCGAAAAGCGATTGACTCTCTCAATGGTCCAGCCAGCTTTTTGAATGATGACGTAATAGCAGTAGGTCCTGAAGGAAAAATATCTTATGGTTTTGCACAGTGGCTTACTCCTGTGCCGGGTCTTGAAGATATGGGATTCAAATCCATTACACCGGTGCCCGGAATGGCTGTATTCAGAATATACAACGGCGATGCTGCCGTTCGGCATTATGTGGTGGACGTTGTGTTAACTAGTACTACCAAAGGAGATTTTGCAGTGCGGGTAATACGTACTGAAACTTTTATCAAAACCAACGGTAAGTGGCATATGGTTTATGGCCAGGGAACAAAGTGGTTGAATGAAAAAGAATTCAAACTTTTTATGGAACAATCGCTAGAAGCTGCGAAGAATAAGTAAACAGTAACGGCAATATGAAAAATTTAATCGTAACACTATCAGTTGTTGTTGCTACATTTTCATCATGTGGACAAGCAGCGAAATATGACGATGCATTGAGCCGGTGATATACCGCTCCGGTTGTATTAAGCACTGAAATCATCGTAAAGAAGTCAAGTTTTTAAAACTTGACTTCTTTGTTTTAAAAACCTGACTTCTTTGGGGTCATACCTCCTCTCCCATTGCTGCCTTCTTCATTTTACCTGACAATTCAGCTCCCAGGTATTTTTCGATGATATTATGAACCCAGTAAATAACCGGTGTCATGAGTATCGCTACCAGGAATTTGTAGACATAGTTTACAAGAGCCACAGCAATAAATAAACTGAAAGGCCACACAAAATCGTCTTTCTCAGCGCCGATCCTGCTGCCGATATAGAAGGCGATGAACAATACCACAAAACTGTCGATCAGTTGGGAGATCAGGGTGGAGCCGGTGGCACGGAGCCAGATCTTCTTTTCGCCGGTGGCTTTTTTTATTTTATGAAAAGCATACACATCAATGAGCTGGCTTAATAGAAATGCGGCCAAAGAGCCGATGATAATATTGCCGCCCTGCCCCAATACACTCTGGTAAGCTTTTTCCATATCGGGCACACCGCTGCCTGTTTTACTGCTGATGAAAAAATCGGCAGGGACCAATTTCATGGCTCCGTAAAAAACAAGGAAGGCAAATGCAATCAGGCCCGCGGTGAGATAAGACAGGAATCTCACGCCTTTGGGTCCGTAATATTCATTGATGATATCCGTCATGATAAAAACGACCGGCCAGAGCAATACGCCTGCGGTAAGGTTAATACTGAGGATATTCCCAAACACATTGGCTTCGAGTGGTGGCAGCCCAAAGGTCTTTTCCAGGGAGAAAATCTTGACCCCGATAATTTCAGCAATCAATGCATTGGCAATAAAAAAACCGGCCAGTATTAAGAAAAGCCGGGTTGCCTTGTTGTTGATAATATTTGTAATCATGTGTATTGGAAATAGATCATTTGAAGGATAAGGAACAATGCATTGGCCACCTGCAGCCACCTTGCTATTGGTACCGGCTTTCGGCGGATCAACAACACAAGGGTCCAAACATTCACCACAAGATTGGAAATAACGGCGATAAAGTACGCAGTAATTACGAGATGACTTACCAAAGCCTGGTCCCATTTTTCGATGCCCTTTATCCAATGCATGGCGAATACCACTGCAAATGCGATATTACCGAGAAAGGCCAGTTTGGAAATGAAACGGAGCATGTTTAGCGGTTGGGGATTAGTGTTCGACGGCGTAGAGTTCAAGAAAAATGTTCAATAATCAACGAACAACAATCAATTTTCAAATATGTGGAGCCAGGTGGCTTTCATTTGCATGTTGAAAATTGTTTGTTGGTTATTGAATATTTTTTTGGCTTTAAATTGAGATTGGTAATAAGCCTAAACATTCAATCAAAACAATGAGGTTTGTGCATCATCTTCTTTCTTGTCTTTTGCCACCCACTCCATAACCACCTGCTTTTTATCCACCAGTTTGGTACCGATCGCTTTCCAGCCCATCACGTCTATAAACTCATTTACTTTCATTACCTGCTCCTTCGTGTCGCCCTTTTTTCCGATCGTTAATTTGATGACCGGATCCTGGTCGGTGGTTACGAGTTCCAGGTAGTTCTCGGCACCTTCTTTAATAAAACTAAACTTGGTTTGCTGTGTCAGGGTTTCTACTTTGAAACGCTTGATATTGAACTGAATCTTGTCGTTATCGTAATATACCGCGGTTACAATTTTCTTCTGGTCGAACCTTTCAATCAGCACTACGTTGTCAGCTTCAAAACGTTGTGTGAGCTCCTGGTCGGTGATTTCGTATTGGCCATTGTTGTAAATGACGAGTATTTTATCATCGCCTTCAAACATGCCCAGGTACATTCCTTTTTCATCAGTATTCAGGCGACCGAACTGGTCATCGTACCAAAGTTTTCTGCCGGCCAGGGTACTTCGCCCGGCTTCTTTAAATTTCACCTGCTTGATGGGGTATTTACTGAGCTGGTTGCCCTTGCTGCCGCGGCCTTTGATTTCCAGTTCTTCAAAATAAAACTCAAATTCTTTTACCCTGGCGGTGCAATTCGGGCTCAGGATCACTTTTACACTTTCCGCTTCGCCATTGGGGTTTATGGTAAAATAATGTACCCGGCTTTTATCATTTCCCTGGGTCAGATCGTATTCCTTGTCCCTGGTGATACCGGTAACATTAAAGCGCTTTACAAAGCTGATGCCCGACTTTCCATCCACATAGATCATGTTGTAAGTGGTGCGCTCATCACCCTTTTCAAAAACGGCTGCATGGATGATATCCTTGCCCACAAATGTTTTATCGGCAACCCGTACGATCTTCATTTTACCGGCTTTGGTAAAAACGATAATATCATCCAGGTCGCTGCATTCTGCGATGAGCTCGTCCTTCTTTAACCCGCTGCCAACAAAGCCTTCGGCGCGGTTCATATATACTTTTGTATTGGCTATGGCCACATGCCTGGCCTGGATCGTGTCAAATGGTTTAATCTCTGTTTTCCGTTCCTTGCCTTTGCCAAATTTGCGGATAAGCTCTTCAAAATATTTTACGGCATAATCAGTCAAATGCTCCAGGTCGTAATTGACCTGTGTAATATCTGCTTCGATGGCGTTGATCTGGTTATTGAGGTCTTCAATATCGAGTTTGTAGATACGGCGAACCGGCTTTTCGGTCAACTTCAGGATATCTTCTCTTTCGATAGGCCTGCGCAATTTTTTCTTGAATGGTCCAAATGCCTTGTCGATGGCGTCGATCACTTTGTCCCAGGTTTCGTGGCGCTGCTCCAGTTCCTTGTAGATCTTTTCTTCGAAAAATATCTTTTCCAGGCTGGTGTAATGCCATTTATCGTTCAACTCGTCCAGCTTAATTTCCAACTCTCTTTTCAGCAGCCCTTTGGTATGGTCGGCGCTGCTGCGCAACAACTCACTCACGGTTACAAATACCGGTTTGTTGTTGGAAATCACACAAGCGTTGGGGCTGATACTTACTTCGCAATCCGTAAACGCGTATAAAGCATCAATGGTAATATCCGGCGAAATACCTGCGGCGAGTTCTACATAAATATTCACTTCCGCAGCCGTTACATCCGTCACTTTTTTGATCTTGATCTTTCCCTGGTCGTTGGCCTTGGTGATGGATTCCATAAGCGAAGTGGTGGTAACACCAAAGGGCACGTCTTTGATCACCAATGTCTTTTTATCTACTTCTTCTATCTTGGCACGAACGCGAATTTTTCCACCGCGTTTTCCATCATTGTAATTGGTAGTGTCTACCTGCCCGCCGGTTAAAAAGTCCGGGTATAATTCAAAGCTCCTTCCACGTAAAGCTTTAATACTAGCCTGGCACAATTCAATAAAATTATGCGGCATGATCTTGGTGCTGAGACCTACGGCAATCCCCTCTGTACCATGTGCCAATACCAGTGGGAATTTCATGGGTAAAGTCACAGGTTCCTTCTTACGGCCATCATAACTCATGGCCCAATCGGTGGTCTTTGCGTTGAAGGCAATTTCCAGTGCCAACTTACTAAGCCGGGCTTCGATATAACGCGGTGCGGCAGCAGTGTCGCCGGTGCGCACATCACCCCAGTTACCCTGGGTTTCTATCAGCAAATCCTTTTGGCCCATGTTTACCATAGCATCAAAAATGCTCATATCTCCATGTGGGTGATACTGCATGGATTGGCCCACGATATTGGCCACTTTATTAAACCGCCCATCATCCATTTCCTTCATGGCATGCAGAATGCGGCGCTGAACGGGTTTGAGCCCGTCTTCGATGGCAGGCACGGCGCGTTCGAGGATTACATACGATGCGTAATCCAGGAACCAACCTTTGTAGAGATCGCTTACACCGGTGGTTTCGTTATTGGTGTTGAGGAGTGCTTGTTCTTCTGGGGTCATTGGTACTAAAATATTTTTTGTATCAGCTTTAGATATTGTGAGACAACGTTAGCAAACTTTCTTTCGCTTATTACGGCGTCCAATTCAACACATTTTCTTTGTTAGTGAACTATATCTCCTCTTTAAACAGATCCATTTCATCCCTGTATTTGCCGCGAAAAGCAGTTGCTAAAATTACAATTCCGTAGAATATTAGAATGGCACCCATAACCACAGTAGCGATCACCTTTGATAATGCACCTTCGTTAAAAAATAGAAATACGGAGCAAGCCCAAAGTCCAACTCCTGCCATCAAAGAAAAGATACCCATCACATACCCATTCTTATTCTCGACTTTAAATTCACCGCCATTCCACTGGTACAACCGATCCAACAATTCGCATGATGTTGTTATGTCGAGGTGCCGTTGTTCTATAAGATTCTCCATGATCAATTCCCTTCTCGTTCCTTCTTTGATCGCAGATACTGCATACTCAATATGATCGCCGTTTATGCCTTCGGGCTGAAATTCTTGTTTGATGGATTCTAATGTCAGCATCCAAAATAATATTTACTGTAAAAAAATTCAATCCACCCGCTCCGTATCCCCTACCCCCGCATCCATCCCATTCAATTCCAGCATCACAAAATCATTTACAGCTGTTACTTTATGCCAAACATTGGGCGAAATCCACATTTCTGCAGGGCCAACTACGGTTTCTGATCCTGCTTCACCGCTGGCCAGGTCTTTCCAGTCGAGGATAGCCGTCCCGCTCATCATGATCAGCTTTTCCGGGTTCTTGGATACGTGCTTGCCGGCATGGTAATGATTACCACTTACAGAGCCAGCTTTGCGATGCGCCACCATAAACTGGCCGGTTCTTTCTGTATCGAATACAAAAGTGGCACCCCGTTCGTCGCTGCCAATTTTAGTTAGTGGAATTACTTTAACCATTGGTATTGCCCTCCTCTTCTACCACAGCCTTTTTCTTTAGCGATGGCATGTTAGGGTTCCTCAGTTCGAAATCTTTCATGTTCTTTATTTCACCCCTCACTTCCCAATCGCTGTTGTTTTCTATCAAGGCTTTTAACCGCCATAAAAGAAATGCATCACCGGTCTTTTCGGTTTCCTTGCTTAAAAACTGGAAGATGATCTTCGACGCTTTCTGAAAATCGCCCACTACGTATTTCTTTAACAGGTTGTCATAAAAATGAACACCATAGCTACTGAGTTTTTTGCCGCCTTCGAGCAGCCTGACTTCATTGCCATCGGCACATAATTTCTTCCATTCGTCAGGATCCACCTCAAATTCCGAAGGGGTAATAGGCCGGGCCAGTTTTTTTGCTTTCAAAAATTCTTTGGCAGGGATTTGGTACAAATTGGTGGGGTAAAAAATACCGCCCTTTTCATTGATAAAGGGAAGGTTGTTCATATACAGCACAAAGACCCGTCCCTGGAATTCTTTCATGTAATTCAGCAGCCAGTAGTAGCTGCATACATCATGTTTATTTTGTGCCATCCATATCCAAATCACTTCTTCCGGGCTGCGACGCATCGTGCCCACCAGTTCTGCAGCAGTTTTGGTATCATCCACTTCGCCGGTATCTACTTTGCCATCGTAATCGCCACCTGCCAGTACCTGCCGCCACCACTCTTTCCGGGCTTCCATGCCTTCGCCAACATAGATATTACCCAATGGGCCCACGGCAAAATCATCTTTTATTTGAACGATGTCGCCCTGCAAGGTCTCGTCCAGGTCAATAGCCTTTTGCAAGGCCGCAATGTTTGCTTCTTCGAAAACGATGTGGATCACTTGTATTAGTTGATAATGTTGTTATTAAAAAATGGAGAATGATAGGTGAATCAGGTTAAACTGCCGGCGCGTCATTTAACAGCGTAATTCCTTCCCCTACACATGCACTAACAAAATCCGCATCATGTGCGGCTAAAAAATGAATGTTGTGATAAAGGCAGGTTGCAATTATAATAGCATCATTCGGGAGCAGATTATATTGAATCATCAGCCGCGGCACTTCAGTAAACAAACTTGCATCCGTTTGGAGGAAATGTACGTAGCGAAAAATGCCGGCATAGGCGGGGTTCAGGATTAATGTCGCCGGCACTTTACCCCCTTGCTGTAAAGTTTTTGGAGAGACTCCGCCATTAGTTCCCAAAACATGAAACAAAAATTCGCTTATTACAGTTTCGTTAATAAAACAATTGTAATTATTGTTTGCCAAAAAAGAATCCAAAAATTGAACATGCCGTCCTTTCATTGCTTCTACCAATACTGAACTATCCAAAAAAACATTACTGATCATAAACGTCATATTTGTCAGTTGGATAATCAGGAAATCTTGCACTTCCGAAGAAAGCTTTTAAGTCTTCTTTTTTTGATAAGTTTTGTTGTATGTTATCATTGAGCATACCATCCGGCGAGCCCTTTTCTCCATTGCCCGACAACACAATCACCTCCAATTCCTGCTCATCAAATTGGTGTGGCACCTGAACCGTAAGAATCCCGTCCTTAGCTATTCCCCTTGTTTTAATTGCTTCCATAAAATTTCTTTTGCTTTCAAATTTACACCATTTCCTCCGCCAAATCCAGCTCCACCCGCAGGTTATCAATAATGAAAGTCTGGCGCTCCATAGTGTTCTTGCCCATATAATATTCCAATAAGCCCTGGATATGATCGCCGGTTTCCAGCAACACGGGTTGCAGTTTAATGTCTGCCCCAATGAATTTGCCAAACTCATCCGGTGAAATTTCACCAAGACCTTTGAACCGCGTCACTTCAGGGTTTTTACCGAGTTTGCTCATGGCGGCTTGCTTGGCAGCTTCGTCGTAACAATAAATGGTTTCCTGCTTGTTGCGAACCCGGAACAGCGGGGTTTCTAAAATATATAAATGCCCTTTCTTTACCAGCTCCGGAAAAAACTGCAGGAAAAAAGTCATGATCAGCAGGCGGATATGCATCCCGTCCACATCGGCATCGGTGGCCAGTATGACGCGGTTATAACGCAGGCCTTCAATGCCGTCTTCTATGTTCAGCGCATGCTGCAACAGGTTAAATTCTTCGTTTTCGTAAACGATCTTTTTGGTGAGTCCATAGCAATTCAATGGCTTTCCCCGAAGGCTGAAAACGGCCTGTGTATCTGCATTCCGGCTCTTGGTGATACTGCCGCTGGCGCTGTCGCCTTCGGTAATAAAAATGGTACTCTCCATTTGCTTTGCCACGTACTCTTCCTTATTTTTCGAAGGCGGTTCGCTATCGAAATGCACATGACAATCCCGCAATTTTTTATTGTGCAGGTTCGCTTTTTTAGCCCTTTCGTTCGCCAGTTTTTTAATGCCCTGCAATTCTTTTCTTTCCCTTTCACTCTGGTCGATGCGGCGCTTTAATTCTTCAGCTATTTTAGGGTTCTTATGCAGGTAATTGTCAAGTTCCTTACTCAGGAATTCCTGCATAAAATTCTTCATGCTGGGACCATTTTCGTACACAACGGTACTGCCGAGTTTGGTTTTTGTCTGGCTTTCGAAAACAGGTTCCTGCACGCGTACACTTACCGCGGCCACAATGCTCTGGCGAATGTCAGCGGCTTCATAGTCTTTCTTGAAAAAATCACGGATGGTTTTTACATAACATTCCCTGAATGCCTGCTGGTGCGTGCCTCCCTGGGTGGTAAACTGGCCGTTTACAAAACTGTAGATATCCTCACCATAATCGTTGTTATGGGCAAGTGCTATTTCAATGTCTTCGCCTTTGAGATGGATGATGGGGTAACGCAGTTCATCGGCATTGGTTTTGCGCTGTAACAAATCGAGCAAGCCATTTTTACTTACAAAGCGTTTGCTGTTATAATTAATGACCAGGCCGGCATTTAAATAACAATAGTTCCAAAACTGGTTTTCGAGATAGTCGCCCAGGTATTGGTAGTTTTTAAAAATGGTTTCGTCGGGTACAAACACTACTTCTGTGCCATTATCACTCGTGGTTTTCTCTTCTTTGCTGTCTACACGTAAAATACCTTTTTCAAACTCAGCGGTTTTTTGCTTTCCTTCTCTAAAACTGGTCACTTTAAAGTAGCTGCTGAGTGCGTTAACAGCCTTGGTTCCCACACCATTTAATCCCACCGATTTCTGAAACACTTTACTGTCGTACTTGGCCCCGGTATTTATTTTACTTACCACATCCACCACTTTGCCGAGCGGTATGCCACGGCCGTAGTCGCGGATGGTTACCTGGCCCTTGCTGATATTCACATCCACGTGCCTGCCATGGCCCATCGTGTGTTCGTCTATACAGTTGTCTATCACCTCTTTCATCAGTACATAAATACCGTCGTCGGGGCTGGTACCATCACCCAGTTTGCCTATGTACATACCCGGCCTCAGGCGGATATGCTCCTGCCAGTCGAGGGTGCGTATACTTTCCTCGTTGTACTCAAATACACCTGCCTTTTCTGCTGCCATAATTCAATTTTTCGCTAACGTGCAAATATAGCCGAAGGGCTAATCCCAAAAATTTTAGTTTTAAACACCGGTTCTGCGGTTGTGAATAAATCTCTGGAAGCTTCCTGTCGCGGGTGCAATCCAGGATTGGTTTAGCCTTGATAAGCGAAAATACCCGGATCCGGGACTGTAACTTGACGTCAAAAGGCGATTAAAGCCAGTATCCTTGCGGATCGGGGAATTGGACCGCAAAAAGGAAGCAGGATGTGCATGCCAGTTGAAAAGTCTCCCCGGATTTATTTTAAAATCGCTCCCAACAACTCTGGCATCGTTATTGAGAAAAAAAACAACCTCCGGGTATCCAATCCATTTATTATCCATACTTTGGTCATCCAAAAAAAATCAAACAAACATGAAACTAAAACACGTTTTTTCCGGCATCCTCCTGGTGTCTGCCATGGCTTTTGTATCCTGCAAAGGGAAACCTAAAGACATGATCGTTAATAAATGGAAAGCGACCGACATGTCGGGCGGCATGATGGGCTCTGTTCCTGATTCTGTAAAAAAGAACATGATTTCCACCATATCCATTGAATTTACCAAAGACGGAAAGTACATGGCTGCCACAGGAACTTCTACAGATAACGGAACTTATAGCCTGTCCGACGACGGAAAATCACTCACTATGACCGCTAACGGTGGCAAAGTGGAAGAAAGCACCGTAGAAGAGATCACAAAAAGCAAATTGGTGATCGTGGACAAAGCATCCAGTACCAAAATTGTAATGGAACCTAAGTAATTCCTCACTTTAAAATTCAAACAACATGGGACTTTTCAGTACAATTGCTGAAGCTGCACAAACACAGATTCAGGCTCCTTATACAGATGCATTAACAGCCGCCGGTATTAACTTGCCCGATGTAAAAACTTCATTGGAAAACGGCGTTCTTACTGTTACCGGCACTGTACCTGATGGCGAAACTGCAGAAAAAGCGGTAGCAGCTTTACAGGCAACGCCAGGTGTTACTTCGGTAAATAACTTGTTGGAAGTGGAAGACCTTACCGACAAAAATATATTCATGCGTGTGGCCACCAAATCCTCGAACCTCAACATTCGCAAAGGACCAGGCACCGAACATGAAATCGTTGGTAAGGCAGAACATGGCGCCAAGGTTCAGTTGATCAAAAAAATGTTCAACGGCTGGTATTTTATTCATGATGCTGATGGCCAGGAAGGGTTCTGCAGCACAGACTACCTGGAAGAAATTCCGGCTGAAGCTGCGCCTGCTGTAACACCGTAAGCTTGTTCAAATAGAAAAAAGGGATGTTCCGGAGAAATCGGGGCATCCCTTTTTGTTTAATTTTCCAACTTCAATTTGGCTGGTTAAACCTACAACTGACAACATAGTTTACAAACTAATCAATTAGTTAAAACAGATAAAAAAATCCCGGCCGCATACGCCAACCGGGATATAAATCACCCTCAAAAGTTGATGCTGGATTTAAAAAATATACCGTAAGCCTAACTGCATCTGCCAGCGTGATGAAAGATCAGGGCTGGCAATATTGGTTTCTTTTAAAGATGGATCGAACTGGTATTTACCGGCACCGAGGTAAGAAATGGGCTGAAAATAACCGGAGGCACTGGCATATTTACGAACGCCCCATTTACTGCTGATGAGGTTACCAAGATTGATAAAATCAATGCTCAGCTGTACCGTGTTCATTTTCTTTTTTCCCTTAAAATTAAAGTCCTGTAAAATACGCAAGTCTACCTGGCTGAACCATGGCGTTTCACCTTCATACTTTTCGGTAAACTGGCCGCGACGGCTCTTCAGGTAATCGTCCTGCTCTATAAAATTCTTAAAGGCAGCACGCTGCGATGCCTGGTTTTGCACCACGCCATTTACATCCGTCAACGGCTCAAAAACCATGATATCTATCTCACTGTTCTTAGGTACATACAGCAGGTCGTTTGTCGCCGTTCCATCGTTGTTGATATCCCCGCCATATACGTAGGCAAAACGGTTGCCGCTGGTCCAGTTACCGAATATCGAAACCGTAGTGGCGTATTTTTTATCCTTACCATATTCAAATTTCTTGATACCTGCCAATACAAAGCGATGGCTGTTGCCGTAGAGCGACCGGCTGTTAATAGCAGCATTGGCATTATTCAGGATAGGATTACGGTCAAATGCATCGCTGCTGATCTCGGCCGAGATAGAACTGGCGTCGGTCGCTACAAGATAGTTGTACGATCCGGTGAGGAACAGGTTGTTTTTAAATGTTTGTTGTACCGATAAACTAGTGTTGAACTGGTAGCCCGCTTTAGTATTGGTAAATACATAGGCGTTGGCTGCTCCTTTATCTGTTGCTTTATATACTGCCCTTGTATCGCCGGTTCCGTTGCTGAAAGCACCTGTAGGCGTGCCCAGTGCATAGTTTCGCACCATCATGGCATTTACATCTTTTGAATAAGCTACATCTACAGTGAAGATGGTTCCTGTTCCGGCCTTTAGATCAGCGCCAATATTGGTGCGCCATATTTGTGGCCATTTAAAATTGCTTGCCGTGGCACAATAGAAAAATGAAAATGGATTGCCAATATGATTGCCTACCCATACAAATGGAAAACGGCCTGTAAACAGTCCCGAACCACCACGTAACTGGAAGGATTTATCGCCTTTCACATCCCAATTAAAGCCTATACGTGGTGAAAACAGCGGCTTGGAAGAAGGCAGCTTCGTGTTATCCAATTGCTTGCCTTTGCCGTTTGAAACCGGTTGCCCATGTTCGTCAAAAAGGGTAAGATTATCATTGTTCTGCAACGTAGGTGTACTGGTGGTGCCATCTGGCTGTACAAAACTGGCTTTGTTGTACATTGGGATATCCATACGCAAGCCATAGGTGAGTCGAAAATTGTCGGAGAGTTTCCATTCATCCTGGAGGTAAGCAGAAAGTTGGGCCACGGTAATATAATACCACGACCATTTATCTGCTGTTTTTGCACCCCTTGCGGTAGCCACATCCACATCCAAAGGGTAGGCGCCAAATACATACCTCCCTCCTACCGGAACGCTGTCTTTAAAAGTCTGTATATCGGCGTCGCTAAACAAGGTAGCCGCATAGCCGGTAAGGTTAAATGAGTTACCAAACTTGTACGATTCGTAGCTGGCGCCAATGGTCAACGTATGTTTAGGCAAAATAATATTAAAATTGTCGGTCAGCTGCAATGCATCCTGGTTCAGGCGGTTGTTGATGGAGAATGGTTCGTGGCCTGCCGCTATATACATAGTGCCATACTTGGTAATATTGAGCACCGGGAAAGCCTCTGAAAAAGGGTTGCGCTTATCGCGAAAAGTGGTAAATACAGCCCTGAATTTATTGGCATACCTGCTGCCAAAGTCCGACTTTAATTCAGCTCCAAATGACTGCAGTTTATTCTCAATTTCATATCCTGAATTTTTAAACTGCATCGTGGTATAGTCAGGGCCACGGCGGCGGATGGCGTTCGGGTGGGCAGGTTTTTCTTTCGTGGCGTCCAGGCCGTTGTAGGTAAATGATAAGGTGTTTTTACTATTGATCACCCAATCTAATTTGGCCAGCCATTTATAGTTTGTTTGCTTTAGATTATAGCCCTGGTAAGGACCGGTTTCGTAACCGAAACGGGTTCTTAAAATGCTACTCACTGCCATGAGGTCGCTTTCCAAAACCCGGGAGGTATTGTTGTTGCCGGCATTGGATGCATTACGGGCCACATAACTGGTGGCGGCATCTTCCCTTTGCTCAGTTTCAAAATTTATAAAATAAAATAACTTGTTTTTTTTGATCGCACCACCAAGTGAAAAACCAGCCTGCAACTGGGTAAGGTCAGGCACCGCTATTTTGGTGCCATCCACTTTTTTACCGGTCATGCCCTGGTTGCGGTAAAAGCCATAGACCGTGCCGGCAAAATTGTTGGTACCCGATTTTGTTACCGTATTGATGCCGGCGCCTGTAAAGCCTGCTTGTGTTACATCATATGGTGCAATATTTACCTGTATCTGGTCAATCGCGTCCAGAGAAATAGGCTGCGAACCTGTTTGTCCGCCAGGTGTTGGGGCATCCAGGCCAAACGGATTGTTGAACACCGCACCATCAAGTGAATAATTATTGTACTGTCCATTTCTGCCGGCAAAAGAAGTACCGTTATAGGTGGCCGAGGCAGAAGGTGTAAGCCTTGTAAAATCATCTGCCGAACGGGAAATGGTGGGCAGGCTTTTTAATTGCCTGGAACCAATATTGGTGGACGCACCGGTACGCTGGTTGTCAAACACCTTCGACTTGCCGGTCACCGTAACAGATCCGGCATTGACGCTGGTTGGCTCCATTAGAATTTCCAACGCGGTATTTTGCCCCAGCTCTAAGAAAATATTGTCTTCTGTTTTTTCCGAAAAGCCGGAAAAACTCACCATCACTTTGTAGGGTCCGCCCACACGCAGATTGGGTATCACAAAACTGCCATCGCTCTGGCTGAGGATTATCTTCCTGATACCTGCATCGGGGTAGGAAACATTTACCGTAGCACCGGCAAGTGCTTTTTTGTCGGTGGACGTGACTTTACCACTAAGGGTTGCGGTGGTTACCTGGCTGTGAGTGTTTTGCATAAACAATACAGCGATTACTGTTAATACTTGTCTTAACTTTCTCATAGTGTATGTTTTGGATAACATAAAAGTAAAGAAAGGGTAACATGGTAAGTATTAAGTTTTGTCCAGAAACTGCGTATGTTAAGAACTTGTGCTGATAGATTTTACACCGGGTCATTTTTGCTTCCACAGCGGTGGCAACCTGGTAAGAAGGTTTTAAGGTTATTCGTAACACTTTTTTAATCAACCGACATCAATCCCTTACAGGTCACCAACGCCTTTTTCTTATTGCTGATTAGGGCGAGCTCTATTAATTTAATGGTATTGAAACCATGCGCCGGCTTCTCCCGGAGTTCAGCACCATGCACAATAGCCTGGTATAGGTTTTCATAATAAAATCCAAAACTGCCCTGTAGAGACGGATACTTATTCCTCGTGATTTCTCCCCCGATTTCTGTATGCAGCAAGCCATAATTTTCTTCTGACTCCTTGCCCCAATCGGGCGTATTGGGCAACATTCCTTCTTTCAATAAGGCTTCCTGCGGATCATCCCCATATTTAATAAAACTGCCTTTGGTACCGTGAATGCTATAATGGGGGCCATGTTCCCTCACCAACATGCCGGCTTTCAATATCACTTTGTGTTTTGGATAATATAGGTCGATATCAAAATAATCGTCCGTTCTTGAATGTGGCCGCTGCAACCTGATGTCAGCGCTGATTGAGTCGGGCAAGCCGAACAACACTAAAGCCTGGTCTAACAAATGGCTGCCGAGATCGTATAGCACTCCGCTGCCCAACTTGTTGTCTTCCCGCCAGGCGTTGGGTTTTGCCCCGGGACGGTAGCGGTCGTAGTGGGCTTCAAACTCCACAATTTCCCCGAGCAATTTTTTATCCAGTATCTCACGGATGGTAAGAAAATCAGCTACATAGCGGCGGTTCTGATAGACGCTCAGCACCACCTGTTTTCTTTTGGCCAGTTCTATCAAAACCTGCGCCTCATTAATAGTATTGGTAAATGGTTTTTCCACCACAACATGCTTACCGGCCAGTATGGCTTTTTCTGCGTAGGGAAAATGGGTGTCGTTTGGAGAAGTGATCACCACCACATCCACGTTTTCATCAGCCACCAATTCTTCTATGGTCCGCACGGTTTTAATACCGGGAAAAACCTGTTCAGCTTCGTTGCGGCTCCTTTCCAGAACGGCCACTACCTCGTAATTTTTGTTAGTGCGCAAAAACGGGGCATGCATCACTTTTGCCGCCATTCCAAAACCGGCAAGGCCAATTCGTAGGGGATTTTTCATAAAATTCATTTTAGAGATTTGCTGACAGACCTTGTGCAGCGGCTGCAACACAAGCATTATCAATTTGCATGCTAAGAGCCCCAACAAAATAAGCCTTTGCAACGAAGGGTGCGTTTAAAAATGAGGTTTTAGGACGATTATTCGGTGAACAACCGTTTGTGCAATCGTCTCATTCTATTAGATAAACGGTGGGAAAAAAGATATGTTTGCGGCCTGAAACGATAATGCGATTACGTGGCTAAAAACGCTATGCAATTGCAGGAAAACAGAGGGCCAGTGGAGAAGTTGCCAATTCTTCCGGCCAACAAAAAAGTCGTGAAGTAGCGGCCTGCAACTTAGTACGCAGCTGTAGGACTTTACTTTGAAAATCTTAAATCTGAAATCATAAATCAAACATCACATGGTTGAGTCATTTGAAAAAATTCCTGTCCAGATTTTTGCTACACCTAAGGATGGGTCCGTATTTGCAGCATCAGAGATCGCCAAATTGATCCAGGCAAAACAATCCGTTAATCAAACCTGTGTATTGGGCCTTGCCACCGGCTCCACGCCTATCAGTCTTTACAGGGAACTGGTTCGGTTACACAAGGAAGAAGGTCTCAGTTTTCATAATGTCATCAGCTTCAACCTAGATGAATATTATCCCATTGACCGGGATGCCGTGCAAAGCTATTGGAGCTTTATGCACCTCCACCTGTTTGATAAAGTGGATATCAAACCTGAAAACATCAATATTCCCAATGGTGAATGGAGCAAGGAGGAGATTAAAAAATATTGCCAGGAGTATGAGGCAAAAATTGACAGTGTTGGTGGTATCGATCTTCAGATCCTTGGCATTGGCAACAATGGTCATATCGGTTTTAATGAACCGGGTAGCAGCATTTACTCAAAAGCAAGATTGGTGACGCTGGAAAACAGTACCCGGATCGCCAACGCGAAGGAATTTCAGAATATTACCCGTGTTCCAAGGCTGGCTATTACGATGGGTATCAGCACCATTATGAAGGCTAAGCGTATCATACTCCTTGCATGGGGCATGAAGGCGCCGATCGTAGCTAAATCAGTGGAAGGAAATGTAACGGAACAGGTACCGGCCAGTTTGCTGCAAACCCATAACGACTGCCTTTTTGTAATAGACGACCAGGCTGCTACCGAACTTACGAGGCTAAAAAGCCCGTGGCTCACTGGTGAAATAGAATGGAATGAAAAAATGATCCGTAAGGCCGTGGTAAATATGGCGCTGAAAACCGGCAAACCGGTGTTGATGCTAACTAACAAGGATTATAATGACAATAGCCTTGGCGATCTGCTGGTGGAAAAAGGTGATTCTTACGATATCAACCTACAGGTATTTTATATGCTCCGCGACAGCATTACCGGCTGGCCTGGAGGTAAACCTGGTGCGGTGATTCCTGAACACCCCGAACGGAGTGAGATACAACCCAAGCGTTGCCTCATTTTTTCGCCACACCCCGACGACGATATCATCAGCATGGGTGGTACGTTTATGCGTTTACACGACCAGGGCCATGATGTGCATGTAGCCTATCAAACCAGCGGCAATATTGCTGTTACGGATGAGTTTGTAACCCGGTTCCTCGATTTTGCAGTAGGATTTGAAGTGCTGAGCGGTATCGACAGCAGCACCTCATCCAAGATATTAAATGAGGCCAAAGCATTTCTCGACAATAAAAAAACAAACCAGATAGATACCCCGCAGGTACGCCAGATAAAGGGATTGATACGCCGTTGTGAAGCAGCTGCCACTTGCCGCTATGTAGGGCTGAAAGAAGGTAACTGGCATTTTCAGAACCTCCCTTTTTACGAAACGGGAACCATTCAAAAAAACCCGATGGGCGAAGCAGATGTACTTCAAACAATGGAGTTACTGCGTAAAATACAACCCCAACAGGTATTTTGTGCCGGCGACCTGGCCGATCCGCACGGCACCCATAAAGTTTGTTTGGATGTAGTATTTGAATCCCTCAAAAGGATCAAAAATGACGGTGATGAGTGGATCAAAAATTGCTGGGTTTGGCTGTACAAAGGCGCATGGCAGGAATGGGATATCACTGAAATAGAAATGGCGATCCCGATGAGCCCCGACCAGGTGATGAAAAAGCGCTATGGTATTTTCATCCACCAGTCACAAAAAGATATGGTGCCTTTCCAGGGCAGCGACAGCCGCGAATTCTGGCAAAGGGCCGAAGAAAGGAACGCCAATACAGCCGACCTTTACGGTCAGTTGGGCCTCACAAAATATGCGGCTATGGAAGCTTTTGTAAGGTGGCACTATTGATTTACGATTTCGGACTTATGATTTATGATCTATGATTTGTACTTCAAACGAGATTTTTGATTTTTGATTTCGGATTTATGATTTGCAACCCTATATTTGCAGCCCGAAAAGCGATTTACGATATCATAAATCTGGCATCATAAATCCGAAATCGTCCCTGGCTGCGTAGCTCAACTGAATAGAGCATTTGACTACGAATCAAAAGGTTTCAGGTTTGAATCCTGACGCGGTCACTTCTTAAAAAAGCTTCATAGAAATATGAGGCTTTTTTATTTTAGCCGAAAATTTGGTTGAAAACAATCCGGCAAAAAAATTGATGTAATTCTTTCTACCCAAAATAAAATCCGGTTTTTTGCAGCAACACCGTTGGTGTTTTTACGCGTTTGTCCTCTCATTTAGCCGGTTTGCTTCATCATTTGCAAAACAAGACGACTTTCCAATAATGCAAACCATAACTTCTGGAAAACGCAGTAAGATTGCCCTGCCAGAGACATTTAAAGGCATTGACGCTTGTGCGATAATGCCATAAAATTTGCTATAGATTTGATTAGCAGGCATTTACGACAGCTCCATAAATCAGCCTGTTATTTTTCCCTTTACAAGAAAAAACCGGTATATCATAAGATTTTCCTGACTTTTTTCTTGGTGAATGCTGAATATTAACTATACCTTGTGCCGTTCTATTAGTTTAAAAAACAAAAACCCCTTAAAATGAAACAAATCTTCAAGATTAGTGCTGCAGCACTAATTAGCGCTGCTGTATTTATCAGCTGCCAAAAACAAGTCACAGAAAAAAATGCAGAAAATGCTTCTGATGCTGTGCCTGGAGTTCCTTCTGTAAACTCACCAACCGATTGTGCTAATCCTATTGCCAACTGGCCTGCGAGTAATGAAACAGGAATAGCTTTCAGTGGTGGCGCAGGGACTACTTTAGAAGCAGAACAAAATGGGACAAGTCTTACCAAATTAGTAATTACACGCGCCGCTGGTTTTAACAAAATTAAGTATCGAGTTACTTATTTTAAAGCCGATAATACAGGTGCCAAAGTTCTACTGTATCATGAAGATGGGTCTTCAGCTGGTGGTAGTTCTACAACTCAAAATTTATTCACATATGCTAATCCCCCAAGTACTGTACAGGTGCCAGTGGTAAATGGTGCTAACTGTATTACTTCTGGTGGTGGTCCAAATGCCGTTACTACCTGCGATGTATTAGATAATGTTTTCCCATCCTGCTGGAATAAATGCGACAAGATAGTGGTAGAAATTTTAAGCATGGCGGGTGCAGGAAATCCTGGTGTACAAACTGCAACCTATTACCTGCGTAAACTTACGGCACCTGCTATCATCATAACTGCTAATCCTGATCCTGCAACTGCAGGCCAGCCCGTAACTGTTACGGCTTCTATACCTGTAACCTGTGGTACACTTACATTGCAACAATGGAATGGTACTGGCTGGGATAATGTAGCCAACCCTTACACTTTTACGCCTACAATTGTGGGTGACTGCGCTTATAAATTCCGTGCAGTATATGCCAAAGCCTGTGCTTGTGATTATGATGATGCTACTTCTGCTGAGTTTTGCTTAAAAGTTATATCGACATGCATAGGTTCATTTGGAGGAACTTCAACTTGTTCTGCAGGTTCACCAAGCGCCCGTACTGCTACCTATACTTTCAAAACTGATGCTACACAAAGCGGAACATTTAAAATTCAAGGTGGCTTAACCAATTTTGTTGCAGGTGCCGATGCCATTGTTACTGTTACAGGTGCAACTGGTGTTGACGTTGAGCAGGTGACTCAGGGTGGTAGCTCAAACCGTAGAATAACCGTTAATGGCCAGGTTGCTACATGCAGCACTGTAACAATCACCATTACATGGAATTCCAACAACACCAATGGTGAAGCCACAGGCGGCTGGTCTGTTGTGTTAGGTGGAACCAAAATTTGGACTGCTCCTGAAATGGCATGTGGTGAATCGGTGGTAGGTTTGCCTTAATCAACCATAACGAACTCTAAAATCATCATATAAAATTACCCAAACCCGGCCATTGGCCGGGTTTGGTGTTTAAGTGAAAATATATTGCCAACACTTTAAACGTCATGTTCCCATACAGTCCGATAAAAACCAGTTAAAAAGGGGTGTTCGGGAAATGGTTCACGGTTACATAAATTGAAACTACAAGACAGCTTCAACTTAAAAGCATAGAAAACGGAAGGTCCCAAATGTAGCGTTTTTAGCAGCCGTCATGATGCAACTAAATTCCTGGCAAGTGTCAATTCTCTATCTATAATTTAACTAAACCCTTGTAAATCTGTTTAAGGAAGCACATTAAGTGTTTGCATAACCGTGATGCAGCGTTTTTATTCTCAAACCAGTCCCGCGAAATGACCAAACGGTGTATTATTTAACGTATTTTTTGGCATTTTGCCCAAAAATGGCAATATTTATAGTCCTGTTTCTATAAATAGTTGGTATTCAGGTCAAAGCAGGAAAAAATCAGCAGCCGCGAAGTAAGGTGGCGGCCTGACAAAAACACCCTTTTTGCTATGTTT
Organism: Bacteroidota bacterium; assembly: GCA_040386335.1. GTDB lineage: Bacteria > Bacteroidota > Bacteroidia > Chitinophagales > Chitinophagaceae > JAZKFT01. The sequence continues at coordinate 26,595 of JAZKFT010000054.1, forward strand.
TTTCTTTTATAGAAGATCAACAAAAAGAGTGACGAGCGTTTGCAAAATCAAATAATATGCCAAATTGAAGATTGCCAAATATGAGATAATGTCAAAAGTCAAATTTTAAAACCACGGTCCACAGCCTTTCCTCAGGCCAGGTTTTAGAAAGTTTTTCAACAGGCCGGTCTTAAAGCTCTTTTTTATCGTAAATTTAACTGTAACATACCCTAAACCCATATACACCTCATAATCCCAATCCTAACCACCTCACCCTAAAAACCCTAAATATGCAACCAAAATCACGTTTTTATTTCCCCGCCATTCTATTTAATGGCCACTATCGCATCTGCACCACTTAATACGGCAAAATACCGCCTGCTTTTTCCAATTAAGCAATTGGAGGAGACATACGGTATTGCGGTCGCTTTGGCCGCAATATGTATCTATTTCCGCACGGGAAGGGGTAGGTAATTTTTTCTTAACCAAATTTTTAAGTATGAAATTTTTATAAGCCAGCCGACGGTTTGTAAGACAAATGATTAACGGCTTAAGAGATATTGTCCGAGTTAAACCCGTGATGACCGCGGTGCATCGCTTCTTTACAAGAGGCCGGGCACCGCTTTTTGTTTTACTGATGGTGTTGGGGATGGTGCAGGGGGTGATGGCGCAGTGCCCGGGTGCGCCTTTAAACGTTACAATTAGTAATACTGATGTGGACGCATGTACAGGGTACAATCCTGCTTCGATCACTACTACGGTAACTGGTGGAAGTGGGACTTATACCTTTCAATGGTATTTAAACGGTTCCCCTATCACTGACTCTACCAGAGATGCTTTGAATCTAACGCCATTTGGCACCATCGGTTCATTTACGTATTCAGTAGTTGTCACAGACAATTGTATGCCTGCAAACGCAGATACATCCAATGCCAAACTTTTTAATATTGTTGCTGATCCCACAGTATCTATTTCAGGCTCCCTTTCTGGATGTCAAGGTTCCAGCTTTTTATTAACGGCAAATCCGGCCGGTGGAACAGGTAGTAATATCTACTATTGGCAATCATCACCTACGGGCATGGCGGGTTCATATACGGACATCACCGGGGAAACAAATTCAACGTTCCCCCCCCCTACTACAACACCTGGAACTTATTACTATCAGATTCGTGTGACTGGAGGAGCTGCCTGTCCTCAACGAACGGCATCCGCAGTCGTAACCGTCAATGCCAACCCAACTGCCACGAGTACTTATACCGATGTATTGTGCTTTAACGGAACTACGGGATCGATGACAGCTGTTGTTGCTGGAGGAACTCCACCTTATAGTTATGTTATCGTCGGGCCCGTTGTCAATACTACCGGCGCTTCAACGGGTGTCTTCACCGGTCTTTCTATAGGATCATATACCATCACGGTCACTGATGCAAATAATTGTACCACCAGTACTTCTCAAACGATTTCGCAACCAACTGCTATTACCGCCACCACCGTAATCACAAATGTTTTATGTAACGCGGCTTCCACCGGTTCAGTAGTTATTACACCTGCTGGAGGTGTTGGACCTTATACCATTACACCTGCCCAAACGGGTCTTCCCGCAGGCAGCTATACCTTTACGGTAACCGATGCCAACAACTGCACGCTGAGTGTTCCTGTTACAATTACTCAGCCAACTACGATTACAGTTACAACCGCCATCACGAATGTTTTATGTAACGGGGCA
>JAZKFT010000055.1:0-10143 GCA_040386335.1 Bacteroidota bacterium
TATTGGCCAGTCGTGCAGGTTCAAATAGCTCCACGGCGTTGTAGGGCATCATATCAGGGAGTTTGATGGCTCTTACTTTGGCTGTAGTGCCAGATTTTGCCTGTAGATGAATATTAGCATTAAAATTAAAGTCCCTAAATCCCTCAAAATTTACTGTGCTGCCATGAATACTGCAAAAATGTGAAAGGAGACCTTGTTTAAGGTCGTCAGAAATACCATTGTTATTAGTAGGAAAATTATCTATATTAAATGGATTTTCTCCACTCACCCATGAATTGCTTTTAAATATTGATTCATAAAAAGACATATCGTCCTCATAAGTTACCCCATAAAGTAAATAATTTGGATTGGAAGTGGGTGTCAGGTACATAATGATTTCTCCAGTATTAGGCGTAGTTGGTAGAATTCCATCTGCCAAAACTTCTTTTGCAGTTCTTCCAAAATCCGGAAAATTAAAAAAATCCATGGAGTTCATATTAATTTCCTTTGTTTTAGGAGTATTATTAACTTCTAAATCATAATCAACAACACTCGGATATTGAATAAGATCTTTTAAATAACCTCCGGGAACCGAGCTAATCCAGGTATTACCAGGATCCAGGTAATGCATTAAGCCTAAGGTATTTGCCCCGGCATTGTCGTAATTGTTCATCCAAACATTTTCTAAAAGTGAGAACCAGACAGTATTCAGACCTGGATGCTCAGTCACCGCAAATGATAAACCTTTATTGTCGAGCAATGAAGTTCCACAGCTCCCATCTATAACTTTACCTTGTTGATTAGGCCAATCGTAATGCGTTAACCCGATTTGTTTGTGGCGTTTCCCCCAACCATCTCTTCTCCCATTCGAAACAGTTATATGCCCACTATAGTCATGAAGCTTTTTTTTGGGTCCACTTCCTGGATGTGAAATGATATTAAATCCCTTGTTGACATAATCAGGATGTAAATTCCACCCTGCTGCGAAAGAATTTACAAATGCCTTGTGAATACTTAAAGGAACATCACTAAAATCTGCTTCCAATAGACAGACATCTGCATCTACGTCTGAAACTACTGTTTTGACTGGAGTTTTATATAGCCTTTGAATATGAAGTTCATTTTCAGCATCTATTCTATGCTCATCGGAGGTATTCTCATCCGGTAATTCATAATCGAATGAAAGCCAAATATCTATATTCTTACCTACTGAAGGCTTTATATAATGACTACCAACCAGAATATAAACTTTCTGATTATTATTATCATAAGTATTATTTACAGTATTTATTAAGAGCCCTGTGGATTTAAAGTACTCACCCATTTCATTGTTTGTCCAGAATTGTAGCACACCTCTTTTAATATCCTGGAACCTCAAGCCGGGCGAAGATGAATTTATATTTGCCATTGGTGAATTTATCACTTCTTCCTCGTCAAAAACTTTGTCTTTGTATTCCTGAGCATTTGTATTATTAGTTATAAAAATAATGCACAATATTAATAGTGTTCTTTTTAAGAACATAATAAACTTCATAGTGTTAAATATTAATTATTAGTTTTACCCTTTTTTAATGGGCATAATTATCATCCTGCCTTTCTCAAAAATCCGGCATTGTTACTGTAAAGTTGAACATTGGCGCCATGGTTCGTGTCTTGACGCCATGGTTCGTGTCCCCACGAACCATACTCCGCCCCGATAAAAATCAGCGTACATAAGTCATTTTGTTCCCTATGCAACCCAAATCCAAAAGGCCGGGCAACTACAGTTTAAGTCGGGGTCGTTGTATTGCTTTGATCGGAGCGGAGGGTGGTTCACGAGGACCCGAACCACGGCATCGGATTATTTGCGTTTATTCCTTTTCATATAATTCCATATACGAATAAACTCACTCCTCCACCACCAGCTTGCCTGTTTGCACATGCGCCCTGGTCATCACTTTTACAATATAAGTTGCTGCTTTCAACGATACATTTCTCAGCGCTATTTGCTGATAGCCCCCACCCACACCGCTAAAGTTTCTTTCGCAGGCTACACGGCCCTGCATATCTATGATCTGTACGCTTACCCGGCCCGGCTGCCTTATTTCAGCCATTATAGTTATGTCTCCATTCCCTTTTACAGGATTGGGATACAACACTAAATCGGCCGAACCCGTAGCGGAAGGCAGCGGGCTCACCGGAAGGAGCCGCGCGGCCAGCTCATTACTTACCAGTCTGTTTTGCAACATCGTATGGTAAGTGGGATATTCCTCCGCCAATGCAACAATATCCTCTTCTGACAAAGCGGATGAATAGATCAGAATATCATCGGCACTACCGGTATAGCCGGCATCGGTTGACCCAAACACATTAGTGCCATTCGTACCCCCAAATGCAGCTTCCCCCTGGTGAAAGCCCACTTCTTCAAACGGTACATACTTTTCGGCAGAAAGCGTCCCGTTTTGATACAGCGCCAGATGCCCTTTATCAAATACGAGCGTTACAAGTACACGGTGAGGATGCGAAGGATCGATAATCCTGTCATCCATTTCAGCCACCAGCGTTTCCAGGGGCAGGCCGTCCACCTTTACCCCCACCTCTAAACTCTGCACGGGAGCAGCAGGACCGTTATCAATAATGCGGATACCCAGGCCGCCGCCAGGTTCTGTACCGCCTTCATCGTATAATATTTCGTTACCTGCATGGCTTTCATCATTATCCAGCCAAAAAGAAACTGTTCGCTGCGTAAAAGAATTTTGGATAAATGAATGGCCATTATCAATCTTAATATAATTGGCACCATCCAGCTGAATACTATAATTACCTATTATGGGCGAGGTGGAATTTAATGCGGCTTTTTTACCAGCATCAGTTTCTGATGTATAAATATTGCACGCTGCCGGCGCTGTAGCATCATAGACATCAACCTGTTTGTTTTCACTTCCGGGAGGCGGATCCGGAGAACCTAGGTCACAAACTTCGTCAGCATCCCCCCCAACGGGTATAAAATCCTCAGCCTTCCTTTTAACACCCCTGGGGTCTGCTGGCGCCACAAGCTTTATTAAATAATCTTCCACCTCGCCCGACGGAAATGATCCATATCCTGCAGCCGGTATATCATTCGTAGCGCTGATGGCAATACGCAGGCGGCAGAGCCTGGTTGTACCAGGAACCATTTGCAAGGCTGCATCGTCGGGAATGAGGTGGTTAAATGCTATGGAATTACCGGTACTACTACCCTCCATGATTAACTTTGAGGGAGCCAGGGGGCTGGTAAATGTGTAGTAAGGATCTCCTTCTACTACTTCTTCATCAGCCGGTCTATAATCTATCCATACCTTGTAATAATAACTTACGCCGGCCGGGGCGTTCACACCAATGTTAAAGTCAATACTTTCTTGTTGCCCACCTGCAGTACTGACTGTGATTGTCCCAAATTTATAAAAATCGTTTACCAAATTGAGGTAGCCGCCATTATTGCCGGTAGAAGTTTCCTTTGAAAATGCTCCTAGCATCCCCCCCCCGGTTATTCTTACATTATCAATGTATAAGTTATCAGCTGAAACCCCTGCCAATAGCCTGTATTTTTTTGATTTCCAGGCATGCGGCATGGATGTTTGAGAGAATATTGATCTGGCATTGGAAGGAATAACCCCGGGGATACCAACGGCCTGTACTTTTAATTCAGAACTGCCTTCATTACTTAATACAATACGGGTATCATGTGTTGTAGAAAGATTTGTCGCTAAACTCAATTTTTGCCAAATTTCCGGGGAATATGGAAACACATTTTTCTCTAATACTTTCAATTTAGCAGAAAAAATATACAAAAGCCTTGTTTTAAAGTCATTGCTGGATAGCCTTGCGTTAGTTAATGGATTTATAATGTCTTCTTCTTCAGGAATATCTGCAAACGGCATTGGCTTGTTTTGAAACTTTGACTCTCCGGCCATATTATCACCTGAACCATCTGCCATGGCCCCATAAAGTAACCTGGTTTCTGTATCACTAACCGGTTGCAATACCTTTAAAAACACCTTTTTAACTACTCCCGTATTATCAGTCAATTTAATACCGTTAATGGTATTTAAATAGGGGTACGGATAGAATGTATTGCCGGCTGCGGGCTGTGATGACTTTTGAAGAAAAACAAACGACCTTTGTAAGTTAAGAGATACATCGGGTGCCGGGTAGTCAAGTCCCGGTTGCAATGCCTGGTTTAGGTCTGTGGCTTCAGGTATGCGTAACAAATCCTTCACATATCCGCCAGGTACTTTTCTAACCCAGGTTTGGTTTGGGTCCAGGTGGTCTATCAGCCCATTATTATTCAGCAGCCCCCCCCTTGTTACATCATTTTTATCCTTATAAAACCAGAGATTTGAAAGAGCACTGGTGCCGGCACCAGGGCCGGCACTGTTGGAATTATCGTCCTTTGGGACGGGAATGGGAGCAGAATGTACACTTATAAGCTTATACTCTGTGCCGTACTTCATAAACCAACCCGATCCACTGCTCCCCGGTTCGGGGCCAGAGGCACCACCAGCATAAGGACCATAAAATAAATATAAATCATCAAAACGACGAGGGACTATTGAACCATCCTGACTTTTTGACTTGTATTGTATTGCATTATGAATAGCTTGTTTCTCAGGCTTATCAAATAGTTTTTTTAAATCAATTTTAGGATGTGAAATATTTGCTATGGATCCGCCTCCGTCATCTAAAGATAATAATTGCCATCCCGCAGCGTATGCGTTATAAAAAGCCCCATTTAAACCGTCATCCTTTGTAAGGTCAATAGGATTCATCACTTCCAGCAAAACCATATCGGCCGATGCATCACTCACAACTATTTTAAGGTTGACTTTATAGACAGGCCGGGTTTGATCGTTTGTCCCTACCCGATCGGTAGCATGGCTCATTTCCATATCAAATGAAATATACGCAATCACTTCGGCAACATTTTTATACGCTATAGTGATGTTATGCTCGGCAGTAAGAATATAAAATCTGCGCTTGTCGGGGACATCCCTATCATAGCAGTTGAGGGCTGTATTAATCAAAGTGCCGCTGAACCCCCCACCACCCTGAGACTCCGTCCTGGTAACACACATAAACACAGCAGCCCTTTTAATATCCTGGAATGATACCCCAATGGCATTATTTACATTTATGGAAGTGGTGTTGGATCGACCGGGCGCCCAATATATAGGTAAATCTCCAATTGGTATTTGACCCACCGAAAACGCTGCCATCAATAAAAATACTATCGTTAACAAACCCCGCAGAACGGCCTTTGCATCACATAAGATTGGTTGAATATCAATTGTTATGTACTTTTTTAGTACCTTTTTCATACCTGTCAGTTTCATTCGTTTAATATTACAATGTCGTGGCCGGTTATCCCTGGAGTCATTACCCCGCACGTACCCGAAAAATATCCATAACCAATGCTGCCCTAACCTTTTAGTTTAGGGTAGAACAGCAATGTAACCGGTTAGGAAGCGGGGATTATTTCCCCTGCTGTCCTCTCACACCACCGTATGTACCGTTCGGCATAGACCTTTGCCGTCAACTTCCTTCAGATTCCACCTCAAAAGGGACACCCTTGCTCCTGGCAATTACTCCCAACTCTTAGTATGTTTGGGACTTGTACTCTATAGCCAATATACACGCCTGAAGCAAAATAAAAGAGCTGCAGTGCCAGAGCATGCCCTTTAGTGCTCCATCAGCTGTTTTTTATAGTTTTAACTGTAAAGTTTACTTTCCCGGAGTAGAAAGGGTGTAAAAATGGTATTGCAGTTTTTGTAAAGATATTTTTATGCCCCAGGTAGGCGCAGGACTATGTCCGGTGGCTACCTGTTACTTTTCTCCCAAAATTTTGATGTATCATTTTATCAGGTTTTTGCAATTGCTGCAATCCGTTTCCTACATAACCTGGGTTTGGATGCCCCACTAAAATGCGTCGAGTCCTGCAGCCCGCACACAAGGACAGGGCAGAGACTCGCCTGAGAAGCCGTAGACGCGGAGACTCGTGGCGGAAGGAAGGCCAGGGCAGGGACTCGCCTTGGAATGTTTATTAATTATTGGCAATTATTATTATTGGTAATGTTTATAAAATTCGTCTTAAAGGCTTATAAGGTTTGTTAGGCGAGTCACTGCCCTGGCCTTGTGTGGGGGCCCGCAGGACTCGCCGGTTTTACGCGGAGGGCTTGAGAAAAATCGCCTGGGAAGGCTTACAAGTTTGGCTGGTCGCAGAATGGGAGTTTAGGTGTCCGATTAGATTCGGCGGTCCCGCAAGCCCACACACAAAAGGTCAGGACACAGACCTGTGAAGCCGGGCGGAAGGAGAAATTGTGATATATCATTTAATCAGGTATTTCCAATTACTGCAATCCGTTTCCTACGAAAGCTGGGTTTGAATGTCCGACTAAAATGCGGCGAGTCCTGCAGCCCGCACACAAGGCCAGGGCAGAGACTCGCCTGAGAAGCCGTAGACGCGGAGACTCGTGGCGGAAAGAAGATTGTGGTTGTGAAGTAGAAGCAAAACAAATGGCCTCACGAACTACGGCATCGGATTATTTGCTTTTAGTCCTTTTCATATAATTCCATATACGAATAAACTCACTGCTCCACCACCAGCTTGCCTGTTTGCACATGCGCCCTGGTCATCACTTTTACAATATAAGTTGCTGCTTTCAACGATACATTTCTCAGCGCTATTTGCTGATAGCCCCCACCCACACCGCTAAAGTTTCTTTCGCAGGCTACACGGCCCTGCATATCTATGATCTGTACGCTTACCCGGCCCGGCTGCCTTATTTCAGCCATTATAGTTATGTCTCCATTCCCTTTTACAGGATTGGGATACAACACTAAATCGGCCGAACCCGTAGCGGAAGGCAGCGGGCTCACCGGAAGGAGCCGCGCGGCCAGCTCATTACTTACCAGTCTGTTTTGCAACATCGTATGGTAAGTGGGATATTCCTCCGCCAATGCAACAATATCCTCTTCTGACAAAGCGGATGAATAGATCAGAATATCATCGGCACTACCGGTATAGCCGGCATCGGTTGACCCAAACACATTAGTGCCATTCGTACCCCCAAATGCAGCTTCCCCCTGGTGAAAGCCCACTTCTTCAAACGGTACATACTTTTCGGCAGAAAGCGTCCCGTTTTGATACAGCGCCAGATGCCCTTTATCAAATACGAGCGTTACAAGTACACGGTGAGGATGCGAAGGATCGATAATCCTGTCATCCATTTCAGCCACCAGCGTTTCCAGGGGCAGGCCGTCCACCTTTACCCCCACCTCTAAACTCTGCACGGGAGCAGCAGGACCGTTATCAATAATGCGGATACCCAGGCCGCCGCCAGGTTCTGTACCGCCTTCATCGTATAATATTTCGTTACCTGCATGGCTTTCATCATTATCCAGCCAAAAAGAAACTGTTCGCTGCGTAAAAGAATTTTGGATAAATGAATGGCCATTATCAATCTTAATATAATTGGCACCATCCAGCTGAATACTATAATTACCTATTATGGGCGAGGTGGAATTTAATGCGGCTTTTTTACCAGCATCAGTTTCTGATGTAAGAGTATTGCACGCTGGGGGCGCTGTAGCATCATTTACATCAGGTTCGTCTCCACTTTCGGCAGGCGGATCCGTAAGACCTAGGTCACAAACTTCGTCAGCACCCCCCGCCCCAACGGGTATAAAAACCATGGCCTCCACTTTCGGACCCCCGGGTTTTGCCGGCGCCGCAAGCTTTATTAAATAATCTTCCACTTCGCCCGACGGAAATGACCCGTATCCTGCACCCGGTATATCATTCGCAGCGCTGATGGCAATACGCAGGCGGAACAGCCTGGTTGTACCAGGAACCATTTGCAAGGCTGCATAGTCGGGGAGAACGTGGCTAAATGCTATGGAATTACCGGTACTATTACCCTCCATGATTAACTTTGAGGGAGCCAAAGGTTGGCTGGTAAATGTGTAATAAGGATCTCCTTCTACTACTTCTTCATCTGCCGGTCTATAATCTATCCATACCTTGTAATAATAATTTACGCCGGCCGGGGCCTTCACACCAATGTTAAAGGCAATACTTTTCTGTTGCCCACCTGCAGTACTGACTTTAATACTACCAAATTTATAAAAATCGTTTACCAAATTGAGGAAGCCGCCATTATTGCCCGTAGAAATTTCCTTTGAATATGCTGGAAACCAACGAACCGCCACTTGTCCTATTTTTACTTTATCAATGTATAGGTTATCAGTTGCCCCCCCCGCTAACAGCCTGTATTTTTTTGATTTCCAGGCATGCGGCATGGATGTTTGAGAGAATATTGATCTGGCATTGGAAGGAATAACCCCGGGGATACCAACGGCCTGTACTTTTAATTCAGAACTGCCTTCATTACTTAATACAATACGGGTATCATGTGTTGTAGAAAGATTTGTCGCTAAACTCAATTTTTGCCAAATTTCCGGGGAATATGGAAACACATTTTTCTCTAATACTTTCAATTTAGCAGAAAAAATATACAAAAGCCTTGTTTTAAAGTCATTGCTGGATAGCCTTGCGTTAGTTAATGGATTTATAATGTCTTCTTCTTCAGGAATATCTGCAAACGGCATTGGCTTGTTTTGAAACTTTGACTCTCCGGCCATATTATCACCTGAACCATCTGCCATGGCCCCATAAAGTAACCTGGTTTCTGTATCACTAACCGGTTGCAATACCTTTAAAAACACCTTTTTAACTACTCCCGTATTATCAGTCAATTTAATACCGTTAATGGTATTTAAATAGGGGTACGGATAGAATGTATTGCCGGCTGCGGGCTGTGATGACTTTTGAAGAAAAACAAACGACCTTTGTAAGTTAAGAGATACATCGGGTGCCGGGTAGTCAAATCCCGGTTGCAATGCCTGGTTTAGGTCTGTGGCTTCAGGTATGGGTAACAAATCCTTCACATATCCGCCAGGTACTTTACTAACCCAGGTTTGGTTTGGGTCCAGGTAATCTATAAGCCCATTGTTATTCAGCAGCCCCCCCCTTCTTACATCATTTTTATCCTTATAAAACCAGAGATTTGAAAGAGCACTGGTGGCGGCACTATTGTAATTAACGTCATTGTTGAAGGGAGAGTCACCAGAAGTTACGCTTATAAGCTTATACTCTGTGCCGTCCTTCATAAACCAACCCGATCCACTGCTCCCCGGTTCGGTGCCAGAGGCACCGCCAGCATAAGGACCATAAAATAAATATAAATCATCCAAACGACGAACGTCTACTGAACCATCACCTATAGGACTTACTGTATTGTATTGTATTGCATTCTGAGTAGATTGTTTCTTAGGCTTATCAAGTAGTTTTTTAAAATCCTTTTTAGGATGTGAAATATTTGCTATGGATTCGCCCCCGACACCTAAAGATAATAATTGCCATCCGGCAGCGTATGCGTTATAAAAAGCCCCATGTAAACCGTCAGTCCTTGTAAGGTCAATATCATCCATCACTTCCAGCAAAACCATATCGGCCAATGAATCATTCACAACTTTTTTAAGGTTGACTTTATAGAGAGGCCGGGTTTTATCATTTGTCCCTACCCGATCGGTAGCATGGCTCATTTCCATATCAAATGAAATATACGCAATCACTTCGGCAACTTTTTTATACGCTATAGTGATGCTATGCTCGGCAGTAAGAATATAAAATCTGCGCTTGTTGGGGACATCCCTATCATAGCAGTTGAGGGCTGTATTAATCAAAGTGCCGCTGCAACCCCCACCGTCGGTAAGATACATAAACACACCAGCCCTTTTAATATCCTGGAAGGATACCCCAATGGCATTATTTACATTTATGGTAGAGGCGTCGGATTGACCAGGCAGCCAATTTGAGGTTACTTTTCCAATTGGTTTTTGACCCACCGAAAACGCTGCTATCAATAAAAATACTATCGTTAACAAACCCGGCAGAACGGATTTTGCACCACATAAGATTGGTTGAATATCAACTGTTTTGTACTTTTTTAATACCTTTTTCATACCCGTGGGTTTTATTCGTTTTTTAGTCCTTTTCATATAATTCCATATACGATTAAACTCACTGCTCTACCACCAGCTTGCCTGTTTGCACATGCGCCCTGGTCATCACTTTTACAATATAAG
>JAZKFT010000056.1:0-10747 GCA_040386335.1 Bacteroidota bacterium
AGCCTGATAATCAGCACCGGAAAACCGCACTAATTTTGAAGGGGACAAGTCGGGAATAATAAGAGAAGGAATAAGGGGGTGAACCTGGTCAATGGATAAGGTACGATTAGTGTACCAAAAATAGGGATTTACCATACCGGGTTTATTAGCCAGTCATGACAGATTTTAGGAATTAAAGTACTGCCGGATTGGGCTGATACTCCAGGTACAAAAATTAAAAAGCCACCGGCTCTCACCGATGGCTTAGGTTTAGGGAACGGAAAAATTAAAATCTGGCAGCAAAGCGATTGCTGCCAGTAATTCGGTTTAGTGTTGAACGATAAATTTTGCCGCAGTTCCATTTTCAAACCTCACCGTGTACACCCCGTTACTTAGCGAATGCACATCTATGCGTTGCAGATTGGCTGTGATCAGGACATTCCTTATCAACTTACCGGCTGCGTTATACAGAGCGGCCATGGTATTCAGCAACGAATTACCCACTTCCACTTGCACCAGGATTGTTGCCGGATTTGGGTAGATTGTAATTTGTTGACTCGTTGAATGGTTGATTCGCACAATGGAGCTGTAGGTAAACTTGCCGTCAGCATCCACCATTTTTAAGCGATAGAATACAGCTGTCTTATAGACGAGAACATCCTTATGGCTGTAATTATTGCTACCGCTTCCGACGGCGGATATGGCGGCTATTTTCGCAAACGATCTTCCATCGATGCTGCTTTCCAATTCAAAGTTTTTGGTATTTGTTTCATTGGCCGTGGACCATGTAAGCTGGTTAAAGCCTGCTTGCCTGCTGCCGTTGAAACTGAGCAATTGCAGCGGCAAAATGGTGCTGCCTGCATTGCCAATAAAGAAGCCACTAAAACCGGTAACATTAAAGCTGATCTCCCACCGGTTAGCTGTACTGTTCCAGCTGATATCGCTGTTTACAGGGTCTATTTCTATTCCCGGTTGCGTATAGGTGTCGGGCGTACCGGTGCCATTACTGCTGGTGCCATTGTATTTAAAGATTCTTATATTGGCAATACCCGCATTATCGGTTGGATATGAAGGCAGGTCAAGTCCGTTATATGGAAACGCGTTAAATGCATCCATTTCAGGTTGGGTGGCATAGAGGGTAATGCGGCCTGTGGCGGTAGCAGCAATGGCTGCCGGTGGCGCTATTTCTACGTGCCGTTTGAGATAGGGGCGGCTATTGTAAGATGGCTGAGTAGCTTCCACCCAAATCTTTGTGATGACAAGACCCGAAACCGGTGACGCCCCCTGCGGCTGCACTACAGCCAGCGCTTCGCAAGTTCCAAAAGTCACGGGTTGGGTACCGGTGATTGTTTGCTGAACACTGGTAAAAGCAGCTGGCACGCCTGTGGAAGCTACCGTTATTAGAGAAGTCCCCGACTCTATTTGGGAACAACCGCCCGATGCCACGGAAATAAGATTGTAGGAAAAATTCCCGGCCACATTAGCGGGTGCAGCCACATATGCTTTTAGCGTTGTTATCGGCCAGGTAGTACTAAAACCAGGGGGTTGGTTCTGGTACCCATTGATAGGTGCCGAATATTGCACCTGGTTGCTGTTATCTTTTAAAATCAGTTGTACATTTTCAACCGTAATCGGGCAACAATCCACCCTGTTCGTGATCCGCACGCTGCCGATGTTAAAATCGGCTCCCAGGTCCACTTCCATATAGGCGCCTGTACCGCCTACGCTTGTATGGGCAAATGTGTTGATGTTTCCATCGGTAAGATATGCGCCGATAAAACTTTCATACACACTGCTCATCGTTACCACTTTCCCTGCCGCCCTGTTTTCTCCGGTAACAGCGTCGAGAGCTTCGAGTTCTGCAATGGTAATATTATCATGACTGCCGGTTTTATTTTGCTGGATGCGGATGTAACGTGTGGCAGTTCCGACAGTTTTTGAAGCGCCGCCATTAACATTATAGGTAAACGTATAGGGCGGAGCGCTACCAGACCCGGTAAAGCTGACAAAAGGAGCTGTTGTATTCGGACAAACAGCAACTGCCCCTCCAATGGTAGCAACCGGCGGTGCTTTTGTTGTGATGGCAATGGTTCCCGGTAGCGTGCAGCCGTTAGAATCTGTAACAGCTACCGTATAGGTTGCGTTGCCGGTTGGCGACACCATGACGGATGATCCGGTCAGATTACCCGGCATCCAGTTGAAGCTGGCATTCACATAAGGCACGATCGCCGGAATCACACGGGTGGGGCTATTTTTTAGCGTACCATTTGCGCCGCCTGTGATAGCATTTGTAATTGTATTGCCCGCAACCTCATCCATTTTAAAATAAGAAATAAGACCCGGTGAATTGGTGGGAACTGATCCTTTTAAACCTGCTTTAATTTCCGGGTCGGTGCGGACGATATTCCAGATCCGGACTTCATCCATCTGACCATCAAAAAATTCTGTCCGGTTGGTGACGCCAATCGTTAGGCTATCTGTTGCCGGCACATTGTGTGTGCCATTATTAGGCTGATCATGGGCGATACCAATACCATCGAGGTAAATTTCCCGGTTAAAGCCGTCAAAAGTAACCGCTACATGATGCCACTGACCGGTAAGGTTGCCAGTACTTATCGTCAGATCATTTGACCACCAGTAGTGCGAAATACCATTGTCCGTAAGCCGAACGGCATTCACCTCATTCATGGTTCCGTATTTACCAAAACCGATGATGCCACGGGTGCCCATTGTGTTTGGTTTGATCCAGGCTTCCATCGTATAGCTGCTGTTACCGGTGGGTATGGCTGCCGGGCTGGGCACATGTATATAATCATTGATACCATCGAATGAAACGGCATTGCCCATATCCCGCGTTGCGGATAGTGTTGTCGGGCTGCCGGGGCAAATATTGTTAACCGTTGCAATCACTTTTACGGGTGTTACTAATTTCACCGTAATGGTAATACTAGCACAGGGTCCGCGACCAGCACAACTGCCCTCGCCCCTGGCGTAATAAGTGGTAGTTACCGCAGGTGAAACCGTTATAGATGTGCCGCTGCCAACACTTGTACCACCACATCCACCGGTATACCATTGCCAGTTAGTAGCGTTATTAAGGGTGCCACTAGCAATACTAAGGGTTGTGTTTCGGGTGCCACAATTGGTGTTGTTGGCTGATGAACTGCTAAGCACCGGCCTGGTGGCATTGGGGCATACCTGGCGCAATACAGACATATTTCCGCCGAAACTGCCCACCGCCAGGTCCGGCTTCCCGTCATTATCAATATCGCCAAATACCACAGCAATTGCGCCGCCAAAATCCAGGTCGACCGGCAATGCAAAATTTATTGTTCCGGGTGTGGACAGGTTTCGAAACAAATTGAAGACGCTGCCACCCGAGGTCATAACCGACAGGTCTGGCTTGCCATCGCCATCAACATCGCCGATTGCGACATCGTTAGGCGCTAACGCCCCGGTAGATAATGTGCTGCTTTCAAAAGATATAATGCCATTTGCGGAGGTATTCCGCAACAAAGAAACATTTTGAGACCCGGTATTAGACACTACCAGTTCAGCTTTCCCATCTCCATCCAAATCACCGATAGAAAGAAAGCGTGCAAAATTGCCAACGGAAAAATCAACTTTTGCAGCAAAGGCAGGTGCTCCATAGGTAGAAATATTACGAAATACTGATACCGTGCGGTTACCCGTGTTGAGGCTTATAAGGTCTGGCTTGCCATCACCATTTACATCGCCGGTTACAACTACCTGGGGTGGAGACGGGGTAGTGAGATCGATACGGGTATCAAAGCTAATGGTAGTTCCCACCGAAGTATTGCGGAATATGGAGACAAAAAATGATTGTGAACTATTGGATACACCCAGGTCAGGCTTTCCATCACCGTCGAAATCTCTAACCGTTACCGAAGAAGGTCCATTCCCTGTTGTAAGCAACACAGGTGTTGCGAAACTAAATGTGGAACCAGTTGTGGTATTACGATAAACTGCCAACGTCCCCAAAATGGAATTGGTTACCAGGAGATCCGGCTTCCCATCACTGTTAATATCAGCCAGTTTTACGTCTTCCGAAGTGGAACCTGTAGTAATATCCATTTTACCTGAAAAACTAACCGTACCAGGTACAGATACATTTCTGAAAAGAGATACAAAAGTTCCAGTCGAATAGCCTGTTACAATATCTGCTTTCCCATCCCCGTCAATATCGCCGCTTGCAATGGAATTAAGGTATGTACCGCCTGTAAATTCTGCCGGCACATCGAAACTGAAACTGCCCGACAGGGTAATGGCAAACGGTGTAGCGGAATGAGCAGTTAAACCTGTAGCCAGGTTCGTTACAGAAATATTATTATAATTAGCCCCGTTTGGAATGGTAACCGTAAGCGTGGTACTTGTTACACCGGTAACTGCTGCTTTTACAGGGCCGAAAAAAACAACATTTTGATTCAGCGTTGCATTAAACCCTTTACCCGTCAGCACAACACTGCTACCAATCGCACCGCTGGCTGGGCTAAAGCTGGTGATTGTTGGAACCAGCACCTGTTTCAAAACCGAAATAGAATTACTGCCATTATTGGCCACTACCAGGTCGGGCCGGCCATCGCCATCGATATCCGCAATATTGATTCCAAAGGGTGAAGTGGCAGTGGTGAAGTCGAGTTTAGTATCAAAGGCAATGGTGCCTGAAAAAGAATTATTGCGAAGCACAGATGCCTTGTTATCGCCTGCAGCTGCTACTGCCAGGTCGGGTTTCCCATCGCCATCTATATCAGACATGCTTACCGATCGCGGTGTGGCTGCTGTGGTAAAATCTACTTTTGGTATCAATGTAATGGTTCCGGAATTCGAATTGTTGCGCAGCACAGAAACCGTATTGCTTCCAGAGTTGGCTACTACAATATCCGGTTTACCATCTCCATCCACATCGCTAATGCATACCGACAACGGTGAACTACCAACAGCTATATCAACTTTTGCTGCAAAATTCATGACGCCATAAGTAGAAATATTGCGAAGCACTGAAATCGTATTACTGCCGGAATTAGCTACTACCAGGTCCGGTTTGCCGTCACCGTCTATATCAGCGGCCACCACCGATTGTGGCGAAGTGCCGGTGGCAAAATCTATTTTTCCGGCTACACCCAATACAATTCCGACGGTGGTATTCCGTAGCACGGAAACGGTCGCATTACTGTTGGCCGTCGCCAGGTCGATCTTATTATCTCCGTCAAAATCTGCATAGGCTACCGAGTTCGGCCCGGCGCCAGTTGCATACGTTGTATTCTGTTCCAGGCTTATAGAACCGGTGGTTGGTACATTACGGAAGAGGCCCACTGTATTATCGATATTATTCACCACCACCATATCCAGCTCTCCACTGCCATCGAGGTCTGCAAAGCAACTGGCATAAGGGCCCTGGCCTGTAACCCCGTTCACACCGGCTGCAAAAGCTGGCGTACCGGACGATGAAGCATTCATCAGCAGTGATATAGTGCCATTATTAGACATAGCTGCCGCCAGGTCAGGCCGCCCGTCATTATCGAGATCATCAATGGAAACAGACCGGGGCGCCCACGCCGTAGCAAAGTCTGTTTTTAGCGCAAAGGAAATATTACCCTGCGGCGTAATCGTAAATGGCCTTGAAGTATACGCTGTAAGATTATCGGTGATATTGGTGACACTGATATTTTGATAGGTGCTGGCTGGTGGTACGTTCACCGTGATACTGGTGGCGGTAATGCCTGTTACGGTTGCTTTGGCCGATCCAAAATGAACCACATTTTGATTCATCGTACTATTAAAACCACTGCCGGTGATAGTGACGCTGGTACCCACTATACCGCTGGCCGGCGTAAAGGAGTTGACTACTAACGGCGTCACCTGGCGTAGTATCGATATACTATTACTGCTGAAGTTGGCGACGGTTAGATCTGGTTTTGTGTCACCATCCATGTCAGCCATTACGCTACATATCGGATAACTACCGGTTACAAAATCAATCCCCGATGCAAAACCGATCGTACCGGAAGTTGATATATTTCGTAAAACTGTCACATTGGGGCTGGGGCCGGACAATACCATATCTGGTTTGCCGTCACCATTAATATCGCCAAAAGCAATGTGATTGGTAGCTCCCGCCCTATCAGACCTTGGGTGAAATGCTATATTGCCGGAAGAAGAGTTGTTTCTAAAAATCGAAATATTGTTTGATGAACTGTTAACAACTGCGATATCCAATTTGCCATCCCCGTCAAGATCAGCGATGCCCAACGAAACCGGGGAGTCACCAGTTGTTACACTAACAGTTGGTGCAAAACTCAGGTTGCCGGGTGTGGAGAGATTGCGCATCACGGAGAGATTATCATCGTTGGCATTTACCAGGATCACATCGTCTTTTCCGTCCCCATCGATATCAGCAAAACATAGCCCTCTTGGCAAAGACCCGGTCGTAAAACTGACCGCTGTTCCAAAACTGATCGTTCCGCCTGTCGTTGTATTCAGCATCACAGACAAATTATTTGAAACAAAAGCGATATCAGGTTTACCATCTCCATCCAGGTCGCCAACAGCGGAACTGACTGGTGAAATACTCAAAGGATAATCTGTTTTGGGCGCAAAAGATATCCCCCCAACAGGCGAGGTATTCCGTAACACTGAGAGGCTCTTAATCTCGTTCGTCACTACCAGGTCGGTTTTCCCGTCTCCGTCCAAATCTCCCATACTTATGTGAGCCGGGTAATTACCTGTGTAAAAATTAACACTGTCGGCCTTACTGAAGGTTCCAGGTACGGAGGTATTTCTAAAGACCGAGATGCTACCTGCATCAAAATTCGTTTCAATAATATCGGGACGGCCTTCACCATCGATATCTGCCAGCACTATGTTGCGCGGGGTTGTGCCTGTTCCAAAATCAACTTTGGATCTAAAGGCAATATCACCCGAACGGGTAACAATAAATGGCTTCGTGGAATAAGCTGTGAGATTTAAAGCGGTATTGGTAACGGTAATATTCTGAAAGGTGGTTCCGTTGGGCACCGTTACACTCAGGCTCGTATTACTTGCCAATGTTACTGCAGCTTTTACTGCCCCGAAATACACGATATTTTCACTGCCCGTAATGCTGAACCCGGTGCCTGTAATCACTACAGTACTTCCCACTGCCCCACTTGCAGGCGAGACAGCAGTGATGGTTACCGGTGCTACCTGGCGGATAAATGAAGCAGTACCATCGCCGGGATTCCCGGTAAGCAGGTCAGGCTTTCCATCACCGTCCATATCTATAATATCAATAGTATTAGGCCCGACACCGGTTGACATATCTGATTTGCCAGCAAAACCCGGCGTTCCCGAACTGGAGATATTCCTTAATACTGATATCGTAGACGCCCCATTATTGCCGGTAGCAACATCAGGTTTCCCGTCACCGTCCACATCGCCCAATACAACTGACTGCGGGCCAGCGCCTGTGGCGAAATCTGATTTTCCGGCAAAACTGGGCGTCCCTGCAATTGTAGTCGTATTGCGCAACACCGAAATGGTATTGCTGCCGTTATTGGCTACCACAACATCTGGTTTGCCATCGCCATCTATATCGCCGGTAGCTACAAAATACGGTGCGGATCCTGTGGTAAAATCCACTTTGCCAGCTATGCTGATAGTGCCCAAGGTGGAAGTATTCTTAAGCACAGAAATGTTGGCACTGCCTGAATTAGCCACCACCAGGTCTGGTCGTCCATCGGCATCAACATCACTTACGGCAACCGACCGTGGTGCCGAACCAGTGGTATACGACACTGGCATGGTCGTAGAAATCGTGCCGGGCACCGAGGTATTCCGGGCGATGGTAATTGTATTGGCTGCATTATTCACCACAATGAAATCGGGTTTCCCGTCCCCATCCATATCAGCAACGATAAAACCAGTGCCAGTCATTCCAATCGCTCCGGCAGTAACAAAATTCATTGTTCCCGGGCTGGAGTTATTCAGGTACGTAAACACACCAAAACCGGAATTATTTGCGCAGATATCGGTTTTACCATCGCCATCCAGGTCAGCGACTGCTATAGATGTAGGGCCGGTTACCCCGGTGAGGTCGATTGCACTGGCAAAGCTTGCAGCCGGCGAAACAGAAGTATTCCGGAAAATGGATAATTTATTAGCGCCGCTGTTAGCCACCACTAAATCCGGTTTGCCGTCGCCATCCAGGTCGCCAACAACCGTTGGTGCACCGGAAACACCTGTTGTAATAGTCGTTTTTGGGTCAAAACTGAGGCTGCCGGCATGCGTTACAATAAATGGTTTGGCTGAAAAAGCGGTGGCATTTTCACCGCGGTTGACTACGGAGATATTTTTATAGGTGGTACTGTTTGGCACGGTGACCGTTAGGCTGGTAGTGCTTGCCGAGGTTACAGTGGCTTTTACTGCTCCAAAATACACGACGTTTTGCGCAGCCGTGCTATTGAAACCGGTTCCGGTAATGACCACACTACTTCCTACTGCACCGCTGGCTGGGGAAAAGCCTGACACCAATAAAGGTGTTAGCTGCCGGAAGATAGAAATGCCATTGCCAAAGGGCGACACGATATCTGTTTTGCCATCTCCATCCATATCGCATAAGGCCACAAACTTCCGTGTACTGGATGTTGGCAAGTCTATTTTTGCTGCAAAGCTTATTGAGTTGCCGATGGTGGTATTGCGTAGCATGGTTATCGCTGTAAGCCCCTGGGTGCATACCGCTACGTCCGGCTTACCATCTCCATTAATATCGTTGATAGCAACACCTGCAGGGCCGTCGCCGGTCGAGATATCAATTTTTGCATCGAAATTGATGGTGCCGGATACGGAACTGTTGTGCAGGATGGAGATATTACTGCTGCTTGTATTGCCTGTGACTATATCAATTTTACCGTCAGCATCCAGGTCGCCCACGCTGATACCAATGGGATTGGCGCCCGTAGCAAAATCTACCTTTCCAAAAAAATCGATCGTACCGATAGTGGATTTATTCCGAAGCACCGAAATTGTACTAGAGCTGGCATTACAGGTAACCACATCAATATTTCCATCCTTATCTATATCGCCAATACCTATTCCATACGGGCTGCCCCCGGTGGTAAAATCGACTTTAGTAGCAAAAGTCAGGTTGAAAAAAGTGGTGGTGGTATTCCGGAATACCGATACAAAACTGGCGCCGGTATTGGCATTTTGGCCACAAGTGATGATATCAGGTTTGCCATCAGGATCAATATTGCCGATAGCAACAAATTGCAGGCTTCCACCTGCGGGATAGTCTGCCTTGTCAAAACTAACCGTACCAATGGCGGAACTGGTGTTCATAAATACCGTTATGGTTACCTGGCTGGCCACCACGATATCCGCTTTCCCATCCGCATTCAGGTCGCCTGTACAGATGCTTGTTGGAAATACAGCGGTTGTAAAATCCTGTTTGGTGCCAAAGCTTAATACACCCCCTGAAGAGGTGTTCAATAATATGGAAATGGTATTGCCGCCGCTATTTATATTATTGGTGATCAGGTCGGGCTTTCCATCACCATCTAAATCGCAGTTATTTACGGCTGTGGTTCCGGCCAGGTTTTGAACATCAAACTTTGGTTTGAAACTAAAAGCGCCGGAATAGGTGACGATAAATGGTTTGGCACTATAGCCGGTCATCCGATCCGGCATATTGGTAACCGATATATAATCGAATGTGGCACCCGGTGGCACGGTAACGGTAATAGTGCCGTTGGTGGTACTGGTAACTGTTGCCTGCACCGGTCCAAAAAACACCGAGTTTTGAGAAGGCGTTTGGTTAAGCCCTTCCCCGGTTATCGTAACTGAAGTTCCAACCGGACCGCTCGTTGGACTAAAACTGGTGATGACCGGCACAAAGGCGGCGATTGCCGGGTGGGCTAAAAGCGAGGCGATCATCACCCACGAAAAGAATACTGCCCAATACCTGTTACGATTTTTCCGATCGTTATAATTTTTTGGCTGAGGTGTTTTGGTGAGATGTTCAATGTTGCTCATGGTTAGCCCGGTTTCTTTGGGTACCATAAAACAATTCAATAAACCATCGAAAACCTAAAAACAGGCATAGACAAACTGTGTACAGGTTTCTTAAATGATTGATTTTCAATCAACAAAAAGCTAATAGTCTGATGAGTTTAAAAAATGCATTTGCTTTTTGACAAGGTGAGCATTCGGCGGCCCGGGCACATCCAATTGTTCAAATAGATTTTTGCCAATTCCAGAGGCCGTCTTTGAGGTTGCTGTTTAATGTCCTAAGGCCTGCTTCCCTCAACAAAGATCCAATATACTATGCCAGTTTTTTTAGCTCTACAATGATTGCTTCACCTTCAGCACGAACGCCTCCCTCACATTGGCCAGGCTGGCAAATTTAGCAATCGTAAACTCATTCAGCTGCAACAGGGCTTTTACAAATTCCATACTTTTTCTCTCCTCTCCCTGTGCTATTCCTTTTTCAATAAAAATATCCATTGTATTCTTAACCGTATTTTTTAGGTTTCTCTATAGGGATTGTTTCACCTTCAATACAAATGCCTCAGTTACATTAGTAAGGCTTGCAATTTTAGCAATCGTAAACTCATTGAGGCGCAACAGGGTTTTTACAAATTCAACACTTTTTCGCTCCTCACCCTGTGCGATTCCTTTCTCTATTCCTTGTGCGATTCCTTTCTCTATTCCTTGTTTTATTCCTTTCTCTATTCCTCTCCTAATTCCTTTCTCTATTCCTTCCACCCTGCCT
>JAZKFT010000056.1:10847-37893 GCA_040386335.1 Bacteroidota bacterium
TATTCCTTTCTCTATTCCTCTCCTAATTCCTTTCTCTATTCCTTCCACCCTGCCTTTTTCAATAAAAATATCCAATGTACTCATAACCGTATTTTTTAGATTTCTTGATAATGATTCAAATAAACTATTAATCTCGTCTTCCTTCAACTCGCTTCTGCCAAACATGTAAACTACAAAACTTTTCTGCAACCCTTCCGATGCCTGCTCTGTCAAAATTAGCATCCGCAAAGCATTTTCAGCCAGCCATTTTTTTTCGAAACTGTGTTTTAATGCCAGCAGGGAGGCTGCCAAAAATTTGTTTTTCAAAGCTATGACTTGCGCATCGGCCACTTCGCCCAGGTTATTGTAAATGTAAGAAAAGTCGGGTACGAATGGCCTCCACTCAGATGCCAGGTTTTCGAAAAGACCCGCTAATGTTTGGTATTGCCATTTGCCGCGGCCATGGTACAACAGCACCGGCAATACAACTGACAAGCGCTCTTTATTGGCCACCTGTTTCTGCAGCGCCGAGAAAATATAGCCACCTATCTGAACCGGTGTATACCGGTCTGGGTAACTTTTATGCTCTACCAACAGGCACACTTTTATAAGCTCTGCCGCGTCCTTTTTCTGGCAGGTGTAAACGATGTCTGATACATTTTTTTTCAATGCTTCAGACAGGTATGTATCGGGCAATTGTTCCAGGGTAGCAAAGTCCAATTGCCGGGAAATATTTTCAGGCAGAAAGGCCTGAAAATAATCAGTGGCGTTGGTTCTATCGGCCAGGATGGCCCGAATAAAATAATCGTGCATGTCTGCGGATAGGAAATAACGAAATTGCAGTTACCAAAACCAATTCTACAGCAAAATCCTGATGACACACATTTTGATACACGGATGAAGCGTTCCGGCTTATGCATTCTTATCATCTACAATATTTTCCCCTTCGCTGATAGCCATTTTTTTATACAACCTTGTTTTAGCGCGGCGTACACTGGCGGGGTCTATATTGAGCAAAGCGGCTATTTCCTTGGTGGAAAGATTGATGTGAAAATAGGCATAGAGCCGAATTTCGTTTTTAGTGAGTGAAGGATGCCGGGCCTGCAGGTTTTCAAAAAACTGGGGATGCACCTGTTCAAAATGCAGTTTGAATTTGCTCCAGTCGGAATCGAGGTACAAATTGGTTTGCAGCAGCGATTCGATACCGCGAAGGCCCGGGTGCTTCTGGCCGGGATATTGTTTGTTTAACTCCTGTATCTGGGTTTTCAAGGTAGCCAGCATTTCATTTTTCTGAACCATATACAAGGTGGTGGAAGCCAGTTCCCGCTGGTTGGTTTCCAGTTTTTCATGCAATAGTTCGTTCCTGTTTTTTTCGGCCAGCATCTCGGTGCTGATCTTTTGATTTTCCAGTTCCATCAATTGGTGCCTCAATTCAATTTCCCGGATATCGAATGTCAATTGCTGGGCCTCCAGCTCTTTAGCCCTTAATTCATTCCTGATAGATTTGATACGTGCTACCAACGCAATGGAAAAACAAAAAGCCTGGGATATCACGGCCAGGTCGGCCATGTACAAATTGTCACCGTCAGTAAAACCAATAAAAACATGATACAAAGCAGTGGCAAGCATAAAAACCAATGGAAGAATATTTGCCAGTAAAAAACTGCCTGCCGCGGGAAGTTTTTTTAGATACCCGGCCACACCTGTGGCAATAATTGCCATCGTGATGGCCATTACAAGAATATTATCGTAAAGCAGGGTAAAGTCATCTACATAAAACAAAACCGTATTGATAAAAACCATGGAGACTGTAACTATCGTGTATGCATACAGCCCATATTTAAGTATGGTATCTAAGGATGGCAGGTTTTTCCTGGTAGAGAGATAGGAGCGGGTAAGTTGCACAAAGCCGTAAATAATGATCAGTACACTTACATGATTGAACAAATTGTTGATCGTGTACTCGTGCAACCTGCCGCCTGGTTCGATAGCGATACTAAAAACGCGGCCGGGAAAAAGCATGTGAAACACGCCCCTGTAGGAGAGGATATACATTATGGCCCCAAATTGCAAAATGAGATAGTACAAAATGGTCTTGTCGCGGAAATTATAATAGATGACTACGTTATTCAGAATAAATAGGAACAATACGACAAGTGAAGTGATAAGAGCGATCCAGATGAATTGTTCATGTTTATCCTGGTTGCCGGCTTGCTCAAGCCAGATACTTGGTTTAAAGACATAACCAAATTTTGCCAGCTGGCTAACGTCTGTTTTAACATACAGTACATTTTCCTTTTGTCCCTGTAAAACACAAGTCATTTGTCCCTGGTTACGTTGATGGTTGGTAGCCACCATAATACCGGCCGTTTCCCCTTCCCATTTTTGGCTGTTTTCATTAAAATAGTGCAATCTGTTATTAAGGTAAGGCCGAACCCAAAGTTTGTATGGAATCGCATAGTAATAGGGATTCGCTACGACCAACCTGATCCAGTACGAACCAGCCTGCAACGGGCGGATGGTATCGCCGGTGATAAAATGCAAGGAGCTGTCGTTGCGTACCTGTTCGGCGGTATAGCCACGATCTGGTAACAGGGCATATTGAGAGACCTGTTCGCCTGAACTATCAGTTAAAGTATGAACAGGCTGGCTAAATGCGGTAACATGTGATAACCAAAAAAGGATAAGAATTAGCAAGGTCTTCACTGCTGTTACATATTGATGACCAATCAAAAGTAGGCTGAACCTCCTGAAGTTTTGCCGGTTCGGATGTTTTGACCTGCAACACTATCGTTGCTGACAAAAGGAATCCAGGTATGTTTTTGCCCCTTATTTCAATCCTTTTACAGTACTATCAATAAATCTATAAGGCAATAAAGCATCTGCGCCGGCATAGTCAACCCCAATCCTCGGTGTTGCTGTAATCCTGCCGGGTGGCACAATTGCATCATCATCTTCAATAAAAATAGCATCATCCAATAAAGAAGAACCCGTTTCCCTGGTGGTAATGCCCAGCCCTTTACCCACTACCCCCGGGCCTTTCAGCAAATTGTCTTTAAGCATTTTTTTGCCCAGCCGTTCCTGGATGATGTCGGTTCCCGCAACCGCCACCACCGACCGGATCAGGATGGCATGCGGCTCATCGGCCACGTTGGTTACCACATTAAACATTTGGTGCAGGCCATAACAGAGATACACATAGGCCGTACCACCCGCCATGTACATCACGCTTGTTCTGTTGGTCCGTCTTCCCCCAAAAGCGTGACTGGCCCTGTCCCCTATTCCATTGTACGCTTCGGTTTCTACAATTCTCCCACTGGTAACCTGGCCATTAAAGCGGGTCACTAATAATTTCCCCACCAGGTCCCTGGCTATCTGCACCACATCTTTTCTCTGGTAAAAATCAACCCCTAATTTTCCCATCATTTAAAATTATCATCTACGAAGAAAATCTTTTTTACTTTTAGCTGGTTCCACAAAAAAACTGATTCAATAACAAGGCATTGCATGATGTTTGCATAGCACGCACAAACCGTAAATGCCGCACCGGATTTTTGTTCCTGATACCTTCTCTACCCACCACCTCACATTTTTACAATGACCAGGCAATCATTGACATCAGTACTAATCAACTAATGAACCAATCAACTAATCAACTACTCCGTGCTCAAAGAAATAGTTATCGCCATTCAATCCTACTTCAAGGCCCATCGTTTTATCAGCAAGCACAAACTCTGGAAATGGATCATCATACCTGGGATTTTATACATGCTCCTGTTTGTTTTCAGCATGTATTTTTTTGGTAAAACCGCCACCAGCACGGTAGATCATTTTTCATCGCTGCTGAAAGACTGGGTACAAAAAATAGACCTTGGCTGGGTAAGCTTCCTGATTTCCATTGCAGGCCTGCTACTTTGGTTGCTGCTGATGTTGTTTTATTTCTCCTTGTTCAAATACTTATTCCTTATTATCGGCTCGCCGCTTTTTGCCTACCTGAGTGAAAAAACAGAAAGCATTCTCGATGGCAAAGATTTTCCCATCAGCTTTAAACAACTAATGAAGGATATTCTGCGGGGCGTGAGACTGGCATTACGAAATACGCTTTGGCAAACGGTGTACACCATAGCAGTCATCATGCTGTCGTTTGTGCCGCTGGTGGGCTGGGCCGCGCCTGTGCTAAGCCTATTTATTGAGTGTTACTATTATGGCTTTTCCATGCTGGATTATAGTTGCGAAAGGCACAAACTCACCACTACACAAAGCATTACTTTCATAGGAAACCACAAAGGTCTTGCCATCGGTAACGGCTTTGTTTTTTACCTGATGCACCTGCTGCCATTTGTGGGTTGGGTATTGGCACCTTCTTACGCTGTAGTGGCTGCCACTATTAGTTTGTACCACCAGAAGGAGGAGTTTTAAAATTCAAGGTTCAAGGTCCAGGTTTACAAGTTTACAAGTTCCATTGTTCACAAGTTCCATTGGATCACAAGTTTCACTAGCTGTAATCTGCATACAAACGCCATTTTTTCAAGTTTCTGTTTTGTAATCTTAAAGGACTATCCCTGAACTAATAACTTGTAAGCTTGTGAACTTGCGAACTTGTGAACACATAAACTGAAATCATAAATCCGAAATCATAAATCAAAAATCCCCTATGGTCTATCTCATACCCACGATACTTGCCGAAGGTGTTACTGAAACCATTCCACCTTATGTGCTGGACGCAGTTAAGCAATGCCAAGTTTTTTTTGTAGAAAATGAAAGATCGGCCAGGCGTTTTTTAAAAAGCATCTGGAAAGAAATGGTGATAGATAGCTACCAGTGGTATGCCATTCACAAGGCAGAAGAAGAGGTATTACAGCAATTTGCAGCTCACATAAAAAAGGGCGATACGATTGGTATCCTGAGTGAAGCCGGTTGCCCGGGTGTCGCTGATCCCGGCCAGGTGTTGGTAGCCAAAGCCCAGGAACTGAGTGCTACAGTAAAACCACTGGTAGGTCCATCATCGATACTACTAGCGCTAATGGCGAGCGGCATGAACGGACAGGCTTTTAGCTTTAATGGCTACCTGCCCATTGATGCCGCAGAAAGAAAAAAGAAAATATTGCAACTGGAAGAAGATGCCATCAAAAAAAACACCGCCCAAATTTTTATCGAGACGCCTTTTCGCAACGATGCGCTGCTGAAAGAAATTTTGCAAAGCTGCAAACCATCCACCAGGCTCTGCATTGCCGTGGATATTACCGCCACTACCGAATCCATCACCACCAAAAAAATACAGGAATGGAAAACATCCATTCCTGTATTGCATAAGCGGCCGGCGATATTTTTGTTAGGTGTTTGAGGTAGTTAGTTTCTTTAGTTGTCTAGTTTATTAGTTCACGGGTTCACAAGTTCACGAGTTCCAATGTTCCCGGGTTTCATACTTCACGAGTTCACGGGTTGTATCGTTTACAAGTTCAATAAGTGAAAGAGGTGTTCCGTAAATTCGAAAACTTGTGAACTCTTGAACTCGTGAACTTTAAAACCTGCTCACTGAACTTTATACTACCGGACCCCGCAATCACTCAGCTCCTTTACTTTCTCCACCCGGTCCACGATAAATTTGGTATTGCCCCTCCAGGGTACGGCGCCGAGGTACTCTTTATAATGCAAATCGAAACACTTGCCACTGTTGGTTTCCAGGATATGGGCAATAGAGTCGTTGGCTACGCTGAAAATAAATTCGTTGCTCTGCATCAGTTCCTTGTTGCCCCGCTGTATCATTTTCGCCTCCCAGGTTTTGAAAATGTATCCTTTTTTAGTCACATAGTTCAGTTCGCCTGATTTTACCCCTTCCCCAAATACAAAGTAAAAACGCCACCAAAATAAAATGATCAGGATGGTTATTACTATCAATGATGTCAACACGACAAACTTTCTCATAATTTTTCTATTGCTCGGCGTCAAAAATAATGATTCGACTTCCAAAGGGGGAATAATATTAAGTTGGCAGTTGGGCAGTTGGCAGTTGGCAATCTGTTGCGGGTATCCGGTATTTGAGTTGGCTGTTATTCAATTGGCAAATGGTCAGTTGGCAATATGATGCGTGGATCCCGGTATTTCGATTCACATTACCCACGACCGTTTTTGCCAACTGCCAACTGACAAACTGCGAACTATTTCTTAACGTGCCGATAATTACAAGCGGCCTGTATTGCTCCATAATAAATCGTTACTTCGCAATCCATTATTTTAAGTTGTATGAGAATAGGAATTGTTTGCTATCCCACGTTCGGTGGAAGTGGCGTGTTGGCTACTGAATTGGGTAAGGCGCTTGCCAATAAAGGTCACCAGATCCATTTTATTACGTACCAGCAGCCGGTGAGGCTGAGCGCATTCAGTGCCAATATATTTTACCACGAAGTTCGGGTGCCTACTTATCCCCTATTCGACTACCCGCCTTACGAAGTGGCTTTGGCCAGCACCATGGTGGATGTGGCCATTAATCAAAAGCTGGACATCCTTCATGTGCATTATGCCATTCCACATGCTTCTGCGGCCTATCTCGCCAAAAAGATCTTAGAAAAAAATGATGGCCGCACGATACCCGTAATTACCACCCTTCACGGAACCGATATTACCCTGGTGGGTAAGGATAAAACTTACGAACCGGTGGTTACGTTCAGCATTAACGAAAGCGATGGTATCACTGCGGTATCCAATAACCTGCGCGACGAAACCTTCCGGTATTTCGATATCACAAAGGAGATTGATGTTATTTACAACTTCGTCGACGTAAGCCGTTTTTCCAAGAAACCGATCGATGCATTTAGAAAAGCCCTGGCGCCCAATGGCGAAAGGGTGCTGATACACGCCAGTAACTTCAGAAAAATAAAAAGAGTGGACGATGTGATCCGCATTTTTGCAAAGGTGAACAGCGTGATGCCCAGTGTGCTGATGATGGTAGGCGATGGACCCGAGAGACCGGCGGCCGAAGAACTCTGCCGCGAACTGAATCTTTGCGATAAAGTACGCTTTGTGGGTAAGCAGGAGCAAATGGAAGAAATACTGGTGATCAGCGACTTGTTTTTACTCACTTCCGATTATGAAAGTTTTGGTCTTAGTGCGCTGGAAGCCATGGCCGCCCATGTGCCGGTAGTTAGCACAAACGCCGGTGGTTTGCCGGAAATAAATATTCATGGCGTAACCGGTTATATGGGTAATGTGGGCGATGTGGAAGCCATGGGCGATTTTGCGATCGACATTTTAAAGGATGACGAACGCCTGAACGAGTTTAAGAATGCTGCCTATGAACAGGCCTTAAAATTCGATATTCAAAACATCGTACCACAATACGAAAAACTCTACCAAAGGTTTTTATAAGGTTGGCCAGGGCAATAATTTCGCCGGTTTTGCATTTGTATAATGAATCAACAATACCAATATGCAAAACCTCAGAAGAGCAATGGTTGCGGTAGCAGCTATTGCGATTGTATCTATTTCCTGCAAAAAAGAAAAGTCTGAAACCGGTGGTTACAACCTGGTTTTCAAATTCAAATTTGATAGTACCCAGGTCCGGCTCAATAATATCGGGCAACCATCTGTAGTAGCCGCCGGCAATGCTGCCCAAAGCCCGGTGTTTGATAAAATGAGTGCCCACTACATAGAACTGGCACCTACTGCCATCACCGCCCTGGGTTCCGGTGCCGTGCTGTACCGGGCCACCGAAACCAACGCCGGTGGCGGCAAGGCGATTGATTTTGAACAATCAAAGTTTGCAGCCAATGGCGAAACCTTCTATGCTGTTCCGCTGAAAACAATCGCCGCAGGTAATTACCAATGGCTGCGGATCTCCTTGTCGTACCAGCAATATGATATTAAGTTCAGGGTGGATACGGTCATCAGCGGGATCGCCATCAACCAGGACCTTAGCGGAAAGGCAGCTTCTTTCCTTGGCTTTAATACCTATATCAAATCGTACAAAATAAATACCCAAACCGTTACAGAAAATGCGAATCGTGCCCAGGGCTATTTTGGCTTTGAAAGCAGCATTACCGTTTTAGGAACCACTTATCCGACTGTTAGTACGCATCAACCACCGCCCGGTGCCACCACCGTTGTAAATCCTTTGTTTGCCACTTCGCCCATACCCGCCGGCAGTTGCGTGGTGACGGCGGCCTTTGCCCCAGGCCAACTCAGCATCACAGGCAATGAAACAAAAGACATTATCGTTGAAATATCGCTGAGCACCAACAAAAGTTTCGAATGGAAAGACAAAGTACCAAACGGAAAATGGGAACCATTTAAAGGCGAAGAGGTGGTGGATATGGGGATTAGGGGGATGGTGCCGACGATTAAATAATTATGCTATACGGAGAAGCATCCGCTGCGTGATTTATAGAAGCACTGCAACCTGGAAATTTGACAAAAAGCTAAGCCTTCTCAGATTAATTCCGTGGATTGACGCAACTTCTTTTTCGAAAACAATTGAAAAATCATAGTGCTAAAGTGTCGGAAAACAGGCATTTCCCATTAAGCATGTTTGGGTTATATTGCGAGTAGTACCAACAATGCAAACGTTACATGCCAGCTACCTTAACCAGATGTATAGACTTCTATTAACAATATTTTCTTTTGCATTTATTTTGAATTCCTGCTCATCATTGGAAGATGGCTCTAACACAGTTATTAAGGAAAGTATAAATAAACGGAATGAAAAGAAAGCGATATTATTCTTGCGGGAATCTGGGGCGACCGTTGCCGACTCTTACCAAGTCACTGTTCTAAGTAGCGCTGGCATATTTGATACGAGCAAAGTTGGCAACACTTTTACTGTTGACGATAACCATAGACAAACAGCGCTTGACTCGGCATCGATAAATTTTACGTGGCGTGCTGACGATACACTTCAAATTGACTATGACAAGAAATTGAGAACATTTACCCAAGAAAATAGCGTTGATGGTATCACCGTTATTTACAAGGCAAGGTGACTGTTTGTGTATGTTTAGTTGCTTGATACTGGAACCGCAGGCATGTAACATTCGGTTTGGCGGCATGTCGGGTGAAGGACGATCAATCGACTTCATATCGCTAATCAGCATCGGTTTCAGCGGACGAATAAATCCGGGCAGCAGTGCAACCAATGAACTTTTATTTATACATTTAGCTGCGGCTATCGGCTGACGTAACACGGAAGACCACCACACCGCCAAGCCGTCAACGTTGTGCGAAATGTGATCAGCCCCCAATAGCACAATCAGCATACACTTCTTTAGCTAAAAACTTTAATAACTTGCTTAACTCACTATAAAAAATTTAATGGAAGACAAAACAAGCAACGAGCGAAGAGCATTTTTGAAGAAAGCACTTGTGTTTAGTGCGGCAACAGCTTTTGACCCTCAGCTTATAAGTGCGGCAGCCCAAAAGAAAAATAATACGAAAGGTGGAGACGGCTTTACTTTTTTATTTCAGGGTGATTCCATTACGGATGGCAACCGAACCCGCAATAACGATTGGAACCATGTGATGGGGCACGGCTATCAATACATCATTGCAAGCAAGTTGTGGTATGATTTTCCGAAGAAAGGATTTCATTTTTTTAATCGTGGCATCAGTGGTAATAAAGTAACAGATTTAACTGCACGCTGGCAGAAAGATACACTGGAATTACATCCCAACGTCTTAAGCATATTAATTGGGATTAACGATTCGGCAGCCTTCATTGACGGCAACAAAGATTTTTCAGTGGAGCAATACGAAAATGGCTACCGTTCCCTGCTACAACAAACCAAACAACAATTGCCCGATATAGAATTTATATTATGCGAACCGTTTATTCTTCCGGTTGGAAAAGTGAAGGATAAATGGGAAGATTATTCAAAAGAAGTGAAGAAGCGGCAGGAGGTAGTACAGCGATTGGGTGAAGAGTACAATGCTGTTTTTGTTCCTTTTCAATCTGCTTTCGATAAGGCGTTGTCAACCGCACCCGCTGACTACTGGATTTGGGATGGCATTCATCCGATGCCGGCCGGTCATGAACTAATGGCAAGGGAGTGGATATACCGCGTAAGTAAAAAATTAAAGTTTATAAAATTTTAATTCGATTTGCCTCCCGCCCGGGTCTTTATTAACACAACTCTTCATAGCCTTTTGGCAAGACCCTTAGCGTGTTACAATGAATTTGGATGTACCAATCTTTATCGTATGCTTACGATGTATGAACGAGAATGCTGGATTTTAGTCGGCAGCGTGCAGGAAAAAACTACAGTTAGCATCAGCATATTTCTCTTGGTTTGACGACACTCCATTCTCTTGCCGAACTGCGTGCGGCCAGTCTCATTTTACTTTTTATCGCCACTTAAAGGCTGATCCTTCCATCCCGGATTCACTAGCACCAATGGTTTACCACGAAACGCATTAGGCATTTGATCAACCGGCCCTGGCTTATTTCCATTAAATGCATTGGGCGTATTGCAAGCAAGCGATGCACTGTCAGGTTTCAGGCAAAACATGCCATCCTGCGGCAATAAAAAAACATCCCCATGTGGCGTTGTATGTGAATACTGAACGGTATCGAACATCGATCTTTTCAGCAACAAAGGCGATAGCTGTTTCTGATAACTCTTTGGTGAAATGCCAGGCTGCTGCTTGTTTCCATCTAAATATTTTTTCAGCCTGTCCATATTCAGTTCCGGATTTTGGCCAAATGACGGCGCTGCAAAAAGTACCAGCACGATAACAAGTATGCTTTTCATATTCCGATGACTTTTAAAAAGAAAAAATGGCTGCACAGGTATTGCCAACTGCCAACTGCAAAACTGCCAATTGGCTCTACTCCCTCCATTTCTTATAACAATTGATCAACCCATTGGTACTGCTATCGTGGCTGGTTACATCAGTTGCTGTTTCCAACTCGGGCAGTATTTTATTGGCCAATTGTTTACCCAGTTCCACACCCCATTGATCGAAACTGTAGATGTTCCAGAGAACGCCCTGTACAAAGATCTTATGCTCGTATAAAGCAATCAGTTCGCCCAATACAAACGGTGTAACTTTCTTTACCATAAAAGAATTGGTCGGCCGGTTGCCTTCAAAAACCTTATAGGGCACCAGGTTTTCAGGAACGCCTTCGGCGACGCACTGCTCTTTTGTTTTGCCATTCATCAACGCTTCGGTCTGGGCAAAAAAGTTGCTCAATAATTTCATGTGGTGATCGCCAATGGCATTATGGCTAACAGCCGGCGCAATAAAATCAGCCGGTATAATTTGCGTACCCTGGTGGATCAGCTGGTAAAAAGCATGTTGGCCGTTGGTGCCCGGTTCCCCCCAGATGATGGGCCCGGTTTCGTAAGTGACCGCATCCCCATTCCGGTCCACATATTTGCCATTGCTCTCCATATTGCCCTGCTGAAAATAGGCTGCAAATCGGTGCATGTATTGGTCGTAGGGCAAGATCACTTCGCTGGCTACGCCATAAAAATTTACATACCACAAGCCGATCAATGCCATTACAACCGGTATATTTTTTTCCAAAGGCGTTGTTTCAAAATGCGTATCGATAACATTGGCGCCCTTGAGCAGTTGTTCAAAATTGTCATAGCCGATGGTTAAAGCTATGCTGAGTCCGATAGCGCTCCACAGGCTGTAACGGCCACCCACCCAATCCCAAAAACCAAACATATTTTCAGCAGCGATGCCAAATTTCACAACATCTTTTTCGTTGGTGCTAAGGGCTGCAAAATGTTTGGCCACATGCGCTTCGTCTTTGGCGTGTTCTAAAAACCAGTTCCGTGCCGTATGGGCATTGGTCATGGTTTCCTGGGTAGTAAAAGTTTTACTAGCCACAAGGAATAGCGTTTCATCCGGAGTTACTTTCTTCAAAGTTTCAGCGATATGGGTACCATCTACATTACTTACAAAATAGGTTTGAATGCCTTCTACCCAATAAGGTTTCAACGCTTCTGTCACCATCACCGGCCCGAGATCGCTGCCGCCGATGCCGATATTCACTACATATTTGATGGGCTTTCCGGTATAGCCTTTCCATTCGCCGCTATGTATTTTGGCACAAAAGGCTTTCATCTGTTGCTGTACGGCTGTTATATCGGGCATTACATCTTTTCCATCCACCAAAAATTGCTTGTCGCCGAAATTGCGCAGCGCCACATGCAGCACCGACCTGTTCTCGGTTACATTGATCTTTTCCCCGCCGAACATAGCTTTTATAGCCTCCGGCAACTGGCATTCCTGGGCCAGCTGTACCAGCAGATCCATTGTTTGTTGGGTGATGATATTCTTGGAATAATCGAAGACCATATCATCAGCACACAAAGAAAATTTCTGAAAACGGTCAGCATCAGCTTCATTCAACTGCCGCATATGAACTGATTGCATTTCTTTGAAATGATATTGCAACAGCGGCCAGGCCTGGGTTTTGGTGGGGTTGATGGATGGAAACATGATTTTGATTTATGATTTCGGATTTATGATTTCGGATTTGTTCTTTCCGGTTGGCTGAAGCCAACGGGAATGAATGGCAAACTGTATCAAAATGGATATTGATAAGCATCCATTTGCTGTTGGCTTCAGCCAACCACACAGTGCAATGTAAAAAGCATGATTGAGAAAAGGTGCAGGCAAAAGAAATATTGTTTGGCTAAAACTGCCCCACCAGGTTGTATTTTTACAAAAACAGTTTTTATGGGTTTAGTGTATGCAGATATTACCCTGATTAATGGCGAAGATTTAATTCTTGCCAAACGACATTTTATTGGTGAAGAAGAAGTGAAGCAGATGACATTGAATATCTTCGTAGATACCGGCGCTTACAATCTTTGCATCAATGAGGAAATACAGGAACAACTACAATTTCCCGTGGTGGAAAAAAGAAAGGCTGAAACCGCCGATGGTCGAATAGTTGAATGTGATGTGGTGGACAATGTTCAGGTGCGTTTTAAGAACAGGGCAACTACCTGTCGGGCAATGATTTTACCGGGCAGCAGCGAACCTCTCCTGGGAGCCATTCCATTAGAAGATATGGATGTATTGATTCACCCGCAACGGCAGGAAATGATTGTAAATCCAGACCATCCTTATTATGCCCAAATGAAATTGAAGTAGTTTTCTAACCTACATACCCTTTTGGTATCGCTTCTATCAACTGCCTCGTATACTCCGATTGAGGCCGGCGGTACACATCTTCAGCCAAACCAATCTCTTCTATGCGGCCCTTTTGCATTACCATAATGCGGTCGCTGATATAGTTTACCACGCCCAGGTCGTGGCTGATAAAAATGGCGGTAAAGCCCATCTCTTTTTTGAGGTCGTTCAGCAGGTTGAGCACCTGTGCCTGGACGCTTACATCGAGGGCTGAAACGCTTTCATCACAAACCACAAATTTGGGGTTCATTACCAAGGCCCGTGCTATAACGATGCGCTGGCGCTGGCCCCCGCTGAATTCATGCGGATAGCGGTTATAATGTTCGGCTTTAAGGTTTACTTTTTCCAGCCATTCGATCACTTTTTCATGGCGCTGTTTTTCTGTAGCTAAAAGGCCATGCACCTGCAAAGGTTCTGCAATGGCCTGCCCAACCGTAATGCGTGGATTCAGCGATCCATATGGATCCTGGAAGATGATCTGCATTTCCTTGCGCAATTGCAATACCTCGTTTTTGGTAAGGCTGGTAATATTTCTTCCGTTGTAAATAATCTCCCCGCTGGTGGCTGATATCAGTTGCAGTAAGGTTCGCCCCAAGGTTGTTTTGCCACAACCGCTTTCACCCACAAGGCCCAGTGTTTCACCTTTATACACTTCAAAACTTACATCATTCACGGCCTTGAAATAAGCAGTTGTTTTTCCTAAAAAATTGGTTTTTGTGGGGTACCAAACGTTGAGGCTTTTAACGGCAAGAACCGGATTTATGATTTCGGATGTATGATTTATGATTTGCTCATGATTGCCAGCTGCCAATTGCCAATTGCCAACTGCCTTTTCCATGATTTCACCATCAGCCCCCACTTCCATAAAATCGCTCACCACCGGTAGGCGCTGACCTTTGGGGTGAAGGCCTGGTCGACATGCAAGCAAAGCTTTTGTGTAGGGATGATTTGGTCGCAGGAAAATGTCGGCAGTGCTGCCTGTTTCTACCACCTTTCCTTTATACAATACCACAATCCGGTCAGCTATTTGTCCCACTACACTTAAGTCGTGGGTAATAAAAATAACGCCTATATTTTCCTTTACCTGGAGCTCTTTGATGAGTTGCAGGATGGTGTTTTGTACTGTTACATCCAATGCCGTGGTTGGCTCGTCGCAGATAAGCAGATCCGGTTTACAACTCATAGCCATCGCTATCATTACGCGTTGTTTTTGTCCACCGCTTAACTGGTGTGGAAAACGGCTGAACATGGCTGCAGGCAAGGGTAGTTTTACCTGTTCAAACAGTTCAATCGTTTGTTGTTTGGCAGCTGCTTTAGATATTTTCCGGTGCTGTAAAATCGCTTCCATTACCTGGTGGCCGCAGGTCATTACCGGGTTCAGGCTGCTCATGGGCTCCTGGAAGATCATGGCGATGCGGTTGCCCCTCAGCGTTTGCAGATCGGCATCAGAAGTCTGCAGCAGGTTATCTGCATTGTTTTGATCGGTTGAGAACAAGATTTTGCCATTGGCATAGATTGTGGAGGCCTTTGGTAATAGCTGTAAAATGGATAAAGAAGTTACTGATTTTCCAGAACCTGACTCACCCACTACGGCTACCAGTTCGCCACGGTTCACCTGCAGGTCCAGGTTTTGCACAGCAGTATTGGTGCCGGTTTCGGAGCGAAAAGCGATGTCGAGATTCTGTATGGAAAGAAGGGGATGCAAGGAATATTATGGAATTATTTCTTTGATATTGGTTGAGATTTGTGGTCGGTTAGGACACCAATATTATCAAATTAGTCAGTATTGCTTTTAGAGAGCATTGGTAGGCGAGGTATTTACTCCTTGCGGAGAAGGGTGCCTTTCAGCAGTGTGGTTTACAATTTCATGCGGTCTTGGAGGCCGTGGTCGGTGTCCCCACCGACCACTGAATTTAGGCCAGTTGTGAATTATGTTTTGAATTGAGTCTACATTGACATATCGCCGTGAAAAATATTTCAAGGCAGGTTCACAGTCAGTGTTCGGTGGGGACACCGACCACGGCCTCCGATAGTCAATGTTCACTGCCGAAGAAACGATGACATTCGTATCCGAAACAATTCTAAGCATCTTTTGCGGCGTTATAATAAGCACGTTGCTCCTCTCTCACCATATTAAAAATCTCGATTTCGTCATCCTCTTCCGCTTTTGTTACAATAGGGTCTAAATTGTTTTTTTTCAAAAATGATTTTGCTTTTTCAGCAGCCATTTTGGCCTGCAATTCATCGAAGGCTATTCTGCTTTCATGTATATCCAGCTCCTTCAACTTTTCGTCTGAAATTTCAAGCACTAGTTCCATCTTTTTTATTTTAAAACTACAACATTAAAACTGCAAATGTCTAACCGTTAGTCCCTGGTTCATCAGCTGCTTTAAAGAATCGATACCGATTTTCAAATGCCGCTCTACGTATTCAGATGTCACTTTTGCATCGCTGGCCTCAGTTTTTACGCCTTCAGGTATCATAGGGCTGTCACTCACCAGCAGCAGTGCGCCGGTGGATATTTTATTGTAAAAACCTACGGTAAAAATCGTAGCTGTTTCCATATCGATGGCATAGGCACGGATGTTCTGCAGGTACTCTTTAAATTTTTCGTCGTGCTCCCATACCCGGCGGTTAGTGGTGTAGCAGGTGCCCGTCCAGTAGTCGCAGTTGTAGTCGCGGATGGTGGTACTGATGGCTTTTTGCAAAGCAAACGCAGGCAGTGCCGGCACTTCGGGTGGGAAGTAGTCATTGCTGGTACCTTCTCCACGTATGGCAGCGATGGGTAATATTAAATCGCCGATCTTATTCCTTTTTTTCAAACCGCCACATTTACCTAAAAACAATACTGCCTGCGGTTGTATGGCACTGAGCAGGTCCATTACTGTGGCGGCGCCGGGGCTGCCCATTCCAAAGTTAATGATGGTAATGCCGCCGGCCGTGGCACATTGCATAGGCCGGTCGGCCCCAACGATTTCTACATTATTCCACTCAGCAAACATTTTTACATAATTGCTGAAATTGGTCAGCAAAATGTACTTCCCAAAGTTGGCCAGTTTTTCGCCGGTATATCTCGGCAGCCAGTTTTCTACTATATCTTCTTTTGTTTTCATAAATATTTATATCAGTTGCCTGATGTTTTGCCTGGTCGTAATCTTGTGCGAACAGGGGTTAATCAATTTTTAAAGGAGGTCCAACAACTACCATTTCGTGATCACTGAATATCTTTTTAATCTCCTCCTGTGTTGGCTCATGATCCAATGCAGCCATTGTTGTAAAAAAGCCTTCCAGTTTGCCCGCAGGCTGCAGCGTAACGATCATCCTGCCGGCTGCAGCTTTCTGTGTCCAGGCATGCGGTACGGCCCTTGGAAGAAAAATGCTGTCTCCAGCTTCAAGATCGTACTTTTCTGTCCCCACCTGGAAAAGATATTCACCCTCAAGAACGTAAAAAACTTCATCCTGGTTGGGATGTATATGTAAGGGGGTTCCTCTTCCCTGCGATAAGCTGGTTTGTTCAAAAATAGCCAGATCTCCGTTTGTATCCCTGCCTGAAACTTTTACATCAAGCAAATTTTGATTAACGCCTTTCAATGCAATATGACCATGAATGCGGCCTTCGCCTGAAGCAGTTTTAAAACTTGCCTTATTCCGAACGCCTTTCTTTTTTGGCTGAGCGTTCAAAGCAAATGGTGCTGCAGCCGCGGCGGTAATAGTAAAAATAAACTTGTCCCTTTTCATACCAGCCGAGGTTATTTTACTTTATCAATACCTACTAATAGCTTTCACAAACAGAATTGCAAAGGCATTTCTCACATTTCCATTTCTCACATTTCCACATTTTCCACATTCACATTTTATTCCGCCATCTGTAAATGTAACAAATACTTTTGTGCCATGATAAATGTGCAGTTTCCCGGGAATGATTTTAAGGTGAAGGAGGTGGCTGACCGGGAAATGATATTTGACCCTTTTCGCAAACAATGGCTTATACTGACACCTGAAGAATGGGTAAGACAAAATTTTTTGCAATGGCTGGTACAGTCGCTCCAATACCCCGCATCGCTGATCAGCATCGAAAGAGAAATTATGCTCGGCGACCTGAAGAAGCGCTTTGATATAGTGGTGTATAGCAAAACAGGAAAACCATGGATGCTGGTTGAATGCAAGGCAATGGGCATAGCACTTGGCAACGAAGTATTGGACCAGGTGTTAAGGTACAACCAGGCCCTTGAGGCTGACTACCTGGTAATCACCAACGGCAGTTTTACAAAGGGTTTCTGCCTTCATCCAAACGTTTTGGAGATTGACAGTTTGCCGGAATTTGTTTAATGGGCCGTGCAAAAATCCGGTTACATCTTAAGGAGTTCTACAAACTGGTCGGATGCAATTTTGTATTCCTTGCCATTAATTTTTATGGTTTCGCCTTCCTTCATCTTCATCAGGTTGGTAATGTCTGATTCTATGGTGTGCACCGACCCGCCACTGATCCGGGCCAGGTTCAGGTAGTCTTTTTGAATACCGCTATTGATGGCGCCACACACGATTATTTTAACCGGTTTATTGAGTTGCCCCGCCAATGCAATATCCTTTACCGGGGCATTGTTGTCAGCTATCATCACAATATTAGCGCAGTCGGGGCACATGCCAAATCCTTTCAGTAAGGCTTCCACGTTATTTTCGGCGATATCGCCGCCATTGCCTTTCTCCATGGTTTTGTACACCAGCCCGGCAGCATCGTTAAATTTGGTGGTGCGCCGTCCGTAGATACCACCGGTTTTACCCAATTCTTTTTGATCATCGGGTTGGGCATCGCCGTCATTAAAAAAAATAAATTGCTTTACTACTTTATCTATCGATTGCAGTTTTAACCACAATAAAAATTGGGCTGTATAGGGCGACATGCTGCCGGTAACATCTGCAACGACCATCATTTGGTTCCATTTATTCCGTTCCAATACTTTTATCACGGTCGAATCTTTGGGTGGTTTCCCATATCCTGGCAGCACGCCAGTTGCAGAATCTTTTTTTATTTTAGGGTTGAAGAGGCTTTTGAGATAGCCGATCTCATAACTCCTGTCCACGCTCAATCCTCCCTTGTGGTAAGTCACAACAAAACCATGGAACAATACCCGCGCCGTAGTGGTGTCAGTGCAATTGGTTTGCCGCACCAGCCTGAATCGTACTTCATTTCCGTGGAAAATCGCAGGCAGCATTTTACGCAATTCCTTTAACCGATTGCGGTTGAGTGTTAGCAATGGATCACCTTTGGGATAGTCAGAATACAATAAATCGACGCGGGTGATGGTGGCATCTAGTAGCTTTTTCAGAACCGGTTGTTTTGCCCAGTCATCTTTGGCGTATACCAATGGCAGCATGAGTATGGAATCGTTGGCCGGTGGCCGTTTCCACTGCTTGATTTTCTTTACTGGCAATTGTAAAATCGACTCGATTTTTACAGGTTGGGCATGGCTTGCATAGGTCAGCAGCCATAGTGCAATAAGAGCAGCGTATTTCATGTTCAGGGTTTCGGAATTTCAAAATGAGAGCAGTTGTTTTGGGAAATTCCACATCGTAAAGGGTAATCGTAGATACGCCGAAAACAAAAAAATATTGTGGCATGAAAAAACCCCGCGATGGCGGGGTTCTGATTTGCTTTCTGAATGTTAGTGAACCATTATGGGAATATGCCCAGCTCCATATAAGTAACACCCACTTTATTGATCGCTACCACAAATGCAGCGGTGCGCATATTTTCGATCGAAGGATTCGCACGCCAGCAGTCCATAATTTCACGGGTGGCGGTCGTCATTGTTTCTTCAAGACCGCTGCGAACCAGGTCTACTTCATCAGCACCATGAAGAATAAAATCGCGTTCCTGCTGGCTCACTGTTTTGCCCGTAAGACCTTCTATCTGGCCCAGGATATGCGTGTTCATATTTTCGGTAAAGCGCTTTTCCATGCGGCCATAACGTACATGGCTCAGGTTTTTAAGCCACTCGAAATAAGATACCGTTACACCACCGGCATTCAGGTACATATCCGGCACTACCAACACATTTTTAGCAGTAAGGATATCATCCGCATCCGGGGTCAACGGTCCGTTCGCTGCTTCGCCTATTATTTTAGCCTTGATATTATCGGCATTGTCTTTATTGATCACGTTTTCCAGCGCTGCCGGAATCAGGATATCGCACTCCATTTCCAGCGCATCGGTGCTTTTTGCAAAGTTGGTGCTACCTGGAAAATTCAAAATGGAACCTGTGGTTTTCCGATGATTAAATACCGCATCTATGTCGAGGCCTTCCATACTCCAGATAGCGCCTTCGTACTCTGCCAGTCCTACTATAATTGCTCCCGCCTGTTGGAAAAACAAGGCACTGTGATAACCCACATTTCCCAGGCCCTGCACTACGATGCGCT
Source organism: Bacteroidota bacterium (assembly GCA_040386335.1). Classification (GTDB taxonomy): domain Bacteria; phylum Bacteroidota; class Bacteroidia; order Chitinophagales; family Chitinophagaceae; genus JAZKFT01. The sequence goes on from JAZKFT010000056.1 coordinate 30,390, forward strand.
TTCCTTCAACGCCGGTAGTGAGACCCAGTTTGGTCATTTCGGCCTCCATATTACATACTTCCCGCACACCGTAAAAAACACCCAGTCCGGTTGCTTCTTTACGACCGCGAACACCACCTTGCGACAAAGGCTTACCGGTAACACAACCAGCACTGTCAATCTCTCCGGGGCGCAGGGATTGATACGTATCCACGATCCAGGCCATTTCGCGTTCGCCGGTTCCATAGTCAGGAGCAGGTACATCCACGCCGGGGCCAATAAAGTTTTTCTTTACTAATTCTGAGGTATAGCGGCGTGTGATCTTTTCCAATTCATACACGCTATAAGCCCGCGGATTTATTTTAATACCACCCTTTCCTCCACCAAATGGCACGTTCACGATGGCACATTTATAGGTCATCAATGCTGCAAGGGCCATTACCTCATCCTGGTTTACCGCTTCGCTAAAACGGATACCACCTTTGCAGGGCGATTTGTGTTGCGAATGTTGTACACGGTAGGCCTCTATCACCTCGATGCTGCCATCGTCTCTTTTTAAAGGGAAGCGGATCTGGTATACCGCGTTACATTGTTTTATCTGTTCCAAAATACCGGGCGCAAGGCTGGTGAATTTGGATGCTTTGTCGAAGCTTTTTTCCACGCTGGCAAAAAAGCTATAGCCATTAGCTGAAGACATAATCGTTTTTTTATTTGGTTAAGCAATCGTTATCGTCAATCGTGAGTCGTGAGTTGTGAGTTGTGAGTCTCCACAGCCCGGGTTCGTGTCCCCACGAACCATACAGGGTCATTTTTCCTTTTCCAATTTTGATATCTTTTTGTCCAGGGTAAACAGGTAAATAAATAACCCCATTAAAATCATGGAGAGTACGGCCACCACTACATAAATTTTTCCGCTGCTACGCATACCCGTAGCCATTTCTACCGGTTGGCCATATGTATTACCAATGCTTTCCCCCCCGCCCACTTTAAGGGTGGTGTCCTGAACAGTATTCTTTGGCGGCGGCACATCGGCATAAGCCGCAAAACCTGCAAATACCACGAGCACCATCAATAGAGCTTTTAAGTAAAAAGCCTGGATCCCGGGCCTTGACACCTGAACCCTAAACCCTAAACCCTCAACCTTTCTATTTGCTTTCATTCAAAATATTTTTATCGGCTATTTTTTGCAGCCGTATGTGTAAAGTAGATATCCAAACGCCGAGCAGTGTCCAGCCCAAAACGGCAATCCAAAATACGAGCCGCATCTTGGGGTCAACATCGCTTCGGCCAATGGCCGGGTTGCCTTCGCCGCCCGGGTGCAGACTTTCGTACATGCGGGGTATGATGAACAAAGTTGGGAAGAGCATGGCGCAGGCAAAAATATTATACACAGCACTTACGCGGGCCCGTTTATCAATGTCGGTAATAGAACCACGCAATATGAAGTAGGCTGCATAAATAAGTAATGCTATAGCCGCCAGTATTTGCTTGATATCGTTGCTCCAGGGTTCACCCCATGTAAAAGTGGCCCACATAGCGCCTGTGGTAATGCCCAATATACCTAATACCATACCGGTTTGTGCAAAGCGGTGGGCGTAAATATCTTCCACCAGTTTACCATTGCGGAGGTATTTAATGGCATACACTACCGATGTGAAAAACATGATCATCATGCTGAACCACATGGGTACATGGTAATACAGGTTGCGGATGCTTTCGTTTACAATGGGTTTTGCCGGAACAGGCAACAGGAAACCGCCGATAACGGCGTAGAGAAGACAAACGATGCTTAATATTTTCCACCAGGAAAGTTTCATCATACTGGTTGGCCAATGCTGGATGGCCATTATTTAATGGGCGCAAAAATAGGGAGATACCGTAAAGAACAAGGATTATTTGGGGAGTAAGGTAGCAGGTATTGGCAAATATTCAAAGATTGCAACCAAATGAAAAAAACCTTGAAAAGTATTGCGGTATTGCTTGAACCAAAATCAAGACAATGGAAGATTATTTAAATGTTAGACGGAACGGAGAGAGAAGCAACAGGGCCGCAAAATCTTGGCTTATTATCCTAAGTTTGAAACCTCAACAACTTTCATGAAACCATTTTTTTTGCTTTTTACAATGGCAATGCTGCATACGGCTTTGCTTGCACAGCCTCAAATAATATTGCCTGCTTCCACGGCCTACGCTGTCCCGGCGGAAGATGGTTATGAACGATATCGGGTCAGGTTTGATGACAAACTGGGCATCAGTAACTGGACGAACCCTAATCAAACGATACATTTTTTCTTTTTCGTAAAAGAAGCGGGGACGGTTAATGTAGCTGTTAATATGAAAACTAGCGACCCCACAGGTGGAATAAAATGGGCCTGCAACGGGCAGCAACAAGCCGTATTATCAAAAAAATACGGAGACTTATTATCAGTGAACGCTGGCAAACTTTCGTTTTCCAAACCTGGTTTTTACGAACTCGTTTTATCAGCCACTGAAAAGCCCAAAATTAAATTGCCGGATATTGAAAGCGTTGTCCTGCAAGGTGCTATCGCTGCTACCATTCACGCAAACCAAAAACCAAGAAAAAATTCAGCCAGTGTTCATTTAAAGTATCCCCTTATCGATACCGTGAAAGCAGTGGGTTTTTATAACGAAGTCACCATCCCAAAAGGGCTTGATCCTTTGTACACCTACTACATGGCCTGTGGATTTAGGCGGGGTTATTTTGGTATGCAGGTAAACAGCCCCACGGAACGTCGCATTATTTTTTCGATATGGGATAGCGGCAAAGAGCCCGACGACCGGAATAAGGTGAAAGCCGATGACAGAGTGAAACTTACCGGCAAGGGCGAAGGCGTTGTGGCAGAAAGTTTTGGCAACGAGGGCACTGGTGGCCACAGCCATTGGGTGTACAACTGGCATACCGACAGCACTTACCGCTTTTATGTAACCGCTTTGCCTGATAGCCTTGACACCTATTACTCCGGCTATTTCTTTATTCCCGAACTGCAGCAATGGAAGCTGATTGCTTCTTTTAAAGCGCCCAAAGACGGCAAGTACCTGAACGGACTATATTCTTTTGTTGAAAATTTTGGTGGCTCCAACGGGCAATTGGAGCGCAAAGCCATATTTGGCAACCAGTGGGTACAAAACGAAGATCGCAAATGGATTGCGCTGGATCAAGCAAAATTTTCCTACGACGCCACTGGCAGGGCTGGCGACAGGATTGACTATGATGCCGGCGTGGACAACGGAAAATTCTTCCTCGCCAATGGCGGTTTTAAGAAAGGGTCTGTAAAATATGAGGACCTGTTTATCAGGCCGTCATCCACTCAAAACCCTACCATCGACCTCTATAAAAATGCGGACAGCGCCGTTCAAATAGCTAAGGAAAAACAAATCATCTTTAGCGAGATCGCAGCCGGAAAACTGGACACCACCGGTTCCGTTGGCGGCGTTTACTATAAAATTCTGAAAGAAGGAACCGGCCGGAATGTACTGGTAACCGACACCGTGGTGGCATTTTATAAGGGCAACATTTTGAACGGAGAGATCTTCGACCAAACCAAAACCGAGCCGGCCACTTTCCCCCTTGCCCGGCTGATAAAAGGGTGGCAGTTGGCCGTTCCCATGTGCAAAGTGGGTGGCAAAATCCGGCTCATCATCCCGTCTGCCATTGCTTATTCTATCCGGACCCGTGGCGCCAAGATTCCGCCGAATAGTGTGTTGGTGTTTGATATAGAGGTGGTAAGTGTGAAATAATGTAAATTAGATAATGTAGCAGCAGCATTCTCAGTCTTCAAACTGCTGCTTATTTGGTCATTCCTAATTTTCCAACTACGATGCGACCTGCACTCATTTTTTTATTCATCCTTTTTACTACTCCCAGCTTTTCGCAAACAAGTGACTCATTGAAAATGAATCCCGGTAAAAATTCGGGCTCAGTAAGTTTTATTACCACACTTGATTCGGCCAATGCTACAAAGGATGGTTTTTACCTGAATGGATACGTTGTAGACATCCCATATGAAAAGGCAAAAAAACTGTATGGCAAAAAAATTAAAGTAACGGGCAAAGTGACCATCGTAAAAGGTCTGAACAACCAGCCTAAACTTTATGACAAAAACGGCAAAGAATTGATACAACAGGGGCGGGCGGAAGACACCAGGCATATCCTATCGCCCAAAATTGAAATCCTAAAAGACTGAGATCTCACCGTATTGAGGCATCCATCTCATGTAATTTGTGCTGATCGGCTACAATTGGCGTTTTGCACTAAAAACTTAAAACCCGCTGCAAGAGCGGGTTTTAATGATTATTAAAGTGCGGAAGAGGAGATTCGAACTCCCACGGCTGTTACCCCGCTACCACCTCAAAGTAGTGCGTCTACCAATTTCGCCACCTCCGCATCTTGAGGGCTGCAAATGTAATCGTAAAAATGAAAGTAGCAAATTGGGGATTAGGGATTAGTTGAGTAGTGGTTAGTTGGCCTGGATTTTTTCTTACCAATCCCTAATCCCCAATCTCTAATTATTTATTAATCACAATCCTGAACGTAGTTCCCTTGCCGGGCTCTGAGTGTTTTACATACAATTCGCCCTTGTGGTATTGTTCCATAATGCGCTTGCTTAGGGTGAGGCCCAGGCCCCAGCCACGTTTTTTGGTGGTAAATCCGGGTTTGAACACGTTTTTGATATTGGCCGGATGAATGCCTTTCCCGGTATCGGTCACATCCACCATAGAACTGGACGCTGTTTCAGTAAGTTCTATGGTCAGTTTCCCTTTTCCTTCCATAGCATCCAGTGCATTTTTCAGCAGGTTTTCCAACACCCAATCAAAAAGCGGCGGTGAAATGATCGCAATCACATCTTCCTCTGGCTTTTTGAAAATAATCTCCACCTTACCCGATGCCCTGCGGCGCATGTATTCCTGCATCAGGATGATTTGCTGGGTGAGATTGGTTTCCTGCAATTGCGGGGTGCTTCCAATTTTACCAAAGCGATCGGAGACGAGTTTTAGCCGGTCAACATCTTTCTCCATCTCGGTTACGATCTTTTCAGCGCCTTTTACCTCTCTCAGCATCTCTACCCAACCCTGCAGTGAGGTGAGCGGTGTACCCATTTGATGGGCCGTTTCCTTCGCCATACCCGCCCATACCTGGTTTTGGGTGCTCTTATTCCTGGTTATCAGCAACGAAAGGGCGATGATAATAAACAAAGCCACTATAATTAATTGGACAATTGGATAGTAACGTACTTCGTTGAGCAGCGGCGTGTTGCCATAGTACACTTTATTAGCGATATAAGGATCCCGGCTAATCTCGTAAACGATCGGCGGGTGCTGACTTTTAAACTCCTCCAGCTTTTCCTTTAAATAATTGGGGTTGGTCTTCAGATTCGCGGAGTCGATATTCAGCGCATCAAAAATGCTGTCTTTTTCATCGGTGCCAATAAGCGGAATATCCTTGTTGTTTTCATTAATTAACTGCACCAGGTTAAGCGCCTCGGTTTCCGTGGAAACCATTTGTAATTTATTGGCATCGATCCATTCCTGTACGCGCTGCTGCTCTTCGGCTTCAATTTTCTTAGCCAGGTATCTTGAGTACCACACTGTACCCGCGATGATGCCAATAGCCGCCAGCACCAAAATAGTCCGCCAATTGAGATATCGCTGTATCATAAACCGAATGTAGCTAAGCAGGCGCACACCTTTTATTTTTTTGTAAAAAGAGTGTTCGGGAAATTGGTCGCATCCCTTATTTTTGCAGCGCAACTTATTTACTATGTCACACGAAATAACAGAAGTACAAGACAAGGAATTTGGTAAAAACTGGGTAACCTCATCCCGTTTTCTTTTTTATGTTACCGTGTTTACGTTTTTAGCCTTTGTAGGTGGCTGTAGCTACAGCGTGTACAAGAGCCAGTATAAGGGCAAGCCTAAAGTAGAAGTACCAACAAGCACCCAATACACGCCGGTTTATAAATAAAAATTTGGCAGTTTAAGTTGCACCCCTATTTTTGCACTCCCAAAATCAAATAGGGACAAAGTTCTTAACAAGCGAAAGTAGCTCATTTGGTAGAGCACGACCTTGCCAAGGTCGGGGTGGCCGGTTCGAGCCCGGTCTTTCGCTCAAAGTCCCGCCTTGCGGGATTTTTTTTGCACTCAAAGTTTGCCCTGGTGGTGGAACTGGTAGACACGCAGGACTTAAAATCCTGTTGGCAGCAATGTCAGTGCGGGTCCGATTCCCGCCTGGGGCACTGAAAATGAAGCAGTTATGAAGTGAAATTCGTAACTGCTTTTTTGTTTTACTTATTCAGGACAACATTAGGACAACTTTTTACAATGAGGAAAAGACAAATTTTTATTCCATTCAGATTGCCGGCTTGATCAATCTTACATTTTAATTTCTTTCCCTTATATCATAATTGGGTTACCGCAAGCGTAGCGCCGCGACATCCGTGATGGGATTGCCAAAATCCGCAGGGTATATTATTACTGTTGTTAGAATATTTTGCGGAATTGGGATGTGAAAGGTGAGATGATGGAGCAGCAATTAACCCAATATTTTGGTGACTTCAAATGCTGGGAAGACGTTGCAAAAGAATTCACTAAAGATGAAGATGCTTTGAAAATAATTCCTGAACCCGAGCAGGTTTTTTCCCGGTTACGTGTGCCCACATAACCATGGAGATGCTTTGATTGCATACAGGCAGGAAGAACGTTATTTTCTTGTTGAAGGGTATCACTGCTCGGGTCGAACAACCTTTACAGTGATAAACTTATAGATTTGTTGATAACCACAAGAAATAAATGCTTTGTTCGAGTATTCGAATGAAGCATCAGATACAAGGCCACAACCCACATATTCTTCAAGTAAATTCCTTGTTAGTCTGATTAAAATAGATTTACCAAATCCCCTATTTCGAAAAGCAGGATTAGTGTAAAAATTCGTGATCCATGGCAGGCGGGTCTCTGATATCTCCACTTGGCAAATACTTGCAATCTGACCGCGGTATCTCCATTTATAAAATGACTTTTCATTAATGCCTGAGAATACCATATTCTGGATTGTCTGAGGACTAATAGAACTTTCGCCATTATGTTGATCTTTATCACCTAAAAAACAATATCGCATCAAGATTTCAGCATCTTCCTGTGTTGCAATTTCCATTAACCCCGGGGACAGTTTTATATTTTCGGACGGCTCGGTGCATTCATACACAAATCTGTCCATACTTATTTCATAATCTATATTTTGACTTTCGAGGATTGGAATTACCAAATCCTTCCGGCCAGAGAACACTAAATGTACACCTGAGAAATCCAAGAATTCGGGTGTGCCAACAAAGGCATCGATAATATTATCTGACCATTGGTCCCCATGAATCATACATCTGTAGCCATCCCAAAACAAACTGAAGATGAATCGGTCAGGGTTGTCTAAATCCTTTACTAATAACCCTCCATTGAATACTGTATATTCCGGTGAAAGTGAGCCACCATTCCAGTCAAACTGAGCCACCTGATA
>JAZKFT010000057.1:0-3070 GCA_040386335.1 Bacteroidota bacterium
CTTGGGTGCCCGATTAAAATCGGCGAGTCCGGCAGCCCACACACAGGGCCAGGGCCGAGACTCGCCTAAGAAGCAATTTAAGCGGAGACTCGTGGTGGAAAGACAAACAAGAAGGTCCCACGGAAGTTGCTCTCGTAGTGGTTTCACACCACGAACCTGTTACCAGGGTTTCACTTACTCAATGGTATATTTTCGACCGGCTAATCGGTAGATTTCGCGTGAAATTATGTATGCCGGATAGGTATAATAGGTAGCTGACTTTGTTACCTCTCCCGGGGAAAAGGCAACAAAGCCAGCCATCCAGGCAAAAAAATTGCGATTCAGCAGTTACTTTGTCGTGAGCCCTATCCGGTTGGTGCAAAGTTCTTGAGTCCAAACCATAGCAGCAGGGCCATCTGTCTATCCCGCCTGTTGGTTAAGGCAGTTGTTGCAGGAAAAGGTCATAGTTAATATTTAACGTGGTATTGAGCAAGTATCCGAGAACAAGGCTTTGCAGTATGGTGCGGTCATTGGCACTGCCCTGGTACTTGGCCTTGCTGTCCAGGTTAATGTCTCCACTGAAGTATCCAAATGCCTGGTCGTAATTAACATTCAAAGTCGTGTTGTTGGGGAAGTTCACCACATCCGACTGTATCAGTGTACGGTCGTTGGTGCCGCCCTGGTATTTCACTTTATTATCTCCATTGGCGTTGCCTGACCACAATGCCCGTTTACCATCGTCTAAAATGGCTTGCTCCAAACCATCATAGCCGGCATTATTCCAGAGCTGGGCATCCGTCATCGTGGTAAAATCTACTGAACTGCTACAATTGAACACAACAGCCGGAATCGCTGTGGCTGTCATTGCACCCAAATGATTGCGATGGCGGACAGCTACATAATAATCATCTATCAGCAGGGATGGGAACCGGATGCAGCTGCTGCCATCTATATCGATCACAGTACCATCTCTCTGAACAATCGCCGATCTTGTAGCTACTACGTTTGCCGGGTTGCTTTTATCCCTGAGTTCGATAAATATCCAGTCGACAGCCGAAGAAGTACTTCGGCTATTGAACATGGTAGCAGGATCTGCAACTGTTTGCAGCGCCGGGTTAGTACCATCACCCACTTTGGTAAAGAGGCCCGAATATTCCACATTGTTAGAGTATGGATCAATGTTCGGTATATAACGCATTCCTGAAACATCAGGGTACGTACTACTGCGTAAATTGTCACGCATGATGCTCTCAAAACCGGCACCGTTGCCAAATGTTGCGCCTTGCAGCAATACTTTCAGGCTGAGGGTAATGCTGGTTTGCAGGAATGGAATATTGATGCTTTTGGACAGGCTGGGGAAATTAGCATTATCGTATACCTGGTAATTAAAAGACGAAGTGATACTGGCGCCATCAACAGGGTCCACTGTAACGAGCGCCGGATCAAAGCCAGGGAAATCTGTAGCTGCCAGCACCGCCGCACCGTTATAATAAAGTGTGCCATTAGTAGCAGGATGAAGCCTCATTTTGCGGCCAGCCAGTCCTGTAGGGTAGCCACCGTCTTCGGCGTCAGTACCGGTAAATGCGGGGGCAGGCACCAATACGATATTGGAGGAGCCGGGGTTATTCTGTGAAGTTGCTGTATAATCCGCAACCACCGGGATTCGCTCTATACCGAAATTAACCAGGGTAGCGGAAGTTGTACCAATATTAACCGCGATCTCAGCGTCGCCAGTTCCGTCGGGTATATTATTATTGTTCTCCCCGGTAGCTATCCAGGTATTTGCAGCAGTTGTTGCTGGTAGCACCGAAGTTCCTTTTGCGGCACCCAAAGTACCCTGGCTTGTGCTAAGCTGAACCGTTACGGTAGTATTGGGTGGAACCGTTCCAAAAAAGTAGGTTCCGTTTGCATTAACCGTTGTGGTGGCAATTATATTGTTGGAAGCATCTGCCAGGTTGGCGTATAACACTGCACCTGTTAGTACGTTGGCTCCTGCATTGGTTCCATTGATCACAGTTTCACCGCCATTCTGATTGTTGTTGCCATCCACATCATTCCATACCAAACCACCAATGCTGATGGCAGTAAGAGGAAATGTGACGCTTCCCGGGGTGAGATCCGGGTTACCCGCGTTATCTACAGCAGCGTAAAAGATTATCGGCGAAGCGGTTCCATCAACAGGATCCATCTGTATTACCGGCGTTGTACCGGTACCGTTTGTATAAGGTATTGAAAGCGTTCCAGGCCATGCGGTACAGGTCGTAGCCGGGGGACAAGTTCCGCCATTGGTATAAGTAACTGCACCAACCCTAAAGGCATTGGCATTGGCAGGGAATGCTGTAACGGTAATGCTGGTTATTGTACCACCATTAAAGTCGCTGGTATTAGCTACACCACCATTGTTATTGGTAAAGAAAGCTCCTGAAGGAACCGTGATGAAATTGAATCCGCCAGGGTTAGCCTGGCTGGCCTGCAAGTTCAGGGCAGATTCAGGGCGTTGTTCGATACCGAAATTAATAAGGGTAACATTACCGGCAGCCGTGGTAACAGCAATTTCAGCGTTACCGGTACCATCCGAAACACCGTTATTGCTTTCGCCTGTTGCTGCCCAGACCTGGGTAGCGGATGGCAGCACGGCAGCTGCTTTAGCCACACCTGTTGTTCCCTGGATAGTGCTCAGCTGAACAGTAAGGTTTGATGTATTGGTCGGAACATTGACAAAAGAATAGGTTCCATTGGCTGAAATGGTGGTTGTTGCAATCACGATGCCGTTAGGATCTACCAGGTTGGCATATAGTACAGCACCGGTCAGCACGTTGACGCCGGCATTGGTGCCATTGATCACACCTTCAGAACCGTTCTGCGTAACACCGCCGTCTACATCATTCCAAACCAGGCCGGCAAGACTCACAGTAGTAAGGGGTAAACTAACACTACCCGCCGTAAGATCCGCTTTGCCGCCATTATCCACGGCCACATAACTAATCACCGGCGTTACTGAACCGTCGATAGGATCGATACTGATAGTTGGAGTTGTACCGGTACCGTTTGTATAAGGTATTGAAAGCGTTCCAGGCCATGCTGTACAGGT
>JAZKFT010000057.1:3170-27832 GCA_040386335.1 Bacteroidota bacterium
TACCGGTACCGTTTGTATAAGGTATTGAAAGCGTTCCAGGCCATGCTGTACAGGTGGTCGCAACAGGACAGGTTCCGCCATTGGTATAAGTAACAGCACCAACCCGGAAGGCATTGGTATTGCCCGGGAAGCTGTTAACGGTAATGCTGGTTACTGTGCCACCGTCGTAATCGGTTGTATTGGCGACACCACCATTATTGTTGGTAAAGAAAGCACCTGCCGGTACAGTTACAAAATTAAACCCGCCAGGGTTGGCCTGGCTGGCCTGCAGGTTCAAAGCGGTTTCGGGTGTACGTTCCATTCCGAAATCCTGGCTCGTTACCGCTGTAGCTCCAAAATTAGTATTCGCATTTGTCGGATCAAAAGTACCGGTGCCGGGAACTGATGAACCGGCGGAAGCATCAGCACCTTTAATTTTTGTAGCCAGGGAAGTAACCACAATCCCCAACGCCTGCAATTGTGCATTGGTAACTACGGGCGGGGGTGCTGAACCCGGAATGGCTGCACCCGTGGTAAGCCTGATACTAAAACCGGTAGTTCCGGCAGCATTGCTGGCTGGTGCAAAACCAGGAACACTATCCAGGGAATAAGCTCCGGAAGTATTGACCAGAGCAGAACTGATAGAAAGACCGGTGGTATTGTCTACCACCACAGCATAGAGCGTATTGGCCGGCAACACAATCCCCACTTCTCCCCCGTTTTGAATTCCCGAGTAGGTATTATTTGCACTACCATTTATATCATTCCAGATTGTGCCTGCGACCGTAGTCCCGAATTTCACAGGGGTCGGATCACCTTCACCAGCATCGTCACCATTCGCGTCCGAATTCGGATCAGCATTGGTTCCATTATCACTTAGATCAGAAATAGTGGCACCATCAAGTGTGGTACCGGAGGCAGTAACAAAATTGTTGTAGACGGTTCCATCTTCACGCACGTTATCAATATCAAAAGCCAATGTAATGGTATCTCGTGCCTGGTTGTAGGAAGTGGCCGCCGGAAAAGAAGTATTGTACAATGAATCACGGAAAGTTTGCGTGGCAGTGATCAGGCTTGTGTTTCCTACACCATTAAAACTGGCTGTGTTTAACCCCAGCCCGCTGCTACCGACGCTGGTGAGGCTAAAATTACTGAACGTACAGGATGGAAACCTGGCTGCAAGATTTTCAGCGACCTGGAAATTCCGGATATTGACATTTCCAATATTTTTAATGTAAATCTTATAGGTAAGACGGTATTTTCGTGCCCTGATATAGGTGGCCGAGGTAAGCGATTGGGCCACTGCAATTGAGTTAAAAGCCTCAGTGGCATCATTATACTGGGCATTGGTCATCGGGCAACCGCTACTGGTGATATTTGCTCCTCTGGTACCTGTGGCAGGATTCGTGGTGAAAATGTTTGCCGTTGCGCTTGGGTTATTTGTACCTCCTACACCATATATGGTACCGGCCGTATTGTCGTAAGCCAAACCAAAGGTACCTATAAACGGATTTTGATTATTAGCCCAGGTAATATTGGAAGCTCTTGTAAAGGGAGTAATATTGCCTCCGGAAACCCCAAAGCCGGTCGAAGGAGAGAAAGGTGTGCTAAACAGCCAGTTACCACACATAATATAGCAGGTGTAACCTCCAGCGGGGTTAGCAACAATGGTCATATCTCCATTACCACCATTTCCCTGGTAATTGAGTGACGATGAAAATGGATTCTGGCCTGAAGTGGTCCAGTTTCTTGCTGAGTTAGCACTCGTGCCCCAGGGAGACGGAAATTGATTACTTAGTGGATTAGTCAAAAAACCAATTTGTACATATGTACCCGTAACCGGGTTTACCCGGATTAACGCCAGGTTTTTCATGCTATAGTTGTTACCGTCAATCTGTGCTGTGCCGCCATCACTGGAGGCGATACTCCTGGTTGCATATAGGTAACCATCCGGACCAGAACATAGCCTAACCAGCACTGCATCCTGTACAGCAATTGAATTTACACCCCCTGGAAACGTAGTAAAGGAACTACTTGTGGGGTTATATTTTATAAGCACTGCATCCGAGGATAAAACCGGATCAGATTTGGCCATAAAGAATTCATTAGTAACTCCACTCCAAGCCATACCCACCGCCGGATTGTCATTGCCGGCAGGAACATCGTCGGTCGGCACATTCCCACTCCCGCACCCGGTCGATTGATTAAAGAGCCAGAATCCGTTTGTTCCCAAACCATTCCCGGATCCATAAATCAGCGACTTTGAAGCCTGGGTAAAACCAGGCAGAGCCACATACAAAATCGCAACGGCAGATAGTAGTTTCTTAAACATTCCTACAATTTTATTATTTATTTTAGTGAATATATAACGTGTGGTTCCGGGAGGCGGCTGAGTCATTTAGCGCTAGCCTGCATACAGAAAGCGAATCGGAATTCCAGGTACTGAAATAGTAACGGGCTGAAAGAAATGCGCCTCGTAGAAACGAGGCGCCTACCTAATCTAAGTCCCTAAAATCCTGATACTGCCTTGCTGTTACAATGCTATACCTTGTGTGTGAACCTCTTTATTAAAGGAAAAAGCGCTTCCGTACCAGCTCTGTCCTTCGGTCATTTTGTTCTGTTCTAATCTGTTATGCAATTCAATCACATCACCACCACATCAGACCTGCATACCTAATCTGCTGTGCCAATACCATTTGCTCTCCCCGCAATTGAACGTTTTCTGTAATATTTTATATGTAACATAAACTTCCGATGCCATGTCAGCAAATTTTATCGCCGCATGCTGCCCGAAGTTGGCTAACATTATCATGATACAGACCTGAAAAGAATGGTTGACACATTACCACCCAAACGAACCCGCAGGCATAATAAAGAGCCATTATAATATCTTCCTTTGCAAAAGTATCCTGGCTGTCCGGCTGGTATGCTATTTAGGCGTCGAAACACGTATCGACACCTGTCAATTCTATTCTATACGGAGAAAAAAAAAGCGGACTTGCCTTATGCATCTGGCAACATCCCGGGTACCCAACGAAATAACGGGTACCAGTTACTGCAGGCTGTTACTTTAACTAATGTTAAAATGACCACGTACGGATAACAATCATCACGCAGCTATATAGATTTGTCCAGGCTCCTTTCGTCTATTCGACACCTGTCGATTTTTTTGCGGACACTGGTTTAAATTAGATTAGGCTTCAAATTTGAAATAGATTGTTGAACGTCTGAATTTGGATTACCCTACTTTGCTTAACAGTCTAAAAATTTTATTACTTTGTCATTTACCAGAATTCATATGCAGGAACCATGTTTTTTAATTGCAGAAGATCACCCGCTTGTATCTGCTTATTTAGCAGAACTTATTGAGGATCAATTTCCAGCCCATTCCAAATATATTGCAAACACCATTGAGCAAACAGTGGTGTTGATAAAAAAAACGCCTGTAGATTTGTTGATCCTGGACATAAATCTAGAAGATGGTGTTTCGCTGTCCTGGATCGACACGATCAAAAGACTGAGACCAAAAATCTATGTCCTGGTGCTAAGTGGCCTGAGCGAAGACAGCTTCGGATACCGGTCTATTCAAATGGGGGCAGATGGCTTCATCAATAAAAGAGCAAGCCCGGAAGCGATTGTCAATGCCATTAAGACCGTTATGGATGGAAGAAAGTTCCTAAGCGCTGAAATAGTTGACAACCTGATAAAAGGGGCAGAGAAAGGTGCGCCGAAAACTGAAAGCCCTTTCGCTTTTTTAAGCAACCGCGAATTTGAAATCGCGATCATGTTGATGGAAGGCTACAGCGCAGTAGATATAGGTCGTATCATGAACGTTCAGCGGAGCACTGTTAGTACCCATAAAATGAGCATTCTAAAAAAGCTGGATGTCAAAAATGTGATAGAATTAAATAATTTGGGTTTACAGTATAACATAAAATTGACCCTAAGCTAATCCGGGGTCTAAACCCAAACATGTGACAAGTGTATCAGCCTAAAGCTGCCACTACAGATTATGCCAAAAATGAGATTTTGCATTGGTAAGCGTATCATTCGATACCTTACGATTATTCTCTTCACACCTGCCATCTCACCCATTATTGCCCAGAAAAAAATACAGTTCCGCGATAAATGGCAGGTGCAAAATTTGGCCCAGGAACAGGGTCTTCCGCAAAATAGTGTTGTTGGCATGGTACCTGACAAATATGGTTTTCTGTGGCTGGCAACAGAAAATGGACTCGCCAGGTTTGACGGTGCCCGCTTTAAAACCTTTAATACTGAATTTCCAGTGCCTGGCAGCTCCAGCAGGATGCTCGGATTCATTAAAAAGGGAAGCGATACGATCATTGCCTTCGACGGGCTATATAATTCCTATTTAATTTATGGAGGCCAGTTGAAACAGGTGATTATTCGTAAGCCCGGGAAGGACCCCATCCTTTTTTTTAACACTCTTACCGAATTACCGGCTTATACCTATCTGTCAAACGATAGTAACTTCCTTAAATATTCCTGGAATGTTAGCTTCGGCCGTCTAAGGGGTTTTGCATTATCAAAAGACACCTTTGCAGTATGTCACAAAGACGGCATTGGTTTTTATTCATCCGTCGCTTGGATTTCAAAACGCAGCATTCCCGGTTTCGATTATCTAATGACGGCTCAACTCGGCCGGAAAGTCCTGTATTGCGACAATACAAAGCAGGTGTTACGAATATTTTCTGCCACCGCGCCCGAAACATCACTGCCACTGCCATTTATAAACGGACAACCCTGGCAAACCCTGGAGAATGTAAAGGACGACACCTCCATATTTATCAGCAACTCCAATTACCTGTTTAAAGTCGTATATAGAGACAAGCATATAGACATCACGCCTGTTTTAGATAATTTCGTCAGCGATCCATCCATCCGGTTTGCCTACCAGGCCAGCAGTAATACGCTGGTAACTTCTTCAATATTCAATGGTATTTATTTGTACACCAAACAGTTGTTCATAACACATAACTATCCTTCCTATTCCGGGTATCAGACAACTGACAATAATAGTTTTTATGCGCAGGCATTGTTACCCGACCAGGCAACCATTTTAACAGGCTCCAACAAACTCTTTGACAGTAATGGATTTAAGGGTGTTAGAAACGCATCGGGATATATGGGCATAGATGTGATGTTAAAAACCCGCGATGGTATGTATTGGTATTCAGATGTAATAAAGTCCAGGACAAACCAGCTTTATCTTTTCAGGGCTGCGGTACCATCAGAGGACCCAGAGCTACTTCATCCACCCATCAATGTGGATGGTCTGCAAGCATTATATGAAGATAGAGACGGTTGTGTGTGGGTGAGTTCATTTTGCGGTCTCGGCTACTATCTCCCTGACAGGAAGCGCTTTGTCGTTGTACGCAAATACACAGTGCCTTGTGAGAAAACTACCAGCATCCAATATATCGCCGAAGACAATCGTGGACAATTAATACTCGCCACCCCCTCTGGCATTTACCGCTACGACAAAACCACCCCCGGCAAGGGTTTGCAATATCTTGCACTTTCCGGTATCGATACCCGGTTTGTAATGGTAGATTCGCAGACCAATGCTATTTGGGCCGGCACTTATGGATGGGGGTTTTACCGGATCTCAGGTGATGCAAAAAAAATCTGCAAATTCCCGCTCGACAAGGGAGGAAATTTAAGAAGTGTTCATTGCATTGTGGAGGACAGCCTACATCGCTTTTGGCTTTCCACCAATAACGGTTTGTTTTTAACCACCCGGCAAAGTCTGGAATCCTATGCCGACACTCCTAAGCAAAAACCGTTTTATTACCGGTTTTCAACACATGATGGATTTGCAACCAATGAATTTAATGGCGGTTGTATGCCTGCTTACCTGAGACTGCCTGGTGGAACCATCAGCCTTCCTTCGCTCAATGGCCTGGTTTGGTTTAAACCTGACAATATTGTTCCGGAGTTTTCTTCGGATAGTATTTTACTGGACAGGATATTTGTGAACAACCAGGTTTTTAACGCAAAAGCAGGCGAACAATTTACCGTTGAGGAAGCTACCACGAAGAGCATCGTTTTTGACCTGGTCTCCTACCGGAAAATAGACGATATCAGCGGCTCTATTGAATATCAAATAAATACGAATAACCACCAGGAGATCAATAACTGGCAGCAACTTGATGACCAAAACAGCCTGACGCTTACCTACCCTAAAAGCGGCAGCTACACGATTGTTTTTCGGAAACGGACCGGTCTCGGCGAAAGTGATTTTATGTACCTTCAACAGCTGTTAAGTATTAGGCCACCCTGGTATAAGACCAGGACTTTTTGGGCATTCCTGGTTGTATTGCTGGCCGCTTTCACACAGGTGTATTTCTATTGGAGTCACAAAAGGGTGCTTCGGAGAAATAGATTGCTTCAGTATAAAATCACACTTGCTACAGGTCGGTTGATTGAACAAAACAAGGATCTGGAAAAGGCAAATAACATTAAGAATAAACTGATTACCTTGTTTAGTCATGATATTTCCATACCGATTTTCTATATGGAAAAGACACTGCAGCGGATAGTTTTGGATAAAGAAATAAAGGAAAGCTCCAGGCAAAAAATACAACTTATCACCAGCACATTCACCGGGCTACAGACGATGTTAGATAACCTGTTGGTTTGGATAAAAATGCAACAGAACAGGAATGAGATGAGAGTCGTACCAGAGTCGATTGATCTGAGCCAGATGATTGCCGGCAAACTCACTGTTTTCGCATTCAGGATGACAGAAAAAAACATCTCGTATAAGTTGCAAATTCCTTCAGGATTAAATATACATACCGATAAAAGAATATTTGGCAGAATTCTCTATAACCTCATAGCTAATGCCGTGGATAATTTAGAGAATGGGACCATTGCTATCACAGCTTTTCGGGCCAGGGATACTAATTTGCTCACCTTGCAAATAGAAAATACACCGGACACCCCGCCTGAAAACAGGGATGATCAAAATATGGAGTTGCTCCCACTCCCAAATAACATTAAGGGAAAAGATGCACTTAATCGAGGTATCGGGCTTCAACTGGTAAATGACTTTGCTGACCTGTTACATCTTAATATCTCATATAGTTTTAAAACAGACCGCAGTGTTGTTGTTTTAACGGAATCGCCGGTTAAAGAACGCGATGCCTGATCTTACTCATCAACAACTATTTCGAAATGACGGAATAGTCTCAGTGTGGATGAAGTAAAGTTTAGATGATGCGCCTTGGTCAAAAGACCAAGACGGCACTTTTTGGAACACATACTTGACAGGTGTCGAAATAATTTTCGACACTCCATTACGATGCTTGCCGAACAACCCCGTTACATTTGTTGACCGCCTCCCTGAACCCTCGCGATGACCGGCACCCACAGTCACAAATATGGCCCTGGCGAAAAGGGCGAATCAAAATCGTTGATGTACTGCACTACGGACCGGCGCCATTTATTTGGAATTTTTCAACCCAATAACTATGAAAAAAAGGATCATTCTCCTGCTATGCTTTGCATGCAGCTTGTTTGCTGTTGACGCGCAAAACAAGTATCATCCCAAAGACTATAAATCGAAGCCGGTTTGGATACAGATGATGGATGACACAGCCGTTAATTATTTTGAAACTGTCAAAGCGTTTCGCACATTTTACACTTACCGTTTTTTGCCTAAAGAACCGATGGAAACCGAAGAAAGCGACGCGTTTGAGCAGGAAGTAGGGCTTGAAGAAACCGAAACAGCCAGTAAAACCGTGAAGGAACTCGAACGGGAGCGGATCCGCGATAACAAAAGAAAAAGCCGTTATTCCAACGAGCCTAATTATGCCACAGAAGTGCGGGCTTTCAAAGCCTGGTTCTACAAAACACAATCCTGGTTGCGATCCAACGGCAGCATTATTGGCCCTTCGGAACAACAGTTGATCATTAACCGGCAACAGGCCGAACTCAAAGCTATAGAAGCCGCCAACCAGAAAAATTAAACCTTACATATACCGAATAAGATGAAAAAACTTTTTTTTACGTTTACATGCTGCATCATCGTAGTAGCAAGTGGCGTGGCACAACTAGCTAACTGGACCGATGGAGGGTTTACCAATTTTCCAATTAATAACAGTGGTCAGATCAATGGGTTTTGTCGGATACCACAACTGAAATTTCACGCCACGAGCCCGGATAAATTATATGCAGTTACAGCAGAAGGGGGCTTTTTTACCAGTGACGATGCCGGTCTCAACTGGACGGTAAAAGCCGGCACGGAAAACCTTACTGGTAGTTGTGCTTCGCTTTGTATTGATTATACCAACGACCAGGTGATTTATCTCGGTACCGGCGATCCCAACTATTACGGCAATGGACAGGGCATTTTAAAATCTACCAACGGGGGAACCAGTTTTTCAGCCACCACCCTTACTAATTGTTTGGTGATGGAAATGTTACAGGATCCGGCTACACCCACAACCTTTGTGGCTGCTACCAACAAAGGGATCTATAAATCAATCGATAATGCAGTTACCTGGGCGGCTGTAACGGCTACCAACATTCCCTTTTGCGACCTGAAAGAAAATGCGGCTCCCAACTCCCCCATTTTGTATTCCTGTACTCACGAAAATACGCCAAGGTTCTACCGATCTACAGATTTTGGCAGCACATGGACGCAGGTGACCGCTGGCATAACTGCATCCACCACTTTTATTACCGGCGGCGCCAAAATCGGCGTTACACCTGCCGACCCCGATGTGGTATATTTAGAAGTGATTGGCGGTGGTGCGATCATTCATAAATCTGTTGATGGCGGTCTTTCATTCACGGTAAAAAAAGGCGAAGGAACGGGAACAATGGCCAATCCATATTTAACTTTTTACGACTATAATAATAATAACGGTTTGGCCGGCCAGGGTCTTTACAACAATACCATTTGGGTGGATGTGGCCAATCCGTCAAAACTTTGGTTGCAGTCACACAACAACTGGGTAAGCACTGATGACGGGGTAACCTGGACGGAGCTTACCCATTGGAGTACCAAGCTACATACCGACATGCACCAGGTGCAGCAGAGCCCGCATGATGCCACCAAACTATACAGCTGTAACGATGGGGGCGTATGGGTGAGTACCGATGGAGGCCTAAACTGGGTTACGCGCAGTAATGGATTGTATGCTTATGAAATTGCTAACAACGCCGGTAAAACCAGCCATACCAACCGCGATTACGCCATCATTGGCACGCAGGATAATGGCAAACTTTGTCGCAGGGCGAATGGCTGGTTTACGATTGGTGGCGGAGATGATTACGAACCAAAAGAATATGACTACCAGCCCAATGGTGGCTATTTTTATAATAAGAATAACAACACCAGGACCGTCGCACCAGGCGGCCCATCATCTACCTACGGCCTGCCAACGCTTAAATGGCAGGCCATGAGCTTTAACAGGACCAACACCAACCTGGGGTTTATGGACAGCATGGACGTGTATCGCACCACCAACCTGTCGGCCACCACACCGGCATGGGTCAAAATTTCCAGCTTCAACAAAACGATCCTGGCATCGCATAGTTGCGTTGCCGACGCCAATCGCCTGTACGTGATTGCCAACGACCAGAAAATATACGTAAGTACCGATGCGCTGTCAGCTTCTCCTTCTTTTACGCCGTATAATTTACCCACCGCCTCCAATTCCATTGCCAGCATTGCAGCAATCGCCGGCAATGCAAATACCGTGTATATTTCAATCAACAGCAAAGTGTATGTTTCGGTAAATGGCGGGGCCAACTGGACCGACATTACCTATAACCTGCCCAATGTAGGCCACCGAAAAATCTTATCCGAAGATTATGGTGGTACCGAAGAGCTCGTATTTATTGCCACTAATAACGCTGTCTATTACAAAAAATCGGGTCAGACCACCTGGACGAATTACAGCACCAACCTCCCGGGCAGGAGGGCGCCAACCGATTTCAGCATGTATGATGATGGAACCAGTCAGTCGCTGATACGTTACAGCAGCTATGGACGGGGCATGTGGGAAACGCCTTTTGGCAACCTGCGGGCATTATCAGCCCATTTTGTTACCAATGGCGACAGCAACCTTACCTGTGCTAATCCTTCTATTCAGTTTGCTGACGCATCCGTAGGCACGACGCACACGCCTGTTGCGTATGCGTGGAGTTTTCCCGGCGGAACACCCGCCAGTTCTTCTTCGGCAACCCAAAATGTAACCTATGCTACTACCGGAGTGTATTCGGCCACACTTACCATTACCGATGCACTTAACAACAGTTCCACCAAAACAATTACAAAAAATATACAAGTGATCAGTTGCACACCCGATACCATCCCCGGCTCGGCCATCAGCATAGCCGGTGCCGGCAATTATGCCACTACACCTGCGCTGGCCATGGGTAGCACCAATACCGTAACGTTAAGCACCTGGCTTAAAATTGGCGCCACCCAGTCCTCATTTGCCGGTGTGCTTTTTACGGGCGATGGCAGCGGTTGCGGCATTAATTTCAGGAATAACAACCAGATCGGCTATACATGGAATAACGTGGCCGGCACCTATAACTATTCCGGTGGACCTACCATACCTAATAATGAGTGGACACATGTGGCGCTCGTAATTACCGCCACCAACGCCACGATCTATGTAAACGGTGTGCCTTACACTAATAATGTCGCGAACACCGCAACCAATTTCGCCAATGGTTTTAACCTAGGCAACGACAGGAACAACACCAGCCGCTCCATGACCGGCCTTTTGGATGAAGTGTGCATCTATAACCGGGCGCTTACCCAGGCCGAGATCAGGGAACTGATGAACATTACAAAAAATCTTGCGACAACGGATCCTTCGCTGAAAGCTTATTACCAATGTAATGAAACAGGCTCCACGGTTTATGATCGTGCCAATAGCCTTAATGGTAGTTTGCTGGGTACGGCAACCCATGTTACATCTACCGCGCCTGTGGGTGGCGGCGTTGCTCAAACGATCAATGTCACCACTGGTGGGTTAAGGGATTTTTTCATACCTGGCGTAGAAATTATTTTCCCGGCAACCGGCCCCTATCCCAATGGTGAAGTAGTGGTTACGCGCTTGAATGTACCATCCGACCAGCCTGCTTCGGCCAGCGTGTTGCCAGTAGCACCGTCTTCTTATTATATTATTCGTAACTATGGTACTAACGCCAGCTTTTCCGCACTTACCAGTCTCAAATTTAAAGGTGTACAAGGCGTTACCGATGCCATGGTGAATATTCCGAATTCCCTGAAGCTATACAAGCGGGCATCTAATGCTGATGGAGCTACCTGGGGCAGCTCTATTGACGATGCAGATGTAGTGGTGAACGGCACTACAGAGTCGGTTGAATTTAGTGCAGGCCTTGCAAACACCAGCTTCAGTCAATTTTCCATCGGGCTGGATGCGGTTATATTACCGGTACAGTTGCTTTCTTTTAATGCCGTTGTAAACAATCAAAAGTCTGTAACGCTCAATTGGAAAATTGCCCTTGAGTCGGGCGTGAAACAGTATGAAGTGGAAAGATCGGCTGATGGCATACGGTTCACCAGGCTGGGAGTAGTAGCTGCAGTTGGCAGATCTTCGTACGAATTGACAGACAACCTGCCGGCGCATGGTGCCAATTACTACCGGCTGAAAATGACAGACCTGTCGGGAGCCTTTACATATAGCCCGGTGAGAAAAATTGATTTTGTATCCAAAGCGATGCTGGTGATAAAAGCCAACCCGGCCCGGGGAAAGATGTTCAGCTTTAAAATACTGGGTATTAAGAATAATCTCTCGCTGGCCCTTGTCATTAACAATGCCTCCGGCGCGGAAGTAAAGACTGCGACAATAAAAAATGTAACGAATGATGCCAGTTACGAAGTGAAGCTGGATCAACCGGGTGTCTACTTTATTAAAATTATTTTAAGCGATGGACAGACGATGGTGAAGGAAGTGTTGGTATTGGATTAAAGACAAAAGAAGTCCATACCCAATGCTGCAAATGATTGCCTGTCATTATAAGCGCTCTGATGTATTGGGTCTGAAATGTAAATGCCCATGCCCGGCAAACAGTCTGGCAAGGGCATTTATATTCCGGGGTCTCCGGTAATTGTACCTCAGGCTCCCATTTCATACAGCTGGTTCCATTCAAATATGCTTTCATTCCAGGTTTCCCTGTAAATAGATTAGAAAAATAAATACGGTGCCGCAAATTATTTTCCTATGACAGTTTGCGCCAACAGGAACAAAACGATCCGGTCTTGCCGAATAATTATGGTAGCCAGCATTTTTATTATGGATATTTTGGAAAGGTGACAGAACCCGGTGGCAGCTATTCCCGTTCGTTCTTAGTGGCTACACCAGGTACATTAACACGGCACCGCTTTTACCACTGTGTAAATACAGAATTGACAGCTGTCGGTACATTTTCCGACGCCGAAATCAGATGACTGTTGAACTACGACGGTACTTTTACATAAGCAAACATTGAACGAATAACGCCTTGTTCACCAGCAGGATTGTTTGAGGAGTCTTGCAGAAAGTGGTTGTGGGATGGAGCCAGGACTGCGCTAACAAAGAGTATAATGATGTACTGTCGCAGTCAATTTTTTGGGTGTTATATTAGCAAGTACAGGCCCTGGTATTCCTGCCAGGGTATCTTTAATATAAAGCCAGAGATGGGCGGGAGAATGCCTTAACGCAGGGCGGCCTTCTTAGGTAACGCCAAAAAATGGTCGTAAATAAAAAACACAGTGTATGCGTTGAATACCGTTAAAAATTAAAAAATGAAATGAGGGTGATGATGTTCCGGGATTGGCAATTGTTAATAGCGCAGCATACCGGAACTTACGAATTTTTCACCCGCCGGAAGGTTTTGCCACCCCCCTTTCACACACGTAAATTTTATTAAAGCGTCTTGATAACTTGGATTTGGAATTAGATTAGACACAGACCCCGGTATTCTTATCGGGGTATTTTTGTTATCCCTTTACTTAAAGATTTTTGGTATACCCGTTTGGGCAATGTTAGAAATAGCTAAATAGCCGATAACATTCAGTTCGGCCACAATTGCCCGACAAAGACAATAGCACAAAAAAAATGTTCCGAATTCAGTAGCATTTGATATATCCGGAAAATGGTCAGGCAAATAGAATAAGATGATGTGGCCATTACAATCTGCCCGGCGGAGCCTCTTGTTTATAGAAATGAAACATGTTTGAGTGACTAATCAACTCCGCCAGCAGTTCCTTAAAATCACAGGATGTACCGTCCGGCTCCTTGAAACGCAAATGGTTTTGCGTGGATATAAACAGGCAGTGCCAACGGTAGCTATCCTGCCCGACATGTTTTTGCCCCAGGAGCTATCGTTGTAAAAGCTATACCTGGTGGCT
Source organism: Bacteroidota bacterium (assembly GCA_040386335.1). Taxonomy (GTDB): domain Bacteria; phylum Bacteroidota; class Bacteroidia; order Chitinophagales; family Chitinophagaceae; genus JAZKFT01. Next base: position 16,555 of record JAZKFT010000057.1, read on the forward strand.
GGCTTTGGCAACTCTACGATTGCCCCGGCTATTCGGATGTGAAGAGAGGCGGGAATGAGGTCTGCCAACCGGTCAAAGAAACTGCGATTCTACCAGGATAGTTGTCGTCAGTTTTTATGGACGCGGCGCATCGTTCGTGGGGTGAACCCATATTGGCAGTAGTGGAAACTGAGATAATGGACTGGCTATTTTAAATCAATAATTCGCGTTATAAATGCTGTTCTTGCAAATACTTATAATTTGGCTTTTCTTCTCCGTACTTGTAGGAATTATTGGGTACTTTAGAAAAATAGGCTTTCGCGGTGCCTTCTTGTTTTCTTTGATATTTTCACCCTTCCTTGGTATCATTTTTACATTGCTATGCGTCAGTAGAAAATCAATGAGGCAACACCGCCGAACTCCTTTGGAACCAGCCGACCAAATTGAACCCTTAGAATTGACCACAGATACATAACCTGATTTAAACGTTTTGTATCACTTATTCCTTTATCACTTTTAAGGGCATACTCTGTCCGGGGCATCTTCCTGGCCGGGTTCACGCTGCAACAATACAGACACCGGCGGACGCCGGCGCCAGGTGAGGGGAAGACACGAACCATTGCGATTGTGCAGAAGGTCCTCCGGCATTTTTATCGCTTGTAGTATTGGCCCGCAAACTGTATCCGCCAGCCGCCCCCTTCGTATGGAAATATGCCCATGTAGGCACCAGAATGTACAGAAGTAGGCGCCAGACTCTGTCTGGTGCCTACACGTTACTTTTGCATGCAAATGAAACCTTTGATATTTTCTTCAGATAATCGACCCCGACTTAAATCGGTGTAACATTTTATTTGGCTAGGTTGCGTAAAGGTACATTTAGCTAAACATTCTTAGCAATGAGTTCCAAATATAAATTTGTAAAAAGAGAAGGCGTGTATTTTTCCACGAGTACTTTAGTAGGAAGGGTGGATTTATTTACTCGTGAAGTATATCGCAACCTTGGCTTCTCAGGCGTGTCTCAGCCCTGGCCCTGTGTGTAGGCTGCTGGACCTCGCCGAATTTCGCGGACCGCCAAATCTGGTTTTATATTGCCTGCCAATCTTAATTAGGTCGGGTGCGTATACATACCTCACCTGCTTACAATTAAACATCCGCACCCTGGCCATTGCATTTGTTGAACCCGTTTTATTTTATCGCCCGATGTCTCCATCGGGTGAGGCAACGCCACTACTAACTTATTTCCACAAAACTTGTGTTAGTGGAGCTTGGGTGCCCGATTAAAATCGGCGAGTCCGGCAGCCCACACACAGGGCCAGGGCTGAGACTCGCCTAAGAAGCAATTTAAGCGGAGACTCGTGATGGAAAGAATTCCATACCTACGCTCCATTTAAACAAGTAGGCCCTCGGGAAACTTTTCAGCCATGCTTCTCCCTATTATCGCCATGGTTCGCGTCCTCCCGAACCTGCCCCGCCCCGAAAAAAAAGCCGGGTAAATTCCTGCCTCGTCCCGCTGCCCATATTAGCCATCACGGTTGGTGCACCATGGTTGGCGTCGTAACAATCATAGAAGAAACACCGGTATTACAAGGAATGATTATTGCAAAAAAATCGTCTTCATCATTTTAGCTGTACTGTTTTGCAGCTGCAGGCTATAAATTCCCCTGGCGATCGCCGCTGGTAATACAATTGCTATCGGTGCGTTTACGCCATTATAATTAAGCAGGCGGCTAAATACGGGCTGCCCCAAAGCGTTGAAGACCTGCAAAGTATAGATTCCTCTTTCTACTTTATTAAATTGGAGATTTAAAATACGTTGTGTTACAGGGTTGGGGTACACGTACATTTCCGGCACATCCCTTTTCTCAAACTTTACCGAACGAACATACCAGGTGACCGACTTTCCGTCCTTGTCTGTTTGTTTTAAGCGATAATAGTTCCACCCGGTTACAGGGGTGGCATGTACAAAGCTGTAGTTGGTTACCGTGTTGCTGTTTCCCTTTGCAAGCACGATTCCTATGGGAGTAAAATTTCTGCCGTCGGTGCTATGTTCCACTTCGAACCGGTCGTTATTTATTTCCGTGGAAGTGACCCACCGAACCAGTATACCGGCCTGTTGTCTCATAATAGAAAAATCCAGTAGTGTTATGGGCAAAGGGTTCTGCACAATTGTAAAGGTTGTATCCAGAGACACGGGTGTGTCAGGGTCATCAGTTACCAAATTGGCAAAATTGCTGCCACTTATTATTCCCTGGTTCCCAATTTTACCCACCCCTGCGGGTAAGGGATTGACAACGGTTACATCATAGACTACTACAATGCTGTCGCTGGCATGGATGGTACCGATAACCATCGGGCTGAGCTGCGCAGGAGTATGCATACTTATCATTAGAAAAGCAGGTACCAGGCTATTTTTAAGCAGTGATATTATTTTCATATAAGTTCATTAAGATTTTTTTCATACCCGGATGGCGGTAATAGCATTATCGTTCTGCGCCATCAGTTTTGTTTTTTGTTTTTCGCCCAAACGCTTTTTTTGGAGTGCATACTTTTAGGGAGTCTGCGTTCTCCGGGATTTATATAACCGTACATCAGGGTCGGCGATTCATGATCCAGGTAGTTATCATCAAGGCCAATCTGATGTCCCAGCTCATGCATCAGAACTGTCAAAAGATCCATTTTGCCTTTCGCATTAATATGAACATAGGAGTGCAGCGTATTCTTGTTTGCGAATTCGCGATCATCGTATGGTGTTTGGTCAAAAAACCATCCATAGCCCGCAGCATTTTTGTCTAGTTTGATGATTCCCTTCTCACTGGTACCAATAAAGTTCCCTGCAACTTCATCAATCTTTATCACAACAGCCCGCATTTTTTGAACATGCCTTTTATTAGCTCCTGCGCTAATCCAACGGCGAATAGCTGCTTCATGAATGCTTTTCATTTTCGCTGCTGTAAGCATATTTTTCTTTTCCACTATATTGTTGGATAAGGGAGTGCCGGAAGCCATCAGCGGAACCGGAAGCAGAAAAGCTGTTCCTACAACGCCCACTGCCAGCGTAGCATCTACTTTACTTCCGGCCCCCGCTGCAGGATTGGGAAACGGACCATTTGTCAATACGTTCAAATGTGTGGCATTTTGCAGGAATGTGTTGAGATTGGCGCTGGCAGTACCAGGTCCCGGCGGTGCAGTGCTCTCGCCATATTGTGATCCTGCATAACCAGGAAAATAATAACGTGCATTCACTGAAATCTGGTCAAAAGACATGGCATTCCCATTTCCGGTGGCTCCTGCACCTCCGGCGTTAAATGTGTTACCCGTTATGTTAAGACCCACTTTGGAATAATCTGTGGTAAGACTGGCACCTCCTACCACTGCATAGAAAGCTGCATAGCCAAAGGGACCCATTTCGGCAACGGTATTCCCTGTAATGGTTGCTTCAAGCCGGAGACTGCCGCCGGGATCCTGCGTCCCTGCAGAAATCCTGATTCCGGCAAGACCATTAATATCGGCAACTACATTATTTTGAATCCGTACTGCATGATTTAATATGCCGGTACTGTGAGGTTCACCTGGAACATTATCACCAAATTTTTCACTCGTTACGTTAATACCATTGCCGTTGTCACTTGACCCAACCTGGCTGGCTGCACTGTTGTATGTACCATTTGGTGTACCAATAGTGTTCGAAACAATGATACCGTTGACAGTTGCGCCCTGGCCGGAGTAATTGACATGAAGCGGAGTACCCAATGCACCTTTAAACTGGTTGTTGGATATATTATAGGTGGCAACATAATTTGAAGTAGGGCTTCCACCGGAGAGGGTAATACCTCCACCTCCCGAAACAATATGAGGATGGGTATTAAAAAATGTGTTGTTGGTGATGGTGATATTCTGGGTACAATTGGTGGTGGCTACCGTTTGGATATTATCACCACGGGCACCCTTAAATTCAACACCGTTAACGGATAGCGTAAGGTTAAATCCCGCCCCGGCAACACCACCTGGTGTTCCGAAAACGGCACCATTGGCAGGTCCGCGTGTTTCAATAAGTATCGCATCGTTTCCGTCGAATCCATTGTGACCGAAGATGGCGGGAGCCGCTCCATCGTTGACAGTCATATTCATACTGCCTGACGTGTTATTAAATATGGCAATATTATCGGCAATACCGCCTCCAATATTATTCCCTGTAAAGAATACGGTACCTGTAAGACCGTTTCCGAAACCATCATCGCTTTGGACACCGAAGCGGATAGCCCCTTCCTGTACGGCTCCGTTAATATTTGTACCATAGACCCCTGTAAAATTGGATCCGGTAAGCGTGAAATTATTTACCGTTTCCCCCCTGATCGCAAAATTTCCAAAACTGCCTGTGAAGTTCATATTGGTAACAGAAATATTACTGGTATTGTTTACATATATCCCGATTCCGGTGGCAAATAAGTTCGGGCTAAATGAATGCGTTGCAATGGAATAAGTCTCGTCAGTGGTACCCGCCGACACATGGTTAATGGTTCCGCCCGATCCGGCTGTAGTACCTGTACCCGTTATCGTAAAGCCGCCTGATCCGGCATTTTTCAGGTGAATCGTGTTGGTTGAAGCACCCGAAGCGCTAACATCCTGCAACGTAATACCTGTTGGCCCTATCGTCGTACCATCAACGTTGATTGCACGGCCTGTACCGGCAGTGATATGGTTATTGGAACCGGTGATAGAAATAGTACCGCCACCTGTTGCTGAAAAGCCTGTACCAGTGGTTACATCAATATCCAAACCACCGTTGGTAAAATTAACCGGTGCACCTGTATTAGAGGTAAGGGTTATTGCCGCATTAGTACCTGTATTAAAAGTTTTGGTTGTCCCGCTGAAAGTCGTAACCGCTCCCCCTGAACATGCATTGACAATAATACCGGTCGCCAAACCCGTAGAAGAAAGGTTACCACTAAACGATACAGTTCCCCCGGTTCTTGACGCTATATTGATCAGCCGGCCAGCTGAAGTTTTGGAAATGGTTCCCGCATGACTAATGGTACCTGCCCCACCACTCACCAAAAATGCTGCCCCGGTTGGATTTGTTATGGGTGCATTGAGAAATGTGAAATTGCCACCTGATCCATTGATGATATCAATGCCGGCATCTCCCCCATTCAGCGTAATGTTGCCATTGAAATTATAAACACCGTCTGCGTTATCAAACTGCAAACCGGTTCCATTCGTGGCATTCAATAACCCGGTATTGAATGTGAGTGTGCCCGAAGCATGTGCGTTCACATTCACCATAGCGGCATTGCCGGCTTGTGTGATGGTTCCATTATAAGTTGTTGCGAAAGCCGAACATCCCACCACATTGAATGAAGCGCCCGATGCGCCCGACATCGTACCGGCTCCCAGTGACACTGAGCCTGTACAGTTGGTGAAATTCACGTTATTGGTACCGCCGGTTGAAAGAGTAGTTGCACCAATTCCAACGGTAGTTAAACCAACCGGACCAGAGATAGACAAGGCTGCACCTGTTGTTGCATCCACTGTTCCCGATACAATGTTGATGGTTCCATCTGTATTGGATGAAGCAACTGCCGTGACACCAGCTGAGTAGATAGCAACTGCTCCCAGGTTGAAGGTTCCGGTACCACCAGTTATCGTAACAGGTACCGCAGCCATTCTGCCAACACTTGTACCAAGATTCAAATTGGCAAATGTTACGTTGCCATTCGCACTATTAATATTTACCCCAGTGCTGCCTGCACCGCCTGTAATTGTTCCTGTACTAAATGTGACCGTGCCCGCTGTTGTTCCATCGATTACAATTACCCTGTTGGCTGCATTTTGCGTAATACTACCGGCGTAGCTAACGGTTGCAGAACCCAGTGACATATTAAATGCTGCACCTGTTGCGCTTCCGGTTATAGTGCCACCGCCTATGGCAATAGTTCCGGCAATGCGGGTTAAACTGATCCCATTAGCTGCACCTGAAGAACTGGCGGCGCTGAAATTCAGGTTAACGGTGGAAGTGCCTGCGGCCTGTGAAAGATTAATAGCGGCACCATTGGTCGCGTTAATATCCCCGGTTGCAGCTGTAACAATAATTTGCCCGGCATTATTAGTGCCAACAAGGCCGGCGCCGTTAGCTGTGGTAATATCAAGACTGGCAAAGCTAACATCGTTACCTGCAGCAGAACTGCCAATACTAACGCCTGTGCCTGCACCTGTTTTAGTAACGGTGGTTGCACCAAATATGATATCCGCATTTGCATTCTGAATACTTATTCCTATACCGGTTCCGCCCGTGTTGGATGTTGTAGTAACACCGGCGGTAACAGCCCCACCGCCCGCTCCATGAAGAAACCCAGTGCCTGCGCCGTTGGTAGTAATACCCAATGTTCCAAATGTTCTGGTGCCTGCGGAATTATTCTGGAACGATAGCCCATCAGTTCCGGAGCTGACAGCGGTATTTCCGAAATTGAGATCAGCGGTCGTTGTTCCAATCAGTATACCCTGTGTGGTGGAACCGGAAATATTGGTGCTGCCAAAATTTACCGGGGCGGTGCTGGTGACACCCGTTAGTACAATGCCTTGTGCTGTACTGCTTGTAGTCGTTACACTTGTAAACCTTGTTGCAGAAAGTGCGCCTGTTGTCAGGTTTAAAGCCTGCCCGGTTCCGTTGAGCGTAAGATCAGGGTTGGTAGTATTACCTAAAGTTGCTGTGCCAAAAACGTTTGCAAATATTTTGGCGCCGGATACATTTCCAATAGTCAATCCTCTTACTACATTATTATTTGACCCCAATGCCACCCCATGTATCCCCGATCCTGAGGTTGTCAACGTAACAAAAGGTGCGGCTACATCCGTGACCGGGAACGGCATACTATAGACAGCAGGTGCCAGGCTGGTGATTGTTGAAAGCTGCGCAGAAGCATCCTGTCCCACCAGTTTCTGACCAGTCAGTAGCTGTAAGGTGGTCGTGCTGGCATAGGCAGCGCCTTCATATACAAAAATGTAATCATTGGCTGCAGGTTGAGCTGCACCACCGGCATTTACTGCCTGGAAAGCATCAATCGAATTAAATGGCGTGGTTAGTCTTCCATCACCGCCAGCTGCTGCTGCGGAGTTAATAAACCAGATCATACCAGTTACATTCAGCGTAACCGTTGCTGTGGTGCTTTGGGTACCTATGCCATTGTTGGCCGTGTACGTAAAATTATCAGCGCCTTCAAATCCTTTGGGTGGGTTGTAAGTAAAGCCTCCATTCGTATTTACAAAAAGATTACCACCATTTGCGGTAAGGATATTGGCATTTACGTTGGTGGCACTGCTATTGACTGAAGACACAAATAACCCTCCGCCACCATCATTGGCAAGTACACCCTGCGCGGCATTTGGAAGAATGGCTACATTGCCTGTAACAGCATAGGCTTCATTGGCAACCGTTGCAGCCGTACCAACCGTTACAGATACGATAGCATCATTATTTGGCAAAGTGCCTGTAGCGGCTATATAAGAAAATTTATCAATACCCGAAAAACCCGTGAGTGGTGTATAAGTAAAAGTTCCGTCCGCATTTAACGTAACGGCTCCTCCATTATCCGAACTTCCGGTTCCTGCTGCTGCTGTGGCACCTGGGTTGGCTGTAGGTCCAAAGGATAGCACTGCCGGAGCGGGCATTCCAAAATCATTGGTGAGAACATTGCCGCTATTTAGTACCGTATTTAAAGCTGTGTTATAATTGTCATTCCTTGCCAGGGCAGATGTTTTCACCGAACCCGCGTTTAGTGTGGTATTAGTTGGTGCCGGGTCGTTAAGGTTAACACCCGTAGCATTGCCCGTGCCCGTATTGCGTATTACATTGGTATAACGAAGATGGTCGCCCCCATCTACGGTACCATTTCCATTATTATCCACCAGCATCGCATCGCGTAATGATGAAGAAACCACTGGTGTTGCTGAAGCCGCATAAAGTACTACATCGTCGAGTGCAATGCCCTGTGATGCAGCGCCATTACCGCCCGTTCTTATTACCCAGCGCAGGTAAAAATCGCTATTGTTGGCAATGCTGAGGCCCGTGATAACAACCGTTTTATAAATGGATTTTGGCGTGTTAAAAGTATAGCTGCCGGCAGCTGTTTCAAAAGCCCCGGCAGGTATATCTCCGGCAGGCCTGGCCGTCCAGGCGGTGCCATCAGCAGAAGAAAACAGGAAAAGGTTCGCGTGGCCGGTATTGATGCGGTAGCGCTCCACATTGTAACTAACTGTAATAGAAGTAACGATGGCCCCGGTGGTATTTCTGTACCAGGAAAAGATAGCACTCGTGTCCCCATAAGCGGCGTCACTCATAAAACCAATGGCCCTGTCTGTTCCAGCAGAAGTAGCCCAATTGTACCTGCCACCAATCGCCGGCGATCCGCTGCTGGCGGCCTGTGTGGTGGTGGTGGTATTAGTGCCGGTAGCCCAGCCCGAGCTATTCCCGGTTCCGGCAGAAGACATTTTCCAGTTGGCAGGCAAATTGGCGGTAGCCGTTGCACCCATCGAATTAAAATTTTGGGTAACGAGGCTATTGGCCGGGATACTTGTTTGGGAGAATCCGGCTACGGGTAGCAAAAATCCTGTAAGAAACGTGTATATAGTTTTTCTCATACTGCAGGAGGGTTATTTAACCAGGTATATAATGTTTAATATAATCCGAACATATGTCGCTGTAACATGGAACCGGTCCATGCTAATAAAACGCCGTGTCCCGGGGGTAACCTGGGAGCAGTTTCTCATGGGTTACCAATGCTACAGTTTCAGTCATCATGTTTCCATCCACCAGCAACACGTCGTTACTGCCGGAAAACAGTGCCGTTAAATTATTACAGCCCTTTAAAGTTTTTTATGGAAAAGGACGAAATCGGTTTTTCCGGGACATATAGTTCCAATAGTGTTAGCCAAATCCTTTCCTAAGTGCCAGGCGGCCATTTTTAGATACCGTGGTTCTTGCCCCACCTGGCATGGTGGCAGGGAGTTTCTATCGTCTCATTTTATCCACTTCCTTTGCCGGGATCATTTCACCATGATCAGCACCTTCGGGCAACTTAACGGTGAGCAAGTTTTTTGCTTACCGCAGAACTGCTCACAAGAAGTGAAGTAGCACAGCTGTAAACCCGATATTCAGAAAAGTTTAGTTTGTTAGGCGAGGTCCTGCAAGCCTACACATGGGCCAGCGCAGAGAAAACTCGCCTGTTATTAGCGGAGACTCGTGGCCGAAGAAGTATCTTGCCCTCATAACCTAATTATGTGCCTATACTAATCCTATGGCCGGCCCTTATCCTCATGGTGAGCATCGCGGGTACCTATTATAAACTTGGCTTCTGGGGCGCCTTCATCCTATCCTGCTTATTAAGTCCGGTAGTAGGTATTGTATTTACAATGATGTGTGCCCGTAAAAGCGATATGAGAGCACACCGACAACTGCTTGAGACCAGGCACCAATACCTGGACTCAATTAAATCACCTATTACTGAGGCTTTAGTTGAACTTCTTTAATGCGACAAGTGTAATTATACGCCATTCGATACCTAAAAAAAACCTATTCTAATGGAACTTTCATTTATTAACCTTAAGGCATATTATCTCCCCACCATCTTTGGAGCCGGAGTTCTTTCCGGGTTAATTTTTCAAACATTCAGGGTCCGGTATTACCGGCAACAACAAATTAAAGCCGAACAGGAAAAGCTAAAGATGCAAGCGCACATGCTGGGCCTGGGGCACCTTTACGACACAAAAGACCAAGGAACTTCAGTACTATAGATTGCCGCCTTATATTAGCTGGACAACGTCATTTCGGACATTTCTTCATTCCCTCACGTATCTTCCATCCTAACCGTTGTTAGCTTCTCAGGCGAGTCTCAGCCCTGGCCCTGTGTGTGGGCTGCTGGACCTCGCCGAATTTTCGCGGACAGCGAACTCTGGTTTTGTATCGCCTGCCGATCTTAATTTAGGCTGGGTGCGTATACATACCTCACCTGCTTACAATTAAACATCCGAATAATGCCCATTGCATTTGTTGAACCCGTTTTATTTTATCGCCCGATGTCTACATCTGGTGGGGCAACGCCTCTACCCCTTTTCCACAAAACTTATATTAGTGGAGCGTGTGTACCCGATTAAATTCCGGCGAGTCCGGCAGCCCACACACAAGGCCGGGGCCGAGACTCGCCTAAGAAGCGTTATAATCGGAGACTCGTAGCGGAAAGAAGACTGATACTGAATTTGAGCAAGTTTTTGCAGCCTGGACAAGAAACGGGGTTGATAAAATTTCAACCCTATTTTAGTTTTGTTTACAAATAATTTTTGATTAAATTCTATAAACATGCTTCGAAAAATTTTAATGGGGAATTTCTTGCTTTTATTTGGCGTTACTGTCCTTTTAGGCCAATCGCATTTGGAACAGCACTCCATAGATAGTATTACAAAAAGCAGGTTGACTGCTGAAATACTGCAAATGGGAAAATTAGATCAACAGTACAGGTGGGAAATTATGTTTGGTGAAGCAGATGCGGCAAAGGTAGATTCATTGCTAAAACTACCTGATTCAACAATGAAAAAAATTTTAGATAGGTTTGGTACTAAAGATTATACATTATCCAGAATTCAGTCCGATTCAATAGTCCGATTACAAAACATTAATGACAGTATCAACAGAAAAAGGGTGCTTGAAATATTCAAACAATATGGGTGGCCGGGATATAACTTGGTAGGGGGAGAAGCAACAGGTGTTACCAACGCAATTTTACTCCATTTGCCATCTTATTTAATGTTGGAACTATACCCCCAATTAAAAAAAGAGGTAAAAAAAGGGAATATTCATCCATCAGCCGTTGCTACCATGTACGACAAGTATTTGCAAGGAATTGCTAAGCCCCAACTATACGGAATGTTTCGCAACAATGACGGTTCTCCGCCGAAGATAAAAAGTATTAAAACCACCAATAGGGCAAGGAAAAAACTGGGAATGCCCCCATTGGAAAAGTACCAAATAATAAAATAGGTTCAGTACTTATATGCAATGTTTTTAATTTTTACGGAAATGAAAGCGCAAATTGCTTCGGAAGTGGGTCTTTGGCTCAATTATTATAAGCTTATTGTGATTTTGCTTTCCGGCCGACAACGCTTCATTCCGTCACGAGTCTTCCCTTCTAACCTTTGTTAGTTTTTCAGGCATCTCCACTCATTCCGTCACGAATCTTGCCTTCTAACCTTTGTTATCTTCTCAGGCGAGTCTCAGCCCTGGCCCTGTGTGTGGGCTGCTGGACTCGCCGAT
>JAZKFT010000058.1:0-50816 GCA_040386335.1 Bacteroidota bacterium
GACTCTAATTTTCATGAACGACTTGCCCTTAGTGCGGTAAAATTATCCAAATAATATCACAAGAGTCTGATAATCAGCACCGGAAAACCGCACTAATTTTGAAGGGGACAAGTCGGGAGGATACTCTGATAATGTCTTGATCAGCCAGGATTAATTTGACGAACTTCCTGACCGCTGCCATAAAATTATCTTTACATCCTTTAAACCGCGGCGGCTATCTTTGCCACCCTTTTGAAAATGTAGATTTATGAAGTTTTACAGTCTCTTATTAAAGTATCGTTTTTATCTCGGCCTTTTATTTCTGGGTTTGGCGATTTGGGTAAATGTTGCCGCCAGCTTTTGGCCTTCCTTTATATTGTATTTCATTGGTGTTATTCTTTTGGCTGGCCATTTTTTTATAGGCCCTATGCGGTTGATACAAGAGCATATTGAAGCCGGCGATGTGGAAGGAGCGGAAAAAGTGCTGGATGCCATTTGGTTTCCGCAGCTTTTATACAAGCCTATCCGTTCAGCTTACTATACTGTAAAAGGCCAGCTGGCCATGATGAAACAGGATTATGACGGCGCCGAGCAACACATGAAAAAAAGCCTTAGCCTGGGCGGATCTGTAAAAGAAGCGGATGGTGCCAATAAATTGCAACTGGGCATGCTCGCCATGCAAAAAGGCGATCTTAAACAAGGCGAAAGCTATATCCGTGCGGCCATAAGGGCTGGCATACCAGATAAAGACGGGGCTGCCATGGCATACCTGCAAATGTGCCAGATATATATGAACCGCCGGGAGTTCCGGGCAGCAAAGGATTTTTTCCGCAAGGCGAAAGCTGAAAAACCTACCAACGAGGAAGTGAAAAAGCAAATAGTTGACCTCAATAAATATATTAGCCGCATCCCGGGATAATCAACAGAACTTTTTTTATAAAAGCCGCCGCCTGAAATAAGCTGCGGCTTTTGTTTGTTATGAAGCATAGGAACACGGATGACAAGGGTTAAACGGATAGACACGGATATACTGATTTTGTTTTAATAACCTCAATGCCGTTTTTTACAGTAACTCCTACAATTTTAGCAGTAACCGTTATGAAAGCTTCAATAGTAAAAAAGTATATCCGAATCCGGACTTTTTTAATTGTAGTACCTGTGCTTATTTGCTTGCTATGTTACGCTTTATTCAAGTTTTTACTACCGGACTATTTTCTTTCAGAGAATGACTTAATGGTAGATACTGGAACTATTAAAGCGGCATATTACACGACTTATAGAGTATATGGTAAACAAAGACGTATTCATGACAAAAGATGTGTTCAAATAGAACTTGTAGGTAAAAGATATTTTATAAGGTTGACAGACGACTTGATTGATAAATTTTGGCCAGCAATCGTTAGCCCGGAAAACATAAACAAGAAAATTGAGGTAAAATATCAAAGACGCCTTCTTGAGTCTGGTAGATTGTATAATCCAGAGCAAATTTCAATTGACAATACTATAATTTTTCCATTTACTGCAAAACGAAAATATATTGGGTGGTTTTGTATAGCAGTTATTGTCGTAATTTTTATTTTTAGCTTCCTTTTGTACCGGATTTTCAATATTTATAAGCTCAATCTCTATGAACACGACAAGAAAGTCGGCAAACTGAGTAAATGGAAATTATTTTTGACGTGGCTTGCCGACTAGACTGTTGCTTTGAGGTTTTTTAATTCATGTTCATCCGTCCAATCCGTGTCATCTGTGTTCCGCCAAAAAACTGACATAAATTCCCTAAATCATAACGGCATAACATTTGCCCCACCCATTTTATCAGGTACATTTGTAACCGTACCATTTCATACATCTTAATTCATAACTCACAAATCGTAATCTTATGGCTTTTACACTTGCTCCGCTCCCTTACGCATCCAATGCGCTGGAGCCTTTTTTCGACCAGGCCACCATGGAAATCCACCACGATAAGCACCACCAGGCTTATGTTACCAACCTGAATAATGCCCTTGCTGGTACTGCAAACGAAAACAAAACTATCGAGGAAATAGTTGCCCAGGCCGGGGCTTTGGGCGGTCCAATACGTAATAATGGCGGTGGACATTGGAACCATAGCTTTTTTTGGGATAGCCTGCAGCTAAACCAGGGCGGCAAACCCACAGGTAAACTGGCTGCTGCCATTGATGCCGAACTCGGAGGGTTTGATAAACTAAAAGAAGACTTTAAAAAAGCCTGTATTGGCCGCTTTGGTAGCGGATGGGCATGGTTGATCGTTGCAGATGGCAAATTGGCCATCTCGTCTACTCCCAACCAGGATAATCCTTTAATGGATGTAGCCGAAGTAAAAGGTACTCCTGTATTAGGTTTAGATGTGTGGGAACACGCCTATTACCTGAAATACCAAAACCGTCGCCCTGATTTCGTTGACGCATTTTGGAATGTCATCAACTGGGAAAAAATTAATACCCGGTACGAAGCTGCAATCGGTTAATTAACAAAAGAAATATAAAGCGAAGAGCCGTCACAAGTTTTGTGGCGGCTCTTTTGCTTATAGGCCAAAAAGGAGGGTAGTCGAAAACGATGGCCCTCTCTCCGAAAATGGAACGAAAGATTGCGCTTTCAGTTCAATCTATTTTTTAACCGCAAAAACAATTTTATGAAGCAATTATTTGTAACAGCATTAGCCCTGGGCTTATTGGCAGCTTGTAATACTGCTCCCAAGGCCGACAAGGCTGAAACGACCGAAAAGCAGGAAGTAAATAATCCCACCGGCACCGACTACACCATTGATATATCGGGTAGCACAGTAGGCTGGGTAGGTACTAAAGTGGGGGGCAAACATAATGGAACCCTTAAACTAAAACAGGGATCGTTGGCTGTAAAAGACAATGTAGTGACTGGCGGCAGTTTTATAATCGATATGACGTCGCTTCAGAATACGGATTTAAAAGACAAAGAAAAAGCCAAGCTGGAAGGCCATTTGAAAGGCCCTGATTTCTTCGATGCAGCCAAATATCCTACCGCTACATTTGAAATTACAAACGTAAGCGTGGCCGATGCGGCGGCTCTTAAAGACGCTGTCCTTAAGGATGCAACCCATATTATACAGGGTAATCTCAAGTTGAAAGACAGCACTAAAAATGTAAGTTTCCCGGCGAAAGTCTCAATTACGGATGCCGGGGTAACCGCTGCAGCCAACTTTAATATTGACCGTGCGGCATGGGGAATCGTATACGATAGTGATAAGAACTTCCGGGACTGGGCTATCAGTAATATGGTAAATATTAAACTGGACATAATAGCCTCTAAAAAATAGACTTCATTGAACGTATTTCGACTGCCGGCATTATCGCCGGCAGTTTTATTTTGAGATATCGCACTGCGTTTTTTATAAATAACACATAGATATTCAGCCCCTTTTTTTCAATTATTCCCCACACTTTTCAGGTCGTATTTTCGCCGCTAAAATCATGGGAATGATATTATTCCGGGAAGCCGCTCCAGCCGACATTGGCCAAATACAAATTGTAAGAAATGCAGTTAAGGAAAATGTATTGTCGAACCCCGCCCTGGTTACAGACAAAGACTGTGAAGAATACCTGGTGGTAAGGGGCAAAGGCTGGGTGGCTGAAATTGATCAACAGGTTGCAGGCTTTGCGATCGCCGACCTGGTGGACCATAATATCTGGGCCCTTTTTGTACACCCTTTACATGAGGCGAAGGGTATTGGCAAGAAGCTTCATGATCTCATGCTGGATTGGTATTTTTCTCAAACCAACCAACCGGTATGGCTGGGCACTGCATTTAATACACGTGCCGAAACATTTTACCGGATGCAAAGCTGGCAGGAGGTGGGCACCCATGGGCCAAAAGAGATCAAATTTGAAATGACGATAGAAAAATGGCAAAGCAGGTAATGCTATTTCAAATCCATTTTTTTGTGTCCTTCTCACACGAAAGCAAAAATTGTTTGCCTGGGTAGTTGGTTTAGAAAATTGTGTGAACGATATTTAGAAGCGGATTCTTCCTTTTCTCAATAAAACAAAACGATTACCATGGACCAACAAAACGATGAACGCCTTTGGCGGGTCGCAAAAAAAAGGGCTGGCTTTAAGCGGCACCTGGTAACCTATGTAGTCATGAACCTTTTCTTTTGGGCTATATGGTGGTTTACACAGGGACGCATAACCGGCATTCACAATTGGGCATCTGTATGGCCCATCTGGCCAATGTTGGGCTGGGGGCTCGGTATCGCCTTCCAGTACTTTGATGCTTATGGCCATACCGACAAGGAAACATCCATACAGCAGGAATATAACAGGCTGAAAAAGCAACAGAACAGTTGAGGAGGTATGATTTTGGATTTATGATTTCGGATATATGATTTATGATTTGCTTATTGATCACAATAATTACAACATCGCTGATCAAAATATCTGAGATAGTTAAGGGATATATGTTGGTGAATGCATTGTAGCAGGAGAAGGCTTAGACCATTTGTAAACCCAAAATCACCCGTAGCAAACCAGTCCGCTGTTTTCTGTACACAAATTCTATTTTTGAAAAAACGATTGCCATGACCACTAATGAAAAACGACTGTTTGATTGTATTGATTATCAATTGAAGAATTTTCCAAAAGACGATATGCTGGTGGCCAAAGAGAATGGGGAATGGCACAAATACGGAACCGCGGAAAGTAAAAAGATCATTGATAACTTAAGTGCCGGCCTCCTGGCACTGGGGCTTAGCGGAAACGACATGACACCGGAGGGACAGGATAAAATTGCCCTGATCAGCAACAACCGCCCGGAATGGATTTTTACTGACATGGCCTGCCAGCAAATAGGCGTTCCTATTTGCCCTATTTATCCCACCACGAATCCGTTGGAACTGGAATTCATTCTCAATAATGCTGCTGTAAAATATGTATTTGTCAGCAACGACGATTTATACGAAAAAATACAAAGCGTAAGACCTAAAGTCCCTTCGCTCATCAATGTTTTTACTTTTGACAAAGTAGATGGTGCCGACCATTGGAGCCAGATAACTGCAATGGCCACCGACGCCTTAAAGCACCAGGTGGAAACTATTAAGGCTTCCATTACCGAAGATCATATTGCAACGATTATTTATACCAGTGGGACTACCGGAACGCCGAAGGGCGTGATGTTGAGTCATGGCAATATTGTAAGCAATGTGCGTAACTCGAAAGAAAGTTTTCCTTTTGAAGACGCGCCGCAATCCAAAATATTGAGCTTCCTGCCACTGAACCATATTTTCGAGAAATGCTGCTCCTATATTTACCTGTTCAGCGGCATCAGCATCTGGTATGCCGAAAGCCTCGAAACAATTGGTGATAACCTGAAAGAAGTGCATCCTGATGGCTTTACTACGGTACCAAGATTGCTGGAAAAAGTGTTTGAAAAAATAATGAGTAAAGGGGCCGCCCTTACCGGCATTAAAAAGAAACTGTTTTATTGGGCCGTAGACCTGGGCTTTAAATACGACAATCTTAAAAGCGGCGGTATTTGGTACAATATGCAATTGGCGCTGGCGAACAAACTCATATTTAGTAAATGGAGAGAAGCCCTGGGCGGTAATGTAAAATATATTATTACCGGCGGTGCGGCCTGCCAGGAAAGGCTATTGCGCATTTTTAACGCAGCCGGCATACCCGTTTACGAAGGGTACGGCCCCACAGAAAACAGCCCTGTTATAACTGTAAACCGGAAAGAAAAAGGCGGAACAAAATTCGGCACCGTGGGCCCGCCAATTGTTGGACAGGATGTAAAGCTGGCCGAGGATGGTGAAATAATGGTGAAGGGCCCGAGCGTGATGAAAGGCTACTATAAACGGCCCGATTTTACCGCCGAAACGATGAGGGATGGCTGGTTGTTAACAGGCGACATTGGTATTTGGGTAGACAATAAATACCTGAAAATAACCGACCGTAAAAAGGAGCTGTTTAAAACCAGTGGTGGTAAATATGTGGCCCCACAACCCATAGAAAACAAACTCAAGGAATCACCTTTTGTAGAACAAGTAATCGTAGTAGGTGCCGAGCAAAAGTTTGTCGGGGCATTGATAGTCCCTACATTCTCTACGCTTCGGGAATGGATGCGTGAAAAGCAAATTCCCTTCACGACGAACGAAGCTGCTATTCATGACCCCAAGGTGCTGGCACTATTCCGGGAACTGGTGGAAAGTTTCAACACCTACTTCAACCATGTGGAGCAGATCAAAAAATTCGAACTTTTACCCAACGAGTGGAGTATAGATACCGGCGAAATGACCCCAAAAATGAGCCTGAAAAGAAAGGTGATCATGGAAAAATATAAGGGTGCGGTGGAAAGGATCTATGATTAATCCCGGGCATTTCTCAATGGGTCAATAGGTCATTCTCTTTTCCCGTTAAGCACTCACGGACGAATGAATAATTGGATAGTAGCCACTAGCAAATGTTCGTACGATACTGGCTGGCGTAAGAACCGACACCACGGTGTCAATGGCCAGATGAACCGGTTTCGCATAGCCTTCAACTCCCCATTTAAACAAATTGTTTTGATACCACAGCCAGGCGGTTGTGGTATCATTTTTTAAAGCCACCATGGTTCCTGCGGGGAGCGCCTGGAGTGGCGCAGTTTCAAAAAGCTTTTCCTTCTGCATTGCCATCCTTTCTGCATGCAGCAGTACATCAATGGTTTTCATCTGTTCATCCGGCAAGGTAAAAAAGGCGTTGTTGGCTTTCAGCCAAAGTCTTTTAAATTGCTTAAAATCCTTATTTCTGCAAAAAGCACACGGCCGGTGGCCTGCGGCAAATGCTGTGGCCTCATCCAGGAAAAACAGCTCGGTCCACTTGCGGCCGGTCATCACTTTCCGCTGAAAATTTTTGTACTTCAAGCTGCATGTAATCCAGGCCTTTAGTGTAAATGGCCGCACTATTTGCTGATGCTCGTTATGGATAATGCCACGGTTACCCGTGTAAAGACCTCGCTGCGGTATCGCAATGATTTCACCAAATGGATTTACCCGGTTTTGCAGTGGCATCGTATTATTTTTTCAGTTAACCTGTATTACTACATCATTCGATACCGGGTGGCCGGTGCAGGTAAGCACCAGGCCGTTAGCCTCATCTTCATCGGTAAGCACTTCATTGTAATGCATCCATACATTACCATTTAATACCCTGCCTTTACAGGTGCTGCAGCGGCCGCCCCGGCAACTGTAAGGCAGGTCGATACCTTTATCCAGCGCAGCATTAAGAATGCTTTTGTTATAGGGCACCAGCAACTCCTGGGTGACACCCTGGTATTGCAGGATGATAGTGCGATCCGTGTGATCATAATACTGTTTGGATGCTTCAGCTTCTGTTCCGATCGTAAATATTTCTTTCCGGATATTTTCTTTGGCAAAGCCATTGGTAAGGGCTACGATCTGTACCATCTGCATAAAATAGTACGGTCCACAGGTGTACACCAACGCATCATGTTTTTCAAAGTGCAGGTGTCGCTGCAGCAACATTTCCAATGATACCGCACTTAGCCTCGCCTTAAATATATCCTGGCGGTTGCTAAACAGAAATTCGATATGTAACTGCTTTGGATGTTGTTGCTGCAGTTGTATCAATTGATGGTAAAAAATGGCAGTCGATTCGTTATGATTACTATATACCAGGATCACATGGCTCCCTGGTTCTTTGATCAAAATAGTTTTTAAAATACTATATATGGGGGCGATGCCGCTACCCGCAGCGATCAAAAAAATATCCCTTGGAGCTGTTTGGGGTTGTATGGTAAACATGCCGGACGGAGGTAATGCATGCAAGATATCGCCGGGCTTTGCATGCTGCACGAGCCATCGGCTGATACTTCCGTTTGGTTCCTGTTTTACAGTGATACTTAGTTCCTCTGCGTTATCCGGAGATGACGAAAGTGAATAAGACCTGCGTACCTCCCGGCCATGTTGATCAAAAATAAAAGTGAGAAACTGGCCTGCCTCGTATGGCAACGGCATGTTTTCAACAGCCCGCAGGAACAAGGTTTTGGCGCTATCCGTTTCCTGCCTGGTAGCTGTTATTTGGAGTGGAATTATTTCTGCCATGCTCTGGTTTTCTGCTGCACAGGAAGAAAGTTCAATAAAGATATGTTGATGAACGGAGCGTCGCCTATGTTGCTCATCACGGCTCTGCTGCTGGTTACAAAATAAAAACGCTGTGCTTACATGCTGATCCCTTTAGCTAATGCTCCGTAGGCAACAGCGCATATTTCGTTTTTATCATTCAGAATATTGACCATACCAAAAACGCGGTTACCCACCACCTGCTGCAAACCTGCAACTGCCTTCAGCGACTTGCCATGAAGGGGCTTCAGGTAATGGATGGTCAGTTGTGCTGTAGCGGTCATTCCATCCTTGTAATACGACAAACCCAGCAGGCCCAACGCCACGTCGGCCAGCATGCTGATGGTGCCTCCATTAGCCGCCGAAGTGCCAATACCGCCCTGGTGAATGTCCTTTAATTCCGGGATAAAAGCTACGGGTTGCATGGGTTCGGTAAGGTCGATCAATATATTTTGGTGCTTTAATTGCACACTTTTGTTAAACATGTTTTCTATTTCCTTCCACTTGCCCTGTACAGCAAGGTCTCTGAATTTATGTAGATTGGCGAGGTCCATATGGCTTCTTTTAATTTGAATAAAGATAACGGCTTGAAAATGATAATAGCAAATAGTTAGCTAATGGAAATTCCGGGCGAACAGATACCCGGGGTTTTAGCGTTGGGTACTACTTTTTTTTGCGAAAGACAACGTCTTTTCCAACCTTTTCAATCATTGCGACTCTTATGGAAAACATTAAGATGAAAAAAATCCTTTTACTGCTGGCAGCGTTACCGCCGGTTTTTGTTGCTGCGCAGCAGGTTACCCCGGCAATGAAAGCCTCGTTCGACCATCTCATTGATTCCCGTTATAGAGCTGATGCACCGGGAGGAACTGTCCTGATCGCACAAAAAGGAAAGGTGTTGTACGAACGCGGTTTGGGAATAGCTAATCTTGAGCTCAACGTTAAAATGCAGCCTGATATGCTGTTCGAAATCGGGTCACAAACCAAGCAGTTCACCGCAATTTGCATCCTTCAACTGATGGAACAGGGCAAACTGGCAGTCACCGATCCAATCAGCAGGTATTTGCAGGATGCTCCAGCTAGCTGGCAGCAGGTAACCATCGAAAACCTGCTCACCCATAGTTCTGGCATCAACGAAGTCCCCAACGGTGGCAATATGCCTGTTGCGGAAAAGATCAAAGTTTCTCAAAATCTGCCATTAGCTTTTGTGCCCGGAACCAAATCGTCCTATGTAAACTTTGAGTATTCGCTGTTGGGCGCTATTGTAGAAAAGGTGGCTGGTCAGCCTTTGGGAAAGTATGTGAAAGACCACATACTCGACCCAATTGGCATGAAGCACACTTATTGGAACGATTACAATGGGATCATTCCAAACCGCACACCAGCCTACCTGAAGCGATCGGCTGGCTTTACAAATGTGACTAATATCCCACCACCCGACGGAGCCGGCGGCCTGATCAGTAATACCTATGACATGCTTACCTGGTACGAAGCGCTTGCGGCGGGTAAAGTGGTAAAGAAAGAAACATTGAAGCAGGCATGGAAGCCACACATATTGGCCGATGGCAAAGCTTCCACGTTTGGTTACGGCTGGATGGCGGGTGGAGCCGTCCAGGGTAGCCCCATCAGTGAACATAGTGGAATGATGGGGGGCTATTGTACTGAATCCTTATATATGCCGGAAGAGCAGATTTTCGTGGCTGTTTTTATCAATCAGCGCGGATACCCGGATCCTACTGCGCAGGAACTGGCGGCGATTCTTATCGGCAAACCTTACCTCGCGGACAGCATCCAAATGTCGGCGGATGAATTAAAGACTTATACAGGAACCTATGAAGTTGGTGAAGGGGACAAGCGAATCATGAGTTTCAGCAATGGCAAACTCTATTATGAACCAAATGGCAGAGCTGGTAAAATACAGATGATTCCCTACGAAAAAGATAAATTCAATGCCGATATAACTATGTGGTCTTTTATCTTCCATCGTGATGCGACGGGAAATATCATTAGTGTAACCAGGTTCGATAAACGCTATTACAATCCATCGGGACAGTTTTGGAAAAAGGTTCAATAACCTACCGTCAGTACCTGCATTTTGATTGCTGCCAATTTCATGCAAACGATTGAACACCCCAGCCCGATGCCAAACAATTAGATTCGCCTCAACCTGCCCGGATGTCGTTCCTAATTTTAATGGCGGGATTCTCAGTCGTTATGAAAAAGTATTTGATAGCATTCCTTGGACTTGCCATTGCCTGCACTGTTCACGCCCAAATTCCAACTGAATTGCAGACCCCCGAAGTGGTTTCAGTAAATCGTATGCCAATGCGGGCATCTGCATTTGCTTTTGAAAACATGGAGCTGGCGCGGAAAAGAGCAAAGGAGCAATCCACTAATTTTCTTTCGCTGAATGGCAATTGGAAATTTTTGTGGGTGCAGGACCCCTCTCAAAGGCCGAAAGACTTCTATCAAACGAATTACAACGATGCGGCCTGGAAAGATTTTAAGGTACCTGCCAACTGGGAAGTGAATGGCTACGGCTTACCCATCTACCTGAACCAGCCATTTGAATTTGCCGGTCGTTCAAAAACAGGTGCTAACCTTAACCCGCCTTTCGACATCCCGGAACATAACAACCCGGTCGGCTCTTACCGCAGGAAGATCACATTGCCCGAAAATTGGAAAGACAAACAGGTGTTTATCCATCTTGGCGCTGTAAAATCTGCATTTTTTATCTGGGTAAATGGCAGACAGGTCGGCTATAGCGAAGACAGTAAACTGGCTGCTGAATTTGACATCACCAAATATGTACAACCTGGTGAAAACACCGTGGCCCTGCAAGTCTATCGCTGGAGTGACGGCAGCTACCTCGAATGCCAGGATATGTGGCGCATATCGGGTATTGAAAGAGAGGTGTTCCTGTATGCCACTCCCAAACTGGATATGCGGGATTTTAAAACCATCGCCACACCCGACAAGAGCTTTTCAAATGGCACCCTGGATGTGGCCATCACGGTTGATAATTATCGCATCGACAAAAAGACCCTGCACAGCAAACCCGATAGTTTTTATGTAGATATGGAACTGCAGGATGCTACGGGTAAAACGATCGCCCAGGAATCGTCTGCAATGCAAACGGCATTGGGTAACTATAAAAGCGACATCAAATTCAAAAAGCAAATCCCCGGCGTTCAATTATGGTCGGCGGAAATCCCCTATCTCTATACGCTTTACCTCACTTTAAAAGACAAGGATAAAAATGTACTCGAAGTTATTCCCCAGCGTGTGGGCTTCCGTTCGGTTGAAATAACGGGCAGCGACCTGTTGGTAAATGGAAAGCGGGTTTTCTTAAAAGGGGTAAACCGCCATGAACATAATGCCACTCAAGGTCATACGCTTACGCGTGATGACATGCGCAAAGACATGGAGATGATGAAGAAACTGAATGTAAACGCGGTGCGGCATTCTCATTATCCTCCCGACCCTTACTGGATGGAGCTTTGCGACGAATTCGGTTTGTATGTAATAGATGAAGCCAATATCGAATCGCACGGCAGGTATTATAACCTGGAAACCACCTTCGCCAACGACAGGCAGTGGCGCATGCCGCATTTGGAAAGGATCACCCGCATGTACGAACGGGATAAAAATTACACATCCGTGATCACCTGGTCGTTGGGAAATGAGGCGGGTAATGGGGTAAATATGTACGAAGCTTATGAATGGCTGAAGCAAAAAGATGGTCGCCCTGTACAATACGAAAGAGCTGAAAGAGATTTTAACACCGACATGATCGTGCCCCAGTACCCCGACCCAAATTGGCTTGCCCGGTATTCAACAGGCAAAGAAACAAGGCCGATGATCATGAGTGAATATGCACATATCATGGGCAACAGCCTGGGCAACTTCAAGGAATATTGGGATGCCATAGAAACGCACCCGCGCCTGCAGGGCGGTTTTATCTGGGAGTGGATCGACCAGGCGATTGATACCGTGAAGAATGGTAAACGCATCATGGCATACGGCGGCGATTTCCCGCTGCAAGGGCCTGTGGATGACAATTTCAGTGATAATAATTTTTGCGTGAAAGGTGTGGTAACGGCCCATCGTGGCATGACACCGATGGCAGTGGAAGTAAAAAAAGTATACCAATATATTAAAACAAAATACCTGGGTGATAACAAGGTTGAAGTCAACAACAGCTATTTCTTCCGTGACCTAAGCAATATGGAACTCGGCTGGGAACTTTTGGAAAATGGCAAACCTGTTGAAAAAGGAACGATCAATACAATTACTGCCGCTGCACGGCAAACTGCTACGGTTTCCCTCCCGATAAAATCGAAAGCGAAGGAAGGAAATGAGTATTTATTGAATGTTCATTTTACACTAAAACAAGCAGAGCCATTCCTGGAGAAAGGCTACGAAATAGCCTATGAGCAATTTTCATGGAAAGGAGCACCAACCCCATTCCAGTATACCAGCAAGGGAACGTTGAAGGTTACCGAAACAGCTGAGAAAGCTGTTGTATCAGGTAAAGATTTTACAGTGGTTTTTGATTTGAAAAACGGGCTCATGCAAAGCTATTCGCTCAACGGACAAGAGTTGCTGAAACAAGGCCCGCAGCCTGCTTTCTGGCGGGCCACCACCGATAATGACCTGGGCGCAGGGTTCAATAAATCGCTTCGCATGTGGCGCAATGCCTATGCCGGTAAAGTGATCATTGATAAAAAAAGCGATGCCGCAAAAACTGACCGGTATGAATTTACGGTTCGTGCTACCGTAGTAAACGGCGATGCAGAAATCACGCAAAAGTTCACTGTATTGGCCGATGGGAAAGTGAGCGTTTCAACAGCGCTACATGCGGTCGCCGGCAAGTACCCGCTGCTAACCCGGGTAGGCAACGACCTGCAGGCCAACAAGGATCTTGATCAAATAAGCTGGTATGGCCGCGGGCCCGGCGAAACTTATTGGGATCGCAAATCGGGATCGCTGGCCGGCATTTACAAGCAATCGCTAAGTGAGCAATACTTCCCTTACGCACGCCCCCAGGAAAGTGGGAACAAAGCAGACACCCGCTGGTTTGCACTTACCAATGCAAAGGGAAAGGGGCTTCGTTTTGAATTTGCAGACAGCTTGCTTAACGTATCCGCACTACCTTATTCATTGGATGATCTGGATCCTGAAGTCAATAAAAAGCAATACCACTCAGGTGAGCTGGTGCCGCGCAATGAAACATACCTGCATGTTGATATGCAACAATCAGGTGTGCAGGGAATCGATAGCTGGGGATCGAAGCCGATGGAACAATACCGTATTCCTTACCGCGATCATCAGTATAGTTACTGGATTGTGCCGGTGCGTTAATTGATGTGGGAAGTTACTTAGAACAGATATGTTTTTAAGCGGGAGTGATCGTGCACTTCGGGAGTTGCTGGTCTCCGGAAACACCCGAAGTGCCACCACTTTGCGACTGGGATATCTATGCCCGCGCCATGAATATCCCTTAGCCCCTTGGTAAATGCCAATGACTACATCTTTCGGATAGATCTATCCGCACATCCTGGTGCTTTTGCTGCACAGTTTTATTTCTATTCATTCCATCCGGTCGCCAGGTTAGCTGTGCAATCGGGCGGTGGTTTAGTGCGTTGAAAAAGGGCTTCTGAGGTTATGTAAAATCAGTTGAATGAAACGGATAACTTTACAAAAACCATCTGTGCTGAAAACAACCAGCATTGCCCATGAAAAAATACCTCAAAGATGATTGGTTTCTCTGCCTGGTTTTCCTGGTTATTGGTATTGTTGTTGTCCGCGATGCTACAAGCAATAAAAGGAACGAGCCACAAATAACTTCAGAAAAAAAACAAATAGACCACTGGATAACTCCAAGCCTGTTTTCAGACTATACGATTAAAGGCGAGCAACGCAAAATGGTCATGTATGGAGAAGATTTAATTGCGAATACATCCAAATATTTCGGACCTCATGGTTCCGTAAATCAAATCAGTAATGGCATGAATTGCCAGAACTGTCATTTATCTGCAGGCACCCGGCCATGGGGAAATAATTACAGTGCCGTAGCTTCTACCTATCCGAGATTCAGGGAACGCAGCGGCACCGTTGAAAGCATATCCAAACGGGTAAACGATTGTATTGAACGAAGTCTGAACGGCAGGGCAATAGATACATCAGGCTACGAAATGAAATCTATTATTGCCTACATACAATGGCTTGGAAAGGATGTAAAAAAAGGCGTGAAACCCCAGGGAGCGGGCATTGTTGACCTACCTTATTTAGACAGGCCAGCCAATGCGGCAAATGGGCAAATTGTTTATAGCCAGAAGTGCCAAAGCTGCCACACAGCGAATGGACAGGGGTTGAAAAGCCTGGATGGTATCAGTTATTTTTATCCGCCTTTGTGGGGAGATCATAGCTACAATACCGGCGCTGGTTTATATCGCTTGTCGCGATTTGCCGGCTATGTAAGAGATAATATGCCCTTCGACAAATCATCACATCAATCACCCGCATTAACTTCTGAAGAAGCCTGGGATGTAGCAGCTTTTGTAAACACACAGCCCCGCCCTAAAGCTGACCTGGCAAAAGATTGGCCCAATATTGCTGCCAAACCTATTGACCATCCCTTTGGTCCTTACGCGGATGGATTTAGCGAAGAACAACATAAGTATGGTCCTTTTAAACCCATCGTTGCCAAAAGAAACGAAATGAAAAAAACAGCGCCCCGGTTAAACTAAATAGCATCCATGTCCGAACAAAATACAAGAAGAAATTTTTTAAAATTCTCAACGCTTGCAGGCCTGGGCATTACAGCGAATCCGCTTTCGGCATTTTCCGCTGTAAACGAAGAAGACAAAACGGATGATCCTTTAAAACCAGGGATAAAAGAGGGTCAACAAGTAGTTACATTATTGCAAACAACGGATGTACACTGCCAGGTGCATCCACATGACGAATTGTTTTGGGAGAATAACAAGGCTGTATTTCGTAAAACCGGTGGCTACGCCAGCCTGGGGACTTACTTCGGCCTGGCACGAAAAAAAAATGCCAATACATTTATTATTGATACTGGCGATATGTTCCAGGGAAGTGAACTCAGCGTAAAAACAACCGGCAAAGCAATCCAGCCTATTTTAAATGCGCTTGGCTATGATCTTTTCATACCTGGCAATTGGGAAGTGGTGTATTATAAAACGAACATGCAAAAGTTATTGGGAGGCTTGAATGCTCCAAAAATTTGCGCCAACATGTATCACGATTTGGGTAATGGCAAGAAAGGTGAGTTGATTTTTCCTCCTTATTATACATGGAGTGCAGCTGGTATTAAAATTGGTTTTGTCAGTTATACAGACCACCTGGTTCCTATTCGCCAATCGCCTTCATATAGCAAAGGAATCGTATATACCATACCCGAAGAGAATCTCGCGTACTATATAAAAGTATTGAGAGAACAGGAGCAATGTGATTTTGTCATACTGTTATCCCACTTAGGTTTATCGCAGCAAATAGCATTGGCAAATAACCCCGCCTGTGAAGGTGTTGATTATATTTTTGGAGGCGATACACATGAACGGGTTCGAAAACCAATTGAGTGTAAATACAGTAAAGTAGTGGAGCCCGGAGCCTTTGGATCTTTTGTGGGCCGGCTGGATTTGGTAGTTGAAAACGGCAAAATAATGCAAGAGCGATACAGCCTTGATGAAGTGGATACAAAGCGATACAAACCCAATGCAGCTATCCAGGCACTCATCGCTAAAAATGAAGAGCCATTTAAAAGAGATATTACCAAGGTGGTGGGTCATAGCACGATTCCATTATACCGCTACTTTGTTGTAGAAAATACCATCGATACATTAATCATTGACGCATTGATGTGGAAAGTGAAGCCTGATATTGCCTTGTCGAATGGCTTTCGTTTTTGTCCGCCCAACACCACCCCAGATGCAACGGGAAACATACCAATCACCGAAGGCTATATTTTTGATATGCTACCGGTGGATAGTGCAGTAAGGACAGCAAAGGTTTCTGGTAAACAAATTAAAGACTGGCTGGAGAAGGAATTGAATAATGTATTTGCAAAAGATGCGTCCAAAAGAATAGGCGGATGGGTAGTGAAGTTTAAAGGGATGAAGGTGGAATTTAGGGCCTTTGAAGAAATGGGCAAACGGATAAAAGATGTAAGTGTAAATGGCGAAAAACTAGATGCTGAAAAGATATATGTTGTTTGCGCCTGCGAACGTGAAGGGGACCCTGAAACGATGTTATGCCGCATACCCAATGTGAAAGACGGGACCAACACGCCCTATACTTTGCACGAGGTGATGACGGAGTATTTAACCGCAAATTCTCCTGTTACACCAAAGCCGGAAGGCAATGCTATTATTTTAGACGCCCCTTCAACGATGCTCACACAAGTGTATGGGGTGGACTATAAATTTGTTTGACGGCATCCCATTTTTTAACTGGCAAAGTTGATACGGGGGACGATCTCTACTTACACGACTTTTGTATAAAAATGAAGCAACCACAATGATCGAATTCTTAAAACAACCCTGGGCATGGTATGTGGCAGGACCGTTAATTGGTTTAATGGTTCCCGTACTGCTGATTATCGGTAATAAATCTTTCGGCATATCGTCGAGCCTGCGGCATATATGTGCAGCCTGCATCCCTGCAAAAATTCCGTTTTTTAGTTATGAATGGAAGCGGGAATCCTGGAACCTGGTGTTGGTAGCGGGGGTATTAATCGGGGGCATTGTCGCAGCAACATTATTGAGCAATGACCAGCCTGTGCAGGTGAATCCAAAATTGGTAAAAGAGCTATCGGGTTATGGCATTACAGATTATCAGTCATTAGTGCCCGGGCAACTTTTTAACTTCCCGGCATTGCTTACCATAAAGGGTTTTCTGCTCATCGTTGGCGGTGGCTTCCTGGTGGGCTTTGGCACACGTTATGCCGGAGGTTGTACTTCTGGTCATTCCATCATGGGGCTTTCAAATTTGCAGCTTCCATCGCTGATTGCCACCATTTGTTTTATGGTGGGCGGCTTTATTATGGCTAATCTTATTCTTCCATTTATTTTATCTCTTTAATGTATGAACGACGTCACAACTGTAAGAAATACCCAAATCAATTCAGATTTTGAAGTGGGTTCCCTTGACGAATTAGATGCTGAAACGCCAACGCGAAAAGGGCCCTGGTCGTCCTACATAAAATTTCTTATTACAGGTATTTTATTTGGAATTGTATTGGTGAAGGCAGAGGTGATATCCTGGTTTCGCATCCAGGAAATGTTTCGCCTGCAAAGCTTTCACATGTATGGTGTTATTGGCTCCGCCGTAGTTACAGGTATTATTTCCGTTCAGCTGATAAAGCGGTTTAACATCAAAACCCTTAGCGGAGAACAGATCCGGTTGCCACAAAGAAAATTCAGCAAAGGGCAAATTTACGGCGGGCTTCTTTTTGGTTTTGGATGGGCACTTACCGGGGCCTGCCCCGGTCCTATGTTTGCGCTTATAGGCACAGGATCATTGGTTGTAATCGTTGCTTTATTAAGTGCCATTGTTGGCACCTGGACCTATGGGTATTTTCAGGAAAAGTTGCCGCATTAAGCATACCTCATCAACATGTAACATCAACAAAAAATAAACAGCATATGAAATGCCTTCTTTTTTTACTACCCGCTTTTTTACTATTCGGCACCCATACACACGCTCAAAAAAAGCACCACAAAATTGTATTTGATATGTCGGCCAGCGATACTGCCGACCAGAGTTCAGTTATAAGGCAGGCAAACAATATTTTAAAAGTATTGCCCGGGGCTCAAATTGAAATCGTATTTCATGGCAATGGCGTTTATGCTTTGGTAGCAGATAAAACAACCTTTAAAGACAGGCTTGACGACCTTGTCAATAACAAACATGTAGTTGTAGCAGCCTGCAACAACTCGATGACGCGATTAAACATTTCCAAAGACCAGTTAATCTCATCCGCGATTGTGGTGCCCGTGGCTATGATTGAATTAATGGATAAGCAGGAAGAAGGGTGGAGCTATATCAAGGCAGGGCATTGATCTGTACGGAGAAAGGCGGTGGTATTTGATGCCATCTGTCTTTTTAGATGATCGTATCAGTCAATGTAGATAGTCGCTTGTGGCCCGGCAGGAATACAACTCCCTTTATTGCGTCTATATATTCCAAAGCGTCGTACAACGCAAGAATCTGCCCCGGCGGCATGAAAGTGCCGCAAAAAAAATTTCAGGATTTATTTTAACCTCGTGGTGCTTCACGTAACTTTACTAAATAATTTAGCAATAATGACAAGAGAGCTGGGAGCAAATACAGTAAACCCATTGATCCCTTTTTTTGGGTCAATAGTGCCCGCCGGGTTCCCTTCGCCTGCAATGGACTATATCGAAGAGAGGATTGACCTCACGGCACAACTCGCACCGCATCCGCTGTCTACCTTTTATTGCTTTTGTGAAGGCGATTCAATGCTGGATGCCTGCATTCCACCCAAGGCGATTTTAGTGGTGGATAAATCCCTGACTGCGAAAACCGGCGATATTGTTGTGGCATACCTGCAGGGAGGGTTTACTGTAAAATACATTCGCTTCGAGGATAAAAAATGCTACCTGGTGCCCGCCAACAGGAAAAAAAAATACCCCGTGATAGAAGTGACGGAAGAAATGGAAATGATTGTTTGGGGAGTAGTGACAAATGTGGTAATCGATACAAAAAATATCAGGCTATGTACGCTTTAGTGGATTGCAATAATTTCTATGTTAGTTGCGAGCGGGTTTTTAACCCCGGGCTCCTTGGTAAGCCTGTGATCGTATTGAGCAATAATGATGGATGCGCTATTTCCCGGAGCGATGAGGCTAAAGCCGCAGGCATACCAATGGGTGCAGCCGCCCACCTGGTCGCGGACCTCATTGAGAAACACCAGGTGCAGCTGTTTAGTTCCAACTACACCCTCTACGGCGACATGAGCGACAGGGTGATGAAAACCCTCACAGACTTTGTTCCAGGGATGGAGATCTATTCTATTGACGAAGCGTTTCTCGACATGGCTGACCTGGCATATACCGACTTACATCAATTGGGAATGACCATAAGAGCTACGGTTTTTAAAAATACCGGTATCCCAATTTGTGTTGGTATTGCCCCCACCAAGGCACTGGCGAAGATGGCCAATCGGTACGCCAAGAAGAAATTTAAATCCCTGGGCGTGTATTATGCAGCCAATGACCGCCTGGTGGATGAAATGCTCGAGTTTACCAAAGTGGGAGATGTTTGGGGTATTGGCAGGCAGTATTGCCTGATGCTGAATAAAAATGGCGTCAAAACCGCAAAGGAATTTGTGGAACTGCCCGAAGACTTCGTACGGGCAAAAATGAGTGTCATGGGACTGCGGTTACAGCAGGAACTCCGCGGAATCCCCTCGATTGACTGGGAATTTGACCCCGCACCGAAAAAGAATATTTGTGTTGGCCGATCATTTGGAACGCTCATACGCGATAAAGAAAAGATCCGGGAGGCGCTGAGTAATTTTGCGGCCAATGTGGCCGCAAAAGCGAGGGAGCAAAACAGTGTTGCGGGTGAAATACGGGTCTTTATTAACACCAATCCCCACAGGATGCAGGACCCTCAATACTTTCGTTCCATCGTCGTTCAAATGGATCCCGCCACCAATAACCCCGCCCGGATTATTAAATACGCATTGAAAGCGCTCGACATTATCTTTAAGCAAGGCTATTCCTACATGAAATGCGGCGTTGAGCTTCATAAACTCGTAACGGAAGACGCGGCGCAAATGAGTCTTTTTGATGCTGGTGATTCCCCAAACGCGAGGAAGGTGATTGCTGCTCTTGACAAGGTGAATA
Source organism: Bacteroidota bacterium (assembly GCA_040386335.1). Taxonomy (GTDB): domain Bacteria; phylum Bacteroidota; class Bacteroidia; order Chitinophagales; family Chitinophagaceae; genus JAZKFT01. The sequence continues at coordinate 19,999 of JAZKFT010000058.1, forward strand.
AGTCAATGGGACCGGGAGCTGTGCGGCTTGCTATCCAGGGGTTCAATAAGGGATACCGGCCCCGGGCAGTGCGATTGTCTCCCAAATTTACCACCCTCGTATCGGACATAATAAAAGTCTCCTGATGTTCCAGCCATTTGAACGACTAACGCACCAATATGTCGAACGACTCATCGTGTTGAATAAAACATACCTGGTTACCCAAACCTATCACCGCGCCATTTCACCGGGTTCGGCCGGCGGTAAAATAGCCATTATCGTAACGGACTACGAAGATCTGAATATGGCAAGGGGGCATTTAAATGCGGTGCGTAAAGACAAGTTTGCGGCGATCGTCCATCTAAACAACCCGGAACATGTTAAGACCGTAGACGGCATGTTACAACCAGGCTCAAAATATGAGGTCTACTGGGCGGTGGTCCGATCCGTTGCCGAAGTTAAAAAAATCCTGAACCTGAAGTATAAGGACCATATCAGGCACTACATCACCAAACATACTTCCTGGCGCATAGGTTCAGATAAAACAATCACGCCCAACCTGGAAACGGTTTTTGGTGAATTATTCCTGGTGATGAAGTATGGGGGACAGGTTTTACGTGCTAAATTTGGTGACATTGAAAACTCGTAGTTATGTGTTACGACGTGTCATTTACTATCAGCCTGAAACAACTAAGTGATTATTTTCCAGACATGATCTTTGACGATCAGATGGATTTACAATTTACGGCTACTCATATTATGGGCCACAGTTTTGGTGATCATCCCATCATTTATCGCAACCGGGAAGATGGTCTGCTGCACTGCAAATTGATGGAGTGGGGCGTTATTCCTCACTACACAAAGGACCTGGATGGATTCAAAAAGCGCCGGGCAACGATGCTCAATATCCGCAGTGAGCGGATACTCGACGACAAAGCAAGCTATTGGAATAAGATCCGCACCAGGCGTTGCCTCATTCCGCTCACAGGCTTTTATGAACACCGTGAGGTTCCAAAATTCAAAAACAAAATCCCGTATTACCTCAAACTCACTGAGCAGCCGATGTTCTTTGTTCCTGGTTTGTATTCGGCACATGATGTGGTGGACACTGAATCGGGAGAGGTTTTGAAACAGTACACCTATGCATTAATTACCCGTAATGCGAATCCGCTCATGGCTCAGATCCACAATGGTGGAGACAATGCGGGCCGCATGCCACTATTACTTCCTCTTAGCTGGGCCCAAAAATGGCTGGATGCGGAATTGACCGACGACGAGTATCGTTCAATCCTGGCTTTTGAGATGCCATCAGAAGCATTGTGCTACCGCCCTGTTTTTACGATCCGGGGCCGTAGCCCAAGGCCTGATGAGAAAGAAAAGGATGCGGTTTACGAATGGGAAAACCTGCCAGACCTGGCTTATTAAATGATGAAAGATCAAAGGGCATTGCAGGAAACTTTGTACTGGCAATGTGACGTAATCCAGATGTACAATTGACGCCAGCCAGTTTGATAATCTACCCGATAGCCAATGCAGGGCGAACCTTTTATACCGGTCTTCAAGTCAGAAAAGCACCTGTTTGTTTTGGAAGAGAAAGACTACGATGAATTTAGGGTACGAAGCAAACCGGGGAAAAATCCGGTGTGGTAGACTTCCGCTAACTTTACCAGGCGTTTATTGTCGGTAAACAACATTTTCCATAACCTTTTATGTATCATGCAAGAGGAAGGGAATACGAAGTTTTATCGTGCCAGCTTAGTTATACCTTATAAAACAGTGCACTCAGCCATTTTTACATACGTGCTAATCTGCCAAATCCTATAAAAACATTCCAGCCAGTAGATTACCAGCAATCTCTCCAGGTGGTACCATCATACACCCTTAGCTTATTGGTGACCCCGTCAAAATAAATATCACCTTTGGATGGATTGGGTGGAGAAAAACTTCTTGGCTCCAACCTGATTACATCTTTTACATGTAAACTTCGTTGTGGAACACAAACATTGACACCGAGGTTGCCAACATCGCTGCAGTCCATATTAGCGCTAAATAATCGTCCAACCTCTGTTTGTGTCAAAGCCCTGTTCCATATACCAATATCATCGATTACACCATCAAAACAGTCCCCTGTGCTATTTGAGTACAGGTTATGATTATAGCCAAATCTTAATCCTCCACCCTGGCAAATGTCTATAAGGCCCGAAAGCGTTGCAGAAGTATCGGGAGCACCGTTTTTGTAAAGTCTGGACACCGTTCCGTCATAGGTCAAAACAAGGTGTTCCCAGGTACCCTGTGAAGCCAACTGTTTGAACCTTCCACCCTTCCATCCGATAGCTGGCTGGCAAGCACTTGCAATTTTAAGTGCATATCCAGGATAACTATTTACAGAAGTTAGTGAAAATGTTTCTCCTGATGCAAATGAAGATCCCTTGTAAATTATCTGGCCGGTTTTAGAAATATTCCGGTTAAAAACCCAGGCACTTAAAGACAATTTTGTGCAATTAAGCGAAGCCGCTTCCGGAATTTCAATACGACTGTTAAAACCATTGAACGAATAGGCGGCATTGGTATTTCCAAACCTGTCGCTGGTAAGTGTGGTATTGGAGGCAGTGCCATTGTTGCCCGTGCCGCTACTGTCAACAGCATTTCCGGAAAATGGCCACCACCCTATCAACCCATCTGCTGGTACATAAGGAGGCAGTGTTTGCGCATGAATTTGCATGCTTACGAACAATAAAAGTGATAAGGGTAGGGTTTTTATGTTCATGTTTGTTTTTTAGCAATAATACATGATTAAATAAGAAGTTTGGCCAGGCCGGGCTACAACCTGCTTTGATGAAAAATTTGCGGCCGACATGTTAGGTCTAAATCTGTAACCAACTCTTAATCAACGGCTGTCATTCTTTTTATTGTCTGGAATTGGCAGAGGCTGGTGCTTAACAGGTTTTTCCAAATCAATTTTTTCAAATGCCTGTAATTGTTGTCTTGTCTGACTCTTAAGTTCTTGAAACCTTGTCCTTTTGTTATACAACCATTTATAAAGTCTAATGTACTGGAAACGGCTATGCAATTGGTTTGTTCGAGGGTGTAATTGGTTGAACGCTTATCGGCAAGTACGTCGCGCCGTGCCGTCCGGTATACTACAAAAAAAACCTATTGATTGATTATCAATAGGTTGTGAAGCAGTTTGTGGTCCCGGCAGGAATCGAACCTGCATCTAAAGTTTAGGAAACTTCTATTCTATCCATTGAACTACGGGACCATGCTGAACTAAAACAGAAGGCTGTTAAACTAACAGTTCTGTTTTCTGCGGCGGCAAAAATAACGGTTAAGGGTTTACAAAAAACATCCTTCTAAATATTGGGGCCGCTTTCTTTTACCACCCCAAGGTTAAGCATACACACCCGACAAGTCTATCTTGTTTTGCAAAATGCCGTCTATTTCATCCATGATATCGCTGGTAAGGCGGGGTAAGACCTCCAGCGATTTAAGGTTTTCGGTAAGTTGTTCTGCACGGGTAGCACCAAGTATCACCGTACTGGTGTTAGGGTTTTTAGCGCACCAGGCGATGGCCAACCCGGCCATTGAAGCGTCCAGCTTTTCGGCTACAACCTGCAGCTGTTTTACTTTTTCTATCTTCTCATCATTCATCTGCTTCTCTTTCAGCCAGCCAAAACCCTCAATGGCCAGGCGGCTTCCTTCGGGTATGCCATTATTGTATTTTCCTGTGAGTACGCCGGCCGCCAGCGGGCTCCAGATGGTAGTGCCGAGGCCGATGTTCTTAAAGATCGGTACGTACTCCTTTTCCAGCTTTTCGCGCCGGAACATATTGTATTCAGGCTGTTCCATCGTAGGGCCTACGAGATGGTAGCGTTCAGCGAACATATGCGCTTCCATTATTTCCTGGGCACTCCATTCACTGGTACCCCAGTAGAGTATTTTTCCCTGTTGTATCAAAGTATTCATGGTCCATACAACCTCTGATATGGGCACATTTACGTCTGGCCGGTGGCAAAAGTAGAGGTCCAGGTAATCCAGCTGCATCCGTTGCAGGGCTTCGTGGCAGGCCTCGGTGATGTGCTTGCGGCTGAGACCGGTTTGGTTGGGTTTGCTGTTTTTTCGCCAGCCAAAATACACCTTGCTGCTAACGATGTACGAAGTCCGGTCCCAGGCTTTGGATTTAAGTACGCGGCCCATCATTCTTTCGCTTTCGCCTAGTGCATATCCCTCGGCGTTGTCAAAAAAATTGATGCCGTTATCGTAGGCAATCCCCATCAGTTCGGCTGCTATGCTATCGTCTATTTGTTTGTGAAAAGTGACCCAGCTGCCATAGCTGAGAAGACTTACCTGTAATCCTGATTTTCCGAGGCGACGGTATTCCATTTTAGTTGATTGGTTGATTGGTTGATCGGTTGACTCGTTAACTGGTCCGGTGCCTTGTTCTAATCACTGACTATTGACCCATGACCTAATGACCTGCTATAGGTTAGGGATTCAGGTCTGCAGGTACATTCATAGTGCCGGTGGTGTTGTGCAGGGTCCACTTACTGAAATTTTGCAGGGCGGTCAGTCCTTTTGCACCATGTAAAATCTGTTCGTTCGCTTTTATATAAACGTCCACAGGGTGATCGGTGTAGAAAATGCCCTTCGCCTGGTCCCACCAAAGCAAGTCGGTCCGCAGGGTGTCGCCGGTTAGTTTGTTGTAGACCACCACACTGTCTCTCAGCAGAATTTTCTGTTCGTTCTGCAGGTACTTGCTGTATTTAGCGGTGGTAACGCTTTCGGTGATAAGGCTGTCCTTAAAAAAGTCCACATGCAGCCCCCGGGGAAATTCCACGTAGGGCGAATCGGTACGATAGTTGAGCATCAATGGAGCAGTAAGGTGGGCCCGCATTTTGCCACCCTGGCTCATATAGCTGCTGATGTTTTTGCCTTCGTCTACCTGTACTTTTTTTTGATTGAGTTTGGCAACCTCCTTCATGTCATTTTCGCAGCTGCCCAAAAAGCAAGCCACTGTGAAAGCGACTACAAAAAATTTGTATGAAAAGGTGTATTGCATAATGCATGGTAAAAGGTAATGGCTTTGCACGAAGAATTTCTGAATTTCAGGAAAATGGATCGGAAAACAAGGCCTGGTAATTGTTTCGGCGGATTTGGATGGACTTGATTGATTTTGGGCGAAATAGGATCATTCCAACTTATTATTGACCGCCACGACGGAGACGCCATAAATGGCCGTCTCTACGAATCATAAATCACAAATCATACATCATAAATCTTAAATCCTAATCGTATTTCCGCTTCTGGAACCAGATATCGCTAAGACTCAGCCCAATATGAAACTTAAAAATATTCTCGCTGATGCTGGTAGTATTGTTTCCACGTTTGCCAAATTCAAAACCCAGGTTGATAGTCGTATACTGCCTGCTATAAAAACTCTGGCGTTTGATAGGGATACCTGCACCTAATGTGATCGCATACATCGGAACCTGGATATTCCGGGCGTTCACATAGTCTTTACCAAAATAAAAACCGGCACGGTATGTAAGCCTGCTGGCCACATTATTACTGAGAATATTCGGTGTAATTTGTCCGCCAACCCTTACCATGTAGCTATTGGCCACCTGGTCTTTTTGGCCATAAAATGTATAACCGCTCCACTGTGTTGCATCGTATTGTACACCCACCATCCATTTTTCTGTCTTGGTAAGGGTATCTGTTTTACCAATCACAAACCCCACACTGTAGCTCTGCGGAAATTGAATATTTCCTGCAATGTCTTTGGCCTCATAAACACTATCAATTCTTGTGGGTGCACCGCTTGTTTGATCGTAATCAAATGTTTCCCTGACGATATCCTTTTCAGCTTTTAGCTGGTGCTTAAGTGCATAAGTGGCCCCAAACCTAAAAAAACCACTCTTGCCTAATTGGGCATCGTATTGCAAACCTGTTTCAGCAAAAAAGCTGCCGAATGAAGTACTATTGGCTGAATTGGATTTATAATATGCCACAGAATCAATAAACACGCGGCGGGTACTAATCTCCTGCTGGCCAAAATGGTAACCAATATTAGCTCCCAGGCTAAGTCCGCCAATTTTAAAGCCAGTACCCACAAAAGCTTTATTGCTTCCTCCGCTTCCCTGGTAAATACTCAGTACGCTGTCTTTAAGCGACAGGGGATTATTCAGCCGGTCGCGGCTTTCTACTTTATAATTGATTTTAGTAGCCGGTCTCAGGCCAAATGCCATACCCCAGGTGCCTTTCTTGTTCAGTGGCAGGCCCACGGTCAGGTAGTTAAACGTAAGATTGGCCGAGCTGTATTTATCCGATTTAGCGGCGTTACGCAGGGTGCGGTTCTCTATTTCGAGGCTCACATCAAAAGTGGTAAGACCGATGCGGCTATAACTGGCAGGATTTAGAAAATTCACCGACTGGTAATCCATATAGGCTGTGGATACACCGCCGATTCCTTTGCTGATAACGTTACCGCTTTGATTGACATCGCCAAGGCCATAGCGGCTATAAGGGCTGTTAATTTGGGCAAAAGAAGAAAGTGAAATAACACACAATACAATAAGTAATGTGCTACGCAGTTTGGTTGGTGTTATTGATAGTACAGATAGCATAAAGTCCTTTAAACAATAATTCGGGGTCGGCAAATATCTTGTTTTTGAGGTGCGAACCCAAATGAACACTATCACCCCCGGTTAAAAGCACGTTAAATGACCGGTACTTTTCCTGGTATGCATTCACAAAACCATCGATTTCCATGGCCATTCCCAACACTACACCGCTTTGAATATTGGTCTTTGTGTCGTATCCAATCAGTGGTACATTCCAGTGTGGCTCTACGATTGGGAGCATAGCGGTGTAAGAATTCAGGGCTTTCATGCGCATGTACATACCCGGGCTGATGCCTCCACCAAGGAACTCGTTTTTTACATTCAAAAAATTGTAGGTGATGCAGGTTCCAAGGCCAATTACGAGGTTGTTTTGGCCGGGATATCGCAAAACTGCAGCCGCACAAAGCGCCAATCTATCCGCGCCAATGGTCTCCGGCTTGCCTACTGCCGTGGCAAAATTGAGACGGCTGGTAGCCGCGGCCAGCAGGTGAAATTGGGTTTTTTGTGCCAGTAATTGTTCGATGGACTGGGGATGATGGATAACCGATGACAGTATGGATTGATCAGGACGATACTGCTCCACTATCTGCTCCACCGAAGCCGCCAGGTCTTCACCTAAAAAGATGACCTCAGCGAGCTCATCATCCTGAAAAATAGCAGCTTTCTGCCGGCTATTGCCAAAGTCGAGACAAAGAGAAACCATAGGGTGGATTTAGGATTTATGATGTAGGATTTATGATTTGTTTCACTGGGAGCTGAAAAATATGGCTGAATGCCCCATTGACCAATGACTTATTGACTATTGACCAATAACCCAATGACTGCGAAGCCTAAAACTCAAACCCCTTCAAATCCCTAAAATGGCCGTTCAGCTTTACTTTTTCTTTCAGGGCATCCATTCCGGCCACGATGGGTAGCACTTTTGCAAGGTGGCGTTTCAGGTATTCCTGCCGTTGGTCTTCCCTTACCAGCTGCATCATTTCGTATTCTTCTTCCAGGTTAAGGCCGGCGTGGTGGGCAATATCATAGCTATTCAGTTCCTCGTCAGGTTTTTTAAAATGCTTGGTAATATTAAGCAGTTTGTGGAGTTCCCGCACACCGGTAAGTATCGCAGGCATCATGCTTTTTTTGCTGCTGTCCACATTTTCCTGGTGCGTGGCTATAGCGCCGCTGAACAGTTTTCCCGGCACTTCCTTAATAATTTCGAGAATCCTGAAAATACCCAGCCCCTGAGTGCGGATATCCATTTTTCCATCACTGTATATCTCAAAAACCTCGGTCACTTTTACGCTGGCTCCATAATCCATCACCTTATTGTTGATCACCACGGGTATGCCAAAGGGTTTGCCTTCGGCTACACACTCGGTTACCAGTTGCTTATATCTTTCTTCAAAAATGTGCAGGTTCAGATCTTCTCCGGGGTACACCACGATACCCAAAGGAAAGATGGGAATGAAATTGGTCATGGTGCAAATTAACCATTCCCCTTATTTCACTATCGGATGGCGCTCATTTTTATGTAGAATGGCTGGAGTTGGTCGTATCCCCCACCTGTCATCCACAAATCCTATTTTTGGAACATGACTTTTATCAGTGCCACCATTATTTCTTTTAACGAAGCAAGCCGTATTGAGGACTGTCTCAAAAGCCTGCAGGGTGTGGCCGATGAAATCATCATTATCGACAATGGCTCTACCGATGGAACGCAACAGCTTGCCCAAAACCTTGGTGCTGTCGTCTATCAGCAAGATTGGCTCGGATACGGCCCACAGAAAAATTTTGCCATCGCCAAAACAAATAACGACTGGATACTCCAGGTAGATTGTGACGAACGACTGGATGAAACCCTTCGCCAGGCAATCATAGCCTTAAAAAAAACGTCTATGAAAGGCGCCTACGAGATCGCTTTTCTCCATAACTATTATGGCAAATTTATCCGGCACGGCCTGCAATCTTCCGACAAAAAAATGCGGTTGTGGAACAAACAGGATTTTATATGGGACGACAAGCATGTGCACGAAAGCCTGCAAATGCCGGCAGGTTTCCTGGTGACCCGCCTGCCGGGCCGCATATTGCATTACAGTTATAGCAGCCTTGAACACCATATTGCCAAAAGCAATCGGTACAGTAGCGAGGGAGCAGCCCAACTGTACCGGAAAGGCAAAAAAAACTATTGGTGGAAAATATGGCTCAGCCCGGCTTTTACATTTATCAATGCTTACTTTTTCCGGTTGGGTCTGTTGGATGGCTGGCATGGTTTTGTAATTGCCAAAATGGAAGCCGCCACCACTTTTATGAAGTATGCCAAACTCTGGGAACTCTGGAGAAACGCCGCAGCTGGAACTAATAGCGGCGCAGAATAACAGCCAAAGATCATTTGGGGGAGTTTAGCCGTTGCCGCGACGGCCGGGAGCTTTATTCGTTTATATTCGTACAAACACCGCAGTATTGGCCATCGAAAAAATAGACATCAACCGCTTTATTGAGCTTGGCAAAACATTCCCGGTGCTGGACGTTCGCAGCCCCGGCGAATATGCGCATGCACATATCCCGGGCGCATTTTCTCTGCCATTGTTTACAGACGAAGAAAGGAAAGTAGTAGGCACCGCTTACAAACAACAAAGCAAACAACAGGCGATCAAAATAGGCCTGAAATACTTCGGCCCAAAAATGGTGACCATGGTAGAAGAGGTGGAAGCATTGGTGAGCACCTATAATAATAATAAGCCGCACACTGACACATTGACCAATGACCCAATGACGATTATAGTCCACTGTTGGCGGGGCGGTATGCGCAGCGCAGGTGTAGCCTGGCTACTAAGCTTATATGGTTTTAAAGTGTATACCATTGTCGGGGGCTATAAAGCCTATCGGGGCTGGGCAAGAAAACAGTTCGAAAAAGATTACGAACTCCATGTGCTGGGTGGATACACGGGCAGTGCCAAAACAAAAATCCTTCATCAGATGGCATCCAAAGGCCAAAGCATCATCGACCTGGAAGGCCTGGCCAATCATAAAGGAAGTGCCTTTGGCAAAATTGGCATGCCGCCCCAGCCCAGCCAGGAAATGTTTGAAAACCTGTTGGCCGAAAACCTATTTTCCGCCCAAAAAATAGCTTCCGTAGAAACCACCAACAACGAAGCAATTGCCCATTGTTCATTGCAAATTGCAAATGGTAAATTGCCCGTTGCTAATGGCATTTGGCTTGAAGACGAAAGCCAGCGCATAGGCGACGTTATGCTGCCCGATGCGTTCTGGAAATTGCTGCGAAGGAGCCCGGTGTATTTTCTGGATATCCCTTTTGAGGAACGCCTCCATTTTTTGGTGCAGGATTATGCTGCGGGTCAAACGGAGGAATTTGTAAATGCCATCATCCGTATTAAAAAAAGATTGGGCGGGCTGGAAGCAAAAACTGCGATTCATTACCTGCTGGAAGGAGACATGAAAGAAGCGTTCAGGGTATTACTCAGCTATTACGACAAATGGTATAAAAAAGGATTGTACAGCCGCAACGATATCGACCTACTGTTGGTACCAATGCCTTTTCAAAAAGTGTTAGACCAGGGTCAGGCCGAAGCATTGATTGCAAAATATATGGCAAAAAAAGAAGCGGCCCCCGAAGAAGCCGCCGCCTGAATATTGAAAGCCGGGCCTGCGTAAAATCAATTGTTATTGCTTCACAAACCGGATACTTTTCAAAAAAGATTCCCCATTAAATGCATTGAGTACGTATTTGCCGGTGGGTAGATCCTGCATATCGATAGGAAAATGCTGTGTTCCGGCAGAAACGATCGTATTCAGCGTCTTGGCGATCCGTCCTTGTACATCCAGCACCTTTATGATCAGGCGGCCGGCACCATCTGCCATTACGCTCAGAAGGCTTTCCTCCTGTACGATGGTCGGTTGAAGGCTTTGAACTAACATAGGTCCTCCTTTTTTTTGAGTGGTGAGTGATTGTAGCAGGTCTGATAAACAAACCCTGTACCAATTATTCTTGATGACAGGCTTTATTCCAAATTCGCTGCACTTACCAAAAGGAAATCCCGCTGTGAGCATTCAAAGACCTATTGATGACCGGCGATATAGTCCTCTTCTTCTTTGGTGAGGTCCATCATGGCCGATGTATGCACAGCATTTATTGATAATTCGTCGAGCAGGTCTACAACGTTTTTCAGATTGCTGTTGGGCAATCCCTTTATCATCACCACCATCTTTTTATCGCCCCCGTTTACCTTTATTAATAGCGCCCTCAGATCTAATATAATATTCCGGACACTATTGTTGCCGTTATAGGAGGCTGTAAGAAATTTCCCATTCAGAATGGCATTCTCAAGCTTTCCCTGGTAATACCATACTTTGTTTTCATCGGCTATCAATGTAAGCGCTCCTGTCTCAGGGGCTTTTGGAGGAATACATGTCGGGCAATCTTTAGGTAAAATCAACTTCATTGCCATAGCCTCCGACAACGAAGTTGTAAATACAAAAAATGTAATAAGTAAAAATCCAAGATCCACCATTGGGGTAAGGTCTACACGGGTGGAAAGAGTTTTACGTTTGCCTTTTTGCGATTGGTTCCCTGAAGTTATTTCTGCCATAGTAGTAGTTTATGGCTAAGACGCAGGCTTGTTAAAAAATCCATAACAGGTTACCCGCCCCGGCGCTTACATTTTTATTCGCTCGGCAGCAGTAGTGTTAGCGGCATCCCATATTAAAGCTTCCTGCCATGCTTTTTTGGCGTCTTCTTTCTTGTCGAGCCTCCATAGAAAATCGCCTTTGTATATATAAGCGGTGGCGGTGCTTACATTATCTTTTTGTTTCTTTAAAACTGCAATCAGTTTTTCTACCATGGTTACGCCGGCTGCATGATCATAGGAGGTATAGTATTTCATCAGGTTATCCCAGGCCTTTATATTGTCAGGATAAATTTTTACCGCTTCCAGTAAAGCTTTACGAATAGCGCCGGTGTCCTTACTCTCCAGCATTACGGCTTTTGAATTATACACATCGCTTGCAAACGCCTTGTCAAGTGAATAATAAGCAGCGGCCTTGTTTAGTATCGAAAGACAGGCAGCCCTGTGTTTACCAAGGTCGCTGGCCGAACCGGTTGTAAGTACGACAGGCCACAGCAGCACTGCTTCTCTTTGCATCGAATCGAACTGTAGCGCATACATTACCGAAGAAGAATAGTACTTGTACTTGTTGACATATGCATCGGTGTAGGCGCTTCTGCCATACACATTGGCTATTTCTTTTTTGGTGGAGAGCAGGGTGTCGTAAAAAGATTTATTGATCGCCCCGAAGAGTTTCTTGTATTCATTCTCCTGTTTCCGCGCCCACGCAATTTCTGCTGCACCGGCATTGCTTTCATAATTTCCCTTGCTCAGGCCAATGGCTGTTTCAAAGTATTTAAGCGCCTGTGCCGTATCCTTTTTTTCAAGGGCTATTTTGCCTGCAATTGAAACCAGCTTTACATAATCGTCAGACCCGATTTTACTAATACGTTCCGGAGCTTCTATTTTGTATTGATCAATCGCTTCTGTCGCAGTTTTTTCAGCCTCTTTAATTTGTTTAAGTCTTCCGTACTGGTAAGAAGCGATTTTTGCATACTCCTTGTATTTATTCTCAGAAAAGGCCTTTCTTTTTATTTGCCAGTTCACAGCCTCTACCCAGTTATTCACGTTCTGATAGCAGGCTGAAATATTTCCGCATAAGACATAAGAATCAGGGGAGTTGCCGGTGTAAGACGGCAGTGCTTTTTTATACCATTCTATTGCCGTTGGGTATTCCTTCTTGTTGGCATACAAAATCCCTTTCTCCCACATAGCCGCAGCATATTTGGGGTCCAGGCTAAGGCTGCCTTCTATTTGCTCCATGGCCTCAGTTGGTTTACCGAGCAGCCTGTAGCTTTTTGCCAGCCAGTACTTTAATTGTTTTATTGTAGAATCACCTTGCTTAAAATATGGCTCTGCTTTCCTGTAATAAGTCATCGCGCTATCATACTTGGCAAGGTTATAAAAAGCGTCACCCAACTTCTGGTCAACTTTGACAAACTTGCCTTCCCTGGATTGAATTTTCTTAAACTCTGCCACCGAATTGGTATAGCTTTTCTGCTGGTTATAGGCATTGCCGGTCCACAATGTCAGGTCGTCTTTGTCTTTGCTATCTGTGGCCATGCTATAGGCTTTTTTGTAGTGGGTTACCGCATCGGCATGTTTACCCGCATCGTAATACTCATTCGCCAATTCCCAGTATGCAATCATATAGTCTGGTTTGGAAATGATCGCTTTTTTAAAATAATCAATGGCTTTGTCTGGCTGGGCCAGCTCGGAATAGCCCAGGGCTATCCGATATTCAACAACATATTTATCCGATTCTTTGTATGATTTTTTTTCCAGCGCCACGAGGTAATTATCAACAGCGCATTGGTAATCATTTTTAGAATAACAGTCATTGGCTTTGGTAAGTTCGGTTTGAGAAAGTACCGGTAATACAAAAAGCGACATCACGATCGGAAGCATTAGCTTATTCATCTTGAAAAAAATTTTCTTTCAATGATAAAGATGTGGACTTTGTACAGCAGCCACAATACCCAATAACCACATTTTTTTAAGTTGACCCGTTGCGGCTAACGGGTTTTTCGGGGGCGTTTTTTGCCAGCAACCGGCAATCGGGAGCCTGCAACTTTGTAAGTCACAAATTGCCGAAGGTTTTTTCATTGCAATATGGTTACTTCGCAACCATAAAATCTAACCGGTCATGCTAAAAGATATTGTAGTTCAAAACGAACAGGAAACCCGTGGTGGTTTTGGTGAAGGAATTCACGAAGTGGGAAAAAGGAACCCAAACGTAATTGTACTAACCGCCGACCTCGCCGGTTCGTTTAAACTGGGCCCCTACAAAAAAGATTTTGCTGACCGTTTTATACAATGCGGCATAGCCGAAGCCAATATGATGGGCATTGCAGCCGGGCTGACCATCGGTGGTAAAATACCGTACACCACTACTTTTGCCAATTTCAGCACCGGCCGTGTGTACGATCAGATCCGCCAAAGCATTGCCTATAGTGGCAAGAATGTAAAAATATGTGCCAGCCACGCCGGTCTTACGCTGGGCGAAGATGGTGCCACGCACCAGATACTGGAAGACCTCGGCATGATGCGCATGCTTCCCGGCATGACGGTAATAAATCCCTGCGATTTTAACCAGACCAAAGCCGCTACCATCGCCATCGCCGAATACGAAGGGCCGGTGTACCTGCGTTTCGGTCGCCCGAAATGGCCTAACTGGACAAGCGTTGACGGCAGCGATTTTGTGATCGGGAAAGCACAGCTAATGAGCGAAGGAACGGATATTTCAATTTTTGCCTGCGGCCACCTGGTGTGGAAAGCTGTGGAAGCCGGGCGCATACTGGAAGAAAAAGGATATAGCGTAGAACTTATCAACCTGCACACTATTAAACCCCTGGATACCGAAGCCATTATAAAAAGCATCAGCAAAACCAAATGTGCCGTTACTTGCGAAGAGCACAATATTTTCGGCGGGCTGGGCGACAGTGTGGCTCAAGTGGCTGCCCGCAACTTCCCCATTCCTATCGAATACATTGGTACCAACGATACCTTTGGCGAAAGCGGCAAGCCGGTGGAACTACTGAAAAAGTACGGGTTGGACACTCCGAACATTGTGGCAGCGGCTGAAAAGGTAATGGCCAGGAAGAACGGTTGATATTTAGATTTATAATTCATCAAATGGTTAGAAAGTAGTTGTTGACCCGGGGCAAAAACCGAAAGCTGCGGAAGGTTCTACATCATACAGACCGACGTATATAACTGTAAATCTTACACTTATCTATATCCGGGGTAACAAAAAAATCTTTTTACTATTTCTTTGAAAACTTAATAATTTCTTTACATTGCGGCCTCGATTGCTTGCTATAACAAATAAAATAGTCGTGGATTTATCCGCGGCTATTTTTTTTGCCGGTAACTTCGCCGCCGGAAAAAGTCGACCGTTTACCGTCTACCGTCGACAGCCATTGGCTTATCGGTTGACGGTAGAAGGTAGACTATAACAACATTCAATGCAAGATTCCACAACTGCCACTGCAGAAAAAAAGGTTGCAAAACCATCCAGGCTGAAGGATTACAAGGAACTGATCAAGTTTACATTGAGCATTACAGTGGTTTTTTCCAGTGTTATCAGCTACCTGCTGGTACCTAATATCCGGTTCGATATAAAAAGTGTGCTGCTGCTTTCTATAAGCGGCTTACTGGTTACAGGTGCCGCCAATGCCATCAATCAGATAACCGAGAAAGATACCGACGCCATGATGAAGCGGACCGCCAACCGGCCCGTGGCGGCAGGGAGAATCAGTACTACTGAAGCGTGGATCTTTACTATTGCCAGCACCATTATTGGCATTGGTATTATGTGGTATTGGTTCAATATCTCAGCCGCGTTACTATCGCTGTTCAGCCTGTTTGTGTATGCTTTTATTTACACACCCCTAAAAAAAGTGAGTGCGATATCGGTATTGGTGGGTGCATTTCCTGGTGCATTTCCGTGCCTTATTGGTTGGGTGGCAGGCGCCGATTCGTTTACAGCCGGGGGCTGGATATTATTTGCTATTCAGTTTATCTGGCAGTTTCCTCATTTCTGGGCCATCGCCTGGGTAGCACACAAGGATTATACCAAGGCGGGTTTTAAATTATTGCCCAACCAGAATGAACCCACCAAAAACACCGCCTTGCAAGCGATTGGCTATTCTGTAATGATGGTGCCCATCGGTTTTTTACCCTACGTGTACCAGATGAGTGGCATTGTGAGTATGATGATTATTCTTGCCGCAAACCTGTTTATGGTATGGCAATGCGTAAGGTTATTTAAGGAGATGGATGTAAAAGCCGCCCGGAGGGTCATGTTCAGCAGTTATATTTATTTACCCGTAGTGCTGATAGCATTGTACGCGGATAAGTTGAATGTGGCAGGCTAAACGCGGGACGCAGGACGCAGTAGGCTGGACGCGGATCGTTATTGATAAAGGGTTACACGACCCGCAAGCCGGATTGAATTTGAATAACAATTGTTTGATAAAAAAAATAAAGAGATGATGAGTACTGAAGTGACGGAGCAAAAGAAAAGAATGCACCCGCATAAGTTTACACTGTGGCTGGGACTGGGTAGTATTATTATGATGTTCGCCGGTATGACCAGTGCCTATATTGTAAAACGTAACCAGGCTAACTGGCAAGGCTTTGAGTTACCCAAAGTTTTCTGGTACAGCACGTTCGCCATACTGTTAAGCAGCCTGACGATCCACCTGGCGGTAAAAGCTTTTAAAAACCGTGAAATGGCGAAATACCGCCAACTGATGAGTGTTACCACGGTGTTGGGCATCATCTTCATAGTGCTTCAGATCATTGGATTTTACGACCTTAATGCAAGAGGTATCAAACTTACCGGGCAGGGAAGTAATGTAGCAGGGTCTTTTCTTTTCGTTATTGCGGCACTACACATGCTCCACGTTTTAGGCGGCATTGTAGTTATGATCATTATGTTTATCAAAGCCTTTGGCGGCAAAACAAGAAACTACAGCGCTGTACCTATTGAAATGACGGCTACTTATTGGCATTTTGTAGATGGGCTCTGGATTTACCTGTTCGTGTTTTTGAACTGGATACAGTAACAAAGAATAAACAGCCGTCAAACTGCTTTCAATTTATTTGACTCAGTTTTTGTTTATTCTCTTCAGCGATTCAATCTCCCTTTTCAACTCCTCTATCTGCGCCTGCTGCTCCTGTATCGCCTTGATAGCGATGACTCCAAAAGCCGCATAGTTCAGCCCGATGTAGTCGTCCGGTCCTCCTTCTCCAGGTTTTAGTTTGCCAAAAGAAGCGATAATATCCGGGAAAAGTGGCTGCACTTGTTGTGCTACAAAACCAATGGAAGGTTTGCCACCTTGCATATCTTTCATTTGATAACTGGCAGGCTGTAACTGCATAACTTTATCCAACACATTTCCCATTGGAGTGATGCCGGTTTTAGCCCTTTCATCACTCAGGGTAATATAGCTGCCATCTGTAGATTGGATTTGGGATTTATTGACCCCATTATAACTAAAGGCCAGCACCGGGTTAATGCCGTCTGTATTGCGTGAGAGACCCCATGGGTTGGCGTCATCTGCATCTGTAATGCGGATAGCTGCCTGGGCAACGGCCGCACGGATGGTAAGCCAGGCACTCGGATTTACCGTATTGATACCGACCGACCCGTTGGTACGAATAACCATCCTGGTGGTATTATTGGCAAAAAGGTAAAAATCGTGATTGCTAACCGTACCCAGGTAGCCGATCTGACTTCCACCTAAACCTGCATAGGTTGCCAGCCTGACCGTTCCATTAGTATGCTCCAGACCGGTAATGCCTGATGGAGTGCCTACTGTAAGCCTGCTGAATAATGACAGATTGCCCGTACCGATACCAACATTTCCGCCGCTGCCTGCAATCAGCACATTGCCGGTTCCGCCATCATTCAGTATTAACCTGGAGCCAGCTTTGCCCCCACGTATATAAGTATCTTCTTCAGTTCCATAATTAAAATGAGAAGTGTGGGTGGTACCCTTTATAGCCACTGTGCCCCCGGCCATTTCTGCACCTTCTACATACAGGCGGGCATTGAGTTCGGCGGGAGACACCGTGGTATTCTGTGCACGTAATTGCACATTACCCAATTTGCTCACCGAAAGGCCAATGATATTATTGACTTCCAGGCTTAGGTTTACAGCATTGTAACCTGCGAATAAAGCAGTTTCTTTTGTTTCATAAATCCTTGTACCCATGGAGGTGCCGGTACTTACCGAAGTATGGACAAAACCAGTACGGAAATATGGATCCGTGACAGAAAGATGTAGTGGAAAGCCAGGGGCATCGGTGCCGATACCAACAAACTGTGCGCTGGCTCCGCTACAGCAAAATAATATCAACAAAAGAAAGTACTGTTTCATAATAGAAAATTTAAAAAATGATTGGGCCATATAAAAAGGGGGCCGGTGCTGCCTCGTCAATACTTTTGGAACTGTACAACAAAACCCTTGACCTGCTTGCCACTATTGAGAGCCAGCACCAAGTTACCAGATGCATGTTTGTAGTACAGTACCGGGTTAGCTGATGGTTAGGGGTAGTTATTAGATGGACATAAATAGTAGGTCGCTCTTAATCAGGCAACACAAGCTATATCGGAGGAAAATTGATGATTTGCAACTATGATTACCCCTCCACAACCTTGCTTTTTGATAAGTGGTTATGCATTTGCCTTTACCCCGCCGTAACTTGGGTAAAACGATTCGTCATGAAATGGTTGCTCCTTATTGTAGTAATGGCAGGCTGTAATGTGGCTCCCTCTTCTCCTCAAAAAAATGGAAGTCAATCCGCACTATTGGCTGCTAAAGATTGCGAGGATCCGGACGGAAATATCGAATGCTGCTTTGCCAATATGCCTGGTAATCTTTCGGCGGTAGTGCAGGTAAAAAAAAGAGACGCAGGGGAATTACTTACCATTAATGGCAGATTGTTTCACGCAGATGGCGCTACTCCGTTTGCCCGAGTAATCATGTACGCATACCATACAGACAGCACCGGGAGGTATACAAAAAGGGGTGATGAAACAGGAATTCAAAAATTTCATGGCCACTTACATGGCTGGGCAAAAACCGACGATTCAGGCAGGTATACCATAAAAACGATCCGGCCGGCGAGTTACCCAAATAGTACAATTCCGGCTCATATTCATGCTGCTATTAAAGAGCCTTCGGGCAAAACCTATTATATCAGCGATTTTGTTTTCGAAGGTGATCCTTTTGTAACCAGGCAATACCTCCAAAGCCTGGAAAAATGGAAGCATCCCGGTAGCACCGGTATTGTTACATTAAGAAAAGAAAATGGGGAATGGTGGGGAACAAGAGATATTGTACTTCCAAATTAACGAGCGTACTATTAAAGGTTGATGGCCAACACCAGTAAAGCAAGTATTACTGTGGACACAAATGATATCTCCCAAAGCACCTGCAGTTTGGTGTTGTTAGAAACATGAGCTGCCAATTGTTTAAAATGTTTCATCAGCTTTATTTTTTTCGATGTTTAAAATCAAAACCCCACCGGGAACGGCAGGGTTTACCAACCTAAACATAGCGATGCTGTCTGCACCGATTTGTTTGTACCTGCGGATCTAAACCTGCATGTTTAAATAGGTTACCGGGAAAGAGCTTATAGTTTTTCGCTACTTCTGCCTTTTTAAAAGGGCCGGGCTGCCATCAACAAAATGATGATCCATTTTTTACTTCAGGCAGCCCGGCTTTTTTAATTTATCATTGGTAAAGAACTTATAGGAGAAAAATAGCTGGAAGCGGTTCCTGTTTCAGCCGGGCTGCCCTTTTCTTCTTCATCTTCAGCGTCATCCGACTGGCCCTGGCTGTAGCGGTAAGTACTGTCTTTCTTATTGAGAGAATCTGTAAAGGCTTTTATCATGGAATCCTTTTTGCTTTTTTGCGAGGGCGGAGCTACTTGTGCCGGTTCCTGGTTCCTTTCATCATTTTCATCGATCAGTTCCTGCTCGTCGTAACGGTATTGCTTGTTGTCTTTTCCCTTGCGATACAGCGGAACCAGGTCTTCATTGGTCATGATCATGGTGCGGTTACTGTGCCAGTTTTCGCCATCCTGCCAGTTGCGCGGCAGGCTTATTCTGCGATAACGGCGGTTGCCAAACTCCACATTAAAATAGTCGTAGTCGTACAGGGTTTCATCCATTTTTATTTTCTTGCCCACGGGTACTTCTATTACTACCAATACCCGTTGGTTCCGCCATTTATCCTGCTTGCTGATACCAAAACTCTGGGGCAGGTATAGTACAGAATCCTTTTGTGTGATAGGGAATTCAATTTTTTCAACCAACTCCCTTGAATTCTGGTTATCCCGGCCATTACTTATTTTAACCGCATGAACATGGTAAAGGCTATCGGGGCTGCGGATGATGTTCACCCTTACAGTATTCATATACAGGCTATCGCCCTCTACGCTGATCACGCCATCAAAATCAAGCCAGTTGCTATAACCACGGCGGGTGTCGTTGCTCACCATCACCAATAAATTATTGGTCGCAGGCTGTGTAAGATTAAAGTCTTCAGTAGCTGAATTGGGTGTGCTAAAGTTGCGGCTCATGGTAGCAATCAGTGCTATCAGGCAAAACAGTCCAACAAACCAAAGTGCAGAGAATGAATAGCCAATATAACGGTTATGTGTTTTTACCTTCATCAGCCTGCGTATCAGCCAGGTAATAAAAGCAATGATGGGAATACCTGCAAACAACAGTAATGTACCCCATGCATAAACATTTTGCCAGAGGCCTTCCAGAAAGAAATCTTTCAAGGGTAATACACCCACACCGCCACTTAATAAGGCAATAAGACCTACAAAAAGCCCAAGGGCAACACAGCCAATTACAAAGAATACAAAGGCTTTTATGAGTATCAGGATCGCATTTCCTAATCCACCACGGTTGCGGCGTACAGCACTGGCGGTATCGCCCATAATATTGCTGCCAGCCTGCTTACCAGCCTTGCCAAGTTCCTGTCCCATTTCTCCTACACGGGCACCAAATTCTTTCGCGGTTCCACTAATGTCGCGGCCCATTCTTTCGGCACGTTCTTTAAAACCTTTCATATCGCCCATAACCGTGTCACGGATGCTGTTCAGGTCTATTTTCTCGCCCTTCATTTCCAGCTTTTCGTGGGCTGTGATAGCTTCAGGCAATACGATCCAGAGGATAATATATACCATGATGAATGTACCCCCGCTAAACCCACCGATGATCACGGGGCCATCAAGGAAGAAATTGCGGCCGATAGAAGTGATCAAACCGAATATGAATGGTGCAGCGAAAATGACACGTGGTATAGACACATTAATATCGAAGTACTTGGCCAGGCCACCGCATACACCGCCAAACACTTTGTCATCACTATCGCGGTAGAGACGTTTACGGATGCTTGTAACCAGGCTTCTGCTAGGCAAAGCGATCCATAAAATGATATAAACAAGGAAACCGAAACCGCCGAAAAAGGCTGTTATGGCAAAGAGTATCCGCATTACAGCAGGGTCGATACCGAGGTAATTGGCAAGGCCGCTGGCCACACCGCCCAGTATTTTGTCTTCCTCATCACGGTACAGGCGTTTTTTTGGAGGAATATTTTGTTGCTGATCGGCAGATGTACTGCTTTCGTCCTGGTACCTGCTACTTGTATCTTGATTCCTGGCGCCTGTTCCTTCGTCATCGGCCTGCTCAAAATCTGATGGACGGCCCATGCTGTTCATGATGGCATCCACATCAGAATCGGTGATGCAGGAAGCGCCTTTTTTCAGCTGATCAGCGAACAGTTCGCCAATGCGGCTTTCTATATCGTTGATGATCTCATCGCGTCCTTCCTCGTTGGCAAAATAGTTGCGGAGGCTGGTGATGTATTGTTGCAACATTTCGTAGGCGGATTCTTCAATGGGAACAACCCGGCCCTGAAAGTTTATGTTGATTACCTTTTTCATGATAAAAAAATTAGAGAATGTTTAGTTGCCCGCCCGGATAGCCCGGTCAGACGGGGTTGGTTATTGCCTGCCGCTTTCATCAAGGCCCTGGCTGTTAAGGTCGTCGGTTATTTCCCGGTGGATGTCTGAATCGAGGTTTGTGTAAGAGTCTGCTGTAAGCCGTGTGTTTTCTGGTGCCGGGCCAGCCATCAGGCTTTGATGTTTTACAGCTTCAACTGCTGTGGCCATTTCGTTCCAGGTGGCTTCCAGTTCCTGGTAAAATAAGAGGCCGGAATCGGTAAGGTTAAAGTATTTGCGTGGCGGCCCGCTATTGCTTTCCACCCAGCGGTAACTGAGCATATTGGCATTTTTGAGACGTGTAAGCAACGGATACAAAGTGCCTTCCATCATCTGGAAATTGGCGGCCTTCATTTTATCGATGATATCACTGGGGTAAGCTTCTCCCTGCCTTATCACCGAAAGGACGCAGAATTCCAGCACTCCCTTGCGCATCTGGCTGGCTGTGTTTTCGATGTTCATCTTTTTAGTTTTTATTGTTAGAAATCTGTAATTCGTGAATCTGGGGTAACCGGTCAATAGGTCATTAGGTCAATGGTCATTGTTGTCTGTTCTACTAATCAACCAATCAACCGGTAACTAATCAACTATTCAATAATGTTCCGCAATTTCCTTTACGGCTTCAGACACAAAGGCTTTTGCATCTTCATCCTGGTAGTGGAGGCGTCTGTGGCCATCATAAATGGTATAGGTCATATCGCCGCCGTCGTTGCTTTTTACGACGAAAGTTTTGCCGTCCTTTTTATAATGCACAAATCCATTGCGTGAAATATGTTCAATCTCGGTTTGGTCTTCGCTAAAAATGATCTTGCCGCTGTATTTGATCCTCAAGGAACTGTGATCGTTCTCTACCCTAACGGTGCGTATACGCCTGTTATGAAAATTGCAACCAGTTGCGATAGCCACCACTAAGAGCAGGATACCGGCGACGATGTGATTTCTTGTTTTCATGAGTGACAATTATTTATTGTTGTAAAAAATGAGTGATCATTTACTCTTTCTTCCAAATCCCTAATCCCTATCTCCTAATCCCCTAACTCCCCCATTTGTTACACAAAGATATAGGCACAAATCGGTACTATGCAACACACAGTACATATTTATTTTTAGTAGCTGGCAGTGAACCGGAATGACCAAACAGGGCAAAACGCTGTACTGTAAAGGGTTTCAGCTACATTAGGTGATTGGAAAGAAAAACTTCTGTTTTGGACAAATGGACGGATATTGGGATGAGTGGGAAAGCAAAAGGAGCCATTGCGGCTCCCTGGAATCATTATTTCTCAAATTGAACACCTTAAACTACCCCTAATTATCGGTTGTGTCTCTCTTTTTGCCAAATTCATCTATATAGATTCTCACAAACAGGGCAAAAACAGAAAGTAACAGTGGCCCAAAGATCAGTCCCATAAACCCAAAAAGATTTACACCGATGATCACCCCAAAAACGGTGATCAGCGGATGCACATCAGCCAGCTTTTTGGCGAGTATAAACCGGAATACGTTGTCGCTGGTGCCGATCACCAGCAGGCCCCAAAGCAGTAGGCCAATGCCACCACCCTGGTCTCCGGAGGCAAAAAGGTAGAGGGTGATAGGTACCCAGGCAAGCATGGTGCCCACCAGCGGCACTACCGAACATATGCCGGTGATGATACCCCATAAGACCGGGTCGTCTACACCAAAAATCATATAACCGATCATTGCTACAATACCCTGAACAATGGCCAGCACGGGTATGCCTATCGCATTGGCTTTAACCATTTCCCTTATTTCGGCCAGTAATTTTTCACTATTGCGATTTTGTAGCGGCAGGTTGCGTCGGAGCCACAGTTCCATATCGTTGCACTTTACGATCATAAAGTAGAGGATAAAGTACATGATACCCAGGTTGCTAACCGTAACCAAAGTGGAGCCCAGTATTTTGGGAGCCAGTGATGTAGCTGTTCCAATGGCCTTCTCCACGTTTTCCTTGGTAAAAACATCCAGCTTGAAATTGGATTGCAGGTATACGTCGATCCGCCCCATCATCAAAAACAGCGGTCTTTTGTCTACTATATAGGGTTGTATCTTATTGATCAACATGGTGATGATCCACGCAAAAGGCAATACGATAACCACGAGGGATATGATCATGATAATTAACGCCACCAGCCATCTTGGCCACTTCGCATCGATGATCATTTTAAACATCCATTTCCTCGCTATCACATATAGGGTAATGGCCCCAAAAAAGGCACCCAACATAAAATACATCTGCGACCAGATAACCCAGAACAGCAAAATGATAATGGCTAAGAAAAGAAATTGCCTGACTTTGTTGGGATGTAACTGATCCATATAAATGATTAGAAGTGAAAATTAATGCTTTTACGCTTTATGCGGGACGCTGAACGCAGGACGCAATACGCAGGACGCTCAACGCGGGACGCAGGAAGCAAAACGCAAAGCGTCCAGCGTTCAGCGTAAAGCCTCCAGCCTAACGTATCGCTACTTGTTTTATCTTGTAGCAATTATTAAACTTCTGCCATGAGCCAAATAATAAGCCCTCAGAATTTGTTGCATATCGAAAAAAACACAGAACCAGGCGTTGAGCCTGCAGCCTCAGGCGTTCAGCGTCCAGCGTCCAGCGTATTGCGTCCGGCGTCCGGCGTAAACCGTCGTTCCTTTTTACAAAAAGCCTCTGTTCTAGGCATGGGTGCTTTTGGGATCAACAGCCTTTTTAACCAACTCCATGCGAGGGATTTTGACCAGGCAAACCAGCTGATCAACGAACTTCCATTTGGCTCTGATATAGGCGAAGAAGATTACTGGGCCATCATCCAAAAAGCTTATTCTGTCAATCCTGAGATCATCAATTTAAACAATGGCGGCGTAAGCCCTTCGCCACGTGTGGTGCAGGAAGCAGTGGAGCAATACAATAAGATGACCAATGGCGGGCCCTCCTATTATATGTGGCGGATACTGGATAAGGGCCGTGAACCATTGCGGCAGCAATTGGCCACGCTGGCTGGATGCCTGGCTGAAGAAATTGCCATCAACCGGAATGCGACAGAAGCACTTAACACTGTGATATATGGCCTGCCGTTAAACCGCGGCGACGAAGTGATAGGCACCCTGCAGGATTACCCCAATATGATACAGGCCTGGCGGCAACGGGCCCTGCGGGAAGGCATCGTTTACAACCAGATCAGTTTTGATTTCCCGGTTGAAAATGATGAACAGCTAGTAGAGGCATTTAGAAAAGCCATCACCCCAAAAACAAAAATCCTGCACGTTACCCATGTTATTAACTGGGTAGGGCAAATTATGCCGGTTAAAAAACTCTGCCAGCTGGCACACAGTAAAGGCATCGAAGTGGTGGTAGATGGGGCGCATAGTTTTGGCCTGATCGATTTTAAGATACCCGACCTGGGATGCGACTATTTTGGCACATCCCTGCATAAATTTTTGAGCGCCCCCATCGGCAGCGGTATGCTCTGGATCAAAAAAGAGCATATTGGAAAGATCTGGCCGCTGTTATGCAACAGCTCACCGCAAAGTACCGATATCCGAAAGTTTGAAACATTGGGCACCCGTAGCTTTCCTATCGAACAGGGAATCGGAGAAGCCATTAATTTTCAAAATGCCATTGGCAGCAAACGCAAAGAAGAACGCATCCGCTATCTTAAAAATTACTGGGCAGAAAAAGCTATGAAGATCGACAAGGTGAAAATCCATACCTCCCTTAAGGCAGCTTATAGTTGTGCCATCTGCGGTGTAAGCATCGACGGCATGAAGCCGGCAGACCTGGCTTCGAAATTGTGGGATCCTTATAAAATACATGCAGTAGGTATCGATTGGGAAAACATACACTGCGTA
Organism: Bacteroidota bacterium; assembly: GCA_040386335.1. GTDB lineage: Bacteria > Bacteroidota > Bacteroidia > Chitinophagales > Chitinophagaceae > JAZKFT01. The sequence continues at coordinate 45,098 of JAZKFT010000058.1, forward strand.
AGAATTACACCGCATGTTTACTCCACCCTTAAAGAAATGGACACGCTGGTACAGGCGCTTACAGAAATTGCGGCAAAGGCCTAACGCAAAAGCCCCGCAAAAACTTGCAGGGCTCCCGGACATTGAGTAAGGCTGTGAGGATCAGCTTTGTGGATGGGTGTTTGATTTATGTTAGAGTAAGAGCGTGTGGATAGGATGTGATATCATTTGTAAATGTTGCAATTTCCCCGATACAATTAAGGTCACAATGCTTATTCGGCCCTTCTGGGTTTATAAAACAGGCAAATGAATTAGCAAACGGTTTTTGGCAACAACAAAAAACGGGCGAAAATATCGGCAGATACCATTCCTGTGGTGGAAATAATTAGCTCTTGTAACACACTGAAGCGTAAATAGCCTGCTAAAATACTGGCAGGAATTGCTACTGCTTTAATAATTGCACAATAACTTCATAGCCTTTTGTAGCCCTACCCCATCCATAGTTGTAGCTCATGGTCCCTAAAATCTACATTGCTTTATTTACGGTATTCCTGCTAGTGTTACAGCAGTCCTTTTTTGCCCAAACAAAAAAGATAGACAGTCTTAAAGCATTGGTAGCAAAGGCCGGTACTCCCGAAAAAAAATTAGAAGCCCTCTTCGTTTTGTGTGAAGAAAGGTTCTCCCTGAATACGGACACCATGCTGGCATTTGCTGCGCAGGCCAGGAAAATAGCGCTGCAGCAACACAATGAACTAAACATTGCCCGTGCTAATTTTTACACGTATACCGGCCTACTAAAAAACAGCTTGTACGATTCGGTGGTCGTTGTTTGCGATAGTAATCTTAACTGGCTCGCAAAAAAAACAGGCGGCAAACAAATGGCCGTAAAATTTAAAACCCTGAAAGCCCAGGCATTTATGCGTGGGAGCAAGTTTAAAGAAGCCATTGGTTTATTTTACGAGTTGCTACAGGAAGCAGAAGGGAATAGCGATACGGTTATGCAGATCACAACCCGGAACAGCATTGGGTGGGCGCATATGGAAATGAATCAATACAATGAAGCGCTGAATTGGTTTTACAAAGCATTGTCCACCAGCAGTAATCCTGTTTATTATCGAAAATACTCCCCGCTCTATTCCAATATGGCCTCGACGTACAATAATATTGGCAATTACGACTCTGCCTTTTATTTTATAGAAAAAGCCATTGAAGGTTCAAAAGTTTCACAACAACTTTCTTACCTGGCCAATGCCCTCAACATAAGGGCGGATATTTTTATGAATACAAAAAACAATGTAGCGGCCGAGAAGGATCTTACAGATGCATTGAACATCCGGAAACAGGTAGGCGACCCTTTTTATATTGTGAGCGACATGACGCAGTTGTCTAATTTTTATGCTATCAGAGGCCAATACCAAAAAGGAATTATGATGGCTGAGCAGGGCCTGCAAATGGCCACCCAATATAAACTGGATGCCAAACTGCCAATACTTTACGGGGCCATGGCTGAAAATTACAAGATGGGAGGCGACTACCTGCACTATAGCCAGGTTCAGGAAAAAATTATTTCACTAAAAGATTCTCTTTTTGAAAAAAATTCGGCCGAAGCATTGGCTGACCTGCAGACCCGATACGATGTTCAGAAAAAAGAGAACATCATTATCCAGCAAAAACTCGACATCATTTCGAAAGATTACCTGTTCTATGGAATGCTGGCCTTATTTGTTTTTTTGGGCACACTTGGATTTTTACAATACCGCAACTACCGTAAAAAGGAAAAAATAAAACTGGAGAAATTGGTAGAAGAGCAAAGACTGAATGAAACCATTGCCGTAATAAAAGCCGAAGAAAAGGAACGCAAAAGAATAGCTGCAGACCTGCACGATAACCTTGGTGCCTATGCCGCGGCCATTAGCAGCAATGTGCGGAGTGTTAGAGATGCTGGCCAGTTGAGTGAAGCGCTAACCCATCGCCTGGAACAAAATGCACAGGATATTGTAAATGAGCTCAACAACACCATTTGGGTATTAAAAAAAGAAAACCAGCAACTTACTGAAATAAGCGACAGGCTAAAAGTATGGCTTCAAAAACTCATTCATAATTACCCCGCCATACAATACGACTTCGATGAACAAGTGATCACAGATATTACATTTAGCCCGGCCAGTGCTCTGCAGCTGTTTCATATTTTACAGGAATGCATTAACAACGCCCTGAGGCATAGCCGGTGTATCAATGTTACCATTAGCTTCATGAGCGACAAAGACTGGGCTGTTTATGTGGCCGACAACGGAACGGGTTTTAGTGCCGAAAATACGTTTAAGGGAAACGGCATCAGCAATTTGCAGGAACGGGCTGCAGCCTGTGGCTGGAAAATATCCTGGCAACCTGGCAAAGTAAAGGGCACGGTAGTAATTATTAGTGATTCGCAGGCCGGTTGATCAGTATATTTAAACTTACCTAATAGTAAACATGGCTGCAACCAGGCTCCGTTATTTTATACAAACCCCCAAAGGCAAATTATACCTGGTATTCCTGGTGACAATCGTATTATGGTTCCAGGCAAAAGTTTTTTGCCAGACCCATAAATTAGATCTGCTTAAAAAACAGGTGTACGCGGCCTCTGATAACCCCGCAAAGATTAATGCCATACTAAACCTGTGTAACGAAAAGTATTCGCTCAATCCAGATACGATCAGGAAATACGCCACCATCGCCAAACAACTGAGCAAGGCGGGCCAAAACAAATCCCATGAAATACTGTCCGACTATTATTTAACGTATAGTCTCTTGTTAAATGGTATGGAAGACAGCTGCCTCAGGATTACCAACAATTACCTGGAAATGCTTCGGAATAATGAAAGGGAGCAGGAGGCCTATTTACTTTTTCTGCAACTTAAAGCACTAACATTCTACCGGACCAATAAATCCAAAGATGCCCTCAATACATTTTTTACGCTGCAAGCTGAGTCATTTCAACGCAATGACACCCTTTTCCAGGTGCAGGCCAAGCGGGGCATTCTTATGTCGTACACCATTACCGGCCAGGACCTGGAGGCTCTTAAATGGGTGCACAACGCGATCGCCCTGATCCCGGATACCGCATCGCCAAAATACCGGGAAACGTTTGGACTACTCCATACCAACGCTGCCATTTGCTTCCTGCACCTGCACCAGGCGAGCCTGCTGAAATCTTATGCAGACAGTTGTAACTACTACGGTGCCAGGGCCATCGCTATTGGCCGCGAAACCGGCAATCTCTTTGTGCTGTGCCAGGGATTGATCGTAAATGGCCTGATAATGAGTTACCTGAAAAAAATTCCGGAGGCCGAAGAAAGATTGCAGGAAGGATTAAAAGTGCGAAGCCAGATAGGCGACACCCTGTACATTATCAGCGATATGAGCGTATTGGCGTCTTTTTATGCCAATACAAAACAACTCGCCAAAGGGGTGGCTATATGCAATAAGGGCATAGAGCTGGCCCAGCGGAGAAAGGTATCAGCGGCACTGCTGTTGCTGCTTTACAACGCTTTGGCAGAGAATTACAGGGCAAACGAACAGTACGAACAATACGCGGCTGCGTTAAAGCAATTGATTTCGGTAAAGGACTCACTGAACAAGAAAAATTCCGCCGAAGAGCTGGCCAATTTCCAGGCACAATACGAATTGCAGAAGCAGGAAACCACTATCGTAAAACAAAAACTGGACATCATTTCGAAAGACTACCTGTATTATGCCACGCTCGGTGTGTTTTTATTTATAGCTATTATCACTTTTATCCTATATAAAAACTATCGCAAAAAAGAAAAGCAGAAACTGGATAGATTGCTGGAGGAGCAGTTATTAAATGAGAAGATAGCCATACTTAAAGCAGAAGAAAAGGAACGCAAACGAATAGCGGCAGACCTGCACGACAATCTTGGTGCCTATGCCGCCGCCATTAGTAATAATGTGCGGAATGTAAGAGATACTGGGGCTTATACAGAGGCGCTGACGCACCGCCTGGAAGAAAATGCACAGGATATCGTGAATGAACTGAACAACACCATTTGGGTATTGAAAAAAGAAACCCAGCAACTGACAGAAATAAGCGACCGTCTGAAAGTATGGCTCCAAAAACTCATCCATAATTACCCTGGTATTCAGTACGATTTCAACGAGGAGATAGACTGTGATATTACGTTGAGTCCGTCGAATGCACTTCAATTGTACCATATACTCCAGGAATGCATTAACAATGCGCTGCGCCACAGCCGCTGCAGCCAGGTTACGATCAGTTTTGTGTGCCCCGATCACACCAATTGGTATATCACCGTGGCCGACAATGGTACGGGCTTTAATCCGGCGGAAATAGTAAAAGGCAATGGCATCCACAATCTACAGGAACGTGCACAGGCCTGTGGATGGAAGATTCAGTGGAAGCAGGATGGTGGAACGGTGGTGGTGATTAGGGGTTAGTGACTGGGTATTAGTTGATTAGTAACCAGAGATTGGGGATTGGTAGAATCATTATTAAACAGAGATTAAAATTCATAGCAACCATTACCAATCAACTAATCACTAATCAACTAATCCCCAATCACTACCTACTACATATTGATTATTGACCAACAATTATATTATTACCAACTTGCCCTATGCCTGTAAAAACACAACTCATAAAAATTGCCCTGGTAGAAGACAATGTCGTGAACAAAAACACATTCTATCAAAAAATGCTGGCTTACAAAGACCTGGAGCTTGCGCTGGAAGCCAGCGACGGTCATGAATTCCTGGAGAAAATGAAAGGCCTTCCCCAGCATGAACATCCACAGGTGGTATTTATGGATATTGAAATGCCGGGGCTTAACGGTATAGACACCACAAAACTTTCCAAGGCACTATACCCCGAAATACCAATCATCGTACTTACCGTTTTTGAAGACAATGATAATATTTTTGAAGCCATCCGGGGCGGGGCATCCGGCTACCTCCTCAAGCATGAGAGCAATGTGTCCATCCGCAATGCCATTACCGAAGTGCTGGAGTATGGCGGCGCACCGATGAGCCCGGCCATTGCCCGTAAAACCCTGCAGTTATTAAGTTCCGGTGCCACAGCGAATACATCATCAGCCGCATCGCTCGATCACCTGCTGTCGGAAAGAGAGATCCAGATACTAAAACACACGGTCAACGGCTGGGACGCCAAGCGAATATCCATCCAGTTGGACATCAGTGTACTCACCGTTCGCAAACACGTGGCTAATACCTATATTAAACTCCATGTAAACTCCAAAGCGCAGATTATTTCGCTGGCGCATAAAAACAATTGGTTTAACTAAAGTCCGTTTGAAACAGAAACCTGGTTTGTTATGCCCTATTAGAACACTTCTGAAATCGGCGTAGTGGCACGGCGGTATTATTCCCCGTCCCGATGCATCGGGAGGGACAGGTTTTGCCTGCGGCAAAAACAGGGGTGGGATGCGGCGAAACGTTAAATGATTACACATTTATGGTGTGTGGAGTGTAATTGCTATAAAAATGGCTTGCAAAAAATATATTTCTACATCTGTCTTTTCCAATTTGTTTTTTATTATTTGGTATTTCCCCCGCCGACTCCTACTTTTGCCGTCCAAAAATTTTAGACATGAACGCAGCTGTTCAATTCGTACAAGAGCAACTTAATCAAACACAGGGAAAGGCACATCCTAAGTTTAAAGCCGGTGACAATATCACCGTTAATTATAAAATCATTGAAGGA
>JAZKFT010000059.1:0-45009 GCA_040386335.1 Bacteroidota bacterium
TGGTCAAACTATTTGATTTAAAAACTTGGGTGTCCCAGTGAGGAAAACAGGAAAAGTCCACCGGGGGATGCATCGCCTGGCGCCGAACCTACAAATAAGTTGATTGTTCCACAAACCTGAGATTAAATCCTTTTTTGAATGTGACCATGTGCACAGCAATATCCACTACTTCCTGGAGTGGCATATTTAATGGTAACATGCGTTTGTTATAAACTTCATGCAGCAGGTTTTCTTTGGGATCGAATAAAATATCCTGCGCAAAATTGCCCCAACGCTTTTGCGGCATCAAACTGATAACAGCTCCAGCCAGGCCCGAAGGCAGGATCATACTACTGCCATGTACGCCTATTACCAGTGCTGATGACGCATATATCTCACAGGTTCGTACTTCCTCCTCGCGGGTAAAACCATTTACTCTCAGGTCAGCAATATTATTTCCAAAGCTTCCGTATTTTCCAAGCCCCGCCACAGCGTAACCATATTCATTTCCCAGTTGTTTTTGAATTTTAGCCATACAACGTTTCACCCGCCAGAGATGAACCGGCAAAAAAAGTTTACGAAGTTTGAAATATTTTAAGCCTCCGGAAACCAGCCAGTTTTTACACCACAACCTGGTGATATCTTCCCGCCAGATAAAAGTAATCAACGACTTGGCGGGTGGGTGGGCCGTATCAAACTTCTTTACACCTGTGAAAGCAAACAAATCGACGGAATGAGACTGTACCGGGGCCTGGCTTAAAAAAACGGTCTCAAACCTTTCCAGTTCTGTATTGATGAAATGACTAAGCTGGCTGTAATAGTTTGTGCCTTTTTTTAGAGGGATAGAAGGTATCCAGCATTCATCTACATAGTCCGGAATCATCCATTCCAAAAATGGTTGGATGACCAGCACCAGGCCGGTATCGGGGGGTAGATTTTGTTTAAGCTTTTCCAAATGAAAAAAGAACAACAGGCTATGCCCGAACCAGCCGTCTACGGTATTTAGCAAAACAATATTCCGGTGGCTGCATATTCCCCTCCTTTTGATCTCAATGGCCTCCTGCCCGTTCTCCTCAAGCATTTTTAATAGAATATCGCCATACCAGTTACCTGGTTTTGTATCCCTGGGGTATAATTGCTTTGAAGTTTTGTTAATGGCCATGGGCGTTACAAACCCCTGCCCCACCGGAAGGTCTACCAACCACTCTTCACCCGATGATGTGTCTTTTCCGTTAGCGCAAATATGCAATCCTTGCCATACAATACCGTTTACAACTAAAGCATTTCCCGATGCCGGAGAGGTAATGGCCAATTTACTGATGGGCTTAATTTGAATCATATCGTGAATTTGTCTGAAAAAGCCCAAATATAGAACCCTGGCAATTTTAAAACTGGTTTTTAATACGTTTATAACCAGCGACCGGATTTCAAACAGGCTGGCAATAGGCTTGCTGCACCCGGATGACCTCCTAAAAAATTTGGATATCCTTAAAGCGGCTTTTGTGCGGTATGGAGCAAAGGGTCGTTAGCAGTAGTAGTTGCCAAACGCATCCGTTTATTGCTTTAATTTGCAGGCTGCGAAATTTCTATGTGCTATAAAATTTGATTATGTTAATAAAAGACAGCCCCATTTCGGACAATTCAACTTCCATAAGCCGGCCCGGCTACCAGGTTTGCACTAATTGCGTATTGGATACCAGTGAGCCCACGATAAGTTTTGATGAACAGGGTGTATGTAATTTTTGCCGCCAATACAAAACCAAAGATGAGCAGACCAGCATGTCCAAAGAGCAAAAGCAACAAAAATTGCAGGCTGCGATAAATACCATAAAACAAAAAGGTGCCGGAAAACAATACGACTGTATTATCGGCCTGAGCGGTGGTGTAGACAGCAGTTATGTGGCCTGGCTGGTAAAACATCATGGACTCCGTCCACTGGCGGTCCATTTTGACAATGGCTGGAATGCAGAACTGGCTGTGCATAATATTGAGCATATCTGCAAAAAGCTGGATATTGATTTGTACACCCATGTGGTAGACTGGGAAGAATTTAGAGACCTGCAACTGGCCTTCCTGAAATCGGGAGTTGCCAATGCCGAAATACCAACCGATCATGGCATTTTTGCAATTTTGTACCACCTGGCGCGTAAATACCATGTAAAATATATTATTGATGGGGTAAACGACGCGACCGAATCTAATATAAGCCTTACCATTGGCGGGTGGAATTATGCAGACCTGGTGCAGCTCAATGCGATCTATAAAAGATTTGGAACCGGCAAGCTAAAAACCTATCCGCGTATGGGGTTATTGCAAAAGTTCATTAACCGAAAGATTTTAAAAATCAACCAGTTTAGTATCCTTAACTATATCGATTATAATAAAGCAGCGGTAAAGCAATTTTTACAAAAAGAATTAGGGTGGCGGGATTATGGTGGCAAACATTTTGAATCCACATTTACCAAGTGGCACCAGGCGGTTTACCTGCCCCAACGATTTGGTTTCGATAAAAGAAGATTGCACCTGAGTGACCTGATTCTCGCGGGGCAAATTACCCGGGATGAAGCCATAGAAGAACTAAAAAACCCTGCGCTCAGCGCTGCCGCTATTGCCGAACTGGAAGAATACGTGCAAAAAAAACTGGGTTTTACCGCATCAGAATATAGCCAGCTAAAGGCGGCTGCACCTAAGACATACAAAGATTACCCCAATAGCGAAAAGTGGATGAAACTCTATAAAAAGTTCTCTGCCGGCGGATAGTTGCCGGAGTGTTAGACAAATAAAGTAAACCAGAAAACATGTGTGGCATTAGTTGCAAAATAAATAAGGAGGGGAGAGGGGTAGAGCAGAAAGACATCCGACTAATGAATGAACTGGTAAAACACCGGGGGCCAGATGGAGAGGGGGAACACTATTATCAAAATATGGCCCTGGGTCACAGGCGGCTGGCCATTATTGACCTTACTGCCGGGGGGAGCCAACCGATGAGTTGGAAAGATGAGTTGGTAATTACGTACAACGGAGAAGTATATAATTACCGTGAACTTCGCCGGGAACTGGAAAATAAAGGATACCATTTCCAATCCCAATCCGATACAGAAGTAGTGCTCGCCGCCTACCATTGTTGGGGCATCGGCTGTTTGCAACGATTCAATGGCATGTGGGGCATTATTTTACTGGATAAAAGAACCAATACTGTTTTTTGCAGTAGGGACCGGTTTGGCGTAAAACCATTCTACTATTTAGATGGGCCGGATGCGTTTTATGCGGGCTCTGAGATCCGCCAGTTATTGCCTTTTGTAAAATCCAGGAAAATATTTGCGCCTGCACTAGCCGATTACCTGCTGCTAAACGCCAGCGACCATACCAGTGATACCTTTTTTGAAGAAATTAAAAATTTAAGAGGCGGTCATCATCTTATCTATAGCCTGGACAAAAAAAGTTATACAATATCCAAATGGTACACGCCTGCTTTTCATGAGGATATTCATCGGTTGTCTGAAAAAGACACAGTAGACCTATTTAAGCAAGAGTTCGAAAGATCGGTAAAATGGAGGATGCGGAGCGACGTAAAAGTAGGTACTTGCCTGAGCGGTGGCCTCGATAGCAGTTATATCGCGGCCGTCTCATCCATGCAACATAACCTGGAAAATACACAGGATAAATTTCACGTATTTACAGCCAGGTCTATCGAAAAAGCGACCGATGAAACCGCCTATGCAAAACTGGTGGTAGATCAGTATCATCTTAACTGGAAAGTGACCATGCCGGGTATAGACGATTTCACGGAAGCGATGGATACAGTGATAGCATTACAGGAAGAGCCATTCGCTTGCATCAGTGTATATATGCAGTACTTTGTCATGAAAATGGCGCGGGAATCCGGCACCAAGGTCTTATTGGACGGGCAAGGTGCAGACGAAAGCCTCTTGGGCTATCCGAGGTATTTTATAAATTATATCAACCAACATAGTTTTTTGCAAAAACCCGTCCTGGTAAAACAAATGATGGCAAAATATGGAATGGGGCTTAAAACAGTGTTGATGTACCTGACGTATTTTAATTATCCATTCATCCGCTGGCAGCGACAAACATCCCGGATGTCAGGGCTTCAAAAACAATTGACAGAAGCTTGCAGAAAAGAATATTATCTACGTTACACCAAACTTAGTAAGGATCAGGGTCTTCGCCAGGTGCAGGCGATTGATATGCTGGAAATGAGCCTGCCGCTTTTACTGAGGTACGAGGATAAAAACTCCATGCATTTTTCCATAGAAACACGGCTACCTTTTTTGGATTGGCAATTAGTGGAAATGGTGTACTCCATGAACGACAAATACCGTTTTAAAGACGGTTGGTCAAAATACATCCTTCGAAAATCCATGAACCCGATTATCCATCCCGAGGTTACCTGGCGTCGTAAAAAACTGGGCTTTACGGCTCCTGCAAATCTTTGGCTCCAAAACAGTAAGCCACTTGAAAATGAAGTAAGGAAATCGGCTGTTATTAATAACATTTTTGATAAAAAAATTCCCGACCTGGCCAATCCTGCTATATTGTGGAAACTATTTTCTTTGCACAAATGGGCAATACAAAATGATGCCTGGTTATAACAAATAGCTGCTGTAAGGATAGCATCAGCCAATTCTAAATCATTTACATGCGTATAGTTAGCATAAATGTGCATTACCAGGATGGACTGGGTTACCAGGACTACTATTTAGGTAGGGCATTCATAGAAGCAGGTCATGAGGTAATCTTTGTGGCCTCCGATTGGCACTTTAAATTTCCCAACTATAATACTACCGTAAAACACATTATCGGCGAAAGATTTACAGGCGCGGGTATTTTTAGAACTGAATTTGGGGCGCCACTTCACCGACTCAAGACAAGAAATATTTTAGGAAAACTCAGAATGATTGGCTTAAAGGAAAAGCTTGCCGAACTCAGGCCGGATATCATTTTCTGTCATGGTGTTTTTAACCTGTATTCGCTAAGCGTAGCCAATTATGGCCTGCAAAACAAAGTCCCCGTAATTTTCGATGACCATACTACTTCAAATGTTCGCAATAACAAATGGTATATACAGCCATTTTACCTGCTATTTAGAAAAATAGCTACAGGAAATATAACAAAAGCTGCTACTAAGGTTGTTGCCATTTCAGATTCAGTACTTGAATACCTTCGAAAAGATTTAGGCTTCAAGGAAAAATTACAAACCATTTCGTTAGGGGCTGACACAGACATTTTTTATAAGGATGATAAGGAACGTGAAGATCTTAGAAATCAATTGGCTATATCAGAAGATACCATTCTAATAACTTATACTGGTAAAATTTATGGAGGAAAGTTGTTGGATCAAATACCGAAAAGCCTGAAAATGATCGATCTGCGGGAAAAGAAAGTTTGCTTGTTATTTGTTGGATCCGTTGCTGCCGAATACCAGGAAGAATTTGAAAACATCTTGAAAGATCCAGCATTTAGATGCATTTACCATAAAAGTGTAACACCGCCTGAGTTGAGAAAATATTACAACGCATCGGATATATGTTGCTGGCCGGCTCACGCTACGGGCAGCACAGTAGATGCCTCCGCCTGTGGGTGCCCCATTATTTGCAACGTTATGTTAAGTGAAAGGTTTAGTCATGGCAATGGCTTCGGTGTAGAGGAAGGAAACACGCTTCAGTTAAAAGAGGCACTCGAACAGCTTATCTTTAATCAAGATCTGCGAAAAAAAATGGGTGCAGCAGGAATCGATTTTGTACAAAAAAAATTAAGCTGGAATGCAATTTCAAAAGAGTTTCTTTCATAAATATTGTTCGATTTTTTTCATTCCCTTTGGGATAATATTTGGATTTACCTGTTCTCTCAAGGCACAAAAAGCCAGCAAAAAACTAGAACTCTATCATTGTACGGGAGACTTTCCAACGAATACATTGGCATATCTCAAAAAAGCTGGCATGCCAAAAGTGCCCATATTTGACAACCGCTACATCGACCCTGAGGGCGATATGCGTATAAATGCCGATTTGCTTAAAAAAACAGTTTTGGAAGAAATACCCAATGCGAGAGATACCGGGTTAGCTATTTTAGATTGGGAATCTGATGCATTTACCACTTTATATACAGCAAAGGCTTCATCAGATTCTTTCAAATTAGTCTTTAAAGAATATTTAAAGGCACTTACCTTATGTCAAAAGTTACGGCCCAAAATGAAGTGGGGATTTTATCATATTCCAATCACAGACTATTGGCTTAATGATACTTTGGCATGGCAGCAGGCAAATAAGAACCTGCTGCCACTGCTGAGGCAAAGCGATGTCCTATATCCTTCCATGTACAATCATTATCCCGACACTACTACTCACACCCATAATAGCTATTACATAGATTACAATATAAGGCAGTCTCTGAAACTTGGTGCCGCGTTAAAGAAAAAAGTGGTTGTTTTCGTATGGCATCGTTACCATGAAGGTAATACCAGGGATGGCTTGAGATTAATACCCGAGGCGGAATTTTACGCAAGCCTTAAAAGAATGATCGATTTTAAAATAGACAATAAACGAATAGATGGACTGATGTGGTTTGCCGGAGATGCGTTTTACCTTAACATAAAGCCTTCCTTACTTCCGATTGAAAACCCATTAAAAAAAAGCATAGCTGTTCACTATGACGATATTGTCAAAAAATATTTCTTACTGTTTCAAAGACTCAAGAAATACTATTCTAACCTATAAATATTGTGACTATGATCGGTAAGGTAAAGGCCTATTTACTGAACAGGCTTATTGGTGCACCCAAGTACTATAAAAAAGTGCTTGTGTGCAACGGGAAGTCAGTTTTTTTACCGTCTTTTCAGATTAACAGCAATGTAAAACTTGATGGCGGAAATGTTCTGGTGGGAGAAAAATGCGTATTGGGTGCCAGGATTCAACTCGACCAACCTAACGCTAAGGTCGTGGTTGGGAAGAATACTTATATTGGTGCCAGCATGTTGATAGCGAAGCAAAGCATTACAATCGGGGACAATGTTCTGGTAGCATGGGGTTGCCTTATTTATGATAACGACTCCCATTCTCTTAATTATCTGGATCGAAGAAGGGATACCACACAGGTCTTCCAGGATTACATTAATCACAAAGGAAACTTTCTTTTTAACAAAGATTGGTCTGTAGTTAAATCAGCCCCCATAGTTATAGAAGATGATGTATGGATAGGAACTGACGCCCTTATCCTAAAAGGGGTTAGAATAGGGCAAGGGGCAATAATTGCAGCAAAAAGTGTTGTTACTAAAGATGTTCTGCCCTTTACCATTGTTGGAGGAAATCCCGCCTCCGTCATTAAACAACTAGAAAAGTCAGAACAGAAATGAAAACCTGGGACGAAACCATTCAATATATAAGAAGCCAGCCACAGTATAACAACCTTGTACACGACGCCTATTTTGGTACGGATGTGATGGGAAATGCCAAACGTTTTATCGAAAGCGAAGAATGGAAAGCTACTGTCCTGTTATTACAGTCCTATACGTCTATTGGCAAAAGCAGGGTGTTGGATATCGGCGCTGGTGGTGGAATCAGTTCATATGCTTTTGCCAAACTAGGTGCTACAGTAGATGCCATTGAGCCAGACAATAGCGATACCATTGGGTCTACAGCTATCGAAACACTTGCTGCAACCCTGGCCCCCGGACAGTTGACAGCTCATAGAATATTTGCAGAAGATTTTATTACTTCGGAAGGTGGGTATGATATTGTTTATGCACGACAGAGCATGCATCATGCTTATCATTTGCAGGAATTTGTAAATACAGCCTTTAAAGCATTAAAGAAGGATGGTGTATTTATTACTGTACGTGACCACGTGGTCATTGACGATAAGGACAAACAACAATTTTTGCGCTTGCACCCGCTTCATAAATTTTATGGAGGAGAAAATGCCTTTACTTTAGCTCAATACCTCGCAGCAATGACGAATGCCGGGTTCCATGTAAAGGAACAACTGGGGCCTACAGCTTCCGACATTAACCTGTTTCCTTATACAGAAAATAATTTTAGAAAAATGGTAGGAACCAAAATACCATTGTTGGGCAAGTTGAAAGTTGTACAAAATATGGCCTGGACCTATTACCAGAAACACCTTGTAAAACTGCCAGGCCGCATCTATTCATTTATTGCCGTTAAGCCATGAAAATACTGATTATTGGTTCACAGGGTTTTGTGGGTGCGGCAGCGGTGGCGCATTTCAGCGGCCTTGGCCACGAGGTATGGGAGTGTGGAGTGTCGGGCAAGCCGGGCAGCCGGTACTTTTTGGTGGAGCGCGGCAATCCCAATTATAAGACGCTGATGCAAGCTGAGCAGTTTGACGTATGCATCAATGCTGCCGGCTCACCGGGGGTTGGGTTCTCTTTTGAAAATCCCGATGATGATTTTAATATGAATGTGGTAAACGTTCAACGCCTGCTGTCGGCCATCCGGAAATTTCAAAAATCCTGCTTCTTCATCCTGCTAAGCAGTGCCGCTGTTTATGGCAACCCGGCCATGCTACCCACGCCAGAAAACAGTGCTACATCACCATTATCGCCCTATGGCTGGCACAAATTGCTGGCAGAGCAGCTGTGCATGGCACATGCGCAGATGCAGCATACCAATTATTGTATTATCCGGATATTTTCTGCTTATGGACCGGGCCTCAAAAAACAGCTATTCTGGGATCTGTACCATAAATTAATGACCGACGGCCCGGCCGCATTATGGGGCACCGGCCAGGAGGCAAGAGATTTTATTTATACCGCAGACCTGATGCAGGCTATCGAGTTGGTCATTAAAAATAAAGAGGCTGTTCAGCCCGTTATCAATGTCGGCTCCGGGATAGAAACTACCATTGCTTCCGCGGTTCATACCCTGGCAAGCTGTCTCAATTCCACTAAAGAAATTATTTTTGGCGGCCAGGTAAAACCAGGCGACCCGCTTCGCTTTAAGGCCGATATTACACACTTGTCATCACTGGGCTTTTCACCAAACTTTACCCTGCAACAGGGGCTGGAGCAATACTTATTATGGATACAAAAAGAAAGCGAATAGCGATCCTCTTCACGTACGTAGTGCAGGATTGGATAGGGGGTGGCAATTACATGGCCAGTATTGTGCATGCGCTGAATACCCTGCCCGATACAGAAAAGCCTATGCTCCTGCTGGTGTACAATGATATTTCCAAACAATGGGCCGAGCATATAGACTATCCTTACCTGGAACTGAGCTACCAGCCGGTGGAGAGCGTTTATAAAAAGTATATCAAATCGTACCTTACCCGTACCAACCAATTTATCAAAGACCTTATCGTTCGCCACGACCTGGACGTTGTATATCCTTTTAACGACTATGTTGGTAAAATCAAAACCAATGTAACGTGCAGGTATGTAGCCTGGTTCCCGGATTTTCAGCATAAGTTTTACCCGGCTTATTTCTCCAAAACCAACCTTTGGTTGCGTGATTTCAGGCTGCGTCGGTTTGTA
The DNA here is from genome assembly GCA_040386335.1 of Bacteroidota bacterium. Taxonomy (GTDB): domain Bacteria; phylum Bacteroidota; class Bacteroidia; order Chitinophagales; family Chitinophagaceae; genus JAZKFT01. The sequence goes on from JAZKFT010000059.1 coordinate 9,494, forward strand.
AAAAAAGGTACCGACCTGGTACTTTCAAGTGAAGATGCCGCCAGCCATCTGCGTCATTTTTACAAAATTCCACCGCAACTAAAAGTGCATGTGCTGCCTTTTGTATCCATGATCGACATGGATTTTTTAAACCTGGACGGGGTTCTAAAAAAGTACAATGTCCCCGCGAAATATTTTATTGTATCCAACCAGTTTTACAAACACAAAAACCATAAAGTGGTTTTTGATGCCATTGTAAACCTGAAAGCAAAACAGGATGATTTTTTGGTAGTATTTACCGGCAAAATGGAAGATTACCGCAACCCGCAATATATAGACGAGTTACTGGCCATCATCAAAAACAATGGCCTGGAAGCCAATGTAAGAATGCTGGGTGTGATACCGCGTAAAGACCAGTTGTGGCTGATGAAGAACAGCCTGGCAGTTATACAGCCAAGTACTTTCGAAGGCTGGAGCACGGTAGTGGAGGACGCCAAAACGATACAACAACAAATCATTTTATCAAATATTAACGTGCACCAGGAACAAATGGGCGACCGGGCATTTTATTTTGAATTACACGATGCTGCTGGCCTGGCAGTTATTATGGAACAATTTATCACGGGCCAGGTTACACCAAAACCATTGTTTACCAATTATGATGAAAGGGTACGGTTATTTGCTTCACGCTTCGCCGGGTTGGCGGGTAGCTAGCTGGGTTTAATTGGATGGTCATTAAGTCATTGGGTCATTAGTGCATTGACTTATTGACCCAATGACCACCAGTCGTTCTCTTTCTACAATAAAGTAAAGGTTTATCCCTTCTTTTTATCCTCAAGATACCAATTCACCATCCGGTTCAGTTCGTCTTCTATGCTATGCTTCTGCACGTAGCCCGCTTCCCTTATCTTTTCAGCATAGTAATGGGTAGAGGTGGAATATTTGGACAGCCGGTCACTGTTTAAAGGAAAATCGTACTTAAATAACCTGCCCAGGACATCAAAGAATTTGGCAGGAGCCTGTGCCAGGAAATAAGGGATAGTGATCGGCTTTTTGCTGGCGCCTTTATTTTTTAAGATAATGGTATTGATATCCCTCAACGTTACATACGGTTTATCAAGGGTATTGAAGCTGCTAATGCCGGGTTTGGCATTTTCCATTGTAAACCAGGTCATATCGGCCAGGTTTTCCAATGACACCAGGGACTTTATATGTCCGCCCTTACCCACCATAAACGGGAACTTGTAGATGGTATTGATCAGGTTATACATGTTCGCATAATTGTGCGGTCCGTAAATAACCGAAGGCCTCAGCAATACCAGTGTTCCATTATGGGTTTTGGCCAGCCATTTTTCAAGAACACCTTCGCCCAGGTATTTGGTTTCGCCGTAGTAAGTGTTGGGTTTAAAGGGTCCGTTTTCATCGCAGGGCACCGCTTCGTGACCGTAAGAAGAAACTGTGCTGTAGTAGACCAGTTTTAAAATATTGCGGCGCAGAGCAAATGCAGCGATACTTTCTGTTGCTGTTACATTGTCTTCATAATACTGTTCATCGGTTACGCCAAAGTCGTGTTTTGCTGCTGCACAATGTATCAGCCAGTCAAAATCGCCAGCTAGTTTTTCAAGGTCTTCGTTGCGAAGGATATCTCCAATGATCGTATTTCGGTGTGGTTCAATATTGCATTTAGGATTACGGTCTATCCCGGCTACCTCAAAACCTTTTTTCTCAAAATAATACATCAGCCTGGATCCGACAAAGCCATTGGATCCCGTTATCAATATTCTCATAGCCAGTTTTTGGGGCAAAGTAATGTATAAGCCGACTAAAAACCAATGGATCTTCCCGTCCTTTCTAAATTCAAATGCAGACAAGGGATACGGTTGTCATTTATTCAGTATTTTGCCCCCAATTAAGCGTGGGTAAAATTGGGTGGCAATAGCCCGCGAAAGCCTGTATTAACTATGAAAGTATCGATCATCACTGTTTGTTTTAATAGCGCATCAACAATTAAAGACACGATAGAAAGTGTTATCTCGCAAACGCACAAGGAGATAGAATATATTATTGTGGACGGGCTTTCAAAGGACAGCACGAAGGAAATTGTCAGCAGCTATGGAACGGCCATTTCCAAATTCGTATCTGAAAAAGACGAGGGCATTTACGACGCCATGAATAAAGGCGTTCGGATGGCGACGGGTGATATCATTGGCATTCTCAATTCGGATGATATGTATGCCTACCCCGGGGCTATTGCAGATATCGTAGCCTGCTTTATTGCCGACAAGGCACCGGTGGTGTATGGGAATATTGTACTGGTGGATCACGCGGATACGCAAAAATTAAAACGGGTGTGGAATGCCGGAAAGTTTTCTTCCGCAAAAGTGCGCAGGCAATTTTGGGTGCCGCCGCACCCCGCATTTTTTGTAGCACGCACGGTATATGAAAGTGTCGGATTTTTTAACCCTGCTTACCCCCTTACTGCTGATGCTGACTTTATGTTGCGCACATTGTACGTTCATAAAAACAGGTTTACTTATTGCAACAAGACCATCGTGAAAATGAGAACCGGGGGAGCTACCGGCAAGGGCGCTGCTACACAAAAAGCATTGGTAAAGGAATATTATAGAATCGCAGCCGATCTCAAAATCCCGATTGCGTTTTACGCCGTCCCATTAAGGCTCGTATTAAAGGCAATGCAATTGGTAAAGGCTAAATTTGGTGGCTAATTGGTAAACATTTCCGGAACCAGACACAAACACAAACAGTATGAAAGTATATAAAAGAGTTATCCAAATAGAACTCAACGAGCTCTCGAAGGCGGTGATAGACCAGTTGGTGGCCAAAAACAAGCTACCCATATTTGGAAAAATCAATAAGAACTGGCAGTACCTCACCACCACCAGCGAAAATGATTACGAAAACCTGGAACCCTGGATACAATGGGTGACTGTGCATACCGGTAAATCCTACGATGAGCACCAGATTTTTACGCTAAGCGACGTACACAAGCTGAAGCATACACAGATTTGGGAGGAATTGAGCCGCAATGGAATTGAGTCGGGTATCATTGGCAGCATGAATATTATCCGTCGGGATACAAAGGGAGGTACATTTTTCCCCGATCCCTGGGCTATTTACAACGAAACCTATCCCGAATCGCTGCGCCCGTTGTGGGACCTGATCAGCAACCGGGTTCAAGGCCATGCTACCAAAAAAATTACTTTCGGCGATATCAGGAAGGGTTTAAAAGCCTGTCTCAGCCTTGGCCTGTCTCCTACCATTTACTTCAAAATGGCTAAGCAAATCCTTGCTCAAAAGCTGAACCCAAAAACCAAATGGAAGCTGGCCTGTGTGTTCGACGAGTTCCTGGCGGAAATATTCATCCGCATTCTAAAAAAGACCAATTATGGCTTTTATACCCTGTTTTTAAATGCCATCGCCCACTACCAGCATCACTACTGGCGGGCATTTGATATTAAGCCTTTTAAACCCGATATTAAATACGACGATATTAACGAAGACGATGACCCGGTGATGCATGGGTACGAAGTATACGACAGGATACTGAAACGGGTACTCGATGAACTGGGAAATGACCCGGATACACTTATCATTATTGTATCGGCGTTGAGCCAGGTACCATATACTGCAAAAGACAGCGAAGGTGGCATGAATTATTACCGGCTAAACGACCATAAGGCTTTTGCAGAATCGATCGGGCTCCCAAAAAATGAATTTGAAATTTTTCCGCTGATGAGCAGGGACTGGCAGGTTCAGTATAAAAACGAAGCCGCCAGGCAAAAAGCACTGGGGATTCTCACCCATCTAAAAGTAGATGGCCATACCCTATTCAATATCAGGGAAAATACCGACGGGTTTATTTTTGTGGAGACAGCTTATACAATGGGCATTTCTGACAGTTCAGAGATAAAAAATTCCGGTGGCGAAACAATCTGCCGGTTCAAAGATGTTTTTACCAATATCGCTATCAAGAGCGGTCATCACTCGGGCATTGGTAACCTCTGGATATCTGATGCCGGTGTTATTGGGGCCGGAAAAGGCCGGGAGATTCCCCTGGGCCAGCTATATGATGTAAACCTGCAGGCATTCGGCCTGGCTAAAAAGCCGATGCTTCAAAATGCCTGATAACCAAACTGATTGGCTCAAAAAATATATGAAAGTGAATCCAAAACCGGACCGGCTGCCAGTGGCTTTACATTTTTGGCCAAAAATTTTTTCAGCCGTTGAAAAATATTGAGCAGCCATTTGGAATTGGGGTAATCGCGGTAAGTTTTCCTGGTAGTAGTTAACATCGCCACATACTCACTTTCGGAAAGTCCCAATTTTTTTTGTACATAACAGGTCAGTTCCTTTTTTTCAATAGCTGTTATTGAAATCCTTGCTAATTCTGCCAACGCCTGTTCGCGGCTCAATTGGCCTGATAGGACCAGGTCGCTGAGATGTAATTTTCGAATATCAAATTTAAATTTACTGGGGAGGTACACCAGCTGGTGCCATTTGGTGTATAGCGATTCATGATGTTTGCCGTCGTAGGGTTTCCACTGAATTTCCTTTTTCAGCGTCTCAATTGCTGTCAGTTTGTTATAATCGATAATATTTAACAGGCTTAGCTGACGGATGCCAAAAACAGCCTGGTTGATAAATTTCATAAACATCGTCATTCGGGGAAACGTAATAAATGGCTCTTTCCCAAATTTTTTGTGAATGCCCTTTATCTGGCTGTAATCCATATAGTTATAGCCGGCATCCATCATGTCATTCCTGGTATATTCGGTATTGGTATTGATCCCGTCGAGGATATATTTGATGCCGTATTTTTTTGCGAACATGTAGAGCGTAGCAAAAATGGCATGATCTGTAGGCGCATCCACATGAGCCACAGATGCTTTAAGGAATGATAGCTGGATATCCCGGAATTCTACCCAGTCTATCACATGGGTAACTAGGTCAATCTGCAGCTTACTGCACACTTTTTCCATGTTACTCACGGCCAGTTCCGAATTCCACCCATTATCAAGGTGTACGGCCAGGGGTCGCAGGTTGTGTTTGCGTACCAGCCAGGCCAGGTAGCTGCTGTCTACACCACCACTCAGACCAATAATACAATCATAGCGTTTCCCTTGCCCCTTTTTTCGGATGACCTCTATAACAGAAGTGAGCCCGGCAGAAAGATCGTTAGGATCCCGCCGGGGTTTCCTGGCGTTTTCAATGAAAAACCCGGAGCAGAAATTACAAACACCATTTTCATTGAAAGATATATTTTGGATCGTTGAATCGAGAACACAGTTACTGCAAACAATAATTGCATCATTATTTATCAAAGCTTGGCTCGGTTTAGGTTTATGTAGCAGGGCTAAATCCATTTGTTTGGGTGTATAAAATAAATTTTCACCTGTCAGGCTGCATTCGTTTCGCAGCTGGTATCTCTTTTACAATGATTTCCGGTTGGCAGTTGCCACTTTTTGATTAAACTGTTCAATACCTGATCTCATACTTTTGAAAATATCTCTTAATTCGTTTAGCGACATATTCAAAGGCACGATTCTTTTGCGAAACAGGCAATCAAAGGTCTTTTCGCCCTGGAAAATAATGTCCTCTGCATAGTTGCCCCATCTTTTTGGGGGCATCATACTGATGGTCATCCCGGCATGGGCAGACGGCAGAATCATGCCCGAACCGTGAATACCAGCCACAATTTCGCTTTCTGCATAGATATGGCAAAGTTTTTTTTCGGTTGCCGCATCGAAATCTGTTGTCCGCTCATCCGCTATCCACGCGGGGAATTTGCCGTAATTCCCCAGGCCTGCGATCGTGAAAACAACATCTGCTCCCCAAAGCCTGCGTAATTTTCTAAAAAGCCAAACGACCCGGGCTTTTTGCAGTGGCAACAATATTTTTTGCCATTTCAGCAGTTTTAAAGCCCCGTACAGGTAGTAGTTTTTTAACCATAGCCTGTTTTTGTCCTCCCTCCAAATAAATGTAATTCTATTGCCTGGCTTTCCAAAACGCTCCTCGCTGAACACGGGCACCTGCGTAAAAAAACTGATATCGAATCCATCTGCCAATATCGGTGTCTCACTGAGGTAAACCTCATCAAAACGCACCAGTTGGTCATTAATTTTTTGACTTAACACAGGGTAATATTTTTTTGCTTCCGAAAGTTTTATTCCCGCTTTCCAAACTTCGGCGACGCCATTTTGGGGAATCATCCATTCTAAAAAGGGTTGGATAAGAACAACAATCCCGATATCAGCTGGCTTATTTTGAATGAGTTTATGTAAATGAAAAAGGTATATCAGGGAATGGCCATACCAGGCGTCCAGCGTATTTAGAACAATGATCTTTTTATATCCGTGGGCATGATTCCCAAGGATTCCCAGTTTGATATCTGAGGAGTCGGGCGTTTGCGCTATTGTTTTGAATATTTCCGTATACCAGTTAAACCCTGTCTGAAAATAAGAGACTACTTTTTTCCGGGTAACGTTATATGCTGCTGGCCGGATGGAGGCCTCACCTACAGGTAGATCGAACAGAATGGATTCATTTTCATTTACAGTTACCGCAGTTGCACATACATGTAAGCCTTGCCAGATTACATCTCTGGAAACAAGTTTTACCGTGGGGATGGGCAAATAGGTTTTGGGGTCTATATCCAGCGAGGGATAGATTTGAAACATGGAGATCCTTTTAAAGCTGCTTTAAGTTTATAGCTCAAGGTATAAGGTTTTCGTAATAAAGAGGTTTTCTTTATCAAACCGGTAAACGGATTTCAGCACCAAATAGTTTGATTTTTTTTCTAAATCAACTGGAATCCAACTTGATGCATCTCTAATCAAGGGGCTTGCTTTGAAAGCCCGACCCGGTTCGGACGCAAAAACACTAAATTTCTTAAGCAACATAGATGGCCTTATTTTGCAGCGCTAAAATTTTTATGGCAATAAACTAATTGTTTAATCCAGGCAAGGGCTTTGATTTTCTAAAATTCATGAGATAATGCTGTTCAACTCTTTCGAATTTCTTGTATTTTTTATTGTTGTCACGATTGCCTACTATAAGCTGCCGCATCGATACAGGTGGATGCTGCTCCTGGCAAGCAGTTGCTATTTCTACATGGCGTTTGTGCCCATATATATACTCATCCTCGCCGGCACAATAGTTATCGACTATTTTGCCGGTATATACATTGAGAATAGCAATAAAAAAAGAAAGCTTTTATTACTGTACGCCAGCCTTATTGCCAATATAGGAATACTGGTAGTTTTCAAATACTATAATTTTTTCATTGAGAATATTTCATTGTTTTTATCTGGTTTAGGATATACCAACCCGATTCCCTACCTAAGTATTTTATTACCGATCGGCCTCTCATTTCATACTTTCCAGGCGATGAGTTACACAATCGAGGTTTACAGAGGACGACAAAAGGCGGAGAAGCATTTTGGCTACTATGCGCTTTACGTCATGTTCTACCCACAGCTGGTTGCAGGACCTATCGAAAGGCCGCAAAACATACTTCACCAGTTGAAAACTCCGGCAGTTTATAAGGAGAATGAGGTGGTGAAAGGTCTTCAAATAATGCTTTGGGGGGTTTTCAAAAAAGTAGTGGTTGCAGACCGGTTAGGCGTTTTGGTAGACGCTGTATACGCAGATCCGTCCGGGCATTCAGGCTTAAGTAACCTGGTGGCAACACTTTTTTTCTCTATTGAAATATACTGCGATTTTTCAGGCTATTCGGATATTGCGATTGGAACGGCAAAATGCCTTGGCATCGATTTAATGAAAAATTTCAATGTTCCCTATATTTCCAAAAGCATTACTGAGTTTTGGCAACGCTGGCATATCTCACTCTCTACCTGGTTTCGTGATTACCTGTACATTCCCCTCGGTGGCAGCCGTGTCTCACAACTGAAAATAATCAGGAATATTTTTATTGTGTTTATTATTAGCGGAATATGGCATGGTGCAAACTGGACATTTGTAGTGTGGGGGGCCATACACGGTTTTTTGGTTGCCTTAGAAAGGCTAACGAAGAGGATAAAATTTCCGGCTTCAAACAAACTGGTCAACGCAGCGAAGATTTTATTTACATTTCTGTTGGTTAGCTGCACCTGGGTCTTTTTCAGGGCGAGGTCGCTGACGGATGCAGGGGAAGTATTTAAAGCCGTTTTCACAGATCTTCACATCAACAAAGCCAGTATTTCCGACTGTATTATTTTAATGACTGGCGATAGCACCTCCCTGTCACATTTTATCATTTGCATCTCCGTAATTTTTTTTATGCTATTTATGGAATTCAAAACCAGGTTGAGCGATCGCCCGATTTTTTCGGATGGTTCAAGAAAGCAGTTTGCATTCTATACGTTCCTGCTTTTTCTTACGTTATTTTTCGGCTATTTTAAAAATACGTCGTTTATCTATTTCCAATTCTAAATCATGAAAAAGTACATCCTTTCGTCTCTCGTAGTTTTGATGATTATTTTTTTGTTCAAGTTTTTTTGTTCAAGTTTTTTTTCGTCGGGAACTACAGGCTATGCTGGCTTCTCAAAGGAGGGAGACGTCGATTACCTTTTTATCGGCAGCTCCCAAACGAGGCAGAGTTTGAATCCTCAAATTTTGGAAGATAGCCTCGGCAAAAGTTATATCATCGCTTATAATGGGAATAGTTTTTTTTATATCGACTTTATCATCAGCTCCATTTTAAAAAACAGCCACAACGTAAAAAAAATCATTGTGGAGGCTTATCCTTACAGGGCTTTTCAGAAAACAACTTTAGCCGACCCGCGGCTTTTTAACGATTTGAATTTCAGGGATAAAATTGAGTTTATTAAAAGATCTGGTTCTATACTAACCCTTTGGGATAAATACGACCTGGTAATGCTTGAGGGCAACGAAAGTATATCCACCTACCCATTACTAAACGGCTTCAACAACTCTTTGTCCTATAAAGGCGGTTATGTCGGAAAATATGTAAGTGCGGTAGATGAAAAGAAATTCTGGTCGTTCAAACCACCTATTTCGGATACGGTAACTTTCACTGGGCTTGAGGAGAAACAACTGGATGCTTTAATGCATATCATTTCCCAGTTAGAAGCCCATCATATCGAACTGGTTTTTTTAGAACCACCGGTACCAGCTCAAATAAGATTGTCAAGGATTTTTATGCTGGCCCGCGACTCACTCAAACAGTTCATTTTACAAGAAAATAAGCCTTATTGGGATGTAGACGACTATAAATTTGACAATCGGAACTCTTTATTTTTTCACGACCCTGTACACCTGTCGTCCGAAGGGAGAGATGATTATACGAAGAAAATTATAAGGTTTGTGAGATAAATGATTCAGAGAAGTAAAGCGAAACCAGCCAACCCGATTATGAGTTGAACCGTAGATCTAGGCATAGTTTCTCTAACCGGAAGTGAGCGCTAATTGTGAAAAATTATTCCTTTACTTTGCCGCTTTAAATAACCAGGAAACAAAATCTGTTATCAGGAAGCTCAGAAATGAAAAAAACAGCACTTATTACCGGCGTTACCGGTCAGGACGGAGCCTATCTCTCCGAACTTTTACTTAGCAAAGGATACAATGTTCACGGCATTAAGCGCCGTAGTTCGTTATTTAATACCGATCGCATAGACCATTTGTACCAGGATCCCCATGAAAGTGACGTAAAATTCACTTTGCATTACGGCGACCTTACAGATAGTACCAACCTGATACGCATTATCCAGGAGGTTCAGCCGGACGAGATTTATAATCTCGGAGCCATGAGCCATGTGCATGTGAGTTTTGAAATGCCGGAATATGTTGCCAATACTGATGGCATCGGAACGCTTCGCATCCTGGAAGCAGTACGCATACTGGGCCTCACCAAAAAAACGAAAATTTACCAGGCAAGTACTTCAGAATTGTATGGCCTGGTGCAGGAAGTACCCCAAAGCGAAAGAACCCCTTTCTATCCCCGCTCGCCTTACGCAGCTGCCAAAATGTACGCATTTTGGGTAACTGTAAATTACCGTGAGGCTTATAAGATGTTTGCTGTAAACGGCATTCTTTTTAATCATGAGAGTCCGTTACGGGGCGAAACCTTTGTTACGCGTAAAATTACCAGGGCGGTTGCTAAAATAGCGCTTGGCCTACAGGACAAGGTCTTCCTGGGAAATCTCGATTCTCAACGGGATTGGGGTCATGCCAAAGACTATGTGGAAGCCATGTGGCTGATACTGCAGCAGGAGATACCCGAAGATTATGTGATAGCCACCGGTGTCACCACCCGAATCAGGGATTTTGTAAGAATGGCTTTTGCCGAAATAGGCGTAGAACTGGAATTTACCGGTGAGAACGAAAATGAAATTGGCACTGTAACAGCCAGTACCAATCCTGCTTTCCCGGTAGAAGTTGGCAAGGTAGTAGTAGGCGTAGACCCCCGCTATTACCGTCCAACAGAAGTAGATTTACTGATTGGCGACCCAACAAAATCGAATACTAAGTTAGGCTGGCAGCCAAAATATACGCTACCAATGCTGGTAGAGGAAATGGTAGCCGCTGATATAGAACTGTTCCGAAAAGAAAAGTTACTGAAGGAATCCGGGTTCTCTGTTAAGAACCAGTATGAATAACAGGTGTTTACCGAAAATGAACAGGAATGTAATAGCCGTGTAACGGTCCTTCTTCTATTTTTCATTTTAATTACAATTGTGGAACCTGTCCGTGGTTAAAAAACAATCTGTTTATGCAATTATCTGACAAAATATATATAGCCGGTCACCGCGGCATGGTTGGTTCTGCCATCTACCGCAGATTAAAGGCAGAGGGTTTTATCAATTTTGTAACCCGTACATCGGTTGAACTGGACCTTCGTAACCAACAGTCTGTGATCGATTTTTTTGCTGCAGAAAAACCGGATTATGTTTTTTTGGCCGCTGCCAAAGTGGGTGGCATATTGGCTAACAATACCTATCGTGCAGATTTTATTTACGAAAACCTGGCGGTACAAAACAACGTGATACACCAGAGCTATGTAAACGGGGTAAAAAAATTAATGTTTATGGGTAGCAGTTGTATTTACCCCAAACTTGCACCACAGCCATTAAAAGAAGAATACCTGCTTACAGGTTTGCTGGAAGAAACAAACGAACCTTATGCCATTGCAAAAATCGCAGGCATCAAAATGTGTGACGCTTACCGCAGCCAATATGGATGTAATTTTATTTCGGTGATGCCTACCAATTTATACGGCCCAAACGATCATTATGACCTGAACAATTCGCATGTGCTGCCTGCCCTTATCCGTAAGTTTCACGAAGCGAAGGTCAATCAACACCCCGAAGTAATATTGTGGGGATCGGGTATGCCCATGCGGGAATTTTTGTATGCAGATGACCTGGCCGACGCTTGCTTTTTCCTGATGCAGGAATATGATGAACCCGGGCTGATAAACATTGGAACAGGCGTTGATCAAACCATCAAAGAATTGGCATTACTTGTAAAAGAGACTGTAGGATACCAGGGCGTAATTATCCAGGATACTTCAAAACCCGATGGCACACCCCGCAAACTAATGGATGTCAGCAAACTTCATTCACTTGGCTGGAAGCATAAAATCTCATTAGAGCAAGGCTTAAAAATGGTGTACGAAGAATACAAACAGAAATTTTCCTGAGGTTTTTTAGACTCCGGTTTCCTCTTTATAGGGTACAGGCAAATCCATTACAATTTTTATAGTAGAACGACTGCTGCAAATTTTACAGCGGTATTTTTAATGCCATAATACACCCGCTCTACTGCCACCCAATACCCCTCCTTTACCAAAAAACAATTTTACGGCATTGCTGTTGTATTGTATAAGTACCCAATATTGGGGGATTAACGATTTATAAAGCCACACCGTGCATTTGTAAACCTTATGAACGCATTTACGATAAAAGATCTGGAGAACCTTTCGGGTATAAAGGCCCATACTATTCGAATTTGGGAGCAACGCTACGCTTTTTTGAAACCTGAACGTACCCAAACCAATATCCGCTATTATAATAACGAAGAGCTGAAAGTGATTTTGAATGTGGCTTTACTAAACAAATACGGCTTCAAAATATCGCATATTGATAAGATGAAGAACGGTGATTTGATAGAGAAAGTAATGGGACTGAACCAGTTACAGGCACAGCATGAGAGAACGGTGAATGAAATGATTGGCTACATGATAGACCTGGATGTGGAAAAGCTTGAGGAATCACTGGACGACTTTATAGCAACAAGGGGAATAGAGAAAGCCATCACACAAATCATTTTCCCATTCCTTGAAAAGTTAGGTTTGCTATGGGTAACCAATCATATAAAACCGGCCCAGGAACACCTGGTTTCTAATATCATCAGGCAAAAAATAATTGTTGGAATAGAAGGAATCAAAACCGTGGCCAGGCTGGATAAATCGATCCTGCTTTTTTTACCGGAAACCGAGCACCACGAATTGGGGTTGCTTTTCATCAGTTATCTTCTGAAAGCCCGTGGAGTGAAAGTGTGGTACCTGGGAGCGGATTTACCGATTAATGACCTGGATTTTATCATTAAATCCAAAAAGCCTGACATGATATATACGCATCTCACCTCCGTAATACACAATTTCAATTTCGAAAAATTTCTCCAAAAACTTGGGTTAATTGCAGGCAATCTACCTGTTATCGTTTCAGGTCCGATGACTCAGAACTATAAGAAAAAGGAACCTGAAAATATCACGATAAAGAGATCCTTAGCAGAGGTTATGGAGTTTATATCAGGCATTTAACAACTACTGAGCACGTAATTTTCACAAAGCCGCCTTAAAATAAATGAGGCGGCTTTGGTGTATTTAAGGCCTCCCGGAAAATTAAAAATGTAGGTGAGCAAAGTACAATGGCTTGATCTTAGTGTAACTACAACGGGTTTCATGTAAGCATACTATCATTTCCTTTTTTCACTCCGGGGAATGGCCGGATTTTTGTTTAGAATTGTCACAGAAATGTTAAACAAAAAAATTTCGATGTTCAAACTTTAGTGTTTAGGTTTGCGTAAGTAACTTTTTAAATACTACCAATTATGTCTGTTTTAGATTTCAATCAAATGTTGCTTAGCAATACGGAGTTTCTAAAACCTTTTGCTATAACACTTACCAAGGATTACGAAACCGCCAAAGACCTGATGCAGGAAACCATCTACCGGGCATTGGCCAATAAGGATAAATATAATGTGGGCACAAACGTGAAAGCGTGGCTGTACACTATTATGAGGAATATATTCATCAACAATTACCGCCGTAAAGCCAGGCAGAACACTGTTTTTGATAATTCCCCCAACGATTTTTTAATAGATTATAACCAGGTAACCATCGCCAACCCGGCTGAAAGCAACCTGAAATTAAAGGAGATCGGCAAAGCCATTCACGGGCTTCCTGAAATATTCCGCAACCCGTTTTTGTTGTACTACGATGGGTACAAATACCACGAGATTGCCGATATGCTGGAAGAACCCCTCGGTACTATTAAAAGCCGTATCCATTTTGCCCGTAAATTGCTAAAAACGCAATTGGAAAGAAGATAGGGCAAGCCTGAACTATTATTCATAAAAACGTTCCATTGACCGGAGCGTTTTTTAATGTTCGCTAACCAACAAATACCTTGGCCAAAACAGCAATTGTTATCGGTAGTGGCTTTGCCGGGATTTCGGCCGCATCTTTCCTTGCCAAAAAAGGATGGACAGTTACCGTATTGGAAAAGCATCATCAGCCAGGCGGCCGTGCCAGAAGGTTGGAAGCTAACGGTTTTACATTCGACATGGGGCCCAGCTGGTATTGGATGCCCGATGTTTTTGAAAGATATTTTGGCCAATTTGGCAAAAAGCTGGCTGATTACTACACGCTTTACCGGCTCGATCCATCCTACCGTGTGTATTGGCCGGATGATTATTGGGATATGCCTGCAGGTTATGAAGAAATGAAGGCCCTGTTTGAAAAAGCAGAACCTGGCGCCGGCATCCAGCTCGACAAAGTGATGAAGGAGGCCGCCTACAAATACGAGATAGGCATGCATAAACTGGTATTTAAACCCGGCCAGTCTTTGGCCGAATTCCTGGATATGGATCTGTTGAAAGGCATTTTTAAACTGGATGTTTTTACTTCCATAAAAAAGCATTTTGGCAAGCATTTTAAAAATCCGCGACTGAGGGAATTAATGGAGTTTCCGGTACTGTTCCTTGGGGCCCTGGCCAGCGATACCCCTGCTTTATACAGCCTTATGAACTATGCAGACATAAAAGGTGGTACCTGGTTTCCAAAAGGGGGTATGTACAGCGTGGTCGAAGGCATGTATCAACTCGCCACAGAATTGGGTGTACAGTTCGTATTTAATTGCGATGTACAGGAAATAAAAGTGGAAGATGGGGTAGCTAAATCTGTGCGGGGTTGTATTTCGTCAACTGTCGACCGTCAACCGTCGACTGTAAACCCGAAACCAATTAAAACCTATGCTATACCGATAACGGTCGACGGTCAACGGTCAACCGTCGACTTCACAGCCGACGTCATCATCTCCAATGCTGATTATCATTTTACCGAAACAAAGCTGCTGGCGGCTGAGTATCGTACTTACACTGAAAGTTATTGGAACAAAAGAGTTATGGCGCCGTCCTGTTTATTGTACTATGTTGGCCTTAATAAAAAACTGAGCAGCCTGCCACACCACAGCCTTTTTTTCGATGTGCCTTTTGCCCCACATGCAAGGGATATTTATACCACACCACAATGGCCGGACGAACCTTTGTTTTATGTTAGCGCCACCTCGGTAACAGATGCCAGCCAGGCACCCGATGGTTGCGAAAACCTTTTTTTCCTGGTGCCGGTAGCCACAGGGCTTACAGGAGACGATGAAACACTTCGAAAAAGTTACTTCGACCAGATCCTGAAACGCTTTGAAGCGAGACTGGGTGAGCAGGTTGCAACACATATTGTTTATTATAAATCCTACGCACACAGCGATTTCATAAACGATTACAATGCTTACAAAGGAAATGCCTATGGTCTTGCGAACACTTTGTTGCAAACTGCTGTTTTGAAACCATCTTGTCGTAGCAAAAAAGTGAAAAATCTTTTCTTTACCGGGCAGCTCACTGTGCCTGGGCCTGGGGTTCCGCCGAGCTTAATAAGCGGCGAGGTGGTGGCCACGCAGGTAGAGAAACACTTTAGCGAAAGCAAGTAAATAGTGGTGTCACAGTTAGTGATTTATAAGACGGATTTGTATGTTTTGACAGGCTTGCGGCCATCAAAGTTTTGTATCGTTCACAATGTTACCCGCCATTACAACTCAATACCAGCTATTAAAACTAAATTGGCTCAGCTATGATGCAACTTTTTCACAACGTAAGCCAGATGTGCAGTAAGATCACTACTGAAAGGTATAGTACCTCTTTCAGCAGTGCCATACGTTTGTTGCACCCCGATATGCGTTCACCCATTTATAATGTGTATGGCTTCGTCCGTTTTGCCGATGAAATTGTTGATACATTTCATGACCATGATAAAGAAGCATTACTTCATCAGTTTAAGCAGGAAACCTTCGATGCTATAAAAAGAGGGATTAGCCTAAACCCCATTCTCCATAGTTTTCAGATGACGGTAAACCGCTACAGCATAGACCTGGCACTGATTGAATCTTTTTTTGACAGTATGCAAATGGACCTGGACAAAAAACAACACGATTGCACCAGCTACGGGGAATATATTTATGGCAGTGCTGAAGTGGTAGGGTTGATGTGCCTGTATATTTTTTGCGAAGGCAATAAGTCCATGTACCAGCAACTAAAACCAGCAGCACGCAGCCTCGGAGCGGCTTTTCAAAAAGTAAATTTTTTGCGGGATCTTAAAGCCGATTACCAGGGCCTTAACAGGGTCTATTTTCCCGGTTGTGATTTTAAAAATTTTACAGAAGCAGATAAATGCCAAATAGAAGCCGACATACAGAAAGACTTTAGCGATGCCCATCGCGGCATTATTGCACTTCCGCTGAAAGCGAGGTTTGGCGTGTATGTAGCGTATAAATACTATCTCTCACTGTTTAAAAAGATAAAAAAGCTGCAGCCGAAAAGGATCATGGAAGAAAGGATACGCATACCGAAGTACGGCAAAGTGTTTATTTTAGCTAAGGCTGGATTGCGGAGCCAGTTTAATATTTTGTAAACAGGGGAGACCTTTTGAATTTTGAGGCATTAGAATAAAACAGTGATACATGGAATCAAAACCGGTGATATTGGTGGATGAGCTGGATAATGAAATTGGCACTATGGAAAAAATGGAAGCACATTATACACCCCATCTCCATCGCGCCTTTAGTGTGTTTGTGTTTAATAACCGTGGACAAATGCTGCTGCAGCAAAGGGCTAAAAGCAAATATCATAGCGGTGGGCTTTGGACCAATACCTGCTGTAGCCACCCTTCCCCAGGTGAAAAAACCGGGGACGCAGCCACCAGGAGATTGCAGGAGGAAATGGGCTTTACCACAGAACTTACCGAAGCATTTGATTTTATTTACCAGGCCGCCTTCGACAATGGACTTACCGAATACGAATACGACCACGTGTTTATAGGCGAGTTCGAAGGCGATATAAACCCCTCCAAATCAGAAGTGGAAAATTATTGCTACAAAAGTTTTGAGGAAATTAAAAGCGATCTGCAACAAACTCCCTGGATGTATACGGAATGGTTTAAGATAGCCCTCCCCAGGCTGGAGGCCTTTATGGCCGGGACGACCGTTCTGGTGGCATAGCATCAAATCGATGTAACGGTTGCTGTAGGCCCTATGACAAACCTTGTATTTTCGCTTATCCATGAGTCATTCTCCCGAACACATAAAAAAGGCGATCATCATTGGCAGTGGTGTAGCCGGCTTGGCAACTGCCATAAGGCTTGCAGTAAAGGGTTTCACGGTAGCTGTGTATGAAAAGAACAGTTATCCCGGTGGCAAACTCACCAGCCTTCACCAGGATGGCTTTTCTTTCGATGCCGGTCCATCATTATTTACCGAACCCCAAAACATCGAAGCCCTCTTTGAATTGGCCGGTGAGCCAATGGCGGATTATTTCAGCTATCAGCAATTGCCGGTGGTGGCAAAATATTTCTATGAGAATGGAAAAATGCTGGAGGTTTCCGCCGACAAAAATCAATTTGCTGACAATATGCAGCAACAGCTGGGTGAATCACCAAAAATTGTTCATGACTATCTGCGGGCTTCTGAAAAACTCTATAACAACATTGGAAAAGTATTTCTAAATCATTCGCTACACAAACGCAAGACCTTTTTTAGGAAACCAATTTTGAAAGCACTGGCTGCGGTAAGACCAGCCCATCTTTTCAGGTCGCTGCATGCATTTAACTCCAAAAAATTCAAGAGTGCCGAGGCTATACAATTATTTAACCGCTACGCCACGTACAACGGTAGCAGTCCGTATCGGGCACCCGCGATGCTTAGTCTTATCCCGCACCTTGAAATGAACCGGGGAACCTATTATCCTGCCGGCGGCATGATCAGCATTACCAATGCCCTTTACAAGCTGGCTGTTAAAAAAGGCGTTGCGTTCCATTTTAGTGAGGCGGTGCAAAGTATTATCGAACACGAAGGCAGAACGCTGGGCATCGTAGCAAATGATGAAAACATATTTGCCGATGTGGTGGTGAGTAATGCTGATATCTATTTTACCTATAAAAACCTGCTGCACAACCCTGTAAAATCCAAAAAAGTATTAAAGCAGGAACGCAGCAGCAGCGCCCTGATCTTTTACTGGGGCATAGGCCAATCCTTTCCGCAATTGGGGCTCCACAATATTTTATTCAGTAGTGATTATCAAAAAGAATTCAGCCATTTATTTAAAACGAAAACATTGTACAGCGACCCTACAGTGTATATCAACATCACCAGCAAGATGGAAACCGGCCACGCGCCGGATGGCAAAGAAAACTGGTTTGTAATGGTAAATGCGCCCGCCAATACCGGCCAGGATTGGGAAGTACTAAAGCCTGAAATCCGTAGATGGGTCATCGATAAAATTAACCGGGTACTACACACAGATATTGAACCCCTGATAGAAACCGAGGCCATACTGGACCCGGTATGCATCGAAAACAACACGGCTTCCTATATGGGCAGCCTTTACGGAACCAGCTCCAACAGCAGGCTGGCAGCCTTCTTCCGCCACGCTAACTTTACAAACAGTATCAAGGGCTTATACTTTGTTGGCGGTAGTGTGCACCCCGGAGGCGGAATACCACTTTGTCTCAAAAGCGCGGAAATTGTGAGTGAGCTTGTTAGCGGCTAGTCCATTTGCTTCACGAATTCCATTGTTCACAAGTTTCATTGTTCACAAGTTTCATTGTTCACAAGTAAATGGCTAAGTAGGTTTGCTGCACCTTGATAAAGTACATCCGAAATTGGAGTAGTGGCACTACGACATTATTCCCCGTCCCGATGCATCGGGAGTGACAGGTTTTGCCGCAGGCAAAAACAGGGGTGGGATGCGGAGGGTAAAGCTAGTCATTGCACATATTTACGCTGTGGGGAGTGAAACAAACCACCTTTAAAAATATCGCTACTGATCCTTTTCTTTCCAAATGTTCGGTTTCATTAACCAACTCGTGAACTTGTGAACAATGGAACTTGTAAACTATTTTCGCCCCCATGCAGTTATTGAGAACCAAAACCCAAATAGCCACTTTTATTGCCCTCCTATTTCATGTTTCAGGTTTTATAGCGATTGCATTTTTTAAATCTCAACTCTTTATTCATCTTACGCCACTTAACCTGCTGGTGTCATTTGCACTCGTTCTATTTACGCAGGAAAAAATCAACCTGCATTTTCTACTCTTTTTGCTTCTTGTTTTTTCCATCGGATTTACTTCGGAATGGATTGGAACCAATACCGGCAAACTGTTTGGCCAATACCAATATGGGCAGGTGCTTGGTCCCAAATGGCAAGGTGTTCCATGGATCATCGGGGTCAATTGGGTGCTTACTATTTATTGCATTGGCATAGCCATGAACATGTTACACAAAAAACTGGTAAGCAGGCAGCCCGAAGCAGCCTCTACTATGGGCAAAAGATGGCTCCAGGTATCCCTGATCGTAGACGGTGCAGCCCTGGCGGTTTTATTCGATTGGATTATTGAACCGGTGGCGGTAAGACTTGGCTTTTGGCAGTGGAAAGATGCAGTCGTTCCCTCCTTTAATTATTGGTGCTGGTTCGGCATCAGTTTATTGTTGCTGGTCATTTTCCGCTTTCTGCGTTTCGACAAACACAACCTATTCGCTGTACATTTGTTACTCATGCAACTTATGTTTTTTCTCCTGTTACGCTCATTCGGTAATTAGCAAATTTGCAGATTAGCAAATCTGCAAATTCGTCCATTCATGACCACAATGCTCTACATACTTATCACGCTCGGCACTTTTGCCTTAATGGAAGCCATTACATGGGCTACCCATAAGTACATCATGCACGGCTGGCTCTGGTACCTGCACCAGGATCATCACCAGCCAAAGGGGGCCCGGTTTGAAAAAAACGACACTTTCTTTCTCATTTTTGCCATACCCAGCTGGCTCAGTATTATGCTGGGGTTACAGCACCAGGTGTATTGGGTAGCAGCTATTGGCTATGGCATTTTGATGTATGGCATTGCCTATTTTGTAGTCCACGAAGTTATTATCCATCAACGGTTTAAATGGTTTACCCGAAGCAGCAATATCTACGTTCGGGCAATAAGATGGGCCCACAAAATGCACCACAAACACCGGGACAAGCATGATGGAGAAAGCTTTGGGATGCTGATAGTGGCCAAAAAATATTGGGATAAGGTAAAGAAAGACGAAGCTTTTTGGGAGGCCAATAAAAACAGGCAGCGGGTTTAATATTGGTGAAGTTTTGCTTCTGTCTTTGCCCCCTTTTTGTATCGTCATTGGCAGGGTTCTTGCCCGTGGCAAATCCCTGCAATAAATGAACCTGATTCTGTTCTAATACCACCACTCTAGTTAAAGGATGGGGATTGCCACGGCCGGCAAGAACCGGACTCGCAATGATGTCACCGTTTTTTTTAGTTTTCTCGCATCTCTTAATTTTCAAAATTCTAAACATAACCCCAACCTATCCTGAATCAAACCTTTGACTATATCATTCTCGGTGCCGGCTGCTCAGGACTCAGCCTGGCAGTAAGGCTAATCGAATCCGGTCAATTCGCCGATAAAAAAATCCTGCTTTGCGATAAGCAGCCCAAAAATCTCAATGACCGCACCTGGTGTTTTTGGGAAGACTCGCCTGGCTATTTTGAGAGCATTCTCCATCACCGCTTCGATGGTCTTTGGTTAAAACATCCTTCCGGCAACCTGGATCTGGATATAGCACCTTACAGCTACAAAATGATCCGTGGACTGGATTTTTACAACTATTGTTTCAGGATCATTAATAAAGCTAAAAATGTCACCGTCATGTACGGTGAAGTGTCGGGTATCGATGCAGAACAAGGCATCGTTTCATCGGCACATGAACAGTACAAGGCAGATTATATTTTCTCCTCGGTCTTATTGCAGCCGCCACAATTGAGAGAAGGGCAATACTATCTTTTGCAGCATTTTCGCGGCTGGTGGATCGAAACCGCAACAGATGCTTTTAACCCTGGTGAAGCCGATATGATGAACTTTAATACCGGCCAGCGGCATGGTTGCACTTTTGTGTATGTGCTGCCTGTCAGCAAGCGAAGGGCATTGGTGGAATACACCCTGTTTACAGAAAAAGAACTGCTGCCGGAGCAATACGATGAAGGGCTCCGGAATTTTATCAGCGGGCAATTGAACATTCATAAATATGCCATCCTTGATGTAGAACACGGTGTGATACCCATGACCAATATTCATTTTCCTACCCGGCAGGGAAAACTATTTTTTATAGGCACAGCCGGCGGGCAAACCAAGGCTTCAACCGGCTATACTTTCCAGTTTATCCAAAAGCAATCCGCAGCTATAGTGGCTGCATTAGTAAAAACCGGTAACCCGGAAATAGCTAAACCCTCAAAACGCTTTTTGTTTTACGACAGCGTACTGCTGCGTGTTTTAAACGAAAGAAAGCAAAGCGGCGCCGATCTTTTTTACCAGATGTTTCTAAAAAATAAAGCATCAAAAGTTTTGAAGTTCCTGGATAATGAAACAAGCTTTGGGGATGAACTAAAGATCATGAATACGACTAAAAAATCAGTATTTTTTCCTGCCGGCATGAAGGAGTTTTTTAAATTCCTGTTTAGCATTTTCAGGTAATTGCCCTGGCAACCCTTTCATAAAATCTACTTGTACCGGGTATTACATACAGTAACCAAAATAACTTGTTGGGTTTTTCAATAACTTGCCGCTTAAACATCGGCTTGCATGCCATGCATCCAAAGGTTGGATCAAATTTTGTTATTTGCTGGCAAATTCAGGCAGGCAGTTTCCCAACCTTTTGTATGACCGGATCATCCTGCCTGGAATAAAATCAATTGTTTGCAGGCATATGCTGGTGTGTATGGCAACGGAAACAATAAAAGCAAAATCACTAAACAAAATCTTTTAAATAGTATGAAAATAGCAGTAGCAAAAGGCGATGGAATAGGTACCGAAATTATGGCCGCAGTCATTAAAATTTTTGATGCAGCACAAGTACCGTTGGAGTATGAATATGTAGATATGGGTAAATGGGTATTTGACAAAGGCTTCAATAACGGGATGACAGCAGAAGCTCAGCAAGCGATAGAAACTACAGGCATTTTATTTAAGGGGCCGATGGAAACACCCAAAGGCAAAGGGGTAAAAAGCATCAATGTCACTGCACGCAAAACCTGGAATACGTACGCCAACAAACGAACTTTTCAGACCCTGCATGGTGTGGATACAGTGTTTAGCAAGGCAGGTATACCTATCGACATTACCATTGTAAGGGAAAATATAGAAGACACTTACGGCGGCATCGAGCATATGCTTACTCACGATGTAGCGCTCAGCCGCAGGTTTATTACCCGTCCCGGAAGCCTGCAACTGATTAAGTATGCATTTGAAATGGCGCGGCAAAAAGGTGCCAGGAGAATTACCTGTGGCCATAAGGCCAATATTATGAAATTGACTGATGGTCTTTTCCTGGAGTGTTTTTACGAAGTGGCCAAAAGCTACCCCGAACTAAAGGCTGATGATGTGATCGTGGATGACCTCTGCATGAAACTGGTAACCCGCCCGGATAGTTTTGATGTAGTGGTTCTTACCAACCTGCAGGGCGATATTGTAAGCGATCTGTGCGCCGGCCTCGTAGGCGGCCTCGGTTTTGCACCCAGTGCCAACATCGGCGACCACATTTGCATTTTTGAAGCCGTGCATGGCACCGCACCAGATATTGCCGGTAAAAACATCGCCAACCCAACGGCTCTTTTGTTGAGTGGCTTTGGCCTGTTGCGTCATGTAGGTCTGTTGCAAAGTGCCGTTACCATAGAAAATGCCTTGCTCTATACTTTGGAGAATGGTCAGCACACAGGCGATTTTGGCGACAAGAGTAAACCATCTTTAAATACCACCGAATTTGCAGATGCCATCATTGCAAACTTTGGTAAAAAACCCGAGCATAATCCACGCCCCGAATTGGTTGATACCGCTTCAGCATGCACCGTTTTGCATCTTGACAAAAATGCCATGATGGAAAGTGTGGAAGGCGCGGAGGAAAAAATTGTGGGTGTAGATATGTTTATTGAAAGCAATGTACAACCCAATGATATTGCTAAAAAATGCGAACGCCATGCAGGGGTAAAATTCAAACTGGTAAACATCAGCAACCGTGGAACACAGGTGTGGCCTACCGGCAGCCGGTATACCAACCTCGTGAACCTTTACAATGTACGTTTCGAAAGCCTTGATGGAGAAGCACTGAACCAGCAGGACGTAATTGGCTTGTACGTAAGCCTCAGCGGCGACTTTAAGATCTGTAGCCTGGAACTGCTAAACATGTGGGGCGAAATGCGGAGCTACAGCCAGGCGCAGGGACAATAATAACGGTCATTAGGTCATTGGTCATTAATTAAAAAAATGCTATTGACCACAAAAAATAAGAATAGAAATAAGGAGCCCGCCGGTTGGTGGGTTTTTTATTTTAATTATTTCAATGACCATTGACCCAATGACCCATTGACCATTCTCAAACCTCATTCATCAACGGCTATTCCCTGTTCAGCACTAATTTTTTCGGCGTTAAAAAAACTACCCGTTATCTTGTAAATTGAAATCATTTCCCATGCGTTCGTTTATCATAAAATCGCTTATTGTACTGTCGTTACCGGTATTAGGCGGGGTGCTATCTTTCCTGGGAACATGGTATATGCCGCACCGGGATGTAAAGACTGAAAAGGCCGTGGTAATAAGCGCCGACGAGCTGCTGAAAGCATTTATAACAAATGAAAAAGAACCTAAATACTTAGACAAAGCGGTGCAGGTAAGCGGGGAGGTTATGGAAACCAAAACCAACCAGGAAGGCAAGACGGTTTGCTACCTGAAAACCTCCGATCCGTTCTCAGTCATCAACTGTACTTTTAAAGACAACACTACCGTTACAGCTGGTCAACAACTCACAGTAACAGGCATTTGCACCGGCTATCTTTCAGGTGCAGATGTGGTGATGATAGATTGCTTTATTACAGCATCTAAAAAGTAAGTTTATAAAAACAACAGCAATGAAACAACTGTATTCGTTGATAAAAAACAAAAGAACATACACAAGTGTATTGGTCATGGCTTTGGTAATAATGGTAATGACATTTGAAAGTTGTTATAATCGTAAGGCCGACATTGTTTACCCGCCGCCAGTAACCTGCGACACCACCAACATCCGCTACAGTGTAGAAGTGGTGAATGTTTTAAAAACCAATTGCTATATATGCCACATGCCGGGATTTGCACCATCAGGTGTATTTCTGAATGATTACAACATAGTGAAAAACATGGTTAATAATAATAAACTGATAAATGTGATACAGTGGACGCCCGGCTTTTCCAGGATGCCCAAAAACCAGCCAAAACTGAGCGATTGCAATATTGCCATCATCAGAACATGGATAAGGAACGGGGCGCCTAACAATTAACCTCTAAACACAGAATATGAAAAGACTATTTGTTTTATTGGCTGGCATGGTGTTTACCACAGCCTCTTTGGCCCAGGTACAGTTTACCCGCAACGGAAAGATTTCCTTTTTTTCCAACACCCCGGTAGAAGATATAAAGGCACAGAATAATGAAGTAGTAAGCTTTTTGGATACCAAGACCGGCGAGCTGCGTTACCAGGTACTTATCAAAGGGTTTGTTTTCCCAAAAGCCGCGATGCAGGTGCATTTTAACAGTAAGCAATACATGAACAGTGACCTGTTTCCACAATCATCCTTTAAAGGCAACATTACGAACCTGGCCGAAGTGAATTTTAGTAAGGATGGCACTTATAAAGTAAAAGTGAAGGGTGACCTTACCATGCATGGCGTAACCAAACCAGTGGTGGCAAATGGCACCATCACAATTACGGGTGGTGCTGCAACTGCCAACGCTGTATTTAATGTAAACAGGGAAGATTACAAGATCATTGTGCCTGCTTTTACCAACAGCAAAATTGCGAAACAAATAGAGATCACTGTCGATTGCAATTATGCGCCGTATAAGCAATAATTCTCCTTGCCCTATTTCTATTCACCATCCATCCATTACTATCATGCTGAAGATCATTAAACCACTGCTGCTGCTGCTGCTGTGTTTGCCATTAACTATCGTGGCCCAGGATGTGAACCTGGATTCAGTGCTCACCAACGAATCGCAGCAAAAAACGCCCGAAACGGAGTATGCCTATGGTACTTTTAAAAGCACCACCATCTCTAACGGGCATTCTGTTGAAACCTTAACAAAAGGTGTAATGGAGTTTGTGATCAACCACCGCTTTGGCACCTTAAATGGCGGTCTTTACGAATGGTTTGGATTAGATAATGCAACGGTGCGTATCGCTTTCGACTACGGTCTTACCGACGACCTGATGATTGGCCTGGGTCATGCAAGCTTTGATAAACAATACGATGGTTTTATTAAGTATAAAATTTTGAAACAAAGCAAGGGGGTAAAAAACATGCCCTTTACGCTCGATATAATGGGTAGCCTCATGGTACGTACCACAAAAGATCCACCCGATCAGAATTACAAAACGCCTTTTAAAGACCGGGTTTTTTATTCGTGGCAATTGTTAGCCGCCCGGAAATTCAGTGAAAGTTTTTCACTTCAGTTTATGCCTACACTTGTACACTACAACCTGGTGAGCACCAGTAATCTTAAGAATAATATTATATCCCTTGGCATTGGCGGCAGGCAGAAAATTACAAAGCGGATGGCTGTAAATGCCGAATGGTATTATAACCTGCCCAACAGCAAAATGCCAGGCACAAAAAACTCCCTCTGTCTTGGCTGGGATATCGAAACAGGAGGACACGTGTTCCAATTAATTTTTACCAATGGTACTGGTATTGCACCCCGGCCATTTATTACAGAAACCATGGGGACCTGGGGTAATGGTGATATCCATTTTGGCTTTAACGTGCACAGGGCTTTCCAGATATGCAAGCCAAAAAAGAAAATTGTTCAATAGGCTGGCTCAGTTTGCTTATTGGCAATTGCTTTATATTACATCATGTTCATTTCCCGAATGCTCCGGCTGGTTGTTTTCCTGTTACTCGTAGCAGCGCATCCTTTATTGCGTGCTCAGCAACCAAAAATTTTTGTCTCCCTGAACGGCTCAGTAAATTTTAGGAGCGATGCCCCGCAGGAATTGATAAAGGCCGAAAGCAACGAACTGAAAGGTGCCATTGAAACAGCCGGTAAAACATTTTCTTTCAAAATCCGCATCAGTTCTTTCGAAGGTTTTAACAGCGGCCTGCAGCGCATCCATTTTAATGAAAACTATCTCGAATCAGCCGTGTACCCCGAAGCAACTTTCAAAGGGAAGATCATCGAAGACATAGACTTTACCAAAGATGGCCGCCATGAGGTAAGAACCAAGGGCATTTTGAATATACATGGTATAGACCAGGAGCGGATCATCAAAAGTGAACTGATCATCAGGCAGGGAAAAATGTATATTCAATCCGCATTTACGGTGCTGCTACCGGATCACAACATTCCAATTCCCCGCATTGTAAAAGATAAACTGGCACAGGAAATAAAGGTGGCCATAAAAGCAGTGCTGGAGCCAAGATGACTAATATTGTTCCAGTATCTGCGTACCATTTTCAAGCCTATTTAGCATAAAAATGCGCATAACATCAAAACATATACTGGTCCTGCTTTTTGTTTCCCATTTCATCTTTTCATTTTTCTTTTTCATTCGTGCACAGCCGGCCGGCGCCAGGACATTTACGTTACAAGATGGCAGCCTGTCGCCAAAGATCAATTGCCTTATCCAGTCTTCACAAGGCTACCTCCTGCTCGGTTCAGCCAATGGGCTCTTTCGGTTCAATGGATTGGTGTTTGAAAAAATTCCGCTGGATACTTTTATTGGTTCTCAAAACATAACAGCCATTTGCCAGGTAAAGCCCGGTGAAATATGGTTGGGTTTTCAAAATGGTGCCCTGGGCTTGCTAACGAACCGTAGCGTAGCCAGGCTCTCTTTTGAAGAAGGCAAGCCAGCTAAAGCCATCACGAAAATACTGGCGGATAGCAGTGGTAATATTTGGTGTGGCACAGCGGGCGAAGGTTTGTATTGCCACAAAAACAGGCGCTGGGTAAATTTTAATTTGGATGATGGCATGAGCGATGCCTACGTGTACGACATAGCCCTTGC
The DNA here is from genome assembly GCA_040386335.1 of Bacteroidota bacterium. Lineage (GTDB taxonomy): Bacteria > Bacteroidota > Bacteroidia > Chitinophagales > Chitinophagaceae > JAZKFT01. Next base: position 36,365 of record JAZKFT010000059.1, read on the forward strand.
AGGAAAAAATGGTGTGGTTTGTGGTACCGACGACGGTGTAAATTTTTGTGGCTGGAAAGATGATAAAAAAGAAGTGAGGGTTTCCAAGAATACAGCAAAACCACTTGATAAAATAATAAGAAGGGTTCTTGCTTACCGTAAAAACTCTTACCGGAACGAGGCCTACCCTGCTTACCTGGCGGGAACCCAGGATTATATTACCGGGCTTTTCTATTTGAATGATCTGCACGTAACAAGTGCAAAACAGGTTGCCTATCATTCATCACAAACCAATGCCATTGCCCAATCTGCAAAAAACGTTTGGATCGGCACAGAGGCTGATGGCGTTTGGTTTTTTGGTAACCCTGACAAGGCTGGCACTGAATACCTCTGTAAAAAATGGGTAGCCCGCAACAAGGTCCAAAACCTGCTGGTAGATGACCAGCAACATCTATGGCTTAGCAGTGATCATGAATTGATACGTACCGAAGGCGACCAACTCATGCAACTATGGCCATTAAGCGATACCGGTGTAAAACAATGTCATGCCATCCTTGCATCAAAACAAAATGGGGCGCTCGAAAAAAGGATATGGTATAACGATCAAAATGGATTGAAGGAAATCATTTTCCGGGACCATGCAAAGGAGACCGAAGTTATCGACCATCCTATTTCCGCTATCAGCAACAACACAGAGATCACATCGCTTTACGAAGACAATTACAACAATATCTGGATAGGAACCATGGGAAAAGGCATCCTGCTTTTGAACCGTCAAACGGGCGCCATAAAAACCATAACCGAAGATCAGTTACTAATAAATGGAAGCATCCTAAGTATCACCGGCAATGGTAATGATATCTGGATCAGCAGCCTGGGTGGCGCAGTTAAATGCACTATAGCTGATAATGGCAACGATTATTCATTTACCAACTACAACGAGATCAGCGGTATTGGCACTAATTATATCTATAATATTTTTATTGATCGTAAAGGCCGGGTTTGGTTTGCCACCGATGGTAAAGGCCTTACCAAACTGGAAAATGGGAAATTTACCAACTATGATAAAACGTCTGGACTGAGAAGCGAAGTCGTATACAGTATTGCCGAGGATAAGCAGGGCCTCATTTGGGTAAATACACTTAATGACGGGTTGTATTGTTTCAACGGAAAAACCTTTTCTAATTTTTCCACAGCAGATGGTTTGAGCGACAATAATATTGCGAGCATGCTGAGCGATGACCAGGGTCATATTGTTGCCATCAGCAGCAAAGCTATTGACGTAATTGACCCTGTTTCAGGAGCCGTGCAAACCTTTGATGCTGAACAGGGACTCACAAATATTAATACCGATCTCCACTGTACGTCTGTGAGCGCTGATGGTACTGTTATTTTCTGTTCGGCCTCAGGATTACATGAGCTCAGCATCGCGGCCAATATCCGGGCCCCACAGGCGTTTATCGAAAGAACAACGCTGTTCCTGGACGATTTCAATGCTTCTGAAAAGACCGATTTCAATGCCGGTGAAAATAATATCTCTATCCATTTCAATGCCATCGACCTCAGCCACCCGGCAAGGATCCGGTTTCAATACATGCTCCAGGGGCTTAGCAAAGAATGGATCACCACCAAAGATCATTATGTAAACTACCCCAAATTGCCACCCGGCACCTATAGTTTTAGGGTAAGGGCATCGTTGTCAGATGCCTTTAATTACAGCCCTGAAGCTATGTATTCGTTTACCATTGCCCGGCCTTTATGGCAGAAATGGTGGTTTATTGGTTTAATGATCTTGCTGCTTGCTGCTGGTGTATGGTGGCTGGTAAGATATAGGGAGGCCGTGGCGAAAAGATGGCAACAACTGCAAAAAGAAAACCTGCAAAGCCGCCTGGATACCCTGCAAAGCCAGGTCAGCCCGCATTTCTTTTTCAATAGTTTGAATACCTTGATAGCGCTAATAGAAGAGGAGCCCAAAATGGCCGTTGCTTATACTAACCATCTATCCGATTTTTTTCGTAAAGTGGTGCAATACCGTGAAAAGGATTCCATTCCGCTGGCCGAGGAAGTAGCTTTGATCAATGACTATTTTTTTATTCAGCAAAAAAGATTTGGCAGGGGTATCCGGCTCATCAATAATATACCCGGTGAAATTTTGGAGGCGAAAAAAATTGCCCCGTTAAGTTTGCAGTTGTTAGCAGAAAATGCCATCAAGCATAATGCATTTACCCAGCAGCAGCCGCTGCTCCTGGAACTTTCGGTAAATGAGAATGAGTGGCTTGTAATAAAAAACAACCTGCAGGCAAAGCAGAACCAGGAAACCGGCGCGGGTATGGGTTTACAGAACATTCAGCGACGTTACAAACTGCTCACCGGTAAAGATGTGGAAGTAGAAAAAACGGATCTTTCTTTTATAGTAAAAATTCCTTTGATTTAACCATAAAAAACGAATCAGCTGTGCCGACCCCGATTATTAAAGTTTGGATTATTGAAGACGAAGAGCCTGCCGTTAAAAGGCTTGAAAAAATGCTGGGCAACATCGATAGCCAATTGGTTGTTGAACAAAAACTGTGTTCCATTGAACAGTCAGTGCAGGCTTTTCAAACCAAGGACCTGCCGCATTTGGTACTAATGGATATTAACCTGGCCGATGGCCGCAGTTTCGAAATTTTTAAGCAGGTACAGGTAACGGTTCCCATCATTTTTGTAACAGCCTTCGACCAGTACGCCATAGAAGCCTTTAAGGTAAATAGCATCGACTACCTGTTAAAACCCATTAAGGCAGAGGAGCTTAAAACAGCCATCGAAAAATTTAAACGCCAGCAGGCACAGGCTACCGCCGCTGGTTTTGATATGCAGCAATTGCTGCAAACCATTGGTATTGCTAAAAAAGAGTACAAAGAAAGATTTGTGGTAAAATACGGGGAACACCTCCGCACGATAGATATCAATAATATTGCCTACTTCTACTCCGAAAACAAAGCTACACACCTCATTACCAAAGATGGCAACCGCTTTATTGCAGACCATAACCTGGACCAGCTTGAAAACATGCTGAACCCCAGGAATTTCTTCCGGATAAACCGCCAATTTATCATCAGCCTGGTATCCATTGCAGAAATGCTTACATGGACGAAGGCAAGAGTACTGGTAAAACTGAATCCCCCAACCAAACTCGATACCATTGTTAGCAGTGAAAGGGCCGCATCTTTTAAAAACTGGCTGGCTGGCGAATACGGATAGGTTTTCTTCCGTTCCGGAACCTTATTTTACCGCTTCAACTGCTTTTCACCCCGTTATTGTACCTATTGTTGCTATCTTAATACTATTAACACCGGAATTAGTCTAATCCAATCACAACCGGGCATCTTTTCCAATATTCTTTTCTAAAACAAAGGCCGCAACCATGTTGCGGCCTTTGTTTATATTTGCAGCTCAGGCGGATTTGTTTATTGTTCAGCCTGAAAGTAATTACGCTGTCGGTTTTCCGACCTGCAGCAAAAAACTGAACTAATAAACGATGCACACTACAAGTTCGTAGTATCCCTCGTTTATAGTTTATAGAAAGGTTTTTTTTTGATCCGGGCAGTTGTACGGCTATGTGGCAACATTGGCGACGCTCCGTTCAAAATTGGTAATTCTATTAAGCATTTTAAACTTAAAACTCCCTGTCCTTCCGGCATGGAGAAAAGGAGGAACATCATATGAAAACACTACAGCAATGCCTCAGTGAAAGAATTTTGGTAATTGACGGTGCTATGGGCACCATGATACAAAGGCATAAATTGCAGGAAGCTGATTATCGCGGAGAGCGGTTTAAAGATTGGCATACAGATGTGCAGGGCAATAACGACCTGCTCAGCATTACCCGGCCGGATGTTATTGAAGGTATTCACAAAGAATACCTGGAAGCTGGTGCGGATATTATTGAAACCAACACTTTTAGTAGCACCGTTATAGCCCAGGCCGATTACGACATGCAGGCCATTGCATACGACATGAATGTGGCCAGTGCACAATGTGCCCGCAGGGCGGCCGACGAGTACACTGCCAAAAATCCGGAGAAGCCGAGGTTTGTAGCCGGCGCTATTGGCCCGCTTAACAAGACACTGAGCCTTAGCCCCGATGTAAATAATCCCGGTTTTCGTGCTGTTACTTTCGACGAGGTGGCCAGCGCCTACCAGGACCAGATTAAAGCCCTGATAGAAGGTGGCGTAGATATTTTGCTCATTGAAACCATTTTTGATACGCTCAATGCCAAGGCAGCTATTTATGCCATCAAAAAATATTACCGTGAAAACCCTCCTTTGGACGGAAGGGCAGAGTTGCCGGTTATGATCAGCGGCACCATTACAGATGCCAGCGGCCGCACACTAAGTGGCCAAACGCTGGAAGCATTTTATACCAGTATTATGCACATCAAGCCACTAAGCGTAGGCCTTAATTGCGCATTGGGTGCACAGGAAATGCGCAGTCACATAGAAGAACTCAGCCAGATTGCAAGTTGCTATACCTCCGCCTACCCTAACGCCGGGCTCCCGAACGCCATGGGCGAGTACGATGAGGAACCGCATCAGACAGCACATTTTTTAGAAGAATGGGCCAAAGAAGGTTTTGTAAACATTGTAGGTGGTTGCTGCGGTACCACGCCAGACCATATTAAGCATATTGCAGATAATGTAAAAAATGTTGCCCCGAGAGCACTGCCGGTTTTAGAAACGGAATTAGCGTAACATGAAAAGAAGGCCTTGAACTTGAACACCCTTGGAGTGGAATTCTTTGAGGTCACAAATTGTGACCTCAAAAGTGGGAAGAGGTGGCACAAGGTATCTGCCCTACGCATTTACAGAAACAGGTGTAGCTATGCTATCGTCCGTTCTCAATTCCGAAACTGCTATCCAGGTAAACATCCAGATAATACGGGTATTTACAAAAATGAAACAGGCCTTACTAGACAATAAAGACCTTATGCTTAAAATAGAAAAAATGGAACAAAAAATGATCGGGCACGAAGAAGACATCTCCGTCATTTTTAAAGCACTAAAAAATTATTGGCACCGGTTCCTGAAACCAAAAGGGAACCCGTTGGTTTTCCTTACCCTAACAAAAAATAACAACAGAACGATAATAAATATACCATGACCGAAACAGTTCACATTAGACCTTATCTCCGCCTCAGCGGCCTGGAGCCATTGGTGGTTCGCCCTGAAACCAATTTTGTAAATGTGGGGGAACGCACAAACGTAACAGGAAGCAAGAAGTTTGCACGGCTTATTAAAGAAGGTAAATACGAAGAGGCGCTCAGCGTGGCCCGCCAGCAGGTAGAAAGCGGTGCCCAGGTGCTGGATGTAAACATGGATGATGCCATGCTGGAAGGTGTGGAAGCAATGACCACCTTTATGAACCTGGTACAGGCCGAGCCGGATATTGCCAAAATTCCCATCATGATTGATAGCTCCAAGTTCGAGATCATTTTGGCAGGACTTAAATGCGTGCAGGGCCGGTGCATCGTAAACTCCATCAGCATGAAGGAGGGCGAAGAAAAATTTATTGAACAGGCCCATATTTGTAAAAGCTTCGGCGCCGCCGTAATTGTAATGGCCTTCGACGAAGTGGGACAGGCTGATACCAAGGAAAGAAAAGTGGAAATATGCCATCGGGCTTATAAAATCCTGACCGAACAGGTAGGTTTCGATCCACAGGATATCATCTTTGACCCCAACATTTTTGCCATAGCCACGGGTATAGAAGAACATAATAATTACGCGGTAGATTTTATAGAAGGCACCCGGGAAATCAAAAAACTGATGCCGCTGGCGAAAGTGAGTGGAGGTGTAAGTAATGTCTCTTTTTCGTTTCGTGGAAACGATCACGTGCGGGAAGCGATCCATAGCGTGTTTTTGTATTATGCCATTAAAGCAGGTATGGATATGGGTATCGTAAATGCGGGCCAGTTGGTTATTTACGACGATATAGAACCTACTCTGAAACAGCTATGCGAAGACGTGATCCTTAACAGGAACAACGATGACAATGGTGCTACAGAAAAGCTGATTGTTTTTGCCGAAACGGTAAAAGCCAAGGGCAAAGTGGAAGTGAAGAACGAGGAATGGCGGAATACAGACGTGGAAGAACGTTTGAAACATTCATTGGTTAATGGTATCACCGATTATATTGAAGCAGATACCGAAGAAGCGCGCCTTAAATACCCCAAGCCGCTGGATGTGATCGAAGGCCCATTGATGAACGGTATGAACGTGGTGGGCGATTTGTTTGGTGCTGGTAAAATGTTTTTGCCCCAGGTGGTAAAAAGTGCCAGGGTAATGAAAAAATCAGTTGCTGTATTAACGCCATTTATTGAGCAGGAAAAGGAAGACCGGAAACAGGCTCACCTGGCAGCAGGCACTATCAACGAAGAAACCGCAGGTGCTGCAAAAATACTTTTAGCAACCGTAAAAGGCGATGTGCACGATATCGGCAAAAATATTGTGGGCGTAGTGCTGGGCTGTAATGGCTACGATATTATTGATCTCGGGGTAATGGTGGCCACCGATAAAATACTGGATACAGCCGTTAAGGAGAATGTGGATATTATCGGCCTTAGCGGGTTAATTACACCATCACTTGACGAAATGGTACACGTGGCCCGGGAGATGAAACGCCGCGGTATAAAGTTGCCATTAATGATTGGAGGCGCCACCACCAGCCGGATGCATACAGCCGTAAAAATCGCACCGGAGTACGACCTGGGTGTAATACACGTACTGGATGCCAGCCGTAGTGTAACCGTTGCTGGAAGCCTGCTCAACAGTGAACTAAAAACACCTTTCCTGGGGGAACTGAAAACAGAATACGAGAAACTTCGGGAAGGCTTTGCCAATAGAAAAGTGGCCAAAGACCTGCTGCCAATCGCTGAGGCGCAAAACAATAAAGTAAAAATTGATTGGGAAACCTTCACGCCTGTAAAACCAACTTTCACCGGTACTAAAGTTTTTGAAGATTTCGACCTTAATGAACTGAGGGCCTATATCGACTGGAAGCCTTTCTTCATTGCCTGGGAGATGCATGGCAGTTTCCCTGCGATACTTACCGATATAGTCGTGGGTGTAGAGGCCACCAAACTTTATAACGATGCCAATCTTCTGTTGGATAAAATTATCTCGGAAAAATGGTTGACTGCAAAAGGGGTAATTGGTTTTTGGGAAGCGAATGCCACTGCGCCGGATACTATAACCGTAAATCGTGAGGCGTCAGTCGTGAACGGGGAAGCGTCTGGCGTCAAGCGTCAAGCGTCAGGCGTCAATCTTGAATCGCTTCGGCAGCAAAGCAAAAAAGCAGCCAGCCAGCCTAATTTTTCGTTGACCGATTTTATTGCGCCTGTTGAAACCGGCAAACAAGATTACCTGGGTGCCTTTGCAGTAACAATTCATGGCATCGAACCACATATTAAAGCATTTGAGGCTGCCCATGATGATTACAACAAGATCATTCTGCAGGCCCTGGCCGACCGTTTTGCAGAAGCGTTTGCTGAATGCTTGCATGAGAAAACGCGAAAAGAATATTGGGGCTATGTAAGCGACGAACACCTTACAAACGAGGAACTTATCAAGGAAAAATACCAGGGCATCCGCCCCGCTCCGGGCTACCCTGCCTGCCCGGATCATACTGAAAAATACAAGCTGTTTGATTTGCTGGATGCTACTGCCAATACTGGCATCATACTTACAGAAAGCCTGGCCATGTACCCGGGTTCATCGGTTTGTGGCTGGTATTTTGCCCACCCGCAAAGCCAGTATTTTGGTATCGGTAAAATACAAAAAGACCAGTTGGAAGACTATGCCAGGCGCAAAGGCATGCCTGTGGAAATAGCTGAAAAATGGCTGAGCCCGGTGATGGATTGAGACAGCAATACAAAAACGAATTATTAAATCAACCAGATTGACTTATGAAATTGCTGTTGCTATTATTGTTGCCGGCATTTGGTTTTTCTCAGATAAAACTGGAAAAGATTACCCTACCCGGTGGCAAGGTCGAAATAATGTCACCTACAAACTTAGCTAACATGTCGGACGAGATGTGGGCAATTAAATATGCTAAAAAAAACCGGCCAACCCTCGTACTTACTGATGAAGCGGGCGAAGTGAACCTGATTGCTGACCTAAAAGCCCAGCCCATAACCCAGGGAGAAATAGCCAAATACAAAGATTTTCAGATTGGGTTAATGAAAAAAGAAAGACCCGATTTGCGGATAATGGAAGATGGCATTAAAACTGTTCATGGTAAAAAAATCGGGTACTTTAAATTTTTAGCCCAGGCTTCCGATCAAAAAATTTTCAATTATTTCTTTTTCACTGAGTTAGGAGGAAAACTCTTGTTTTTTACTTTTAACTGCCTGGAAAAGCAACAAAAAGACTGGGAAAAAACAGCTGATGAAATTGTGGCATCGCTAAACATAAAGTAGGATACTCTGATAATGTCTTGATCAGCCAGAATTAATTTGACGAACTTCCTGACCGCTGCCATAAAATTATCTTTACATCCTTTAAACCGCGGCGGCTATCTTTCCCGACTTGTCCCTTTTAGTGCGGTGGTAGTATTTTTTCGATGATGTCCCTCATTTTTTGTGTCGGTTCTGCTTTGATGGTGACTACTTTATTTGTCATTTGATT
>JAZKFT010000060.1:0-11717 GCA_040386335.1 Bacteroidota bacterium
TGGATACTGTTGGGTGAAATTATCTCCCTTAATATTTTTGAAGTGGATATTAGAAATAGTACCTATTCTGGTTTTTCTGTCAGGAACCGTTCTTTTTCTGTCTGCTAATAGTATAAAAAAAGCCTGCCCGCAATTTTGCGGGCAGGCTTTTTTATAGTTGTTTTTTTAGTTTAACTGGTAATTAGTAAGCGCATGGCTGTCGCCCATAGAAGAGGTGGTAAGCACGAGGCCGATACCATCAGCATAATAATATTGTGTAAAAAAATTGAGCGGCATGATGGTACCGTTCATGATGATTTTATTTTCGGCTTCAATAAAGACCACGTTATCGTAGTTCTTTCCCCCCACTTCTTTGCTAATGCCCGACTCTTTTACAGTCATGATCAAAATGCAATCGAGACCATTGGCTTTAAATTTTATTTCCCAGCTGTCCCCCGGCTTTGGGTCGTGGGTAAGCCATTGTACAAAATTGCCTGCTTCCAGGGCATTGGTTGTGATAATGTTACCATCGGTTTTTACAACACTTTCGGTGTTTGCAGCGCTGTTGTGCATGGTAAATTCGTTACCGTTGGCTGCGGTTACCTTATTGGTGTAGGTGCTGCCATCTTTTAGTTGGTACTGCCATTCATTACCGGCAGCAAGCGGATAATAGTTTGCCATTTTCGTTTTTTTTAGACTCAAAGAGAGCTTTTAATAAGCTGTTTTTTCGGCCCAAATACTAAATGGCTGCTGTTATTTAGTTTCCGGTAGGTTCTGGCTATTATTTTTAAATGCCTTACTACGTTAATTTTCCAGGAGCCGGTGAAGTGCCAGGTATTGAAGCAGCATAATGGTCTTGCCATCTTTTATTTCCCCGAGGTCTATCATGTTCATGGCCTGGTGAAAAGGCAGTTCCAGCACCTCGATATTTTCCTCTTCGTGCTCCACACCTCCGCCATCATTTACTTTCATGTCTTTGGAGTACTCGGCTACAAAAAAGTACAGTATTTCGGTAACCGAGCCGGGCGACATATAAGCTTCAAATACTTTACGAACATCTGTGATCTTGTAACCAGTTTCTTCCTCAGTTTCGCGCCGGATGCAGTCTTCGGGATTATCCTTGTCGAGCAAGCCAGCACAGGATTCAATCAGCATTCCGGTTTCGTTGCCATTTACAAAGGTGGGCAACCTAAACTGGCGGGTAAGGATAACCGTTTGCTGCTCTTTATTATAAAGCAGTATGGTGGCGCCGTTACCCCGGTCGTAAGCTTCCCGGCTTTGCACAAGCTGGGTACCGTCTTTTTTTTGATAACTATAGGTAATCTTTCTAAGGAAATACCAGTTGTCGGAAAGAATTTCAGTTTTTAAGATTTCAACATTGCTGATCATTTGGGTATGGCTTTTTAAGATAATGACGGCTGCTAAAATAGTTTATTTAAGTGCAGTCATCACGTCCTCCTTTCTCCGGCGGCTGATCTCTACTTTGCTTTTATTTGTTAATACGGCAAATCCATCATGAGCTAAAAATGACCTAAATTTTCGGTTTGCCAAATGGCTTTTATGGGTAGGGATAAAAATGATGGGGAGTAAACAGGGTGTCATATTCGCCCAGGGGTTAGCTGGGATATTGTACGTCGGTTTCCGTTGCCTAAACAACAATAACCTCAGGCTCATTTTAAAGCAGGTCCATTTTATCCAGGGCGTATTTTTCCTAAGGAAACAAATCATGTATTAAAAACTACAAAATAGATGAAATGGGATAAGGGTAAAATAACGGATCTACTCATGATAACCGTTCTTGTAATCGCAATGGCGTTACTGGCGATGGTATTTTCATCATAAATCGAATCTCTGGAAAATAAAATAGCCACACCTTACATCAGTGTGGCTATTCTTAAATGATTGATGTAGCCTGTAACGATCGCGGCCTTTTATTTTATTCCATATTTGCCCTTATACCTTTCGTACAACTGCTTCTGTTTATTATCCAGGCTCACTTGCCTGCCCTGGATAAAGCAGTTGGTAATAATGTTGGTTCTCATATCCAAAATATCCCCATCGCTGATAACAATATTTGCATCTTTTCCTACTTCCAACGACCCGGTTTTATCGGCTACTCCGAGAATTTTAGCAGCGTTTAAAGTAATGGCACTCAGGGCCTCTTCTTTCGTTAAACCATAAGCAGCGGCCGTGCCTGCATTGAAAGCCAGGTTGCGGTAACGTGTGGTTTCATCGCCATCATTAATGCTGAATAACACACCGGCTTTTTGCAGCATGGCCGGGGTTTTAAATGGCTGGTCTACATCGTCATCCACTGCAGTTGGCAGGGCATGGCTTTGGGCAAGGATTACGGCGATATTGTTTTGCTTCAGCAAGTCAGCCACCTGGTAGCTTTCGCTTCCCCCAACGATCACCACGTCAAAGCCAAATTCCTTTGCAAAGTCAATGGCTACCAACATTTCCTTTACAATATCGCAATGCACAAAAAACTTTTGTTGCTTGCCAAACAAGCCTTTCACGGCTTCATATTTAAGATTTACTGCGTCGTGGTTTCCTTCGGCAGCATAGGCTTTTGCTTCTTTTAAAAATGCCTTTATAGCTGCCACTTTTTCAAGCCCGACTTTCACCGGGTCTTCCTGTGACAGCCCAGCGCCACGGCCGCCACCACCACCACCGAACTGGTTGGGTCTGTTCATCAACGATGGCATATTAAAATGAATGCCGTTCTCCATTTTATAGGCTGCATCTTCCCAATTCCAGGCATCCAGCTGCACCACAGAAGAGGAGCCGCTGATAATACCACCCTGAGGCGCTACGCCGGCGAGTAAAATGCCATTGGCACGAAGTACACCGATCACCTTACTGTCGGTATTGTAAGCAACTATCGAACGGACGGAGGGATTCAGGTCGCCGATTTCTGAAACGTCGTTAGAGCCTCTCACACCACTGCCGATCTCAGTTAATCCCAGATCGCAGTTAGATAATATAAGCCCGGGGTACACATGCTTCCCGGCGGCATCTACAACTTTTACATCGTCTGATGGTATTGCCAGGTTACTTCCCACCTGTTCTATTTTTCCATTGGAAACTTTAATGGTGCCGCTTTGGATAACCGTTCCATTACCCACGTGGATGGTGGCATTTTTGATGAACAGCAAGCCATTGTAAGCTTTCGCCGGGTACACGTCGTCCTGTGCAAACGCACCGAGCGACAACAGCGACGCAGCTATGTATATTGATATTTTTTTCATTTTACTAAGTTGTTTTTAAAGTGAGTTTTTTTAGTTCACCAGTTTACAAGTTCACTTGTTCACCAGTTCTGAAAATTTGAGATGTTTTTTGTTTTTCCAGTTTCCTTTACCGTGTTTTATACTTAACGCCTTTGAGTTCTGAATTTTCCAGATAATCTATTAGTTTTTGTAACAAGATTATTATTTCCATTGCCATCTTGTACATGTTTTCAAACTCAGCTTCGTTAAGGTAGTTCCTGTCTGCCGCTCTGTAAAGTTGCGACCTGAACTCTCCACAGGAGCCTTTTGCTATGTATAAAAATTGAAGAAATTCCCTATTGCCACTTCTTTCAAAACCTTCTGCTATGTTATCCATGATAGAGCCCGCAGAGCCCTCAATCTGATTGATTAACCTATAGCTTTTTTTAAATCGGTCGGCATCAATCAATACGACTAGAATCTTATTTAGTTCTCTTGCTTTCTGCCAGGATATTATGTCTTCGAAGCGTTTAATGGTAGCCATGATAGTTTTTTTTTTGGTTTCCTTTTTGGTTCACTAGTTTACAAGTTCACTTGTTCACCAGTTCCGAAAGCCTGAGATGGTTTTAGTTTTTTTGAATATTCCCCACCAGTTTGCTGTTCATTGTAATTTGATGAATGATGGTATTAAACAACTTGTGAACCCGTGAACTTGTAAACTAGTGAACTAAAAACATTGAACTGAAAGAAACTAATCAACCAAATCCCCATCCACGATCAACAACCCATGCTGATGGCGGTGATCGTTGCAGGTGTTCATGATTTCCATGCTTGGGGTTGCGGCAGCCATTGGAAACCCGGGCCTTTTTTCACCCATCATTTTCTGGCTAATACGGTTTCTTTCTTCGGTAATTTTTTTACGAAGAACCAGGTCCTGGTCACGGTCGAAATAGACGATGCCATCCACAATTGTTTTTTGCGCGACTGCATAAATGCTCAGCGGGTTGTCGTTCCATAAAACCAGGTCGGCATCTTTGCCCACTTTAATAGAGCCCACGCGGTCTGCGATATGCAGCATTTTCGCAGGGTTTAGGGTTACCATTTTGAGCGCTTCATCTTCTGTAAGTCCGCCATACTTTACGCTTTTGGCTGCCTCCTGGTTCAGGCGGCGGGCCATTTCGGCATCGTCGCTGTTAATGGCCACGTTAAGGCCTACTTTGGTCATGATAGCGGCATTGTAAGGAATGGCATCCTGCACTTCCATTTTATAGTACCACCAATCGCTGAAAGTGGAAGCGTTGGCACCATGGGCTTTCATTTTATCAGCCACTTTATAGCCTTCCAGTATATGCGTGAACGTATTTACCGGGAACTTGTATTTATCGGCTACCCGAAGCAAGGCGGTGATTTCGCTTTGTACATAGGAGTGGCAGGTAATAAAGCGTTTCCTGTTGAGGATTTCCACAAGGGCATCCAGTTCCAGGTCGCGGCGAACAGACTTGCCATTAGGGCCTTTCATAGCGGCCTGGTAATCTATGGCTCTCTGAAAGGCATCAGCCAACACTTCTTCCACACCCATGCGGGTATCGGGGAAACGGGTATTACCCGTAACAGCAGTAGTGCGTTTTACATTTTCGCCAAGCGCAAATTTGATAAACGGATCCCAGTTTTTAAATTTCAGACCTTCATCATCGGCGCCCCAGCGAAGTTTTATCAGTTGGGTTTGTCCACCAATGGTATTGGCACTGCCATGCAAAATGTGGCTGGTAGTAACGCCACCGCTTAGCTGGCGGTAAATATTAATATCATCTGGGTTGATGTTATCGCCGATACGTACTTCGGAAGTAACCGACTGGCCACCTTCGTTAATGGATGATGCAGCAATATGAGAGTGTTCGTCGATGATGCCTGGGGTTAAATGTTTGCCTGTGCCATCAATGACCCTGGCACCCGATTCACTTAGATTTTTACCTACGGCTGATATTTTACCATTCTTTACCAATACATCCGTGTTTTCCATCTTGCCACCGGCTTCGTTGGTCCATACCGTAGCATTTTTGATCAGGATATTTTCCTGCCTGGGTGATTCTTCCCAGCCATAGCCATTAAAAGGATAGGCCACGTTACCCAGCTTGATGGGGTCTTTCTTTTTTGCAGTATCAGCTTTGGCCATCGCTGCTTTTACGAATGTAGCCGACCAGGTGAGTTTATTACCAAGCGTATCTACCCCGAAACCCTGCCAAACATCGCCATTGCTTACACCGCTTAAACGAATATTAGGACCTGTGGGGGTTGTAGCTGCACCAGTTCCGCCGGCACCAAAACGGCCACCAGCAGGGGGCGTTCTTGTAGTCGTATCGCCACCGGGTCTTCTGCCGCCTCTTCTGTTGGGCACGGGTGAAAAACTAAGTTTCACCATTTTGCCATCAAAACTAAACTTACCGGTAAGGGTATCCTTTCCAATCACAGTCGCGTCATTGTTGCTTTTTACATCCAGCGTATAGTTGCTGCTGCCAGTGGTACCATTAATAACGAGATTGTAGGTGCCGGCTACATTGTTCCAGCCATCTTCTTTTACGGCATATTTATCGCCCTGGACCCAGTTTTGGTACACAGTTGTCTTTTCACCAAATACGGGGCCGCTGGTAATTAAAAAATTAGCGAGTTTACCCGCGTCCAGGCTACCTACTTTATCATAAATGCCGAGTAGTGTGGCGGGTGTTTTGGTCAAAGCTTCCATGGCTTTGGTTTCGCTTAACCCATAATCAAACGCTTTGCGCAGGTTAGTCATAAACTGTTTCGAGTCCCGCAGGTCGGCGGGGGTAAGGCAAAAAGTGATACCGGCTTTTTCAAAAGCAGCGGGATTGCCCGGCGCCATTTCCCAGTGTTTCATGTCGTTGAGTGACACAAAGCGGGCATCGTTCGGGTCTTCCACATCCATGGCTGCGGGGTAGTTCAATGACAGGATAAAAGGCGCTTTGGTAGCCGCCATTTCGTTGATCCGCTGGTATTCGTAACCGCTTGCTTTAATGATATACTGGTTGCCAAACTCTTTGGCGATCCTGTCGGCACGTAAAGCGTTCCATTTGGTGGTTTGGTCGGCATTGCCACGGTCTGCAATATCAAATATCTGTGGCAGGCTTTGGTTATCGTTCCACGCCTGGAGGCTCATATTGATGCCTTCGGTGGCGGGCTTTGTTTTGTACCAATTTGCATCGATATAGGTTTGGCGAAGCAGGGAAATAATTCCCATGATACTGCCGGGATAGCTTTGGCTGGATGTGCCTTTGCTGAAAGAATAATGCGCAGAAGCTTTATCCTTTAGTACGACGAGGTTTTCTTTTTCATTGGCCAACGTTACTACCAGCCCGGTGCCACGGGCGATACCATCTTTTTGATGGGTAAGTACGGTTCCAAATCCGCTTTCGCGAAGCGTTTTTGCCTTGGCCTCATCTACGGCAAACAGCGATGCACCCTGTACTTCGGGTTTTACGGCCTGGTTCCACCCATAGGCACCCTTGGTATTACTGGTTAGCTGTGCCGGGGCCCTGAAATCGAAGCCCGCTGTGGTCCGCTGTGGTGCTGTGATGCCGTAGTCGGAATAAATGTCGATAAAAGAGGGGTAGATAAACTTGTCTTTACAATCAATCACCACGGCATCTTTTGGTATCGTAATGCCTGCGCCTACGGCTACAATTTTGCCTTCCTTAATAACCATTGTGGCATTTTGCAGGGTGGTTTGGGCATCTTTTACAATGGTGGCATTGGTAAATGCATAGCATCCGTCCCTTGGTTCAGCCAAGCCATTTACAGGAAAAGTTGATTGTGCCGATGCGTACACCGTAATGCATAGCAGGGCTAATAAGCCGGGCAGTTTTCTCATCATTGATCAGTTAGGTTTAAGTAAAAAGAAAAGAAGGTTTAAATCTACAGCAAATGGATGTTGGAACAGCGATATAAATGGCTTTTTTGTATGGGCGGTACCACCCAAATGGGGTGCCCCAGGTTTTCGTCATTCCTTTTTTTGTGCTTTGTAAGGCTGTAACCAAACTCATCCCTAGCAATAATGTATCGGTGTAACAAATTGCGAAGTGGGTTTTACCCATATTATCATTGTTCTGTCATTCGAATGATACATTAACTCATCCATGATGTGGTGCTTTCTAGGGGTGTCACATTTTGGAAAAGGTTAAGACAATAGTTTTTGAACCATATTCTTAATCAATAAAAAATTACCACAATGAAAAAAATACTTGTTTCCATTTGCTTTTCCTTCACGGCAATATTGTTGGTAGCCCAAACAAATAACCCGTATAAACAAAGAGGGGAAGACCTGGTGAGTTCCCTGGGAATTATAAGAGCCGATCCTGGTTTTAATCTGTCGAATGGTTTTGACCAGGCAACGATCGACAAGTACAGAGCGATGATACCCACAAAGTCTAGTATGACTGAAAGTTTGGCTGGCGAAATAGTGAGTACCATAAAAGGCCCAGGTTTTAATTTTGAGAAATTTATCAGGGAATCGCCGCTTTCTGTTTTCTCACAGGATATACTATTAGGCATTTTTAATTCGGCTGGCAAAAACATAAAGACTTTTTCGCAAAAAATTACGGAGGCAGTGGACGCTGTAAATGCCAACGTGGATTTAGAATCCGGAGAAAAGGAGTTGGTACTCACCTTACTGTCGTTTGCCTACCAATTGCATGAAACACCGGTTGCAGTGATGGATAGGAGGAATAAGACCAACCCTTGTTATGTTACCACTGCTAATGGTACTGAACCTATCGACTGTTGGGTTTTTGGCGCAATGGCAGGTGGGGTAATTGGTTGGTATATATGTGGAGCATGGTGTGCTATTGGCGGAGCTATTATTGGCGGCATAGCCGGCGCCTTATCATAAAATCTGTAAACCCAGGCGGCCCAATTTATTTTGGGCCGCCTTCTAAAAACCATCACTATGAAAACTGTATTATCCTACGTTTTGTATGCGGCACTTGTTTTTATTCCTGCAACAAATATTTGTTCGCAGATAGTAGATTTCCCAAACAAGTATCCATTGCCAGCTACTGAACTTAAGATTTTGGTTAACTGCGGCGTGTCGGCAACCAGGTTCGAAAATGCCCGGGCACTTATGTTTAATAACGAATCTGCACTCATATATGAAACAAAGATTAAAAATTACAGGCATTTAGGTATAGGAATAGGCAAGTGGCAAATCCAAAGAAATAAAGACAGCCTCAATACCTCCTATGTTCAAACCTACTCAGGCTTAAAACTGCCAGTGTATTACCGGCAATATTATGCTTTTCGTAAAGCCGGCTTTCTTTTTTGGGATATAGGGGTTGCTTATAATTTCTTTCTGAATAGTCAAGCGAAAACCAAT
This sequence comes from Bacteroidota bacterium, assembly GCA_040386335.1. Classification (GTDB taxonomy): domain Bacteria; phylum Bacteroidota; class Bacteroidia; order Chitinophagales; family Chitinophagaceae; genus JAZKFT01. The sequence goes on from JAZKFT010000060.1 coordinate 8,572, forward strand.
ATTAATAGCGTACTGGTTAAAAACAAACAGCGATATGAGGGTAGTTCATTTTCATTATTGATCGATTTGGGCATCAGGTTCCCGGTGGCGGGCCCGTTTAATTTTGAATTTGGATTGAATGGAGCAACGGATTTTGCAGGCATTTTTTCTAAAAAGGCCAATAAATTAATGACGGAAAGAACAAACCTATTCATTGCATTTTCTTATGAACTTCGTTAGACGTATCGCCATCTGTAGTATAGCTTTCCTGTGTTTTGGATTCAGTTCTTTTTCGCAAAAGTGGAGTATCCTTAATAAGCTCAACGAACTGGTGAAGGCACATAAGGACGATGTATTCATCCTCTGCCGGGGCACCAGGCTTAAAACCAGTATTATTTCGCGGCAGTTTAATCTGAGCGATAGCGCCATCAATCATGTGGCAGTCGGTTTTGTTGAAAACGATCAGCTTTTGATCTTTAATGTTTCTGATCTTACAATTGGCAACAGTGCCATTACTAAGGAAACGCTGAAAACATTTGTCCAATCATCAGATGTGTATTGTTTGAGTATCTGGCGACTTAAAACAAACAGGCAAAGTTTAGAGTATTTTAAAAAATCCTGTTATGATCTTTTTGCGAAGAAAATTGTTTTCGATGCTCAATTTAATCTCCGGGATGATGATACATTGTACTGTTCCGAATTTTCTGCCAGGATGCTGAACACGATATTGAATGAAAAAGATGCATTCATTCCCCAAAAGAAGGTTTTAAACAAGGCCTTTTATATTGCCTACTTGCAGCGACAACTCTTAACCTATTACCCGGTTGATTTTTTTCTTAGCAACAAGAATGTTCAACTTTTATACAAAGAACAGTTTTAGCTCATGATCCCTTTGGAAGCAGATCATCTATCTACTAATGAGATTTTTCATAAACATATTTTGTCTAGGCATTTTTTGCTCCTGTTTTTCGCAGCCGGAATATGTTGCGTCTTACTCCCGTAAGCAAATTTCTGCTACCAGCCATTTTATAGAAAGCAGTACCCAAAGCCTGAACAGTTTGGGCAGTGTATTGAAGAAAGATAATTACCGGAATAAAATAAGTACGCTAAATAACCCCACCAGCAGCGAGCTGGGCTTTAACCTGGAACTCGAAATACAATCTGCCCTAAAACCTTTGCTGGAAAAGGCGAAGAAAACAGATAACAGTAAATTCCAGGAAGTGGTACAAAGCCTGGTGCGAAGCCCGCTAAAGACAACGGGCGTTACCGGCTTAAGCCAGTTGCTTCCTGCAACCAGCATATTCAGCAGCCTTATCAGCCTGGTTGGAAGTCTTACCATCAGCGAAAAGAAAATCACCCGGACTGACCTCGACAGCTTTATAGACAAAATACAGAAGTATTTTGTGCAATACGAAAGCCTGAACCGAATTAACCAATCGTACACCATCGAAATACAAAAGCTATTGCGAAAGGTAGATGATCTCAAGGGCGACTTGAAGGATTTTACGATTGACTGTGTTACCGTTCTTCACCCGGAACTCACCCGGACGCTGCTAAAACAAACACCACTCGAAAATATTAGTGCCCAATATTATGATCCTCAAAAACTGGGTACCGAATTAGACACCTTAACCGTACAATTGAATGAAACCGGCGGCATCCCAAAAGATGCTTTAACCAGCATAAAAACAATTGCAAGCAACATTAAAAAGCTGCAACGTGATTTTGATGTACTCTATTCCGATAATTACATGCAGATAAAAACTGCTTTGACCACATTGAAAAATGCTATCCAAAACATTGATCAAAAGCAATTGGCCAAAACCACCCAGGAACTGGCCGACCTCTACAACGAAAGTAAACTGGCGGATGTTTTCTCCCTTAACATTACCCTGCTGGATGAAAGGTTCAACCTGCTTTTAAAAATACTTTCAGTGCAAACTGCTATTGCTGGTAAGCCCGGCAAATAAAGTTTAAGGGAAACGCAAGCCGCAATTCTTTGCCAATAAAATTTCTAAAACTATGCGACGTTCTATCAGCCCAGGGCGGCTCTTTGCTATTGTGCTTTTTTGAAAAAAAAAGACCCCGGAATTATCCAGGTTCGTTATAAAATAGTTCTTTATTTCAGTGCTTATTTCTTCAAGCCAATTTCCCTAAGCCTTTCGTCGAGGTACTCACCTGCAGTGGCATCCTCATAGGCTTTTGGATGTGCTTCATCAATACAGCTTTCCAGGCAAGTTAGATCCATGCTGCCTTTTGGGTGCAGGAAAAATGGAATACTAAAGCGGCTGGTTCCCCAATGTTCTTTTGGAGGGTTTACAACGCGGTGGGTAGTGCTGCACAATTTGTTGTTGGTGAGGCGTTGGAGCATGTCGCCCACATTCACCACTATCTGGCCAGGCAAGGCGGTTACACCTACCCACTCATTTTGTTTGGTGAGTATTTGTAAACCTTCGGCAGATGCACCTACGAGTAGCGTGATCAGGTTAATATCCTCATGCTGCTCGGCGCGGATGGCACTCTTTGGCTCGCTGGTAATGGGCGGGTAATGAATAGCACGTAAAATGGAATTCCCGTTGTGCACATATTCATCAAAATAATGCTCGTCGAGCCCAAGATGGATCGCAATGGCTTGCAACAGAGCCGTACCGCTTTTTTGAAAATTGCTGTAAGCCTCTTCCATTGTTGGCTTTAGCTGTGGTATTTCTTCTACCCCAACGTTGGCAGGATATTCAGCAGCAATAGGATCGCCATCAGTGACAGTTTGGCCAAACTGGTAGAACTCTTTTAGATCTGGTGCATCGCTGCCTTTGGCGTGTTCTTTACCAAAGCTGGTATAACCACGCTGGCCGGCCAGTTCCGGTTTTTCGTAACTGCGCTTTAAATCGCTTGGCAGGCTAAAAAAAGACTTCACATAATTGTACAGTTCATCTATCAGGTCCTGCGGGATTCCGTGATTTTTTACTGCCACAAATCCCACTTCTTCGTACGCCTTTCCGAGCTCTGCCACAAATTGTTTCCTTTCTTCATCTGTACCTTGGGTAAATTTTGCAAGGTCTACGCTGGGTATTGCCATATCAATCGTTTTAGTTTGTAGAATTAATTTTATTCAGGTCGGTAAAACTACAAAAGGTTTTTTTAGCTTGCAGCGTTTTTTTCGGGGTTAA
>JAZKFT010000061.1:0-68571 GCA_040386335.1 Bacteroidota bacterium
CCTGGCATTACCATCCCGAACGGATAGTAATCCTTTGCCAAATTTTGCACTTACTGTGCCATTCAAAGAGCTAATGAAAATTGAAAATACATGCAATTGTAAGTATTTTGATTTTTAAATGTCAGCATTATGCGCACCAGGGAATACTTACTGATACCACTGTTCGAAGAATTTATCAACGACACCACGAGCGGCTACCGGCTCCAGAGAAACGGGAAATTAATAAAGCCTGCCAGCATAGATAATTACCACGCAGCCCTTCGATTGCTGCGGAAATTTGAAACGAATCACAAGCAGGTGATTATCCGCAACCAGGAAAAGTTAAGCCAAAAGGAAATGATCAAAGAGCGGAAATATTGGAAACAATTCTATTTCAACTTTACCAAATACCCGTACGATCTGGGATGTTTTGACAATTATGTCGGCAGCATCATAAAATGCATCCGCACTTTCTTTAATTGGCTGGAACGGGATCAACTAATAGCCATCGGACGCTTCAATAAAGATTTCTATGTAGTGAAGGAGGATATCCCGGTAATTACTTTGCAGCTGGAACAACTGCAATTTCTTATCAGGGATAAAAATTTTGAACATTCGCTTCCAACCCACCTGAAAAAGGCAAAAGACCTGTTTATTACCGGCTGCACCGTTGCGCTGCGCTTCGGCGACCTGATCCGGCTGAAATGGCCGAATATTGAAAAAATGAACGGTTCCTGCTATTTATCTACCGTATCGCAAAAAAAACCAATACTGCCACCCGCATCCTGCTTCCCTATTTTATATTAGACATTATCGACCGCCAAAGGTCCTGGCGACCATATGCAGACACTGTATTTGAACCAATTTCCCTTCATCGGTTCAATCATAATATCCGCCGCATAGTGGAGTTGGCAGGCTTTACCCATGAAGTAGGAAAATCAAGAAGTAAACTTGGCAGAAACATCGAACAAATTCACCCCAAAACAAAAAAACCTTATCGTTTTTGCGACCTGGTGTCGAGCCATACGTTGCGAAAAACGGCGGTAACCACCATGCTAATGAATGGTGTTCCCGAACATGTGGTGAAACAAATATCCGGGCATGTGAACGACAGCAGTTCCTTCCACCGCTACGTGGGCTATGCACAGTCCTGGTTAGATACCGGGATGCAGACATTTTTCGACGGCATCCGGAATGCTGGTCCGCCAACGCCAACCGCATTTGGATAGCCGTCCGTTAATGAGCCAGATTACCAGGCGCCGGACGCGAGTCCACTACTGTTCGAAACCCTAACCCGTACCAGGTTCGAAGATGTAAGGACTGTCTGATACGCTCCATCGGAGCTCCCTGTTTATAGAAATGAAACATTTTTGATGAGGTTAGACTCCATAGGAGTCTCCTAAAGTCACAGGAGGCACCTAGCGGAGCCTCAGAACGCCGGAGGGCTTTTGTGGCTATAAACAGGAAGTTCCTCCGGAACTATTTGAATGTGTTTACCAGCGCTTCTGTAAAGGTTTCGAACAGTAGTGGATGGGAGTCCTCGCCTAAACCGGTATGGATCTGCCGGCATAAAAAAAAGCGTTGTAAATGGTGCTGGAAACCAGCTACCCTTTTTATGGCTGCTTAAAAAGACTCCCCGGTAAAAAAGTAAAATCCTATACCTTCCCTGGTAACGCCCAAATCGAAACGAACGTAAATATCTTTTTTGGGAAACAATAAATAACGCAGGCCCGCACCTGCAGCAAATTTCACATTTTCCAGTTCTAATTTATTGATGCGGGGCCCCAATACCGCAGCACTTGCGAATACCGCGGCACCAATTCTTTTGCTGAAGGATAGCGGCAATAACCTGTATTCTGTTTGTGCAGCGATCATATTCTTATCGCGGTAGCGGCCAAAATAGTAGCCGCGCATGATCGTTTCGCCACCTATGAGCGCCATTTGGTTAAAAGGTACGTTGCCGGTAAAAAAATTTCCGGTTACCTGCCAGGCCAGCACATTTCTTTTGTTTACGGGGTAATAGGCCCGCAGATCCGTATTGATGCCGGTGAACCGATACTTGCTTCCAAGCTTGTCTGAATAGTGGAGAAAACCCAGTTCAGCAAAATAGCCTTTGCGCACATTTAAGACATTGTGCCGGTTATCGTACACGATAGCGGTACCAACGCCAATATTGGAGGAACCCTCACTGCCCAAAGGCACTTCTTTTACCAGGTCTGCTTCATCGTGTTCCACACGGGTGTTGAACAGGTTCTGATAATCTATTTCGGGGCCGACAAATAAATTGGGGATTATTTTGCGCAGCACCCGCTGCCGGAGCACAAATGAGGTAGCATCTATAGTTGCCGGATATTTTTTGCTTGTTGCGGGGCCAATGCCATAATACAGGAGCGGGTATTTTTGAAAACGGGTGCGGCCCAGTACGAACCATTTATCCTGGTGGCCGTAAATCGCATTGTCGAGCCAAATACCATATTGTTTTTGCAAAGTGATAAATGTGAACGAATTGATCTCGCTGATGCGGTTCACGGTATCTTTTTTGGCCTGGAAAAGATATACCATAGAAAACCCGATCTCCAAATCTGTTTCAGGCGAATAGGCAAGCGTAGGGTACAGGCGAAAGCTTGGTTGGCCGGGGGTAGTGGTATCCACTACAGAATGGTAGCGTACCCAGTCAACGGTTTTCTTTAGAATTTGCCCTGCTGCTATTTGCCAATTAAATAAGATGAAAGCGATAAGTGTAAAAAAATGCCTGGTACCACGGCTTCTGTTTTTTATCATAAAAAATATTGCACCAAAAATATTGCCCCATTCCTTTATGTAGCCGGGCAACTTAAAATAATCGAGTTTTCGTACACTTTTTTAATTTTTTGGGTCTTGATCTTTCCCGACCAGGTGTTGCACCCAATTATAAACCCATGTTTCCCAGGCGAGTTTCTGCCCTGGCCCTGCGCGTGGGCTTGCAGGACCTCGCCGATTTTACGCGGACAGCCAAATCTGCCTTTAAAACGCCTGACGGTCTTAATTTGGATCCGATAAATTTACATCCTTCAACTGCTGAAAATTAAATACCGAAATCCTCCCAATTGCCCTCGTTGAGCCCGTTTTACTTTATCGCATGCACGTCTACATTGGAATGATTAGATGCCACTGTTCCTGTTGCACAACACTATTATTAGCAGGGCTTGGGTGCCAGATTTAAACCGGCGGCCCTGCAAGCCCACGCACGGGCCCGGGCAGAGACCTAACAAACGAAACAGTTGAAAACTTAGGATTCATCTTATTGAATAAAAAGCTACCCATCATTTTGCCATTCGGGTATCTTTACCAGCCCAAAAACAGAAACGTACATGACCATTTACGAAGAATCGCTGCACCTGCACAAAGCATTAAGAGGTAAGATAGGTATTCGCAATAAAATAGATGTCCGCAATACACACGACCTCTCACTGGTGTATTCACCTGGTGTGGCCGAACCCTGCCGGGAAATCGCCAGGGATCCTGAACAAGTGTGGAACTATACCATGAAAAGCAATACAGTGGCCATTGTAACAGATGGTTCCGCCGTTTTGGGTCTTGGCAATATCGGGCCGCTGGCAGCGCTTCCGGTAATGGAAGGCAAAGCCATGCTGTTTAAAAAGTTTGCAGGTATAGATGCATTCCCTATTTGCCTGGATACACAGGATACCGATGAAATAGTAAGGGCCGTACAATTGATAGCGCCAGTGTTTGGCGGCGTTAATTTGGAAGATATAGCAGCCCCGCGCTGCTTTGAAGTGGAACGCAGACTCCAAAATATTGGTATCCCCGTTTTTCATGACGACCAGGACGGGACTGCGATTGTAGTACTGGCAGCATTGATCAATGCGTCGAAGTTGGTAGGTAAATCCATGTTTCAGCTAAAGGTGGTGATCAATGGTGCCGGTGCCGCCGGAACCGCTATCACCCGCCTGCTGCGCTGCGTGGGTTTTGGAGATGAACACCAGGTTTGTATTTCGGTAAAAGATGTGATTGGCTGCGACAGCCATGGCATTATCAGCAGCCACCGCACCGATCTGAACCCGGAGAAAAAGCATTTGCTGGAATACACCAATGTAACCGATATGAGTGGAAGCCTGCGGGATGCATTAAAAGGCGCGGATGTATTTATTGGGGTTAGTACCGGTGATATTCTGACTGCCGATGATATCCGTACCATGGCAAAGGATCCTATCGTGTTTGCACTGGCTAATCCTACCCCGGAGATCATGCCGGACGAGGCCATTAAGGGTGGTGCAGCCGTTGTGGGTACCGGCCGCAGCGACTTTCCTAACCAGATCAATAACGTGTTGGGCTTTCCGGGGATCTTCCGGGGAGCCTTGGACGCCCATTCCAAAACTATAACGCCCTCCATGAAGCTGGCTGCAGCTATGGCGATTGCTGACTATTTGCCCAATCCCAAAGCAGACCAAATTATCCCGGCTACGCTGGATCCTGCGGTTTCTTTCAGGGTGAGCGAAGCAGTAAAAGCTGCTGCACTGGCCAACTGGGTGTAGCAAAGAGGGTATTGATACCGTAAGCTTAAGGTTGTAAGACTATTTTAGCGGTTTCGGCCCTGTTTTTCTCAAAAAAATATCCCCAGCACATGAAAACAAACCAGCTTTCCATGCATTTTTTTTGTTGGATGGTCGCAGCACTATTGCTTTTTTCAAACGATACTTTCGGCAAAAAGAATGCAAAGGAATTTTACCAGGTAAAAATATACCAGCTAAAAAGCCAGGAGCAAGTGATGCGGGTAGATTCTTTCCTGAGAGATGCCTGGTTACCTGCGCTGCACCGCTATGGTATCGCAAAAATTGGCGTGTTCAAACCTATAGCCAACGATACGGCGGCTGTAAAAAAGCTATATGTACTGGTACCCTTCAAATCGCTGGATCAATTTCATAAACTTGCTTCCTGGCTGGAAAAAGATGCAGGCTACCAATCAGCTAGCCTGTCTTTTCGCGAAGCGCCTTTTAATAATGCAGCTTTTGTAAGGACCGAATCCATATTGCTCGAGGCTTTTGATAAGCAACCGGCTTACGAGATGCCTGCCCTGCAGGCTGCGGTTACAGAAAAGGTGTATGAATTGCGGAGCTATGAAAGCGCTACCGATAAACTCTATGCCGCAAAAGTGGATATGTTTAATGCCGGTGGCGAAACCGCTCTATTTAAAAGACTGGGGTTCAACGCCATATTTTATGCCAGTGTTATCAGTGGCAGCCAGATGCCCAACCTTATGTATATGACCAGTTTCGAAAGCCTGGAGCAAAGAAATGCCCACTGGAAAACATTTGGCAGCGACCCGGAATGGAAAACACTATCAGCCAAACCTGAATATAAAAACACGGTTTCCCGCTCGGAAATCATTTTGATGCACGCAACGGAGTATTCGGATTTTTAGAAGGCCCCTGGGTACTTCAACGAGATGGTTATCATTTATCCACCCGTGTTGTGGGTGCCTTTAAAATTGTCGCTTAGCTTGATATGGCCCGCAAGAGCTACCTGTTTGTAGAGAATAGGCTTGTGGACGGTCATGTGCATACTTCCATACATACGGAACCACCGATGCAGGGAAGCCACTATTGTAGTGACGCTTTGCCGTCAAGTTAAGGATATAGAATTCGGTCTTAGTATCTGATCGGGATATCCGTAAAATCTTCGGCGTTAGTCAACCCGTTTTACATGCAGGGTTTAAAATCAAAACAGGATTATCTGCGTTTTGGCGGATCAAAATAATATTTTCAATTGCCCTTTTATAAGAAATACGCAATTGTCAGCGGCACCCATCCAGCGAACCGCGGACATCATTTTCACATTTTCACATTTCCACAATTCCACATTTCCACAATTCCACATTTTCACATTTCCCCATCTCCACATTTTCACATTCCTTTGCCGCACTAAAACAACCATATGAAGAATACACCTTTTACGGAGAAACATATTGACCTGGGGGCGAAAATGGCGGAGTTTGCGGGGTACAACATGCCCATTAGCTATACCGGTATTAACGACGAACATGCAGCAGTGCGTACCAACGTCGGGGTGTTTGATGTGAGCCATATGGGGGAATTTATTTTGAAAGGCCCGGATGCGCTGGACCTGATTCAAAGGGTAACGACCAACGATGCATCGAAACTGACCGATGGCAAGGCGCAATACAGTTGCCTGCCCAATAAAGACGGTGGAATTGTAGACGACCTGATCGTGTATTGCCTGGAGCAAAACAAGAGTTATATGCTGGTAGTAAATGCCAGCAACATAGAAAAAGACTGGAACTGGATCAGCAGCTTCAACGATAAAAACGTGGAGATGCACAATATCAGCGACAAGACCTGCCTGCTGGCGATACAGGGTCCGAATGCCTGTAAATTGCTACAGCCGCTTTGCGATACCGACATCATGAACCTCAAATACTACACGTTTGTGCGTGGTACCATAGCAGGTGTTCCCAACGTGATCATCAGTGCCACGGGCTATACCGGCAGCGGTGGCGTGGAAATTTATTTCGAGGATAAAGATGACAATGCAGTGAAAGTTTGGGATGCCATTTTTGCTGCAGGCGATGTAAAGCCGATTGGCCTCGGTGCCAGGGATACATTGCGTTTGGAAATGGGTTATTGCCTTTACGGAAACGACATCGACGATACCACATCGCCCCTGGAAGCCGGGTTGGGCTGGATCACCAAGTTTACCAAAGACTTTACCAACCGTGCTTTTTTAGAACAACAAAAAGCAGATGGTGTTAAACAAAAACTGGTGGGTTTTGAGATGATCGACAAGGGCATACCCCGCCACCACTACGAAATAAAAGATGCTGATGGTAATAAAATAGGCCATGTAACCAGCGGCACCCAGGCACCCAGCCTCGGTAAAGCCGTAGGTATGGGCTATGTTGCCATTGATCATGCGGCTATCGATTCAGAAATTTATGTGGATATAAGAGGGAAGTTGGTAAAAGCGAAGGTGATGAAGATGCCGTTTTAGAGTAGGTGCAAATCCCACCATAGGAGGGACTGAAGGGGAAAGACTTCTTAAAAAAAAGGACCGTCATTGCGAAATAAGGACCGTCATTGCGAAAAACGACCGTCATTGCGAGGGTTCTTGCCCGAAGCAATCCCCTACAATTTATAAACATGGCTGTACCTAAATGCAACCCTCACTACGATTTAATGGGGATTGCCACGTCGGGCAAGAACCCGCCTCGCAATGACGACAAGCGAGTGGTCGCTTTCCGATAAAACCATCTATAAAAACGATTTTCATAACAATCCATCAACTCTTGATTCTACATCTCACCACTGTGATCCATGCTTCCAAAGAGATCGTGTTCGATCTTAGCAGGAGTATAGACCTGCACAAGATCTCGACGGCACACACCAGCGAAGAAGCGATTGCAGGAACTACCAGCGGGTTGATAGCGCTCAATGAAACAGTTACCTGGAAAGCCCGGCACCTGTTTCGCAACAGGATTATGACCGTAAAAATTACAGCCTGCCGGCCTTATGATTTTTTTGAAGATGAAATGCAGTCCGGCGATTTTAAATCGTTCCGCCACGAACATCATTTTAAGGAAATGGAGAACGGCACCATTATGATAGACCTGCTGGAATTTGAAAGCCCCTATGCCACTATCGGCAAATGGGTAGACCGGTATTTTATGAAACGGTACCTGGAAAAATTATTGATAAAAAGAAACGAAACCATCAAGCAATTTGCAGAAACCGGCCAATGGAAAAAATTGCCGGGGATGTTGCCGTTGCTGGCGTAATGGGAAATAAAAATTATTTACGAAATAGGGCGGGCCACTGTAGAGACGCCATGCATGGCGTCTCTACGGGGACCACCGATCAATCAACAAATTAATAAATATTGAAACCTAATCTCGTTACCTGCCTTTCCCCATCGCTGCTGCATTTGTACGATGTCAGCGATGCGGTTGTTGTTGTTATAGATGTATTTCGCGCCACCAGCACCATTGCTTCGGCATTGCACAATGGGGCCGCACGCATCATTCCCGTAGATAGCGTGGAAGGTTGCATTGCCAAAGGATTGGAATGCGGTGGACTTACTGCCGGCGAAAGAGATGGCAAAGTGGTGGAAGGGCTGATGCATGGCAATTCGCCGCTGGAATATCCACGCGAATTTATTGAGGGAAAAACACTGGTACTTACCACCACCAACGGCACCAAATTGCTACACATGGCATTGGCTAAAGGTGCTGATATTATTATCACCGGTTCGTTTCCCAACATATCGGCCGTATGCGATTTTTTAATTGCACAAAATAAAAATGTATTGCTCGGCTGCGCCGCCTGGAAGGACCGCGTGAATATGGAAGACACCCTGTTTGCCGGTGCTGTTGTGAGCAGGATCAGGGAACATTTTACCGTTCATTGCGATGCCAGCCTGGCTGCTGAAACCTTGTACCAGGCAAAGAAAAATGACCTGTGGCCCTTTATCACGCAAACCACCCATTACCACCGTTTGGCTAAATATGGATTAGAGGATGACATGCGTTTCTGCCTTACCAACGATTCCGCCAATGTGTTGCCGTTGTATAAAGACGGGGAGTTGGTGGCGGGGTAAAAGCATCATGATGGTTCCAGCGTCCCGCTGGGACCCAAAACAGGCCAGCGTCCGCTGGCGAACAAAATCCAAACGCTGTTGTTGCCGGCAGCGGGACGCTGCAATATTTTAGGCACGGGCGAGACACGCCCGCGCCAATACAATTTCAATACGAAGTTTATCTTTTCTATTCACTCAACTTCTTTATCTGCTCCGCAGCATTGGTGTTACCAGGCTTCATATCCAATACTTTTTTATATAACTCAACGGCTTTCGTTTTGTCGCCGGTATTGGCATAGGCTTCGGCAAGGCTATCCCAAACATTGCTGTCTTCCGGGAAAAGCAGGGTGTTTAACCTGAACGCCTGGAATGCTTTTGATGTTTGCTTTTGATTCAGCAATAAATAGCCGAGCGAATTTAAAGAGGCTGAGCTCTTAAACTGTGGTTTGTATTGCTCCGCCATTTTTGCCAGCGTTGCATCGTCAGCATTTTTGTTTTTTAATTGCTTGCTGAATTCGTTCGCAGCATGATAATTTGAAATATAAGGTTGGTGGGTAGTGACTTTTACCAGGTCTTTCTCCCAGCTCTCCACCGGTGATTCGATGATGCGGCCGATCTCTTTTTTGTTTTGATATACAATCGCCGTAGGTACCCTGAAAATGTTCTTGCCATTCTCTTCGTGCTGCGGGCTTGCTTTGGTCGCTACGCCTTCATGATCAACCATAATTAGACGGATGTTCGCAGTATCAAAACCGCTTTGGGAAAGGGTTTTCAACAGGCGTGGCACTTCGCGTTTGCTGTCGCCACACCAGGTGCCGAGAAAAATTTCTATTTCAGTCTCCTTCAGATTTTGTTGCAAAACTGCCACTTGTTCCGCATTGGGCTGATGGGCTTTAAAAGCGGAATCGTACCATTTGCTAAACGGCAACTGCTGCATAGATGATGGTGTACAATGACCCAATAGCATAGGCACGCCTTTACTATCTTTTCCCAGCTGGTTGGTAACAGGAGTAGTTGATGGTATTACTTTATTGCTGCATGATGAGATGATAAGGCATGAGGATATGATGATGAAAATAGTTTTCATGTTAGTTTTTTTTTTGTTTGATAAAAATGAGAAGTTGCAGGAATTACATGCAGGCCGGCAATGATGGATGGTTACAATTATTTGCCTGCACGCATGCTGACAGCCGGTCACGGTCCAGCCAGGAAATACAAAAAACAATATGTTGGCTTAGCAGCCCGGTGGATGAAAGATGCTTTGAACTAAATCTTTAGGAAGATGGTCGCTGCCTGGAAACGCATAAATGCTGGTTACCGCAAAGGATAAAACAGGCAACTGAATGCTAATTGATTTTTCAAAATGCCATTGAGAAAATACATGTTGCACTAATTCTGCCGGTGCTGTATGGTGGTTGCTCTCAGGAATTTGTTGCGTGATAATTGTATCACAACCGCAGTCTTTGTCCAGGCTGGCTTCAGCTATTTTACAATGCACATAAGCAGCCCAGCGGCTCACCGACGGAGCCAGCAGGCAAAGCATGCAGAGTATGGTGAACATTTTTTTCAATGAGCCAAGGTATTGCAAAAAAACAAAAATGTTATAGAGATATTTTTTTCATTACCGGTTCCGGATATACGTTTAAGCTTCAGGATGCATTTGCAAAGCCGAGGGAGTGCCGGCGGGGTTTTCACAGCGGTGGCTTTGCAAATAAATAGCCCACGTTTAAAAAAGGAGTTGCAAATAATTTGAAGCGGTGTAGCAAAATTTTCAACGGGCGTTTACACGTCGGGGTTTCACGGACAGTGGCTGCAAATCAGGGGTCGTTTAGAGTGAAAACCCCGCCGGTACCGCTCTTGATTTTCACCTGTAGCCCACCGTCAATGTAATAGGTTGTCTCCATCTCTTCCGGCCAGTGAAGTAGTGTTTATGAAAGTCGATGCTGCTGCATCAGGCTCTTACAAATGCTTGCTACACTTTCTTTCAATGGCGTATATTTAAACGCCGGCAAGGCTTTTAGTAGTTTACTATTGTCGAAATCGGCCACTGCAAGCGCGGTGGCGGCGGTTTCTTTTGTTATAAGCGGAGCTTTGCGGGTAAACCAGCTTTTTACTTTTTCCAGTCGCCATACAATGGAAGCAATAAATGGTGTCACCAGTTTATGGGGGCGCTTTTTTGAAAAACCATCTGCTATCATGAAAAACATGTCTTTGTAGGGGGTGTTTTCTGCACTGATCACAAAGCGTTCGGCCGTGATATCACTGGCCATTAGTTGTACCATGGCCACCACTATATCATCTGCATCCACAAAGCCCGTACCACCTGAACTGTACCAGGGAAAGCCCTTGTATATATTTTTAAAAATAGCCATGCTTCCTTTTTCCCAATCGCCATGGCGGCCAATAATAATGGATGGGTTTACGATCACAGCGTTCAGGCCTTCGCCAATGCCACGCCATACTTCCACTTCACCCAAATACTTGGTTTTTCCATATTCGCTGTTGCTGGTTTCTTCAGACCAGTTCATGGTTTCATCGATCATTTGGCCCGGTCGTATGCGGCCCAGCGCGGCCACACTGCTTACGTGCACCAGCTTTGTTACGTTGGCATCCAGGCAGGCGTTCACAATATTGGCCGTGCCTTCTGTATTGATCTGGTGGAGTTCCCTTTTATCTTTTGCATTAAACGATACATATCCTGCACAATGGTACACATGAGTAATTCCTTCCATGGCTTCTTCCAGTGCTACCACATCGAGAATATCTGCTTTAAACCATTCCGCAGCATGGGCAAGTATTTGGGGAATATGTGAGCGGTAAATAGCACGTACTTTTTCCCCTTGCTTGTGCAGAGCCTCTATCAAGTGCGCCCCCAACATGCCTGTGCCTCCGGTTACTAGTATCATTTAAAACAAGGTGTAAGGTTAAAGGTGAAGGGTTAAAGGTTTATGGTTAAGGGTGTAGAGGGTTTAGGGGTAGAAAGATTCGGACCTTATGCCTTAAACCCTACACCTTACGCCCTACACCTTAATATTCGTAAAATCCTTTCCCCGTTTTCCGGCCTAAATCACCGGCTTCCACTTTTTCTTTTTGCAGGATGGAAGGCTTTAGTCTTTCGGGCTGGCCAAGCGCATCCCATACAATATTACTTACTGCATAGTTAATGTCCATGCCTATCAGATCCATCAGTTTAAATGGGCCCATTTTAAAACCGCTGGCTTCCATTACGGCATCCACGGTTTCGATGGTGGCGATGCCTTGTTCCACCAGTTTCATGGCTTCCAAATAGTAGGGCCTTGCTACCCGGTTGACGATAAAGCCGGGGGCGTCTTTGCATTTGACTGGTGTTTTGCCAAGGGCTTTGGTCAGTTCGTAAACAGTTGCTACTGCAGCTTCATTTGTCAGTTCACCTTTTACTATTTCTACCAGTTTCATTACAGGTGCCGGGTTAAAAAAATGCATGCCTACTACCCTTTCCGGTTGCATAATTTTTTGCTGCAGGGCGGTGATTGAAAGCGATGAGGTATTGCTGGCAAAAATGGTTTCGCTATGATTTACTTCGGCCAGCTGGTTAAACAACCCGGCTTTTATATCCAGTTTTTCCACGATGGCTTCTATTACCACATCGGCTATGCACTCATTTGCATTTCCGGTGTACTGAATGCGATGCAGGATATTCGTCTTTTCTTCCTCGCTTATTTTATTCTTGTCAGCCAGTATTTGTAAACCCTTGTCAATGGCCAATCTCCCTTTAGCCAGCATCTCTGCATTTACATCAAATAAAATGGTATGGTAACCAGCGGTGGCACATACCTGTGCGATGCCACTGCCCATGGTTCCGGCTCCGCAAATGCAAATGGTTTGAATCATTTTTTTAGTTAGGTTAACTGATTTGCCTGGTCGGGGAATTAATTCGATAGTTTTCTTTCATTAATGAGGAATCCAAAAAAAGAGAAACCGTCATTGCGAGGGTTCTTGCCCGTGGCAATCCCCAGCTATTTTCAGGTCTCGTTGCTTTTAAGTACTATCACCCTAACAAATAGCCGGGGATTGCCACGTCGGGCAAGAACCCTCCTCGCAATACCGCTCATGTTCTTGTTAATTTCCTACAAATTCAGACATTTATAAGCCGTACCGATAAAAGCCCAATGCTATCAGCACTTCAAATCCATGGGGATTATCACGTCGGGCAAGAACCCTCCTCGCAATACCAGCTCATTTTGTTGTTAATTTCCTACAAATTCTGACATTTATAAGCCGTACCGATAAAAGCCCAATGCTATCAGCTCTATAATTCCTGGGAATTGCCCCGTCGGGCAATCCCGAAAAAATCGGGACTCGCAATACCGGTCTTATATTTACAAATCACGACATTGCCACGTCTGGCCATCCCGTATGTTCGGGACTCGCAATGACCGTGAATTTTTATTTACACCGCACTCGTGAACTGCCGCAAAAACCGCACATCATTTTCACTAAATAATCTCAGGTCTTTTACCTGGTATTTGAGCATCGTAATGCGTTCGATACCCATGCCAAAGGCAAAGCCGGTGTATTTATTCGGATCGATGCCACAGTTGGTGAGTACATTCGGATGCACCATGCCGCAGCCAAGGATTTCTACCCAGCCGGTATGCTTGCACACGTTGCAACCACTTCCACCGCAGATGAGGCAGCTGATATCCATTTCTGCACTGGGCTCGGTAAATGGAAAATAACTGGGGCGGAAACGCACTTTAAAATCGCTGCCAAACATTTCCTTTACAAAAAAGTACAACGTCTGCTTCAGGTCTGCAAAGCTTACATTTTCGGCGATATACAACCCTTCCACCTGGTGAAAAAAGCAATGTGCCCTGGCGCTAATGGTTTCGTTGCGGAACACACGGCCAGGCATGATCATGCGGATCGGTAGTTTACCCTTTTCCATTTCACGTACCTGTACGCTGCTGGTATGGGTTCGCAGCACCCAGGCAGGGTCCTGCGAAATGTAAAATGTATCCTGCATATCCCGGGCGGGGTGGTCTTCGGGCAGGTTAAGGGCGCCGAAATTGTGCCAGTCATCTTCTATCTCCGGCCCTTCAGCCACTGCAAAACCAAGGCGGCGGAAGATGGCCACAATCTGGTTGCGGATGATGGAGATGGGGTGGCGGCTGCCCAGGGGCAATTCGGTACCCGGCATGGAAAAATCGAACGCTTCGCCGGCAGTTTCTTCTTTACCAGTAGCAGCCGAACCGAGTTCTTCAAACCGCGCTTCCACAAAAGTTTTAAACTCGTTTAGTATCTGACCAAACTCACGTTTTTGCTCGTTGGGCACATTTTTCATTTCACCCATGATCACCCGCACCAGCCCCTTGGTACCCAGGTATTTTATACGGAAAGCCTCCAGCGCTTCGGTGTTTGAAGCCGTTACCGCCGCTACTTCCTGTTTAGTTTGTTCTATCTGTTTCAGCAAATGTTCCATAGCGGCCAAAGATAAGCGGTTTGGGGTTTTGAGGCCTTTAGCTAACCCGGTAGAACCGATAACTTATTTCCAGCTACCGCAGAATCGTTCCGTGGATAGTTTCGGTATTTCATCAGCATATCAAAACATAAAAAATGAGAACAAAATTTATCGCTGCCGGTATCATGTTTTTGGTATTGGCAGGCTTCCATCATGCAATGGCACAAAATGCCGGTGTGGGTGCGCTCTACCCCAATAATGGAAACCTGGTCATCAAAAAATCGGGTACAGTTTCCGCCCTGGTAGTGGGCGATTCCATTGCCGGGCTCTCTTTTATTGAAACCAGTTCGCCTTATATTGGCTTCAATACCTATTACCGGAACGGCAGAAAATTGATGGCCGATGGCTATGCCGGGTATTTGAATTTCAACCACAGTACCGGGAGCTTTTTTTTCGCCAACGCTGCCGCTACCGGTACACAGGGCGGGCTGCCGACATTAATACCACGACTTTCTATCAATAAAGATGGTGATGTAGGGATTAGTGTTTCAGATGCACTTGCCGGGCTTCATGTAAGGAACAAATCTGTATTGATAGACAACACCAGCGGTTTTAGCGACATCATCCTGGATCCTGCCTACAACGCTTTTGGCGGCGGTATGGAGCTGCAAAACAGTGCAGGCATTAAAACTTTTGCTTTGCGGGCAGCAGATGCCAATGGTCAAAGCGGAGAACTGATGTTTTATAACCCCGATGATAATACCACCACCATGGAACTGGATGGCGACTATGCCGCTACCGGGCGCAGCCGTATTATCGTAGACGAACTCCAGATAAAGGGTGGGTCTGATTTTGCGGAATATTTTGATGTAGCGCCGGGTGCAACAGTGCTGCCGGAAGCCGGGATGCTGGTAAGCATAGATGAAAACAACGAAGGAAAACTGGTGGTGAGCCATACCGCCTGCGACAACAAAGTAGCTGGGGTTATCAGTGGAGCCAACGGCATTAAACCGGGTATGATGATGGGTCATAAAGGCACTATCGCCAATGGTGAATTCCCGGTGGCGCTCACCGGCCGTGTGTATGTAAAAGCCGAGGCCAGCGACATAGCAATTCGCCCCGGCGATTTGCTGACTTCTTCCACAATGCCGGGCCATGCTATGAAAGCCGCCAACGAGAACATCGCCCGTGGTGCCCTTATCGGGAAGGCCATGTCTACACTGGAAAAGGGTAAAACTGGCATGGTACTCGTACTGCTGGGCATTCAATAACTACACCTGTCAAAACATATTTTTATGAAGAAGATTTTATTATTTATAGGTGTGTGCATTGGTTACCTGCAAGGCTCAGCACAAACCGACTGGAACACCACCCGCTGGCAACAGCTCATAGAAAAAGAAACGCCCGCCGATGCCAAAATGGGTTCTCATATTTACCAATTAGCCTGGCTGGCTACTATCGACAAAGCCGAAGCCATCGACCGGTTACATCATAGTGAATTGCGGTATAGGGCTGCCGATAACCATGTGAACATAGAAATCGTTTTCCGCAACGATGAAAACATTGAAAAGATAACGGACCGTATAAACAAGGAATATTTGCTTGGACTGGGTTTTAACGTGGATCAAACCTGGAAAAACAGGGCCAGCGTCTGGATCGCATTGGATGAATTGCTGCCCAAATCGAAACTACTCAGCAAGGAGTATTTTATTTTTTTGGTGACGTTGCCCCGCAACGACAATGAAGGGCCGGTAGTGATCAACAGCGATAGTTACCAGGCCGGCACTGCACCGGGGGGTGCGGGTAAACGCGTAGCTATTTTCGATGGCGCTTTTCTGAATATGGGAGGGGCCATCAATAACGGACATGCTAAAACGCCGGCCTATGTGGGCCAGGGCGGTACTTCTACCACGCTGAGTGCGCTGAATTATGGAAGCGGCCATGGCACAGCTTGTGTAGAAACGATGTACGACCATTGCCCCGATGCCGTTTTTGAAATATACGGCAATGCCAACACGACCGAAAAAGGTGCAGCTGTGGACGATTGTATCGCACATGGGGTAGATGTGATCTCGATGAGCCAGAGTGAATATAACCTGGGCTGGTTCGACAATACAGGCGCAGCTTGTTCTTATGCACTGGATGCCGCCAGTGCCGGTTTACTATTTCTTACCAGTTGCGGCAACCGGGCCGAAAGTCATTACGAAGCCGTTTTCAACGATGACAATGGCAATGGGCGGCATGAATTTGTAGGTACAAATGAACAGAACGACAACCTTACCATCTTTGGATGGAGCGATGAAACTCATTGTATGTTGAGCTGGAACACCTCCGCAGGGGCAGACTATGACTTATTTATCTATCGAAAATCTGATAATCTGTTACTGGCTTCCTCCACCAATACCGGCACAGGGGTTAGTGGGTTTGAATATGTGTATTGGCAAAGTACTTTTGTCAATAACCCTACCGAAGTCTATTTCCGTGTAACGAGAAAAAGCGGCAATAACGTGAGCACGAACTTTGAGATGTTTACCCACGATGCCGGCGATTACGAGTTCGCTACTGCGGCCGGTTCCAATACCTCTCCGAGTAACACTACGCACCTGAACGTTATTTCGGTGGGTGCCGTGCTCCTCTCATTGTATAACGCTGCTGACGGAAGTACCGGAATTATTCGGCCCTATAGCAGCCAGGGCCCTACAAACAGTGGCAATATAGCGCCAAAACTTACGGGGCCTACCGGCACCTACACCTACACTTACGGGGGCAGTTTTGGCGGCACCAGTTGTGCCACGCCCAACCTTGCCGGGGCTATTACTGCATTCTGGAGCGCCCAACCCAGCCTTGATGCCACCGGGGTCAGGCAAATTATGTTCCGGATGGCGCAGTTATACAAAGACTGGGGAACAGGTGGCAACGATAATGTCTATGGCTACGGCGGATTATACCTGTATGCCTGGGGCAACAATCTCAGATTTATGTACCGAACAAGTACCAATGAACTGGTAACAAACGCCACACGCCCCTATTACAGTATGGCCGTAGCCCAGGACAATGCACCAGACAATGGCACCGTGGTTATTTTGAACAGCGGCCCTTATTCCGAAACGGGTCTTTACGGTGTTTCGGGTGCGGGTTCGGCTAAAAGGATCTTATACCGGTACCCTTTTTATGGTGTAGTAGCAAGTTTTGGATATTAGTCCCCAGTAAAATTCCAGCGTAAAGGCGGTTGCATTTTGTTTGCAACCGCCTTTTATTTGTTCTTACATGCTCCATCAAATATGGTTTATACTCTATCAAAGTTGCCCAACAGTAAAAAACTACTGAAATTTATATCAACCCTTGTACAATAACCCGGAAGCGTTTTTTTTTAATGGTTGTAAACAAATAATATCGGCCGCCAGATAAGCCAGTAAAAGGTATCCGGCCTAAGGGTTTTGTTTGGAAAAACCATAAGAACAAATTCAATATCCTTAAAACAAACACCATTAAACAACCACTACTATACACACTTTTTTTCCTCATTTCAGGATTTACCACCCTTGCTCAACACACAAAAGCACCGGTTAAGTTATCAGCTATTCACGGCAGGTTGTCACTCGATTCGGTGAGTACCGTATCAGAATGGAATAATGGCGTTAAGGGTAACCAATTAGCGGTTACAGATAAAACAAAAAGAAGCCAGAAGTATAGCATCGACCTTTCGTTACTAAACGATTACGCAGCAGATACCAGCTTCTACCTGCGCAATTGCGATAATGGTATTTCCGAATTGATCGTAAAAGATGCCCGGGGCCAGGTATTGGCCACTCAAAAAACGGGTTACTACTCCAGCATTAAAGAAAGATTTGGCCAGGATGAGCAGGGTTTTATGCCCGTAACTTTAAAAGCCGGTGCGTTGGCCAACATACAATTACTGGTATCTGGATACAATGGCGCAAGGCCCGATATGAGCGTTTCCATCTATAGCGCCGAGGCTTATTACAAGTTTTACAAAGACAGTACAGTTACCGCCAACACCCAGGAGTACATCACCATCTTCTTTATCGGCTCCATTTTTATGATGCTGGTTTTTTTCTGGTTTATGTATATCAACAGCCGCCAGGCCCTGTACGGCCGGTATGCCATGTACCTTACCATGCAGTTGGTTTACGGTCTCCTGCGTATTGGACCTACCACGCTCATCGGCTATTTTACATTACAGTTCCCTGTTCTCAAAGCCAGCCTTATTTCACCGATGATATTGGTGGCTGTGGCTGGCTATGCCTGGTTTATAAATGAACTGCTGGATCTTAAACACCAACGCCCCAGCCTCCATAAACAATTGAAATGGGTCTCCATTGGCCTGTGGTGCTATAGCCTGGTAGATTGGCTGGTGTACTATACCATGCCCAACCTTCCTTTCCAGGCCACATCCTTTTTTATCATCAGGATCGTATTGGTACTCATTAATTTGTACATCCTTTTCAGTGTGGCGGTTTTTGTAAAGAGCAGCATCAAAAAATACTACATCATTGGCAATTCGCTGTTCCTGATATTCGGTGTCGTGGCTGCTTTTAAAGAGATCAACGCCGTTTTTTCGTCTACCTATTTTGCCAAACTGAATAACGCCAATTGGTACATGGTCGGCATTATGCTCGAATGCATCTTCTTTGCCTTTGCCCTGGGAATCAGGATAAAAGAATTACAACAGGAAAAACAAATTACCAGCAAGCGCCTGATAGAGCAAATGCAGGTAAATGAAAAACTGATGCTGGAAGCAAATCAACAACTTGAGCTTAAAGTGGCCGAGCGTACCGCACATATCCTGGAACAGGAAAAAAAGATAGAAACCGCCACCTTACAAAAAACAAAAGCCTACTACGAAAAGCAATTGAGCGAAAGCCGGATGCAGGCCTTGCGAAGCCGGATGAATCCACATTTCCTGTTCAACAGCCTCAACAGTATCAAATATTTCATCTTGAAAAATGAAAATGATACAGCTGCCTTTTACCTGAACAAATTCTCCAAATTATTGCGCCAGATCCTGGAATACAGCAACCGGGAGACCATTTCGTTACAGCAGGAACTGGATACCTTAAAACTATACCTTGAAATCGAAAGCCTTCGGTTCGACCAGTCTTTCCATTACCATATTGAAGTAGATGAAAACCTCCTACCCGAGAAAATACAGGTACCACCGTTGATCCTGCAGCCTTTTGTGGAAAATGCAATCTGGCATGGCCTGGCAAACAGCGATAAAAGCGATAAGTTTTGCAAAGTGGAAGTAAATAAACTCAACGGCAATATCAGGATATCCATTATTGACAACGGTGTGGGAAGAGCCGTAGCCGCAATTATAAAAGAGAACAAAGTGAATAAACTAAATGAAGAAAGCTTTGGGATGAAGATAACCGAGGAAAGAATCAGTATTTTTAACACCGGCAGCAACGGTAAGCTAAAAATAGCCGTAGAAGACAACGTAGATGAAACCGAGCTGGCCCTTGGTACCACCATTAACATCACATTGCAAAACGAACCCGCATGATAAAAGTAGTATTGGTAGACGATGAAAAATTAGCAACAGAAACGTTGCAGTTGCAATTAAAAAAAATAAGGAAAGACATAGAAGTGGTGGCCGTATTTAACGACACACAGGCCGCCCTTGCAGAAATTCCAAAATTGAAATTCGATATCCTGTTTTTAGATATCGAAATGCCGAGGATCAGCGGTTTTGAACTGCTCACCAAATTGATGCCCTTTCATTTTGACGTAGTATTTGTAACGGCTTATAACCAATATGCCGTGGAAGCATTTAAGTTTAGCGCCATCAGCTATTGCCTGAAGCCGGTAGAAGATTCGGAACTGATGCAGGCCATCAGTAATTGGGAGCAAAAGCAACAACAGGTGATGCAGAAAGACCAGTTCGACAATTTCTTTACCGCCTACCAGGTGGCCAATGCCACCTCCCAAAAAGTGGCCCTGCCTACAACGGACGGATACCAGTTTATACCCGTGCAAAATATCGTACGCTGCCAAAGCCAGGATAATTACACCCATTTTATCCTGCAAAACAAAGAGAACCTCCTTATTTGCCGCACTTTAAAAGAAGTAGAAAAAATACTCAGCAAAAGAGGGTTTCTCCGCATCCACCAAAGCCATCTTATTAACCCGGCCTACCTCAAAAAATACAGCCGCAGCGAAGGCGGCTATGTGGTGATGGACAACAACGATGAACTGCCCGTATCGCCCCAACGAAAAGAAGCCGTAGTGCAGCTTTTCGAAATGATACAGCGGGATTAATCGTCGTCAGACGCGTGATCCAATTTGCAACTATTCTGTAACAACACAGCTGAAATTTGATTAGTGGCACTGCGTCAATGTTCCCCGCTGGCGGGGACAGGTTTTGCCCACCGGGCAAAATCAGGGGTGGTCTGCGGAGGGACCTATTCCCACTCTGTTAATAGTCACCTGCCACCCCACTCCGGTAAATACATTTACCCGACATTTGCCGCCTCAAATCAGCAATCACAAATGATCCATTTCGAAAAATTCCAGCTACCCAATGGCCTGCGGGTGATCGTGCACGAAGACCACAGCACGCCCATGGCCGTGTTTAATGTAATGTACGATGTGGGTGCGCGGGATGAAAACCCTGAACAAACCGGCTTCGCACACCTGTTTGAACACCTCATGTTTGGCGGCAGCATAAACATACCCGACTACGACGAACCGTTGCAAATGGCAGGCGGTGAAAACAATGCCTATACCACAAACGACCTCACCAATTATTATATCCAGGTTCCTTCAGAAAACCTGGAGACTGCTTTTTGGCTGGAAAGTGACCGTATGTTAAGCCTGGCTTTTGATGAAAACAGCCTGGAAGTACAGCGCAAAGTGGTGTGCGAAGAGTTCAAAGAACATTATATCAACAAACCCTACGGTGATGCATGGCACAAGATGCGGGAGCTGGCCTACACCACCCATCCCTACCGATGGATGACGATCGGCAAAGAACTCAGCCATGTAGAAAATGCACAGCTGCAGGACGTAAAAAACTTCTTTTTTAAACATTACACCCCTAGCAACGCCATTCTAGTGGTGGCTGGCGACGTACAACTTGACCAGGTAAAAACATTGACAGAAAAATGGTTTGGGAACATTCCGGCTGGCACTAAATACGACAGGAATCTGCCACAGGAACCAGAACAAACCGCAGCAAGGACGCTCACCGTTACTGCCGAGGTGCCGGTAGATGCTTTGTATAAATGCTGGCATATGTCCAGCCGGCTGGAGGATGGCTATTATATCGCCGACCTCATCACCGAGATCCTTGGAAGCGGCGGTTCATCGCGGTTATTCCAGAGTCTGGTAAAAGAACAAAAACTGTTTAGCGGTATCGACTGCAGCCAGAGCGGCAGCGTGGAAAAAGGCCTGGTGTCTATTCATGGCCGCCTTGTAAAAGGTGTAAAAATGGAGGATGCCGAAGCTGCCGTTATGTTCGAGATCAATAAGTTTTTGCAGGAGGGCATCACCGATAAGGAACTGCAAAAAGTGAAGAACAAAACTGAAAGCATGATTGCCTTTGAAGATATGAGCGTACTGAACCGGGCCCAAAGCCTGGCCAATTACGAACTGCTGGGCGATGCCAACCTGATGAATACCGAACTCGCCAAATTCCAGGGCATTACCAAAGAACAATTGATGAAAGAAGCACAGCTTATTTTCCGGGTGGAGAACAGCAACACCTTGTACTATTTTTCCAAAAATTGATGAGGCGCCAAACAATCTCAACGGATTTTTTGAAAATTGAAAATTGATCGTTGAAAATTGATTATTAAAAATTCTAACAGGTAAAACCAACGAGACGAAAATAATTAGATACCCCATGATCAATCGTACCATAGCCCCCCTTATAAAAAACGCAGTCGACTTTAACCTGCATCTCAAGCCTTACGAAAAATTCACCCTTGACAATGGGGTAGAAGTTTATACCATCAATGCAGGTGAAGAAGCGGTGATGCAACTGGAACTGGTGTTTGCCGCAGGCAATTCTTTTGAAAAAGAAAATATCGTAGCGGCAGCAACCAACCACCTGCTTAAAAACGGCACCACCCAAAAAACAGCCTTTGAATTCAACGAGCATTTTGAATTTTGGGGTAGCTTTTTAAACCGCACCTGTGGTAACGAAACTGCCACTATCAGCCTGCATACGCTTAGTAAAAATCTTGCTGTGCTATTGCCGGAAATCGCCGAAATGCTTACTGATGCTACATTCCCCGAAGAGGAGATCAGCATTTTTAAGCAGAACAGCAAACAAAAGCTATCTGTCAATTTGCAGAAATGCGATTTTGTGGCTAACCGCCTGATAGATGCAAAGCTGTATGGCGAAGACCACCCATATGGAAAGTACACTCATATGGAAGATTTTGATGCTTTGACAAGAGAAAAACTGGTAGCTTTTTACAACGAATTTTATGTGAATGGCCGTTGTATCATTTTTGTCGCAGGCAAATTACCGTCGGATATTTTCCAGCAATTGAATGAACAGTTTGGCAAGCTCACCCTCACCACATTTAAACCAGCCAGGGTTACCACACAGGTGGCACCAATGGAACAAATCATTCATCGTAAATCCGAGATCCTAAATGACGAAAAAGGTGTCCAGGGCGCAATTCGCATAGCCCGCAATTTCCCCAACCGGCACCATCCTGATTTTCAAAAAATGGGGGTTTTAAATAATCTCTTCGGTGGTTTTTTTGGTAGCCGGCTGATGGCGAATATCCGTGAAGACAAAGGCTACACCTATGGCATTCACAGTTATTTTCAAAACCATATTGAACAAAGCTGCTGGATGGTTAGCACCGAAGCCGGCCGCGATGTATGCGCAGCAACCGTGAAGGAAGTTTATTACGAAATGGATATTTTGAGAGAAGAACCGGTTGATGAGGAAGAATTACTACTTGTAAAAAATTTTATGATCGGTTCTATTCTTGGCGATCTCGATGGCCCCTTCCAGATCATCGGCCGCTGGAAAAATTATATCCTGAACGGCACGGACGAAAGTTATTTCTACAGCGCCATCAACAATATTAAAACCGTTACTGCGGCCGAATTACAGGAATTGGCCAACAAGTATTTACAACCGGAGTATTTCTATGAGATGGTGGTCGTGTAGGGCGCGGTCGTGTAGGGCGCGGACCTGTGTGTCCGCCCCATGACTGTAAACCGGCCTGAAATTCATTTTGATTATTTGGATCATTTCCGACATTCAGGGTGGACACATTTGTAGGGGTGGACACATAGGTAGGGGTGGACACATAGGTAGGGGTGGACACATAGGTCCACCCCTACAGCCCAAACATTTCACCTGATTGTGTGCGGACAAATGTGCACGCCGCCCTTGCGTCTTCAATTTTTTTCTCCCCTTTTTAGATGATTGCTTAGCATTTCAAGAGTAGTAATTTTAGTTTTCAAACATATCATGTTATGAAAGCTCTTTTTACATCTATAATCGTAGTCGTATGCAATGCCGTTTCCCATTTTGCCCTCAGCCAGCCAGCAAACGACAACGCCTGTAACGCCACCCAACTGACGATGGAAAATACCGGCT
The DNA here is from genome assembly GCA_040386335.1 of Bacteroidota bacterium. Lineage (GTDB taxonomy): Bacteria > Bacteroidota > Bacteroidia > Chitinophagales > Chitinophagaceae > JAZKFT01. Next base: position 23,601 of record JAZKFT010000061.1, read on the forward strand.
GCGAACCCACAACTGTGTATACTTACACCAATGCCACGCCCAGCGGCTGGGGCGGATGCATCAACGCTACCCAGGATCCTGACGTATGGTATAAAGTGACGGTGCCTGCAAACGGCCAGTTTAACTTTAAAATGGAAGCCGGACCCGGCGAAACCTCGCTGATCATCGGCAGCTGGTATTATGGTAATTGCAGCAGCCTCATCCCCTTTCAATCCAATAACGGTATTTTCTGTTTTTTTAGCTTGCCCTACAGTGGTACAGCCACTAACCTGGCACCAGGCAGCACCGTATACATGCGGTTGTACAAACCAAACAATACAGCCACAAGCGGGTCGGCAAAATTTTGCGTGAGCAACAATACCAGTTTTGCCGATGAGCCCTGTAACGCCGGGTTCATCCCGGTAGAGCAACAGCCCGATCCGCTGGGGCAGTTATGCTTGCCAACAACCAATTATACCTGGGAGGGCACCACACTTACACCTGCCATACCCAATCCCACTTGCGGGGTGGTTTCACCCACCAATATCCGTGACGTTTGGTTTAAAATAAGGGTACCGGCAAGTGGCAAAATGAATGTCAATTTTACCAATACATTTGCCGGCCTTGCACCCACGATCGCACTGTATAATGCCACGGCCTGCAACGGCACATTTACCCAGTTTTATTGTGGTCTTTCAGGTAGCAACTTTACCGGGCTTACTCCTAACAGCGTTGTCTATTGCCGTGTGTACCAATATTCAAGCACTCCAATCGAGTATGGCTCCGCTAAATTTTGTGTGTCGGCGTCTAACTCGGTTCCCGCAATCAACAATTCCACCCGCATCGGCATTGGGATTGACACACCGTTCGCCAAGCTGGACGTTGTTGGCACTGGAATTTTCCGTGATAAGCTCACTGTGGCCGGCGATCTTGAAACCCGGGGCAACCTGGTGGTGCAGGGAAACATTATCGGCAAAGACGGTGTCACTTCGATTTCCGGTGGCCAGGTAGGTATCGATTCGCTGGATATCATCAGCCGGATTGGCAACAGAATTGCGTTGTGGGGTGGCTTGGGAAATAGTCCTAAATATGGCTTCGGAATACAATCGGCCACTTTACAAATGTTTACCGATGCACCTGCGGCCAATATTGTTTTCGGGCATGGCAACAGCTATAATTTTAATGAGCGGGTTAGAATTATTAACCAGGGCGAATATGGTATGCAGATCACAGGGCGATTACAATTGAGAAATGGAACCAACTCTTCGGGGCTATGGCTTACCAATACAGACAATACAGTAAACTCCGCATTTATCGGCTTGGCCAGCGATAACCAGGTGGGTTTTTTCGGCGGAACAGGAGCCCAGTGGGGTTTAACCATGAATACCACCAACGGCAATGTAGGCATAGGATTAAATACAGGCCAGCCATTACGACCTCTTTCCTTCCCGGCTTCTTTGGGCGAAAAAATACTGCTCTATCCTGGCGGAGCTGGCGAAGTAGGCATCGGCGTGTATGGCAACGAACTGCGGCTGCATGCCGATAACCCGGGCGCTAAAGTAAGTTTTGGCACGCAGGATAATGCCGGTGTCTATAGCGAAAACGCCCTGGCCCAACGCAACGGTGCCTATGCATTTTCAGTGCTGGGGAGTTTATGGGTAAACGGCATGACTTATGGCAGCGACCAACGCTTTAAACGAAACATCACCCCGCTGAACAATAGCCTGGACAAACTGCTTCAATTGAACGGCGTGAGTTATGACATGAACACCGAAGCATTTCCAAAAAACCATTTCGTTTCCACCAAAGAAATTGGGCTGATAGCCCAGGATGTCCGGGCCATTGTACCCGAAGTGGTGGGTGAAAAAGACGGCTATCTTGGTATCGACTACGCCAAATTGGTACCATTATTAATTGAAGCCATTAAAGAACAAAACAAAAAAATAGAAAAACAGCAACAGGAAATCGATGCGTTGAAACTAAAAATGAGTAGTAAGTAAATGCCCGGTTAAAAATCATGTTATGAGTATTTTCTACGGTGAAATAACACCTTGCCCTGCGGGCTGCGGGACAAGGTGTTATGGGTGGGGAAGAAAGTGTTGGGTTAGTATATATCAGGTAAAAAATTCAACTATTTGTAAGCAATCGCCGCACTTGCCGGACCGGCCAAATGCAATATATCCACTGATTTAAAGCCAGCTTCTTTTGTCCACCTGCTAAAATCATCCAGTGTAAAATCAAAACCCTCTGCTGTTTCTATCAGCATGTTTAAACTCATGGTGAGGCCAAAAACATTCTGGTTACGCTCGTTGTCGATGATGTTTTCAATGGCTACAAATGCACCACCGTCGGGTAAAGCATCGTATGCCTTTTTTACCAGCTCCATTTTCTTTTCCTCGCTCCAGTCATGCAAAATCATTCCCATAGTGATAATGTCGGCCTTCGGAAAATTGTCGGTGAAGAAATCGCCTGCAGCCGTTTTTATTTTGTTGCTGAACCCAAATTTTTCAATGATTTCTTTGGCGATTGGCTCCACAGGTGCCAGGTCAAAACTGGTGCACTGAATATGCGGGTTGGCCTTGGCCACCTGGATGCTCAACATGCCGCCGGCTCCACCGATATCGCAAAGTGTCTGGTATTTGGAAAAGTCGAACCCGGTAGCAAGGGCCCTGAAATTACCTATCGAAATGCCCGACATAGCATTGATAAAGCCACGAAGCAGTTCCGGCGATTGGTAAATGGCAGCAAACAAATTATCACCACCGTCTTTTATTTCATTTTGCGCATTTCCTGTTCTCAGACCATCATCAAGATTGGCCCAGAAACGGAATAACCTGTTATTCGCCATCTCCAGAAAGCCTCCCATATAGCTTGGCTTATTTTTATCCAGGAAAAAATCAGTTTCTTCCGAATTACTGTAAACAGCAGATTCTCCGATGCCATTCCTTTGAAGAAATTTCAAAGCAAGAAGGGTATCCAGGAAATCCAACCCATGCCGGTCAGTACAATTCCATCCCGACTTCTTCTTGATTTCCGGCAACGAAAGCGGCTGTTCCGCCAGGCTGGTAAACAAGCCCTCGTTTACCGCGGTAAGTAACACCTTCGATGGCCAGAAGCCCATGCCTACCTGCATAATACCCCCCGCGCTGAGTTGCTGTGTTGTTGATTGCATGATGATTGGTTTTAATTGATGAAAATTGCAGAAAATTCGTCGCCATTGTTGGTGATATGTTCCCGCCATATTTTGAAAAAACTTCGCTTTGCCATGGCTATTAATTTGTCGTTTTCTTAAAAAATCAGATTCAAGTTATAACGGGGATATGCGGAAGGCTGTCAGAAATCCGTCAAAGACTATCTGTTTTCCGCCAAAAATGATGTTACCCTTAATTTGAAGCGGCGTTTTTAAAAAGTTGCTAAACCGATAAGTAAGTGAATCCTCATGAAGCGGTTGTTGAGCACCGCTATTGCCCCGTGATCTGCAACACCACGCCAGTATTTACATGAACTTCGGCATCCGGCTGCGCCAAAAGACTGCGTACGGAGGTACTGGCGGAGATTACAGGGAAGGTGATGGCATTGTTGGGGATTCGGATATCGGTGGCATTATTTGGTAGCGAACCGCAGCTCCAGTTGGCCGGGTTGTTCCAGGCGCTGCTGGTGTTGCCCAGCCAGGTACTTACAAATTTGATCGTGTACACCGGTCCGGGTGTCGTTCCGTTTACCAGGCAACGTAGCTGGGTACCATATAAGCTCGTAGATAGCGATGAAGTACTTTGGAGGGTGGCGGTAGTAGCTCCGGTAAACATGGTGGGGTTATTAAGGGCTACCCAACTGGAGCCGTTCCAGGTTTGCCATTGATAAGTGGAACCGCTGGAGGCGGCATGCCAGGTATAAACCGACCCCGGGCAAAGGGATGTTGTAGCGCTGGTACCAACAAAAAAGCCACCGAAGCCGACCTGGTCTAATGTTATTTCCCAGCGGTTGGCCATGCTGTTCCAGGCAATATTGGCCGGAGAAGGATCCGTTTCGGTCATTCCCCCGGTGTAGCCGGCCGCTGTACCGCTGGCGCTGGTGCCGCCAAAACGGTACACACGGAGGTGGCTGATACCTGCCTGGTCTGTAGGGAAAACAGGGAGATTTAAGTCTCCTGCAGAGAGGTTATTAAAGTTGGTAAACTCGGCCTGTGTAAAATATAAGATAAGCCTTCCGCTATAAGTAGCGGGATAGGCCTGTGGTGCGATATCAAAATGCCGGGTTACGAAATTTTTACCCTGCCATGAGGGATTTGTGGCATCCACCCAAAACCTGGATGTAACCCAACTTACAACAGGCCTTATACCACCACTTTTTAATGTGCCAAAAAATTGCAGGCACTGGTTGCTGTGCAAGGTGTTGGAATCACCGGTAACGAAGAATTGCGGTATCTGGCCGTTACCTGTGGGTGGTGCAAAGTTCAAAGCCCCCTGGAATTCAAAAGCTCCTTTGTCGATGGTGCCAGATGAAATTCTTGTGTTACCATCCAGGTCGTCCAGCGACGTGTTCGCACTGTTTAGACCGCCATTGATGGCATGCGAACATCCCTGGAGACGGAGATTGCCTGTTGTACCCAGGCCGATAGGCGGTTGGGCAACAAATAATGGGTCGATGGAGATGTTGCCGGTTCCGGGGTTAGCACCCTGTATATCAGAATAAGTAACGACAGCCGAAGGTGGATTGCTGAAAAAACCCAGCCCGGTACTATTACCCCAAATGATACAATTAGTGAGCACCGGAACGGCATTTGCACCCTGGGTATACATGGCGCCACCACCCGAAAGGGACGAATTGCCGGAAAAGGTGCAGTTGATAATAGTAGGGGAACCCGCGGTATATATAGCCCCGCCGCTACCCGAATCCGCCGTGTTTCCGGAAAAAGTACAGTCGGTGAAATCGGGAGAACAGGTGGCGGAATTATAAATGGCCCCACCGATATCGGCTGAATTTCCGGCGAACCTGCAACGGCTGAGCGTAGGGTGCGCAGTATTGTTGTTGAAGATCACCCCGCCAGCGTTACCGGCAGTATTACCGGTAAACTGGCAATCGGTGAAAATCGGGGAAGACTGAAAATTATAGATGGCGCCGGCATTGGTAAACGCGGCGTTAGCAGAAAAGATACAGTTCACAATCGTCGGTGAAGCACTACCGTCATTGCTCATACCGGCACCGGTTTTCTGTTGGGCTAATGCACCGTTGGCGGTGCCACGGGTAATGGTCACGCCGTCCAATATGGCTGTGTTATTTATGGAAGTATGGTAGAAAACATGGTAAGAATTGTCGGTGCTGTCGTTGACTATCCCAATATCGCCGCTGCAAATGGTAACGTTCACAGTAAAATTACGCTGGCTGAGCAGGGTTTCGGTGCCTGCAAAGCCACCGTAAACCGACACCCCGTTTTTCAGTGAAAAAAACAGGGTGCGGTCGGTAGTGGTTGTGGGTTTATAGGTACCAGCGGCCAGCCAAATCTGGTCATTTGCCGCGGCTGTTGTAAGTGCTTTTGTCAAAGTTTTAAACGCATTCGCCCAACTATTGCCGGTGCTGGCGTCATTGCCGGTTGGCTTAACGAAAATGAAAATAGCGGCCAGGGGGCCAATATTTATAAAAAAGCAAACCAGGAAACATATATAAGCTGCTTTTGTCGTCAGAAAACGATTTGCGGAATTCATAGTCGTTTCGCTTTTATAGTCCAAAGCTACCACCGGGTAGGCCCGGAAGACTATCAGATATTCGTCAAAGACTATCAGTTTTTCATCAAAACCGCTCTACTATAGCCAGTTAAGGGTGTTTCCCAAAAATCACTATAAAAAAATGCCCGATATGCCGGCAAGTCACAATATGCCTTCGTTACCGCTAGAGAATGAAATTGCTACTTACCGGTTACCAGCAATTTTGCGCCAGCAGCCAAAGTAACCGTAGCCCCGGGATTAATGGTGAGTTTAAAGCAAGTATTGCTGACTCCGGATATCCGTGGCATATTAGCCACCCCACCGTTTATGGTGATGGAGGTGCAGGCCATTGGAAGAGCACCGGTACTCCAGTTGCCGGAAAGGCCCCAGTCATTGGTAGTTCCCAGCCAGGTAGCGCTACCAGCAGGTACGTTGATAGAACCCGTAGCAGTCGGGTTGGAGCATCCGCCGGTAAGGGTGATGGTATAATTAAAAGTTCCCGTGACGGCAGGAGTTCCACTGATAGTAGCAACATTGTTTGCCCAGCTACCGGTAACACCTGCAGGAAGCCCGCTAAAAAGCATACCCGTATTACCTGATGTACTGTAGGTAATATTGGAAATCGCTGTGTTCACACAAACTGTTTGCGCCGTGGTGTTGGCTGCCGAACTAAGTACGACCGTATTATTGGGCACTACTTCAATGGTGCCGGCAGCGGTGGCAGGTGCTCCACATGCCCCGGAAAGCGTTACGGCATAATGAAAAATTCCGGCTACTGATGGTGTGCCACTGATGGTTAATACGCTATTGGCAAAATTTCCTGACACCCCAGCCGGCAACCCCGTTACTACAGCTCCAGAAGCGTTTGCTACATTATAAACAATATCCGTAAGTGATGAATTGATACAACGGTATTGGTTAGCGGTATAGCCAGGTGAGCTAAGTATAATTGAATTACTGGTCACAACTGTAATCGTTCCGCTGGCTGTTGTATTCCCGCAACCGCCGCCATTAAGCGTTACGGTGTAAGCAAAGTTGCCAGCCGCCGATGGTGTGCCGCTGATCGTAACCATATTTGCAGCCCAGCTTGCTGTAACACCAGGCGGAAGACCCGCTACCGTAGCACTATTTGTTCCTGTTGTGTTGTAAGTGATGTTCAGGATCGGTGTGTTGATGCACCTGGTTTGTGCATCACTGCCGTTGATGGAACTAAGGTTGATCGTATTGACAGGTGTTACGATAATGCTTCCGGTTGTAGTAAATTGACCGCAACCGCCGTTAAAGGTGATCGTATAATTAAATGTACCACTCGCCGTTGGTGTACCGCTGATAGTAAAAACATTAGAGGCCAAAACACCGTTAACGCCGGGGGGTAATCCGGACGCTGACCCGCTTGTAGCATTGGTGGTTATGTAGGTAATATTTGTAACAGGCGTGTTGATGCACCTGGTTTGCGCATTGGTGCCAACTGCCGAACTTAAAATGGCAGCGCTATTGGGACCATCGCCGCTAAACGACCATCCTCTTGTGTTGATAAGGTAATCCCTGTTTGCTTTAGCCCCGCAATATTTAAGCCCGAATGCACCCACGGCTACCCCGTTTTTATTGGTTGAGTTTTTCCAATTTTGAATAGTAAGGTCGTAATTCGCAACGCTCATGTTACAGCCGTCCAGGGCGTTGTTCATACTTAATGTGTTGTAAACAATAAATGCCAGGGGCTGATTGAATGAACTGGCACCCTGGAACATATTATCCATATACCAAAGGTTGTTGGTGCTCCATGCCGGTATAGGTTGGTTAAAAGCGGTAGCTCCCCTGAACATCGCTGTTGCATTATAGCAGGCTGTTAATCCGGCACTGAATAATGAGGAATTGAACGACGTTGCACCGTCAAACATGCCCGCCATATTTCCGTTGACTAAAAATTGCCAGTTATTCAGTGGTTGGTTGAAGGCCGTACATCCCTTAAACATTTCAACAGTGGATTCTACATACCGGACATCCCAGCTATTGAGCGGCTTGTTGAAGGATGTGCAGCCTTTAAACATTTGCGCCATCGTGTAAGCGTTCGACACATTCCAATGATTAAGGTTACTATTCATGGAGGCACAGTCTCTGAACATCGCGCTGCATTGCGTGCCATATCCAATATTTGGGCCATCCGTGGCGGTGATCACCATATTACTGCACCCCGCGAAGGCATAGCCGAAGTCATCCCATTCCGTGTTACCCCATTGATTTATCGACAAGAGCTTTAACTGGTCCCCGGAGTCGCCTACTTTAATATGCCAAAAATTCCCTGAAATTCGTATTGTGTAAGTTCCGGGTGTGGCATAAGTATGAGTAAATTCATGGGCTAAGCCGGAACTGGTAGTTCCATCACCCCACTTAACGGTAAAATTCATGTCATAGGCAAGGCCTGTAAATATTCTTACCTGGTTGCTTGCACTGCTGCCAGGGTTATCAGTTTTCCAGGTTGTGACAAAATCGGTGGTTTGAGCCATTGACATAGTTGTGGCCAGCTGCATCAATACAACCAGGATAAGCCTGAAGTTTGCCATCATGCGGGTGCAGAAAATTGCTTTCATAGTATTTTTTTTGTCGGGTTGTTATAGGAACAACCCGGGTTCAATTACTACGATGAAACTACTGTGGACGATTGCTGAGGGCTTTCACATATCTGCCAAAGACTAGCACTTTTGATTCAAAAGTGGTTTATGACAAATAGCTTGATGGCGTTTTCCCAAAAAACTCTTTAAACCGCCGGGTAAAATAGGAGGGACTGGTAAAGCCGGTCATATAGGCTACTTCGCTGATGTCGTGGCCGGCGGTGAGAAGACCAGCCGCTTTTTTCAGGCGATAGGTCCGAACCAGGTCGTTTGGGCTGGTGCCGGTGAGTGCTTTTAGTTTCCGGTTGAGGCTACTCAGGCTCAGACCCATTTGCCTGGCCATTGCTTCTACGTCCAGTGCCGAATCATCGAGGCGCTCGTCGATGAAATGATACAGGTCCTGCACAAACGGATCGGCGGCGGCGGGGATAGCTGGCGTTTGGAGGTTCAGTTGCTGCTCCCAGTATTGGCGTAGCCGTTGCTGCTGGTCCAGCAGGTTGGCCAGCCGCAGTTGGAGTTCGGTGATGTTAAAGGGTTTGGTCAGGTAATCGTCTGCACCGCTGCCCAGCCCTTCCAGCTTGGCATCTTGCGAAGCACGGCTGGTGAGCAACACAAATGGAATATGGGCGGTGCGGCCATCCGCTTTACAAAGCCGGCAAAATTCCACGCCATCCATCACCGGCATCATCATATCACTTATTACAAGATCGGGCATTTCCGCCAGCATTTTTTCCCGGCCTTCCGCTCCGTTGGCGGCATTTATCACTTTATAGCTGGGTGCTAAAGTGCTGGTGATATAACTACGGAGTTCATCATTGTCTTCCACAATCAATACGATTTTGTCTGAAACGGTAGGTTCATTTTGCAGTGGTTCCTGACCTAAGCTCAAAAGGTCTTTTTCAGGCCCTGGAAGATTCGGAATCGGTGATAATTCCGTGTGAGGTTTATCGCCGGCTTTCTTCATGGGGATGGACAAGATAAAGCTCGTGCCCTTGCCGGGTTCACTGTCTACCGCTATCGTTCCCCCCATCAGTTGCACCAATTCTTTTACCAATGCCAGGCCGATGCCGGTTCCATCGTAACGCCGGGCCTGGCTGCCAGCCTGGTAGTAGCGGTCAAACACATGAGCCAGTTCGGAGCCTGCTATGCCGATGCCGGTATCAGAAAGCTCCATCATCACCAGGTTCTCTGATGACGTTTCATCTGCTGAAACCGTCATGGTTACCGAGCCACCGGCAGGGGTAAATTTCAGTGCATTGCTCAGCAGGTTAAAAAGGATGGTCTCCCATTTTTCATGGTCAAATAAATAAGTGCCGGCAATGGCCGAAAAATCACTGTTCAGGCGAATGCTTTTTTCAGTTGCCCGGGCCCTGAATTTTTCCACGCAGGCAGCAAAAAACAGGGCAGGCTCACCGATGGTTTCCTGCAGTTTTAAATAGCCAGCATCCATCTTGTTGATGTCGAGAATCTGGTTGATGAGACGTAACATGCGGTCGCTGTTATTCTGTGCGGTGGCAACCAATTGTTGTACATCACTATCCAGCCCGGGCTTTCGGCTCAGTTGCTCCAGTGGCGCGGTGATCAGGGTGATAGGTGTTCGCAATTCATGGGTGATATTGCTGAAAAACTGTTCCTTCATGGCGTCCAGCTGCCGGAGCCGTTCGGCCTCCTGGTGTTCGGCAATCTGCCGGGCTTTCTCCGCCCTGCGTTTTTGATAATAGCGGAACCACAACCAACCGCCGCCGATTGCTATCAAGGCATAAGAAATCCATGCCCACCAACTGGCCCAAAATGGAGAACTTACAACGATCTTCAGTTCTTTAATGTCGGCGGTGTATCGCCCATCAAAGCCGGTAGCATTTACCTGGAAAGTATAAGTACCCGGCCTCAATTGGGTGTACCGCGCTACGTTGGTATGACCAGCTTCATTCCACTCTTCCTCCACTCCCAGCAGCCGGTACCGGTAACGAATTTTCTGAGGGTCATTAAACAGCAGCGACACAAATTCAATGGACACAAAATTGCGGTTGTACGGAAGACGAAGGATCGATTTCCGGCTCAGAGCTGTATCCAGCAGCGAACCACTGGCACCCAACACCTGTTCTTTTCCATTTACCGAAATGGCGGTTAGCTGGAGGTTGGTATTAACCATGTTGGCCGGTAATTTAAAATCGGCCGGGTCAAAAACCACGGTGCCCTCAGTGCCGCCAAAAGCGATACGACCATCCGGGAATCGAAAATTATGCGCCCGGTTATATTCGTTGCCTGGCAGGCCATCATTCTTTTCAAAGGAATGCACAATACCTGTCCGGGGATCGAAACGGGCGATTCCATTATTGGTACTGACCCATAAATTACCCATCTTGTCAGGCACGATACTATATACGGTATTATTGGGCAGCCCTTCCTTCATGGTAATATTTTGCACCGAGTAACTGAGCCTGTTGATGCGGAACATACCACTGCCGAGACTACCCACCCAAAAAAAATTGCTATCGGCAGGATCTGGGCAGATATCGCTGAGATTGGCGGGGAGACCGGCCGGCTTGCTTTCAGGGCGGATCCACCGAACCACTTTGCCATCCTTAAGCTGGTACAACCCGGAGCCGTTGGTCGTAAGCCAAAGACTGCCGCCAGCTGCCATTAAATCGCCACCCCAACTCCAGACCCTTGTGGCGGGGAATGAATCCCGCGGCAGGTCCAGTATCGTGCCCATGGTTTCATCCTTCCCCCAATGAAGGATGCGTGAAAAGTTTTCATCATATGCCCATGTCTCGCCTGCCGGTGTGCAGCAGAGGCCAGAGATCCGGCATGCGTTTTCTTCAGCGGGCGGCAGGTGCAACTCCATCATTTTCCCATTAATAAAATGAAACAGCGAAGAAGTGGAATTGGCTTTGTTGGGATATCCCAGGAAATATCCGCCCTGCTGGTCGGGGGCCCACCGAAACATATAGGCACCCAATGGATCGTTGATGGCTGATCCCAATTGTGCGCCAGGCCCGGCCAGCATCCTCAGTACGTTTTTGTGAAAAGGATCAGCGGCTCCGGCAGTACTGAACGGCATACTTTGCAGGGTTACTTTTACCAGCCCCGCCGCATCGAGCCCCAGCCACAGCACGCCCGACCGGTCGATGAGCATTGAAGTAATTTGCCTGCCGGGTTGGAGGGTATTTTTCCAAATAAGGGTAAACTGGTTGTTGGCCTCCAGCCGGTAGACTTTGTCGAAACGCACCATGTAAAGTAGCCCATCGTGCCCCACCTGCAGCTTACACCTGTATTCTCTGCCGCCGGCTTCGGGAAGGGTTAGGGAAATAAGCTGCCGGTTTTTGATATCCCAGGTATAAAGTGTTGAGGCGGTCATTAAAGCCAGTCGGTTGCCCGGCATGGCTACAAAATCTGAGAGTCCGTTGCCATCCGGAATAGGTGGATTGGATAATATTTGTGGAAAGACATCCTTCCTGGTTACCTTAAAATGATCATCTAAAAAGTACAAGGCCCGGCTGGAAGGCAGCAGCCATTGACCATCCTTCCATTTCAGCGGCATGCCAAAAAAAGACTCGTCCTGCGCCAGGCCTCCCGGAGGAGCGAAGGGTATTCGCTTTGCCTGGGCCGGATCGATCCAACCTGTTTGTCCATTATTAAAATACATCCATTTTCCATCAATCCCTTTTTGGATATAAGCACTATTATAAAACCCCGCCTTCTTAAAAAAATCACCCAGGTGTTTGCAATAACCGGTCTCAGGATCCAGCTCATCCATCGTGCCCCGCTCGATACTCAGCACCAGTATCTTTCCATTTTCATCGATGGTAAAACGACCCGCGCTGTTGCCCGATAAACTGGTGGAATCTGCCGGATCGTGTCTGAAAGTTCTAAAATTCTTGCCGTCAAAACGCACCACGCCATCCTGGGTGCCGGCCCATATAAAACCCTGCTTATCCTGCACAATGCCAGTAATGAAACCCTGTGGAAGGCCATCCTCTATTTTGTACCACTGCTGATGGTTAAAAAGTGGCGGCTGCTCCTGCGAAAAACCAGCGTTAGACAAGAAGGTAAATACTGCCATCAGCGGCCATTTTGCCACAGAAAGAAATCGGCCCCGGGAAGGATATAAATCTTTCAAAAACAGTATCTTTTAGTAGTGGGTTTCCGCTTGTAGTACCACTGGCTAAACTATGAAAAAGGTGGCATTGTAAGACCGGCATTTGACGGACTTCACGGCTCTATGACAGGCGCAGGAATGAGGCGTGGGCTTTGCGCGTAGGCTTCCTGTGCCGCTGCGTTACTTGACTTATAATTGTTTTGGGGCAAGAATTATGAGGCAGTTATAAGGTGCATTTGCTTCACTCATGACAGGCGCAGGAATGAGGCGTGGACTTTGCGGGTTGGCTTCCTGTGCCCGGGCGTTACTTGACTATGAATTTCGTAGTGATAATCTAAATCAGGTAGGTTGTGAGCCTAGGTCAGGTGGCTACGGTAGTTGGGATAAGTGACCGGGCTGACATAGAGCGATGAATTGGGTTGGAGATTACTTGCTAACTCTATTGCAGACGATACTATATTACTTTCTCTGGCTCTACCGTATAAAATACCGTATCAATAAAGAATAGTGTGTTGGAACTCACAAGTACATTTTCATCATGGATGTCTTCCAATATCAATCCATACTCCTTATTATAAAAATCCTGCCGTCTTGTATTTTCAAATCCATTGACAGCTAAAAAGTCTTTGATATCTGTCAGATCAGCCTGAGCATCCGTTACAATAAACGGTTGCTGCACCACAGCCTTTAATATATCATTCGTCTTTACGAAACCCAGAAAGGTATAAGGTGTTTCGCCGAAAATTAGATTGTGTAACACCAGGCTATTGAAATACTCCAGCCAGGTGGCATAGTAACCGGCGTCATTTATCTTCACAACATGCATCTTGCTCTGATCAAAGTAAACCTTTGCCTCTCCACCTTCGGCGAGAAAGGATGCATCAGGCGGCAGATCAGTGACCCATAAATTCTTTGCTGTGGCGTATTGGCTCAGGAGTTGTGCTTGCTCTTCTTTAATGAGTAGCTGACTTTCGAAGTTTCTTTTAACCGTTTTACTTGTGCTAAAGCCTGCACATAAGTAATTGCGGGTTGCTGTGCAATGATCTGCCGCTGCCTCAATGACAGTTCCTCGAACGATATTTTGAAGTTTTTGTCGTACAGCATCACTAAACATTTTACTGTAAAAATAAAGGAAAAGGGCTAAGAGTTAAAACCTTGCACAAACCGGCGCAGGAATGAGGCGTGGGCTTTGCGTGTTGGCTTCCTGTGCCTGGGCGTTACTTGGCTATGAATTTCGTGGTGGCGGAATATCTAATGCAGGGAATTTGTTGGCACCGGACTGGAGGAAAAAGCTCATCCCTCATGACTGCACTTTTTTTAATGATTCAAAATCGACTGGCTCCTCATTCATTATTTGTGATGCTATGTTGTCAAAGTCATTTCCCTTAAAAACATAAGACTCTTTTGATTGCCTGTTTTCCGCGATAATATCAGCCAATTGCCTTTCAGGCTTTACCAGTATTTCAATTTTCCGATTGCCGAAATACGCCTTGATGCTTTCTAACAAGTTAACATCTGCCTTATCTGCCTCTATATGAAAAGTAAGTGAATCCATATTCGCTGTTTATTTCAAAAGTACAGAATATCTGTACTTTGGTGATTTTTCATTCCAACTCGCCGGTGCAAGCCCCTAAGCTCCTACGACAAATAATTACTCGGTGTCTTCCCAAAAAACTCCTTAAACCGCTGGGTAAAATAGGATGGGCTCGTAAAGCCGGTCATGTAGGCTGCCTGGCTGATATCGTGGCCGGCAGAAATAAAACCGGCGGCCTTTTTCAGCCGGTAAGTGCGCACCAGGTCGTTGGCGCTGGTGCCGGTAAGAACTTTGAGTTTGCGGTTAAGGCTACTTTGGCTAAGCCCCATTTGCCGGGCTAAACTGTCAACACCCAGCTCCGAATCATCAAGGCGTTTTTCGATCTGCAGGTACAGCTCCTCCAAAAACGGATCGTTGGCGGCGGGGATGTCCGGACTTTGCAGGTTCATTTGCTGCTCCCAGTATTGTCGTTGCCGTTGTTGCTGATTCAGCAGGTTGCCTAGCCGCAGTTGCAGTTCACTGATATTAAAGGGCTTGGTGACGTAATCATCGGCACCACTTCCCAGCCCTTCCAGTTTGGCATCCTGCGAGGCCCTGCTGGTGAGTAGCACAAAAGGTACATGCGCAGTACGGGTATCCTTCTTGCAAATGCGGCAAAATTCTACCCCATCCATTACCGGCATCATCATATCACTCACTACGAGATCGGGCATTTCAGCCAGCATTTTTTCCCGTCCTTCCCGTCCATTAGTGGCGGTGATCACTTTATAATTTGCAGCTAAAGTGTTACTGATATAACTGCGGAGTTCATCGTTATCTTCCACCAATAGGACCAGCTTCTCTGAACCCTTAAGTTCTTTTTGAGGAGCGTCGTCCATTACACCTCCAAGGTCTTTTTCGGATCCCCGCAGGTTCTCAATCGCTGGTAACGCCACAGCCGTTTTACCATCAGATTTCTGTACGGGAATGGATAGGTTAAAGGTGGTTCCCAGGCCAGGCTCACTCTCTGCAGTTATTGTGCCCCGCATCAATTGCACCAAATCTTTTACGAGGGCCAGGCCAATGCCGGTTCCATGATATTGCATGGATTTGCTTCCAGCCTGGTAGTAGCGGTTAAATACCTGTTCCAGTTCGCTGGCAGCTATGCCCACACCCGTATCGGAAACCCGAACCAGGAGCAGGTCTTCTGTTTGTGTTTGTTGTTTTACCGAAGCCTGGAGCATCACATTGCCGCCCGGCGGGGTAAATTTCAGCGCATTGCCCAGGAGGTTAAAAATGATGGTTTCCCACTTTTCCCTGTCAAATAAATAATAACCGGAAATGGCCGAAAGATCGCTGCTGAGGCTAACGCCTTTTTCAACCGCCCTGACTGCAAATTTTTCCACGCAGCCGGCAAAAAACAAAGCAGGTTCACCTGTCGTTTCCTGGAGCTTGAGATGACCGGCTTCGATTTTATTTATATCCAGTATCTGGTTGATGAGCCGCAATAGTCGTTCACTATTGCTTTGCGCTGTGGCAACCATTTGTTGGGCCTTATTGCTTAAGTCGCCTTCCTGGCTTAATTGCTCCAGCGGTGCAGAGATTAGCGTGATTGGGGTTCGCAACTCGTGGGTGATATTGCTAAAAAACTGCTCCTTCATAGTATCCAGTTCCTTTAGCCGTTCAGCCTCCAGGTGTTCGGCCAGCTGCAGGGCCTTCTCTGCCCGGCGCTTTTGATAATAGCGGAACCCCAACCAACAGCAGGTCGTGGCAAGCACAATGTAAAAAAGCCAGGCCCACCAGGTGGCCCAAAAGGGTGGCTGAACAATGAACTTCAGTTCTTTCACCTGGGTCGTATACCGGCCATCAAAACCGGTTGCATTTACCTGGAAAGTGTAAGTGCCCGGCCTCAGTTGGGTATACCGGGCCATTCGGGTATTACCTGCTTCATTCCATTCTTCTTCCACCCCCAGCAACCTGTAGCGGTAACGGATTTTTTGGGGGTCATTAAAGAGGAGCGAGGCAAATTCGATGGTTACAAAATTGCGGTTATAAGGAAGGTACATAACAGACAGCCGGCTAAGCGGTGTATCCAGCAGTGATCCTGCAGCGCCGAATAACTGCTCTTTCCCATTTATTTCAATGCTGGTGAGCTGTAGGTTGGTGTTTGCCGTATTGGCAGGGACCCTAAAATCGGCCGGGTTAAAAACCACCATTCCTTCAGTGCCGCCAAATGCGATGCGGCCATCAGGAAAATAAAAATGATGCGACCTGTTGTATTCATTACCTGGCAGGCCATCGCTCTTTTCGAACCCATGCACGGTGCCGGTGCGAGGGTCATAACGTGCAATACCTTTATTGGTGCTGACCCAGAGATTGCCCATTTTGTCGGGTACAATGCCGTACACCGTATTGTTGGGCAAGCCTTGCTGCATGGTAATATTTTGGATACTGCCATTGAGCCGGTTTAAACGAAACATACCACTGCCCAGGCTGCCCACCCATATAAAATTGCTGTCGAGGGGGTCTATGCATAGATCGGAGAGGCCGGCCGGAAGTTGAGTGCCTTTACTTTCGGGACGCAGCCATTGTAACACTTTCCCATCTTTAATTTGGTAAAGGCCCGAACCATTGGTGCTGAGCCACAGACTGCCGGCCACGGCCACCATATCGCTACCCCATCCCCATACCCTCGTTACAGGAAAGGAATCTTTCGGCAACTCCTGTATCGCGGGTGTCTGACTGTTTTTTGCCCAATGAAGTAGCCGGGAATAAGTTTCATCGTACGCATACAATCCACCATTAGCATCGCAGTGCAGTCCCGAAAGGGTGAGAATATTTGGCCTTCCGGCTGGTATGGGCAGTGGTAGTTCAGTCATATTGCCATTGGCAAAATGATACAGGTGTGTACCGTTACCTATCTGAAAGCGGTAGTTGAAAAAATACCCGCCTTCTGAGTCCGGGGTATACCGAAACATATATGCACCAAACTTGTCGTCTCCAATTGCCACCAAATCTTTGGCTGGCACACCAAGCAGGCTAAGTACCTCTTTATGAAATGGTGCTTTGCTGCCGGAAGAACTAAACGGTACACTTTCCAGGGTCACTTTTACAATACCTGCCGCATTTAATCCGAGCCATAGCACTCCTGACCTGTCTATCAGCATGGAGGTGATCCTTCTGCCAGGTTGCAGTGTGTTTTGCCATACAAGTGTAAACTGGTTGTCGGTTTCCATCCGGTACACTTTATCGAACCGAACCATATATAAAAGCCCGTCGTGTCCTACCGCCAGTTCGCTTCTGAATTCCTGGCTCACTGAATCCGGCATCTTCAGCGCAGTGAGCTGGCGAAGCCGTATGTCCCATAAGTAAAGCATCGAAGAGGTAGTTATTACCATGCGGCTGCCGTGCAACGTTACAAAACAAGAATTACCCCTGGTAGCGCCCAAAGCAGGCTGATTGGGAAAGAGATGGGGAAAAGTATCACTATGGGTCACTTTAAAATCCTTGTCCAGAAAATAGAGTGCCTCATTGGAAGGCAATAACCATTCCCCCTCTTTTGCTTTTAATGGAATATCCAAAAAAACTTCGCCTTTCCGAAGACCACCAGGCGGGATAAAGGGTATTTTTTGGAACCGGGTAGTATCTACCTGGCCGGTTAAACCTCCGTAGAAATAGGTCCACCTGGCACCCGGACCTCTTTGAATATAGGTGCTGTTATAAAAACCTGTTTTGCTAAAAAAATTGCCGAGGCGCCTGGCACGGCCGGTTTCGGGATCTAGTTCATCCATCGTACCTCTCTCAAAACTCAAGACCAGGATCTTGCCATTTTCATCCATTGTAAAACGCCCGGTCCTGCTGCTGGAAAGGCTGGTGGAATCGGCAGGGTCATTCCGGAAGGTTTTAAAAGTCTTACCATCGAATCGCACCACGCCATCCAGTGTGCCGGCCCATATAAAACCCTGCCGATCCTGTACGATCCCGGTGATAAATCCCTGGGGCAGGCCATCGTCGGTTCTATACCATTGCTGGTGGTTGAATAAAGGCTGTTGCTGCTGGGATATGGCAGTGAGTTGTAGCAGGATCAATACCGGCAGCAGCAGCAGTTTAAGCATATTGGCGTTGTAGGGGCTAAAGATATATAATGGATTGCTTTTTAAGTGTTTAAGATCAACTGCAGTGATTTAAATAGAAGCTTGCCGAAAACATTAAAAATAAATTAGAAATTCATCCGGTGCAGGTGTGCTAGACGATTCTGGTGTGTTTCTGGTATTTCAAATTCCCATAAAAAGGGGATGGATAACCGCTGCTAAGCAATTAATATTGTAAGCGATGCCTTTTACCCACCTCAAGATTTATTTTATTGTATGCAGCTGCCTGGTAATATCCGCCTGCTGTTGGCCGGTGCTGGTCCGGGCTCAGACGGTTTCTTTAGATAGTCTTGAAAAGGTTCTCAAAAATCACTCCAAAAAAGATACCGGCCGCACCATTTTGCTGGCAGAACTGGCAGTGCGCAATGTATACCGTAACCCGGATAAGGCACAGGCTTATGTATCCGAAGCCCTTTCGCTTGCTAAAGAAATAAACGACCAACACCGGCTTGCGCTGGCGCTGCAGGTTCAGGCAAGTATTTACCTGGTACAGGGCAAACTGGCCGAATCCCTGGAATATCAAAATCAATCCATAGAAGTAGCCAGCCAGACGCGGGAACCCTGGGGGCCATTCCAGATTGCTTCCAGCAAAGGCGATATTGGCTCCATAGCCGTGTATCACAACGACTATGCTGAAGGCATCAAGCTATACCTGGAAAGCAAAGACTATTTTGAAAAAACAGATTCATGGGAAAACCACCAGACCCTCCACGCCATCTACCAAAATATATATGGCGTTTACGATCAGCTCGGGGATACGCTTAACCAGCGTATCTATCTCGATAAGGCTTTTGCTCTGGCACGCGGCATGAAGGATAGCGGCCTCCTGCTTTGGGATACCAAAACTAATATTTCCCTGCTGCTGGAAGCTGGAAATACAAAACAGGCCGGTGAACTTTTGCAAAATTTCAGAGAACTATACACCAACACGGGCAGTTTCCTGGTAGAGGAAGAATACCACCATTTGATGGGCCTTTACTATAAGGAAAAAATGGACTATGAGAAATCAGCAGCAGAATTTTCGCTGGCCAACCAGGTCTCAGAAAAATTTAATAATAATACAGCCCTCACCCGTTACGATTACTATATGGCCGATGTGCTGTTATTGATGAATAAACCCGAAGCAGCAAAAATACATGCCACACGACACTTAGATTATGGTGTTCAAAATCAGCGCCCACAGCAGTTGTCAGAAGGCTATCTCCTGCTAAGCCGCGTGGCGGAAGCACAGGGTGATATGACAGCCGCTTTTGAACAATACAAACTCTCAGTACAATACCAGGATACTGTAAATTTTGTATCGCAGCAGCGGCAGATATTATACGCGCAGGCCCGTTACAATGCAGAAAAAAAGCAGCAGCAGATAGCGCAATTACAGATCGAAAAACAGCAGCAGCAGCTTACCATAAAGCGAAGTAGTTTACTGGCCATCGTTCTGGCCATATCCACCGTAGTGTTACTGGTTATTTACCTGCTGCTCCGCCGTAATTCGGGCCAGAAACAACTGATTCAACAACGACGCATTCAGGAACTGGAAACTGAAAAAAAGCTAACTGTTACCGAGGCATTATTGAGAGGCGAAGAACAAGAACGACGGCGGTTGGCCAAAGACCTTCACGATGGCCTCGGCGGTTCTTTAAGTGGAATAAAATATGCACTCGGTAATATGAAACAAAACGTAATCATGACACCCGAAAACCAACTGTCGCTGGAACGCACCATCGACATGCTGGATGCATCCATACAGGAACTCCGGCGTGTGGCTCATAACATGATGCCTGAATCATTGGTGCGTTTTGGATTAGATGCAGCGTTGCGGGATTTTTGTGCCGAGATCAACAGCAGCGGTATTATAAAAACGGTGTACCAATCATTTGATCTTGACCAATGGCAACCGGACGCCACTACTGCTCTTACACTTTACCGCATTGTACAGGAACTCGTAAACAATACGATCAAACACGCCGGCGCCCGGCAGGTAATTATCCAGTTGGTAAAAGAAAATAACCGGGTGAGTATTACGGTAGAAGATGATGGCCATGGTTTTGACACAGCGCTGTTAACATCAGGCAAGGGAATAGGTTGGAGTAATATCAGTTCCAGGGTAGAATATTTAAAAGGTGAAATGGAAT
This sequence comes from Bacteroidota bacterium, assembly GCA_040386335.1. GTDB lineage: Bacteria > Bacteroidota > Bacteroidia > Chitinophagales > Chitinophagaceae > JAZKFT01. Next base: position 43,789 of record JAZKFT010000061.1, read on the forward strand.
TGCATTCAACACCCGGCAAAGGCACTTCGATTAACATTTACGTTCCGCTATGAGAAAGACCCAGGTTTTTATTGTTGACGACCACTATATGGTGATAGAAGGCATCCGCAGCCTGCTGCAGCAGGAACTGCAGATAGACTTTTGTGGCCATGCTTCTACAGCTGCTTCCTGTCTTTCCTTTCTCAGCAAGCAATTGCCTGATGTTATTTTAATGGATATAAACCTGCCCGACCAGTCGGGCATCGATCTGTGCCGGCAGGTGCATCTTCAATATCCCCAGGTATTTATTTTGGGGCTGAGCACTTTTGGCCAATATAGTTTCGTAGAAAAAATGATGGCTGCCGGCGCCAGCGGATACCTGCTAAAAAATGCCGGACAGCAGGAAATCAAACAGGCTATTGAAACGGTGGTAAAAGGAAAGCAATACCTGAGCCACGATGCAGCCATAACCTTGCGAAATACCCACCATGCTGATTTACCTGTACTTACCCGCCGCGAAAAGGAAGTATTGGAACTGATAGCCGACGGCAGTACCAACGGTGAGATAGCTGAACGTTTATTTATCGCAGTCACCACGGTAGATACCCACCGGAAAAACCTGTTACTGAAACTAAATGCTAAGAATACAGCGGCATTAATAAAAATTGCGATGGAAAATAATTTGATTTGAGAGGTAAAAGCTTTCCCTGATCAAATGCATTCCAGATATCCCTCGTAAAAGCTGCAAAAAAATTAATTTATTTACGGCTATTCGCCGTCATGTTACGAATCAATTCTCTGTGTTGCGGGTAAAGTGCTGCCAATGTTTCCATGTCAGCCAATTCAAAATCAGCAAAATCAAAACCGGGCGCTACTGTACAACCCACGAAAGAATAGCCCTCCTCCGCGGATGGCGCCGAAGCAAACCAGCAGCCGGCAGCTACCACAGCCTGGAATACTTCACCGTCTTCCAACTTATTCCCCAACCGGATAATTTCCAGGTTGCCCCCAGGGTGAATAACATATACATGTAGGGGTTCGCCTTCATAAAAATGCCAGAGTTCATCAGATTGTATTCGATGAAAAGCGGAAAACTCCCCGACTGGTAGCAGGAAATAAATTGCCGTACTAAAATTTCTATCCCCGCCAAACCGTCCGGGCAATGCTTGCTTCGCCATGGTTTCGGCACTGCGGTAAGTTTCGGCATAATAACCACCTTCCGGGTGAGGCAGCAGGTGAAGTTTATTGATCAGTAATGACATTCTTTTTATCATGCTTCAAAAATAAAGGCATTTGATTTTTGGCAAATCATTTGCACAGCAAATCCGGCAGGGCATCGCCCCGTCCCATGCCAGAAAATATAATTTTACAACATGAAGAACAAAAGCTGGATCGTGTTTAGGGTAACTGTATACCTATGCCTGGCGATGGCTATGCTTTTCCTGATCGTAATGATCTATTTTGTTATCAGGGAGGGCCGTATGTCTGCTATGGATTGGACCATTTTTCTACTGATCATGCTCATCCCAATTGTCCAGATCTCTTTTCAGTCCCTGAATGCAGGCCTACTGCATCACTGCCTTCCTAATAATACCTTGCCCGGCAGTTCTTTCAGAATATGGCATTCGGTGTTGCTGGCATTGAATATGGCTACCGTTGTACTGATAGGTTTTACAGTGGCTGCAGCACTCACAGATCTCAGCCATCAGGAATACTACGGCCGGCAAGACCTCGCATGGCAGTATGCGCTGGTGAGTGCCCTCATCATCGTAATTATATTTAATTTTTATACGATTGTCGTTTCTCTGCAACTACGCAACTATCTCCGCACCAATTACAGAGCGGCGGAAGAACAATGGCTCAATAATATCGGCAAAGAACCTGAAGATGGTCTATAGAATTTATTCCCCCAACTATAGCATGCTAACAGAGGCAGTGGCCGGTAAATCCATTTCCTATACTAATTCGTAAGTGCTAGCATACAGGCAACAGCAAAGGCGTCAAAACATTGACGGCGTAGGGAATGATCCTGTTTATGGCTGTTCAGAAAAATAATAAAATCAAAACTTATGAGAAGAAAGAGACATGTGCAAAATGGGTTTAAAAAACTGTTTGCCCTTTTGTTTATTGCTGCCAATGCCACGGTAGTATTGGGCAGCAGTCACCGTGAAGCACCGCTTATTGCAAACGACCCTCTGGCCGATAACACCGACTTGTATGCATTCCGCAGTCCTGACAACCCCAATACAGTCACGTTGATCGCTAATTATATTCCGGCAGAGCTGCCCGGTGGTGGTCCTAACTATAATTCCTTCGGAACTAACATCCGTTACGAAGTACATATAGATAATAATACGGCCACAGCCGGCGACGATATTATCTATCGCTTTCTGTTTACCAAATCAAACGAAGACCCTACCACTTTCTTCAACATTCGTCTCGGTAAGCAGAACCTGTTGACCAAATATACCTGCCAGCGTAGTATAGATGGCGGTGTTACCTTTCAAACGATAGTGGCAGCAGGTGTAGTGCCGCCTCCAAACATAGGCCCACGCAGTATTAGCGGTGCCGCCGGCTTAAACACAGCTGATTATAACACACTCATCACCAACTCTATTGCCACTGCCACAAGTGGTGAAAAAATCTATTGCGGCCCTGCTGATGATCCCTTCTTTGTAGACCTCGGTGGCATTTTCGATTTGGGCGATGCACCACGGCAAAACAGCCAGATCCGTGATGGATTAGGGCGGTACAATGTGCATTCCATTTGCATCCAGGCAGATATTTCCATTTTGCAAAAAGATAAGAAACCGGTAAGCCAGGCAGCTAATATTTTAGATGGCAGCTATGTAATTGGTGTATGGGCCAGCGCCAGCCGTCCCGCTACCCGCACTTTAAATTCCCTCGGTAATCCACCGGCAGATGCAGGTAATTGGATTCAGGTTTCAAGGCTGGGAATGCCATTGACCAACGAAGCCGTTGTGCCTATTGGCCGCAAAGATCTCTGGAATGCTTTAACGCCGTACCAGGACCTTACCAACATCGCCACATTCGGAAATTATTTTTACAATCCGGAACTCGCCCTTTATATGGACGATAGCCAGTTTGGTGGCGCTGTTCCGGCATTCAAAGGTTTGCGTATTCAATCAAAAAGCCTCGGGGCATATGATTTTAGAAATGGAAAAAATGGTTTATATGGACTTAAGGGTAATGTTGCACTAAAAGGTTCGGCTTTAGATGATGCCATCTTTGGTACGCTATTGCTTCCCGCAGCAGGCCAGCCCCGCTCGGTAGATCTTTGGCCTATTTTTCATACAGGTGTTCCCAACCTGGCTCCATACCAACTGGCTACCGGTAAAAACTTTAACCCGTTGGCAGCAGGCAAGCCTTTTATAAATAATTTTTTACCCAACGGTGGCGACATGTTGCGTCTCAATATGGCGGTTCCGGTTACATCACGCACTGACGCCAATTTTAGCTCAGAAGGATTGCTGGCAGCTGCAGTATTGGGACTTACAAACCCCGCTTACAACAAGAATGCAGACCTGCAATTTATACCAAACATGGATGGTTTTCCAAATGGAAGAAGGCTGGAAGATGATGTGACACGCATAGAACTACAGGCAGTAGGCGGTGTGGTACTTGCAGCCATTGGTTTGTGGTTCGATGACTATAATGCTACAGACTTATTGCAATCTCCTGTTACCAACAATCTCGTCAACAACCTGCAATATTCTACAGGAGTAGAAAAAAATGATGCAACATTTAAAACAAGTTTTCCTTATGTGGCCACACCATGGCGTGGCACTTCGGTTAATTAAAAGGGCTCCATTTCAAAAAGGAAAACCAATTCATAACAGAAAAATTCTAAATAAATGACACGTAAAATACTAACTGCTGCATTATCCGCCTTGTTGTTGGTGGGCAGCTATAAAAGCAATGCGTCCAGCCACCGGGAGGCCCCATTGATTGCAGACGATCCATTAGCCGATAACACTGACCTATATGCTTTCCGCAGCCCTGACAACCCAAATAAAATCAACCTGATCGCTTGCTATGTACCTCTTCAGTTAGCTCATGGTGGCCCCAATTATTATTCATTTGGCGAAAGCATCCGGTACGAAATACATATTGATAATAACATAGCTACAGCGGGCGATGATATCATCTATCGTTTCACATTTACAAAAACAAACGAAGACCCTACCACGTTTTTCAACATACGCCTGGGCAAGCAAAACCAGAAGGAAACCTATAAACTGGAGTTGAGCAAAAATGGTGGATCTACTTTTACTACCGTGGTAGCAAATGGCATAGTGCCGCCGAATAATATAGGCCCACGAAGCATTGGCAGTGGCGCTGGTTTGAATACACCTGACTACAACACACTTGTAAACAACGCGATTACCACAGCTACCACTGGCGAAAGGGTTTTTTGTGGTCCGAGTGACGACCCATTCTTTGTGGACCTGGCGGGTATCTTCGATCTCGGTGATGCACCCCGCACTACCGCCGGCAGCGGCACATCAAAAGATGGTTTGAAGTATATGAACGTGTCGACGATTGCATTGCAGATAGATATTTCTGCTTTGCAAAAAACGGGCAAGAATGTAACGCAGGCTGCCAACATTCTCGATCCTGAATTTGTGATTGGAGTGTGGGCTTCGGCCAGTCGCCAACAGGTTCGTACGCTCAACTCCAATGGAACCGAATCGTATAGCGGCAACTGGATCCAGGTAAGCCGCCTGGGCATGCCCTTAACCAACGAAGCAGTTATTCCTATTGGTAAAAAAGACCTTTGGAATGCGTTGACTCCTTACCAGGACCTTGCGAACCTATCGACATTCGGAACTTATTTTTACAAACCCGAACTGGCATTGTACATGGACAATACCTTTTTTGGCGGTGCCGTTCCAGCACTTGCACCATTACGTGTACAGCGTAATTCATTGCAAAGTTTTGGTTTTGGAAATGACCAGAATGGCTTGTTTGGTCTGAAAGGAAATGCTGCACTAAATGGTACTGCTTTATCAGAAGCCAATTTTGGCGGTTTGCTTTTGCCCGCAGCTAATTCACCGAGGTCAGTTGATTTGTGGCCAATCTTCCATACGGGTGTACCCAACTTAAAACCTTACCAGCTGGCAACAGGTAAGGCAGGGAATCCATTGGCAGAAGGCAAACCATTTATCAGCAACTTTTTGCCGAATGGCGGAGACATGCTACGGTTAAATATGGCTGTACCCACTACACCACGCAACGATCCAAAATTCAGCACGCTTGGTTTGGTAAATGCAGCTGTGCTTGGCTTAACCGATCCATTATATAACGGCAATAGCAACATACAGTTCATTCCAAATATGGATGGCTTCCCCAACGGCCGTCGCCTGGAGGATGATGTCACCACCATAGAATTGCAGGCTGTAGGCGGCGTGGTGCTTGCTGCCATCGGTTTATGGTACGATGACTACACAGCAGGTGGTGCGAACCCGGTAACACCAAACCTGTTGAGTGTGCTTACTTACAATGCAGGCATCACAAAAAATGATACTACGTTAAAAGCAGCTTTTCCCTATGTGCAGGCTCCCTGGAGTGGCACCGGACCGGCAAGCGGCATCCCGGTAACCTATACACAGCCAGCTATACTATCGCCAACTGCTACTACGCTTGGCCTGGTTAGCCCCCTATTTTACATGACTACTTTTCCAAATCCGTTCAGTACTACCAATACCATTAAATACAGGCTCGATGGCACTGCACATATCACCATCCGTTTGCTGGATGCAAAAGGAAGTATGATGGCGAAACTGATAGATGTGACACAGCCCGCAGGTATTTATAGTGTAACCTGGAATCCCGGACTGATCAATACAGGCGTGTACTATATTGAAGCCAAGCGGGACGGGGCATACAGACAGGTAATTAAAGTGATTAAAACAAATCAATAACGCATACAGGAACAGGTGTCAATACCGTTCCTAAACGCTGGGATCAAGTAGTGTTTTTCTCTAGTGTAGCGGCGCTGTTTTTACAGCGCTGCTTTTTTATTGCCTCTAGCCGGGAGAAAAGAAATGACAGTTTCTATACCTGGTTCTAACGTAGGCCTCAGGGCATGTACTTAATAATGATTTAAAAATCTTTTCCCTTTCATTCATCGTATGTTTTCCAAACACTACACTACATGAAAAAGAACACTATTTACACTATTGTATTGCTCCTCTTTGCCGGGGCGGTCGCATTCATCGTGTTAAAGTATAAAAAAGATGAAAAGGCAAAAGCTGAAATGGTGTATGAATTACAGCCCCGCACCGGCCCCATGGCTAGCCTGGAAGAATGGAAAACCACTCAAGTCAGTGCCACAGAATATCTTACTGCGATAAAAACCAATCCAACCGATGTAAAATCACGCCTCAAAATGGCCGCGGTTTTTATCCAGGAAGCCCGCGTTACCGGCAATTATATGTATTACGACAAAGCCGCGATGAAATACCTCGATGAAGTATTGGCGCAGGACTCCACCAATTTTGAGGGGCTAACTTATAAGGCACTCATTAATTTATCACAGCACCATTTTGCAGATGGTATTGCTGTGGCAAAAAAAGCCCAGCAAATCAATCCTCACAATGCATTTATTTATGGGTTAATGGTGGATGGCAATGTAGAAATGGGGCAGTACGATACCGCCATTACCTATGCAGATAAAATGATGTCCATCCGCCCCGATATCCGTTCGTATTCCAGGGTTTCCTATATCCGCGAAATACATGGTGATTACCCTGGTGCCATCGAAGCCATGAAAATGGCTGTACAAAGCGGCGTACCAGGCGAGGAGGGAACGGAATGGGCCCGGATACAATTGGGTCACTTATACGAAAACAGCGGCGATATGAAAGCGGCTGAGATGCATTACACCATTGCCCTGCAGAACCGGCCCAACTACGCTTATGCTCTTGCCGGCCTTGCACGAATAGCCACTGCCAATAAAGACTACAAAAAAGCCATCAATTATTACCTCACTGCTGATACTTTGGTGACCGACTATGCTTTCCAGGAAGAACTGATAGACCTATACCGGCAAACCGGTGAGACTGCCAAAGCTGAGGCCGCCGGCAAAAAAGTAATAGAAGTGTTGATGAAGCATGCCCAGGCTGGGATAGATGATGCTTCTGCCGGTCATTATGCCGACAGGGAATTGTCGTATGCCTATCTGAAAATGGGCAATTATGACAAAGCGCTGGAACACGCCATCAACGAGTACAACCGCCGTCCTGATAATATAGATGTAAACGAAACTGTCGCCTGGGCTTACTACAACAAAGGCGACTATGCCAAAGCATTGCCGTACATAAAAACAGCGCTGAAAACAAAGAGCAAAAACCCTACACTGCTTTGCAGGGCCGGACTTATTTTCAGCAAGAACGGAGATGTGGCCAATGCCAAAACATACGTAGCAGAAGCATTAAAAAATAATCCCAACATCGCTTCAGACTTGCGTACGCAAGTGCAGCCGATTATGTAAAAAATATGCAGTCTTGCGAGGCTGGGTTCTTGCCCAGCCGAAGCAATCTCCAGGAGATGTGAGAATTGCCTTAATTTCCCTAATGTTTAATTACCTCCTGGAGGTTGCTTCGGGCAGGAACCCTCGCAATGACTGGGAGTTTTTTTAAATCTCAATCACAGTTTGTGTGAATAATATTTCCATGCAACTCAAAAAAAACATCCCTGCCTACAGAATATTCGCTGCATTTATTTTAATGTTTTCGGCAAGTAGCAATCTTTTTGCCCACACCATCAACTACCAACTCGAACAGGCTCCTACAGGCGACGTCATTCTTTTTTACCTGAAACTCGGTTTCGAGCATATTGTCCCCTACGGACTTGATCATATTTTATTCGTTGTTGGCCTTTGCCTGCTCAGCACTAAAATCAAAACCATCCTTTGGCAGGCTACAGCATTTACCGTAGCCCATTCCATCACGCTGGCACTTAGCATGAAAGGGCTTATTGTAACCCCTCCCGCCCTGGTGGAACCGATCATTGCGCTTTCCATCGTCTTTGTAGCTGTGGAAAATATATTACTCACCCAGCTAAAACCCTGGCGGGTGCTCGTGGTTTTTCTGTTTGGACTGATACACGGCATGGGCTTTGCCAGTTCACTCAACGAGATCGGCTTGCCCAGGAATAAATTTTTCACCTCCATTCTTTCATTCAATTTAGGGGTAGAATTGGGCCAGGTGGCTGTGATTGTTGGCGTTTTCGCCCTTATCATTTTCCCCTTTGGCAAAAAGCCCTGGTATCGTAAATGGGTGGTGTATCCCCTTTCTGCCATCATCGCCGTTATCGCCGCTTACTGGACGGTGGAACGCTTATTTTTCAGTTAGTTCCCGTTTTATCCTCTCTCTTCTTGTAAAAATGTCAGTCGTTCATGCCGTGGCATCGAATTTGGTAGGCAGGTTTTGTTAGCCGGCTTTTGTACTACTATGAAGCGACATTGGCGACGCTCCGTTCAACTTTGTGCCTGTGGCATCTCCCTTTCTCCGCAACCAGTTTGCGTATGGGGAAGCCGCCATGAAATAATGCAGATGAACGGAGCGTCGCCAATGTCGCCCAATTGAAATACCAATGCTGGTCAACAAAATTGAATTGAAACTTCTTTTGCGGCTACGCACATAGCGGCCTTGCAGTGAAAGAAAATCATACATCCGAAATCATAAATCATAAATCAAATTATGTCAACAGGAAACATCCGGGTACAGACCGAAAACATCTTCCCAATCATTAAGAAATTCCTTTACAGCGACCACGAAATTTTTATCCGTGAGCTGGTGAGCAATGCCGTAGATGCTACGCAAAAACTCAAGACCCTCGCGGGGATGGGCGAATTTAAAGGCACGCTCGGTGAGCCCAGGATCACCGTAAAGCTGGATGCCAAAAACAAAACCATCACCATCGCCGACCAGGGTATTGGTATGACCGGCGAGGAAGTAGACAAATACCTGAACCAGGTGGCTTTCAGCGGTGCTGAAGAGTTCCTGGAAAAATACAAGGGCCAAAATGAAGCCAATATCATCGGCCATTTTGGCCTTGGCTTTTATTCTTCCTTTATGATCAGCGAAAAAGTGGAAGTAATCACCAAAAGCTACAAGGAAGGATCCCAGGCTGTTCGCTGGGAATGTGATGGCAGCCCTGCTTACACGCTGGAAGATGCAGATAAAACCGACCGTGGCACCGAGATCGTATTGCATGTAGATAAGGATAGTGAGGAGTTTTTAGACAAATGGCGCATCACCGGCATCCTCGAAAAGTTCTGTAAGTTTTTACCCGTACCCATCTTTTTTGAGGATGTAAACGAAGAAAAGAAAAAACCGGAAGCCAAGGCGAAACCGGCTAAAGACGAAGGCGAAACTGAAGTGATTGAAGATATTGATGAAGTAGAAGAAGCCGAAAAGCCCATCAATAATACTAACCCGGCCTGGACCCGCAAGCCAGCCGACCTGACAAAAGAAGACTACGAGAATTTCTACAAGGAACTGTATCCGATGAACGAAACGCCATTGTTCTGGATTCACCTGAATGTGGACTATCCGTTTAACCTGACTGGTATTCTCTATTTCCCCAAGATCAAGCATAGCTACGAAATACAAAAGGATAAAATTCAGCTATACAGCAACCAGGTATTTGTTACCGACGAGGTAAAAGACATCGTGCCTGAGTTTATGATGATGCTGCAGGGCGTGATCGATAGCCCGGATATTCCGCTGAATGTGAGCCGCAGCTACCTGCAGGGCGACCCAAACGTTAAAAAGATCAACAGCTATATCACTAAAAAAGTGGCTGACAAACTGGACGAGATGTTCCGTAATGAACGCAGCGCCTTTGAAGAAAAATGGGAAAGCCTGGGCTTGTTTGTGAAATATGGCATGATGACCGACGACAAGTTTTATGACAAGGCGAAGTCGTTCCTGGTAATGCAATCCGTGCCTGGCGCAGCTGGTGAAACAGGCAAGTTTTTCACAATGGACGAATACAAATTCGCCGTTGAAACCCTTCAGAAAAATAAGGATGGCAAAACAGTGGTATTGTACACCACGGATGCTGTTCAGCAGGATGCCTATATCAAAGCGGCACAGGCAAAAGGATTTTATGTGGTACATCTGAACGACCTGATAGATGCAAGCTGGATCGGGCAGATCGAAAACAAATTTGAAAATGTACAGTTTACCCGCGTGGACGCCGATATCGCCGAAAACCTGGTAGACAAAGCCGAAACCGGCGACAGCGTGCTGAGTAAGGAAGACAGCGAAAAACTGCAGGAACTGTTTAAAACCAATATCGCCAATACCCATAGCAATATTGAAGTGAAAGGCCTGAGCCCGGATTCTGCACCGGTTATTGCCACACGTCCGGAATTTATGCGTCGTATGAAAGATATGGCCAGCGTAGCAGGCGGTAGTGGAATGATGGGCTTCTACGCCCAAATGCCCGATGAAATCAATTTTACTATTAACGGTAATCACCCCATACAGCAGCAAATTTTAGCCGAAGGCGACAGTGCCAAACAGGAGAAGCTGGTAAAGAACCTTTTGGACCTGGCTATGCTCAGCCAGGGCATGCTCAAAGGAAATGACCTGACTTCTTTTATAAGCCGCAGTGTGGAACTGATGGGATAATCTGGTTGACCGGTTAACTCGTTCATTAGTAATCAGTATAAAGCAAAAGCCCTCAGGAAAATTCCTGAGGGCTTTTGCTTTATACTTTGATACAAGTTCTATACTACATTCCTTTTTATACCCGTATAAGAATTATTGACGAATGATGATCTGCTGACCTCCGCCACCGCCACCACGTCTCATGCCGCCGATTTGTTGTTCGGCCAGGGCGCGGTATTCTTCGCGTGATATTTTTTTAGCACCTGATGGAGCTTTAACAGTACCAGGTTTGGTTTCAAAACTGAGTGGTGTAAAGACCAGGCTGCCTTCATTGATATCAATATACAGGATCAATCCGGGCAGACCACCAAAATCATCGGGACCGCTTGGACTTGGAATATCATCGGCATACCAGGCCACGGCCGGCTGATCGGGCATTACCCGTGGCGCACGGCTGGCTGAATCGCCTCCCCTGTTACCACCTCCTCCGCCACCAAAACGTTGCATCGCCATTCCCATAACACCGCCTTTAATGGTAGTTGTTGCCTTATGGCACAAGTGGCCCATTATGGTCATTGTGTCCGGGCTCAGTTTCCAGCTATAATGTTTCAGGCTGTCGTCCAGCAAATATTTTTTAGGGCCCAATTCACGGATCTCGGTCTTGGTATCCTTTTCATAGTCTTTAAAAGATTCGCTATTGGCACCACCACCACCACCAAAACGCATGACTCGCATTCCACCGCCTCCGCCACCGCCATCACCGGTTGGCATATCATCATCGTCGGATTTAAATGGCTTGTAAAGCGATTGCTGGTCTTTAAAAGCCAGTTCCATTTTGCTGGTCTGAAATTCGGGAATCATGGCTTTCATCTGCTCAGCCTCAGGGGGGAGACTTTTGTGCATATTCATTTTGCGTTCGTAGATCACTTTTCCCTCGGTTAACTGGGCAGCAGCCGCCATTGTGATCAGCGACCCTACAGCAACCATTAGCATTGTTTTCATAATTGTAACTGGGTTTATAAAGGCTTTTTTTAGCGATGTCAAAGCTACGGAGTAGCGGCAACCAAAAATGTTAAGCCGGTTGGCATATTGGTTAAATAAAGTTAACGATGTAGAAACAGGGATTGGGATACTTCTATTTTTGACATTGCCCCAAACCGGACGGCTTTCGTAATGAAGGTCTTTTTTTATGAATGATAAAAAGAAGTGGGTGCTTCATTTTCCAGGCAGGTTGTAAGATATTGTGGATTATTCGGGCATTTAGATAAAAAATTACACCTGCAAACAGCCAGGTATCATATTCATCACACGAAGGTGCCAACACAAAAAATTGATTACCGCATAAAATATTTTGATTGAAAAATTCACTTCGCATATCGCTTATTTCGATGCTGGCTGCGATACTGCTTATCGTATCATTCCAGGGCTGGTGGCTTTATAAAACCTATAAAGAACAACAGCGGGAAATGTATTGGAGCAGCCATATGTATTTCCGGGAAAGTATCTGGCAACTACAAGGAAGCAGGCTAAAACTCGACTCTAACGAAAAGTTCCGCCCGCCGGGCAGGGGCGAATCGGTGGTTTTTATGATGAACATGGTCCGCAGGAGATTGAACGAAAAAAAGCCGGGAGACAGTGTTACAGCAGTGCGTATACAATCCGGTAAAGAAGGACCAATGGTGGTTCGCATAAACAAAGGAGGCGACAGCCTGGCCAATAAAAAAGAAAAGGCCGCTGAAAGAATGCTGGATATTATGATGGGTGCTGATTCGCTGCTGCAACCTTTAACTATTAGTGAAATAAGGGCCAAATACGACCGGCAGCTGAAAAAACGCAATATGGGCATCAGCTATTCCATCACCCAGGATTCGGTAGACATAAAAGAGGATGGAACACCGGATGTAGACCGCAACGAGGTAATAGTTGGTTTTAGTCACCCGGTTTCGTACAAATTGAAAATACAAAACGAACGCGCCTACCTGTTTAAAAAGCTGGCCCCGCAGCTTGGCTTTTCATTGTTCTTAATTGGTCTTACCATCGTTTCATTTTACCTGTTGTATAAAAATTTATTGAAGCAACGCCGGCTTACCGCACTTAAAAACGATTTCATCAATAACATCACACACGAACTTAAAACCCCCATAGCTACGGTGAGCGTGGCCATTGAAGCCCTTAAAAACTTCAATGCCATGAAAGACCCCGAACGCACCAGGGAATACCTGGACATTAGTGGCAATGAGTTGAACAGGCTTGGTATGCTGGTAGACAAAGTGCTTAAAATGTCGATGTTTGAAAAAAGCGAACTGGAACTCAAAAAAGAACCAATCGCTCTAGATGCCCTGGTGAATGAAGTAGTACGCAGTATGCAACTGCAGTTTGAGAAAGAGCACGCAATCGTGGATATTAAACTTAAAGGCAGCAACTTCACGATCAATGGCGACCGGTTGCATATCACCAGCGTATTGTACAACCTGCTCGACAACGCACTTAAATACAGCAAAGACGAACCCGCTATTTCCATTGCAGTAACTGACAAAAGTGAAGAGGTGGAACTGGCCGTAACAGACAACGGTATTGGTATAAGCCCTGTCTACAAACAAAAGATCTTCGACAAATTTTTTCGCGTGCCACATGGTGATACACACAATATCAAAGGCTATGGACTGGGGCTCAGCTATGTGGCGCAGGTGGTAAAAGAACACGGCGGCAGTATAGATGTAACCAGCGAAGAAGGTAAAGGAAGTACGTTTAAGGTGACTTTAAAGAAGTAGTTACAGTATAGTTGGCAGTTAGGCAGTTGGCAGTTGGCAAACACATTCGAACATTCATTGTCATTGGGCAATTAGTAACTGACTTATATTTATAGGGTTAAACTGATTTTTAAAAAGAAACCCCAGGCAGCTTTGCAAACTGCCAACTGCTCAACTGCCAACTGATTCATATGTCGATAAAAGTTTTATACGTAGAGGATGAAATGTTCCTGGGTAAAATAGTAAAAGAAAGCCTCGAAAGCCGCGGCCTGATGGTGCATATGGAAAGTGACGGGGCTAAAGTAATAGCCGCCTTCAGAAAATTTCAGCCTGAAATTTGTGTGCTGGACGTAATGCTGCCCAATAAAGACGGGTTTCAGCTGGCAAAAGAAATAAGGGAAATAGACAAGCAGATCCCCATCCTGTTTCTTACCGCCAAAACACAGACCGATGACGTGGTAAAAGGCTTTTCGCTTGGCGGTAACGATTATATCCGCAAGCCTTTCAGTATGGAAGAGCTTATTGTTCGCATAGATAATTTACTGGCACTCAAAAGCGGCATCAAAAAAGACTCCGGTTCCAATGCCGATGTGCTTCACCTGGGCATTTTTACTTTTTACCTGCATAAGCAAGTGCTTCATTCGCCTGCAGAAGAACGGAAGCTCAGTTACAGGGAAAGCGAACTCCTGAAATTTCTTTATAACAACCGCAATGGCATTACCGACCGGCGGGATATTTTGAATGAACTTTGGGGCAACGATTCGTTTTTCAACAGCCGAAACCTGGACGTATATGTAACCCGCCTCCGCAGTTATCTTAAAGAAGACCCTTCGGTAGAAATCCTCACCATTAAAGGCATTGGGTATCGGTTTGTAGTGGAATAGCATGACATTTTTTTATTTTCACCAGTTTTTTTTACAGGGCTCGTAAAACCCCGGCAGGGCGAAAGCCAGCCCTGACGGGGTACCAGATCGTGTATCCGAAATCAAAAATCCGAAATCAAAAATCATAGATGTTACATTTGCCCCGCCAAAAACAACAGCTACATGAGCCAGCCAAAATTGTCCCAGCTTGCAGAAACACTGATTGGGAGCGAAATCGTAAAACTCGGGAACGCCATCCGCCAACGGATAGCACAGGGAGAAACCATCTATAATTTTACCATCGGCGATTTTGATCCCCATATTTTTCCGATCCCCGCAGAACTGGAATCGCTCATTATTCAATCGTATAAAGACCACAACACCAGCTACCCCGCCGCCGAGGGCGAAATGGAATTGCGTAAAGCAGTAAGCCAGTTTATAAAAACCAAAGAAGGGCTGGATTATGCGGTGGATGAAATACAGGTGGCATCAGGTGGCCGCCCACTTATTTACACGATTTTCAGGGCTATTGTTGATAAAGGCGATAAGGTAATTTATGCCGTTCCCAGCTGGAACAACAACCATTATGCCCACATGACCGATGGCGAACACTGCCTGGTAGACGCCACACCTGAAAACAATTTTATGCCTACGGCAGAAGACATAGCCCCACATATTGCGGGTGCCACTTTAGTTTGCCTTTGTACCCCGCAAAACCCTACCGGCACTACACTCACCAAAGATGCACTTTCAAAAATATGCCAGCTCATACTAGCCGAAAATGCAAAACGTGGAGTTGATGAAAAGAAACTCTACCTCATGTTCGACCAGATGTACTGGACACTAACCTATGGTGCTATTGAGCATTATGATCCGGTTACGCTTTTCCCGGAAATGAAGGAGTACACGATTTTTGTGGATGGCATTAGCAAAGCATTTGCTGCCACCGGTGTAAGGGTCGGATGGAGCCTCGGGCCTGCGCCGATCATTACAAAAATGAAAGCGATACTAAGTCACCTGGGCGCATGGGCACCTATGGCCGAGCAAAAAGCGGTGGCACAATACTTATACCAGCACGAAGCTATAGATCAATACCTCGTCCATTTTAAAAGCGAAATCGAATACAGATTACTTCATATCTACGAAGGCCTTGTGCAGTTGAAAAGCCAGGGGCACGCAGTAGATGCAGTGGCGCCCCAGGCAGGCATTTACCTTACGGTTCGTTTTGATTTAACCGGCCGCCGCACTGCTGATGGCACCATTTTAGAAAACCAGGAAGCGGTGACCAATTACCTGCTGAGTGAAGCCAAACTGGCCATTGTTCCCTTTTATTGTTTTGGTGCCGCCCGCACCGATGCCTGGTACCGCCTCAGTGTAGGCACATGCAAAAAAGAAGAGATCGGCGCCATGCTCGACCAGTTGAGCGAAGCGTTGTACAAATTAACTTGAGACAGATTTAATATTATTAATGAACACGGTTGGGTTACCATTGCACCAATTTGCGACTTAATATGCTGCGTGCAGGCAGTACATTATCGGAAAAAAAACGAATAGATTTAAAAACAGGAAATTGTATGTGGAGCGTGAAACCGGTGCTTTTTATTATGATGCTTATGGTGGCAGGTTTTTCCGGCTTTGCCCAATTGAATGCCATCTATTCTTTTCAAAAGGATGACACCCTGCTTAGAAAAAATTATGCCGACCAATCTGTAAAAAAGAAAGCGGTACTCCTGTCTTCTGTGGGTAAAGAACACGCAAAAGAGTACACCAAAATTTATGACGAACAGTTTGAGGAAATAGGCAAACTCTGGCAAAGCACCCGCCCGGTGACATCGCCGGAAGCCCATGGCTATTTGCAATCGCTTGTTCAACGGATTATAGCTTCCAATACTGAATTAAAAGGAACGGATGCCCGCATTATATTTAGCCGCGACTGGTGGCCCAATGCCGTGAGCATGGGCGATGGCACCATCGCTATTAACGCCGGGCTGATGGTGTACCTGGATAATGAAGCCGAACTCGTATTTGTCATTTGCCACGAGCTTTCCCATTATTACCTGCAGCATACACAAAAATCCATTCGTAAATATGTGGAAACGGTTACCGGCACTGATTACCAGGCTGAACTGAAACGATTGTCTAAAGAGGTGTATGGCGCCAACAGTCAGTTGGAAAAGCTGGCGAGGCTCACTGCTTTCAGCAGCCGGAAACACAGCCGCGACAATGAAGCAGAAGCAGACCGGCAGGCCTTTATTTTTATGAAAAAAACGGGCTACGATTGCAACGCCATTACCAGCTGCCTGCAAATACTGGACAAGGTAGACAGCATTCAGCTCTATAAAAAACCGGACTTGCAGCAGATCTTCAACTTTGCCGGGTATCCTTTTAAGAAAAAGTGGATCCAGAAGGAATCTTCCATCTTTAGCGAGGTAGACGAAACCACATCTGTTACAGCCAAAGAAAGGGATTCTTTAAAAACCCATCCTGATTGTACCAAAAGAATTGCATGGCTGACTGATTCGGTAACTAAAGCCTCGGTATTGATGCCCGGCAAAAAATTCCTGGTAAACGAAACCCTTTTTAACCAGCTAAAGAAAGCCTTTTTTATAGAAATCACGGAAGAATGCCACCGTGAAAAAAAACTAAGCCGCAATTTATATTACAACCTAATATTGCTGCAGGCAAATGAAACCAATGCACTCGCCACCTGGTCTGTTGCCCGTTGCCTCAACGAAATGTATGAACAGCAGAAAGCCCATAAAATAGGCCTGATGCTGGATGCAGAGAGCAAAGGCTATCCCGAAGACTATAATTTATTACTACGAATGCTGGCCCGTATAAGGCTGGAAGAAATTGCAAACCTTAGCTATCGTTTTTGCACGCAAAACCTGGCATCCATGAAGGACTACCCGGGTTTTGAGCAGGAAATGGTAAAAGCAAAAAATAACCTGGAAGAATAACCTTTAAAACAAAAACAAACAATAATGAAGAAACAGATTCTCGTAGTAATGTTGGTATTACTAACCACTCTTTACACCCGGGCGCAAACTTTGTCCATAGAAAATGTACAAAAAGTTGCGCTGCGCAGCTCCAATGCCATTAAAGAAGGTACAGAAGTAAAAGGCTATTATTTTTTCTATGTAAGCGACAAAATCGATAGAAAAACAAATGAGTACACGTTGCAGATTACTGACAATAACCTTAAGAAACTAAAAGACATCAAGTTCCAGGATTCGAAAGATGTGCGGATACTTGAATCATCTTTTAACGGATCGGATCTTGTTTTTTTATTCTACAATGAGGATGCCAGCACATTGGAATACCAGGTGTATGGAGCAGATGGCAAAAGAAAAAATACCTACACCAGGGAGTTGTCAAAAAAAGACAGGAAATACCTTGAGATGTCGTACCTGGCAACTACAGATGATGAAAGTAATTACAAAGGCCTGTATCCTGTGGAAGGCCAGGGCTTTATCAGTAATACACCAAGCCGCGAAGACAAGGATTATACTTTTGAAATAGATTATTATTCCACGCAAAAGAAAAAGCAATGGAAATATGCCCCTACCGAAGGTGCCAAAAAATTTGCAGGAGATTACCTTGGCACTTTTAACGGTGTGGTTTACCTGGAAGTATTGAAGTTTACCGGCATGTTCGATGGCAAGCCCGACTCCTACCTGTTGGGCCTGGATCTTGAAACGGGCAAGCAATTATTTGAACACTCAACAGATAATGCGAAATATAAATTTTACCCGGCCAGCATGTCTGTTTTGAACAGTGGCAAGGCCATTATTTTTGGCGAATATTTTAGCCCTGATGGCAATGTTATTAAGGATCAATCGCTTGGTTTTGCCTTTATTGGGGTAGATGAAAAAGGAAAGATACTCAGCGAAAAGTATTGTTCCTGGAGCCTGGATATGGCTAAATACCTGGATGTTACTGCAAAGGGTAAGATTGAAGATTTCGGATACATGTTTGTGCACAACATTGTTCAAACAGCCGATGGCAATGTATACGCTATCGGGGAAGGCTATAAAAAAGTGGCAAGTGCACTGGGCATTATGAGTAAAGTATTAACGCAGGGCGGCGGGCTTAGCGCCATGAAAATCAAGGTAACAGATATGATCCTGTTGGCCTTTGATAAAGACTTCAATATCAAAAACGCAAAGATCTATCCAAAAAATGCCAACAGCATAGAAATGCCTAATGGCGCGGGATTTGTAAGCGGGCCACTACTGGGTAAAATGGTAAAGTATAATTATGGCGGGTTCGATTACAGCTATACCCAAAACAATAAAGACCTTACATCATTTACGGTTTGCTATAGCGATTATGTAAAAGAAAAAGATTATAAAGGCGGCACCTTTAACTCCATTAGCTATAATGAAGGAAAATTTACCACCGATAAAATCAATACAAAATCTGAGGCATCCAGCAGCAGTGTATTACCCGGCAAACAAGGCCAGGTGCTGGTTATGGATTACTATAAAAAGGCCAAAAGGATGGATGTGCATTTTGAAAAGCTGAACTAAGGATTTGTCTCATCCATCAAAAACGCCCGGCTTAGAACCGGGCGTTTTTTTATGGTGACCATTCCATCAATCCGGAAATTCACCGGGTTCAGAACTCTAAAACCCTAAACTCCTTAAAACTCCGCAAACATCCTTGCCTGTTCGTCCATCAGTTGCCTGATAAATTCGTCGTGTATTTCGCCATCCGTAAAGTTCTTTTTCATGTAGGGGATCCGGACCATGGTGCTGAGCACATTGCAGCCCAGGTAATGAAACACATCGGTTAAATGGCTGAGTGCAAAAGCCCCGCCGAGCGACCCATCGCTAATGCCTACCAGGGCCGCTTTCTTTTTACTAACGCTATTCGGCCAGCCCAGTCCATCGATAAATGTTTTTAAAACGCCCGGGAAAGAGCCGTTGTATTCCGGAACAATGAACACAAATTTTTCAGCAGCATCCATTCTTTCCTTGCTAAGGTTAAAGTCGTTGTTCTTGCCTGCATTTTCGTACAGAGCACTAAAGGCAAAATCTTCGGGTAAATGTTCCAGGCTTAAGATATCGCTTTCCACGTCCATCCTTTCAAGTAGTAGTTTGTAGTATTCCGCCACTTTATAGGTCTTCGAATTCTTCCTGTTGGTAGTAGCTATAATCAAAATCATCTGTGCATCGTTATTTAGCGCTACAAGGTAAGGCGGCTTTTTCAATCTGCTTCGCGACCTCTTTGGCATTGCTGGTCAGTGAGTCAATGGTCAGTAAGTCATTGGTCATTGAGTCAATGTTTTATCCTGATATCCCTCCTTTGTCAATGACCATTGACCTATGACCCAATGACCACTTGGCATTTTGAACCTTGCAAAGTCCCGAATACTCATTCCCGTGGCTGAAATTTTCGAAATGTTATTAAATTGAAAAAAAATATTGTAACGGATGCTTCTTTTTTTATGCCGTTTAGCGTCTATTACTGCAATCAAAACAAAAATGCACAACTCATGAGAATCTTTCTTATTTTTTGCAGGCTGTTATTGTTCGGTGTAGCTACCACCTTCAATGTTGAATACCTGATCAATCGCCAAAGCAGCACATTGCTGTTGTTCCTGGCTATTTTTATTGAGGTTGGATTATACGTATTATTACTTCATCCTTTACTTAAAAAAATAATCAAATGATTTCCATCGCCCTGGTAGTACTCACCATTATTATCTCGCTGCTGTACATAAAAGCAAATTATACAACTATCTCTTCGAGGGGTATCTGGACCAAAAGCCCCAAGTTTTGGATGGCTATTTTAATTCTCGTTATCGGGTTTGTAGGTGCAGCCATACAACCTTTTACAGTAGAAAGGGTAGACGCAGGCCATGTCGGTATCAAAGTAAATTTAACCGGTGATAGCCGCGGTGTCAGCAGTTTTGAATACAAAACAGGTTGGGTGATTCTCAATACGTGGGTAAACAAACTGTACGAGTTTCCTACCTATCAGCAACATATTGATTATCCCGAGCAGTCTGTGATCACCAAGGGTGGATTTTCGGCTACCATCAAACCATCATTCAACTATTCATTAAAGCCGGGGGATATCGGTGATATGTTTTCGAACCTGAGATTGGATGTAAAACAAATAGAACAGCAATGGTTGCAAACGGCCATCGTGGGCACCGTGAATGATGTGGCCAATAAGTGGGCGGTAGATGATATCTTCAATCAAAGAGAAAAATTTGAAAGTGATATCGTAGCGGAGGCTAATAAAAGGGTTTCTAAATGGTTTACCATATCGCAGTTAAGAACCAATATTATTCCACCTGCAGCCCTGCAAAAAAGCATCGAAGCCAAAACACAGGCCATCCAGGAAGTGCAGGTAGCAGAAAACCAAACAAAGGTGGCAGTGGCAGAAGGTGATAGAAAAATTGCTGCCGCAAAAGCAGATAGTGCTGCATTGGTGATTGCCGCAGCCGGTGAAGCAGAAGCGATCAGGAGAAAGCAGGTTTCCCTAAACCCCACTTATATTGAGTATATGAAGGTGCAAAAATGGGATGGTGTATTGCCAACGGTACAGAGTGGTGGCGGCGGTATCATTATGCAACTTCCGAATAATGCCAATAAGCAATAATATTGCTTCACGTTAAATCTCTTTTTGAACCGCCAGCAAAACATAGCCTCATTACAAACTGAAACCTTCGACCTATGCATTATCGGCGGTGGCGCCACTGGTGCTGGTTGTGCGCTGGATGCTGCTTTGCGGGGGTTAAGCGTGATGCTGATAGAAAAAGAAGATTTTGCCGCAGCCACATCTTCTAAAAGTACCAAACTGATACATGGTGGTGTGCGGTACCTGGAGCAGGCTGTAAAAAAGCTGAGCTGGGCACAATTTGTAATGGTAAAAAAGGCATTGAAAGAGCGAAGGACGCTGTTGAAGATTGCCCCGCACCTTACACATCCCCTGCCATTACTTACCCCCTGCTTCACACTGCTCGAAGGCTGGTATTATGCCATTGGCCTCAAACTATACGACTGGATCAGCGGCACCAAAAACATTGGTAACAGTAAATGGCTTAGCAAGCCGCTTGCTCTAAAACGCATTCCTACCCTTAAGAAAAACAAACTGGCCAGCGCCGTATTGTATTGGGATGGCCAGCTGGACGATCTCCGCTTTGCAATGGCGTTGGTGCAAACAGCTTCTGATAATGGAGCAGTAGTTATCAACCACATAACAGCCGGTGATTTCATAAAAGATGACGCTGGAAAACTCCTCGCCTTACATGTGACCGATACACTTACGGGCAATAAGCATAACATTAAAGCCCGGCAATTTGTCAATGCCACCGGCCCCTTTGCTGATGCCATCCGGCAAAAAGCAAACCCTGCTGCAGATAGGCGCATACGGGTAAGCAAGGGCGTTCATATTACACTACCTAAAGAAGTGATGCCCGGCCATACCGCCATGCTGATACCAAAAACAGATGACGGCCGGCTGATATTTGTGATTCCCTACCAGGGCGAATTGCTGGTAGGAACCACCGATGAAGAATGTGCCTTGACCGAAGAAGAATTTGGCCCCACTAAAAATGAAATTGATTACCTGCTGGGTTATATCAACCGCTATCTCGACGTGAATATTTCTCCCGCAGATGTGCGCAGTGGTTTTGGCGGATTGAGGCCTTTACTCCAGGCTGCACCTGGTGCCAGTACCAAAAACCTGGTACGCGATCATGAAGTGGAAACCGATGAAACGAGCGGCCTTATCAGCATCCTCGGCGGCAAGTGGACCACCTACCGGCTGATGGCGAAAGACACGATTGATGCCGTGGAAGAAAAGCTGAATAGGGTTATTACTGATTGCAAAACGGATGAAGCAATACTTCATGGTGGTGAATCATACCAGCCGGCCTATTATTTTGAACTGATTCAAAAAATACGTCCCTGGGATGATGACATTATCCTTCACCTCTTGCGTAAGTATGGTATCGTTTCATTAAAAATTGCATCTGCTGCGGCCGCTAATACTGCATTGCAAAAAAGATTGACAGAAGATACCCCTTATACTTTTGCCGAACTCCAATACCTGTTGGAAAGTGAAATGGCCTGTACCGTAAAAGATGTGGTGGCCCGGCGATGGGGCATTGCATTGACAAACTGGCAACAGACATTGGAATTAATACCTGTTGTTGGAGAGGTGATGACGGTACATTTTAGATGGGCAGAAGTTGAACAAGAAATGCATATTGCTGGCTACAGGGCAGAAGTTGAAAATATCATCTCAAAGACCAAAGCTGATTAGATTGTTGCCATTCTTTACTTACTAAATTGATGAAATTTGAAACCGAAGATCCTATTAATTCTACTCTTTCTTTTGGTTTGCTGTAAAGAGAAGGCTGTTGATATTGAAGCTAATCCTCAAAAAAATTCCACTAAAGTCCGTAGCCGTGCGTCAGCAACTGAAGGTGCAGATTTGATAAAGTCAACAGACTATAAATTTTTTAGCGACTCGGTTTTCGGTGGGTACGAAGCGACCCTTAAATACTACCTAACCCGATATCATGCAGATAGCTGTAAACCGCTGACCTACGCCAAATCAGAATTACATAGCCGCGGGTTTGTGAAACTGGGATCCATTCATCTCGACGGAAAGATCGATTCTGTGTTTGTGCTGCCGCCCTTAAATTATTGTAGTTTTAGAAATGAGATATATAGTGGCGGTATGGGCTATTATTTTACAGATACAACTTTACCACGACTCCAAACAGACTCAGAATGCTGTTCTCCCTCCTGCATATTTTTGGTGGGCGACATTGATGAGAATGGTGTTTCGGAAATTGGACAATTTTATTCAAGTTGTGTGGGTCATTATAAATCTCTCTACGTGTATTCGCTAAAAGGAAATACATGGAAAGAAGTTGGGCACTCTATTTTTGATATACAAATGATGGATTCGAAAAAACCACTTCGTTCATTCGTTCGAAAAACCGGCAGACGAAAATTTGAAATGCTCGAAATTACCGACCTTGGTCAAGACAGAACTAAAGTGGGAAAACCAAACTGGATTCAATTTAAAATGTAATGGGTTGGTGTGTCTTTTAATAGTGAAAACAAGATGGGTCGCGATTCGCAGATGGTGTGCCATTTATGCGTAATCTTTTTTTTGTTTATTACCATTTAAATGCATTCGCTTTTCTAGTGTGGATTCAATGCTGAATCAAATATGTAGTAGCCTCCTTGTATTTATTGCAAATGAACCGTATCGGCAACTACGGGGATTTTCCGGTCAAAAAATGACTTGGCTTTTTCATGGTGGCGAAATGGAATACTGCTACATTAGCCCGCTCTTAAAAGTGCCCATTAATGGTGAGAAAAAGAATAAAACGAGGTTTGCGGGTTTCCCGGTACATTATTTACAAGGAAACCTTAATCGATTACAAAGAACATCTCTGGTCGTTTGTTGGAGCATTTATAGGCGTGGGACTTATTGCCTTCCTGCAAAGCCATTTTTTGGCACAACATGAAAACGTATTCCTGATTGGTTCATTTGGCGCTTCCAGTGTGTTAATTTATGGTGCTATTCAAAGCCCGTTAGCCCAACCCCGAAACCTGGTGGGTGGCCATTTGATCTCTGCAATAATTGGGGTAACTGTATATAAAGTCCTGCCAGATATTGTCTGGCTTACGGCCCCGCTGGCTGCTTCGCTTTCAATTGTCTGCATGCAAATCACTAAAACCCTTCACCCTCCGGGTGGTGCCACCGCCCTGATCGCGATCATCGGTTCTGAAAAAATTAAAGCACTGGGTTATATGTATGTATTGTCGCCTGTTTTAACAGGCTCCATCATCCTTCTTATTGTAGCACTGATATTCAACAATATCACGTCGCACAGAAAATATCCAACAGATAGCAGGTTTACAAAATCTCTAAAAGGTATATTTATCCGTAGAAGGAAGCGTGTGTAAAGTCTCCTGGGCAGGTTTTCACGGGCAGCCGGTCTAAATAATAACAGGGTACCCTACTTCATTGAACATATTTTATTGGATTCAAAATGTATGAGATCATAACCAGGAAAGCAACCATTAATGACTTAGAAATGCTTTTTCAATTTGAACAGGGAGTCATTGAAGCAGAACGTCCGTATGACACTACCTTAAAAAACGGGCTCATTCATTATTATGACTTAAAGGAAATGATAGATGCACCACACGTGGAAGTTATTGTTGCCGAAACCAATAGTAAAATTATTGGCTCTGGTTATGCCCGCATTGAAAAAGCTAAGCCTTATTTAAAACACGATCATCACGCATACTTAGGCTTTATGTTCGTCCATCCTGAGCACAGGGGAAAAGGAATCAATAAAAAAATTATCGAAGCCTTAAAAAAATGGGCCATTTCCCGGGATGTGAAAGAATTGCGGCTGGATGTATATTTTGATAACATTTCTGCCATAAAAGCCTATGAAAAAATTGGGTTTGCAAAACACATGATTGAAATGCGGATGTCCCTCCTGTTTTCCTCACTGGGACACCCAAGTTTTTAAATCAAATAGTTTGACCACGT
>JAZKFT010000062.1:0-8109 GCA_040386335.1 Bacteroidota bacterium
CCTGGCATTACCATCCCGAACGGATAGTAATGTATCCTAATCTACAACCAAATCACCTTTCAAAGAGCTTTCGCACAACCCGAAAGTAATTGCTTCAACGACAAAAACAACCAGGAAATCTCCAAATGCATTGCCCGAAAGTTAATTTAATGCTAACGCCCGTTAAAGAAATGTGGCCCTAACCACATGGTTATGTGATGGTTTTTGACCCATGGAAATGTAACCCCGGGGGCGAGCGGTAATTAACTGGTATAAGTGGCATCGACAGGTTAATTGCGTTAACCTGCGGGTATTTGCAGGCTTTATTAATACATCAACATGCGATTGTGGAGGGACTGTTAGCGAGGCATTTTTGCACCGTCAACATCAAACAATCAAACAAAAAAACAAAACAAAATGAAAACAATTCTTTCCGCCTTAACCGGCCTGATCCTGACCGCAACCACAGTAACTACCGCTAATGCAGCCGAAGTAAAAGCCAACCGCTATGTACTTGCCAGCAAAGCAGTAACACAGTCTTACAACAGCATCGTAGTTCGTGGTAATGTAGATATCATCCTGGTTCAGGGCACCAGCAACCAAATGACCATGGAAGGTTATCAAAGCCAATTGGAGAATGTAACACTCAATGTACACGGCAACACATTGTTTGTGAACACTACCGGTAAAGAAAAAGGCAAAAACCCGGTTGTATATATTCCAGTGAGCGACCTGCGTTTCCTAACCGTACAAGGTAAAAGCACCGTGAAGACACTGGGTTACCTGCAGGCTAAAAACACCATCATAGAACTTGCTGCTGAGTGCCATGTAGAATTAAAATCAACCGGTAATATCTCTATAGCTGAGTATAGCAGCAATGAGTATGTAGTGGAAAAATGGGATATGGCTTCTTTGTAATTTGCCTTTAAACATGCAAAAAGCTGCGACTTCCATTTTCTTACCACTTAATAAGATAAAATGATTAAACATTCAAACAGCTACCGTGATCATGGGCGGACAGATTGGTCCGCCCCCATCACCCGACTGATTGACCTGTTTAGAACATTAATTGATCGTCCACCGCACACCCAGCATTAATTTAATACCCTGCATTGGCGCATAGCTGCTGTTGGGATCGAACGTAAAGTTGTATGGATTGGTTACCGGATTGGGCATTCCATCAGCTAAAAAATATTTACCACCTGGTTTATCAAATGGATCATCCGGGTGAAGGATCGGGTTCTTAGGAATAAAGTTGAGCAGGTTTTTTACCGAAGCATACATTTCGAACTTACTGCTTATTTTTTTTGTAGCCTGCAGGTTCATCAGCGTAAACCAGGGCGAATATTCCGGCCGGAAATCATTTGGATACACCGGCAGCCGCTGCGGACTAAAAAGTTTCCCTGTTATATCAAAAGAGGTGTTCCATTTACGTACTACATAGGTTAGCGCATAGGTCACCGTCAGTTTCGGAGCATTCATCTGTTGCTCCCTTTTACCCTGCTCCACAGCATACACATCCATCAGTGTAAATCCCAGCAGGCTCTTAAAACCCTTTCGGGTACTAATATCTACATTGGCTGTAATGCCCTTACTTACAGCATAACCATCCAGGTTATCGTAAAATATTTTCTGCGGATCCGTATTATAATCAGGCAGGATCTTATTGGTGAAATGGGTATAGAAAACCGATGCGTCCAGCCCGATAAATCCCCAACCCTTACTTATCTGCCCGGTATAATTAATATTTGCGTTCCAGCTTTGTTCCGGCTTCAGGTTATTGGTGATCACTACTTCCCTGGCACCTGTTAGTGCAGCGTGGTCTTCGGTAAAAAGATTTACGATCCGGAAACCGTTACCCGTACTTAACCGCAAAGTATGCTGGTTATTCACCTGCCATTTAACCGCCAGCCTTGGCGCCAATACACTGCCCTGCACATTGGTATGTTCGTAGCGGAGGCCCAGCAAAGTGCTTACAGCGGCACCTAATTTTATTTCGTCCTGTAAAAAAGCCGAAACAGTGGTTGTAATTGCCGGCTTATTCCTGTTGTCCTTCGATGTGGCTACCGTGTTGTCATCGTACCAGATATATTTAAAGGGTATGCCAGCCAGGATATTATGGATGCCGAGTGTTTTATCCCAACGCAATTGCGCAAAAGCGGTATGCTGGCTGGCCGCATATTTTACGGTACCATAATAAGAATCCTGGTGGTGATAATTGTAAGAATACTCCAGCAGCAAAGGCTTACTGATCCCGATATTGCCGATCAGTTCTGCCCGGTTGGTATTGATACTTTCGCCATAGATGCTATCGCTGCCTTTAAAATTCTTTGTCCAGTTCAGTTCGCCGCCCCAGCGTTCTTCAGTAAACAGCCGCCAGGCAACCGAAGCAGGCAGGTTGTTCTTCCTGCTAAAATCCCATTTATTAAAAACAGACAAACGCCGCTGTTGTGTTACATCGGTAAAGTTGTCCTGGTTGATATCCTGTTTCGTCCAAAAATTATAGAGGTTTACTCCAAGCAGGGCGGAACTTTTACCCGCATGGATCACGGTGGAAACATCGCCGCTCATTTCACCCACGCTGGTGGCATTTATATCTGCAGAAAAACGGTTGGCAGAAAATGCATCTTTGGTGATAATATTTATAAGGCCGCCCACCGCATCACTGCCATAAAGCGTACTGGCCGGGCCTTTTACCACTTCTATCCTTTTAACCAGGCTATTGGGGATGCCGCTTAATCCATAAACCGTACTAAGGCTGCTCACAATGGGCATTCCATCAATCAAAATCATGGTGTATGGGCCTTCCATACCATTAATGTGTATATCGCCGGTATTGCAAACATTACAATTAAGCTGGGGCTGTACGCCGTTTACAATGGTGAGGGCTTCGAAAATATTGGGTGTAGGATTCTTTTTAAAAAACTTGGCGGAATAGCTTTCGATAGGGATGGGGCTTGCCAGTTTACTCACCTGCCGCAGCGTGCCGCTTACTACTACATCGCCTAAGGAATTTGCCGAAGGCCGCAAAGGAATTGTGTAAAAAGATTGGGATGTATTAAAATGGAAAACTGTTTTTTCATATCCCACAGCTGTACAAATAATCGAATCGCCTGAGGTAATGGCTAATACAATGCGCCCCCTGGCCGATGAAACCAAGGATTGACTGCCGGCAACAATGCTCACCCCGGAAACGGGCTCTTCGGTTTTAGCGTCTGTAAATTCCAGCTCCACATTGCGGGCCTGCTGGGCAAACACGCCCGAAACGGTGGCCAGCAAGATGAAAAAGAAAAGGAAATGTTTAGACATGCCTAAATATTTATTTAGACAAATAAAGAGAATAATTACAAGGGGGAAAAATATTTTTTGAAGAAAGTGATAAAACCTGCGCCGAAAGGGGATTGGCGTCAAATAAGTTTATATCCAGGTTGCAGAAAATTCTAAGCTATTCTAAGATACCGCCGCGTGTGAAAACCCCGACGGGACACACTCCGCTTTGCAAAAATTTGAATGATGAAAATGAGAATGTTCGGGAACCTTGCAACACTTTGGTAACCAAAATGTTATTTCAGTTTCCACCGCAATCCCATATAAAATTCTCTTCCCCGTGTCGGCCCCCAAACCGAGGAAATATCAAAATAGGGACTAAAGGGATTTTGCCAGCTGATGATGGGTTGGTTTTGGCGGAAGTTGAAAATATTTTCGCAGCCGGTGTACACTTCAAATGCATTAAAGAGATAGGTGAACTGGGCATTTATAGTGGTATAATCCTTCGAAAAATCAGGGCGCTGGTATGCCGCAGGGTTAGACTTTGTGTTGGGTAACCGCTGCTTGCCAAACCAGTGAATGTTTACATCTGCATGAAACTTATTGCTTACCGGTTTGTAGCTGAATGTGGTCAGCAATTTATGACTGGGGTTAAATGGCAATACTTCCTTTCGGGCATTATTGATCCTGTACACATCCAGGAAATTGTACCCGGCCTTAAACTCATAGCACTGGAATAGCTTTATAAAAAAATCTGTTTGAAAACCATTGCTGACACTTTTGCCCATAAAGTTTTTGATAAAGGCCTTGGTGGGGTCAGTATCATAATCAGGGAACACCTGGTTGCGGAACCTGGTGTGATAATAATCGACGCTGATATAACCCGACACATTTTCATTCTCAAATTTCTGGGTGATGTTGATGCCGGTGTTCAGCGCCTTTTCTGGCTCCAGGGCTTCTGTAAAAATGATATCTCTTGAGCTTGCCAGCAGGCCTATATTTTCGCTAAACAAATTAACCGTACGCCAGCCCGTACCAATGTTTGCCCGGATGGTTAGTTTGGGCGTGGGGTCGTATTTCAATAAAGTGCGGGGCGTAACATTCCAGCCAAACTGGTTATGCTTGTCGGCCCGTATGCCTGCGATCCAGGTAAGTTTTCCATTAAAAAAACTCATGGTATTTTCCGCAAACAGCCCTAATATCTTTTCGTTCCGGTTATAGTTGCCATCATAATTCCGGCCGATGATATTGTCGGTAAATGCAATGTCTTCATCAAGGTCGAGACTCTTAAAACTGATGCCTGTTTTCAGGCTATGATTTTCGGTGCGGGTTAGTTCGTACTGCAGGTTTACAAAAGCGTTGGTTTGTTTGGCGTTGTACGAAAGCGACCCAAAAAAGGACTCCTGGTTTTGATGAAAGCCCGATGTGTAAAGTGTTACGCGATGCATGTCGTTAAAACGATAGCTGGTTTTTGCCCACATTTCGGGTTGGTTGATGCTTACCGTATTGCCATAAATGGTACTGCTTCCTTTATGCTTGCCAGGTTCAAAAGAAGTTTGACCACCTATGCGTTTTTCATTTAAAAACCGAAGCGCAATTTCACTGCTCCAGCCCCAGTCCTTCTCTTTTCCGATCTTCCATTTGTTCATCACCATATACCGGGTAAGCAGGGGCAGGTCCAGGAAATCATCTTTGTCCCTGTCTGTTTTATTGGCAGGCTGAACCGTATGAAATGCCAGCAGGCTATGCCATTTACCTACTTTAAAGTTGGTGGCAAGGTTCAGGTGTTTTTCAGCAAAACTATTCAGGTAAAGATTGGCAAATAGTTTTTCGGTGGCGTTGGGCTTTTTGGTTTCCACGTTTATTTGACCACTGATACTTTCATGCCCCTGCAGCACACTATTGGCACCTTTTGAGATGTAAATATTATCTACCAGGGTGCCGGGGATGCCGCTGATGCCATAAGTAAAGCTGAGCCCTTGTATCATAGGAAAGCCATCTATGAGCACCTGGTTATACACGCCTGATAAACCCAGGATACGCAATTCTTTGGCGTTGGTAATAATATTAGTGGTTTGCGGCTGTACACTGGACTGTGTTTCAAAACAACCAGCTAAATCGCAGCAGGCTGATTTTTTCAATTCAACCGAAGTCAGGATTTCTGTTTTGATAGTGCTTCGGTTGGATATAACGGTGCCGGCTTTTTCAGCACTTACCAAAACGTCGTCCAGGTTGGCTGCAGGCTTCAAAACAAATAGCACGGTTTCAGTATGGGTAACATCGATGGTGTCGTTTGCATAGCCGCTATGGCTTGCCACCAACTTATTATTGGTGGGGGTTTTGATGATGGAAAACCGCCCGTCTCCATCCGCGACCATTCCTTTTTTGCTATTCAGCCAGGTAATGGAGGCACCGGGCAGCGGCTGGTTACCGGTACCAACCACCCTTCCGGTAATCGTTTGCGCCATACCATTGTACAGGAACAATAGCATGCATGCACATACATAGATGAGGCGACGGCGCATTATTTGGATTTCACTTTATAGGGTCTGTCTTTGGGGTCGCTGCAACCTTCGGTGTTTTCTATGGCTTTAAATATTTCTTTGGTGCCCACCTGCGACGGGTTGTAAGTGATCTTAAAAACTGAAGTGGGGCCGGCCTTTCCAGGTTTGCAGTCGCTTACCCCTTTCAATTCTTTTACATTGGTTGAAAGGGTTTTAAGGTCGTTATTGCAGGTAACTCCTTTTACTTTAATCGTAATGGTGGTATCTGTTGACGGGGTTTCATTTTGTGCAAACAATTTGGCACTACCAGCTGTGAAGACCAATACTGCAATGATGAATTTTTTCAACATGGTGTTTATTTTACGCTAAGAATAATCTGCAAATTTAACCGGATAAATGAAAAGCTCCGAAACTTTTGATACAATGGAATTGTTGGGATTCCCATTGATGCACGGATACGGTTGCTACCTAAAACAAAAGGTCACGACTATTGAATAGCCATAACCTATTAATGTTCTTTCTGAATAGCTTAGACAATGAATGCTTTGGCGACACCCAAAACAGATGCCAGCAGTGCCACGCATTTCCAACAATATGTTCTTTTCATCTTAATAATTTTTTCAGGCGTAAAAATAACCAAAGTGAAAAATTTCTATTGTTAATATGCTCTGTGATTTCTGCCGGTTGAAAAATTACATCATCGCCATCTGGTGCAGGCTGGCGTCGAGATGTGCATGACATTCTTCCGCACATTGTGTACATTCTTCCTCACACTCTTTGCAATGTGCATGCTCCTGTTTGCGGCATTCCTCCGCGGACTGGAGACAAATTTTGTGGCAAAGTGGCAATAACTCATGACCGAGCTCACTATTCCTGGTGAGTAATTTAGCCGTGGCAAAACATAGTTCAGCACAATCACGGATAATTTTTACGCAATAATCCATGGACGTAATGCCTGGCTTTTCAACCGTCGAGGCAGCACATCGTTTACATGATGTAGCGCAATCTAATAGTCGTTGAATGAGTACACCTTCGTAGTGTCTCTGTGATGACTGGTCCATAACGAGTGTATTTGTTAGAAAAATCCGGCCGCGGTTTGGGGGTACTGCAACCAGGTTTATAAATCGGGAGCATTGAATGTATCTCCCTGTTTGATATCACCGGTCTGGTAACCTTTTTTAAACCAGTACATCCTTTGGGCAGAAGTGCCGTGGGTAAAAGCATCAGGTACGACCTCACCGGTGGAACGCTTTTGCAGCATATCGTCGCCGATAGCATTGGCGGCATTCAGCGCTTCATCTATATCTCCTTCATCGAGGATGTTTTTCATTTTCTGGGTATGATGCGCCCACACACCGGCCAGGAAATCAGCCTGTAATTCCATCATTACTGAATAACGGTTGGCTTCGGTTTCACTGGATTGGGCCCGTAGCTGGCTCATTTTGGCAGCTGTTCCGTTCAGGGTCTGGATATGGTGGCCTACTTCGTGGGCTACTACATAGGCCATGGCAAAGTCGCCGGGTGCGTTAAGTTTGTTTTGAAGATCCTGGTAAAAGGAAAGGTCTATATACAGTTTATTATCGCCGGGGCAATAAAAGGGGCCTGAAGCGGAGCTCGCGTTACCGCAGGCTGAGGATACACCGTCACGAAACAAAACCAGCGTTGGTTCCTGGTAACGCTGGCTATTTTCGGCAAATAGCTTGTTCCACACGTCTTCGGTCTCTGCCAGCACCACTTTTACAAATGTGGCCCTTTCATCATCAGCTTTTTGTTCTTCGGGTGTTAGCGTCGTTTGGTTTGACTCAGGCGACAACTTTGGTATTTGAGAGGGATCTACATCTCCGCCACTCAGAAAAGTATACAAAAGGTACATGATAACACCTATCACCCCACCTCCGGCAGCTATGCCTCCGCCGGATAGTCCCCGCCGGTCATCTACGTTTGAACTTGTTCTTCTACCTAGCCATTGCATGATCTATTCATTTTAAAAGTGTAAAAAAGCAGTACAGGAATTTGGCGGATTTACTAATTGGCCATTTATCCCGTAAACTGCTTTGCATATTGTGTACCAATATTTTTTTAGCAAAGCAGGTGATTAACTGCACTTTGTGGCAATGTGATAGCGCTGCTATTGTTCGAAACCTCAAGCCATGAGCTTTGCCAGACCATTTGCTCCTTCAGCGCACCCTGTTTATAGAAACAAGACATTTTGAATGATCCTAGACTTCGATAGGATCGCCTATGTCACAGGAGGCACCTACGGAGGTGTGTCACGAGGATAGCTCTGGTTGAATAGTGAGATCCGTAATTGTATAAATGATGGCAGCCGGCCTGCCGTACACGCCCTGCAGCGGGAGTG
>JAZKFT010000063.1:0-66130 GCA_040386335.1 Bacteroidota bacterium
TCTTACGACTCGTCGCTTCCGTCGTAAGAGTCGCCAAAGTCCCACGAAAAAGCGCGGAGCAGCACCATGTTATTTTTTCTTATTTCTTTCTTCCAGCCTTGCTTTAGTCATCCGTTCTCTAAGACCGCCTTCTTTAATAAAGGCAGCCTCTAGTGCTTTTATTTGTTGTTTCAGCAAATAGGTAGTAATCGTAATAAGTGTGATCATAGTATTGGCGCAAATCTCCGGGCTTTCGTGTTCTATGGCTTTTTGAAATGTAGCGTAGTTGGCATTCGGGGTTTTATTTAACTGCCTGAGCCGATCCACCAGGCGGTGGGTTTTCTCCCAACGGGGTAGTTTTTCTGTTCTTAAAAAATCTTCATAATCGATTAATAGTTCTTCGAGGCTGGCACGGGCTACATTGGTGAGTTTTATTTCTGTTTCTTTTGAGGTAGCTGACGCCATGCTGGCTTCGACAATGTTTTGTTTGCCGCTACGGGCAGCCTGCACCATCTGGTCGATGGTGCGGTCATACTTTCTAAAAAAGCGTTTAGTGAAATACACCGTGCCGTCATATACAATCTCTGATTTTTGAAAACTGATCAGGTTGCGATAGCCACCGTGTACCGGTATAAAGCCTCCTGGGTTCTGAGGTTTCATTGGTGTGGTGTTTTGGGTTATTTTTTTTATTTCTTTTTTGTGGGAGTTGGGCGACCATTGTGACAGCGTCCAGCAAGTCGGTCAAGTTCCACGAAACAATGCACTGCCAATTTAAAACTACTTTCTATTAAATGCGGTATTTTTTGAAGTTTCGCCAACCACCTTTTACAATAACGTCTTTTTTAACTTCTCCAAATTAGCATACCCAATAATGGTAATCGTACATCAATAAAGGTAGTCCAGTTCGCTTTCGACAAATTCATAGCTGCTGCCTATTAATAAGCGGCGGGTGCTAACGAGATCCGGCAAATTTGATTCTGATGATATCTGGTATGCAGCAGCGAAAATTCATTCTGTAAACAATTACAGTAAATATTACTCTTCTTTGTTAAATAAACAGTTTACATTAGGTGCCGTCTTCCAGGCAATCCATGCCAATCATTCATTTTCCTAATACTAAAATCAGTTACCATGCCAGCCACAAAAGCCTACGCTGCACTTAGTGCCACAACCCCCGTAGTTCCCCATACTATTGAAAGACGGGATTGCAAACCACATGATGTGCAGATTGAAATCCTCTACTGCGGGGTTTGCCATACCGATATTCACTTTGTACATAACGATTGGGACATGACCGTGTTTCCTGTTGTTCCCGGTCATGAAATTGTGGGCCGTGTAACTGCGGTTGGGGAGCATGTAAAGAATTTTAAACCGGGAGACCTTGCAGGCATTGGCTGCCTGGTAGACAGTTGCCGTGTATGTGACAATTGTAAGGACGACCTGGAACAATATTGTGCGGAAGGCCCCGTGTTTAGCTATAATGGTAACGAACGGGATGGAAGTGGCATTACCTATGGCGGGTATAGCCAATCGATATTGGCCCATGAGGATTTTGTATTGCATATTTCTGATAAGCTTCCGCTGGAAGGTGTGGCCCCGCTGCTTTGTGCTGGTATCACCAGTTACTCTCCGTTACGCCACTGGAAAGTGGGAAAGGGTACAAGAGTAGGCATTTTAGGTCTTGGCGGACTGGGACATATGGGCGTGAAACTGGCCGTGGCCATGGGAGCAGAAGTTACCATGCTCAGTCATACAGCAGCCAAAGAAGCGGATGCAAAAAGACTAGGCGCCCACAAATTTGTCTTAACCAGTGATGAGGAACAGGTAAAGACGGTAGCGGGTTATTTTGATTTTATTCTGGACACTGTTTCTGCGGAGCATGATTATAATTTTTATATTGCTATGCTACGCACAAATGGCTCGCTGGTATGTGTAGGCCTGCCACCCAACCCCGCAAATATCCCTGCGATGACACTCATCTTTGGCCGCAAAAGTTTATCAGGTTCCCTCATTGGCGGCATTGCAGAAACACAGGAAATGCTGGATTATTGCGCGGAACATAATATTGTAAGCGATGTGGAAGTGATCCCCATGAAAGACATTAACATGGCATATGAAAGAATGGAAAAAGGTGACGTCCGGTACCGGTTTGTGATTGATATGGCAACCTTGTGAGTAATCAGCATATTAAAAAAGAGCTGCAGGTATCTTGAAACACCTGCAGCTCTTTTTTATATACCTGCGAAAATCCCGTCGTTACACCAATTCTACTGCTTCATAAACCCAATCCGTTCTGAGGTATTGGTCCCCTCCAGGCGGAGGTAGTAATTTCCGGCTGGCAGTTGGGCAACATTTACATTAAAAAGATTGTTTCCCTGGGTAAATAAGTAGCGGCCTGTTTGTACCTGTTTTCCATTCGCAGCAATAATCGTATACTGAACCGTTTCCTGCTTCTCCGCGTTTACAGAAAGCGTAGCGATATCTTTTACAGGGTTAGGATATAAGGTTATTACTGCTCCTGTTTTACTAATATTAACGGTAGCTATTGGTGAGTATTTATACAAACCGTCTTTATCTACCATCTTCAGCCGGTAATACAACAGTTTTACGCCAAGGCTGGTAATATTCCTGTCGGTAAATTGATAGTTAATAGCGCTGTTGGAATTACCCGCTGCCGCTACGGTTCCAATGCTGCTGAACACACGGCTATCTGTGCTTCTTTCTACAGAAAACTGTTGGGTGTTTTGTTCAGATGCAGTGGTCCATTCAAGGCTGGCATCCTCTGACCGGCGCACAGCTTTAAATGAACTAAGGGTTAAAGGAAGCCCTGCATCGTGAGTAAAACGGGTAATGGCAAAGTTGCCTTGAGTAGTGGTCGAAGTGCCTGAATAGTTACCGACCCAGCAGGCGCTGAAATTCGTTCCATAGCCTGTACCACTGGTCGTGATTGCTTCTACTGACACAGAAGTTCCTGTAAAACCAGTATGCCTGATCTCTACCAGCAGGTGACCGCCATTGTACGCATAGCCATCTGTAAATCCAATAACGGCGCCAAAATTATTAGGCGCCGGATCGGGAGGAAATGAGCCCGCAGTGATCGTCAGTGCACCCGACCGAACCCTTGTTTGTGTGCCCACTATATTGTTTGCAAAGGTTAGACTACGCTGGGCAGGTGCAACACTTTCACTTAAATAAATATCATAATTGGTATAGGTAACATCGCTGTCTGGCCATGCTACTGTTGCAGATGCTAGACGCCCGAATGTTATTCCCTTTAGTGTTTGCCCCACAAGTGGTGTCAGCTGATTGGCATTGATCAATAACTGGTAAGTACGTTGTGTATTGGCCAGCGGCCCCAAAAACGAGCCGGTGGTCGTATACGAAACCGGAACTACATGCGTTTGCGAATGTGCCTGAATACAAAAAGCAAATGGCAATAGCAACAGGGTAAAAAATGGTTTCATAAACAGGTAGTTTTTATGAATGGTTGGCTTAAAGATAAGCAGACCTGCTGATGTTTGAAACAACATAGCGCCGGAATAACGGTGTTTTACCTTCGGCCTACTGGTCACAGACGTTTGTTGCTGCAAAAAAAAGGGCACGGAACATCCAGGGCCATATCATCATTTATTTTTTGCTCACTCTATAAAGTTTCCCCTGGTCGGTTACGGCATACAATGCGCCATCGCCTCCAACCGTCACATCACGAAAGCGCTGTTTTTCATCTCCCAGCAATTTCTCCTCGCCTGTTACTTTATTGTTTTCTATCACGAGCCGCACGATGCGCTGGCTGCTGAGGCCGCTGATGAATAAGTTATTCTTCCATTCGGGAATGACGTCACTGTTGTAAAAAGTCATGCCGCTGGGCGACACCACCGGGTCCCAATAATAGACCGGTTGTTCCAGGCCTTCTTTTTGCGTAATGCCCTCTCCCACTTTATCGCCACTATATTCCATACCGTAGGTAATGGTGGGCCAACCGTAATTTTTACCCGGCTGGATACGGTTTATTTCATCGCCTCCCCGTGGGCCAAATTCCCCTTCCCACAAATCGCCGGTAATGGGATGTAGTGCCAGCCCCTGCACATTTCGATGACCATAAGAATACAATTCAGGCCTGGCGCCCGCCGTCCCGGCAAAAGGGTTGCCAGCTGCAGGTTTGCCATCTGTTGTTATGCGGATAACTTTCCCCAATGACGAATTCAAAAATTGCGCCTGTGGCCTGGTTTCCTTGTCAGACCGTTCGCCGGTACTGAAGACCAGGTTACCTGTTTTATCAAAGAGAATACGCGAGCCGTAGTGCAGGGTTCCGTTATAGCCCGGAGTTGCGCGGTAGATCACCATCACATTTTCCAGGCTTTTTTCATCTGCTGACAGTTTTCCTTTGGCTACGGCTGTCAGGTTGCCTTCATTGGTCTTTTCAGAAAAAGTCCAGTATACCATGCGGTTTGTTGCAAAAGCCGGATCAATAGTGACGCCAAGCAGACCGCCTTGCCCGTTATCGTTAACGGCAGGCACGCCTTTGATTGCCTCGCTCTTTGCGCCTGCACTTGTTACAATACACATGTCGCCTCCCTTTTGTGTTACCAGGAACCTGCCGTCGGGCAGGGCGCAAATGCCCCATGGACTTTTCAAATCTTTAGTCAGCACTTTTACTTCAAATGGCGTTTTGGTGGTAACCGGGGTGATCCTTGTCTGACCTTCGAAAGCAGGGGCGTAACCGCTGGGTGAAGCAGCTTCTTCCTCAGTATTTTTTGAAGTACCTGTAGCCTTGGGGCTATTCGCGGAATTGTTGCCACAGCCCCATAAAAGCAGTATACAACAGATCGGAAACAAAATATTTTTCATGTGGTGATTTTTTAGGACAAAGAATGAAGTAAATATAGCAAATCCGGTGCCTTAGATTTTGGGGTGAGCGTGCAGCCAGCCTGCCAGGTCCGTGACCACTTCCTCCCTGTTGATATCATTGAGCATTTCATGCCTGCCATTTGGGTATAGTTTCCAACTGATAGCCTTTGCTCCCGCGGCCTTCCAGTTTTCTACCATTTGCATAAACCCTTTTCCCTGTAACCCTACCGGATCTTTGTCACCGGCAAATGCATAAATGGGAATATCCAGCGGCATGGCTGCAATATTTTTTTTGTTGAACGCATCCCTGATGCCTTTAAAAAAATAATAGAAAAAACTGGCGCTGCTTACCCAGCCGCATTGTGGGTCGGCCACATAATTATCTACTTCTTTTGGATCACGGCTCAGCCAGTCGTGTGCCGTGCGGTTGGGTGCAAAGCCTTTATTATATTTTTGAAAAGAGAGTTTATCAATCAACTTGCTCCTGTAAGTATGTCCAAATAATTTCATTTGAAGCCAGGCTACTGCAATACCAAAACCCATCAAAGGGTCCGTCTTGCCATTGGTGGCGGAAAGCACCAATCCATCAATATCCCTTCCATGCATTTGAAAAAAACGCTGGCATATAAACGAGCCCATGCTATGCCCCATCAGGAATAGCTTCTGCCCTGGGTGCTCGCTTCGTAAATGCTGCATCATTAAGTGCAGGTCGTCCACCTGTTTGTAAAACCAATTTTCTTCCGACAGCCCCTGCAAATCGATTGATGCAACAGCTTTGCCGTGAGCCCGTTCATCATGGGCATACACGGCAATCCCTTGCTTCACCAGCATTTCAGCAATCGGGGCATAGCGCAAGGCATACTCCGCCATACCATGGGCTATATGCAAAACACAAGCGGGTTCCCCATCAGGCAACCATGCATATACCGGCATTTTGTGGCCATCAGAACAGGCGAGGAAAAATGATTTTGTTTGCATGATGATGATTTTTTTCGGTCATGTAGGGGCAGACCTATGTGTCTGCCCCAATGAATTTGAACCAGTCTCAATTCGTTGTAAAATTCATCCGATTCATTTGTTTCAGGGTTGACATACAGGTAGGGTTCACGGATAGGTAGGGTTCCCAAAAGGTAGCGTTCGCACGAAATGCAGGGTTGACACGAACGCAGGCAGGGTTGACACATAGGTCAACCCCTACAAGTAACACCCGAATCATTTTGTTTCCGTCGCCGCGGCATCCAAATATGCGGAAAAACTATTAATGGTTGCTGCCACTATCTCTATCTGCTCCTGTGCTTCTTTCCAATTGCGTTGCTCAATGGCCTCCCGTATACCTGGTAAGGTTTTTACTCCATAGCCCGTATAAAACCCAGGGGCGTAAATGGAGTGCCTGTACCAGCCGCGGCGGGGCAGCCCGTCTTTCATCAGCAGCATTTGTTCTGCCTTGAACAACTTCTTGTTCAGTGCTATTTTCTTTTCTGGCGTTATCGTTGTTGCAACAGCAGCTTCGTTTAAGCTGTTGGTGGTTTTTTCAAGAGCTGCTACGGCATTTTGTAAAGCTGCAAAGTTTAAAAAAGGTACTTCGCCTTTAGCCGGCGGTGGCAGCAGCGATTCGGTTACATTATTACCGGTGGTGTAATGTTTTCCTTTGAGGATTTCGTTTTCAACAGCTGTAGCTTCACGCATATCATCTGCCAGGGTCATTACTTCTGTGGCATATTTACCAATCGTTTTTTGCAGGCTGCGAAAATCAAAAGGCAAGGCTTCAGCATTGGCGAAACGCAAGGTAGTGCGGCCGGCCGTTTTTGCCAGCACTACCCCATAGTCAAAACCGGGATCTTTAAAACGCCTGTACATATCGTACGAATCGTATATGGAATGGTATTCGCCACCTTCATCCTCGCCGCCAAAACCAAGGTTCATGCTGGGGATGCCGATATGCTGAAAGAACGGGCTATAGTCAGAGCCTGAGCCGAGAGCGCCCAGCGTAATGGTTTTCTTAGCCAGCAGGTCGCGTTTAGCCTTGCTCGTAGCTGCGTTGATGATGGCATTGGAGCGCTGTCTTTCCATCACACTAACATTGGATTGCGGATCCATAACATCCCTCGCCACTTCTGTAAAAGCAGGCTCCAGTGCATGAGAGCCGGCAGCTCCAAGAAATCCCCTTCCATTACCATCGGAGTTAATATATAAAACAGCTTTCTGCTGCAACTCATCGGCATGTGCTTCTACCCATTCGGTGGAACCCAACAACCCTTCTTCTTCTCCATCCCAGGAACAATACACAATGGTGCGTTTGGGTTTCCAGCCGGTCTTTACCATTTCACCAATACTCCTAGCTTCTTCCATCATGGCGGCCTCGCCGCTCAGCGGATCTGCAGCGCCATTTACCCAGGCATCATGGTGATTACCCCGCAGCACCCATTCATCCGGAAACTCGCTTCCAATCATTTTTGCAATCACATTATTCACTGGTTTTGTATCCCAGTTAAATTCCAGTTTTAGATGCACTTTGTTTTTGCTCGGTCCGGCATGATAGGTGATGGGTAAAGCCCCACGCCAATCTTCCGGAACCACAGGCCCTTCAAGACTTTCGAGTAGCGGTAATGCATCTGCATAGCTGATGGGGAGCACTGGTATTTTCAAGAGATTGACCGCATCTTTCTGGAGGATCCGTTTCGCATCTTTGGTGGAAGCATAACCCGGTGTCAGTGGGTCGCCGGGATAGATAGGCATGTCTTCCACCGAGCCGCGTTGCACACCATCCTGCGGGCGGTACGGTCCTTTTGGGTATACATCTCCCTGGAAGTAGCCATCACCTTTGGGATCACTGTAAATAATACAGCCTATGGCACCATGCTCCTGGGCCACTTTGGGTTTAATACCCCGCCAACTCTGGCCATATTTTGCAATGACGATTTTGCCTTTTACATCAATTCCCATACGAGCCAACTTTTCATAATCGGCAGGTACACCAAAGTTTACAAATACGAGTTCGCCGGTTACATCGCCATCAGGACTATAGCAATTGTACGTGGGTAATTGTTCGGCTTCCTGGTTGCTGGTCGCATCTTCCTTAAGTGCCGGTTCTTTTAATGCCGCCTTGAAGTTTTTGGTACCGGTCATTTCCAGCAGCCTTGTTTTGGGCGTGGGAAATAGCACATAAAACGTTTCTATCTGGGTATCGTACCCCCAGCTTTTAAATTTATTGAGGATATAGTCGGCGTTCGCTTTACCGGCTGCAGACCCAACATGGTGTGGTCTTGCTGAAAGGTCTTTAATGTATTGATCCACATTTTTTGCCTGAAGGTTGGCATCAAATTTTTTCTCTGCAGCTAGTTGGGCTTCAGATGCCAGTTTGCTAAAACCAAGCAGGGGAGCTGTTTGAGAAAAACCCTGTGCGATGGTAAGTAGAGAGATGATGGACAGAAGAAGGTTTTTTTTCATTTGTTTGGTTTTAATAGTAAAGTTAGCGTCATTGCGAGGAGGGTTCTTGCCCGACGAAGCAAGCCCCAACTATTAGTAGGCGGGGTTGTTATAGAGTTCA
Organism: Bacteroidota bacterium; assembly: GCA_040386335.1. Taxonomy (GTDB): domain Bacteria; phylum Bacteroidota; class Bacteroidia; order Chitinophagales; family Chitinophagaceae; genus JAZKFT01. Next base: position 8,375 of record JAZKFT010000063.1, read on the forward strand.
AACAGATTAACGAATTGCAGGGGATTGCTTCGGGCAAGAACCCTGCAATGACGATGCGTTTTATGACGGTTTTCTCTGATCTACTTAAACATTTCCGGGTGCATATCTTCCCATTCTGTTGCTTGCTGGAAGGCTTTTGCAATGGCCAATATGGTTGCTTCGCCGTACAGTTTACCAAGTATCGTAATACTTGTCGGCATTTTATTTTTATTGAAGCCGGTGGGCATGCACAAAGCGGGGTAGCCGGTAAGGTTCGTTACCGGTAACTGGCTGCCGCCAAAAGTGGGTGTTATGATGGCATCGTAAGGGGCGACTATTTTTGCCATCTCCAGCATCATTTTATAGCGGTGGCGGTTGGTGTTTACATACTCTACAGCCGGTATCAATCGGGCGCCCCGAAAATAATTGGGCCAGTCGTTTCTGGTTTGGCGGGTCAGCTGGTCGTCGATGTTCAACCTCGTGAGTTCATCAAATGCCCCTGCGGCTTCGGCACCTATCACCATTCCTATCATGTCGAAAGGATACAGCACCGAATCGGTTATTTCAATGGGTATCAAAGTGGCGCCCAATTTGCGATACATATCCAGCACCCTGGGGTCGTTTGCATTGCTGTCGAGTTTATCGAAATAGTTTTTTACATAGGCAATTTTCAACTTTTTAAAATCCGCATTGCCAGTGTAGTTAAAGGCAGCATTAACAGCGCTTCCGTCTTTTCCATCGGTTCCATGGATAATGGAAAACACAGCTGCTGCATCTTCGGCGCTGCGACAAATAGGGCCTACTTTATCCAGGCTCCAACTGAGTGTCATAGCCCCGCTACGGCTGATGGTACCAAATGTGGGCCGGAGACCGGTAGCACCGCAGGCATTGCTGGGCGAAATGATAGAACCGTATGTTTCAGTGCCAATGGCAAATGGCACCAGCCCGGCCACGGTTGCCGCGGTTGATCCAGCAGAGGAGCCGCTGCTGCCTGATCTTAAATTCCACGGGTTCTTCGTGCGGCCTCCATACCAGTAATCACCCATAGCCAAAGCGCCTAATGTAAACTTGGCTATCAGCACGGCGCCTGACTTTTCAAGCTGGGTGTAAACAAATGCATCCTCATCAATGGTTTGGGTTTTGTAAGGGGCCGCACCCCAGGTAGTGGTCGTGCCCTTTACCGCAAAAAGATCTTTTAAGCCGTAGGGTATACCCTGTAAAATGCTACGGAACTTTCCTGCTTTTATTTCCGCATCGGCAGCGGCAGCCTGCTTCATAGCGATGGATTCGGTGATGCTGATGGTGCATTGCAAACTGTCGCCATGTTTGCGCAGGCGTTCGATAAAAAATCTTGTTAGTTCCACCGAACTGATCTTTTTACTGCGCAGCAACGACGCCAGTTGGGTTATCGAATAAAAGGCCAGCTCATTTTTATTCTTTGGCAACTGCACATTTTTGGGCAGGTTCCAGTTGATCGGTTTTTGATCGGTTGGTAGTTTCATGCCAGGCAACAAAGGCGTTTGCCAAAGGCTCATGGGTACGCTGTTATCCAGGTTCAGCCGGTGCATTTTTTCGTACTCCTTCAGGTTATCTTTCACATCGGTATACATCATATCCACTTCCGGCTGGGAGAACTGCAGATTGGCTAGTTTGGCTGCGATAGGAATGTCTTCTTTTACCAGCGTGTCCTGGGCAAACGATCGTTCGGTTGCTAAAACGCATAACAAAATGAGCCAGGTTCGTTGAAACAATTTCATGTCGGTTTTGGTTTATGTGGTTTGCTTCGGGGCGGGCAAAATCTAAATATACTTCGCTATCAACGTTTCAATTCCTTTTCCGTTCAGGAAATCTTTACGATACTTAAAAATTTCCTTGTCTTTGAGATCCAGCAGTTGCTCTTCCTGTAGTTGGTTGATCTTGATCATTTCCCTGATAGAAATATTGCCGTCCAGGATAAACCCCACCACAATCAACAAAAGGCAGATCTCCCGCTCGGGCTTTGGAGCAAGTTTGAGAGAAGCGATATAATCCCCGCGCAGCAGGTGTATTTCTTCCGGTTCGATCTTATAGATATTGAAAAGGTTCTTGGTAAGGATACAATGGTTCTGGTGAAAATCCCTTTTGCTTACAGCTATATATTGCAGCGTATCATAGAGCAGTGCCTTAAATCCGGGCGTGGCTTCCTGGTCGGTTTTAATCCGGGTACAAACCATTTCAATAAGATTTTGCCCCATAATAACGACCCTTGCCTGCTTTAGCACCGCCCATGTACCCCAGGCATTCCAGGCCGCAAAAATGGGGACCCCGGCCATATCCTGAACCGCCTTTACAGCATAGCGGCCCAACAGGCGCTGTATAATAAATTTGAAAAGCATGTTGCTAAGGGTCGCCTTCAGCGTCAGCAGAAAGTTCCAAAGGATCAGCCCCCTTTTGTTCAGGCCCTGCAAAGGATCGATGCCGTATTTCAGCAGGCTTTTATCTTTTTTTTCAAGACCCACGTTGAGCATTAATTTTCTCAGTTCCTGGTCTTTTTTATTCTCATGCGTAAGAAATCCTGTAGCCACTGCTATAGAGTGAATGCAGTAGATATTGAGAAAAGTGAGGAGCAATATTTCTATATAAACGAGCACAACGCCGTAGAGCAGGCCTACGATAGGAACGGGAAATAGTTTTCCAAATAATGTAACCGGGGTTACAGGAAACCACTTCGGGGCTACATACTGCGGCACATACAGTAATACAACGCCCATTGCACCAAAAAAAGCCGCTGCCCATACTGCAAATCTTTCTTTTTGTTTGATGGCTTTTATTTCATGGTCGTTCAGCAGAAAAAGATGCTGATCAGGGTTTATTTTTTTGATGGGCAATACCCGGTAAAACCAATTATAAGCGAATTGCACGACGGCTGTTTGTTTGGTGCAATTTAAACTTCCGGAACGGGTAATTTTCATTACAAGCTAAAATAATCAAGGCATGATTGCCTTGCCGGAAGTCCCGGGCCTGGTATTTTATTGGGGAGCCCACACTTATCATGTACCGGTTCAATTTTGTTAGGCATGCTAATTGCAACAGCAGCTTGTACACTAAACGTAAATTCATGAAAAAGAAACAGATCTTCATTCTCTCCCTGGTGGGGGCAGCGGCAGCGTCGGTAGCAGCTTACCTGCTGATTAAAAAAAGAAAAAAGCTAAGCAGCTAGTATACAAGCGCGACGAACCGCAGGTGTGGGTTGATTGTTTTTAATGAATGCCGCCGAGGCGTTCATAAACCCTTCACCCCTTGTAAAACAAATAAACCGCTATGGATTGATATTCTGTAGTGGTTTTTTGTTGCCTTATATCCAATTAGCCAACCGTCAATTCCACAACGAAGCCATTATCATAACCGGTTGTGAGTTTGCCGCCGATCTTTTCTGCCCTCATTTTCATATTGCTGAGTCCCAGGCCATCGGAATTGATGGCTTGCTTCCGGCTGCCATTGTCATGTATCAACAAGTACAAGCCGCTTTTTACAAATGCAAATTTTATGAAGACATGCCCCGCATCGCTATGCTTAATGATATTGGTGATGGCTTCTTTAAATACCAGGTAAATGGCCTGTCTTTTTTCGGCGTTAATAAATCTTTTTGCGTCGATATTTTCGATCATAAAATCATGGGTCATATTTTTCAGACCGAGGCATTTTTCGGCAAAGGCACGCATCCGGTCTACCAGGTTTTCAAGCTTGTCTTTGCGGCTATCCATCGCCCACACGATGTCCCGCATTTGATCCATGGCTTCGCGGCTCATATTGCTTATTTCGGTAAGCGCTTCTTTTTGCCCGGCTGGTGCAGTGTAGGTCATCATCTGGCTTTGCATGGCGAGGCCCGATAGGGTAGAACCCACTTCATCGTGCAAGTCGCTGCTGATTTTGGTGCGTAGTGCTTCCTGTTCCTTTAATTTTCTTATGCCCTGTTTTACACGTTGGCGGATAAAAAAATACGAAAGTGCCACTACCGCCAGGGCGTACAATACGCATGCCCACCAGGTGCGCCACCAGGGTGGTAGTATTTTTATGATCAGCGAACTGCCTTTTTCGTTCCATACCAGATCGCTGTTAGACGCTTTTACATGAAGGACATAATTGCCCGGTGGCAAGTTGGAAAACGTGAGTTCGCGGGTGGTACCCAACATCACCCAGTTATTATTACGCCCCTCTAACTGGTAGGCGTATTGATTTTTTTCGCTGTTGCTGTAGTTAAGTGATACAAAGCTCAGTGTAAATGTGTTTTCATTGTACTCCAGCTCCACGGTTGTAAGGTGCTGAATACCCCTTATGTATTCGGTGGTGGTTTGTTTGTCTTTGGTCCGGTATTTTTTAAATGAATTAATATAGACCGGCGGTATAAATTTATTGTTGCCAATGCTGTCAGGATAAAAAGCAACTAACCCATTGTTTGTGCCGGCATATATTTTGCCATCGGCCGGGCTTTTACAAATGGCCTGTGCAAGAAACTGGTTGCTTAATAAACCGTCTTCCACATTATAATTTTTGAAACTATATTTTTTCGTATCAAAACGGGACAAGCCTTTATCGGTTGTTATCCAGAGTATGCCCCTGTTGTCTTCAACTATGCCCCTGATTTCATTGCCTGGCAGTCCATCATTTTCTGAATAATGAACAAATTCATTTTTTTCCGGCACAAACAAGTTTAACCCGCCACCGGAACAGCCGATCCAAATCCTGTGCTTACTGTCCTCAAACAGGGTATTGATCTTATTGCTGCCCAGGCTGTTGATGTCATTAAAACTGTATTGGAAGAAGTCAAACCTGTCAACCGAAGGATTGTAGCGGCTTAACCCATTGGCGTCTGTTCCTATCCAGATGTTGCCGGCACGATCACAAAGCAGGGCATCTGTCCGCAAGCCAGCAGGACATTTATTGCTTCCGGGCTGATACACAAAACTCTTTAGCCCCGGTACCTGTTTTCCCTTTGTTTCAATGACAGATATACCCCTGGTGGTAGCCACCCAGATCCTGTCATCGGGAGACTGACAGAATGAAGTCACATAATCGTCCTGCAATGAAGTGGCTGAATTGACACCTTTTGTGAAATAGGAGAAAGCACCTGTTTTTGCATCGATCCTGTTTAGACCGCCGCCCCAGGTACCAATCCATTTATTGCCCTGACGGTCTTCAAAAATAGTTTTGACGTGCAGGGTGTTCAGGCCGTTTTGTTGGGGTTTAACCTGGCTGAAAAACTGTTTTTGAGGATCAAAAATACCAATGCCCGCGAGGCGGCTACTCAGCCAGAGCTGGCCCTGCTGCGACCAGGACACTCCAGATACCGGGCCTGCCGAAATAATATTTACATTATTTGGCTGATGTTCATACCCATTAAATTTTTTCAGATTTGTATCCCACAGGAATAAACCGTTGCCTGCCATTCCAAACCAAACTTCCCCACTTTGGGTCGTCAATAATTCCTGGAGCGAATTATTGGCACGAATACTTGTATCCCTGTCCAGCACCTGCGACCCTTCCAATTCAAGCCCGGAATTGTAGCTGTTAAACCCGCTACCGGTAGTACCTGCCAGGTACTTACCATGGCTTAGTTCGGCAATACAGCTTACTGACGTATAGACGCCTCCCCACTCATCTTTTCCAATGGCAACAAAAGCGTTTTCTTTTGGGTTAAAGCGCAGAAAACGGCCGTCTGCGGCCAAAAGATTGCCTTTTTTGTCAATATAGAAATGGTGGAGCCAATTCTTTTCTCTCCCGATTTTATGCACAATGCGTACAGGAACAAACCGGTGTGTCTTGCGGCTAAACCGGTAAACACCCACGCCCCAGACTGACAAGAAAACGTCGCCTTCAAAAACAATAATTCCTTCGATAGTCAGCGTTTCGCCTGTGATGCTGGTGGCTGGTGGCCGGTAGTGGGTAAAGATGCCCGTTTTCGGATCCAGCCGGTCCAGCGTTTGAAATGCGCCTACCCACAAATAACCCGCTTCATCTTCATAAATAGATGTCACCTGGTTATTCGCAATACTGGTAGTGTCGTTGTCGCGATGCCTGAAATGTTTAAACGTTTCAGTTTTGGGGTCAAAACGGTTGAGCCCGTTATTAGTGGCTACCCAGATAAATCCTTTACTGTCTAAAAAAACGGTCTTTATAAAATTACTGCTGATGCTGTTGGTGTCCCCGATCCTGTTGGTATATTGAACAAAGTCATAGCCATCGAACCGGTTCAAACCATTGGAGGTTCCGATCCAGATAAAACCATACTGGTCCTGGATAAGAGAAGACACATAATTATTCGATAACCCATCCCTGGTAGTAAAATGCCTGTATTTGGCTGCTGATTGAGTAGGCTGCGCCATTGAAACAAAGTCAGCAGCCGCTAAAATGATCAGTAGAAAGCACCTGTATTTGCAATGTTTGTAATTCAATGATGGGTTTAAAACCTTAGGGTTTTATGCAATTTAAAAACTTTATTGCTTAGGGTTCACAACCTGTAAAAGCTGCATAGCCGATCGCATACAACGCTACCTGATATGCCCCCGCATATATTGGGTAATGGCTTCTGTCTTATTATTTACATGAAGCACTTTGTACATCTTTTTGATATGGGTCCGCACGGTTTCTATGGAAATGAAAAGTTCTGCACCAATGGTTTGATAGCTTTTACCATCTACCATTTTCTCTAAGATTTCTTTCTGGCGTTCGGTCAATATCGTGGCTTTACTCACCCTTCCGCCCATTAAATGATTTACAATTTCCCGGGCGATGGATGGTGACATATAAGAGCCGCCTGCTGCCACTATCCGCAAAGCATCCACGATCTCTTCGAGGCTGGCTTTTTTCGAAATATAGGAACAAGCCCCCGAGCAGAGCGCCTTCACGATCACATTTTCTTCTTCGTAAGTGGTCAACATCACAATGTTCAGGTCGGGCATTTTCTCCAATATCATCGGTATCGCGTCGAGGCCGGAAATGCCTGGCAGCCCAATGTCCAACAGCAGGATATCGGATTTAAAGGCCGGCCGGGTTTTCAGGTCTCCCAAGAAAGAAACGGCCGATCCATACATTGATACCACCTCAAACTCTTCGTGAAAGCTGATGAATTTGCTTACGTTGTCCCGGATGACTTTGTTATCCTCGATAATGCTGATGGCAACCTTACTCAATGCTGGATTTTTGATAAAAGTAAGTTCTTGGTCCGGAAGCACCTATCACCTTGAAGGGTGGTTGTTTGGTTTGTAAATAAATAGACAATCGCAGCATGCAACGATTAAGTAGTTCCCTTTGGATTGTAGTGAATCACAACGATCCCGCAGGGACATGAGAGAGATTTGACCAATTCCAATTGTTGTTTGCTTTCAAGCATTTCGAAAATGGGCATCCCCTTGCCGACAGCGGTTGGATTTATGAACAAATGATACTCGTCAATGAGGCCATGTTTAATAAGCGACGATACAAAGCTGGCCCCGCCGTAGGCGATGATGTCTCCGCCTGTTTCATTTTTAAGGGCTGTGATCTCTTCCACCAGGTTACCCTTTGCTAATACAGTATTTGCCCATTCTGACCGATCCAGGGTTTTTGTAAAAACGACCTTTTTAAAACTATTGATCTTTTCCGCACCCTCTTGTTCCGGGTTGGAGGCCCAGTAAGGAATAAAACCTTCTGCCAGTTTTCGTCCGAGAACGACGCAGTCCACCGGGTCTGTTATTGTTGTTACATAGTTTTTAAGTTCCTCATCCCAATTCCATACCATCCAATCCATTTCGCCATTGGGACCTGCTATGTATCCGTCGATACTGATTTGCACCTGCAGTTTTAGTTTTCTCATGATCTATTTTTTAAAAATGGAGGATTAGTATGCCTTGATTGTAATTGTTCATTTTTTTGAAAAATCAACGACTGCTAAACTGTCCAAAGTGCCAAAGAATACCTGAAGGATCATGCAGAAAACATTCTCGTCCCCAATCGTAGTTTCGGATAGCAGTTAGTCTTACACCTTCGTATTTGCCTGCCAGGTCCAGTTCGGAAAGTTCCTTCCACTGCAGATCAACATCGGCCACTTCTACAAAAATCATTGAATTGTCTATCCAGTCTTTCACATAAGCTTTTTGCAGGTAAAATGCAATGTTGCCTGTTTTGAATACGGACATATCCGGCGATAAAACAGTCTCCTGGAAGCCCAGGTCGCGGTAAAAACTTCGCGATACTTCGTACTCTTTGGCCCCAATAAAGGGGCGGATTGATATGGCGCTTGTGTTCATTGCTTTGGTTTATATGCTGACTAAAGTTAGGGCGCTGTTCTCAACTGGAAATACCTCCCGTCCTGTGAGTGATTAAAATGTCGTGCTTCCGCCTTTCTCAGAGCTGAATAATTTTTTTTATATTGACCTGTTCCAGGAAGGCCTCATCGTGCGATACCACCAACAATGTTCCCTGGTACTCATTAATCGCAGCCGTCAATATTTCTATGTTTACCAGGTCAAGATTATTTGTGGGTTCGTCTAAAAGGATCATATCAGGTGCCTGGCTGGCAATGCTGAGACAGCAAAGTATCAAACGCAATCTTTCTCCGCCACTCAGCGCACTACAGGATTTGCCCCAGTCTTCTTTTGTAAATAAAAACCTGTGTAGCCTGGTTTTTATTTCGTGTTCCTGTAATGCTGTATTATTGAATCGTTCTGCCTGTTCGTAGAGTTTCAGTCCATTATTGATCAGGGTGTAATCCTGGTCGATATACACTGCTTCGTTGTCGGCCCTGTAAATTGTTCCGTTTGGGGGTGATAAAGTTCCCAAGATGATTTTTATCAACGTTGTTTTGCCCGAACCATTCAACCCTTTCAGAGCAATCCGTTCTCCACTGGTGATTTGAAAATCCAGGTCATTGTTCCAGAGTCTTTTGTTGCCCCAGGCAAAGTTGATCCCTGTTGCCTTACATAATATTTTGCCCTTGTGCAATGCTGAATGATCAAAGCTGGATTTCATTTTGTCCATGCCCGGCAGCTCCGTTCGTAAAGCCTGTAATTCCTGCGATATTCCGCTAATTTTTTCGGCATGCACATGTTTTATTTGGGAAGTGCTTTTTTCTGCATTGTTCCTCAAGGTATTCATCATGATAGTGGCTACACCTGCCTTTTCCTGTTTCTTTTTGCCGCGTGCATCCAGCTTTTGTTGCCTTTCCAACGATTCCCGTTCTTTTTCCCTCGCCTTACGCAGCGCTTTTTCTTTGCTTTTCAAATCCTGGTTAAGTGCTTCGTTCTCTATTTGTTTTTGCGCTGTATAAAAATCATAATTGCCGCCATAAACGGTGATGCCACCTTTGCTTAGTTCACAAATAGTATTCAGAAGCCCTAGCAACTTCCTATCGTGGCTCACCACTATCTGGGTTACAGGTGCGGATTGAACGAAATCGTATAGCAATGTTCGGCCGGCTGTGTCCAGGTGGTTACTGGGTTCATCCATTAAAACCAGAGCTGGCTGATGAATAAGGATGCCCGCAAGAAAAACTTTTGTTTTTTGGCCACCACTGAGCGATTCCATTTTTTGTGCCAGGTCCAAACCAGTTAATTGCCAATGGTTCAGGGCTTCTATACAACGCTCTTCAACAGACCAATCATCTTGTAGTAAATCAAGATTGGCTTCTGAAGGATTCCCGTCCAGAATTTCCTGTAATGCCCTGAGTTTTATATCTACCCTCAATGCCTGGGCAATGGAGAGGTGATTATACTGCCCAAAGATTTGCGGAACATAATAAGGTTCAACACTTACATGCAATTGTCCGCCGGATGCTTTTAATTCACCCGCGATGATCTTTAAGAGCGTTGATTTTCCGGTACCGTTGTTGCCAATAAGGGCAATCTTATCGTATTGGTTAATGACAAGATTAAGGTTGTCAAACAATGGTTCCTTATCGGGATGTAAGTAGGAGAGATTTTGTAGAATAACCATTCATTTCCTTCTTTAAGAATCAATAATCATAGCACGCCGATTAGGGCCACTATCTTTTTTGTCCGAAAGAAATGATATCCTACATTTTAAATTTGCCTTGAGTTGAAGGCTGCAAATCTAGTAATTTTTTCAGTTATGGTATTTTGAAAATGCCGCCACAATGGGTGACTGCCAGGGATTATGAACCAATCATTTTTTCAAATACCCCGTCCCCTTGCACAGGTCACAATGAAACTCTGTGTATTGGGTTCTTTTCTTATTGGGGCTGCGTACATAAATATTGAAGTTAACCTGCTCCCACCGGTCGTCGGCTACGGTTTCTTCTGTTCTTGAATGCGGAACGCCTTTGCATTTTGAGCAAACCGTAAAGCCGCCAGGTTCGCTACACAACTCATAATCGAACAGGTTGTATTCGTAATAACTGGTACTGCCATTCACCGATGCCAGTTGATAGGCGGTGCGATCACAGTCGACTCCCTTCAATACAAGCGCACTTCCGCTGGTAGACGTCTTTTTGCGACATAGCAATGAACCCACTTTCCAGGACATTTGTTGTTTCATGTCGCTGCAGCGTTGTTTTCGCTGCGCCAATACCTCCGAAGCTGTTGGGCGCATCAGCAGGTAGGGAGAAACAAAAGAAGTGGGTTTGCCGCTTTTAAGATCAAAGAAAACAGGGTAAGCATATTGGCGGCTAACACCCCACATCAAATCATATCCATCATCCCATCTTGACATTCCCGGCGTGGAGGATGGCACCAGTGCCACGTAATCCTTGAGTACCCTGAAAAAGTAGGGTTGTGCGCTCGATTTTACACCGTCCTGTTGAAGCGTTATCTGCTTCGACATCAACATTTCGTTCCCCGACATTTTAAAAATGGCCACGTCACCCGATTTTCCATTGTAGAAATAAAGATCATCATTCTCCGCCAGGTAAAAGTCTTCCACCACGCTGTCCTGAGACACATGTTCCAATAATTTTGCGCCGTCTGAAACCCGGTACACGATCGCTTTGTCCTTACCATTGGTTGCCAGTAAAAGCTGCCTGCCCATTTGAGTTGCCTTTAGTGAGTTGACCCATGGCAGTATTGTTTTTTTGCCCGTGGCAATATCCATAAAACTGCCTTCGATCTGTTCTGCGCTTTGCCTGCTTGTCAACACAAACATTGTTTTTTCGTCGGCGCTCATCATTAGCTGTGGGTCTTTTCCCGTACCGTCTTTGATCAGGTCTTCCCGCAGGGTTTGCCGCTTGCCTGTCCGTGGGTCTATGAGCCAAAGGCCCCGCATTTTTACGATCTCAGCTTCTGTTATGTTTCCAGCCCGGTTTTTTTTCGTATCCACTTCAGCGGGATTGGTGGTAATAATAGATCCCTCATTCGTTACGGCAAGCACATAATCCTTATCAACGTTGCACCAGGTCCATGGCGTATCTGCATACGATGTCACAAACCCTTTGCTAATTGAATTCCTGACCTTGCTTTTGGTACTAAAAGTGGTGGAGCCGCTTTTATCTGGCAGTGTCTCACTGCATCCAACACAATTGTTTACCCCAAAGCGCAGGTTGGGTGACCAAACCTGGGATTGTACAAACGCGGAATAAATGCTACAGGTTGAGTAGCCTGTGATACTTCCATGCCATTGTGCTTCAACCGCCTTTTTGGTAGCAGGGTAGATAGTGGTATTGGGTGGAAAAACGAGGCCCTCGCCACCCGGAATTACAAAAGGTGGAAGGATAGGTTTTTTACTTTCATAACTGATGGATGGCAATGCATAAACACGGCTGTCGACACCTGATTGGCAAAAAACCGGTAATCCTGCGATCGTCATCGCCAGCGCAGTAAGGAAGGTGACTGGTTTCATACCCAATTATAAATAAAAAATGCCTTGGTTTTGCAAAGGACGTAAAAAGCATTTAAGTGCCTTGCCGCTGTTTACCTGGATTACACCTGGTGTCAGCTAGCCCAAATGCCGGCAGAGGCGTAACTGTATTCCTAAAACCAGTGGCCATCATTCTCTTTTTATAGTAGTTTTAAAACAAAAAAGGCGTTATGAAAAATGTGCTCCTTGTGGTGCTTGCTTGTGTAAATCTTTCGCTATTTGCGCAAAAGAATGCTTCTGTTTCGTTTGAAAAATGGATCAGTTTGAAAGGTGTTGGTACTCCTGTTATTTCTCCTGATGGTAAAACAGTTGTGTATAGCATGACTAGTACAGACTGGGCTAATAATACCTACGACACCGAACTCTGGATGTCAAGAGATGGCGGCGAACCATTACAATTAACCAGGACACACAAAGCCGGTAGCACCAACGCAGCGTTTACTCCAGATGGGAAATATGTAAGCTTTTTGGCAAAGAGGGATGAAAAAACACAACTGTATATAATTTCAATAATGGGCGGCGAAGCTGTGACCGTTACCAATGACGCAGATGGTATCAGTAGCTACGAATGGAGCCCTGATGGAACCCGGATTGTTTACAGTAAACCACAAACCGATAGCAAGGTTGAAAAAAATACAAAGGAGCGTTTGGGTGCATTTGCTGTGGAAGGAGAAGAATACAAACAAAACCACTTATGGTTGGTGAACTTTAACTACGATTCTGTTTTCCTGGCAGGTCAACTACCTTGCTACCAGGTAAAGAAAGACTCATCAAAAACAAATGACACCAAAGCACCGGAATGTTTTTCATTACCCGTGGCCAAACAACTAACTGAAGGTGATTTCACGGTGGCTGGTTTTTCCTGGAGTCCTGATGGTAAGCAAATTGCTTTTAGCAGGCAGGTCAATCCGCTGATTCTTTCATCCGTAAGTGCAGATATTGTTTTGATAAATGCAGACACAAAAAAGATGACGACAGTGATCAGCAATCCGACGGGTGATTTCTTTAACAGGTGGAACCCTGATGGAACTGCATTTGTGTATGGCAGTTCGGTTAATGATTCCATCACAGATTTTTTTAAAAATAACCGCCTGTTTATTTATGATCTGAAAACAAAAAGCAGTATGGAGATTGCAAAAGATATTGATGAAAACAAATCGGTTGCTGCGTGGAGCAAGTCTGGCCTGTTTCTTACTGCTTTAGAAAAAACAAAACGAAAATTGTATAGTGTGGATCTTAAATCCGGATCAACCAACGCTGTTACACTTGGCTTGGACCTGCCTGGCAATTTCTCCTTCAGCAAGAACACTGATGCCATCGCTTTGTCAGGTGCGAATTACACCGGGCTCAGCGAAATTTACCTGTGGCGATTGAATCAACCCCTGAAACAAATCAGCGATAACACTGCCCAAATCAAAAACTGGAACACCCCAACAAACGAAGTGATACAATGGAAGAGTAAAGACGGTGCTACAATTGAAGGCATTTTATTAAAACCCAAAAATTACGACGCCAATAAAAAATATCCGTTGCTGGTTGTTATCCATGGCGGGCCAACTGGTATCGATTTGCCGGATCCTGTGCCCACTTATGTCTACCCGATCATGCAATGGACTGAAAAAGGCGCCCTGGTCTTGCGGGTAAATTATCGCGGTAGTGCCGGTTATGGAGAAAAATTCCGTTCACTTAATGTAACCAACCTGGGCGTAGGTGATATGTGGGATGTAGTAAGTGGCGTGGAATATCTTAACAGCAAAAACATGATCGACACCTCACGTATGGGATGCATGGGTTGGAGCCAGGGCGGATACATCTCTGCATTTTTAACCACCAATACCAATATGTTCAAAGCCATTTCTGTTGGTGCCGGCATTTCCAATTGGGTAACCTATTATGTAAGTACCGACATCACCCCGTTTACCCGGCAATACCTGGAAAAAACGCCCTGGGCAGATATGAACATTTATTTAAAGACGTCGCCAATGACCAATATCAATAAAGCTTCTACACCCACTTTGATACAACATGGCGAATTTGATAAAAGAGTTCCCATTCCCAATGCTTATGAATTATATCGGGGCCTGCAGGACAGGGGCATAAGATCTAAGCTAATTGTATACAAGGGTTTTGGGCATTCCATTAATAAACCTAAAGAACGATTGGCTGCTGTATGGCATAACTGGCAATGGTTTAATCATTTTGTCTTTGGAGAAAAGGAAGAACCTCTTCCGGTGGAATAGTTTATGGGGTGCCATTTTTGAATGACTCCGGTTTGCAAAAACAGGTAGTTACCGGCGAATTTATGTAGCACCCGAGTAGAAAATTCTTAGTTATTCTTACTGCAAATAGCAGCTATCGTCTTTTCATCCAACTGCAACGCATGGAAGTCATTCCCCTGTTGAATCACAGAGGTGATGATCCCTTTCATGGTGTAGTTCTCAAACCGGTGTTCCAGTTTCAGGATTAAGCCGCCTTCCGTTTTTTCATTGCAAAATTTCCAGTTGTAGGCAACATGCTTTTGATAAGTGCCGGGAGCTATTTTCAAGTCGGTGCTTACAAAATACCTCGTCCAAAAAAGTTTAGACTGGAACTCGATTATTTTACAACGGTGACCAAGAACCTTTTCATCGGTATCATGCATGCTAAATGAAATAATTGAATCCGTCGCGACTGCGTAGTCCTCGCAAGTATAATCCTTCTTGCTGTTGGTTTCTGAAATGCATTTATTAAGGGCTCCTGCATAGAAAAAGGTAAACGTGTCTTGTCCAATGAATTTGCTTTGATAGTTGTTGTTATCGAACCGGAATACACTTTTCTGTGATTTTAATTGCATCAACGAATCCATGACCGGTTGCTTGCGATCGTAGGTATAGCTGTATTCAACTTCCCCTATAAAAAACGCCTGCTTTTCGGTGCATGATGTATGCATCAGCATTACTAAAAAAAGGTATTTGAAAAGCAGTTTCATCTTGAAGAATTGTTAGTTACAATTCAGCCGGTTGGTTAAGAATCGCAGTGTTCAGCTAAATTACAAAATAGGAACAATAATTGACAGAGTTGGGCAAGGATATCGGTCTGCCCGCTTTTGAGAAGTGCAGGCTGTTACCCGATTTGAAGATGTTCCATCTGTTTGCCAAAAAGAACCTTGCGGTCCACCATTTTAAATCCCAGTTTTAGATATAGCCTTTTTGCTTTTGCGTTCTGTTCATCTACAAGTAACCCTAAGGTTTGATGCTGCTTATTCACATATTCATCTATAACAAACTGTAGCAGCTTTGTGCCAATTCCCTTTCCCTGTTTATCTGGCTGTACGCCGAGAGAATCAATATAGTATTCTCCTTCCCGGGTTTCATCTTCCGGTTTAATGCACCTGCTAAATTCGGTTTCCAGGTAGTCGATGACCGGTTGTCTTAATGCACTTAAATGGCTTCCAATATATAAAACCAGCGCCGCCATTACTTCGCCGTCTTCTTCCGCAACCCAGCAATTTTGATAGGAATACTGGTTATTATCACTTGCTGCAAAGTGTAAAAGAAATGCAATGGCTTTCTCCGGATCCTGTGTGCCGATAAACTGGTACACAATTTCCTCCATTGCTAAAAACAAGTGACTGGCAATCATCTTCGCATCCGTTATAACCGCTTTTCTTATCGTCATCATGGCTTGTATCTTGAAGCAGGCTATTGTGTAGATGTTAGTTCTTTTACGAAACCCGATGATTTAACCTCGTAACCAATTTTCTTATAGAAATTTTGGGCTACTATTCTTTCGTCCCTGTTTCCACAGTTTAGTAACACTTTCTTTGATCCGATATCCCGTGCCCAGTTTTCTGCGGCTTCCATCAGATGTTTGCCTACGCCTCTTTGGCGAAACCTGGTGCTGGTTACCAGTGCTCCAACTCTAACATAGGTTCCATTCTGTTCGTAACTATAGTTCCTTGACAAACCGGCCATGCCCACAATGGTTTTATCAATCAGGGCAACCAGTGTTTTATAGTCATGATGGTTATGAATGGGTTCAAATCTCATTTTCATCTCGTCTGCTGTTGTCTTATAACCTAATTCATTCATCAGATCTGCCAAAGCAAAAATGTCTGCGGGTTCCCCGTCCCTGATAATAAGTTGATCGTCTTGCATCGGTTTTTACTAAAAGTCCTGTATGATGTTCTTGTTAGATTTTCTTGCTTCCTCTTCGCTAAAAGAATCTGACCTGCTATTTTTTTTGTTTTAACTGGAAAACATTTCCTTCAGGATCCGCTCCGTCACAAACCCAATAATCATAGTTGTCAAATGTCTTTATTTCTTTCAGCGGCACGTTTAGTTTTAGTAAGGTGTCGCGGAGCGAATAAATGTCCTCTTCAATTTCAAAGACAATTTTTGTGTTGCTTTCAAATTTGATGGCTTCGTTGGTATTGTCCAAATAGCGATTGCCAATTTTATGTAGCCCGATCTTGCAATTTCCCGCTTTTAAAAGCAGCCATTCCGATTGTAATTCTTCAAGCATGTCAAGTTTTAAAATATCTACATAAAAATGTTTGAGTCTACTGACATCCTGTACAAAAATGATAATAGAATCTAAATGCAGTTTCATAAACAAATAGGGATCGTTGGAAGTGGCTGCTATCGCTCAGGTTTTCAAGGTTAAAAGGCTGAAGTTGAAGTTATATTGTTTTGTTGAAAACCGGGTCGTTGCGCCAGGACAATAGGTCCCCGCGAATGAATATCCGGCAAATTCAGTAAGACATTTATTTGCCCCATATGCAAATAAGGTGGTCGTTTTACGAAACCTGACCACTCCTGTAACCACCCAGTTGAAATTCAATTGAACTTTTGTATCTATATTGAGCATCAGTTTTTCAATTGGCTGGCCTGGATCTAAATGATATTGAAAACGAATAAGCCTGCAATTGCAACACAAAACTCAAAGCATATAAATAACTGCTAACCTTGAGCAAAAAAGCCGGTCACCTCTTTACGGTGTTTCATGTTTTGAGATCATTCCTGCTACTATTTTCTTTTTGTACTTTACAGATTGTTTTTGCACAAGAGCGTCTGTTTACCAACCAACAGCATTTTACGGTAGAAGATGGACTCCCCCAAAGTTTCATCAGCGGTATCCTGCAGGATGAAGATGGCTTTATATGGATGGCCACGCTGGACGGAATGTGCCGGTATGATGGCCGCGGATTTAAAACCGTCCGGTCCAACCCGGGAGACAGCACCGGGCTTTCTGCCAATGTCATTAATAATCTTGAAAGTTTTCACGATAATATCGTTACGGTTCGCTATAGTCTAAGCCAGGCGGATGATTTTGACCTTCGCAGTTTTAAAGTCCGCCGTCATAATATGCCAGCCCGGCTAAATGCCATTCCTGGTGCACGCTGGCAAACCCGCCGGTTGGCCACCAATACAAACAACTGGTATTTCATGACTGGTGATCACAAGGGAATGGGATGGCTCGATAGCAGAACAGGCAAAGTTTACTATGCAAACAGGTCCAATGGTATGTTACAACAAGATACCATTAGTGCTATCGTGGAATCGGCAGAAGGCAAGCTGTACCTCGTTAGCGAAGATGGTGTTCAGGTAAGTGATAACAGCCGCCGGAAGTTTTCCCGGGTAGTTTTTACCACACACGTGAAAAAAGAAACACCTGGTGAAATTGCCAATGGTTTTAGTGAACGGTTTTCTATCGTTTCTATGCCCGGAAACCGGCTGGCGGTCGCAGATTATGATAAGGTCATACTCCTTGACATTGATAAAAAAACGAGTAAAGTTTTTACACCCACGCGGGTTAAAATAGAAAAGAAATTTTCCATGAACAATGGACTGCAGGCAGATGTGCAAGGACAGGTCTATTTCGAAAACGGCGGACGGATATTCAGGATTACAGAAACAGGTGACATGAAATTGTTGTGGGAGAATACCGCCAATCCCACTTTACGCATCAGTGCGTTTTTTATAGACCGGTCGAATGTATTATGGTTAAGTGTAAATGCGCAGGGCCTGCTCAAGATCGACCTCCAGTCGTCGCCATTCCAATCGTATAAATACCGCGCTGGTTTTGTGACAGATATCCTGGAGCACGCCGCAGAGAAGAGGGGGCTCATTTCTAAGCCCCAAACCTACATAGAAGCTTCGTCTTCCTTCCGGCATGCCCGGGACACAAAGGGCAATCTTTATTTCACCTCCAATTGGATAGGTGAAAACAATATCTACCAGTTGTCCGGGCAGGTGCTGCGAAAGTTTCCACACTGTCCCGGCGGAATGCTATATACTGCCCTACTTACGATGCCCGACGATGTCGTAAGGGCTTTTGACCAATTGTCGGGGACCTGGTTCTGCTGGAAAACGCCCTCATCGCTGCCAGATAAATTTTCGCTTGATGACAGTATGAAAATAATGGAGGTAACAGATGCCCGGTTCATAGGAGGATATACCTGGCTAACTACCGATAAGCACGGGTTACTGCAATACCAGGATAGAAAAAGGATGAACCGATTTGCAGGTGTCATGACCAAGGGTATTATGCCGCAGACGCTAACCGAAATTTGTCCCGACCCGGTTGATACAAACAAGTTTTGGATCGGTTCCCGGGGAGGTGGTCTTGTATTATGGGACCTGCAAAAAGGGTTACAGCGTATCTATACCACTGACGACGGGTTACCCAACAACACGATCTATTGCATATTGCCCGACAAAGCCGGGAAAATATGGTGCAGTACCAACAAAGGTATTTTTAGATTGGATGTTGTTACAGGGCAGATCACTGCATTTGAAAAAACGGATGGCCTGCCTGGCAATGAATTTAACCGGGCTCATAAATTCCTGTTTCCCGATGGACGGCTGGCTTTTGGTGGTTTGGATGGGTATACTATTTTTAACCCGGCTGATTTTGATTTTAGTAAAAAAATAGAAGATGTGCCGGTACTGCTTACCGGCCTGCAGATAAACAACCTGGCCCAGGACGTGAATCTGGCCAACAGTGTGATAAAGGAACCATTTAGTTTGCTATCATCAGTTGAGTTGCCCTACAATAAAAATAACCTGCGTTTCGAGTTCGCCGCCCTGTTGTATAACCAGCCGCAAAAAATAAAATACCGCTACCAATTAAAAGGGGCCGATGCCGGATGGATAGAAAACGGGACATCAAATATTGCGTCCTATGCAGCGTTGAGACCGGGCCACTATACGTTGCGCATGAACGCCTCAGACAGAAATGGATTATGGAGTGATACGATAAAAGAAATTGACATCATCATTCATCCCCCGTTTTGGGCTACCTGGTGGGCTTATCTCATTTATGCATTCATTGCATTGGGCATCGTACGATGGTATTTTATTTTCAGGGAAGGGCGCTTAAAAACAGAACAACATCTGGCCTTCGAAAAAAGAGAAGCGATCCGGTTAAGAGAAACTGATGAATTGAAAGACCGGTTTTTCAGCAATATCACCCATGAATTCCGAACACCTCTCACCTTAATCATTACCCCTTTGGAGAAACTGGAGCAGGACCCTTCGCTTTCAGCCGCAGCTATCAGCATTGTAAAAACGGCACAACGAAACTCAAATCAATTATTACAGTTAATTAATGAGTTTCTTGATTTTTCTAAACTGAACGACGGGCAGCTTACAATAAAATTATCAACCGGGGAACCGGATCTGTTTACAGCCGATTGTGTACGATCTTTTGAGGCTGCCGCCAAAGAAAAAAATATCACCCTCCTTTTTTCCGCCACGGGTATTGAGGGTCATTACCTGTTTGATCAGGAGAAATGGGGTAAAATAATTTTTAACCTGCTGAGCAATGCACTAAAATTTACACCCGGTGGCGGGATGGTTTCCGTTTTCCTGTTTTCTCCCGCCAACGATCACATAACACTGGAAGTAAGAGATAATGGCCCGGGCATACCCGTTGAACAGCAACAAAAAATATTCACCCGTTTTTACCAGGTTGATGATTCATCTATACGGTCTTATGGAGGCACGGGTATCGGACTGTCGCTGGTGAAAGAACTGACCGAATTGATGCAGGGCACCGTTGAACTGGAAAGTAAACCCGGCGGGCCTACCCGTTTTATGGTTTCGATACCTGTGAAAAAAGCGGTTACTGCTGAGGCGTCGCAGACCTTAGATGCCCTTCAACCTAAACCGCAACATACGGCTATCCCTGAACAGGATGCTCCCCTGTTGCTGGTGGTAGAAGACAATGATGAACTGCGGTCTTTTTTGGTAGAAACCATGCGCAACCATTACCGGGTCATTGAAGCTGCTGACGGCCTGAAAGCCTGGGATCTTATATTACTGGAACTTCCGGATATTGTGATCAGTGACGTCATGATGCCGGGACAGGATGGTTTCGATCTTTGCCGGATCTGCAAGGCGGACAACCGCACTGCTCATATCGGTTTTATGTTACTCACTTCAAAAGCCGCCCACGATGCCCGGTTAAAAGGATTGGGAATCGGTGCCGACGATTATATCACCAAACCCTTTAACCTGCAGGAACTGGAATTGCGTACTGCCAACCTGCTACAGCTACAGCAAAAATTAAGGATCTGGTTGCAGGCTCAGTTGATCAGTACGGCTCCCACCGAACAATTGCCTGAAATTACAGATCCATTCCTTGCGCAGCTGTACGGGGAAATGGATGCTAAACTTGGCGATGCCGAATTAGGTATCGATCACCTTTGTAAAACCATGGCGATGAGCCGGAGTACCTTAAACCGAAAATTAAAATCACTCCTCGATATTTCTACCAACGACCTGATACGCCAGTATCGTTTGCAAAAAGCATCCCGGCTCCTTTCTACGGGCCTGGATGTTACCACCGTTGCTTACCAGGTCGGTTTTAGCAGCCTCTCCTATTTCGGCCAGTGTTTTAAAGAACAATACGGAATTCCGCCATCAGCCTACACTTCAAGGCAAAATTGACTCAAAATTGAGAACATTTGAACCGATCCTTATACCTGCCAGGATCGGTTGGAGGGTACTTTTATAGTATGCAAAAGGTCTTGATTTTTTCAACTTCATAAACACACATAACATGAAACTGCGGCCAAAATTTTCATGAAAGCTATTTTGCTAACCTCTGGCAATAGCCACTGATTTCTTTGCCAGCCTGCCAATTCTATTACTATTTCCAATATTCTGTATCCTCTGGGAACTTGCCACTGCTTTATTAAAGAAGCAGCGGCATAGGCCCTGCGGAATAGCGCCTGCCAAAATATAATATTCCATGGGCAGGTTGTGGTAGCAAAACCTTAATGGTGTATGTTTTTCAATTAGCTAAAGATTTCACCATTCTCGTCCAAATGCCCTTACCCGAATGCGCCACTTTTTTAACGACGTAAAACGTATCCTAAGATGACCCCTGTTTTTACCCGCACTACCATTGCCATCAAAAGGCTGAAAATTTCCAGCCTCCTTTTTACAACATTATTTTTTGCGGTCAATGCATTTTCAGCACCGGTTATTAGCAGCTTTTCGCCCGCCAGCGGACCGGTAGGTACATCCGTTGTCATAACCGGTTCAGGCTTCAGTGCAACTGCAGCTCAGAACGTGGTTTTCTTTGGGGCCACAAAAGCCGCAGTAACCGCAGCCTCTGCTAGCAGTATTACAGTTACCGTACCCGGGGGTTCTACCTACGAAAAAATTACGGTCACTAACCTTGCCGTGGCTCAAACAGGCTTCTCGGCAAAACCTTTTATTGTAACCCTAAACGGCAGCGGCCTCTTCAAGCCAAAGCAGGATCTATCTACCGGGTCAATTCCCTATTCCAGCCGCAATACTGATATTGATGGGGATGGTAAGCCCGATATTGTTGTTGCCAATCAAAGCGGTAACTCGGTATCCGTTATTCGGAATACTTCAGTTGCAGGTGTAGGAAGTTTTGCGGCAAAACTGGACTTTGCAACCGCCAGTAGTCCCTATACAGTTGCGGTTGGGGATATAGATGGAGATGGAAAACCCGACCTCGTGGTCGCTTGTTTTTTCAATCAGAAGGTATCGGTATTTCGCAACACTTCTACACCAGCCTCCATTAGTTTTGACACAAGGGTCGATCTTACCTCAGGGTTCTGCACGTCAGTTGCCATTGCAGATTATGATGGCGATGGAAAACCAGACCTGGCAGCAGCCTGTCATTCTCCCAACAATGTATTGGTTTTTCGGAATACATCGCCCGCAGCCGGATCGGTGAGTTTTGCAGCCGGGCTTAGTTTCACTCCGGGAGCAAGCCCACTATGTATTGCATCCGGCGATATCGACGGCGATGGTAAGGTTGACCTGGTCACAGCCAATTCCGATGGCGGAACGATATCAGTACTTCGAAACGGTTCCAGCCCGGGATCTATCAATTTTGCACCAAAAACAGATGCAGCCACGGGGACTGATCCACGTTACTGTATCGTCGGCGATTTTGACAATGATGGAAAAATGGATATCGCATCAGCCAATTACGGCTCAGGCACGGTTTCCATTCTGCGCAATGTCTCGTCTTCCGGTTCGGTAACTTTTGGCGTAAAAACAGACCTTACTACACCTTCCAGTCCAAGATGCCTCGATATGGGTGATATTAATGGTGATGGAAAACCTGATATTGCGATTGGCGTCAACGACCTCCAGGTAGTTACGTTTAAAAATATTTCGGTTGCAGGAACAATTAACCTCACCGAGCAAATCAACACCGGTACAGGAGGAAATTCCATATCCGTCACGATCGGCGATTTAGACGGTGATGCAAAGCCTGATCTCTGTGTTACCAATGCCAATGCCAGCAATATCTCTTTTCTTTCGCAGGCCAGCAAATCGCCGGCAATAACCAGTTTTTCACCTCTTAGTGGTATTGTTGGAAGCAGTGTAGTGATCACCGGAACAGCCTTTAATACAACACCATCTCAAAACATCGTGTTTTTTGGGGCAACAAAAGCGACTGTTACTGCTGCCACCGCGACCAGCTTAACGGTTACCGTGCCGTTCGGTTCCACTTACCAGTTAATTTCTGTTACCAACCTGGCCACCAGCTTAACTGCCTTTTCGGATAAAGTCTTTAACGTCACATTGGCGGGAGGCACCGCTTTTAATCCAAAGCAAGACTTCGCTGTAGGTTTAAATCCACAATCCTTAACCAGTGGCGACCTGGACGGTGATGGGAAACCGGACCTGGCGATGGTGAATGGCAGTGCCTCCCCGGTTACGGTCATTCGAAATACTTCCAGCGGTGGGGTGGTCAGCTTTGCTCCAAAACAGGACTTTGGCTCAGGAACGCAGGTGAAAACGGTAACGATCGGCGATTTGGATGGCGATGGAAAACCTGACCTTGCTGTGTCATCCTGGGGCAGTTCAACCGTGGATATATACCGGAACACTTCTGTACCGGGCAATATTAGCTTCGCTGCACCAGTCGGCTTTTATGCATTCAATTTCCCGCAAAGTGTGGACATCGACGATCTTGATGGTGATGGAAAACCAGACCTGGCGGTAGCCTGCGGAATGGACAGGGTGGTCATTTTGCGGAACATATCTTCTCCTGGTACCATCTTGTTTGATCCGGAAATTGAAATCTCAACACCCAACTACTCTGAGGCAGTGAGCCTGGCCGACATCGATGGTGATGGTAAACCCGACCTGGCAGTGACGAATGATGCATCAGGAAACATGTCACTGTTGCGAAATACTTCCTACCCCGGCAATATTCGTTTCGCGACCAGGATCGATTTCGTTACTGGTCTGAACCCTGGGAAAGTAGTGGTTGCTGATATCGATGGGGATGGAAAATTCGATGTATCTGTGACAGGAAGAACGAATTACATTGTTTCCGTTTTTAGAAATACATCCACACCCGGCGTACTTAGCCTGGCACCAAAAGTTGATTTTACCACTCCAAACAACCCAAACTCCCTTAGCATTGGTGATGTAGACGGAGATGGAAAACCAGACCTGGCCACGGCTAATTATTATTCAGCCTCAGCGTCATTGCTGAAAAACACTTCCAGTCCCGGAACGATCAGTTTTGCCCCCCGGATCGATTGGGCTACAACAGTTAACCCCGAATCGGTTGTAATTGGTGATATTGATGCCGACGGGAAACCAGATTTGTCGGTGCTTTCCTATGTCGGTACGTTATCTGTTTTTAAACAGTATGCTGTTATTCCACCACCTACCATAACTGCTATCTCACCAGCAAGCGGTGCTGTTGGAAGCAGTGTCGTTATTTCCGGAACCAATTTCAATACAACGGCAGTTAACAACATCGTTTTTTTTGGCGCAACAAGAGCAACCGTTACTGCCGCCACTGCCAACAGCTTAACGGTTACTGTACCCTTAGGGTCAACCTATCAAGTTATTTCGGCTACCAACCTGGCCAGTAACCTCACCGCTTTTTCGGATAAGATCTTTAATGTCACGCTGGCCGGCGCCACCAATTTTAATCCTAAACAGGATCTTGATATTGGTCCGCTTCGATTCTCACTTGCCATGGGTGACCTGGATAGTGATGGAAAACCCGACTTTGCGATGTTGAACTATAGTGCTACCCCAATCACGGTTATTCGAAATACTTCCACCGCAGGCGTTATTAGCTTTGCCCCCCGGCAGGACTTTGGCTCTGGGACTTCGCTACAAATGGTAAGGATCGGGGATTTGGACGGCGACGGAAAACCCGACCTGGCAGTGTCAGGTGAGACTAGCCGAACCGTGGACATCTACAGGAACACGTCTGTTCCCGGCACTATTAGTTTTGCCGGGCCGGTTAGCTTTGGCGTTTCCCTATACCCGAAACAGATAGCCATCGACGATATCGACGGTGATGGAAAGCCGGACCTGGCGGTAGCGAGCGGGCCGAACAGGGTGGTCGTTTTACGAAACCTGTCAAGTGCCGGCAATATCTTGTTTGATACAAAAATGGAATTTGCAACGATTGACTATTCCAGCTCAGTCGGCCTGGGAGATATTGACGGGGATGGAAAACCTGACATGGTGGTAACTAACAATGTAGGCGGAAGTCTGTCGCTGTTTCGGAATACTTCTATACCTGGTAACATCAGTTTTGCTGCGAGGGTTGATTTACCTACAGGAGCCAGTCCTGGTATGTTGTTGATTGCTGATATTGATGGAGATGGAAAATCGGACGTATCAGTATCTATAGGAGGTGCTGATCTTATTTCCGTCTTTAGAAATGTATCCACCCCCGGCACCATCAACATGGCGCCGAAAATTGATTTCGCCACGCCCGACCAGCCGGCAGGGTTTGACATTGGTGATGTAGACGGTGACGGAAAACCTGACCTGGCAACGACAAACTTTTATGCTACTTCAGCATCATTGCTAAAAAATACCAGTAGTCCCGGCAACATCAGTTTTGCCACCCGGATCGATTTGGTCGCACCGTTTAATCCAGGATCGGTGGCGATTGGCGATATCGACGGAGACGGAAAACCAGATTTAACAGTACTCTCCGTTCGCGATATATTATCAGTGCTTCGTCAAAAGGTTATTGTTCCGCCTCCCACAGGCAACCCCTCACAATCGTTTTGTGCATCCATTTCTCCCAAAGTATCTGACCTGGCTGCAACAGGTACCGCTATTAAATGGTATAGTGCAGGCAACGTGTTACTGGAAGCTGCGACGCCGCTTGCAAATGCAACAACCTATTATGCCAGTCAAACGGTAAATGGTAATGAATCGGAGCAGCGATTGGCGGTTACGGTTACCATCAATGCTGCAGGTACGAATATTACCTGGCTGGGTGTCACAAACAATTGGCACAGTACAGCCAACTGGAGTAATGCAACGGTACCAAATACCTGTATGAATGTGATCGTTAACAGCGGAGCTGGTATTGTAATGCCGGTGGTAACCGGACTAACTGGCGCATGTAATAAATTAACCCTTAATAACGGAGCCACGATAACGATTGCTGCAGGTGCGAAACTGCTGATTGTCTCTCAGTAATTAGTTGCAATCGTTTAATTTCTAAATAAATACCCGGTATGATTTTCAACTGTTGGCGTAGTAATTTTGGGGATAAAGTCCGCCAGCCGTTGAAAATCATTTCGGGTTACTATCTTACCTTTTTGAGAGGCGTTTTTAGAACGAAAATCATTTTTGAGATAAAGTTGCCAATAGTTCTTCCAGGCTTTTCAATGTCATCATAAATCCTTCTTTGAAGCCCATTTCAATCATCTTCTCCATTCGTTCAAGGGATTCATTATAAATGGAAACGCTCACTTTTGTCTTTCCGCTTTCTTCGCTGAAAGTCAGGTCCCATTCTGAACCCGGTAATTCAGGATTTTCATTTTCGTCTGCAAAAGCATTCAAAAATTTAAAATTGGTTTTCGGGCTAATGGAAGTGTATTTCTGAACAGACCAGCGTTCCAGGCCTTCCGGACTTACCATCGCATAAAATCTCCTTCCTCCGGGTTCAAAATTCATAACTTTTGTTCTCGAGGCCCAGGGTTTAGGTGCCCACCATTGATCAAGAATTTCTGGTTTGGTAAAAGCATCCCATACCAGCGAAAGGTCAGCATCAAATTCACGGTTAATAAATGCCGTTTTTTTTGATTTGTCCAGGGTAAAGTCAAATAGTAAGTCGTTCATTTTTTTTGTTTTTTAATGGTTGATAATACGGTGTCAAGTTGATTGAAGCGGGTTTCCCAAATTTTCCTGAACTGGGCTATCCAATTGTCTATCTCCTGCATTTTGGGGGGATTAAAGTGATAATAGATTTCTCTGCCGGAAGGTTCCGGTTTAATCAATTCACAATCCTGTAATACTTTAATATGTTTTGATACTGCCTGCCGGCTCATCTCGAATTTTTCTGCCATTGCATTGGGCGTTAATGCCTGGATAGCAATTAAGGCTAAAATAGCCCTGCGCGTCGGGTCTGCTATGGCCTGGAATATATCTTGCTTCATTTTTTTCAATATTTTAATTACGCAACCTTCGGGTTGCAAATATATATGCAACTTTTGGGTTGCGCAAATTTATCATCAATTATTTTTACTAAGCTAAATGGTTGGGAAGGTTATTGTTGGGGCTACAATGAGATCTAACGTACAAGGCTGGTGCTGTGCTGGATGTAATAACGTCCGGACCGGACCTGCCAGGGGTGGGACTATTTTTACAATGCCTAACTTCGGTAAAATGCGACCAATGATGGCCGATGGAAAAACTCCTAACATGATACCGAAATCCGATAGTGCAGGCATTGCGGACAATGCTGTGCAATATTTTGACACGACGGCGCAAACATATCTCCCGGCCGGTTTGCAGCCAGCCAGCCCTGGATACAGGGCCTTGCAGAAAGCAGTCACGAATATGAAAAGATCCGGCCGCGCTATCACCCCGGGCTTAGCTTTGTTTGTCGTGTTATGCATAGGCGGGCAAGCATTTGCACAAAATGGCAACAATCCATCGGGACAGCCTGAAGCCGGTCAAATACCTCCGCATCCACCGCGGCTGCCTGAAGGTGTTATTCCTGCCTTTCCCGGCGCCTGGGGAGCTGGGATGTTTACCACTGGAGGACGTGGAGGCAACACCATTGCAGTTACAAATCTTAATGATAATGGTGACGGGAGCCTGCGTGCTGCGCTGGAAACAAAGGGACCCCGTATCGTGGTGTTTCGCGTAGCAGGCACGATCAAACTTGCTGCAGATCTTAATATCAATCATCCCGATATAACTATAGCCGGCCAGTCTGCGCCTGGCGATGGAATTTGTGTTGCAGGAACACTCAATATCAATACACATAATGTTATCATCCGCCATCTGCGTGTACGGCGTGGTGTTCCAACCGGGGGACAGGGAGATGATAATATCGGCGGTAACCCACACCATCACATCATCATCGACCATTGTTCTACAAGCTGGGGTATGGACGAAAACATTTCGCTCTACCGGCATATGCGGCCATCATTGGACGGAAAAACACAGATTAAAGATCCCGCGGAAAATATCACGGTGCAATGGACGATCTCCAGTGAAGCACTGGATGCCAAAGGGCATGCTTTCGGCGGAACCTGGGGAGGCAACCCTTCTACATTTCATCATAACCTTTTCGCCAGTAATACTGCCCGAAACCCATCCATCGGGATGTCGGGTCCTTTTGATTTCCGATACAATGTCGTTTTCAACTGGCGCCACCGTTCAATAGATGGCGGCGATGAAACCTCCATGGTCAATCTAATCAACAACTATTTCAAACCCGGGCCTGCCACCAATGACAACATACGCGACGTGTTTGCCCGCATCGAACAGCGTAGTATGTATTCGCCGGGAAGCGCATGGGCGGAAGGTGGCTGGTATACAAAGGCTGCTGTCCGGCCGGGTAAATGGTATGTGGCCGGCAATATCATGCACGGAAACCAGGAGGTGATCAACAAGAACTGGGCGGGAATGCGTGGCCCTGAGAACCTTGCCCGTGTGAATACGCCTTTCGAAGGCTGGCCCGTAAGCCCGCACCAAACGGCCGGGGTCGTCTTCGAGGCCGTATTGGCGAAAGCTGGCGCCACCCTACCTAAACGGGATGCTGTCGATACCCGCGTTACAAATATGGTACGCACAGGAACCCCTGCGACAGCAACAGGTATCATCAAAGATGTATCAGAAGTAGGAGGGTACCCAAACCTCAGCTTCAATCCTGGCCAGGTTCCTGCCGACAGCGATGGCGATGGTATGCCAGACGATTGGGAAATTAAAAACAAGCTGAATTCTAAGGAATTTAAAGATGCTGCGTTGGATACAGACGGCGACGGATACACAAATATTGAGGAATTTCTTAACGGTACAAATCCACAGGAAAAGATCAATTACCGCAACCTGGGCAAC
This sequence comes from Bacteroidota bacterium, assembly GCA_040386335.1. Lineage (GTDB taxonomy): Bacteria > Bacteroidota > Bacteroidia > Chitinophagales > Chitinophagaceae > JAZKFT01. The sequence continues at coordinate 37,003 of JAZKFT010000063.1, forward strand.
AATATCGATTCGATCAGTTAAACATTTCCCGACGAAAAAACCCCGGTGAAAAAACTGACTGGGAATAGTGTAATTAATCCGCGTTAGCACTAAACCCCATGTTGTTAATTACAGCAATCATTCAAATGCAATATTGTGGGTCGCCTTCAAGGATTTCCTGCTCAAGCTTAGGTGCCTCGCCTGGCTTCCATAAACGTGTGCGATGCACAACACGATAAACCAAAGGGCCGCCATCAGCACGCTCACTGCGTTCCAGTGGTCGCGGTATACATACAAATTCGGTAGAAAGCTGATCGGAAGTGGCGGTTACTAAACCGTAGCCATGGCCACCGAAATCGAGAAATGACAAATGCGGTGCCAGGTCCGGATTTCGCACAGCACGTGCCTGCTTCATATCTCCCGTCTCCTTCAACTTTAAAGTGGAAAGCACTCCATGCATAGGAGTAACATTCATAGAAGGAATCACTTTACCATCGGGTTGATCCACCAGGTGCAGCATACGCAACGCATGGTCTTTGGCCATGGTGAGTTCCAACACTTCGAAAAGCGTTTGCTGCGAAATAGAACCGGTAATGAATTCCACGCCCAGTGGCTCGTATTTCTTCGGCGGCAGCGCTTTAGAGGCTAAACCCGCATGAAACGCATGACGGTCGCCTCCGACAACACAAAAACCGGTGATTTCCTGGTTGCTTATAAAATCAAATATCTCGTCTTTATCACGCAGGAATCGATTATCAATTACCGCATAGCCGGCATCTTTAGGCCATTTACTACCCAGTTCGCCAGGCAGGTTTTGATAGTCGCTTCGCACTTCCATGGTACCAAATGTATGTCCCCAGATTTTCCAGCGAGCCTTAGAAGCTCCGAGCTGTTCTAAGAACCAACGTCGTTGCTCACGACCCAGGAAGGTCTGGGCATGAACATCTTTTGTCGGATTTGGAAGATCCTTGTCATTGAAACGAATAGTATCCGGCGGTTTGCCGCCGTTATAATGGCGGCCATAATTCATAATTTCAAAAGGCACTTGTGGAGTGACCCTGGGATATCCGGCTGCATAAAAATCGTCACTTGACATATCAGGAGAACGGAATGACCAATTATCGGTTAGCAGCAAATCGACATTCCTGCCCCAACGCAGCACCCGCTGAATCTTCAAACTATTGATCGCCGCCAGGTTGTTAGGCTCTTCCGAAAGTCCGTCTTCGTTGAACGCCTCCATTGGTGTATCCACCACTACAGGAGCCTTGAAATGTTCAAGCTTAGGGTTACCGGGCTGTGAAACCCGGGCTGGGATGAACTCCCACCAGGCCTGGTTGGCAAAGACTTTCTGGTTTTGTGCAGGAGCATTGTACGCGCCCCCTGCCACATACTGACTTTGATACCCGGCCCAGGCAAACTCGTGATTGTCCCAAACACCAACAAATGGCCAGCGGGCACGGGCATCCTGTAAATCAGGATCTTCAAGATATGCACGATAGAGTGTTCGGTAATCTTCAAGAGAAACCGGGAGATGAAAATTGCCAACCTTTCGCCCCTGCGGAAACTTGTACAGGTTTTTGATGCGACGACCACGGTTTCCTTTAGGATTATCTTCGGCATACCAGGTGACTTCGTAAATAAAATCGCCCAAATGCAACACAAAATTAAGTCGTTGCTCTTTCGCACGTGCCTCATCTTCAAAGATCATCTTACGGTAAGCATTCATGGCGCCTTCGTTAGGGCATTGGCAACTCACAAACGTAAAACGAACGGGAGCATCCGAATCATCACTGTGGGCTGTTATCGTACGGCCGATGCGGCTGGCGAACCCATGCTCATCCACGAAGCGGTACCAATACTCACGGTTGGGTTTGAGATCCGTAACCAGGAAACGACATGTCCAGTCTGAGTCTGCATCAATATTTGCAGTACCACCTGCCAGGATTTTTTTGAAATCCGGGGTGGCCGATATTTCAACGATCAGCTTTTTAGCGTAATTGCCATTTACCGGCGGACGCCGCGTCCATAAGATGACACTGTCAGCTGTTGGGTCACCTGATGCCACACCCTGTGGAAAGAGGTCGCGGCGCTCAATTGCCGGCGTGGGAAGCTTGTTTGCCCAACCTTTTTTTGTCGTTAGGGCAAAGCCAATGAAGAAGGATTGTAAGAACTTACGGCGGGTGACATTCATGAGATTTTTATTTATACCGTTTCTTTATTTAGAAGCCGCTATTGTGTCAATGCAATGTTGGCCGTTGCTTTTATGGCGTTCTTTCCAATTCAGTCGAATGAAGAAGGCTAACTTTCCAAGTACTTTTCTCTCTTTTTAGAACAACACTTTCAAGCCATTTTACAATCACGGTTTTCCCATTTGATGTAATGGTTGCCTGATTAAGATAATAAAGCCAGGCAATATCACCTGAAATAGTTGTTTCGAGAAAGTCCAACTGATTGATTCTTTTAAAGTCCCCGGATGTCGCTTTTCTTGCCGTAATCCGATTAGCCAAAGAGTCAAAGTTCCAAACTGCGCCACTTTCAAGAATTTTTACATCTGATGTGCAGAAGGATTTTGATTTTTCAACATCTAATTCAGCAAGTCCATCAAATAATCCAGTAACAGCATTTTGAACGATGGTTTTTTCGCTTCGGTCAGTTTTCTGAGCCCACCCGGTAGTCAGGAAACTTAAGGTTATAACCATAGTAAAAATTGCGAGTCGCATGTTGTTCAAATTTGAGGACTGTTAAAAAAAATTCCACCCGACGTTCAGGGCCCGGCGATATGGGGAATTTCATGCTCCACTGCCCAACCTTTGTACTAAAGTTAAATAGAAATTCAAATGATGATCCTTTATTCTGATGCCCCGTACCAGGATCACCTGTAGCTGAAAGTCTAAGAATAACAAATTTCATCACGTCAAAATCGTCAGCTTCTTCCCCGGTTCTACTCTCAGATCCGCATGCTGTGATATATTCAACACGCCCTGGAAAATACACACTCCATTGGCAGGGTTAAAGTTTACCCGTGCTCCTGCTGGTATAGCAGTTGGCGGCTTTAAACCATTTTGCCAGTTGGCTATATTATTCCAGTCGCTGCCGGGGCCGGTGAAAGTATAAACGCCGTTGTAAACGCGAACAGAATCTTCTATCGTACAACCATTGCAGGCAGTTGTAGTGATGGAATACAAGCAGGGAATTGCTACCGTTTTTAAGAATTCAAGATATTTTTCCTTTGCAGGAGTTCATTGAAGTTTAAAAAGTCTATCGGTGAAACAACGAAAATTTTGTTCTGCTAAAACCCTTCCAACTTTTTCCCATTGAGTAATACTATCATACAACTCCTGCATCCTTTAAAGCTAATAGAAAGCGTTTCTGTTTTTTCAAGACACTGAATATTCTCAACAGATTTTGTTTGATTGATAAAACTTGAATAAGAGGAGACAAAGCCATTGTCACTTGATAAATAGGTGGTTGTTTCTTTAGCCTCTCTCAAATGAAAGACCCGCACCAAACCACTTTCAATAAAATGTAGATGGGTTGAAATTTTACCTTCAACAAGTATATACTCTTTTTGCCTAAATTCATTATATGTGAATTTGGACGCGATTATTTCTAAATCAGTAGTTGACAATTTCCAAAATGAAACAACCTGCTTTTTTAAATTTTCACTTATCACCTCTTCAAAATTCTATAGTATGTCTGCAAATTACAATGACCGCTACCGTTTTGGCCTTTCTGCGGTGCCGATATTCCTCGTTCCGCCGGAACTGTTGGTGAGTAAAGTTAATGCCCTTGAAGTTATATTCTGTTGCCCGGTAGTGTTCGTTTGGCCAGATATGCGGATAAGAAGCGAACGGGACGATGAGGACGCCCAGCCCCGCTATAGGCAATTACAATATGTGTGCACAGTGCATTTACTTGGTGTCGTACCAATACTTTTGTATTACAACCTCTTTCAATTTAGCATTTGACATTCCCAACATCACTTCACATGTGTCTTCGTAGTTGTCCGGATACATATTCTGGAAATAGCCGATTACCGCATGAATTGTGTCTATACTATCAAAATCTTTCTGTAAGAATGTCAAATCCCTGTTTGCCTCAGTTTTATACATTGAGCGCCACTGATTGTACATTTGGAAATACCTAAGGGCAATCTTTAAGCAAACATTATTTAGGTCTGTTTGTAAAACTGCCGTCCCAACTTTGTACAGAAAATGCTCCGTGATAATTTTGAAATTCTTTTCCAGGATAGTTTTTGTTTCATTAAGCGTCTGATTGGGTACAAACCAGTTTTCTGCTTCTGTTGTCAACCTAATTCCGTTGTTTTCATCGGAGATATTAACTTTTATGTTGTCAAGATTAAATGTCATTGGGATTGACTGAAATTCCATTTGAAAAAATTAAACTTCTCGTCATAAAATTAGCTAAAGTCTTTGAGAGCCTTTGTTGCATTGTGCCCAACGTCCTGGTATTGGTGAAGGCTGCGAATATTACCGAAGCTTCCCGGCCACCGATGTTAAAATTGGCAATAAAAGTTGATGATTGTTCCCCGGGCCCAAAGTTGTTTGCCAAACCCGAACTGAAGCCCGCTACTGTTACAAATGATGAGGGCGCACTATGTCTGCACAGCTTCTATCGATACTTTCGTTGGTAGCTGTTTTGCTCTCAACTCAGGAATAAATTCAGTTACTCAGTCCTTCTTAATAGTAAAGCCAACAGGTGCTTTTAATACTCCTTTGTCATACATATTAATATAAATAGAAACTGTATCTGTCGTGCCACTCCAGGTTACTCTATAATTATCAAGCATTGCGTAACCCAGAAAGCCTTTTTCACTTTTAACGGGACAACAACTACCTGCCCTATAATAGCTTATTTTCTCCCCGTTTGGACCAGCCAACATATTTAAGTACCTCCTTTCATTTGATGGCCCGCTGCTACTACTATTTCCGCCAACTTCAACCGGGTTTTTAGAATTCAACCCATAAGTTTCGTCAGTAGAAATTTCTGTGATAACAAAGCTTTCGTTGTCACTAGTTGCTGTTCCGGCTATATTCTTCGTTTGAGAACAACCTGAGACTAAAATCAAAAGAAGTGAAAAGAAATGTTTCATAAAAAAGGACTTAATTGTTATTAGTGTGTGTTTCCTGAAATGAATATATCACAAATTGGGTCAAGTATATAAAAGGTATATCCATAAATCAAAATGAACTTTAAATTTAATTAAAATTGCCACCGGGCAGGCCGTGCCGCGGGCTTGAATTTAGAACCTACAGCCTGGAACAGAAGCCCAATTAAATTAATGCTGATGAGGATAAGAACAAAAGGCTAGCAGATTTCCGTTAGCCCGAACCGATGCAGCCGATTGTATTTCCTTCTGCCCGGCTTTTGTAAATACCAATGTTTGCTGTAGTACTCATGCTCTCGTGCCATAAATTTTCCAACCCTGTTTAGTTTTTCTGACTACCATCCAAAAAAACCCGTCACCCGCAACCCTTTTTTCATTGCTCTTTTGGATATTGCCAAATACCAGATAATCAGAATTTGTAAAGTTGTTATTGAACTCTTGTAAAATTTCGTAAACAAATAAATTATCCGTTTTTTCTGCGGATATTTTCTTAATGATGGTGTCATTATTTTTAGAGGTAAATTCCTTCTTGTTCAGTATCACAATTTTATAATGATTGAGATAGTCTTGAAAAGAAGAAAGTCCTTCTGTGAACTCTTCAAATTTGTCACACGCTTTCTTACTTTCAATCATTTTTTTCGTCGAATAAACTCCTACGCCATTCGGACTAATTATCGCCGCAGAATCGGTAAAAAATGAATAGAATCTGTCACAATCAAGGTCAAAGCAGGTCTTTACAATTGATTTGAAAAATTCACTCGCTTCTTGTTTAATGGATTGAGAAGCTCCCAGGTAAGGAGTCAAGATTAGAATTCCTATGTAGAAAAGTTGTTTCATTAAATTATAGCTAACGTTTATGGCTGACTGCTGTGATTACATTCATACACGCCAGCCTGGAACCGAAGTCCAATAGAATTACTTCTGATGAAGATATGGACAAATGACCATCAAATTTCCATATGCCAGAACTGCTGATGATAGTGAGCCAAAAGATGAGAATTTATCAGCAAGGATTGTTGTAAACCCAATGTTAGCGGTTCGTCTTTCTTGTTTTCTAATTCGATGTCATTTTTATTGTCTGCAACCATCTTACAACCAGGCTTTCCCAATCAGCTATGGGAAGTTTATTCCAAAGCGGATTGTCAAGTGCTGTTCTATTTAAACCAAATGCATGTCCACCTTCTGCATAAATATGGTATTCAGCTGAAACACCTGCTTTTTTCAAAGCAATATAATAAACCAATGAATTCTGAATGGTATCAACAGGGTCGTTTCCTGCTTGAAGAATAAACATAGGAGGGGTGTTGCTGTCTACGTGAAGTGTATTGTTGAGGTCATATGGATGTTTTGTATGCACAGTCATATGACCTGGAAAAAATGATAAGCCGAAATCAGGTCTGCAATTTATAGTGTCAATATTGTCAGTGATCGGGTAGGCCCGCTTCTTGTAATTGGTACTTACATCCGCAACTAAATGTCCGCCTGCTGAAAATCCCATTACCCCAACTTTGTTGGCGTTAATATTCCATTCTTTGGCCCGGAAGCGAACTAAACTTACTGCTCTTTGTGCGTCTTGCAAGGCAAGGGGTTTAATTGGGTCTTTTCCGCATTCACAATCTTTGTCATAATGATGCCCTGACGCTGGAACGCGGTATTTTAGTAGTACTCCTGTTACTCCGATAGACGCTAACCATTCACATATTTCTGAACCTTCAAGGTCAATAGCAAGTCTATTGTAACCACCACCCGGAAATACAAGTATTGCAACTCCTGTATTATTCTCTCTGGGAGCGTAAATTTTTATAGTTGGGTTGGATACATTATTTATCATTCCTTCATCATATGTTTCTGTTCCCTTTATTAGTTCAAAGTCGGGAATGCTTTTTGCCCAAATGGGAATTTCTTTACTTACTATTGAAGCATTTGTTGATTGAGCTTTATTGTTCGTTTCTTGTGTTCCTTGTCTATTTTGGTTACAAGAAATTAAGTTGATAGTAATTACTAAAACAAATAAAAACTGTCTGATTGATATTTTACTTTTCGATAGGTTCATTTCTAATGCAAGTGTCGGTTAAGCTGACCACTAACGGATTAAGGCTTACTGCTGAACTGGCATTCAATATTATCCAGCCTTGGCCGCAGCCGATTGAAAAACTGATGCTCAAGATAAATACAAAAGCCCAAAAGTGTTTCGTCTGCCGGATAATAGCTGATAGTATTCCAACAGTCGATTGGCTCTTTGGATGCTGTTCCAGTGAAAGAGTACGTCAGGTGGAATTTCACTTCTGTCATTAAGGAGAACGGGAAAAGAATGCACGGGAGTTGCCCTGATTTTATTTTGCTCAATGTGAATTTCCCAACGCACTTTGTGAAAGCTGTTATTGAGTCCGCTTAAATTGTCAGTACTTAATAAAATGATTTTATTTGACAGTTCAGCCAGGTACAAACGGATGGTGGTGGCTATTTTACCAACAGACAGCCTGCTGTGTTTTTGCAGACAGCGGAAACAAACTTTCCCTGAATCACTTGCTATTAATATTGCAGCAACGAAACCTGATCCGGCATATATTATTTAGTAAGCCTTAAGGTTCCATTTAGAATTGTCGCTATTAAAATCAAATGTGGCAAGTGCCGGTGTGCTATCTCCGGAAGATACGAGTGCTAATTTTTTTCCTGTATTGGAATCTGTTTTAGGCATTATTCTATAGGTACCATCAGTCAATTGATCTATCCGCCATAATTGTTCAGGAGCACCTGTAAATGCCGGTACTGTTACCACCTCAGCATTTGCTGTAGCTGCCAATGCCCGCTCCGTTCCTGCCAAGACAATTTGATAATAAGGTCCGCCTAAATACCCGGTGCTATCAGGAGCCTTGGTAATCGTCCATTTTTGGTGGGGGCGGGACATATAATCACCAATGCGTAAAGCTATATTACCCGTTGGCCAGTTTTTTATTACATCTGCTAACTCTTGTGCGGGAACGGGTTTTATGGGCTCATTGTTGGGCTGACCAAATCCCCGCATTCCACCAGCCATTCTTGTAAAATCAACTGCGAGCTCCAAAGCATATCCTCTTCTCACGGATTCAATTTCATACACGCCCTCTTTAAATTTCTCTCCTGCAACTGGCCATCCATCTTTCCAAAGCACTGGAAGAATTCCCAATACACTTCGGCCGCCCTGCTCTAAATCTGCCTCATAATGAAGGGACATTTTTTCAACTCCTTTCTCAAGAATTATGTGTCCAAAATGGCCGGGACCTATTAATCCGCCACGGGTAGCAGCGACCATTTTGCCACCACCTTCCAACATGCTTCTTCCCACATTATCAAGATAAGGGCCTGTAATTTGTTTTGAACGGCCTACCACTACGTTGTAAGTAGAGTTCGCACCATCGCAACAACTACCATGGGTGGCGAGCAGATAGTACCATCCCTCACGATATACTAAAACTGAAGCTTCACATACAATGGCTACATCTACGGGTTTATTACCCGCTACACGTTTCCCTGTTTTGGGATCCAATTCTACAAGGCGGGTGAATCCAAAATAAGTTCCGTATGTCAACCAAAGGCGACCCGTAACAGGATCTAACATAAGTCCGGGGTCGATAGCATCATTTTCTTCATAACCGTCAGACGTGGCGACCACAACCGGTTCAGAATATTTAAAATCAGGTGATATTGGATCCAGTGTTTTATTCCACATAGTGAGTATGGCGCCTTTGTGGTTACTTGCGCCGCCGGTTGCTCCATATACAACAAGGTAACGGTTTCCAATTTTCATGGCATCCGGGGCGGCCCCACCGCCTGGCCTCACACCACCGCCATTCCAGGTCCAGCCATCTTTGGAAATTAATCCGCCACTACCTGTGCCAAAGGTGTAATACTTTCCGTCACATTCAACGATCGTTGAAGGATCATGGATAAATGGCTTTCCAACCTGTGCTATTAATGTTTGTGTTATCAATACTGTTAACAAGCAACTGATGCCGGCTATTTTTATTCTTTTCATAATAAACTTCGATTTCAGACTAATGGATACTTTAAAAAAAGGCTAACAACTTTTATTCGTAACTAATACTGAAGTTTTTTACCGGCAATCCCTTTTCATCGATAAACCGAACACAATAGTTGCACATACCTGGGCCATTGATGACTGCGCCACGAATAATATTTTTTCCTTTTTTCAATGTTATAAGTGAGGAGGTTCCATTATCTACTATCATATCCCTGTCACCGGATAATATCAACGCTTCTTCTCCATTCAACCACCACATGCTTCCGGAATTACATCCTGCAGCTAATCGTACGTTTTTGATTTCTGCAGGGCAATCAATAACGGTGACTAACCAAAACAGTACACCGTAAGGCGGTTTGTTGATAGCATAAGTAAAATGATACAAATTAAAGTTGAAGGTCTTGCTGTCAAGCGCATGCCATTTTAATTCCTGGTCTCCTACTTTTACTTGTTCACCATTTTTAGGAATCAGATTGTAATCAGCAGAAAAATTATCATTCGAAAAATTTGTGCGGAGATAGTTATCGGTGAATATATTATTCCTGGCAATGGTTTTTCTTACGGGTTCGAGTACCAGCCACCTTTGAATAAATCCCTTATTGTCAGGTGTCTTTTTGCTCTTGGCCGCCGGTATAAAATGCCTGGTCAGTGTATGTGTCGTATCGCCGCTAATCGGTATTGGAGGCAGGTTTGGTCTTTGTGGTTGTTGCGGGGGAGTTTGTCCGACAGCGTTAAAACTACATAGCTGTAGTCCCGATAAAACAACAAAAGTCGTAGCTGGTAAAAGGAATTTAAATTTTCTGTTCATAGCAGATATCTTGTGTAAAAAATTTTGTTCCTGTAATTATGATCTTAAATAATCAGTCCGGACAAATAATAATATCCCGGGACGTTTTTCTCAACATCCCGGGATAATAATTTATAAACAATAGTTGTTACTTAACCCTGGTAAGTTTCATTTCTCCTCTTTCATTCTTAACCAATATTTCATTTTCATTGATCAGCTCTGCTGTACTGGCCATTTTAGTATCATTAAAAGAAATACTGTAGGAAAATTTTTTACCATCGATCTTGCCATCTTCTAACTTAGCTTCACCAAATTGTGTCTTCCACAGTCCGGTAACTACATTTCCTTCTACTTTAAAAGTATAATTTACTTCGAAAGTACCGTTGGGTGTCTCACGGCTTCCTTTCCAGTTCCCATCAACAGGATTTTGAGCAACGGCTGTATAAAATCCGAAGGATAGTAATAAACTTAAAATGTATTTCATATCGTCTTGTTTTTAATTATTAATACTTTTCTAAAAATTAAATCAGGGTTTTATATTTTTAAAATGCTTCTACTCCTTTAACATTCATCTTTACGGAAGTAACTCTGTCAGGGCTTGTCATAAATAATATTTTATTATTTGATCCTGCAAAAACATTGTTGGTGCCTCCTTTACCTGGAATGGTAAGTATTTTAGTTCCATTTTTATCATAGGCATTCAATCCAACTCCGCCACTTAGATAAATATTTCCTTTATCGTCTAATGACATGCCATCACAGAAATTTAAATTGCTAACCAATGTCTGCATATTGGAAAGTGTACCATCAGGATTTATAGTAAATGACCTGATTTGCCCGGAACCATCATAAGTCCAATTATTTACGTAGAGCGTTTTTCCATCAGGAGTTCCGGTGATACCATTGGGCCAAATGTCGGCATTCCATCCTGCCATTGTTGTTACTCTTACAAGTGTGTTGCTACCCGGGGCGAGATAATATACATGTCCGCCTTTACCAGTTGCAGCCTGCTCTGAGTGTGTTGGTTCCCAATTTTGTTTGCGTGGATCTGATGCATCCCAATAATCTCTTGGAAAAATAGGATCAGTAATATAAATGCCACCATTTTTTGGATTTATCCAAACATCATTCGGGCCATTTAATAATTTACCATTATAGTTATTTACCAATACAGTATGGGATCCGTCAGGTGCTATTCTCCAAATTTCTCCATGCATATCCGCACAAGCAATGAGGTAGCCATCTTTATCAAAAGCCATTCCATTAGAGCGGCCGGTACCTGCTAAAAAAGTAGTGATCTCTCCCGTTGATGCTTTCCATTTGTAAATCTTATCATTAGGCTGATCAGTAAAGAATACGTTTCCGTTTTTATCAACAGCAGGACCTTCTGTAAAACCGAATCCTTTTTGAATAGTGTCTAACACATCGTGCTGGCTTGAAGAAATAAGGCCAGTCGGGTCAAAAAAATTGCTGCCCGATGAAGGGCCATTAGCAGAAGCAGTTTCCGTTGCTAATGTAGTTTGATCTTCATTTTCATGTTGGAGCATGCTTTTTGTACATGAAAAAAGCCCGATGGCTAATACTAATCCGAAGGAAAAAATCATTTTCGTTTTCATACTGGCAAACAGTTTTGAGGTTAATGTAAAAAGTGACAATCGTTTGAATTTTGCAGATCTCTGCAATAACCGGAAAGCTATCTGGTTTAAAAAGTAAAAACTACCATCATCTACCGCCGGAGAATTTTGAACAAATGCACTGTTATCTGTCTCCGCTATAAATGGTCCTGCCCATTTTATTATCTTGTCACCATTGCTACCCAATGCACCCAGGTTCTCATCCGGGCGTCAGGGTCATCCATAATTATTGCAAAACTTTTCGTGTTTTCAGGAGCCCCAGTCTTACTAAGCGGTGGTAAAACATTAGAACCATCACAAGTAAATTTAACCGGGACAGGCTTACCAACTTCGAAGGCGGAGCTGAACTATTGAAATTTGCCTGATGCCTGCGCAGTTGCTACTCCTGTTATAAAAAGAAAATTAAAAAGGAACATATGGCTTAAAAGAATTCTGAGTGAACATTCGTCGGCTGGCACCGAAGCCGAATAGCAAAAATGCTGAGAATTTATTCGTTGCCCCGCCATATTGCCAATGCAATGTTATGCGTTCGGCATTCATTCAGTATAGTTAGTATTTTAACTACTGATGTTAGTTATAAGCCAACCCTATTCTTAAGGTCCTTAAATCTCACATCATTTCTAATTCGTTTCCAGCGGGGATCATGGTTCAGCCAGAGTAAGCAGCCATGAATGCCACCACCATCTTCTGCATCCCTGTTTAGCCAGAGAAAAGTGTTTTCGAAATCTCCAGGAGCTTCATACACTGAGGCTATTTAATACTTCACCACATGCTCACCTCCTGCATATATGTCCAGCACTTCTTGTAATGCCAGTTAATGCTGAATTTTTTTTACATTCAATTCAAAATTGCCTGTTATGAAAACATGTTGCTTTACTTTAATTGTTCTTCTTTTTTCTGTGCTGCTACAGGCACAGCATGTAGGTGTAAACACCAGCGAACCCCAAGCGTCTCTAGATGTAAATGGTGCATTGGCTCTAAGAGCCGCTGCCAACATCCAGGAGTTAAACCAGCCTGTTTCATTGCTCGACCTCAGCAACCGATCATATGTACGGTTTTTTGTGAACAACGGAAACGGTAATCTGCAAAGGAACATAAAGCTCAGTGCTGGCGTTCCCGGGCAGATCAGCACCGTCGAATTTACGGGTGCCGGTAACGGTACGCTCATCAACGGGAGTCGGCATGCCGGTGGTGGCAAAGTGATCCTGGCCGGCGACGTGCTGTTTCAAAACAAAACAATGGTGCTGTCCCTGGTGTTTGTCAACAATAACTGGAGGGAATTGTACAGAACTGAGAACCTGCCCAATGAAACGGATACGATAAGCGTGACTTACAATATTCCCGGAACCTATTTATTTACAGTGCCGCCCGGCGTGCAACAAATAAGAGTAACCGTGAATGGCGCAGGTGGCTGGGGGGGCGGCAGTTTTCCTCCCACCACCGGAAGCGGTGGGCGTGGGGGAAAACTGATTTGCCTCATTAATACTACAGAAGGACAGCAGCTGGAAGTTGGTATTGGCGCAGGTGGTGGCGTAAATCAAAAAGGAAAGATCACTTATATAAAATCAGGCACTACCTACCTGCTTTTGGCTGGCGCAGGTGGGAACGGATCTAAAAACGGCGGAGTGGGCGGAGCCGGCGGGTCCGTGGGTGGCAATGGGCTAATCGGCCAGAATTCAATGGGCACAGGCGGTGGTGGGGCTACCGTGAATGCCGGCGGGGCAGGCGGTATTTCGGGTGGTGCCGGTGCCGGGCAGGCGGGCATAGCACTTACGGGCGGCACCTTGTTTACGTTTAACCAGGGTGAAGGTTTTGGTGGGGATGGATGGTTTGGTGGCGGTTCTTCAGGAGCATATACATCTGGAAGCGGCAGCAACCCATGGGCCTCCGGCGGCGGTGGTGGGGGAAGCAATTACCAGCATTCAACGGTAACCAGTTTACTTAATAACAGCCTGGGTAATGAGGGTGGCTTAGGGGCCGCAAGTGGGGGACACGGCAATGTAAAAATTGAATGGTATTGATCTTCTGTGGGAAATTTTACTTTAATGCGGATACATTGTATGAAATGCCATAAAGACATTTCCCAATGGTTCAGGATATAAGAAAAAATTAAATAATTGGATGTTGTCGAATCCTGGTAGCAGCAGAGTTGAAAAGGATATTTTGGCAAGCACATATGTAAAAGTGAATAAAATGTAACTGATAAACTTCGAAGCCCTGGTAGCTGATGATTTTATTGCAACGCTGTGATAAAGGCTAGTTCATTAACGTAATGTTGGGATTATCGCTGGAAGCAGCTTTATAAGTCTGAATCTCCAGACAAAGGGTATTAATGTACGGTCTCCCCATGCAGCTGTCCCTTTCATCCGCCATGTCCTGAAAAGTAAACGATTGTTGAACTTTCGTCTAAACGCTGAGTTCATTTCTCGTGTTTTATTATTAGCTTACAATTAGACTATGACTAAGATATGCTGCTTGTGGTTTGTTTTTTTTAACGCTGTTGTTTTTGCACAGAGCAAAGACAAGAATGAGACGCATACTGTAGTTAGAAACAAGGAGTTGAAAAATGCCACGATTCAAACTACTCCTACAATTTCTGAATTAATCCTGTTATTGCAAAAACCGGAAACCGTTTCAAAAAAAGTTGACATACTTTATGAGATTGCTGAAGGTTATGCTAACTATCTCAAAATTGATTCTGCCCTTTTTTATGCCCAAAAAATAAAAGCTGTTTCAGACAGTGCAGGTTACGAAGCTGGTCTTGCTAAATATTATCTCGCCAGGGGTTCTGCTTTATATTACCGCAACAAGGGTGTTGAGGTAACACAAAATCTACAGCAGGCAATCAGTTTATTCACACGATACAACAACAACCTTTTTCTTGGCATAAGTTATCACCAGTTGGCAAGACATACAGCCAACACGAGAGATTATTCAGGAGCGGAAAAATTTTATCGTAAGGCTGTGTCGCTCCTGGTTGGTTCCGGAGATGTTAGCAAGCTGCAATTTGCTGTCTATAATCTCGGACGAAATTTTTATCTCAGTTTGGAGTTAGATAGTGCTGCTTATTATTTGTCGTGGGGTTTGCGGCTGGCTGAAGGTATACAGAGTAAACCAAAAATATTTACCATAGCCGCTATGCTTGGTGCGGTGTATTTTACTGCCGGAAATAATAACGAGGCCGAACGGATATTGAGTTATGCTTTGGCTAATCAGCCTTCCTTCATCGACAAAGTGCATCTGCGTGGTGTGTTGGCTAATTATGCAGAAGTGCTAACCTCACAAGATAAATATGAACAAGCCGCAAAAGCAATAACGGACTACGCGAAAATCAATGTTTCGTTTGGAGATGTTTGGGGCCGCATGACAGAGATGAAATTAAAAGGGGCCCTGCTATATCGCCAGGGTCATTATGACGCTGCGCTTCGTTATTTACAGGATGGGTATAAACTGAATCCCGGTGAGCATTTATTTGCACATGATTTAATGAATCTTGCTTCTTATCTCGGAAAAACAGAATTAAAAACCGGGCATGCAGACAGTGCGATTATTCATTTTCATCTCGCAAAAAAGCTGGCAACGGAATCGAATTTTATAGCCGGAATACTTGAAGGGAACATGCTGTTGGCGGAGGCTTTCCGGCAAAACAATAAAATGGATTCTGCTTACCACTATTTCCATTACTACGCTCATCTTAAAGATTCTATACTGACTTTTAAAAAAGAAAGAACAGTGATGGAGTTGAGTGCGAAATACAATGCTGAAAAAAAGGAACAACAGATAAAAAATCTGCAAACAGAAAAGCAGGTGTATGATTTTCAGCTGATGTTGAAAAACAAAACCATTGAGCAGCAAGAGCTGGTTGGACTAAAAAATGCGCAGCAGCTAACACTGCTGACACAACAATCGGAAATAAGCAGGCTGCAGGCATCCGAGAAAAGCCTGGCATTAGAAAACCGTGAAAAAGAGTTTTTAAAGAAACAGAAAGAACTGGAGTTGTTGCAAAAAGAAAAACAATTACAATCGGCATTGGCAGCAAAGCAGGCACAGCAAAAAAATCTTCTTTTTTTTATTATTGGTGCTGTTTTGTTGTTTGTATTATATGGTGCACACCGTTATAAGCAGAATAAGAAATTAACTGAACAACTATCACAATCTCTTATAGATTTAAAACTGGCGCAGGAACAAATAATAAAATCGGAGAAAGAAAAAGAATCAGAAAATGTCAGGGTAAGCATTAGTCGCGATATACATGATGAAGTGGGTGCTACACTGAGCGGGGTAGCCTTATTTAGTGAAATAGCAAAGCAAAAAGTATTGCAGCATAACCAGCAGGATGCACTTGAATATCTTGGCCATATTTCAACCAATTCAAAAGAAATGGTTGAAAAAATCAGTGACATTGTTTGGTCTATTAATCCTGAGAATGACAGCTTTGAACGTATCACCGAAAAGCTGAAAGCTTACACCTTAAACTTATGCGCCGGCAGAGGCATTCGTTTGAGCTTTAACGTAGATGAAAACATAAACAATTTGGCTCCTGCCATGCAGGTACGAAGAAATATTTACCTGTTCTGTAAGGAGGCTATCAACAATGCTATAAAATATTCAGGCTGCCGTCATTTTTCGTTTTCATTGCAGTGGGGTACCGGGCATAGTTTGCTGGAGATAAAAGATGATGGCACCGGCTTTAATGAAGACACGGTGATAAAAGGCAATGGCCTGAAAAATATGCAGGCAAGAGCTAACGACTTGAAAGCAGACTTTGAATTGAAAACGGGGCCGGGTAAAGGAACAAACATAAAGCTGCGTTTTAATTTTCACCCAAACGGGTGAAGCCAAATCTGAGATTATTGTAAGTTATTTATCAAAACAAAGAATGGCAATAAGGGTAGCAATATTTGAAGACAATAAACTAATGCGAAATGGCTTTGAAGCCATCTGCAATGGTACCGAAGGACTTATGTGTAGCGGTGCCTTTGCTGATAGTTTTGACCTTGACTTCAAAATAAAAAAGGCCGCTCCACAGGTTATTCTTATGGATATTGAAATGCCAGGCACTGATGGTATAGCAGCTACACGCCATGTAATAAAAAAATGGCCGGAGATAAAAATCCTGATACAAACGGTATTTGAAGATGATGATAAGATTTTTAAAGCTATTTGTGCAGGTGCATCGGGCTATATACTAAAGTCAACTTCGCCTGCAAGGTTAGTTGAATCTATCATAGAAGTTTACAACGGTGGCTCGCCTATGAGTCCATACATAGCCAGCCGTGTATTAAAACTTTTTCAGCAATTTGCACCCACAGAACAGCAAAACGAAGATTACAGCCTAAGCAGCCGTGAAAAAGAAATTCTTTCACTGATGGTGGAAGGAATCAATTTGCAGTTGATAGCCGATAAAATTTTCATTTCGTATGAAACGGTGCGCAGTCACGTCAAGCGCATCTACAAAAAGCTTCATGTAGCTTCTGCGTCAGAGGCAGTAGCAAAGGCAATCAGGCAGCGCATCATCTGATCCATTTAATTAGCTGCGTTAATACGCACCCCCAATTTCTTATACAGCCTTAAAATTCACCCACCTGGGGTATAGTTCAACCTATGCTGCATTCGGAATTTCACAATCTCCTTACATGCAATTTTTAAAACCAGGTTTTATGAGACAGCTATTTTATGTTCCCGCAGTATTTCTCTTTGCTGTGGCATTAACGGCAGGTGTATTATCTACATCGGCAAAAAAGAATTATCGTTTTTTCAGCGAACGAAATATTACGACAGCCGAATACCAGTTTGCCCTTTCCATATTTGCAAGAGAGTTTCCGCCAAAAGACATGATCACACTTACCAATGGAACGGGCTTTAGTAACAGGCCGTATGTAAGACCTTCTATCAATGGTGGTGTGCAAATGAATCTTGGCGATATATACAGCGATCCCCTTTCTACGCCAAGCAGCAGGGAGCTTTTTGCACATGAGCTAACACATGCCTGGCAGTTAGAACACTATGGATATGCATGGTACATTAAGCAGGCAATCGGAAACCAGGTGGTAGATGGTGCACCATATGATTATGTATGCGATGCTGCTAAAACGCTGGGCGACTATAATGCAGAACAGCAGGGTGAAATAGTAAAAGACTACTATAAAAAAAATGTATGTGCCACCGCTGTTGCGCGCCCATTGAGAAGTGCTACATGGAAATTATTGACAGGAAGCGATGCAGTGGATATGGCTGTTAACAACGATGGCACATACTATATGGTGAATACTGCAGGCATCATTTACAACTATAAAACAACAGATAATGACTGGAATAAAATGCAGGGTAGTGCAGGAAAAGCAATCGCCGCCAATGCAGGAAAAGTCTGCATGGTTAATTCGGTTGGAAATATTTACGAACTAGCTGGAACGGCCTGGAAGAAAATGCCTGGTAGCTCAGGAAAAGATGTTGGTATTGATGCTGATGGAACAATATGGATGGTGAATACTGCCGGTAAAATTTATAAATACTCAGGTACTAAATGGATGCAGATGCCAGGGAGCGACGCCGCCAGGATAGCTGCAGGTGGAGGACAAGTTTGGATGGTAAATACTGTCGGTAAAATATATCGATACAATGGCACTAAATGGACCCAAATGTCTGGTAGTGCAGGATTAGATATTGCTGTGGCCAACGATGGTAAAGTTTTTATGACGAATAACGTTGGCAAGATTTACCAATGGGGCGGCAATGCGTGGATGCAGCTTGATGGCAATGATGGAAGAAAAGTATCAGCAAATAATAACAAGCTGGTTCTTGTAAACAAAAAAGGAAGAATGTATTTCAGAACATACTGATAACTGATTAGAAATTTCAAATAAAGACAACCCGAATAGGTTTATGAAAACGATATCTTTTTATGGTAGCTTTTTAGCCTTGTTCTTTGTTTTGATTGTTCGTTCAGCAATTTGCTTTTCTCAAAACGTAGGCATTGGCACCAACATACCGGTATTTAAGTTAGACGTAAAAAACGGCAGCATCAATACCGATTCAGTTTATCGCATTAGCAGCAAAACAGTGTTGTCAATAAAAGGAACGCATAATACTTTCATTGGCATTGGCGCCGACAGTTCTATTACGACCGGAAGTAATAATACTGCTTCGGGCTACCAGGCACTTTATTTCAATACAACCGGGGAAATTAATACAGCTATTGGCACCACTGCACTATACAACAACATGACTGGTTATAGAAACGTTGCTATTGGCAGCAGTGCACTTTATACTAACACAAGCGGTTATTATAATACGGCTGTTGGTGCACTGGCTCTTGCAAATAGTACAGCTTCGGAAAATACAGCGGTTGGTTATTATACGCTGGCTTTTAATACAACAGGGCGGCAAAATACTGCAACCGGGGCTTCAGCACTTAGAACCAATACTATCGGGGATTATAATACAGCAATTGGTTACGCTGCACTATATACTAACACAACCGGTGACAGGAATACAGCTACCGGCAATGAAGCACTTCGTAGTAACATCACTGGCTTTAGTAATACAGCGAATGGCCATATGGCTTTGCATTCAAATACAATGGGCCCGAATAATACGGCTACGGGCAGCGGTGCACTTGATGATAATACGACTGGTAGCGATAATACCGCTACAGGTCTTGGAGCTCTTGGCGATAATTCAACTGGATATGACAATACTGCTACCGGAGTTCTTGCACTCTGGCATAATTCAACCGGGCATGCTAATGCGGCTTACGGGAACCAGGCACTCTCTGCCAACACAACCGGGCAATTCAATACAGCCATTGGGGTTGAGGCTGATGTTACTTCAGGGAATTTAATACTTGCGACTGCGATTGGCTACAACGCAAGAGTGGATGCCAACTACAAAGTACGTATTGGCAGCACAGGTGTAACATCCATTGGCGGGCAAGTAGGTTGGAGTAATTTTTCCGATGGCCGTTATAAACAAAATATACAGGAAAATGTACCTGGAATTTCATTCATCAATAAGCTTCGCCCAGTAACATACACAGTGGACATAAAAAGTCTTGACGAGCGTTATTATAAATTAAAACCTGGCATTGCTACTGCTGCAGGTAATTCATATTGTCATACTGGTTTTATTGCACAGGAAGTAGAACGCAGTGCATTAGAACTTGGCTTCAGCTTCAGTGGAGTAGATAAACCCCAACAACCCAATGGACTCTACGGTTTACGTTATGCAGAATTTGTAGTGCCACTGGTGAAAGCAGTACAAGAGCTGTCAAAAGAAAACAACGAGTTAAAAAATCAAAACAAGGAATTGCTTGAGCGTATTGTGTCAATTGAAAAAATCTTAAAAACTAAATAGGGCCGATATGAAAAACATATTCCTGTTGCTGCTATCCATTCTGTGTTTTCCTGTTTCGGTATTCACGCAAAACATAGGCATTGGCACTAACATACCTGCATTTAAGTTAGACGTAAAAAACGGCAGCATCAATACCGATTCAGTTTATCGCATTAGCAGCAAAACAGTGTTGTCAATAAAAGGAACGCATAATACTTTCATTGGCATTGGCGCCGACAGTTCTATTACGACCGGAAGTAATAATACTGCTTCGGGCTACCAGGCACTTTATTTCAATACAACCGGGGAAATTAATACAGCTATTGGCACCACTGCACTATACAACAACACGAGTGGTTATAGAAACGTTGCCATTGGCAGCAGCGCACTTTATACGAACACAGCCGGTTATTATAATACGGCTGTCGGTGCACTGGCTCTTGCAAATAGTACAGCTACGGAGAATACGGCTGTTGGTTATTATACACTTGCTTTTAATACAACAGGGCGGCAAAATACTGCAAGTGGTGCTTTAGCACTTACAAGTAATACCATTGGGGATTATAATACAGCTAATGGTTACTCTGCACTATATTCTAATACTTCAAGCAATGGAAATGTAGCAATTGGTTACCATGCACTTTACAGCGCAACCAGCGGATTCAATACTGCTATTGGAGCTTACACGATGGATGGCAATATAAATGGTTCGCTTAATACTGCGATAGGTTGTTATGCAGATGTGAGTCCGTACAATGGCAACATAAGCAATTCTATTGTCATTGGTAATAGTGCAATTGTTGATGGAAGCAACAAGGTAAGGATAGGCAACGGCATCATTACTTCCATCGGAGGACAAGTAGGCTGGAGCACATTTTCTGATGCCAGGTATAAGCAAAATATAGAGGAAGATGTGCCAGGCATTTTATTCATCAATAAACTTCGTCCCGTAACATACACGGTAGATAGCAAAAGCCTTGCTGAAAATTATTACAAATTAAAACCCGGCATTGCTTCTTCCTCTAACAATTCATATCGCCATACTGGTTTTATTGCACAGGAAGTAGAACGCAGTGCATTAGAACTTGGCTTCAGCTTCAGTGGAGTAGATAAACCCCAACAACCCAATGGACTCTACGGTTTACGTTATGCAGAATTTGTAGTGCCACTGGTGAAAGCAGTACAAGAGCTGTCAAAAGAAAATGACGAATTAAAAAATAAAATCAAGGAATTGCTTGAGCGTATTGTAGCAATAGAAAAAATGTAAAAAACTAAATAGGGCTGATATGAAAAACATATTCCTGTTGGTGCTATCCATTCTGTGTTTTACTGTTTCGGTATTCACGCAAAACATAGGTATCGGTACAGCCACACCTGCATTTAAGTTAGACGTAAAAAACGGCAGCATTAATACTGATTCTGTTTATCGGATTGGTGGTAAAAGGGTATTGTCAACAAATCTTCAAAATACATTTGTTGGTATTGGCATAGCCAGTTTATCAACGGGAGATTATAATACGGCCGTTGGAAACGAAGCGCTTTATTCCAATACAACCGGAGAGCGGAACACGGCTTTGGGCTTATGGGCATTATACAGCAATACGTCAGGAGATTACAATACCGGCGTTGGAAAATCTGCACTTCATGTAAATTCATACGGTGACGGTAATACGGCTTATGGCTATGAAGCCCTTTATACCAATAACGCTTCATTTAACACGGCAGTTGGTTATCACGCATTGCTCTTTAATAGTGGGGGCAATGAAAATACAGCCAATGGGTACGAAGCCCTGAATCGCAACAGCACCGGTTATTTTAATACCGCGATTGGGTCACAGTCATTGCTTTTCAATACAACAGGAGCGCGAAATAGCGCTACCGGCACTAAGGCTCTTTATTCCAATTCCCTGGGTCATTACAATACTGCCAATGGCTATGGAGCACTTTATGGAAATACCCAGGGAACTTACAATACTGCCCATGGCTACCAGGCACTTTATTCAAACGGCTTTGGTGATTACAACACGGCATGCGGCACCGAGACACTTTATTCCAACACGGCCGACAGAAATACAGCGCTGGGTTATAACACACTTTATGCGAATACGATAGGTTTTCAAAATACTGGTGTTGGTTTTTATACGCTGGTTAATAATATTTCAGGCAATAACAATACCACTATCGGAAGTTTTAGTGATGTAAGTTCTGGTGATCTGATTAACGCTACTGCTCTTGGTTACTCTACAAAGGTTGATGCCAGCAATAAAGTGCGGATAGGTAATGCTTCTGTGACTTCCATCGGCGGCCAGGTAGGATGGACAAATTTTTCGGATGGACGCTACAAACAAAATATACGGGAAGACGTGCCAGGGATTTTATTCATCAACAAACTTCGCCCCGTAACCTACACAGTAGATAACAAAAGCCTTGATGAAAGTTATTACAAATTAAAACCCGGCATTGCTGCTTCCACGAGCAATCCATATCGCCATACTGGTTTTATTGCACAGGAAGTAGAACGCAGCGCAACAGAATTGGGCTTCATTTTCAGCGGAGTAGATAAACCCCAACAACCCAATGGACTCTACGGATTACGTTATGCAGAATTTGTAGTGCCACTGGTAAAATCAGTACAAGAGCTGTCAAAAGAAAACGAAGAATTAAAAAATCAAAACAAGGAATTGCTTGAGCGTATTGTGGCAATAGAAAAAATCTTAAAAACTAAATAGGGCTGATATGAAAAGCATATTCCTTTTGTTGCTATCCATTCTTTGTTTTACTGTTTCTGTATTCACGCAAAACATAGGTATCGGCATAGCCACACCTGCATTTAAGTTAGACGTAAAAAACGGCAGCATTAATACTGATTCTGTTTATCGGATTGGTGGTAAAAGGGTATTGTCAACAAATCTTCAAAATACATTTGTTGGTATTGGCATAGCCAGTTTAGCAACGGGAGATTATAATACGGCCGTTGGAAACGAAGCGCTTTATTCCAATACTACGGGGGAGCGGAATACTGCTTTGGGTCTATGGGCATTATACAGTAATGCAACAGGCAACTACAACACGGGCGTTGGAAAATCTGCACTTCATTTAAATTTAGACGGTTCCGGTAATACGGCTCAGGGATACGAAGCACTTTATTATAATACCGCTTCATTTAACACGGCGGTGGGTTATCATGCATTGCTACAAAACACCAGCGGCCCCTTAAATACAGCGAATGGCTATGCGGCTTTAGCTCGCAATACTACCGGGAGCAGTAACACAGCTCAGGGCACACAGGCATTATTTTATAATACATCTGGTTCTTATAATACCGCTATGGGCTACCAGGCTCTTTATTCAAACTCGTATGGCCGGTACAATACTGCCCAGGGGTATAGAGCCCTTTATGGAAATTTGACAGGTTTTGATAATACAGCCATTGGGGTAGAAGCACTTTATTCAAACACTTCCGGTGAGCACAACACTGCCATAGGGCACCATAGTGATGTTACCTCTGGCAGTTTTCTCAACGCTACTGTTATCGGATATGCTGCCGAGGTTGATGCCAGCAATAAAGTGCGGATCGGCAATACGGTGGTTACTTCTATTGGGGGCCAGGTAGGATGGACAAATTTTTCGGATAGCCGCTACAAACTAAATATACGGGAAGACGTGCCAGGCCTTTCGTTTGTTACCGCGCTTCGTCCTGTAACCTACACAGTAGATACAAAAAGCCTTGATGAGAACTATTACAAATTAAAACCCGGAATTGCTGCTTCTACTAACACTTCTTACCGGCATACAGGTTTTATTGCCCAGGAAGTAGAACGTAGCGCAGCAGCATTGAACTACAGCTTTAGCGGGGTAGATAAGCCGCAACAACCCGATGGACTCTATGGATTGCGTTATGCAGAATTTGTAGTGCCATTAGTAAAAGCTGTGCAGGAACAACAGCAGCAAGTCAACCATCTGCAGGTAGAAATTGAGTTGCTGAAAGAACAAAACAAATTACTCATCCAACAACTTAATAAAAAGAACAGGGAATGAAAAAGATCACAACACTCGGTTGTAGCCTATTTGTATTCACGCATGTTTTATACGCGCAAAATGTAGGCATCGGCACAACCAGTCCGAATGAAAAACTTCATGTGGCCGGAAATTTAAAAGCCGATACCATAAAACCTGCTGCCATAAAACTGCCACTTAACGCAGGCGACGGTAAAATATTAACCAGCGATGCGGCGGGTAATGCTAGTTGGAAACTTAATAGTGCAGCGGCAGCAGGTAATGTTGGTTATGGTGTTTGGGGCGACTGTGCTACTAATGGCAATATCAGTGATTATCAACCAGTGGCCGATGCTAATGGTGAGTTTCCCGATAAATTTGGGAACAGCGTCGCCATTGCCGGCGGCTATGCTATTATTGGAACTCCCGGAGATGCTGTAGGAGCAAATACGGGTCAGGGTTCTGTCAGCATATATCAAAACGATGGAAGCGGCTGGATATTGATGCAGAAACTTACAGATGCAACCGGTGCAGCTGATGATAATTTTGGTATTAGCGTAAACATTTCCGGCAATTATGTGATAGTGGGAGCGCCTAATGATGACATAGGTCCAAATGTTAACCAGGGCTCAGCCAGTATTTATAAATATGTTGGGGCTAGTTGGGTGCTGATGCAGAAAATCACGGATGCCGGGGGTGCCGCCAACGATAACTTCGGAATAAGTGTAGCCATTTCGGGTAACTATGCTTTAGCAGGATCCCGTAATGATGATATGGGTGCAAACAGCAATCAGGGCTCGGCCAGTTTTTATCAATACGATGGCGCAAATTGGATATTGACACAGAAATCAGCGGAGCCTGGTGGTGCGGCAAATGATAATTACGGTAATAGTGTTTCTATGTCGGGCGGCTTTGCCGTAATAGGTGTGCCCGGTGATGGTGTAACAGTGTCAGGCATTAATCATGGTTCAGCTATTATCTATCAATACAATGGTACTACCGGCTGGAACCTTACGCAGAAGCTAACAACTAACACAGGCGCAAACAGCGAATTTTTTGGTACAAGTGTATCTATATCCGGGAACTATTTTATTGGAGGAGCCCTTCGCGCTGATGTTGGTGCAAATACCGACCAGGGCTCGTGCTGTATTTTTCAGTTTAATGGCAGTAATTGGATGCTAATGCAGAAAATATATGATCACTATGGCGAAGCAAGTGATGCATTTGGATCTGCTGTCTCAATTTCCGGAGATTATGCTATTGTTGGAACTCCTTTTACCTATGTTACTAATAAGATCAATCATGGCTCTGCAACTATTTATCAGCGCATAGGAATGGGCTGGCAAAAGCTGCAATTCATTATTGATCCCGGTGGTCTTGAGCATAATTTTA
The DNA here is from genome assembly GCA_040386335.1 of Bacteroidota bacterium. GTDB lineage: Bacteria > Bacteroidota > Bacteroidia > Chitinophagales > Chitinophagaceae > JAZKFT01. The sequence goes on from JAZKFT010000063.1 coordinate 62,271, forward strand.
CCGGTAACGCTGTTGCTGTTGACGGAATCACAAAACAGTTTATTATTGGTGCTTATGGCTATATGAATGTTATCGGCAAAGTGCTTTTTGGGAAAGTAAATTAATTGTGATGGTACATTACTCCTGACTCGTATTTCTGCATCCTTGAGAAAGCATAACCATTGCAACGCTGCTTTTGAATACTGCTATCAGTTGAAGGAGCTTATACACGGATGCTCTATGCCGCTACCACCAAAATTCAAATGTTCTGAAGACTATCTAACCAAGCTACTATTCCATAGGGTGAGCCAGGAACATCGGTTGCCGAACTTGATTAAAGATGATGATTTTTATTTGAAACGCAAAGCGTATTAATGAACGGTCTGGCCATGACTAAAGAAGAGTAGAGGTACCATCCCGTTTTTTAAAAACGCCGAATTTTTTTGGGGAAAGTTATTGATGTTAAAGGAAAAATAGATAAGTATAACAAAAATAAGAATTTTCATTTTTGAACTTGGTAGTCAAATAGTTTGAATAGGTTGCAGCTAGCGTTTCGGGTATTGTCGAAGGCAGGCTAAACTAAGCACTACCGTTAGGCTAATGTATAAAAGTTCAATAGAAGCACAAAAGCTGAAGTTTGCACTTCAGCCCTGCTTTTGCCAATCCCTTGTTAGCGGGTGCCCTTTTTCTCTTTCTATTATTTCAAATTCATTCTAAAAAAAGTTTCCAATTTGTCAAACGGAATAATATCCACTTTGTCATACAAATCCGTGTGAACGGCATTTGGAACGATGACTAATTCTTTCGGTTCTTTGGCGTTTTGAAATGCGGTTTCACTGAAATATCTTGAGTGTGCTTTTTCTCCAGCAATTATTAAAATTGGTCGTGACGAAATTTCTTTGATGTAAGTTAAGATAGGCATATTCATAAACGATAAAGGCATGGTAGCTGTCCATGAATTTCCCGAATTTACCGAACGTTCATGAAATCCCCTTTTAGTTCGGTAATAATCGTAATATTCTTTTAAAAATTGTGGTTCATCTCCTTTCAACGCTTTATTGCCTTCTGGTCCATAAGCAAATGTTCCATTTTCTGCATCTTTCCAACGTTGTTGTCCTAATTGTTCCAACATTTTTGTGCGTTGTTCTAAAGTTACTACATCGTTATAGCCTTTCGACATCACTCTGGTCATATCATACATTGTTGAGGTAGCAACAGCTTTCATTCGTTTGTCAATAGCCGTAGCGTTTAAAGCAAAACCACCATAACCACAAATACCGATAATGCCTATTTTATTTCGGTCTATATTTTTCTGTAGTCCAAGAAAATCTACTGCTGCACTAAAATCTTCTGTGTTTATTTCAGGTGATGCAAGGTTACGAGGTTCGCCACCGCTTTCTCCTGTATAAGATGGGTCGAAAGCAATAACGGCAAAACCTCGTTCCGCCATTTGATTGGCATACAGTCCTGATGATTGTTCTTTTACTGCTCCAAAAGGTCCGCTTATTGCTAATGCCGCTAAAGTATCTTTTCCAATATTTTTTGGCAGGTATAAATCTCCTGATAACGTAATTCCATATCTGTTTTTGAAAGATACTTTTTGGCGTGATACTTTATCACTTAATTGAAAGGTATAATGCTCTGTTGCTTCCATTTTTTTAGATTTACTCTTTTGTGCAAATGCTTGTCCTGTTATCAGAAACACTATTGCGATAGCTAATGCTTTTTTCATTTTATTATAAATTATTTTTCGTGAATTAAATACTGTTCATCTGTTACGGCTTCCTTCCATTCCACAATTCCTTTTTCAGTATTCGGTATGATATAGAGTTGCTGTAAGCCTACATCTGGGCTTGCTCCATGCCAATGTCTTACATTGGGCGGACATTTTACTACGCTACCTTTTTTAATGATTTCAATTGGTTTTCCTTCAATTTGATGATAGCCTACTCCGTCAGTAATAATCAGTATTTGACCAGCAGGATGGCTGTGCCAATTGCTTCTTGCACCAGGTTCAAAATAAACGTTGCCAACTAATGTATTGTAAATGCTATCTGATTCAACCAATCCTGTAGGATAAGCATTGCCAGTGAAAAAATCCTTTGAGCCTGATTCGCCTTTTGGGAAAATGGCTTCCAATTCTGTTTCTGCATTTTTCATTGTTTCTTTACTTTGATTGTTGCTACAAGAAATGGCTACAAACCCAATGATGAGCGCAGATGCTATTTTTAAATTACTTTTCATTGTGATTTTATTTTTATTGTTTTTCAAATTTCACCCTTACACTTCCTGCACCTAATGCAACAACAAGCCCCGAAGTATTATCAATGCGAACAAGCCTGGTATAACTGTAGGAAGTATTGAAGCCTTCGTAAAAAAGCACCAGGCAATTATTTCCGTAAAGCATTAAATCGCCAACTTGTATATTACCACCTCTTGAAGCATTAGTTGGTAAAGTGGTAGAGAAATAATAAAATTTTTCGTTGCCATTAAGCTCACTCATATTAATCGTAAGTGGTAACATTGCCTTAAAAGCCGTTGCCGTAGCATTGTTGTTTAACGTAGCTATAAAAACTGTAGAACCAATTGTTATTTTCATTTTTGCTGTATCTGTGTCGGAATTGTTGTTAGAATTATTTGTTTGCCCAATTTCATTATTCTTACTACAGGCAAACAATTGGATGCAGATTAGACTTACTAAAATTGTGGATATGATTTTCATTTTGATCAGTTATAAGCTAAATATTTTTTATAAATTTTGCAGGCACACCGCCAACAATAGAATTGTCGGGAACATCTTTAGAAACTACTGCACCAGCAGCTACAATTGAATTTTCGCCAATAGTTACTCCACCAAGTATGGTAGCGTTTGCTCCAATCCAGGCATTTTTTTTAATTCGAATGGGTTTGGGAATTAAAGAATGTCTGTCTTCTAAAGAGGTTGGATGGCCTTCGGTTACTAAACTAACTTTCGGGCCAATCAACACATTGTCTTCAATAGTAATGCCACCTAAATCCAAAAACACACAATCAAAATTGATGAATACATTTTTACCGATTTTGGTATGCTTACCATAATTGATGTGCAAAGGAGTAAATACAGTTACACTTTCGTCAATTTCGGATGCTGTGATTTCACTCAATAGTTGTCTTATTTCGCTTGGGTTCGATGTGTTGTTCATCTTTAGCAACAATGCTTTTGTAGCGAAAGAAGCTTCACGCATTTTGTATGCTTGAGCATCGTCTGAAATTATGGTTTCTCCGTTTCGTAGTCTTTCAAAAATATTTTGTGTCTCCATTATTTGCAATTGTTATGATGCAAAATTAAAAACTAGTCATCTTACTTTTGTTACAAATAGTACAGCAATAATGTCAAATATTACCTATTTTAGTTGATGAATTAATTTGTACTAAAATGGGAACATCGGAAAAGCCCAAAATCATATTATTAAAAGCTTCTGGAAGTGAGGAATTTCCAAAAGATTTTCAGAAAAAATACCATACACATATTTTTTGTCAGCGGGGAAGTACCCGATTTATTTTTAACGACCGACCATTCGATTGCAAACAAGGCGAATTTATTTTTTGGCTTGCTGATAATACGATTTCTAAATTATCATTTTCCAAAAATTTTAAGGCAACCATTTTATTTGTTGACAAACAATTGCTTTCGGATAATTTCCCTAACCTGAATACCGCTACAGATGCCATTCTTCATCACAGAGTAAATCCGATTTTGCATCCTGATAAAATTAATAAGGTGCGGATTTTAAAGAATTTTCAATCGCTTTACTCAAAATCATTGGAAATAAATAATCGTTTCTATGATGAAATTTTGAAATTGCAAATGCAACTTTTTATTTTAGAAATGTGGGATATTT
>JAZKFT010000063.1:66311-72893 GCA_040386335.1 Bacteroidota bacterium
TGGGCTTTTCCAGTCATTCGTTTTTTACGAGGTATGTGAAAAAAGTTTTGGGTGCAAGTCCGAGTGAGTATAGAAATCGGGTGAAGTAAGTGTTGATTGATGGTTTTGTGGTATGTTTTGGTAGGGTTTCCGCTAACGAGCTGGGCTTTGTGCAGGTGTGGCATTAGTATTCAGTCCGCCCACAGCCGCTGCTGATTGAAAATATAAAGTTGAAAGTTGTTTGTCCTGCCCGAACCACAGCTTGGCTTTGCAATTGGCTGATGTTTGTTTGTCAAGCCACACTTGCACAAAACCTGATGTTGCACTAAACCTTCGGTAGCCTTGCCTCTTGCAAAATCGGGGAAGCGTTTGTAGCTTTTTGATTTAACTAAAATCAAAAGTTACATGTACCGCAGGCTAAGGCGCCGTATGAAGACCTCCGGTCGCAGTGAAAGCAGCCTCAATAATTATTCCCGTTACCTGGCCCAGATGGCACTGCATTTTAGCTGCCTCCCCACCGAACTCGAAGACGACCAGATTGAAGACTACCTGTACCTCCTGCAACAACAGCACAACACGCCATCCGAATCTTATTTTAAACACACCGGGTTTGGACTTCGGTTTTATTTCCGGCTGGAAGGCCGCGATGATAAGCGTGTGGCGCTGCCAGCCATTGCAAAGCAGGAAAAGCTACCAGTGGTACTGAGCAGGGAAAATGTAACGCTTTTACTAAAAACGCCGACCCTCTTAAAACACCGTATCCTTATCGCATTGCTGTATGATTGTGGTTTGCGCTGCCTCGAAGTACGTAGCTTGCAAATCAATGATGTTGACCTTAACCGCCGCATGATACATGTGCGGCAGGGTAAGGGAAAGAAGGACCGCTACGTACCCATGGGTAAAGTATTGGCCGACGGCATCAAAAAATAGCTGGATGCAGAACACCCTGTTCATTGGTTGTTTAATGGCAAAGGTGATCCTGTGATTGAAGGAAGAAAAGGTGGTGACTTCGACAGCCGTTATTTGCAACGCGGTGTACCGGCCATCGAAGATTCCGTGCAACATGCAGCTTCATCGTTGGTGCTTCGCACCCGACGAAGCTTAGTTGTTGTACGCGGTAAGGTTTCAAACTATCTATTAATCCTCACAAAATTACCCCCGTAATAAAATCCGGTTGGTTCGTTTTTTGAATTATACTGTGTTGATTTTAGTTCATATTCATTGTCTGAAACCCATTTATAAGTATAAAGTCTATACGTCCCCTCCGCCTCATCTGCAAATGATACCTTTAATGAAACATCACCCTTTTCGTTTAAAGTCCCTTTACCAACTCCTGCTCTGGTTGTCCCAAAGCTCGACAAATGGTTTACTTCATTTTTTACGGGATTGTATGACCAAAAAATATGTCCGAAAGGGGGTGTACCATCAATAACCGACAGTAGGCTATTGGCGGTGTTGAGTTCTTTGTTTATTGTATGATGATTCTTGATTTTTATTTCCTCAGTTCCGTTTCCCCAATTTTGAGTCCAGTTATCGTCTTTCAATGCCCATTCACCTATATATTTTTTAAATATATTTGCCTCTCTATTTACATTTTCAAGGGCAATTCGATTAAATATGACTTGCGAAACTTTTAAAGTACCATCTTTTTTTCTTTTAAAAATAATTACATTATTAGTCTCAAACGGAAAGGCAGCACCGCCATTGTTTGAAAAATAAATACCCTTAACCCGTCCTCGTGTTAATACCATATCATCATAAGATTGAAGTGTTACTATTTCGTGTGTCATGTCCGAATGACCATAAGATGCTTCTGCTTCCAATAACTTGCGAAGGTCGGTTTTGTTTGTAATGGCTGGATTGCCTTGTGCCATATGTACTATGCTATCGTCATAGACACTCATTTTCGTGTCCATATCCAGTTTGTAATCATCTATATTTTTTAGAATTGCCTTTACTTTTTGTGTATCATCTTCAACAGAATAGCTTGGTTTATGCACTATTTTTTGAGATAAACCCCTAAACGGGCAAGTCAGTAATAATATAAAAATGAATTGGCTTTTAAAACTTCTCATGGAATTTAATTTCATATTTTTTGATATTTGCGTATGTGAAAATATTTCAACTTAAGAGTGGCTGTCTTATTACGTACAACGTTTAGGGCTTACTGCTGTACTTACATTTGATGCTCATCAGCCCGGAACCTAAGCCCAATAAAATTATTGCTGATGAAGTTAATTACAAAAGACCATTAGATTTACTTCTGCCCGAACTGCTGCTGATAGTGTGCAAAAGAAGAGTTTTTATTAGTCAGCAAGTACAGCATTAAACCGAATGTTACCTGCTGGCAAACTACAAATCGTCATCGTCCAATAAATCAGGATCAACATATTCTCCAACTCCTCCTTTTAATACTGTCCGAATGTTGGAAATTTTATACCCTGACGAAACTTCTATTGCTTCAATTCCAAAGAATACATATGTCGTCTCCTTGTAGATAAAATTTAAATGTCCGCTTAAAAAATTCTTTCCTGAATTCTCCGGCTTTTGGGATTTGAAAATAAACTGCCCTTTCTTAATTTGTGTCCAGTCGATGCCAAGGTTAATGCCTTTGGTCTATAGCCTGTTAAATTCTTTTTGATTTCGAATGTCGGTAGAGTCCTCAACTATTTTTTTCTGATTGTCAAATTCTTCCTGCTCTGATTTCGGAATACGATTGTTCTTAAGGTAATCATTCAAAATTTCTTTCAAGTCTGCGCTTGCAAGCATTAGCTTTCGATAATCTAAGAAGTTTTTTGTCTGGAACGCCGCAATAATTTTGCTAGCCAACTCAATTGGCTGGAATACCTGTCCAATGGAATTAGTTGTCATAAAAGCTATGGCTAAAAAAAGGCTGAATGTTCGCATACGGTGTCTAAATTGCTTGCAGGTAACGTTTAGGGCTTACTGATGTACTTGAATTCATGGTTCGTCAGCCTGGAACAACTGCCGATTGAAAATATTTTGAAGAAGTTAAAGATTAAATGTTCTGCGTGGTTTGTCCCGCCCGAACTGAAGATCTTTTTTGTATTGCCGCTAATTGTATTTCCGTCCAGCCCCACTATTGGCAATACCAGTGTTGGCGGTAGTTTATCGTATTAATCATTAAATTATTTATTAATCAGGCTATCCTTTAATAAAAGCTTTTAAGAACATCTGCATATTTTCGGATCTACCAATTGGCTCTAACAAAAATATAAAAAGGTTAACAACAAGTGCAAGGTAGGTCGCAGGATGTTTAAGTTTTTTGTATTTCCATGCACCTAAGAGTAGCATTCCAATGATTAGAAATTGTGTATAGTAAATCGGAAGAATGATATTGATGTTTGGAAATTCTTTAGCGTGTATATCCATGTAAACATTTTGAATTCCACGACCCAGAGCCGGCATCATTATGATAAAAACCGTTGATATCAACCACCATGCATGATTTTCTATTTCTTTTCTGTGTATAATACTTTTCACAACTGCAAAACCAAATGCTGTCATCATTACAATTTCCACTGCAGCTACACCAAAAAAGAACCAAGGTTGAAATGGTCCAAACTGTTCAGGTGTTGCTAAAGCCATTTGGGTTGTCACGATATCTCTGTGCATCATACTCAAAGCTGTTAAACAAACACCCCCAGCTATGAACATCCCTATAACACCATTAGTTCTGTGTCTGGGCATTTGACCATGAGTGGCAAAATACGGTTGGATTATTAGATAGATATACCATACGGTACCCGTCCAATAGTGTATGTGAACTGACCATGCATTTTTAGAAAAGTCGCCCCAATAGTCCCTGAAGATACCAAGCTGCATAACAACCATAGGGAGTATCAACCATTTGTGTAAGGTTTTATACTTATTCATACAAACGCCTAAAAATATTATTAGTCAGTAGGTTGTTTTTTAAATTACGCCAACGTTAAAGCATTGGCGATGTGGCGGTATTCTGTGTCCCCTCTGCTCGGTGCCGCTGCTGATTAAAGATACATAAATTCATTGTTTATTTTGTAGCTCGGCGTAATTCGTTGGCTGAAGCCGAATCCGATTAACGCTATTCAGCCAATTGTCTTTCGTCGCCCGCCATATTGCCAATGCAATGTTAGCAGTATGGCACCCGCTATTACTGTTATTTCATAGCAATTGGAATAACTCGATATCGTTGAATTTTAGTTGACAAATCGATACTATTGAATGGTTGAGGTAAATATCCGTCTATTGCTCTGGGAAATATGTCTTCGTCATCACGAATATTTAGAAAATTATCCCCGGCAATTTCTTTGGACTTTCCGTTGTCCCAAATATTCATGCATTCTCTTTCCTCGCCATTGCCGAAAAGTGCAAAGCGATAAGACATAGAAGTGTCACTTATGTCAAAATATACAAAATCAAAACTCTCAGATAGGTCATGCTTTGAAAGTATTTCAAATAACTCTATGGACATGACACATATGCTTCCATTCTGTGATTAATAGATATCAATAACATTGTCACTCGGCTTTCTATTAATAAGTATATCAAAGTACTGTTCGGAGTCATAATAAACTTTGAAATTGTGATTCCACTTTTGGTACGTGTATATTAAGGAACTTAAGACAGTTGATTCGTCAGCCTTAGTTGCGATGCCCGTATATGAAACTCCCATAAATAATGTTTTACTTACTGCTAACGAGTAAGGGCTGCTGCTGTACTGGTATTCTATATTGTCCAGCTCGCTCCGCAGCCGATTGAAAAACTTATGCTCAATATAAATACAAAATCTCAACATTGTTCCGTCCGCTGAATAATGGCTGGTGCCCTACACAACTGCCGATTGCTTTTCCATCAGCCATTATAGCTGTAAGACTTTTGTTATGTGCCGTACTATTCAATGGATTCAAATCTTGCCGTAAAAGATTTCTGGATTAAAAACATCCCAAGGAAAATAATAATTCTGTCCGGAGTTGTAGAGTTTATAGATCCCTCAAAAGCGTGTTGTCGGTAAAATCCCGCCGTTGTCCAAAAAGGAAGACGCATTGTCAAACTGTATTTTACATAATCGGATTTATTCGCTTGCTTAAGCAGGAATTCATAAAACTTGAACCGATTTCGTTTAAACGGAAAAATCATCTTAGGTGAAGAAATGTTCTCAAAGGAATATTGCAAACCATTTATTGTTAGATTGGCGTCCAAGCGATACGGAATTTGTGAATCAAAAAAAGTTGTAGCAGCGGCTACATTACTAATAATACCAACGACTTTTTTGGAATTGCTATCTCTCATCTGATACTTCTCTGCACCGAACAGTTTGGAGATATCTTCAATTTGTATTTCCACATCGTCAAACGTAATAACACTTTTTAAGTTGTCGATATGCAATTGCCCGCTCTCAGCTTTATCTAGGGAATAGATAACACCAGCATTCCTTCCGAAAAATATTGACTTGTTTGAATATGGATCTCTAAAAAATTTCAATTGTACGGAAATTTACATTGTATGGCACATAACGTTCAAGGCTTACTGCTGTACTGGCATTCTATATTGTCCAGCCCGGGCAGCAGCCGATTGAAAAACTGATGCTCAATATAACTATAAAAATTCAGTTGCGTTCCGTCTGCTGGATAATAGCTAATAGTGTTCCGATAGCCGATTGTTATTCCTTCAGCCAGTATAGCATTAAACCTTTCGTTGCACTAAACCTTCGGTAGCCTTGCCTCTTGCAAAATCGGGGAAGCGTTTGTAGCTTTTTGATTTAACCTAAAATCAAAAGTTATGAAGACTACAAAACGTCCCCCGGAGTCTGCCACACTGGTTGGGCAGGCATGTGCTAATGTACAAGGATTTACTGACATGTACCGCAGGCTAAAGCGCCGCATGAAGACCTCCGGTCGCAGTGAAAGTACCCTCAATAATTATTCCCGTTACCTGGCTCAGATGGCATTGCATTTTAGCTGCCTGCCCACCGAACTAGAAGACGACCAGATTGAAGACTACCTGTACCTTTTGCAACAACAGCACAACACGCCCTCCGAATCTTATTTTAAACACACCGTGTTTGGACTTCGGTTCTTATTCCGGCTGGAAGGACGCGATGATAAGCGTGTGGCGCTGCCAGTCATTGCAAAGCAGGAAAAGCTACCAGTGGTACTGAGCCGGGAAGATGTAAAGCTTTTACTAAAAACGCCGACCCTCTTAAAACACCGTATCCTTATCGCATTGCTGTATGATTGTGGTTTGCGCTGCCTCGAAGTACGTAGCTTGCAAATCAATGATGTTGACCTTAACCGCCGCATGATACATGTGCGGCAGGGTAAGGGAAAGAAGGACCGCTACGTACCCATGGGTAAAGTATTGGCCGACGGCATCAAAAAATACCTGGATGCAGAACACCCTGTTCATTGGTTGTTTAATGGTAAAGGTGATCCGGTGATTGAAGGAAGAAAAGGTGGTGACTTCGACAGCCGTTATTCGCAACGCGGTGTACAATGGGCGGTGAAAGAAGCCGTTAAGCAAGCCGGAGTTAATAAAGATGTTTCGGTGGTAAACACCCGAGATAGGCCGTCTTGATATTGGCGTCCGCCCGATTTAGTTTTG
>JAZKFT010000064.1:0-12834 GCA_040386335.1 Bacteroidota bacterium
CACCGACCACTGACTGTGAACCTTTACCGAAATACTTTTCTAAATGCGCTACAATCATTCAAAACCGGCCTAAATTCAGTGGTCGGTGAGGACACCGACCACGGCCTCCGCGAGGAGACGGGATGGAGATGATACCTCCCCTGCACGCCAGGTAGTCTAAAATCTAAGTAAGTATCAAAAAATATTTTCAGTATGAAAACACTCATCTGTAACACCCCCGGCGAATTTGAATATAAAGACACCACGCCATCTGACATTCCCGAGAACTATACCCTTCTAAAAATAAAACGCATCGGTATTTGCGGCACCGACCTGCATGCTTACCAGGGCACACAGCCTTTTTTTAATTATCCAAGAATACTGGGTCACGAATTGGCTGCAGAAATTGTAGAAACACAGGCCGATAGTGGTTTTGAAGTGGGAGAGCCGGTAACCATCAGCCCTTATTTTTATTGTGGCAAATGCATTGCCTGCCGTACCGGCAAAACAAATTGTTGTGCAGCTATAAACGTTTGCGGTGTGCATATCGATGGCGGTATGAGAGAATATCTAGCCGTACCAACTTATTCACTGATACACGGACAAGGCCTGAGCGACGATGAACTGGCATTGGTAGAGCCGCTGGCTATCGGCGCCCATGGAGTAAGGCGTGCAGATGTACAAAAAGGAGAATATGTATTGGTGATCGGTGCAGGTCCTATCGGTCTCGGAACTATGGAGTTTGCACGAATAGCTGGCGGCCATGTAATTGCATTGGATGTCAATCAGCAGCGCCTGCAATTTTGTAAAGAAAGGCTGGGAGTGGCACACACCGTTAATGCCCTGGACAGCGATGTAACCGAACAAATAAAAGCCATCACCAACGGGGATATGCCCACCGTTGTAATTGATTGTACCGGCAATTTAAAAGCGATCAACAATGCTTTTCAATACATGGCCCATACCGCGAGGTTTGTGTTGATTGGTTTGCAAAAAAATGAGATCAGTTTCAGCCATCCTGAATTTCACAAGCGTGAAGCGACCCTGATGAGTAGCCGCAACGCCACCTCCCAGGATTTTGACCATGTGGTAGCAAGCATGAAAGCCGGCTTGGTGAAGCCCACCAATTATATCACCCACCGCGTAAAATTCGAGGCTGTAAAAGACCAGTTTGCCAGTTGGCTCGATCCTGCAAACGGCGTGATAAAGGCGATGGTAGAAATGTAGCGCTAGATAAAATCTATCAAATCCTGGTTTAATCTGTCTTTATCTGTAAACCACAATCCGTGTGGTGCTCCTTCGTACACCACGTATTTTGCATGCGGCAGCATCTTTGCCGTTTGGGCACCGGTAGCTTTAATGGGCACCGTTTTATCATCATCACCATGAATGATGAGTGTAGGCACATTTATCTTCGGTACATCCGCCCTGAAATCTGTTGAAGAAAAAGCTTTGGCGCACTCCAGCGTTGCAACAGGTGAAGCTTCCATGCCTTTAGCCGATGCATTACGTAAATAAGCTTCTGTAACAGGATGGTTCATAAGGGAGACGCTGTAAAAATCCTTATTAAAACCTTCCAGGAAAGCCGGCCTGTCGTCTATTATGGCCTTGGCCATTTTATCAAACACTTCCTGGGGAACACCATCGGGATTACTGTCGGTTTGCAGCATGTAGGGCAATACGGAACTTATCAGTACCACTTTGCTGATCCGGGCACCTCCATATAATGAAAAATATTTTGCTATTTCACCACCGCCCATGGAGAAGCCCACCAGGGTTACATCCTGCAAGTGAAGCTGTTCCAGCAAGGCTTTAAGATCGCCGGCAAGGGTATCGTAATCGTAACCGCCTAAAGGATAATCCGATTTTCCAAACCCTCTCCTATCGTAAGTGATACACCTGATATTTTGCTGGGTAAGCTGGGTCACCTGGTATTCCCACATGGAACCACTTAGCGGCCAACCATGGATGAATACCACATTACTCCCTATGCCGAGATCTTCGTAGTAAATATTGATATCCTCACTGGTTTTTTGCGATGATGTTATGAATGGCATACAATGAATTTATAAGTTGATAGATACCCTCATAAATTGCAAAGATGCTGCCACCAAAATCTGCCTTAGCCTGCCACTGCATTTCGAACAAAGACTCCCGTTTTTGTAGAACTTATTGCACAAAAAAGCCGCAACGATCATTGCGGCCCCTTGTATTTATCATCTATTAATGATTCTTCCATTAAAGCTTCTTCATTTCCACACTTCCACATTTTCACATTTTCACATTGGGTTTTATCCAAACATCTCCCTCACTTTATCAAAAAAACTGGTCTTGGATTTTTCCGATGAAGGTTGAAAATTATTGCTGGCTTCCATTTTTTCCAAAGCCGCTTTTTCATCAGAAGTTACATGCTGTGGCGTCCAGATGCTTACATGTATAAGTTGGTCGCCTTTTTCGTAGCTCTGTACCGCAGGAAACCCCTTGCCTTTAAGCCTGAATATTTTGCCGCTTTGTGTGCCCGGCGGAATCTTAATTTTCGCTTTGCCATCGATGGTCGGCACCTGTATTTCGGTACCAAATACGGCCTGCGGAAAACTGATATGCAGTTCATATGCCACGTTCAGGCCATCACGTTGCAAATCCTTATGTGCTTCTTCCTCTATCATCACGAGCAGGTCGCCGTTGGCACCGCCACGTTCGCCGGCATTTCCCCTGCCGCTTACACTTAACTGCATGCCTTCCTGTACACCGGCTGGTATATCGATAGTTACCGTTTCTTCGCCATACACCCGGCCTTCTCCTTTACATGCCGTGCATTTATGGGTGATCACACTGCCTTCCCCGTTACAGGTGGAACAGGCGGCTACCGTTTGCATTTGCCCCAGGAAGGTGTTGGTTACTTTCCGAACCTGGCCGCTGCCGCCGCAGGTACCACAGGTCTGTGTACTGGTTTTATCTTTTGCACCGCTTCCGTCGCAGGTGTTGCAGCCAACATATTTTTTTACCTTGATGGTTTTTTGGGCTCCTTTTGCGATCTCCTCAAAATTCAGTTTCAGTTTTACACGAAGGTTGCTGCCACGTGTGCCGCGGCCACGGCTCTGGCTGCGGCCACCGCCAAAGAAATCGCCAAAACCGCCACCACCCTGCTGACCAAAAATGTCACCAAACTGGCTGAAAATATCATCCATATTCATGCTACCGCCAAAACCGCCGCCGCTACTGCGACCCGGGCCAAATGCCGCATGGCCATAACGGTCGTACTGCGCCTTTTTATCGGCATCAGAAAGTATTTCGTAGGCTTCGGCCGCCTCTTTAAATTTTTCCTCCGCTGGTTTATCACCCGGGTTCCGGTCGGGGTGAAATTGCATAGCCACCTTGCGATACGCCTTTTTAATTTCATCTGCTGAGGCAGACTTGCTAACCCCCAATATTTCGTAAAAATCTCTTTTAGCCATCTTGTTAATGTGAAAATGTGCAAATATGCAAATGTGCAAATGAAAACCCGTGCTGGTTGACGGTGGGCTTTACCGATCACTAATCAACCAATCAACTAATCCCTACTTCCCAACCACCACTTTTGCAAACCGGATGATCTTGTCGCTGAGGTAGTAGCCTTTGGTTACTTCATCTACCACTTTGCCTTTTAAAGCAGGCGTAGGTGCAGGTATTTCTGTAATGGCTTCGTGTTTATCGGCATCAAATTCGGTATTGATGGTTTCCATTGGTTTCAGTCCTTTGGCCTGAAGGGTGTTGCGGAGTTTGTTAAACACGAGTTGCACGCCTTCTTTTACCACGGCAATAGCGTCGCTGGTGCTGATCACTTTTTCAGCGCGGTCGCAATCGTCTAATACATCCAGTAAAGAGGTGATGACCTCTCTTCCGGCGGTGCCAATTAACTCTATCCTCTCTTTTGCATTCCGGCGTTTGGCATTGTCAAATTCTGCAAACAGGCGGAGGTATTTATCTTTCTGCTCGGCCAGTTCCTGTTGTAATTTCTCCATGGCAGATTCGTCTGCTAACTCATCATTTAAGTGGTTGGTGCCGGCCATGTTTTCGTCTGTGTTCATTTCTCCCAGGTTAATGCCTGTTTCACTCACATAAGATGCCCCATTGGCAGTCGGTTCGTTATTTTCCTGAAATTCTTTCTGATTCATAATTAAAAAATTGTGTGCAAATGTAGGGGGCAATAATACTGCCAAGGGGTATGGGCAGGAAATATTGTCACCCGGCGTGGCTGAGGGTTGCTACTTAGGTTATTGCTTGGTCGGTCATCTACAATAAAAAACCATTGCTTTGCAATGGCCTTTACGAAAAAAATATAAACTGGTACTAGAAATCAATAATCCCAAACCACCTGCAGAAAAATGCGCCGACTGCCACCAGGAACAGGAACAGGAAAAACAAACTGCCACTAAAAAGGAAGATAATTGAGGCCACAGCCCCAATACCGAAAATGATCTTGGCCAAAGTGGTCAGTTCAAAAGGATCTTCGCGCATCGGCGATTTTTTGCTTTGCGAAAGCTGGTCCAGTTTATTAAGCACTTTTTGGTCCTTTTTGCTCATGGTTATGGTCCCGTTTTTAACCATCTCCTTCATTTGAGCAAAGGTCTTTGCCTTTTTTGGAGATGATAAGGCAGCATTATTTTCAACCGGGGCAGGTTTATATATTTTATTATCAGATTGCGAAGCAATGGATTCCGGTACATTTTCAATTTCCGGGGTGTTGGCCGTTTCTGTTTTATCAGTGGCCAATTGGGGCGTTTCTGTAGCCCTGATCACTCCTGCGAGGGAATTGATTTCGGCCGCATCTGATACTGTATAGTTATTTTTCCTGGATGCGCAGGAAGCTAAAAGAATAAAAGAGCAAAGGGTCAAAATTTTCATGGTGGTCATTGGTCCGGTTTGGAAGGTTGTGAATCAAAAATGGTGCTATCAATTTCCCAATAACGACATTTGCTGCCCTAAACTGATTTGATGCACAAGATTTTTTTGAGAAAGAATATTAACCGGAGGGTGGAAAACGGCCACCCCTGGGTATTTAATAACGAAGTGGACCTGGCTAAAAGTGGCTATGCCGCTGGTGTTTATGGTACGGTACAGCCGGGCGATATTGTAGACGTACAGACCCCAGACGATAAATTTATTGGCCGTGGTTATTTTAACGACAAGAGCCAGATCCTGGTTCGCATACTAACCCGCGACAAAAACGAGACCATCGATGAGGCCTTCTTTCTAAACCGCATCCAACAAGCCTGGGCTTACCGGCAAAAAATTGGGTATACCGAAAATTGCCGTCTTGTATTTGGCGAAGCGGATGATATGCCAGCACTGATCATCGATAAATTCAACGACTATTTTGTATTGCAAACCCTGGCACTGGGCATGGATAAATGGAAAGTTGCCATTGTAAAGGCACTCCAACAGGTTTTTAAGCCAAAGGGCATTTACGAACGTAACGACGTGCCGGTACGCGAACTGGAAGGCATGGAGCAGGTAAAAGGCTTTCTCAGCGAACCCTTCGAAACCAATATTATCATCAACGAAAATGGCCTGAAGTTTCACGTAGATATCGAAAACGGCCAAAAAACCGGCTATTTCCTCGACCAGCAGGATAACCGCCGGGCCATTCAAAATATCGTAAAAGGTGCTTCTGTGCTGGAAGCATTTTGCTACACCGGCACTTTCAGTATTCATGCGGCCCATTACGGCGCCAAAAAGGTGCACGGGATTGACATCAGCGAAAATGCCGTGGCCCAAAGCCGCCGCAATGCCTTACTAAACGGCCTGGAAAACATTTGCAGCTTTGAAGCCTTTAATGCCTTTGACGCATTAAAAAACTGGAGCAAAGAAGGACGGCAATACGATGTAGTGATGGTGGACCCGCCGGCATTTACCAAAAGCCGTGAAGGCATCCAAAAAGCCATCGCCGGTTATAAAGAGATCAACCTCCGGGCCATGAAACTGGTGAAACCGGGTGGATTTCTGGTAACGGCAAGTTGCACCAACCTCGTGCAGCCACCGCTGTTTTTGGAAATTATACAAATGGCGGCCAAAGATGCCCGTAAAAGACTCCGCCAGGTAACCTATCAAACACAGGCCGGCGACCACCCGATTGTGTGGGGACTGGAAAATACCGGCTACCTGAAATTTTTAATAGTGGAAGTACGTTAAGCAGCATATCGTATACCTCATTGTCTTATCTTCATTAAAATGTACCCTCAGTGAAGCACCCTTTTACCCTATTCCTTTTCTCTATGATCGTATGTTCTGCCGCCAAAGCGCAGGATATTCATTTTTCCCAGTTTTTTGCGTCCCCGCTTACCCTCAACCCTGCACTCACCGGAAATTTTGATGGCAATTTGCGGGTAGCCGGTAATTATCGCGACCAATGGCCCACCATTACAAGGGCGTTTACCACCAGCACCATCAGCGCAGACTTCCCGATACTGACCAGCAGGATGCCGGAGAATGACCGCCTCGCACTTGGTGTTATGGGCTATACTGACCAACAGGCGGATGGGGTATTAAAAAATAATTTTGGCAGCCTGTCCATCGCCTACCATAAGGGTATGGATGAAGAAGGATACAACAGGTTATCCATCGGTTTCCAGGCAGTGTATTGTGCCAAAAACCTGAATGTTACACGTCTCAAATTTGAGGACCAGTTGCGCAGCGATGGCTTTACGGGCATTACCAGCGAAATTTTTCAGAACAATCAATTGAACATTGGATATTTTGACCTGAATGCAGGTATTATGTATAGTGGCACCACGGCCAGCAATACCAATTTTTATATTGGTGCGTCTGTTTACCATCTTACAAAACCCAAAGAAAGTTTCCGGGGTGGACAGTACTACCTCAACCAGCGTTATACCGTTCATGGCGGTGTCTATTTTTCGATGAACGAGCAGGTGACACTGCATACCAGTGGCTTGTATCAAAGCCAGGCCAATGCCCACGAAGGCTTGCTGGGAGCGGCTTTGGGCTATAGTCTCGGCAGCGAATATGCCGACAATCCCGCTACTGTATATGCCGGTGGCTGGTTTCGTTTTGGCGATGCCATTATTCCTTATGTAGGTTTGGAGTTTGGTAAATTCCGCCTCGGTATGACCTATGATGTTACCACTTCAGCCCTAAAAGGCGCCAACCAGGCTCGTGGCGGATTTGAATTTTCTTTGATCTATATTAATAAGCCAAGTGGCGAACATAGTTTGCCATGCCCTAAGTTTTAAAGCACATTGGCATACATTTTTAATGGCCAATCTCAAAAAGGGTTGGCCATTTTTCTTACCCTTTTTTATTGTGCACATATTAAAAAACCACCGGCTTCCACCGATGGCTCTTTGGTTTAGGGAAGGGGAAATATGATTGAAATATTTTCCCAGGATGGCCAAGCGGCTCGCTTGTGCTATTTTTTCTCCACAGCTTCCAGCCGTTTCAACAAGTCAGCATTTTGGTTTTGCAGGGCTGCGATTAATTTTTGTTGTTCCTGCACGGCTTTGGTCAGTACCGAAACAATTGGCACCACATTCACAGTTTGCGGCTGCAACCTGCCATCAGCGGTGAGGCCGTCTTTATCGCCATTAACGGCGCTGGGTATTACGGCTTGTAATTCGTCGGCTATAAAACCCTCCTGTTGCACGGGGCTGCCGGTAAAAATGGTGCCCTCCACATTTTTGTAGTAGAAATCTACGGGGCGCAGGTTCATCACCCGGTCCAGTGCGGTGTTTTGCAGCGTGTTGATCCGGTCTTTCAGACGGCGATCGCTGGTTACGCCCTGGTTGATGCCGTCTACCCAGGTTCTGAACTGGCTGCCGGTCCAATCGAAATTAAAATAGTTACTGCCATAGGGGCCATTGATTCCCGAACGGGTTCTGAAACCTTCAGCGGCGATTTTGCCTGCTACCTGCACCCGTTCATTTGGATTGGTAGCACCTATACCAACATAACCATTGTCTTTTACCAAAAAACGGCCACCTGCTATTCCAACAGAATCAACAGACAAGGCACCTGTTCCGGAGATACTCAGGGCGTTTGCATTGGCACTTGTCTCAAGGCGCACGGCTGTTAATGCACCACTTGATATAACCAGTTTGCCTAGTGTTGGAGTGTTGGTACCTATGCCAATATTTGTTCCGTTGTCGTACAATATCCCATCGGCCAGGGCAGAACCATTCCATCTCGGTATCCTGTTGGTGCTGAGGCTGCCTACTTTGGGGTCCAATTCCAGCAGTGGAAGTGATTGGCTATTTACCCAGCTGGCATCTCCATTGGCACCCGACTTCAGAATATAACCATTGGCAGCACCTGCAGTCATTTGAAAGTAGGATGTCTGAAGGGCTGTTGTCAGCATGTCGTTGGCTTTTACATTAGTTGTCTGCAGTTCGGTGGTCTTTAAATTGGTGGCCTGCAAATCGGTAGTCAGAAGACTGGTAGTTTTTGTCGTGCCGGATACTTCGAGTTTAGCATATGGATTAGTGACCCCAATGCCGACATTGCCGGAATTTGAATTATACAGGTGGCCGTTTGCTAAAGTCCATGCACCGTCGCTTACGGAACTGCCAGCCGGGAGCACAAGGGTGGAGCTGAAGGCGGTACCGGTATGGTTATTGTCCAGGTACTCCCAGCAGTCACTTTTAATGCCAGCACTGATCTCCGACCCACCAGTAATATAACCTTTATTACCAACAGAAAAGCCGGTAGCGTAACGACGTCCGTTTCCACCAAAATTCGCTTTTTGGGTCCAGGTGTTATTGGCACGGTCGTATTCCCAAAAATCGTTATGGTAGGTAACAGAGTCATACCCGGTTCCTACATAACTCTTACCCGCAACAGTAAAACTGGTAGCATTAAGCCTCCCTGTTCCTCCAAAATCAGCCTTCCTCGTCCAGGTATCCGAACCGGGATCGTATTGCCAAAAGTCTTTTTTCAGGGTGCCGTTTCCAAATACGCCTCCAAATCCCATACCTATAAAACCTTTATTCCCATTGGAAAAACCGGTGGCGAGCATTCTCTGTCCCCCGCCAAAATCAGCCTTCCTCTTAAAGGTATCCAAACTGGGATCGTATTCCCAAAAATCATTTAAGGGGCTCAAATCGTTGGTGCCGGTGCCGATATAGCCTTTGCTATCCGTAGAAAAACCAACCGCCCAGTACCGGGCTGCTCCACCAAAATTGGCTTTTGGGGTCCAGGCATTGCTGTCCGGATTGTATGCCCAAAAATCATTTTTGCGACCTTCAATCGAAGACCCGGTTCCAATGTAGCCTTTAGCGCCGATGGAAAAACCAACGGCAAGAACCCTGGCTGTTCCCCCAAAATTGGCTTTCTGCGTCCACACATTGGTAGCAGCGTCATATTCCCAAAAATCCTTTTTGTCACTTCCACCGCTATTCCCCGTTCCAACATATCCTTTGCCGCCGATCGAAAAACCAACGGCACCATACCTCGATCCACCGCCAAAATTGGCTTTCTGCACCCAGCTATTCGGAGTGGGGTGACCGGGATCAATAGCTGGCCCCAGTACTTTTACCCCACAATTTTTTATCCAGTTGGCGCCATCGTACCAGTCCGTGCATTGATCGTCGAGGTTGAATATTTGCAACCCTGTTGCCGGGCTTGCAATGGCGTTCCTATCTGCGGTGGATAACCTGGGTATTAAAAGCCCTTTATTTCCGGATGTTATTTCAAGAGCCGCACTGGTATGCGGCGTTATGGTACCCATACCGATCGTGCCATTGGCCTGTATCATCATTTTTATCTGGCCGAAGGAGTTTGGTCGTGATATTGACCCGCCATTTCCCGACACGCCAAATGCGAGGTTATCAGAATTGGTAGTAGGGTTGTTGTAGTGAAAAATAGCGCTGGCCCTGTTGTCTGCGCCCGAAATCCAAAACCTCGATAAAATGATATCTGCCCGTGGCACATTGCTAAGATTGGAAGATTGAAGGTGCAGCACCGAACCTGGCACATCAATGCCTATCGCAAGGCTGTCCCTGATATCCACCCTGCCACTTACTGAAAGTTTGTTGGTGGGGCTCGTGGTGCCGATACCCACGTTTTGTGCCACGGCCTGCAGGCTGCACGCAAGTATGGTGGCCGGAATTAGAAATTGTTTGAGGTTCATAGTTTTATTATTTTAGGATAAGCGTTTTGTTGCCGGGGGAAATCTATTGAGGTAGGGTGATGCCGAGCTTCTGTAATTCCGGAATTGAAATGGTGGGCAGCATTTCGCCCTGTTTCATTTTTTGGATAGCCAGTCCCGCAGTCTTGCGGGCTTCGGATTCGCTGATAAAACCCTGGTTGCCGGGTATAGCCGGGATTGCTTTTTGTGCGATCACCATTTGGCCGTCGATAAAAATATAATAGCCAAAGCGGTGATCGGGCGTGTTGATGGCCATGCAGGTTATTTCAGCCGCGGCCATTTGCCTGGCAACTATTTTTTGCTGCCGGATCATCGCCTTCTTCAGCGAATCCTGGTTGAAGGGTGCCGGATTTTGTTTCAATTGCCTGCTGCTATTTTGTGCGGCCAGGGTAAGGCAACCAGATAAGAAAATGAGGTAGAGAAAAAGCTGTTTTGGATTCATGAGGATTGGCGAGCCGGCTTTAGTACCAACAAATTCGCTGGAACCAAAACAACTTCATTACGATCCTGAAACCAAAAAACCGGTGTCGACAAACTGTCGACATGATTTTAATGTATTGATTTTCAATAAAAAATTCCCGCATTGAAAGGAGCGGTTGCTGTGGGAAGAATGCCCATTGTTTTCTTACAAAGCCATTTTTTTGTACAACCGCATTTTAGCCTGGCGGACACTTTGCGGTTCTATATTGAGAAGTGTAGCTATTTCCTTGGTAGAAAGATTGATGTGGAAATAGGCATAGAGTCTTAGTTCGTTGTTGGTAAGAGTAGGGTATTTGGCCTGCAGGTCCTGGAAGAAATGGGGATGCACCTGCTCAAAATGAAGTTTGAATTTATTCCAGTCGTCATCAAGAAAGAGGTTGGTTTGTAAAATGGATTCGATGCCTTGCAGACCCTGGTGTTTATTGTTGGGGTATTGTTTGTTCAACTCTTTGATTTCCGTTTTAAGGGTCGCCAGCAGTTCATTTTTTTGCACCATGTACAAGGTGGCAGAAGCGAGCTCCCGCTGGTTGGCCTCAAGTTTTTCTTTTAGTAATTCGTTCCTGGTTTTCTCCGCCGACATTTCTGAACTGATTTTTTCGTTCTCCAACTCCACTACCCCGTGCCGCAGTTCCATCTCTTTGATTTCGAACATGAGTTGCCGGGCCTCCGTTTCCTTGGCCGCCAGCTCATTTTTTATCAAGCGGATACGCGCCACCAATGCGATGGAAAAAGCAACCGTTTGCGAGCAGATGGCCAGGTTGGGCAGCATTGAGGAAGCCTCATTGGCAAACCCGAAAAAGATATGGTAGCAGGCAACGGCCCCGGTAAACAGGAGTGGCAACAGGTTGGCCAATAAAAATGACCGGGCCGCAGGCAACCTTTGTTTATAGGCTGTTATGCAGGTGTAAAGAACGGTGGCCACCAACAGCGCAACAAAAATATTGTCGGGCACCAGGGTATAGCTTTCCACCAAATACACGAAATTATTTACAATCAACAATACGGCAGTAAACAACAGGTAGCCGTACAGCATGTACTTCAGGACAGCATCCAGTCGTGGCAGCGTTTTCCTGGTGAGGAGATAGGATCGGGTCATCTGCACAAAACCGTACATAATAAGTGCCACGCTGATGTGGATCAGCAGGTTTTCAATGTTATAATATTTATAGGTTCCGTTCGCATATAACTGGTCGTTAAAAACCCGGCCGGGAAAAAGCAGCAGGAAAAAGGCTTTGCTGGAAGTTATGTAGATCATCCCGGCCACCTGCCCAATTAAATAGTACAACACCGTCTTGTCCCTGAAGCTGAAATACAGGTAGAGATTGTTCAAAATAAAAGGGATCATTATGGTCAATGAGATCAGCCAGGCGATCCATATTAGCTGTTCCGTACGGTTGTTATCGGCTTCTTTTACCCAAAATACCTTCGGCTGAACAGCATAGCCAAATCGTTGAAGGGGCTGTACCAGCACTTTTACATAAAGCGTATTGGTATCCTTTCCCAGTAAATGATACGGCAGTATGCCGGCTTGCCGGTTCCTGTCTGAAGCGACCATCATCCCCGCATCACGGGATAGCCATTTTTGGGTATCCGGATCAAAAGCGAACAATATATTGTGGAAGTTGGGAAATACCCTGAAAAGCACTGGCACTGTGTAATGAGATGGATTGGCGACCTGTATCCTGATCCAGTAGTTTACTGCAAGTGCAGGCCGTAACGAATCGTTTTGTATAAATCGCAGGGAACTATCAGTCAGCACCTGGTTGAACGAATAATTTTTATCCGGCAACACGGCCCATGTTGTTATTTGTTCAGGTGCGTTATTCCGCGACACAGCGCCAGGTTGGGTAAAACCTGCTTTGCCTATAAATAATAAGAGAAGGAATAAGGGGGTGAACCTGGTCAATGGATAAGGTACGATTAGTGTACCAAAAATAGGGATTTACCATACCGGGTTTATTAGCCAGTCATGACAGATTTTAGGAATTAAAGTACTGCCGGATTGGGCTGATACTCCAGGTACAAAAATTAAAAAGCCACCGGCTCTCACCGATGGCTTAGGTTTAGGGAACGGAAAAATTAAAATCTGGCAGCAAAGCGATTGCTGCCAGTAATTCGGTTTAGTGTTGAACGATAAATTTTGCCGCAGTTCCATTTTCAAACCTCACCGTGTACACCCCCCGACTTGTCCCTTTTAGTGCGGTGGTAGTATTTTTTCGATGATGTCCTTCATT
>JAZKFT010000065.1:0-12182 GCA_040386335.1 Bacteroidota bacterium
AAATGGGATGTGAATTTGATCACAGAAGTAAAGCAGGCAGGCCCGGTGAGCATCCAGATAATCGACCTGCAGGGAAGGGTGGTGTATGAAAAAACCGTTGCCGGGGTGGGCGTAGGTTTTCAGCAGATAGCATTAAGAAATATAAACCTGAAAGCCGCCAGTTATATCGTGAAAGTGATCAACAGTACATATCTGCAAACTGGTAATTTGGTAATTAGAGAATAATGTTGAACCCGGAATAATAACGAATCACTAGCGTCCTGATGTTGAAATTGAAAGTTCTTTGAAATTATTGCCAGATAAGGTTTTGCCGGGATTTATGGGTTCAAACGATTTGAGCTCAAAAGTGGTTTTCCCCACCGTGACAATCCGGCATACTTTGTTGGATGAACAACGGAAAATATTTATTCGCCCAAGTGATTTCGTTTCTCCCTGTCAATGACTTTATTAAATGCGTGAAGAAATACAATGGCAATTACAAAGTCCATCATTTTACTTGCTGGCATCAATTGATGTGTATGCTCTTCGGACAGCTTGCGAATAGGGACAGTCTCAGTGATCTTGTTACTTGTTTGAATACGCAACGTGACAAATGGTATCATTAGGGTATGGGTACAGGTCTCTCTAAATCGAACCTGGCCTACGCCAATGAAAATCTGGACTGGCACATCTTTACGGACTATGCATATATTCTCATCGCGGAGGCGGGAAAAATCTGTACATCCAACAATTACTTCCAGCTAGAGATTGAGGGCAATGTATATGCAGTAGATTCTACGACCGTCGATTTGTGCCTCAATGTGTTCTGGTGGGCGAAATTTCGAAAGAACAAGGCTGCCGTCAAAATACATACCCAATACGATGTCAAGAACGACATACCCAGCTACATAAATATTACCGATGGTTCCGTCCATGATGTCAATTTCATGGACATCATGGAATATGAAAGCGGTGCCTATTATGTTATGGACAAAGGGTATGTGGATTTCGGCAGGCTTTATGCCATCCATGATCAAAATGCTTTCTTCATCACCAGGTTGAAGGACAATACTAATTACCGAAGGATCTATTCAGCAAAGGTAAACAAATCAACAGGAGTTCTCTGCGACCAAACGATTAAGCTCAATAACTACATTGCCGCTAAAAAGCACCCCGGTAAACTTCGACGGATAAAATACTACGACGAAATAATATGCATGACTCTCGAATTCGTCACTAATAACTTTTTGCTTCCTGCACTTGATATTGCAAGGTTATACAGTATCGTTGGGGTGTGAAACTGTACTTCAAATGGATCAGGCAACACTTGAAAGTAAAAGCTTTTTGGGGTTACCCGGACAATGCTGTGAGAATTCAAATCTATACTGCCATAATTGCATACGTAACTGTGGCGATCATGAAAGAAAAATTAAAATTGAAACATACCAACTACGAAATCTTACAGATTCTAAGCATCACTCTACTTAACAAAACCCAGTTACAGCAGCTCTTTCAGGAATCTTATCTCAATAATGTCAAAGAACAAGAAGCTAATCAATTGATTTTTCTATGATTACATTAGGACGCTAGTGATAACGAATAAGTATGAATATATTTAAAGTTGTTAAATGTAATCCCACCTCATTTTTTGCCAGGGTTATTATTTGTTTTGTGTTTTGGACAGTTATCGGTATGGGTTTTGCAGATGCACAGGTAATCCTGGACCCACTGGTAGGCCAATTAGGCACTTCAAACGAGGGCAACCTGAATATTAATCATCCGGATGGCGTATTATTTCAGGATACCAAAAGGGCAGTAATACAGAAAACTGGATTTGATCCTGGTGGAGCGGCAAATCTTTATTCTGGTGTATTGATTAACAGCGCTACAAATGCTCCTAAACCAATGTTTCTGACAGCTGCGCATAATTTAAAGAACCTTCCACCATACGCTACCCAGGTAATGGCATACTTTACTGCAAACCATGAGATGCCTCATGCCATTACAAGAGGATCATCAAATAATGATTACTATA
Source organism: Bacteroidota bacterium (assembly GCA_040386335.1). Lineage (GTDB taxonomy): Bacteria > Bacteroidota > Bacteroidia > Chitinophagales > Chitinophagaceae > JAZKFT01. The sequence goes on from JAZKFT010000065.1 coordinate 2,015, forward strand.
TCACTCAGACGTTTCCCTTTACAGCAAATATTTTGGTGAGAGATGCCCAGTCGGATATAGCGTTGCTTGAAATTACAAATGTACAGGTCAAGGCACTTGATAATGTATATGTTTCCGGTTGGCAATTGCAAAAGCCTGAAAGCAATATTTTGGGATCAGCCGGTCATTCACTTGGGGATCACAAAAAATTATATTATTCCCCAAATAACGCGAAGGCCAGTTTTACGATACTTAGCACAGAAGATAGAGGTGCGGTCGTGTATACAGGTCCGGGTTTATTTTTTGAATGCTTTGCATCGTGGAATGGTGTCTCTGCCGGCACGGAATCCGGATGTAGTGGCGCTCCGTTATTTAATGATGGAGGAAGTATAGTTGCCATACTATCTGGCACATCTAATAAACCCGGGAGTGGGGTATCAGAATATTTTTCAAGTATTCAAAATGCGTGGCTCAGTAGAGATCCATCTAAAAAAGGATTGGGAGATTTTTTGGATCCTGCAAACTCTTTAATAAATAGGGTACCTGGTGGATATTATAATGATTTACTGCCTGTTGAAAATGACTTTTCCCTTATTTTAAGCAGTGGACAACATGTGGAACCAGCGGATGTATTGGGCATAGATAATCTAAGCTATAAATATTTAAAAAAAATTCAGAATTATCTTATTTCCCGGCTTGGCCTGAGGATCAACAACGGCAATATGGAGTTGGGCGTTCAGAATAGCAACAATATTCAAAAAATATCCGGTGCTATCCCCGTAAATCAATGGGTATTTGTGACGGGTATTTTTAATAATGGTAAATTATCACTTTATGTAGATGGCACGCTGGCGGCAGAGAAAATCAATGTGGGTTTTACCTCGGTACCTGTCCACCCGGGTGCGGCTGGCCTGGGCGCAACTAACGGTACCAATGCCTTTGACCAGGCGAATAACCATTTCAACGGATGGGTGGATGAACTGAAGATCTACAATGTTGCCCTGCTGGAAAGTGAAATTGAATTTTTATCAGGGAGTGGTACAGTCGGGACAGTGCCCGTAAATGCACCGGCAACGGTACAGGAGGAGAACAAGAACGCGGGCAATCTGATTACAGACAATAAAGCCAAAACCCCAACCGGACTTATTATATACCCCAACCCATCAAAAGGGGATGTGAATGTAATTACAGAAGTAAAGCAGGCAGGTCCGGTGAGCATCCAAATAATCGATATGCAGGGAAGGGTGGTGTATGAAAAAAACATTACCGGGGTGGGCGTCGGTTTTCAGCAGGTTTCATTAAGAAATATAAACCTGAAAGCTGCCAGTTATATCGTGAAAGTGGAAAGCAGGGGGTATGTGCAAACGGGGAAGCTGGTGGTTGAAAACTAATATGAATCTTAAACAAATAAAAATCATGAATTGTAGAAAAACACACCAATACCTGGTTGCCATTTTCATTCTGGCATCCTGTCATGCCACCGCCCAGACTTATTTGGGGGATATGATCAACCCACTCATAAATCAGTCAAATGACAATAATGTTAATGTGAACAGAGCAGCCGGGACTCCATTTCAGGATGTGAAGAGGGCTGCCGTAATTTTGTATGTTCCGAATCAGCAGCCAAATACATTGGGTTATCCGTATACGGAAACGGGTACACTGGTCAACACTACCAGGAACTGTATTGATCCGGCAACCGGTTCAAAATTGTTTTATGTTTTAACCTCCAGCAACCTGGTTGCGAGAGCAGGAACGGACAATTTTGATGTATATGTATCGGCTGATTACGAAATGAGTGATGCCATGGATAGAGGTTCGGATGTTGCCAACAAAGACATTACAAGGGTTTACAAGTCGCAGGTAAAGGTTTTGGTAGACGATCCGGGGGCTAACATTGCCCTACTCCAACTGATGACAACAGAATTTGCAGAAAACCACAATCTATATGCCGCCGGCTGGGATTTAGATCCAATAAAGCAACTGCATGCCACTATTGCCCACCCCATGAGTGACCATAAAAAGCTGTTTGTTAGGCAAATTGGCGCTAGCAGCGCCAAAAAGATTACATCCCCAACCAAAGTAAGTGTTATAAGAAGCAATCAGGATTTTTGGTTGAGGGAAAATGAACATTATTGGAAAATAGACGGTACATCGCCTAGTTGGGCTTATAGTAAATTTGGTCCACAATGGGGTAGTGAAGGTGCAAGTATATTGAATAAAGATTTGAAAATAGCGGGGGTACTGGTCGGGGCAAGCCAATCTGGCGATGCTTCGGTTTATTCTTCTATCAGCAATAGCTGGCTGCCCATCCCCGGAGGATCGGAACCATCCAAAGGATTGATGGACTATTTAGATCCCGGTCATTTATGGATAAATAAAGTACCCGGCGGATACCTCGACGATCTCCTGCCTGTACCGGTGGCTGATTTTGAGATGATACTACATAGCGGGGATGAAAAAAAAGACAAAAGGGCTGAAGACGAGAAGCTGCTTTTTATGAAAGATGTTACCGGAAGTTTGAAACAGCGGGAAAATTATGTGTCCCGGCTATCAGGCTTAAAACTGGGTGAAAACCAGGGAAATGCCAGGGTGTTTGTTAGTGTTACCACAGCTTCAATGAGGGATCCGGATTATTTGCTATACGGTGCCTATGCCCAACAGCGTTCACTGCCATCGTCATCTGCTGTGGCCGGTTTTGAGGACAAGGGATGGGATGTGAATACTGCCGGCAGTGCCGGATTCCCTGCTTTTCCCCGGCGGGGAGGTATAGGCATTCCGGGACCGGATATGTCAACTAATTTTAAACAGGCCGCTGTCAACCTTACGGCCCAAAACCTGAAAAAGGGTTACAAAATTGCCTGGACCAGATTTTCACAAGTGACACTACCGATAGAAATCAAACTGTTCCGGCAAAATGATGGAATTCCCGAGGCAGCTAAAATTCAAACTTTAGGTATTCCGGACAAACCTCCAATGAACGCCGTTGAACTGTTTGCACCAGAACGGTTAGAGAATATCTGGCAATCGAATAAATACCCTGGATCAAGTGGAAATCTTAGCAGTTCTCTGTATATAACAGGAACATCAATATATCAGAATAAAATACTTATCAAGTCAATTGCCACACAAGACAATGGGGGGTACCTGAATCTTGTCAATCCCAATTTCCTCATTGAAACAGTTGAGACATCTTATATAGAGGAGTTTGGAGCTGATCCCATCGACAATAATGTCCATTTCAACATATCTATAAAAAAGAGTTCGGTTATAGTTGGTACCTTTTACTACAAGATATGGATGGATTTTTTTCCCGATATTGATCCTGCTACCCATCACTACAATTTCGTTGAAGACCCCATACCCCATCCCATAGAACTGCTTGCCCAAGGTTCAGGAACAGGTTCGCCAATAATTGTAACAGTAAGAATGCCCGACAATTTACAATTGGACATGCAGCCTGGTGACAGTAAAATCTGCCGTATGCGCATAGCCGTTAGCAATAATGACGATGTGGAGCAGGACGGTCAATACGAGTATGGCGAAGTAGAAGACTACCTGGTAAAGATCCATGTGCCGGATCCGATTGTTGAATCAATAGATATTCACATGCCATTAAACAATACCCTGGTGGATGTAGCCGGTGAGGAATCAACCGCCAATGCTTTTGGGGATGATGATGTCCCTATGGATGAAGTTGGATCATGTGGATCTGTTGGATCTTTTGGAGACTTTTGTTATGATGGCAACAGAAGGCGGCTTGGAAGCAGTTCGCTTCATTTTGGCGGCACAGGCGATTATGTTTCTTTGGATAATAATAAGCTGCTTCTTAATAATGCTTTCACCGCACGTACCGTCTCTCTGTGGGTTTACAGCGAAAGCAATTCAGGCATCCAGGATATTTATGATGAAGGCGACGATGCCAATGGAATAGGCTTAAGGATCAACAATGGAAATATGGAGTTAGGGGTACAAAACGGCAACAATATCCAAAAGGTTTCCGGTGCCATGCCTGTTAACCAATGGGTATTGGTAACAGGTATATTTAATAATGGAAAATTATCGCTTTACCTGGATGAAACCATGGTAGCAGCGAATGCCAATGTGGGTTTCACCTCGGTTCCTGTTCATTTGGGCGCAGCAGGATTAGGGGCTACGAATGGCACCAATGCTTTTGACCAGGCGAACAACCATTTCAATGGATGGGTGGATGAGTTGAAGGTTTATAATATCGCCCTGCCCGAGAGTGAAATTGAGTTTATGTCCGTAAGTACAACGGCGGCAACTACACCGGCAATGGTCCAATCAGAAAAGCAAGACGATATACAACCTGGCACCGAAAAGAAATCCGGCCGTTCGGCAACAGGCCTTATAGTCTACCCCAATCCATCAAAAGGCGATTTTAATTTGATCACAGAGGTGAAGCAGGCAGGGCCTGTAACCATACAGGTCATTGATATGTCGGGCAGGGTGGTGTATGATAAAACCATCAACGGGGTGGGTGCAGGTTTTCAGCAGGTGGCATTAAAAGCGCTACACCTTAAAGCCGCAACCTATATTGTAAAAGCGGAGAGCAGGGGTAATGTGCAAACGGGAAAGCTGGTTATTGAAAATTGATCTGATTTAAAACATTGTAATTAATGACTATGAAAAAAACATTAAAGAAAAAACCTGAAGCCAACTCAGTATTGAAGCAGACCATTTTTTGTGTTTTGTTACTGACAGGTTCCGGCAACAATTTTGCAGGAGCCCAGGTAGTTTTACCTGAACTGGTAAATAGTATAGCAACGTCTGCACAGGACATTCGCAACATCAATCATCCGGACGGGGTACTTTTTCAGCATGCCAAAAGAGCTGTCGTGCAAATATTTTTTCGTTATTCTGATGCCTACTACTCAGTGTATTCAGGAGTAATGGTTAATAACACAAGTCAAGGTAGACAGCCATTGATCCTTACCGCAGCACACACATTAAGAGGATTCCTGGCAGACGCAACTCAAGTGACCGGATACCTTACAGCAAATTATGAAATGGGGGATGCTATAGAGAGGGGTTCACCCAATAATCGTACAGATGCTAAACTAACACAAACATTTCCTTTTAAAGCAGCAATACTTTTTAGCGATAACAAATCAGATATAGCGCTGCTTCAGATTACGCATATAGATATGAAGTCTATGGATAATGTATATATGGCCGGATGGAAATTACAAAAGACTAAAGGCGGTATTTTGGGTTCAGTTTCCCACCCAAGCGGGGATTTTAAGAAAGTTCTTTATAATCCGGCAAAAGTGGACTTCGGGTATAAGAAATTGTGGGTGTTGCACGACGGGGAAGCAGCGAGAACCGGGCCGGGATTTTTTTTTGAGTGCATTGACCCATGGAATGGGGTTGGCACTGCATTGGAGATTGGAAGTGGTGGTTGCCCGCTTTTTAATAGTCAGGGAAATATTGTTGGCATAGCGATTTCAAGTGGTGATTATGTATCAGCGTTTTCGGGTATTCAAAATGCCTGGTATAATAGTGACCCGTTAAAAAAAGGTTTAGCAGATTTCCTGGATCCTTCGGGTTCTTTGATTAATGAAGTTCCTGGGGGTTACTTAGCTGACTTATTACCTGTACGATCAGATATTTCCCTGAGCTTGAATAGTGGAGAAAGGAAGACGATCTTCGATGAAATAAAAATTGATTATTCGAAGGAGGATTTTTTCAACCTTTCAAATTTAATTAATCCCGGATTGGGCTTAAAAATGGGAAGCAATCCACAACAGGCCAAAGTATTCCTGACAGTAAAAGCTAATGTGGCAGGGACTGAATATTTACTTTATGGTGTTTATAGTAATGCTCAGAATACATCACCGGCTGTCTCTTTTGAAGGTACCGCATGGAATATATACAACCCACCATTAGAATTTCCGTCTGGCATTATTCCAGTACCCACAGGCAGTATTTCAGAAGCTGTTAGTTATTCCACAGATTTCAAAAAAAATTTAATAAATAGCTTTAGGGAGATATTGAAAAAAAATGTTTTGGGTTTTAAGAAATCGGGCGAAATAAGCATTCCAATCAAAATTGAACTATTTAGAATGAATGATGGATACCCCGGATCAGCTGAAGTTAAAGCCCTGAATATCCCGGTGTTACCCCCCATTAATGCTTTAGAACTATTTAAACCTGCGGAAGTATCTTCATATTTTAAGTCCAGAAAGTACTTGTCATCAATGGGGCATTCCAGTGAGAATTTATTTATTAATTCGGTGAAAGTAGACCAGGTCATATTAAAGAATCAAATAGCTACCGGAAACAATGGCGGCTATCTTAATTTGGTAAATCCTAATTACCTGATTGAGACAATCAAGACCTCGTACATGTCAGCTTTGAGTTTTCAGGAGAACAAAATTAAATTCAGCATTGGCGTAAGCAACAAAGACCCTTTAAAGTCCTTTTACTACAAAATATGGATGGACTTTTTTCCTGAAACCGATGATGACAACTACTACAACTTTGTTAGCGACCGTGAACCTCATTTAGAGGAAGAACTTGCCTCTGGCTCGGGTACATCCTCTATTGAAAGAGAAGTAACAATGCCAGACAATGTAACGTTGAAAATGAAGCCAGGCGATACCAAAACCTGCCGGATGCGGATAGCCATCAGCTATGATAACGAAATACAGCAGGATGGAAAATACGAAGATGGCGAAGTAGAAGACTACCTGGTAAAGGTCAGGGTGCCCGCAGACGCAGAGGTTCTTGCTTCTTTTGCTACATTATACATACCGGTAAGAGCGGGCGATCAGCATGGAACAGAAGACAATGAGTGCGGAGTGCCTGCAGAAGAGCCGCCATCCGCTCCGGCAGGCACCGCGGTGAATGTGGGCGATGCCACCCACCCCTATTCATGCAATAGTTATGTATGTGCTTCCAGTACCTGTGCCGCCAATGCTGCCAACAGCACCACGCCGTTGATGGGTGAATATTCGGTTTGCATAAGCGGCACCGCAGATTATATCGCACTTGATGAAGGAGATCAGTTTATCCATAAGGCATTCAGTAACCGGACTGTATCTTTCTGGCTGAACAATACCGATGATCCGGGTATTGAGGAGGTATACGATGAGGGTGGCAGCACAGAAGGCGGCTTGGGTATCCGCATCAACAATACTACCGGAAAAATGGAACTGGCGGTGCGTAAGGGCACCAGCTCTAAAATGATTTCTGCCGCTATTCCATCCACTAACTGGCTTCACGTAGTTGCCATCTTCGAAAATGGCAAGCTTTCACTGTATCAAAACGGTACGCTTGCCGCCGCCAATGATGCGGTAGGTTTTACTTCGGTTCCTGCACATAACGATGGTGCAGGTTTTGGGGGAACTAACGGGACCAATGTATTTGGTTCGGTCAATAAGAGCTATCACGGTTGTGCGGATGAAATTTTGATTTTTGATAAGGCACTGAACGCCACCCAGGTGGATGTATTGTACCAGGCGGGGCTTGGCGGAGGCAGTCATGCACTGGCAAAACCAGAGGAACCGCAAAACAATATCAATGTGATGACGAACGTGCCCAAACCTGGTGCCGCATTGATCATATATCCCAATCCATCGGGGGGCAATATCAATTTGATCACGGAGGTTAAGGCAGCAGGGCCGTTGATTATTCAAATAACCGACCTGCAGGGAAGGCTGATGTACGAAAAAAACATCAGCGGCGTAAGCGTTGGTTTTCAGCAGGTCTCGCTATCGAATCTAAGACTCAAAGCATCCACCTATATTGTAAAAGTGGCGAGCAGGGGTAATGTGCAAACAGGGAAGTTGGTTGTTGAAAATTGATATTCATTTCAGTTCAAAAAATTGTATAAAGATGACTAAGATTAAAAAATTTAAAACAACCCCATTTTTAAATCGTACAATTTTTTTTGGGGTTATTGTGTGGTGCCGGGAACTATTATGCGGGGGCCCTGGAAAGTGAGATCCGGTTTCTTGCCGGAGGTAGCACTATTATCCCTCTTGTGACCAATACACCCGTAACAGTACCAGCAGAAATCAATACCAATGTAAAAGTGCCTGGAGACACGAAACCCAAACCTGCAACCAACCTTATCGTATACCCCAATCCATCAAATGGGATGTGAATTTGATCACAGAAGTAAAGCAGGCAGGCCCGGTGAGCATCCGGATAATCGGCCTGCAGGGAAGGGTGGTGTATGAAAAAACCATTACCGGGGTGGGCGTAGGTTTTCAGCAGGTATCATTAAGAAATATAAACCTGAAAACCGCCAGTGATATTGTGAAAGTGGTAAGCAGTGGGTATGTGCAAACGGGAAAGCTTGTGGTTGAAAACTAATATCAATCTTAAAAAAAAAGATATCATGAATTTTGGAAACACACACCAATACCTGGTTGCCATTTTTATTCTGGCATCCTGTAATGCCACCGCCCAGACTTATTTGGGGGATATGATCAACCCACTCCTAAATCAGTCAAATGAAAATAATCTTAATGTGAACAGAGCAGCCGGAACTCCATTTCAGGATGTGAAGAGGGCTGCCGTAATTTTGTATGTTCCGAATCAGCAGCCAAATACATTGGGTTATCCGTATACGGAAACGGGTACACTGGTCAACACTACCAGGAACTGTATTGATCCGGCAACCGGTTCAAAATTGTTTTATGTTTTAACCTCCAGCAACCTGGTTGCGAGAGCAGGAACGGACAATTTTGATGTATATGTATCGGCTGATTACGAAATGAGTGATGCCATGGATAGAGGTTCGGATGTTGCCAACAAAGACATTACAAGGGTTTACAAGTCGCAGGTAAAGGTTTTGGTAGACGATCCGGGGGCTAACATTGCCCTACTCCAACTGATGACAACAGAATTTGCAGAAAACCACAATCTATATGCCGCCGGCTGGGATTTAGATCCAATAAAGCAACTGCATGCCACTATTGCCCACCCCATGAATGACCATAAAAAGCTGTTCTCTAAGAACGTTACAACAGGCGGCAGGGTCAATAATTTAAGCATTAAATTACCATCAAAAGTTAGTGTTCTAAGAAGCAATCAGAATTATTGGTTGAGGGAAAATGAACTTTATTGGAAAATAGACGGTACAGGGGCTAGTTGGAAGTATAGTAAATTTGGTCCACAATGGGGTAGTGAAGGTGCAGGTATATTGAGTAAAGATTCGAAAATAGCGGGGGTACTGGTCGGGGCAAGCCCATCTGGCGATGCTTCGGTTTATTCTTCTATCAGCAACAGTTGGCTGCCCGTCCCCGGAGGATCGGAACCATCCAAAAGATTGATGGACTATTTAGATCCCGGTCATTTATGGATAAATAAAGTACCCGGCGGATACCTCGACGATCTCCTGCCTGTACCGGTGGCTGATTTTGAGATGATACTACATAGCGGGGATGAAAAAAAAGACAAAAGGGCTGAAGACGAGAAGCTGCTTTTTATGAAAGATGTTACCGGAAGTTTGAAACAGCGGGAAAATTATGTGTCCCGGCTATCAGGCTTAAAACTGCGTGAAAATCAGGGAAATGCCAGGGTGTTTGTTAGCGTTACTACAGCTTCAAAATACGATCCGGATTATTTGCTATACGGTGCCTATGCCCAACAGCGTTCACTGCCGTCGTCATCTGCTGTGGCCGGTTTTGAGGAAAAGGGATGGGATGTGAAGACTGCCGCCAGTGCCGGATTCCCTGTTTTTCCCCTGCGGGGAGGTATGAGCATCCCGGAACCTGATATGTCAACTAATTTTAAACAGGCCGCTGTCAACCTTGCGTGCAATAATCTGAAAAGGGGTTATGTAAGTGCCTGGATTAGTATGTCACAAGTGGCGCTACCGATTGAAATCAAACTGTTCCGGCAAAATGATGGAATTCCCCAGGCAGCTACAATTCAAGCTTTAGGTATTCCGGACAGGCCTCCGATAAATGCCGTTGAACTGTTTGCACCAGAACGGTTAGAGAATATCTGGCAATCGAATAAATACCCCGGATCAAGTGGAAATGTTACCAGTAATCTGCATATAGAAAGAACATCCATATATCAGAATTATATACTTCTCAAAACGATTGCTACAGGCAACAATGGGGGCTACCTGAATCTTGTCAATCCCAATTTTCACATTGAAACAGTTGAGACATCTTATATAGAGGAGTTTGGAGCTGATCCCATCGAC